>NZ_JBEXJR010000009.1:0-484296 GCF_040609235.1 Streptomyces sp. NPDC004732
GGCGGGTCCGGGGAGGTCGTCCGGCCCCGTCGGGCCGCAGGCGCAGGCGGGTGGGGGACCGCCGTGGCCGCCCGGGCGGGCGGGTCCGGGGAGGTCGTCCGGCCCCGTCGGGCCGCAGGCGCAGGCGGGTGGGAGACCACCGCGACCGCCCAGGGGAGCAGGCCCGGGGAGGTCCTCCGACCCCGCCGGGCCGCAGGCGCGGGCGGGTGGGGGACCACCGTTACCGCCCAGGTGAGTGGGCGTGGGGAGGGCCTCCGCCCCCGCCGGGCCGCAGCCGCGCACGAGACGGGAGGGGACGTGGGGGTATGTGCGCACGGAGCACCGAGCCGATCATGACGGCCAGAAGGTCTTCAGGCGTGGCGTAGGGATAGCGAGTACGTACATACCCCCGCGGCCCCGCACCCACAAGCAGACAGCAGGCGTGCCCCGCCCAAGGCGACCCCGCCAGACCACCGCGCCCCGTACCCTTTCGCAGGGGCCGCACCCCCCTCACGTACCCCTGAAGGAGTCCCACCGTGCTCGTCCTGCTGCCGCCGTCCGAAGGCAAGGCTCCCTCCGGCCGTGGTGCTCCGCTCAAGCCGGAGAGTCTGTCGCTGCCGGGGCTCACCCAGGCACGGCAGGCCGTTCTCGACGAGCTCGTCGAGTTGTGTGCCGCGGACGAGGAGAAGGCCCGCACCGTGCTCGGCCTCAGCGAAGGCCTGCGCGGTGAGGTCGCGAAGAACATCGAGCTGCGCACCGCCGGTGCCCGCCCCGCCGGGGAGGTCTACACGGGCGTGCTCTACGACGCCCTCGACCTCGCCTCGCTCGCCCCCGCCGCCAAGCGCCGCGCCACCCGCTCGCTGCTCGTCTTCTCCGGACTGTGGGGCGCCGTCGGCGTGGGCGACAAGATCCCCTCGTACCGCTGCTCGATGGGCGTGAAGCTGCCCGGCCTCGGCGCGCTCGGCGCGTACTGGCGTACGCCGATGGCCTCCGTCATGCCCGAGGCCGCGGGCGACGGTCTCGTCCTGGACCTCCGGTCGTCCGCGTACACCGCCGCGTGGAAGCCGAAGGGCGAGGTCGCGGGACGGACGGCGACCGTCCGGGTGCTGCACGCGCAGGTCGACGAGAAGACCGGCGCCGAGAAGCGGTCCGTCGTGTCGCACTTCAACAAGGCGACGAAGGGCAGGATCGTCCGTTCCCTGCTGACGACGGGGACCAGCCCGAAGAACCCGGCCGAGCTGGTCGAGGCGCTGCGCGACCTGGGGCACGCCGTGGAGGCGGAGGCCCCGGCCAAGGCGGGCAAGCCGTGGGCTCTCGACGTGGTGGTACGCGAGATCCACTGAGGAGCAGACCACAACCCGCAAGCCCGTTGCAGCATTCGCAACGGGCTTTGCGCATGCTGCATGCACCGGTGCAGGATGCTCCCATGACCTCCTCCGCATCCGCCTCCCCGTCCCCCTCCCCCGAACCCACCTCCGTCCTGGACCTCGCCCCCGTCATCCCCGTAGTCGTCGTCACGGACCTCGACGACGCCGTGCCGATGGCGCGCGCCCTCGTCGCGGGCGGGCTGCCCGCGATCGAGGTGACGCTGCGGACGCCCGTCGCGCTGGACGCGATCTCGGCGATCGCCGCCGAGGTGCCGGACGCGGTGGTCGGCGCGGGCACCGTCATCTCCGCGCGGAACGTCTCCGATTCCGTGGAGGCGGGCGCCCGTTTCCTGGTCAGCCCGGGCTGGACGGACACGCTGCTGGACGCGATGCAGGGCTCCGGCGTGCCGTTCCTGCCGGGCGTCTCGACGACCTCGGAGGTCGTGGCGCTGCTCGAACGCGGCGTACGGGAGATGAAGTTCTTCCCGGCGGAGGCCGCAGGCGGCACCGCCTACCTGAAGTCGCTGGGCGCCCCGCTGCCGCAGGCCCGCTTCTGCCCGACGGGCGGGATCACGCCCGGATCCGCCCCGTCGTACCTCGCGCTGAAGAACGTCGGCTGCGTGGGCGGCAGTTGGATGCTGCCCGCCGACGCCATCGCGGCCAAGGAGTGGGACCGCGTGGAGTCACTGGCCCGCGAGGCAGCGTTCCTGCGCTAAGGCGCACCCCGCACCCGCACCCGCACCCGCACCCGCTAGCGCAGGTGAGACGTGTCGTTCAGGAGGCGCAACGACGCGTTGCCGTCCGCGTAGTACGCCACGGCCGACACCGACGCCGCCGAGAGTTCCATGCGGAACAGGGACTCCGGCGGGGCGCCGAGCGCGAGCCGCACCAGCGTCTTGATGGGCGTGACGTGCGTGACGAGCAGGACCGTGCGGCCCGCGTAGGCCGAGGTCAGCCGGTCGCGGGCGGCCGAGACACGGCGGGAGACCGCCGCGAACGACTCCCCGCCGGGCGGCGCGGCCTTCGGCGAGGCGAGCCAGGCGGTCAGCTCCTCCGGGTGGCGCTCGCGCACCTCACCGAAGGTCAGCCCTTCCCAGGCCCCGAAGTCCGTCTCGCGCAGGCCGTCTTCGAGGTGGACGTCGAGCCCGAGGCGGGCGGCGACGGTGTGCGCGGTCTCCTGGCAGCGCTTGAGCGGCGAGGAGACGATCGCCTGGACGGTGCCGCGGGCGGCGAGTGCGGCCGCGACGCGCTCGGCCTGCGCACGGCCGACGTCCGACAGGGACGGATCGGACCCGCCGCTTCCGGAGAACCGCTTCTCGGGCGTCAGCGCGGTCTCGCCGTGCCGCAGCAGGACGAAGGTGGCAGGGGCGCCGAGGTCGGCGGGCGCGGCCCAGCCAACGGGCGGAGCAGCCGCGTCAGGCACTGCCTCCGGCACCGCCTCAGGCGACACCGAAGCCACTCCCGCAGCCAGCGCAGCCCGAGCCCGCGCCGCACCCGCGACCGCATCCCCCGGCGGCCCCGCAGGAGCCTCCGCGGCCGACCGCGCGGCCCGCGCGTCGAACTCCGCAGTGGAGGCCGACGGCGACCACTGCTCACCCCGCTTGCCCGCGTCCATCGCCTCGTTCGCGAGCCGGTCGGCGTGCTTGTTCTTCTCCCGGGGGATCCACTCGTACGTCACCTGGGACGCCGGATGGACCCGGGCCGCCTCCGCCGCCAGCGGCTTCATGTCCGGGTGCTTGATCTTCCAGCGGCCCGACATCTGCTCGACGACGAGCTTGGAGTCCATGCGCACGTGCACCGCGGCGGCCGGGTCCAGCTGGTGGGCGGCCTTGAGACCGGCCACCAGGCCCTTGTACTCGGCGACGTTGTTCGTCGCGACGCCGATGTACTCCGCGGCCTCCATCAGGGTCTCCCCCGTGGCCGCGTCGATGACGACCGCGCCGTAGCCCGCGGGCCCCGGGTTGCCCCGGGAGCCGCCGTCGGCCTCGACGATGAACTCGCGCATCTCCAGGAGATCCTTACGTCCTTGAGGTCCTTGAGGTCCTTGAGGTCCTGACGTCCCTACAGGCCCGACTCGGACGTACGGACCAGGATGCGACTGCAGTTCTCGCAGCGCACGACCTTGTCCGGGGACGCCGCCTTCACCTCGTTGACCTCGGTGATGTCGAGCTCGAGGCGGCAGCCCTCACAACGCCGCTGGTGGAGCCTGGCGGCACCGATGCCACCCTGCTTCTCGCGCAGCCTGTCGTAGAGCTTGAGCAGGTCGTCCGGGATCGAACCCGCCACGACCTCGCGCTCCTTGCCGACCGTGGCGGTCTCGCCGTCGAGCTCCTCGCACGCGGCGTCGCGACGGCCCGTCGCATCGTCGATCTTCGACTGGACCGAGGAGACCCGGCCGGTGAGCTCGGTGACGCGCTCCTGCGCGGACTCACGGCGCTCCATGACCTCCAGGACGACGTCCTCCAGGTCTCCCTGGCGCTTGGCCAGCGAGGCGATCTCCCGCTGGAGGTTCTCCAGGTCCTTGGGCGAGGTGACGGCACCGGAGTCCAGGCGCTGCTGGTCGCGGACCGCACGCTGGCGGACCTGGTCCACGTCCTGCTCCGCCTTGGTCTGCTCGCGGGCGCAGTCGCTCTCCTCGGTCGTCGCGGCGACGAGCAGGTCGCGCAGCTGCGTGAGGTCCTTGGTCAGCGACTCGATCTCGGCGTGCTCGGGCAGCGACTTCTTCTTGTGCGCGAGCTGCTGCAGGCGTACGTCCAGGGCCTGGACGTCGAGCAGTCGGATCTGATCGGCGGGCGCGGCGTTCAGTTGGGGGCTCCAGTTGATTCGTGAGGTGAGGCCGCGTGGGCGGTCCAGGGGTCGGTGACCGTCTTCGAGACGTGGACGCGCAGTCCCCATCCGTGACGGTCGGAGATCTCGTCGAGCTGCGCCGCGGCCAGCTCGCACCACGGCCACTCGGTGGCCCAGTGCGCGGCGTCGAGCAGCGCGAGCGGAGTCTGCGCGCGGGCCTCCGACACCGGGTGGTGGCGCAGGTCCGCGGTGAGGAAGGCGTCCACGCCCGCGGCGCGTACGTCGTCGAAGAGGCTGTCGCCCGAGCCGCCGCTGACGGCGACGGTGCGGATGAGCGCGTCGGGGTCGCCCGCGACGCGGATGCCCTGCGCGGTGGCGGGCAGCCGCTTCGCGGCGCGCTCGGCCAGCTCGGCGAGGGTCAGCGGGTGGTCGAGTGCGCAGATCCTGCCGAGGCCGCGGCGGCCCTGCCGGTCGGCGGGGTCCGGCACGAGCGGGCGTTCGACGCGGAGGTCGAGCGCGCCCGCGAGGGCGTCGGAGACACCGGGGTCGGCGCGGTCGGCGTTGGTGTGCGCGACGTGCAGCGCGACATCGTGCTTGATCAGGTCGTGGACTACCCGGCCCTTGAAGGTGGACGCCGCGACCGTCGTCGTACCCCGCAGGTAGAGGGGGTGGTGGGTGACCAGGAGCTGGGCTCCCAGTGCGACCGCCTCGTCGGCGATCTCCTGGACGGGGTCGACGGCGAAGAGGACCCTGGAGACCTCCGCTTCGGGGTCTCCGCAGACCGTGCCGACCGCGTCCCAGCTCTCGGCCAGTTCGGCGGGCCACAGGGCGTCGAGCGCGGCGATGACTTCAGACAGACGGGGCACGGAGAAAGGCTACCTTCCCGCTGCGCTCGGCATGTCGCGCGTCACGTACCGCTACGGGGCCGCTACGGATAGCCCCTCCAGGGGCGCGGGGAACTGCGCGAGCAACCACGGACAAAGCCGCAGACGCGTCTGCGGCTTTTCGCGGGCTGAGCGCGCAGTTCCCCGCGCCCCTGACGGGGCGCGCCCCTTACGAGGCGAGGGTGTCCCTCAGGTCGTCCAGAACGGAGTTCGCCGCGGTGACGCCGAGGCCCAGGTACCACGTCTCGTCGGGCACGTCCTTCGCCTGGCCGTTCCGCACCGCGTCGAGCTTCTTCCACAGGGGGTTCTTCTCGGCGCCGGAGCGTCCGGTCTTCTCCGCGTCGCCGTAGACCCCCGTGAAGATCCAGTCCGCGTCGGCCTGGTCGATCTTCTCCGGGCTGATCTCCGTGGCGAGATCGTTGGTCTGCTGGTTCTTGGGCCGCGGCAGACCCGCGTCGTCGAGGATCGTGCCGATGAAGGACGCCTTGGCGTAGAGGCGGATGCGGTCCGGCATGTAGCGGAGCATCGTGATCGTCGGCTTGCCGTCGTGGGCGGCGCCGATCTCCTTGCCGAGGGTCTTCGCCTTCTTCTCGTACGCGGAGAGCTCCTCCTTGGCCTTCGCCGTCCTGTCGAGCGCGGCCGCGTTCAGGAGGTAGTTCTCCTTCCACGTGAAGCCGGGGCGGATCGAGAAGACCGTGGGGGCGATCTTGGAGAGCTGCGGGTAGAGCTTGGCGGCGCGCAGCTCGCTGCCGAGGATCAGGTCGGGCTTGAGGTTCGCGATGGCTTCGAGGTTGAGGGAGTTGATCGTGCCGACGTTCTTCGGGCTGCCCGCGTCCTTCTTCAGGTAGCCGGGGATGCCGTCGTCGCCCTCGGTGGGGGCGTACCCGACGGGCTTGACGCCGAGCGAGACGACGTTGTCGAGCTCGCCGACGTCCAGGACCACCACGCGCTGGGGCCGCTTCGTCAGCTCGGTCTTGCCGCGGGCGTGGGTGAGGGTGCGCGGGAACTCGCCGGGCTTGGCCGTGGTGCCCATCTTCGCGGTCTGCTCGGCGGCCTTGGCGAAGTCGTCGCCGCCCTGGGCGACGGCCTTGCTGCCGCTGCCGTTGTCGGACTTGCCGGAGCCGTCGTCGCCCGACCCGCAGGCCGCGAGCGAGAGCGCGGCCGTCACGGCGAGGGCGGCTGCAGCGGTGCCGCGGCGGTTTCGCCGTACGGACCGGACTGACCGGGCGGACCGTACGGACCGGATGGACACGGGCATCGGGACTCCAGGGGGTGCGCTGCCCGCGATCGGGCCGAGCTTAGGTTCGCCTCACCATAAGCGGAATCTTCCCTTTCGGAGCAGTCGCCCCCGTCACAGCACAACCGCCCCTGCCCGCTCAGGCGAATCAGGACATCGCCACCCTTCTGTGTGAAGCGGACG
This sequence comes from Streptomyces sp. NPDC004732, assembly GCF_040609235.1. Taxonomy (NCBI): domain Bacteria; kingdom Bacillati; phylum Actinomycetota; class Actinomycetes; order Kitasatosporales; family Streptomycetaceae; genus Streptomyces; species Streptomyces sp. NPDC004732. The sequence continues at coordinate 6,438 of NZ_JBEXJR010000009.1, forward strand.
CCCGTCGCTGCCACGCCAGTGCGGGCGAAAACTAGCTTCGGGGCCGGAGGTGACCACTCACCATGACAGCGCCACCAGCACCGACAGCGCCGCCAGTACAACCGGCGCCACCGGCGCCGCCACCGGTCCGGGCCCGCATCCGGGTCCGGACGCCCGCCCGCACCGCGGGCTGCACCATCACGGCGGACGGGTCGTACGCGGCACGCCTCGCCCGCCCGGCCGGAGCACCGGACTCCTGGTATCCCGAACGCTGGACCCTCGGCTCCGCCGAGCCGTTCACGGTGCCACTGCCCGGCAACCAGCCCGAGGAGCCGTCCACGGAAGTGCTCCCGATGGCCGACGGCCGCGTCCTCGTCCACCGCGTGGTGGGCGAGCGGCACATCTTCACCCTGTTGTACCCGACGGGTCCCGGCACCGGCGAGGTGCCGCTGGGGGCCGTGGAGTGCGGCGAGTTGACCCTGCTGCCGCCCGCGCCGGGCGGCACCCGCGCCTATGCCCTCGCGCCCGGCGCGAGGTCCTCGGACGTCTGGCTGGTGGCGGGCGGGGCCTTCGGTCCCGAACATCTCGCCGCGGTGCCCGGCCGCTGCTCGGGCGGGGTCTGGCTGGACGGCACCGACCGGCTGCTCGCGCTCGACCGCGAGCTGGAAGGCCGCACCAAGACGGTCGCGGTGGACCTGGAGCGCGACGGCGAGGTCTCGCCGCTGCTGCAGATCGCCGAGGACAGCGACGACCGGCTGCTGCTCGCCGACGCGGGCAGCGGCCTGCTGCTCATCCGCTCCGACGCCCCGGGCGACGACCGCCTGGGTTGGGGCGTCCTCGGCGGTACGCGGCCGGTGCGCTTCCCGGAGAGCCTGCGCCTTCCCGACCTCACCGTGACGCCCTTCGCGATCCAGCCGGGGCAGGTCCTGACGCCGGAGGCCTGTGGGGTGGCGCTGCGGATCGACGGTCCGGTGGGCGGTGGGGGCGGCAGCTGGCTCGGCCTGTGGCGGCCCGCCGCGCGGCAGGTGCAGCAACTGGCGGCGCCGAGCGGGTGGTTGACCGGTTCGGGGTGGTGGACGCGGGACGGCGAGCTCTGTCTGCCGTACGCGACGGGCGCCGCGCCGTGCGGGGTGGCCCGGGTGACGGGGCCGACGGCACCCGCCGCCGAAGCCCGGCCGGAAGACGCGCCGCACGAGGCCATTGGCGACGCATCACGCGATGCCGCGGGCGACCTCCCGCACCCCTCGCAGCCCCCTCCGCCGGATCCCCCGGCGCCTGCCGCGACACGCCCCGTCCCCCTGCAACAGGCACCCCTCGGCGGGCGGGCGGCGGGCAGTTAGACTCGCCCGGCTGTACGAACGATCTTCTTTACGGGGTGAATGGCTTGACTACGACCGAGACCGTCACGGAGACACAGCAGAACACCGCACCAATGATGCCGACGACCGTGCCCACCGGCGCGCACGTCGGCGCGGGGAAGCACCGGGGCCCGGTGTCCGAGCAGGACGAGGGGACGGCGCCGCGGGGGCGGCACCGCCGCCAGGACCAGCAGTCCTGACCCGGTCCCGACTCTCCGGAAACCGCACTGCAGAAACGTCTCGCCCCCGCGCCGCCAAGAGCAGCGCGGGGGCGAGCCCTTTCCGTATCCGCACGACTGTCTGCACGGCTGTCCGCACGACTGTCTGCACGGCTGTCCGCACGACTGCCCGCGCAGCTATCCGCGCTTGAGGCCCAGCACCTCGGCCGCCGCGAACGTCTCGTTCGGCGGGCGGTCCGCGTAGTACGGGGAGAGCGCCTCGTCCAGCTCGTCGAAGGTGAACGTCTCCTTCGCCGAGTCGAACTTCGCCGCCACCCTGGGCCGCTCGACGACCGCGACCATGCCGCCGTGGACCACGAGCAGCTGCCCGTTCACCCGCGCCGCGGCAGGCGAGGCCAGATAGCCCACGAGCGGCGAGACGTGCTCGGGCGCCAAGGGATCGAGCCGCCCTTCCGACGGCTCCGCGAAGCCCGCGAAGACGTCCTCGGTCATCCGCGTACGGGCCCGTGGGCAGATGGCGTTGGCGGTCACGCCGTACTTGGCGAGGGCCAGCGCCGTCGATGTCGTCAGGCCGACGATGCCGCCCTTCGCCGCCGCGTAGTTGGGCTGGCCCGCCGACCCCGCGAGGAAGGCCTCGGACGAGGTGTTGACGATCCGGCCGTACACCGGACCGCCCGTCGCCTTGGAACGCTCGCGCCAGTGGGCGGCCGCGAAGTGCGTCGTGTTGAAGTGGCCCTTGAGGTGGACGTGGATGACCGAGTCCCACTCGGACTCGCTCATCGAGAAGATCATCCGGTCCCGCAGGATGCCCGCGTTGTTGACGAGGACGTCGAGCTTTCCGTACGTGTCCACCGCCGCCCGCACGAGCTCGCGGGCCTGTTCGTGGTCGGCGACGTCGCCGGTGTGGGCGACGGCCTGCCCGCCTGCCGCCCTGATCTCGGCGGCGACCTCCTCGGCGGGCGCCGCCGACGCCTCGCCCGAACCGTCGCGGCCCGGCTGCCCGAAGTCGTTGACGACGACGCTCGCGCCGAGCCCGGCCAGTTCCAGTGCCTCGGCGCGGCCGAGCCCGCGGCCCGCGCCGGTGACGATCGCGGACAGGCCCTCAAGTGGCAGTGACATCGAAGTCCCTTCGGAACGGAGCTGGACGGTTCGGGCGTGCCGGGAGCGGTCAGATCTCGATGCAGGTGCGCAGGGACGTGCCGGTGCGCATCTGGTCGAGGGCCTCGTTGATCTCGGCGAGCTGCACACGGTGCGTGATCATGCTCGCGAGGTCGATGCGGCCCGCCCGCCAGAGCGCGATGGCCCGCTCGTACGACGTGAGGACGTCGCCCCCGCCGTACATGGAGGGCAGGATGCGCTTCTCGTCGAAGAACAGCTCGAACATGTTGAGCTGCAGATGGTCGTCCATGGCCCCGGCCCCGACGACGCACAGCGTGCCGCCGCGGCGCGTCGTCTCGTACGCCGTGCGGGCCGTGACCGACTTGCCGACGACCTCGAAGACGTAGTCGAAGCCCTCGCCCGCGGTGATCCGCTGCTTGGCGTCGGCCAGTTCGTCGGGCGAGACCGCCTCCGTGGCACCGAACCGGAGCGCCGCCTCCCGGCGCGAAGCGACCGGGTCGACCGCGACGATCTCCGCCGCGCCCTTGAGGCGGGCGCCCTGGATGGCCGAGATGCCGACGCCGCCGCAGCCGATGACGGCGACCGACGAACCGGCCGCCACGTCCGCCGTGTTGATGGCGGCGCCGAGCCCGGTCGTCACGCCGCAGCCGATCAGCGCCGCGATGTCGAAGGGCACGTCGTCGGGGATCGGCACGGCGCATCCGGCGTCGACGACGACCTCCTCGGTGAAGGTGCCGGTGCCCGCGAAGCCGAAGACGTCACCGCCGGGGCGCTGGAAGTTGGGGGTGCCCGCGTTCATGAACCCGGCGAGACAGAGCTGGGTCTGGCCGCGCTTGCAGGCGGGACAGACGCCGCAGGCGGGGAGCCAGCAGAGGAGGACCCGGTCGCCCTGGGAGAGGCCGCTCACGCCGTCGCCGACGTCGACGATCTCGCCCGCGCCCTCGTGGCCGGGGATGAAGGGGGCGGGCTGCGGCAGCACGCCGTTCATCGCCGAGATGTCGGAGTGGCACAGTCCGGTGGCCCGGACCCGGATCTTCACCTTGCCGGGGCCAAAGCCCACCGTCTCGATGTCGTCGAGGACTTCGAGCTTCTCCTGGCCTATCTCGTGCAGTACGGCTGCGCGCATGGTGCGGCTCCTCTCGTACGAAGATCCGGGCGGGCCCGAGCCGGTCGGGGCCCGGGCTGACTCAGGCGTGTTCGACGACGGTGTCGGCGAGCACCGGCGCGTCGTCCCGCTCGACCGCCGTGACCGTGGCCTGTACGCGGCCCTCGGTGCGCCACATGCGGATCCGCAGCGTCTCGCCGGGGAAGACGACGCCCGTGAAGCGGGTGCTGTAGCCGCGCACCCGGGACACGTCGCCGCCGAGCTGGGTGTCGACGACGGCCTTGAGCGTCATTCCGTAGGTGCACAGGCCGTGCAGGATCGGCTTGTCGAACCCGGCGAGCGCGGCGAACTCGGGGTCGGCGTGCAGGGGGTTCCAGTCGCCGGAGAGGCGGTAGAGGAGCGCCTGGTCCTCGCGGACGGGGCGTTCGACCTCCAGGTCGGGGTCGCCCTCGGGTTCGGGGAGGCGGGTGGAGGGGCCGCGGTCGCCGCCGAAGCCGCCCTCGCCGCGCACGAAGATCTGGGCGTCGCTCGTCCACAACGGTCCTTCGTCGTCGGCGACTTCGGAGCGCAGGACGAGGATCGCGGCCTTCCCCTTGTCGTACACCGCGGCGACCCTGGACGTCGTGACGGCCTTGCCCCTGACGGGGATCGGGCGGTGCAGCGTGATGCTCTGGCCGCCGTGCAGGACGGCGGCGAGGTCGACCTCGATGCCGGGCGCGGAGAGTCCGCCGACGACGCCCATGCCCGCGCCCGCGACGGTGGCGAAGCTGGGCAGGACGTGCAGCCGGGACTCCAGTGTGTAGCGCAGCTCGGCCGGGTCCGTGGCGGGCAGTCCGGCGCCGAGGCCCAGGTGGTAGAGCTGGATGTCCTTGTGGTCCCAGGCGATCTCGGCGGACCGGGGCTCGGCGGCCACGGCCTTCACGGCGTCGATGGGCATTGGGTGGCAGCTCCTTGGGACGGTGTCGCCGGTGGGAAAAGACCTCGGTGCGACCGTCCGCACCGTCGGCCGCACCGAGGTCGCAACAGGGCCGGAGGGCGGTCCGCGGACCGCCCCGTTCTAGAACGCGTTCCAGTCCGGCGATCCCATGTATAGCCGAGGCCCCAGCACTTGTGAAGACTCCTGACGCAACGTCAGATCCCGGGCGGCATCGAGGAACGGTGACATTTGTACCGGCCGGGTCCGTACAGCTGCCTCTGCCGCCGCCCCGCCCCGGATTCGTAGCGTCGTAGCCATGACGAAGACATCAGAGGACGGGCCCGCGGTGGCCTTCGACGGCGCCGTGAAGACCTTCGGCACCGTCCGCGCCGTGGACGGCGTCGACCTGGAGATCCGGCGGGGCGAGACCGTCGCGCTGCTCGGCCGCAACGGCGCGGGCAAGTCCACCACCCTCTCCCTGCTGCTCGGCCTGAACGACCCCGACACCGGCACCGTGCGGCTCTTCGGGCGCACCCCCGGGCAGGCCGTGGCCGCCGGGCAGGTCGGCGCGATGCTGCAGGAGGGCCGCCAGGTGCCGCGCGTCACCGTCCGCGAACTGGTCGCCTTCGTCGCCCAGACCTACCCCGCGCCGATGTCCGTCGCCCGCGCCCTCGACCTCGCGGGCATCACCGGACTCGCCGACCGGCGCGCGGACCGGCTCTCCGGCGGCCAGACACAGCGCGTACGGTTCGCCGTCGCGCTCGCCGGCGACCCCGCGCTGCTCGTGCTCGACGAGCCGACCGCCGCCCTCGACGTCGAGGCCCGCCACGCCTTCTGGACCTCGATGCGCTCCTACGCGCGGCGCGGCCACACCGTCCTCTTCTCCACCCACTACCTGGAGGAGGCCGACCTGCACGCCGACCGGATCGTCGTCATCGACCACGGCCGGATCGTCGCCGACGGCACCGGCGAACAGCTGCGGCGCGCGGCGGGCGGCAGCCTCGTCTCCTTCGACCTGGCGGGCGGCGGCACGCACGGGCTCACCGAACTGCCCGGCGTGCTCTCCCTCGAAGTGCGCGGCGACCGGGCCCGGCTGCGCACCGAGGACTCGGACGCGACGGTCATCGCGCTGGCCTCGCTCGGCGCGGTCCGCGGCCTGGAGGTCGCCCCGGCCTCCCTGGACGACGCGTTCCTCGCCCTCACCTCTCCCCTCCCCACGGCCACGACCGCTCTGGAGACCTTCTGATGTTCGCCTACCTCCGACTGGAGATCCGCAGGACGCTGCGCGACCCCGGCTATGTGATCTCGGCGGTCGCGGTGCCGGTCCTGATGTACCTCCTCTTCACCAACCTCGGTGAGAACGACGGCGCCTGGCGGACCCAGTCGATGATCGGCATGGCCGCGTACGGCGCGCTGGGTGCGGCCATGAGCACCGGCACCGGCGTCGCCGAGGACAAGACCATCGGCTGGCTGCGACAGCTCAGGATCACGCCGATGACACCGCGCGAAGTCGTCGTCGGCCGCGCCCTGAACGGTTCGGTCACCGTGCTCCCTTCGATCGTCGCGGTGTTCGTCGCGGGCGGGCTGGTCAACGGCGTCCGCCTCGCCGTGTGGCAGTGGGCCGCGGCCGCGCTGCTGCTGTGGCTCGGCTCGCTCCCCTTCACGCTGCTCGGACTCGGCAACGGCTACCGCCTCACCGCCCAGTCGACCGGCGTCATCAACGTCGCCTGCAACCTCGGGCTCTCCGTGCTCGGCGGCCTGTGGTTCCCGATCGCGCTGTTCCCCGACTGGCTGCGCACCCTCGCGGACTACACGCCCACCCACCGCTTCGCGGACCTCGGGGTCTCGGTGACCGAGCACGACGCGCCCGGCCTCGTCACGGTGACGGTCCTGCTCTGCTGGCTGCTGGCGTTCGGTTCGTACGCTGTGGTCTCGTACCGGCGCGCCGCGCGGACCGCGTGAGCCAGAGGGCGAGGAACGAGAACATGTCCCGGAAGAACAGGGTCAGCTGCCGGATGCGTGAGTGGCAGGACGCCCGCGCCGAGTGGAAGAGCTCCCGCGCCGAGTGGAAGGCCGAGCACCGGCGCGTCAAGAAGGAGTGGCGGGAGGGGCGCAGGACCGGCAAGAACATCGAGCACCTCGGCCCGCCGCCGAACGGCTTCGCGCTCCTGCCCTGGCTCCTCATGGGCCTCGGCGCGATCTCCCACCTCCTCAAGGGCGAAACCCCCAACCCCTGGATCGGCGTCCTCGGAGTCCTCCTCTTCAACTCCCTCTACGTCTTCCTGGCCTTCCGGGCCTTCAACAAATACGCCCGCGAGGCGCTCGCCACCAGGATCGCGCTGGTCGTCCTCGGCCTGCTGACCGTCGTGCTCGCCGCCGGATACGGCGGCAACTGGCTGCTCTTCTTCCCGCTGCTCGGCCTGGCCGTCGGGGCCGTCGTGCGCGGCCGCGGCCTCGGCCCCATCAGCCTGGCCCTGAGCGTGCTCGCGGGCGTCATCGGCGGGTTCAGGGAGGGCTGGACCGGGCTGAACGTCGCCTACGGAACCTTCCTCTCCACCATGGTGACCGCCGCGATCCTCTCCCTCTCCGAGGCGGTCCGCGAACTGCGCGAAACCCGCGAGGAACTGGCCCGCACCGCCGTCGAGAAGGAACGCCTCCGCTTCTCCCGCGACCTGCACGACCTGCTCGGCCACACGCTCTCCGTGATCGTGGTGAAGGCGGAGGCCACCCGCCGGCTGGCCCCCCGCGACCTGGCCGCGGCGCTCGGCCAGGTCGCCGACATCGAGTCCGTCGGCCGACAGGCGCTCACCGAGATCCGCGAGGCCGTCACCGGCTACCGCGAGGGCAGCCTCGCCACCGAGCTCGACCGGGCCCGCGACCTCCTCGAAGCCGCCGGGATCGGCACGGTCGTCCGCCAGTCCGGCCCTCCCCTCGCACCGCAGACGGCGGCACTCCTCGGCTGGGTGGTCCGCGAGTCCGCCACCAACGTCGTACGCCACTCCGGCGCCGACCACTGCGAGATCGAGGTCACGGGCACGTCCGACGAGACCCGCCTGGTGATCACGGACGACGGCCGCGGCGAGGGCTCGGGGCCGCCCGGCAGCGGTCTGAAGGGCCTGGCCGAACGCCTCGCCGCAGCAGGCGGCTCCCTCACCTCAGGCCCGGCCCCCCACGCCGGTTTCCGCGTCACGGCGGCCCTCCCGGCCACCGAAGGCGACCCGGGTCCCGCGGCCCCCGCCACCCCGACGGGCATCAGCATGCGCACCCCGGGTGACTGACGGGCTTTTCGTCGTTGCTGGGGGCGCCTTCGGACCACAGGCCGAGAAACCCCGTTTCCCGGCCGACTATGGGTCTTCCCCTGCAACGCAGGGGAGTTGGGCGTCTATGATCCGCAGGCCGTCTTGCGCTGCCCCGCCGGGCGGGCGACGCTCTAGCAATCGGCCGCAATCGGATCGGTGCAGGGAGAGGGCAGACATGAAGCTGCGATTCCTAGGGATCATTCCGAACACGCCCGTTGATGACTCGCCGACGATCTGGCTGGACGAGGACAGCGGGGATCTGCTGATCCAGTCGTACCGGGCCACCGAGGAGGAGGTGGAGAAGTGCAAGGAGGTCGGTTCGGTCCCCGGCCACAGCACGGACGTCCCCGATCACGAGACGATCATCCGGTTGCCCGCCGTCATGCTCGAGTACATCCCGCGACCGGAGGACGGCAACGGTGAAGTACCCCGTACGTGAAGGCATCACCAAGGCTCAACGCTCCGCTGTGCACCTGGAGATGCGCGACGGCTACACGCCGGACGATCCCGAGTTCGCCCGCTGGCGTGCCGGTCACCGCTACCACAACGATCCGGCGAACCTGCCCGACTGGTGGGGGTCGTGGCACGACCTCGTACGGGAGACGACAGCACGCGGCGTGGTCATGCGGCGGGCCCGGATCGTCTCGGAGCCGCTGACGGAGTACATCCGGTACGAGCACGACATGACGTTCGCCAACGTGGCAGCGGGTGAGCTCGTCCGCTGGCTGCCCCGCCGCCGGGCCGCTGACATCCCGCTGCCCGGTACCGACCTGTGGATGTTCGACGGTGAGGCGGTGCTGTTCACCTACTTCTCCGGCGTCGGCGAGGTCGTTGACCGGGAGTGGCGGACGGAACCGGAGGTCGTGCAACTGGTCTCGGCCGCGTTTGAGTTGGCGTGGCAGCGGGCTACGCCACACGAGGAGTACGAGCCGGTCAAGTGAGCCATGGCCCAGTCACCGTCATCCAGCGTCCAACAAGCCAGGCAACTCCTCGCCGCCCGCCTACGCGAGTTGGTCACGGACTCCGGGCTTGAGGGCAAGGAAGTGGCCGCGCGCTGCGGCTGGTACCCGTCCAAGGTCTCGCGGATCACCACGGGGCAGCAGAAGCCCACCGAGGGCGACATCCGCGCTTGGTGCGCGGCAACCGGCGCCGAGGACCGGACAGAGGACCTGATTGCCTCACTGCGGGCCGTCGAAGGCATGTGGGTGGAATGGCGCCGCATGGAACGTGCGGGGTTGCGCCGGGCTCAGGAAGCCGTTCTCCCGCTGTTCGAGCGCACGCACTGGTTCCGCGCCTACTCCTCGTGGTTCGTGCCCGGCTTGCTCCAGACCCACGGGTACACGGCCGATGTGCTGCGGGCGGTTCAGCGCAGACGGGTCCCAGTTGATGATGTGGCGGACGCTGTGGCCGTCCGCATGGAGCGCCAACGTGTGCTGCACGAGGGGCAACGTCGGTTCGCATTCCTGGTCGAGGAGTCCGTGTTGAGCAACGGACTCGGGGACGGCGGCACGCAAGCCGAACAACTTGATCGGCTGCTCACGGTCGGCGCGCAGCCCAACATCAGCGTAGGAGTGGTCCCCACTCGTCTCGACCGAACCCGGATGCCGGTAGAAGGGTTCTGGATCTTCGGCACGGAACAGGTCAACGTGGAGCTTGTCTCCGGCCACCTCACGCTGACCCAGCCCAGCGAGGTGGGCATGTACGCCGACACGTTCACCGCGCTGGCCGAAATGGCGGTCTACGGCCAGAAGGCCCGCACACTGATCCTCAAGGCCCGTGACTCCCTCGCGTAATGGACTCGCAATCAGGCGCAATCCGTTGTGAGTTACGGGTCCGGCATTCCTAACGTGGTGGAGAACGGACCCCTCGAGAGGCCGGGCGGGTCAGCATGCTGAGACCCCCGCCCCCGGTTGGTGGAAACCCTGGACAGGTCGGCAACCGGGGACGGGCCACACATCAGGGAGGCACGCACATGAACCATGTACGCGACTTACTCACCCCTGACGGGTTCGGGGGTGTCGTCGCCACAGTGCGCGACAACAATCCCGACATGCCCGACGCTACGGCACAGCGAATCGTGGCGGAAGCACTCAAGTTCGTTGCCGCTGCCGCCCAGTTCCCCAGGGTCAAGATCGCCCCGTCCAACATCGTGGACGAGGGATGGCACGCGCTGATCCTGCATACGAACCTGTACGCCAAGCTGTGTGAACGGCTCGGCCGGTTCGTGCACCACTGGCCGGAGCGTCCCGACGGGGAGCGCCACGATCCGCACGCGCTGACTCGTACGGTGGCACTGATCGAACAGGCCGGGTACAGCGTGGACGGCGAGTTGTGGACGGGACCGACCAAGGCTCTGGTAGCGGTGGCCGCGAGCTGCTCGCACACACCGAAACCCGGAGGGTGCGGGCCGATCAATCCCGGCAAGTGCGCGTCCCACTGCTCAGGGGGTGGGGGCGGTGGTGGCTAGGCTGCCCGCACGTACGGCTGAGAGGTGAGCGCATGGACGCGGAACAAGCCCGGCAGGTGGACGCCACGTTGAGGCGTCTGGGCATTCCCGGTGTGGTCGCGCCGGAAGATCCGGAAGACCTGTCGGGAGCATGGCGGGTGTACGACAGCGCGGATCCAGCGACTCGTGAGGACAAGACCGCTGACGCGCTGTCATCCGTCGTGGCGAAGTTCTGCGAGATCAGCCCCGAGCCCCGGGAGAAGCGGCAGCAAGGTCCCACGCGGGGGTTCGTGTTCCCGTCTGCCGACGACTGAGCCCCGGTGGCGGCCCCGGTCAGCGCTCCGGACTCCGGGGCGCTGACCGGGGCCTTTGCCGCTACGGGGCACGGTGCTCGCCGTACTCTGAGCGCCATGGACGAGATGCCGCAGGACCACCGCCCAGCGAAATCCGTAAGAGTTCTCCTCGCCGAGGACCAGGGCATGATGCGGGGCGCGCTCGCCCTGCTGCTCGGTCTGGAGGCGGACATCGAGGTCGTCGCCCAGGTCGGCCGGGGCGACGAGATCGTCGACGCGGCGCTGAACGCCCGCCCCGACGTCGCGCTGCTCGACATCGAACTGCCGGGCCGCAGCGGCCTGGACGCCGCCGCCGATCTCCGCGAGGAGTGCCCCGACTGCCGGGTCCTCATCCTGACGACCTTCGGCAGGCCCGGCTATCTGCGCCGTGCCATGGAGGCGGGCGCGGTCGGCTTCCTGGTCAAGGACGGTCCTGTCGAGGAGCTCGCCGAGGCGGTCCGGCGGGCGCTGCGGGGCGAGACGGTGATCGACCCGGCGCTCGCCGCGGCCGCGCTGAGCGCCGGGCCCAGCCCGCTGACCGGCCGCGAGGCGGACGTCCTCAAGGCCTCCGTGGACGGCGCCACGGTCTCCGACATCGCGGGCACGCTGCATCTGTCCGAGTCGACCGTGCGGAACTACCTCTCCGCGGCGATCGGCAAGACGGGGACGCGGAACCGGATGGAGGCGGTGCGCGAGGCCCGGCAGCAGGGCTGGCTGTGAGCGGACGGAGCGGGCGGGGGCGTCAGTCCTCCTGCACCACTTCCGCGGTCCCCTTCGCGTCGTGGATGACGATGCTCTCCAGCTTGCCCGACGGGCCCGACTCCTTCTCCTCCCGCGTGAACCACAGGTAGCCCGAGCCCGCCGCCTTGTGGAGCTCCGGCTCGGATGTGCCGTTCTCGTACTCGTACACAACGCGGTGTGTCTTGGGTCCCACGTGCCCGACGGTGAGCTTCCTGCCCTTCAGCTCGAACTCCACCGAGGCGAAGCTCAGGCCGTCGTCGCCCCCCGGCGCCTTGTCCTGGAGTCCAAAGGAGGTGACCTTGTCCTTGCCGTCGGCGCTGACCACGATCGCGTACCACGGCTGGTTGAAATTGGGGACCGGGTCCGTCGTCCGCTCGTCCCACACTCCGGCCCGGATCATCGCCTTCTGCTGGCCGCGCGCCTCCGCCTCGTCCCGCGGGGCGCCCCACACCTGCAGTTCCACCCGCGCCACACGGGTGCCGGAGCCGTCCCTCACCTCGGTCAGCGGGGTGGACCGGGGGTCGTAGACATGCCGGTCCCTCGCGGAGCCGTGCTGCGACGCCGCCTGCGCGTGGTCCCTGCCGTCCACCACGGCGAGCGCCAGCGAGCCGGTGGAGCCGACGATCGTGGCCGCCGCCAGGGCACCGAGCGCCCAGCGGCGCGCCTTCCTGCGCCGCCCGCCGCGCAGCACCGCCTGGTACGGGGCCGCGCCGATCTCGACCCCGTCCGCCACGTCCGCGAGGCGGTGGGTGATGTCACTGTGCTCGGCGGCGTCGAGCCGCGCCGGGTCCTGGTCCCTGGTCATTACTTCTCCCCTCGGCTTCCGACCTTGTCGGTCAGTGCGGGTATGGCGCGGAGCTTGGCGATTCCTTTGGAGGCATTGCTCTTCACGGCGCCGACCGAGCAGCCCATGGCCTCGGCGGTCTGGGTCTCGCTCAAGTCCTCCCAGTACCGAAGGACGACCGCTTCTCGCTGGCGGGCTGGCAGCTCGGCGAGGGCGCGCAGCAGCGTCGCGCGATCGTCCGCCTGAGCCATGCGGTCGCCGTGCTCGGGTCTGTCCAGCACCGGGCCCGAGTCCTGCAAGGACAGGAACTCCTTGAGCTTGCGCCGGTGCCTGCGCGCGTGAATGTTGATCATGATCCGGCGTACGTACGCGTCCGGATCACCCGCCGTGCTCACCTTCCGCCACGACACGTACGTCCGCTCCAGGGACGACTGCACCAGGTCCTCCGCGGCGTGCTGCTGCCCCGTGAGAAGAAACGCCGTGCGCATCAGCTGCGGCCAGCGGTTGGTGACGAACCCCTGGAAATCGCAGTCGAACCCGCCGTCCACGGTCTGCTTTGGCTCCCCCATGAATGCCTCCTTGCACATTGGAGTCCATGAGAGCCACAAACCGTTGCCTCAGCCGGTGCCCTGATCCCGGCCCCGTCGCCCCGGCATCCACAGGAGCAGCACCACCACGCCCGCCAGCAGGATGAATCCGCTGGTCCGGAACGCCATCGCATAGCCGTCGGTGAGCGCCTGCGGCGATGTCGAGCCGTGCATCTGCGCGGCCGCCACCGTGGAGAGCACCGCGAGGCCGAGCGCGCCGCCCATGGTGCGGGAGGTGTTGACCAGGCCGGAGACGAGTCCGGCGTCGCCCGCCTTGGCGCCCGACGTGGCGAGCGAGGCGAGCGGGGTCGTGGCGAGGCCCGCGCCGAACATCATCACGATGCCGGGCAGCAGGATCGAGGTGGCGTACGCGCCGTCGACCGTCATCGTCGACTGCCACCCGAAGCCCGCGGAGGCCACGAGGATGCCGAGCACGGAGACGTTCTTCGGGCCGAGCACCGGCATCAGGCGCGGCGCGAGCATCGAGCCGAGGACGACGGTGAGCGAGGACGGCATGAGGGCGAGGCCCGCCTTCATCGGCGAGTACCCGAGGACGTTCTGGGTGTAGAGCGTCATGAACATCCACATGGCGAACATGCCGCCGCCGCACACGAACATCGCGGCGTTCGCGGCCGACACCGTCCGCACCTTGAACAGCTTGAGCGGCATCAGCGGCGCCTTCGTGCGCGACTCCACCAGGAGAAACGCCGCGAGCAGGGCGAGGCCCGCCGCGAGGGGCGCCAGGGTCGCCGTCGCCGTCCAGCCCTTCTCCTCCGTCTGCACGATGCCGTACGCGAGGGTGGCGAGACCGGCCGTCACGAGCACCGCGCCCGGCACGTCCAGGCGCCGCGTCCGGTCGGCCCTGCTCTCGGTGAGCCAGGCCAGGCCCGCGACGATCACCAGGGCGCCGACCGGCACGTTGATCAGGAGCACCCAGCGCCAGGAGAGCAGGTCGGTCAGGACCCCGCCGACCAGCCCGCCCGCCGCGCCGCCACCCGCGCCGACAGCGGACCAGACGCCGATCGCCCGCGCCCGCGCCGGGCCCTCGGGCACCGCCGACGTGAGGATCGTCAGGGTCGAGGGGGCGAGGACCGCCGCGCCGAGACCCTGCACGGCGCGCGCCACGAGGAGCTGCCACTCGGCCTGCGCGAGGCCGCCGCCGAGCGAGGCGGCGGTGAAGAGGCCGAGCCCGACGAGGAACATCCTCTTGCGCCCGAAGAGGTCACCGGCCCGCCCGCCGAGCAGCATGAACCCGGCGAAGGCTATGGAGTACGCGTTGACGACCCATTGCAGGCCGACGGCGCTCATGCCGAGGTCGGAGCGCATCGACGGCAGCGCGGTGTTCACCACGGAGACGTCGAGCACGACGAGGAACTGGCCCGCACAGGCGGTGAGCAGTACGGCCCACACCGGGACGGACCTCTTCGGCGCGGCCCCGGGGGAGGACGAAGAGGAGGGGGAGGAGGCGGCGGACGGGGCTGAGTAAGTGGTGGAGGGCGTCTGGACCATGACAGCCATCCTCTCAAGCGAAACTTGAGCGGCGCATCGGAAATTCGCTGGACGAGACCTCGGCCGACAGGCCTAGGACCACCCCAGCCGCACCGCCCCCCTCACCTCCGCAGCACCGTCACCACCGCCGCCCCGCCGAGCCCGATGTTGTGCGCGAGCCCCACCCGTGCCCCCTCGACCTGCCGGGCCGCCGCCTCACCGCGCAGCTGCCAGGTCAACTCGGCGACCTGCGCGATGCCCGTCGCGCCGAGCGGGTGGCCCTTGGAGATGAGACCGCCGGAGGGGTTCACCACCCACCGTCCGCCGTACGTCGTCGCACCGCTCTCGACCAGCTTTCCCGACTCGCCGGGCGCGCACATGCCGAGCGCCTCGTACGTCAGGAGTTCGTTGATGGAGAAGCAGTCGTGCAGCTCGACGACGTCCACGTCCTCGATGCCGAGCCCCGACGTCTCGTACACCTGGCGGGCCGCATCCCGCGACATCGGCTGTCCGACGGCGTCGACACACGACCCGGAGGCGAAGGACTCCCCCGTGTCGGTGGTCATGGCCTGAGCGGCGATCTCCACTGCCTTCGACTCCAGCCCGTGCTGTTCCACGAACCGCTCCGAGACCACCACCGCCGCCGCGGCGCCGTCCGACGTCGGGGAGCACTGGAGCTTGGTGAGCGGGCGGTGGATCGTCTTGGCGGCGAGGATCTCGTCGACGGTGTACGCGTCCTGGAACTGCGCGTAGGGGTTGTTCGTGGAGTGCCGGTGGTTCTTGGCGCCGACCGCGGCGAGCTGCGCCTCGGTCGTGCCGTGCTTCTCCATGTGCTCGCGGGCCGCGTTGCCGAAGATCTGCGCGGTGGGTGGGGTCATCTCGAAGCCGTGGCGGGCGGCCATGATCCCGTAGTGCCGGGCCACGGGTGACGTCTTGAAGTCGCCTCCGTCGGACCCTCCCCCCAGCGCCCCGCGCGTCATCTTCTCGAAACCGAGCGCGAGCACGCAGTCGTTCAGGCCGCCCTCGACGAACTGGCGCGCCATCATCAGGGCGGTCGACCCGGTCGCGCAGTTGTTGTTCACGTTGTAGACGGGGACGCCCGTCAGACCGAGCTCGTAGGCGGCGCGCTGGCCTGCCGTCGAGGCCTGGAAGCAGTAGCCGACGGGGACCTGCTCGACCTGGTCGTAGGCGATTCCGGCGTCCTCCAGGGCCTTGGTGCCCGCCTCCTTCACCATGTCCCAGTACTGCCAGTCACGCGTCTCGGGCTTCTCGAACTTGGTCATCCCGACGCCGACGATGTAGCTCTTCATGACGCTCGTACTCCTTCAGTCCCTGGGCAGGCCGAGGATCCGCTCGGCGACGACATTGAGCTGGACCTGGGTGGTGCCGCCCGCGATCGTCAGGCAGCGCGACATCAGGAAGCCGTGCAGCGCCCGCTCCCCCGGGCCCTCGCGCACCGCGCCCGCCGTGCCGAGGAGTTCGAGGGCGAGCTCGGCGACCTTCTGCTGGTGCGGGGTCTGGACGAGTTTGCGTACGGCAGCGCCCGCGCCCGGCTCCGCGCCCGCCACCTGCCGGATGGTCGTGCGCAGTCCGATGCAGGCGAGGGCGTGCGCCTCGGCGGCGAGCGCTCCGATGCGGGCGCGGTGGGCGCCGTCCAGTTCGGCGGCGCGCGCGATGAGCGCCTCCAGGCCGGTGTCGAAGGTCAACTGGTCGGCCATGTGGACGCGTTCGTTGCCGAGGGTGTCGCGGGCGACCCGCCAGCCGTTGTCGATCTCCCCGACGACCGCTTCGTCGGGCAGGAAGACGTCGTCGAAGTACACCTCGTTGAAGAGGGAGTCCCCGGTGATCTCCTTGAGGGGGCGGACGTCGATGCCCGCGGCCTTCATGTCCACGAGGAAGTACGTCAGGCCCTTGTGCTTGGGCGCCGCAGGGTTCGTGCGGGCGAGGAGGATCCCGTGGTCGGACCACTGGGCCGCGCTCGTCCACACCTTCTGGCCGTTGACGCACCATCCCCCCTCGACGCGCTCGGCCCTCGTACGCAGCGACGCGAGGTCGGAGCCCGCCTCCGGCTCGCTGAAGAGCTGGCACCAGAGCAGCTCGCCGCGCAAGGTGGGGGCCAGGAAGCGCTCCTGCTGCTCCTCGGTGCCGTACGCGATGAGGGAGGGGACCACCCAGGTCGCGATCCCGAGATCGCCGAGCTTGATGCCCGCCGCCTTCATCTCCTCCTGGACGGCCAGCTGTTGGACGGGGCCGGCGCCCAGACCGTGCGGCTCGGGGAGGTGCGGGGCGGCGTAGCCGGTGGGGGCGAGGGCCTTGCGGGCCGCGGCCGGGTCGAGTCCGCGGGCGGGGGCGAGCGCCGCGCGGGCCAGCTCGCGGTACGTCTCCGCCTCGTCCGGGAGCTCCAGGCGCAGCTCGCGGCGCGCGCCGCCCTCCGCGAGCCGGACGGCACGCATCCGGTGCGCGTCGCCCGCGCCGAGCAGCTGGCGGGCCACGACCGCCCTGCGCAGATACAGGTGGGCGTCGTGCTCCCAGGTGAAGCCGATGCCCCCGAGGATCTGCACGCAGTCCTTGGCGCAGGAGTACGCGGCGTCCAGGGCGGTGCCCGCGGCGAGCGCGGTGACCAGGCCGCGCACGTCGTCCGGCACGTCGTGGTCGTCCGCCGCGCGGGCCGCGTCCCACGCCAGGGCGCACGCCTGCTCGACGCGGACCAGCATGTCGGCACAGAGGTGCTTGACGCCCTGGAACTGTCCGATGGGCCGCCCGAACTGCTCGCGCACCTTGGCGTGTTCGGCCGCGGTGTGCAGCGCCCACGCGGCGGTGCCGCACGCGTCGGCGGCCAGCACGGCGGCGGCCAGGTCGCGGACGGCGGCGGAGTCCACGGCGAGCGCCCGGCCGACGGGGACGTGGGCGGCCCGTGCGGTCACTTCGGCGGTGGGCCGGGTCGGGTCGGCGCTGTCGTGTGTACGTACGGTCAGCGCACCGGCGTCGACGGCCAGCCACACCGGCCCCGTGGCCGACGCGGCGGTCAGGATCAGCAGGTCCGCCTCGCCGCCGGAGAGGACGGGCGGCGACACCCCGTCGAGGACGTGTCCGTCGGGGACGGAGACGGCGGTGAGCGTGCCCGGGTCCAGGGCGACGGCGCCGATCCGGGCGCCGCGGGCCAGCTCGGCGGCGAGGGCGTGCGCGCCCGCGCGGCGCAGCACCAGCGAGGCGAGGGAGCTCGCCGCGAACGGCCCGGGGAGCGCGGCCCGCGCCGCCTCCTCCAGGACGACGGCGAGATCGAGGAGGTCGCCGCCCCCACCGCCGTACTCCTCGGGCAGATGAAGGCCGAGCAGCCCCTGCCCGGCGAGTCCGTCCCAGTGGGCGGGACGCCCGCCGCCGGGTGGCGGCCCGTCCAGAAGCTTGCGCGTCTCCTCGGGCGGCACGGCCCGCGCGATCCAGCCGCGCACCGCCGACGCCAACTCCCGCTGTTCCCGCGTGATTCCGATCCCCATGCGCATCCTCGCCGGTAGCAGCTGCCGGGACGGCGACAGAGTAGAACACGTTCTCATCTGACGGAAGGTCAGATGGACATCGAATGGACCACCCGTGGACCACCCGCCGCTGGCTCACTCCGCGGCCCTGCTGATGACTCGGTTAACAAAGGGTCAAGAATTCCCCTCGTACGACATCCGTCGGAATAGTCGCCCAGGGAAACAGGTTCGGCTTACACATACGTTCCCGCTCCTGCCGAGCCCGACCTTCCGCCCCGGAGGCCCCAAGCAATGTCGATGTCGATGTCGACGAACAAACCGCGCGGCATACGCGGGGTCGTCCCCGTGCTCGCCTTCTCCGGCATCGTCGTCGCGGTGATGCAGACCCTGCTCGTGCCGGTCATCAAGGACCTGCCGGAGCTGCTGAACACCTCGCCGTCGAACGCCACCTGGGTCATGACGTCGACCCTCCTCGCCGGCGCCGTCTCCACTCCGATCATGGGCCGCCTCGGCGACCTCTACGGCAAGCGGAAGATGCTGCTCAGCAGCCTCGCCGTGATGGTCGTGGGCTCCCTGATCTGCGGTTTCACCGATGATCTCGTCGTGATGATCGTGGGCCGCGCGCTGCAGGGCTTCGCCATGGGCGCCATCCCGCTCGGCATCGGCCTGATGCGCGACGAGCTGCCCCGCGAGAAGCTCGGCTCCGCGATGGCGCTGATGAGCTCCTCCATCGGCGTCGGCGGCGGCCTCGCCCTGCCCGTCGCCGCACTCACCGCGCAGCACGCCGACTGGCACGCCCTGTTCTTCGGCGCCGCGGGACTCGGCGTGACCTCGATCTTGCTGACCCTCGCCTTCGTCCCCGAGAGCTCGGTCCGCGCCGAGGGCACCTTCGACGTGCTCGGCGCGCTCGGCCTCTCCGTGGGACTCGTCCTCTTCCTGCTGCCCATCACCAAGGGCAGCGACTGGGGCTGGAGCGACCCCCTCACGCTCGGCCTCTTCGGCGCCTCGGCCACCGTTCTCGTCCTGTGGGGCGTGATGGAGCTGCGCATCAAGGCCCCGCTGGTCGACCTGCGCACCACCGCACGCCGCTCGGTGCTCTTCACCAACCTCGCCTCGATCATGGTCGGCGTCGCCTTCTACGCCGTCTCGCTGGTCCTGCCCCAGCTCCTCCAGCTGCCGACGGCGACCGGCTACGGCCTCGGCCAGTCGATGGTCGTGGCGGGCCTGTGCGTGATGCCGCTCGGCCTGACGATGATGTTCACCGCCCCCGTCTACGCCCGCCTGTCGGCGAAGTACGGCCCGAAGGTCACCCTCATCCTCGGCATGCTGATCATCGCGATCGGCTACGGCGCCGGGCTCGGCCTGATGAGCGCCGCCTGGCAGACCATCGTCATCGCGGTGCTCCTCGGCGCGGGCATCGGCCTCGCCTACTCCTCGCTGCCCGCACTCATCATCGGCTCGGTCGACCCGTCCGAGACGGGCGCGGCCAACGGCCTCAACACCCTGATGCGCTCGATCGGCACCTCGGTGTCGAGCGCCGTGATCGGCATGGTCCTGGCCAACACCGCGAACCACGTCGGTGGCGTCGCCGTGCCGACCATGCACGGCTTCCGCGTCTCGTTCCTGATCGCCGGGGGCGCGGTCGCCATCGGTCTGCTCTTCGCGCTCATGCTGCCCTCCGCCCGCCGCCCGGCCACCGTGCAGCTGCGCGCCAGCAGCGAGGAGGACGCGAACCTGGAGCGCGCGGTCCAGGTCCTCGCGGGCTTCCACGGGCAGGTGCGGGGCGCGGACGGGGCGCCCGTCCCCCGCGCGAAGGTGACGCTGATCGACCGCAGCGGCCGTCAGGCGGGCGCGGCGCTCACCGACGACGGCGGGCGGTACGAGCTGGCCGTGCCCGGCGACGGTTCGTACGTCCTCGCGGTGCGGGCCACGGGCCACGGCCCGCTGGCGTCGGCGGCGGCCCACCCCGGCCAGGACCGCCCCGTCGAGCTGGACCTCCTGCTGCCCGGCAGCAGCGACGTACCGGCCTGAGGCAGGCACGGACCACCCACCCCCGTCACTCCGGTGACGGGGGTGCCGTGCATCATGGGCGGCCATACATACGCGCGAAACGCCTGCCCACACGCGTACGACCTGGAGGAACCCATGGCCGCCGCCGTCGAGCCCAAGCCGGAGATTCTTGCCGCCTTCGAGGCCGCCAAGGGCTTCATGCCGCGCGGCGAGGGGCTCGCGCTGTACGCGGCCGCGACGGAGGCCGCCGCGCTCGGCCTGCCGCTCCTGGAGGTCGGCACGTACTGCGGCCGCTCCACGATCCTGCTCGCCGACGCGGCCCGGCAGGCCGGGGTGGCCGCGATCACCGTCGACCACCACCGCGGCAGCGAGGAGCAGCAGCCCGGCTGGGAGTACCACGACCCGGAGACGGTCGACCCCGAGATCGGCCGCATGGACACGCTGCCCACCTTCCGCCGCACGCTGCACAAGGCGGGCCTGGAGGATCACGTGATCGCGGTCGTCGGCCGCTCGCCGCAGGTGGCGAAGGCGTGGGGCGGCGCGCTCGGCCTGGTCTTCATCGACGGCGGCCACACGGACGAGCACGCCACGGCCGACTACGAGGGCTGGGCGCCGCACGTCGCCGAGGGCGGGCTGCTCGTCATCCACGACGTGTTCCCCGACCCGGTCGACATCATGACCGGGCAGGCGCCGTACCGCGTCTACCTCAGGGCTCTGGAGTCCGGCGCGTTCACGGAGGTCGCGGTGACGGACTCGCTGCGCGTGCTGCGGCGCACGGCGCCGGGTATCTGACCTCAACAGGAGCGAGGGGCCCGACCTCGCGGATAGGCTCGCCCCCGTGTCGTACGTAGGTCCGGAATTCGATCCCTCCCAGCCGCCCAGGCGCCGCATCGGCCGCCCCGTGACGGTGGCCGTCGCCGCGCTGGTGCCGACCTGCCTCGCGGGCTGGCTCGTCTACCAGGCCACGAGCGGGCCCGACGGGAACGAACCGGCGAGATCGCTGCCCGCGTCGGCGAGCGCGTCCGGCGGACAGGACGCGTCGCCCGGCTCCACCACGCCCTCCCCATCCGGAAGCAAGGCCTCCGATCAGGCCAAAGAAAAGGACAAGGGCGACAAGGACGGCAAGGGCGGGGACTCCGACGACAACGATTCGGCCACGAAGCCGCCCGGTGGCGGCCCCGCCGCGAGCGGCCCCCTCAAGGGCAAGGTCGTCGTGATCGACCCCGGCCACAACCCCGGAAACTTCCGCCACGCCTCGGAGATCAACCGCCAGGTCGACATCGGGACGAACCGCAAGGAGTGCGACACCACGGGGACGTCCACCAACCACGGCTACACCGAGGCGAAGTTCACCCTGGACGTCTCGCGCAAGCTGCGGACGCTGCTCGAAAAGCAGGGCGCCACGGTCAAGTTCACCCAGGACGACGACCGCCCCTGGGGGCCGTGCGTCGACGAGCGCGCCCGGATCGGCAACAAGGCGCACGCCGATGCGGTGGTCTCCATCCACGCCGACGGCTCCGGCGCGGGCAACCGCGGCTACCACGTGATCATGCCGGGAAAGGTGCGGTCGGGCTCGGCCGACACCTCACCGATCGTCGCCCCCTCCAAGGAGTTGGGCGAGCGCATCGCCGGAAAGTTCGTGAGCGCGACGGGCAGCGCCCCCTCGAACTACATCGGCGGCGGCACCGGCCTCGACACCCGCACGGACCTCGGCGGCCTCAATCTCTCCACCGTCCCCAAGGTGTTCATCGAGTGCGGGAACATGCGGGACGCGAAGGACGAGGCCCTGCTGACGAGCGGCACGTGGCGCCAGAAGGCGGCGCAGGGGATTTCCGAGGGAATCACGGGGTTCCTGCGGAAGTAGAGGTGAACGTCTTCGCGATGAAGCGTGGACGTCTTTATCCCGAGCAGACACCCCGCGCGTACTGACGATATTGTCCTCCCTACGATGAGGGGCCACCCCCGCGCTTCGCGCACCGCGACACGACCGCGACTACGGCGACAGCGACGCCTCCACTGACGAGACGACTGACGAAGGACCCTGAAGTGAATTTCCGCTCCCTCACTCGAGGCGACGGCGTGGTGATCGGAGCAGCGGTGTTGCTCTTCATCGCTTCGTTCCTCGACACCCTTGACATCGCTCGTGTCGACGGCGACAAGCTCCCCAACGCGTGGGAGAACGGCAACCTGCTGCTGAGCGTGTACCTGCTCGGCATCATCGGAGCGGCTCTCATCGTCGTCGGCCGCGCGCTGCCGCAGCCGAGCAAGGTCATCGGCCTGGACCTCGGCCAGCTCGGCGTGGCCTTCGCCGTCGCCTCCGCATGGAGCTCGCTCGGTGCGATCTTCGACGCCGACCAGTCCTACGGCTTCTTCTTCGACGGCGCGCCCTCCGAGTCCACCCCCAGCGCCGGTGTCGGCCTCATCCTCGGTCTGATCGCCGCCCTGGTCCTCGCCGGTGGCGCGGTCGCCGGGCTGATCGTTCCTGCGCTGAAGGCCCCCCTCATGGGTGCCCCCAAGCCGATGGCCCCGCAGCCCTACGGCGGTCAGCCGCAGGGTGGCTACGGCTACCCGGGCGCCGGTGCGGGTCAGCCGCAGCCGGGTGCGCCCTACGGCGGCCAGCCGGGCCAGCCGCAGGGCCAGTCCTTCGGTGGTCAGCCGCAGCCGCAGGCCGGGCAGACCCCGCCGCCCGCGCAGGCGCAGCCCGCCGGTGACTTCTCGCCGTTCTGGTTCGCCGTGCCGGTGCCGCGTCCGCTGTACGCGGAGGACGGCTCGCCCACGCCGATCGCCGAGCTGGCGCCGGGTACCTGGTACCTGGCCGTCGAGCAGCGCGGTCCCGGTCTGGTGGCCCAGACGCAGGACGGCCGTCGCGGCGTGCTGCAGGACACCACGGGGATCCAGCGCGGCTGATCCCCCGCAGAGCAGTACCGCGGCCCCTCGCCCCTTCCGGGCGGGGGGCCGTTGTCGTACAGTCCCTCCCCTACGAACCCAACCTGACATACCGTCAGTTCACCAGGGAGGCAGGCCTATGCGGCTCGGGCTCGCACTCGGATACTGGGGGCGCGGCCCCGACCCCGGACACGTCGCCCTGGCCCAGGAGGCCGAGCGGCTCGGCTACGACTCCGTGTGGACCGCCGAGGCCTGGGGCTCGGACGCCTTCACGCCGCTGACCTGGATCGCCGCGCGGACCTCGCGGATCAGGCTGGGCACGGCCGTCGCGCAGATGGCGGCGCGCTCCCCCGTCACCACCGCCATGCACGCGCTCACCCTCGACCACCTCTCCGGCGGGCGGATGATGCTCGGACTCGGGCTGTCCGGGCCGCAGGTGGTGGAGGGCTGGTACGGGCGGCCCTTCCCGAGGTCGCCGCTGACCGCGACGCGCGAGTACGTCGAGGTGATCCGCCAGGTCCTGCGGCGCGAGGGACCCGTGGAGCTGGCGGGACGCTTCCACTCCCATCCGTACGACGGCGAGGACGGCACCGGACTGGGCAAGGCCCTCAAGCCGATCACCCACCCCCTCCGCGCCGACCTGCCCGTCCTGCTCGGCGCCGAGGGTCCGAAGAACATCGCGCAGACGACCCGGATCGCGGACGGCTGGCTGCCGCTGTACTGGTCGCCGCTGCGGACGGACGTGTACGAGGCGTCGCTCGCCGATGTCCCCGAGGGCTTCCTGATCGCCCCGATGGCCCGCGCCAAGGTCTGCGACGACGTGGCCGAGGGCCTGCTCCCCGTGAAGGCCATGCTCGGCTTCTACATCGGCGGGATGGGGCACTCCGCCCGCAACTTCCACGCCGACCTGATGGCGCGCATGGGGTACGAGGCCGAGGCCCGGCACATCCAGGAGCTGTTCCTCGCGGGGCGCAGGGAGGAGGCGGTCCTGGCGGTGCCCGACGCCTTCGCCGACGAGATCTCCCTGGTCGGGCCGCGGGCGCGGATCGCGGAGCGGCTTGAGCTGTGGCGCAAGGGTCCGGTGACGGACCTGCTGGTGCTCGCCCCGGACCCGCACACGCTGCGGGTCCTGGCCGAGCTCAACTCCTAGGGACCAGGCCCCTAGTTCTTGGTCAGATCGCCCGCCGACGGCACCTTGTCCTTGACCTCCGCGCCCGCGCTGCTGCCCGCGCCCTTGATGTCCTTGATGATGTCGTCGAAGGAGTTCACCACCGAGTCCGTCCCCTCGCCCTTGCGGAGCTTGGACGGCAGGTCCTTCAGGGCGTCGATGCCGGAGGTCAGCGGGGCCACCGCCTTGGAGAGGGTCGGGTCGCCCTTCGCGTTCTTCGTCGCGGCCTTCAGCCTGTTGTACGTGAACGCCCCCGCGAGGCCCGCCTTGATCAGGGCGAACTTCCGGCCGCCCGCGCCCTTCTTGAACTTGCCCGCGCGGTACGGCTTCACGATCCACTGGTACGTGGCCCCCGCGGCCAGGCCCGCGTTGGCGACGAAGCGGGTCTTGGCGAACTTCTGCTTCTCGGCGCTGCTGCTGGCGGACGGCGCCGCCGCGGAGGCGGTGCTCTCACCGCTGCCGCCGCAGGCCGTCGCACCGGCCAGCAGGGCGCCGCAGAGCGTGAGGGAGACCGCGGCACGGCGGACGGGTACGGGGCTGGGCACGACGGGGGCCTCCAGACGGGAGCTGAGCGGCCCGTGGGAGAGCGCGGACCTCTCCGCAGCCTCACCCCGGCCGCCGCACCACGCCACCGGGGCTCCCCCGTACGGGTTTCAACGGCGCTCTCCCCGGTACCCGGTAACCATGTCTCCCACGCGGAACTCCCACGGAAGCACTGCGGCACGGGTGATCGTCGTCGTCGCCGACGTCATGGCCGCCATCCTCGGCCTGTGGATCCTGATGTACCTGCTGGACGCGAACCGCGCCAACGACCTCGTCCAGTTCATCCACGACGCGGCCCGGTGGCTGGCAGGCTGGTCCCACGACCTCTTCACGTTCGACGAGGACTGGGCCCGGGTCGTCGCGGGCTACGGCCTCGCGGCCGTCGTCTACCTGTTCATCGGCCACGCCCTCGCGGGCCGCCTGCGCCGCTACTGAAGAACGCAGCGGCTCAGGTGCGCCCCGTAAGGGGCGCGGGGAACTGCGCGACCAGCCACGACCGGCCCGCGGACTTTCCCACTCCCCCGCGGAGCGTCAGGCGCAGCAGTCGGGGTCCAGGCCCCGCGGCAGCCCTTCGCCCGAGAAGACCGCGCAGGTCGCCTCGTCGCCGCCCAGGGCCGCCACGGCGAGCAGGAGTGAGCCCGCCGTCCAGGTGGTGAGCTCCGCGGGCCAGATCGCCTTGTCGTCGAAGACGTAGCCCGTCCAGTACAGGCCCGACTCCGGATCGCGCAGGTGCTGGAGGGACTGCAGGATGTCCAGAGCGCGGTCGGACTCCCCCAACACCCAGAGGGCGAGGGCGAGTTCGGCGCTCTCGCCGCCGGTGACCCAGGGGTTGGGCACCACGCAGCGCACCCCGAGGCCTGGCACGACGAAGCGGTCCCAGCCCTCCTCTATGCGGGACTTGGCCGCCACGCCGGTCAGCGCGCCGCCCAGGACCGGGTAGTACCAGTCCATCGAGTAGCGGTCCTTGTCGAGGAAACGCTCGGGGTGGCGGCGGATCGCGTGCGCGAGGGCGCCCGCGGCCAACTCCCAGTCGGGCTGCGGCTCTTCGCGCTGCTCGGCGATGGCGAGGGCGCAGCGCAGTGCCTGGTGGATGGAGGAGGAGCCGGTCAGGAGCGCGTCGGTGACCGGGGTGCCGTCCGGCTCCCGCTTCCAGCCGATCTGCCCGCCCGGCTGCTGGAGCCCGAGCACGAACTCGACGGCGGCGACCACGGCGGGCCACATGCGGTCCAGGAACGCCTCGTCGCCGGTCGAGAGGTAGTGGTGCCAGGCGCCGACCGCGAGGTAGGCGCAGAAGTTGGTCTCGCGGCCGCGGTCGGTGACGTCGTGCGGATCCCCGTCGGCGTACGCCGCGTACCAGGAGCCGTCCGGGTTCTGGTGGCGCACGAGCCAGTCGTAGGCGCGCTCGGCGGCCGCGTGCTCGCCCGCCGCGTCCAGCGCCATGGCGGCCTCGGTGTGGTCCCACGGGTCCAGGTGGTGGCCGCGGAACCACGGGATGGCGCCGTCCTCGCGCTGCACGGCGAGGATGCCGCGCACCGTCGCCACGGCCTGATCGGCCGTCAGGACGCCGGGCAGGACGAGGTGTTCGGTCCGCTCCGGGCTCGTCACTTGGCGGCCGCCGCGGCGTCGGCGGAGGCCTTGGGGAGGTGCGGCTTGGTCGCGTACGCCACGAAGCTCTTGCCGACGACGGGGTTGAGCAGCTGCTCGGCGACGCGCGTCGCGAGGGGCTTCTTCATGATGTCCCAGACGAGCAGCTTGTGGTACGCCCGCACGGGCAGCGCCTTGTCGTTGTCGACGCCGAACGCGCACTTCAGCCACCAGTACGGCGCGTGCAGCGCGTGCGCGTGGTGCGTGCCGTAGGGCTTGAGGCCCGACTCCCGCATCCGGTCGAGGAGTTCGTCCGCCTTGTAGATGCGGATGTGGCCGCCCTCGACCTCGTGGTAGGCGTCCGAGAGAGCCCAGCAGACCTTCTCCGGGCCGTAGCGCGGGACGGTGACCGCTATGCGGCCGCCCGGCTTGAGGACGCGCACCATCTCGGCGAGGACGCCCTTGTCGTCGGGGATGTGCTCCATGACCTCGGAGATGATCACGACGTCGAACGACTCGTCGGGGAAGGGGAGGTTGAGCGCGTCGCCCTCCATCGCGGTGGCCGTCGCGCCCGCGGGCGCCTCACCGGCCTCCTTCATCGCGGCGAACCACTTGGCGACCTCGCGGATTTCCTCGGCGTTCTGGTCGAGGGCCACCACCTGCGCGCCGCGCCGGTAGCACTCGAAGGCGTGCCGGCCCGCGCCGCAGCCCAAGTCGAGGACGCGGTCGCCCGCGGCGAGCGGGAAGCGGGTGAAGTCGACGGTCAGCATCAGCGATGGCTCCCGGAGTGCGTCGAGTACGTCGTGGTGGCCGCGGCGCGGCCGGGATGCGTGGCCGCGGAGCGGTCCATGGCCTCGCGGTAGCGGTCGGCCGTGCCCTTGGCGGCCTGGGCCCAGGTGAACTTGGCGAGGACGCGTGCGCGCCCCGCGGTACCGAGTCGGGCCCGCAGGTCGCCGTCGCCGAGCAGCCGGTTCAGGCCGTGGGCGAGGGCTCCGGCGTCGCCCGGCGGGACGGCGAGGCAGGTCTCTCCGTCGGGGCCCGCGACCTCCGGGATCGCGCCGCCGGTGGTCGCGAGGAGCGGGGTGCCGGTGGCCATCGCCTCCGCCGCGGGGAGCGAGAACCCCTCGTACAGCGAAGGGACGCAGGCGACCTGCGCCGAGCGGACGAGGTCGACGAGCTCGGCGTCGGTGATGCCCTTGACGAACTCGACGGCGCCTGCGAGGCCGTGGCGCTCGATGGCCTGGGCGACGGGGCCGTCCTCGGCGCGCTTGCCGACGACGACGAGGTGGGCGCCGGGGTGGTCGGCGCGGACCTTGGCGAGCGCCTCGACGAGGTGGATCAGTCCCTTGAGCGGGACGTCGGCGCTGGAGGTGGTGACGATGCGGCCGGGCACTTCGGGGACGGCCGGGTCCGGTGAGAAGAGGCCGGTGTCGGCGCCGATGTGGACGACCTCGATGCGGTCCGCGCGGACGCCGAGGTGGTCGACGATCTCCTGCCGGGACGTACCGGAGACGGTGAGGACCGAGGGGAGGCGGCGCGCGACGCGCTTCTGCATGCGGGTGAACGCGTACCAGCGGCGGACGGAGGCGCGGCGCTTCCAGCCGGGCGCGGCGTCCAGCTCCAGCTGCCGGTCGACGGTGATGGGGTGGTGGATCGTGGTGACGAGGGGCGCGCCGAGGTCGCCGAGGAGGCCGTACCCCAGGGTCTGGTTGTCGTGCACGACGTCGAAGTCGCCCCGTCGGGCGCGCAGGTGCCGCCGGGCGCGCAGGCTGAACGTGACGGGCTCGGGGAAGCCGCCGGTCCACATCGTCGCCACTTCGAGGGCGTCGACCCAGTCGCGGTACTCGTCGCGCTTGGGGGTGCGGAAGGGGTCGGGCGAGCGGTAGAGGTCCAGGCTCGGCAGCTCGGTGAGCTTGAGGCCCGCGAGGCCCGCGCCCTCGTCGAGGACGGGGTAGGGCTGCGCGCCGATCACTTCGACGCTGTGGCCGAGCCGGGCGAGCTCGCGGGAGAGGTGGCGTACGTAGACGCCTTGCCCCCCGCAGAACGGGTTCCCTTTGTACGTGAGGAGAGCGATGCGCAGCGGGCGCTCGCCGTCGCCGCCAGAGCCCTTTCGGGGGCCCGCTTCCATGGCCTCAGCGGTCACTCTCGGCCCCCTTCTCCCTGCAGTTCTCCGCGAGGTTACGCCGGGACGGTAATCTAGAACAAGTTTCAGACTTGATCGCTGAATGATCGCTGAACGAGCTTTGAATCTACCGGCAGGTAGGCGAGGTGTAAGGCCCGGATCAGGTGATTCGCGCCACGACGGGCTCCCTGCCATGCTGTGCGATCTCGCGAGGCGTATTCGGAGGGGCATCGACATGACAGCGGAAGTCAGGACGGCGAACCCTGCGGCGCCGCCCCTCACCGAGCGCCAGGAGGCGCGCCGCCGCCGCATCCTGCACGCCAGCGCGCAGCTCGCCAGCCGGGGCGGTTTCGACGCCGTGCAGATGCGGGAGGTCGCCGAGGCCGCGGGCGTCGCCCTCGGCACGCTGTACCGCTACTTCCCCTCCAAGGTCCATCTGCTGGTCGCCACCATGCAGGACCAGCTGCAGCACATGCACACGACGATCCGCAAGCGCCCGCCCGCCGGTGAGACGCCCGCCGAGCGGGTCGCCGAGACGCTGATGAGGGCCTTCCGTGCGCTGCAGCGCGAGCCGCATCTGGCGGACGCGATGGTGCGGGCGCTGACCTTCGCGGACCGCTCGGTGAGCCCCGAGGTCGACACGGTGTCGCGGCTGACGACGGCGATCATCCTGGACGCGATGGGTCTGACGGAGACGCCGACCGCGCAGCAGCTGTCCGCGGTGCGGGTCATCGAGCACACCTGGCACTCGGCGCTGATCACCTGGCTGTCGGGCCGGGCCTCCATCGCCCAGGTGAAGATCGACATCGAGACGGTGTGCCGACTCATCGACCTCACCGCCGAGCCGCACGCATAGCCGTTCGGCGCCGCCCTGCCCATAAGTCGTCCGTCACCTGTCCGACGCACAGGGGGCGCACAGTCGTACGGCAAATGCGCCCCTGCCCTCCCCGTTGGCCAGTTCTCAGCGTCACGACCGGGGTACTCACCGCTATGAATGGTCTGGTGCTTGAACGGAGCAACCGGGGCGGGAGCTGGAGGGGCAGAGCGTGATCCGGGTTCTACTCGTGCACGACGCCTGTCTGTTGAGAATGGCTTTGGCGGAGCAACTCGCCCGCGAGCCGGATCTGGAGGTGTTCCACGCGCCGTGGTCACACGCGCGCGGGCGGCAACGGAGCGTACGACCGGACTTGTGTGTGGTGGACCTCGATGACGAGGCGACCTACGCACTGGCACCGCTCGGCGAACTGACCGGGCCGTCGGCGCTGGGGAGGGGCTGCCGGGTGCTGGTGCTCGCCACCGCCAACCGGCCGGGCCAGCTGCGGCGGGCGGCGGAAGCGGACGCCCTCGGTTATGTGAACAAGGCGAGCGCGCCGGAACGGCTGCTCGCGGGGATAAGGCAGGTGGCGGCGGGTCGTCGGTTCGTCGACGAGTCGCTCGGGTTCGGCTTCCTCAAGGCGGCGCAGATGCCGCTCACCCGGCGCGAGTTGAGCGTGCTCTCACTCGCCGCCGGGGGTGCGTCGGTCGCCGAGATCGCGAACAGCCTCCATCTGTCCAACGGAACGGTGCGCAACTACATGGCCGCGATCA
This sequence comes from Streptomyces sp. NPDC004732, assembly GCF_040609235.1. Taxonomy (NCBI): domain Bacteria; kingdom Bacillati; phylum Actinomycetota; class Actinomycetes; order Kitasatosporales; family Streptomycetaceae; genus Streptomyces; species Streptomyces sp. NPDC004732. The sequence continues at coordinate 36,144 of NZ_JBEXJR010000009.1, forward strand.
CCCGCAAGACCGGGGCGCGGAACAGGATCGACGCGATACGGATCTCGCAGGGCGAGGGGTGGGTGTGAACCCCACTCGCCCGCCCCGTTGAGGTCCCGGTAGAGGGGGGAGCGTGCCAGCAGCTCGTCGTGCCGACCGCAGAGGGCGTGCGCCCCGTCCATCACCAGGACGCGGTCGGCCCGGCGGGCCGAACTGATGCGGTGGGCGATCACCACCAGAGTGCCGCCCGGGCGGGCCGCGAAGGCCCGCTCGGCGCGGGACTCCGCCACCGGGTCGAGGTGGCAGGTCGCCTCGTCGAGGATCGCGAGCGGGGCGTACGAGAGGTAGGCGCGGGTCAGCGCGATCAACTGCCGCTCCCCCGCGGACAGTTCGTCCGGCGCCAGCTCGGCGTCCGGTCCGCCGAGCCGCTCGATCAGCGGGGCCAGACCGATCACCTCGGCGGCGGCGAGCATCTCCCGCTCCGGAACGGGTTCCTCCCTCAGATAGCCCAGGTTCTCGCGGAGCGTCCCGGTGAAGACGTACGCCTCCTGAGGAATGAGCACGCGCCGCCCCACGGCCCCCTCGCCCCGCACGGGAAGCCCGTCGACGCGCACGTCTCCCGCGTCCGGTACGAGCAGCCCCGCGACCATTCCGGCCATCGTGGACTTGCCGATGCCGCTGGGTCCGACGACGGCGAGGTGCTCGCCCCGGGCGAGGGTGAGCTCCAGGTCGTTGAGGACGGGCTCGGCATGGGGGCCGTAGGCGAAGGTGAGGGAGGAGAGGCGGAGGGCCGGGGCGGGCACGTCACCCCGGGGTGTACTGGCCTCGGGTGCCTCGCCCTCGGGGGTCTCGGCCGTCTCCGGCGGGTCCCACGTCAGGCGCCGCAGGACGATGGCCAGGCGGGAGCCGCTCGCGCCCAGGCCGTGGACCAGGTTGTGGAGCGCGGGGAGCAGGGCCTGGGTGACATAGGCCAGGGCGCCGACCAGGGCTCCCGGCGTCACTCCGTTGTCCAGGAGCCAGGGGCCCGTGGCCAGGAGCAGGACCAGCGGGAGCTGGCCGCCGGTCGCCAGGGCCACCGTGCGCAGGATGCCCCAGCGGGCGAGCGCACCGGCCGCCGCGTACTCCGTGGCGACGCCCCGGTCCAAGTCCTCGGCCACGCCCTGTTCCGCGCCCGCCGCCGCCACGTCCCGCAACCCCGGGCACACGACGCCCAGTTGACCGGCCAGCTCCTCGTCCGCGACCAGGAACTCCTCCTGCCTGCGGGCCAGTGGCCGCAGCGTCGCCACGAACAGGACGATCCCGGCGAGCAGCGGCGGCGCGACCACCAGGAGCAGCAGGGGGGCCAGCGAGAACAGACCGATCAGCGCACCCGCCGCCGTGAAGACGAAGGAGCGGGACACCAGCACCAGGCCCGCGAAGGTGTCCCTCGCGATCTCCACCTGCTGGGTCAGCCGGGACACGGCGGCGCCGTCCGCGTCGCGCAGACCGCGCCCGACGACCTGCCGCACCAGGGAGTCCCGCATCGGTTCCACCAGGTCGGCAACGGCGCGGTACACCTTCCCCGTGCCGTAGGCGGCGATCACCACACCGAGTGCGGCCGCACCCAGCCAGCCGAGGCCGACCGCCTCGTTCCCGTCGAGGAATCCGTCGTCCAGGGCGTGCGCGAGGGCGTACCCGGTGAGGAACGTCTGCCCGGTCTCCAGCACGGACCAGAGCACGAGCCGCAGCACCACAGGCCACCTGCGCCGCAGGAAGCGCACGCCCCTGCGGTACGGGCCCGGCCTGGCGGAAGGCTGCACTCCGGAAAGCTTCACGCGCCGAACACCTCCCGGTACTCCGGCCGCTCCCACAGCTCCGCATGCGTGCCCATCGCCCGGATCCTGCCTTCGTGCAGCCAGGCCACCGCGTCCGCGCGGGCCGCCGTCGCCGCGCGGTGGGCGATGATCAGGCGGCTGCGGTGCGGGGTGTGGCGGAGCAGGGCCTCGGCGATGTGGTGCTCCGTCACGGTGTCCAGGCTCGACATCGCGTCGTCGAGGATCAGGAGTCGGCCGCCGCGCGCGAACGCCCTTGCCAGGCCGAGGCGTTGGGCCTCGCCTCCGGACAGGGGAGCTTCGGCGCAGCGGGTGGCGTAGCCGTCGGGGAGGCGGGTGATGAAGGTGTCGGCGCGGGCGGCGCGGGCGGCCTCGCGGACGCGTTCCGGTGCCGGGCGCGGGGCGCCGAAGCCGATCGTGCCCTCCAGGGTCTCGCCGAGCAGTGCGGGCCGCTCGAAGGCGTAGCCGACCTCGCGGCGCAGTTCCTCGCGGCCGAGCGAGTCCAGTGGGACGCCGTCGAGGCGTACGACTCCTTCGTCGGGGTCGGTGAGCCGTCCGGCGAGGGAGGCGAGCAGGGACTTGCCCGCGCCCGACCGGCCGACCACGGCGACCGTGCCGCCCGCGGGCACGGTCAGGTCGACGCCGTCGAGGACGGTGCGTCCGCCGCGGCTCACCCTGACGCCGCAAAGCTCCAACAGGCCGCCGGTGGGCGGGAGTCCAGCCGTTCCGTGCACGGTTTCGGGCTCCGCGAGCACCTCGCCCAGGCGCCGGGCCGCGGCCCGCGCCCGCACCAGGCCGCCGAGCTGTCCGACAAGCATGCCGACACCGGTGGCGAGCACCGCGTACCGGGAAGCGGCCAGCAGGTCGCCGATGCTGATGCGCTCCTGGAGCACCAGGTGGCCCGCCACCGCGGCGACCGCGAGCTGCAGCAGCGGCGCGACGGCGACGGCCTGTGCCTGGGAGCGGCCCTGGACCCGCCACATCCGGTGGCCCTGGCGGGCGAGTTCGGGCAGCGACCGCAGGACCCGCGCCGCCTCCTTGTCCTCGGTGTGCGCCGCCGCGATGGTCCGCGCGCCGCCGACCGCCTCGCTCAGGCGGCCCGCGATGTCCCCCTGGACGTGCTGGTAGCGGGCCACGCAGTCGGAGGAGACGCGGACGAACGCCCGCAGCAGCAGGAAGAGGACGGGTGCGCCCGCGACGAAGGCCACGGCGAGCCAGCCGTCGATGAGGGCGAGGGCGACGATCGCGCCGAGGGGTGTGACCAGGGCGGCGAGGAGCGCGGCGAAGGTGGCGGGGGCGACGCCCGCGTGGGCCGCGTTGTCGATGAGGCGCGCGACCAGGTCGCCGGGGGCGAAGCGCGCGGTGGTGCGCGGGCCGACGGCGAGTACGTGGCGTACGACGCGGCCGCGCAGCCAGGCGGTGGTGCGGGCGTTGGTGGTGCCGGTGAGGACGCCGTCGACGGCGTCCAGGAGTGCGCCGGCGCCGATCAGTGCGGCGCAGGCGAGGATCCAGCGGGTGGCGTCGGTGTCGCCGCCGGTCAGGTGGCCGGTGAGGACGGCGTCCAGGGCGCGGCCGATCGCAAGCGGCAGGAGCAGGGTGGCGCCCGATCCGGCGACGGCGCAGAGGGCGAGGACCGTGCAGCGTGCGGCGCTGTACCGGGTCGCCGTGCCCAGCAGGCGGGTGCCTGCCGCGGATTGCCGCGGGTGCTGCGGACGGGTGGTCGTCGTCGCCATGCGGTCCGGATCTCCGTCGCCTCGGTGGTGGGCCCGGGCGGGCCCCTCTCGGGGTGCCGCCCGGGCCTGCGTTGCCGTGCCGCTCAGGTGCTGCGGTCAGGCGTCAATCAGAGACAGAGGAGGACGCTGGCGTCGCTCCAGCAGAGCAGCAGGCTGACCTGGCTGCCGCCGCCACCGTGGCCGCCGCCACCCGTCATCTCGTCGGATTCCATGCTCTGCAGGTCGAGGAGTGCCATGAAACTTCCCTCTCTCTTGGGGGAGTTGACTGCCCTATATGGGGTTGTGTCACGACCCCGCCGTGAGGCGGGACCGGCTCTGGGGCCGCCGCAGGGGCGGCAGGAAGGGGACGTGCGCTCCGTCGTCGCCGAGCGCTCCGGCGAGTGCGAGGAGGCAGCCCGCCGTCCCGGTGTGGAGATCCATGGACAGGCGCAGCATCTGGTGTCCGGGGAAGGCCAGCTGGCCCGCGTAGGACATGGCGAACCAGCCGAGTTCCTCGACCTGCTCCGCGACGTCCTCGGGGGTGATGCCCGGCGCGGTGCTGCGGTTCATGTGGGTCAGCAGGCCCGCCCGGCCCTGGAACAGGCCCGGCTGTACGCAGAAGCGTGAGCGGGCGGCAGCCAGGATGCCGGGGCGTGCCGCCTCGAAGTCGGCGTCGTCGCGGTGCGAGAGGTAGTCGTCGAGGACCATGCCGATGCCGACGCTGCCCTCCCCGAGGTAGGGCATGGTGCGCCAGCCCTCGTTCACGGCGAGGCTGCCGTCCTGCTGGGTGATGCACTGGGCGAGGTCCGTGCGCAGGGCGCGGGCCGCCAGGTCGAGGAGTGCGGGGTCGCCGGTCCGTTCGTGGAGGCGCAGGAAGAGCAGTGCGGGTCCGGTGGCGCCGCGCAGCAGTCCCGCCTTGCGGCGTCCGATCTTCGGGGCGCGTTCGGCGGCTCCGGCGGCTCCGGCGTCTTCGGCGGTGAGGCGTTCGCCGAGGAGTTCGGCGGCCCGCTCCGCGTGGCGTGCGAGGTCGCTCTCGCCCGTGCTCCGTGCGAGGCCGTCGAGGGCGAGGCCCAGTCCGGCGAGGCCGCCGTACAGGTCGGAGGGGAGCCGCTCCCAGTTCTCGGCCAGGACGAGGCCGACGAGGTCGAGGGCGCGGGTGCGGTGGCCGAGCCGGTCGAGTACGTGGGCGATGCCCGCGATTCCGTCGTGCAGCCCGAGCGGGGTGCCGAGCGGGGTCGGTGCGGTGTGTGCGAGGAGCCAGCGTTCGCCCTCTTCGTAGCGTTCGGCGCCGCTCTCGGCGAGCGCGAGCAGTACACCGGCCGCGCCGTGCGCGATGCCGAGTCCGCCGCCGTCGGAGAACTGGGCGATGTCGCCGGGGAAGAGCCGGTCGTCGCGTTCGGGGGTGGCCGAGGCGAGGATGGCCTTGACCATCGAGTCGCGGCTGTAGGGCCAGTCGGCGGGGTCGACCAGGGGCGCGGTCGCCCCTGCCGTCCGCCGGGTGGCGCCGGTCCTGCCGCGTGGGCCGTGCTCGATCTCCGCCACCGCTTCGGCCAGGAACTCCTCGGGTACGTCGGGGAATTCCGCGGCGATCACCTGGGCGAAGTGTGCGGCCTTGCCCCGGTCGATGGAGAGCAGCGAGGTGATCGGCAGGAAGAGAGCGAGGCGCAGGCAGGCGAGGGCGTACCGGTCGATGTCGGCGCCGGTGCGGTCCGGCGGCGCGAGGAATCCGGGGTGCGCGACGATCTGGCGGCCGGTGTCGCCGACGGCGCCCGCCGCCTCGAAGTCGAGGAGGGAGACGGACTGTTCGTCGGGCGCGACCATGATGTTGAAGAGGTGCAGGTCGTTGAAGACGACGCCCCGCTCGTGCACGGCGGTGACGGCTTCCTCGACGGCGCGGTGCATGCGCAGCGCCCAGGCCGTGTACTCGGAGATGGCCGCGGCGTCGGGTTCGCTGGTGCACAGCGGGTGCCGGTGGGCGAAGAACGAGTTGAGGGTGGATCCTTCGAGGAAGTCCATGACGAGGAAGCGGTGGCCGTCGAGGAGGAACCAGTCGCGCACCTCGGGGGCCACGCCGAGTCCGGAGAGCTTCTCCAGGGCGGCCTTCTCGCGTTCGAGCCGGGCCACGGCGTCGGCGCCGTCGGAGGCGAGTCCCGCGTGCGGGCGGCCCTCCTTGAGGACGACCTTGCGGCCGTCGCGGGTGTCGGTACCCGCGTAGACACCGCCGCCGTTGGAGAAGTGCAGGGCCTTCTCGATGCGGTACGGCAGGTCGGAGACGGTGGTCTTGTTGCGGGCCGCGAGCGCCGGTTCGAGGAAGGGCGGCAGCGTCACCCACTCGGGGACCTTGAAGGCGGGGTCGCGCGGGTCGGGCACGAGCTGCCCCTCGGCGTCCTCGATGGCGGGCACCAGGGTGCCCTTGCCGTTGTCGCACATGCGCCGGGTGAAGGCGCCGTACCTGACGTACAGCGGGCCCTGCCGCCAGCGCAGGTCAGTGAGGATGTACGGGCCCTCGATGCCGTCGAGCAGATCCCCCAAGTCGGTGAGGACTTGCTGCAGTTGTGCCTCGTCAGCCGGATAGACGGTGACGGCCTTGCCGCTGTGGTCGCGGCCCGCGTACTTGCTGTTGCGCAGGTGCAGCAGGTGCTTGGCCGGTACGAACTTGAAGGGGATGCGGCGGGGGACGCAGTGGTCCCAGACGGTCGACGCGACGCGGTCCGCGTTCTGCAGGGTCGCGGAGACGTGGATCTTCCAGCCCTGCTGCGGTGCGGGTACGGGGGTCCCGTCGTCGCCCAACGGGACGAGGGACAGCCAGTCGCCGATGCGTCCGGAGCGCCACCCGGCGGGGACGGGCCGGCCCGCCACCGGGAACTCGGGGGTGCCCGAGGCGCCCTTGGACGACAGCCGGTCCGGGGTCTCGTAGAAGTGCCTGTCGGCCAGACAGTAGACCTCGTACCGCTTGTCCATGGCGTCCCCTCTCCGCTCGGCGTGGCAGAGAGATTTCCAGGGCGCAAAGGGGCGGAACAGTCACGAGTGTCATCAGAACGCCGTGCGGAACGCATGGGTAAAGTCGCGTTCGCGCATGTTCGAGAGCACAGAATATCCACGGACGGTACAAAGGGCGACGCCCGCGCCGTCATCGGGGCAAACGGGGCGCGGGCGCGGTCCTGCCGGGCTTGGGGACGCTGTTCCTGGGGCTAGTCCTCCGGCGGAAACACGACCTCACCGCCGCCCGCCAGCGTGATCGTGATCGCCTCGACCGGGCAGCCCTCCGCCGCCTCCAGGACCTTTTCGTTGGCGTCGGTCTCGGGCTCGGTGGGGTGCGACTGACGGGCGGTGTCCAGCTCGAACCCGCCGGGCGCGGTGAGCACGCACATCCCGGAGCCGATGCAGACCGACCGGTCGACCTCGACGTGCCAGCGGTCACCCATCAGGCACCGCTCCCCTGGTAACCGTTGGGGAGATGGATCATCTTGTGCTCGAAGTACTCGCCGTATCCCTCGGGGCCGAACTCGCGCCCGAGGCCGGAGTTCTTGTAGCCGCCGAAGGGGCCGAGCATGTCGAGGCTGAAGGTGTTCACGGAGTACGTGCCCGTGCGCACCCGGCGCGCGATGTCGATGCCGCGCTCGTTGTCGGCCGTCCAGACACTGCCGCTGAGGCCGTAGTCGGAGTCGTTGGCGATCCGTACCGCCTCGTCCTCGTCGCCGTAGGGCAGCAGGCAGATGACGGGGCCGAAGATCTCCTCGCGGGCGATGCGCATCGAGTTGTCGACGCCGCCGAACAGCGTCGGCTCCACGTACCAGCCCTGGTCGAGGCCTGCCGGACGGCCGCCGCCCGCAAGGATCTTGGCGCCCTCCTCCTGGCCGATGCGGATGTAGTCGAGGGACCGCTGCTGCTGCCGCTGGGCGACGAGCGGGCCGAGTTCGGTGGCGGGGTCGAGGGGGTCGCCGACCTTGAGGGCGCTGGCCGCGGCGGAGAACGCCTCGGCGAACTCGTCGTAGCGGGTGCGCGGCACGAGGATGCGGGTCTGGGCCACGCACGCCTGGCCGTTGATCATCCAGGCGAACGGGGTGATGCCCGCGACGGCGGTCGCCGCGTCGGCGTCCGGCAGGATGACGGCGGCCGACTTGCCGCCCAGCTCCAGCGTCACGCGGGTGAGGTTGCGGGCGGCGACCTCCATGACGCGCTTGCCCGCGGCGACGGACCCGGTGAAGGACACCTTGTCGACGTCGGGGTGCCCGACGAGGTACTCGCTCACCTCGCGGTCCGCGCAGACGATGGAGAGCACCCCTTCGGGCAGGCCCGCCTCGGCCGCGAGCTCGGCGAGTATGTACGCGTCGAGCGGGGCCTCCGGGGAGGTCTTGAGGATCACGGGGCAGCCGGCGAGCAGCGCGGGCGCCAGCTTGGCGGCGGCGGTGAACTGCGGGACGTTCCAGGGCACGACGGCCGCGACGACGCCCACCGGTTCGCGCCGGACGAGCAGCTTGCCGAGGACGCCGTCGCGCTGCTCCTCGTACCGGAAGTCACGGGCCACGGTGATCGCCGCGTCCCACACCATCATCGCGGCGAGGGCCTGCACCATCACGCTGGACGTGTAGGGGGTGCCGTTCTCGGAGCTGATGACGCGGGCGATCTCCTCGTGGCGCACCGCGAATCCGTCCTTGATCTTCGCGATGATCTCGATGCGTTCGTCCAGGGTCATCCGCGGCCAGGGACCGTGCTCGAAGGCCTTGCGGGCGGCGGCGACGGCGCGGTCCACGTCGGCGGGCGCCGCGTGCGGCACCCGGGCGAAGACCTCTCCGGTGTGCGGAGAGACGACGTCGATGACGTCCTTTCCGAGCGGGTCGACCAACTCCCCGCCGATGAACAGCTGTCCGTGTTCCACGAGCTCGGTCATGGCTGACTGCCTCCTGCGGAGCGCTTCCCGACGCGGTTTCCCGACCCGGTTTCCTGACACGGTTTCAGAACTGATACCAGTTCTAGTTCGTGGAGTCCACGGACGGAAGGGGTAACACAGCCTCCAGACAGTCGACTTGGGCGACTATTGGAACTAGTTCTAGTTATAGTGGTGGCACCCGGCGAACAGAGACGAGGCCCTCATGACCCCGCAGGTGACGGACCCGCCGGTGATCGAGCACGGCGGCGGCGTCTGGAGCATCAAGGTCCCGATCCCCGACAACCCCCTCGGCTTCACCCTCGTCCACCTCCTGGACACCGACGCGGGACCGGTCCTCGTCGACACCGGCTGGGACGACCCGACGTCCTGGGACACCCTCACCGCCGGGCTCGCCACCTGCGGCGTCGCGGTCGCCGACGTGCACGGCGTCGTCATCACGCACCACCACCCCGACCACCACGGCCTCTCCGGCAAGGTCCGGGACGCCTCGGGGGCGTGGCTCGCCATGCACGACGCGGACGCGTCCGTGGTCCGCCGCACCCGCTCGAACCCGCCGGACCGCTGGTACGCGTACCTGGTGGACAAGCTCACCGCCGCAGGCGCGCCCGCCGACCACCTCGCCCCGCTGGTCCTGGCCCGCGACGAGGGCCGTCCCCGCAAGCTCCCCGGCCTCGCCCCCGCCCTCCCCGACCGCTCCATCACCCCCGGCGAGCTCCTCGCCCTGCCCGGCCGCCGCCTGCGCGCGATCTGGACCCCCGGCCACACGCCGGGCCACGTCTGCCTCCATCTGGAGGAGGACCACCCGGCGGGCCTGCGCGGCAACGGCCGCCTCTTCTCCGGCGACCACCTGCTGCCCGGCATCACCCCGCACATCGGCCTGTACGAGGACCCCGATTCGGAGACCGTCACCGATCCCCTCGGCGACTACCTGGACTCCCTGGAACGCGTCGGCCGCCTCGGCCCCGCGGAGGTCCTGCCCGCCCACCAGCGCACGTTCACCGACGCGCCCGCCCGCGTCCACGAGCTCCTGACCCACCACGAGGAGCGCCTGACCGGACTCCGCACCCTGCTCGCCGAGCCCCTCACCCCCTGGCAGATCGCCGAGCGCATGGAGTGGAACCGCCCCTGGGCCGAGATCCCCTACGGCTCGCGCACCATCGCCGTCTCGGAGGCCGAGGCCCATGTGCGGCGCCTGGTCAAGCTGGGGCGCGCGGAGGCCGTGCCGGGCAGCGACCCGGTCACGTTCGTGGCGGTGTGACCCGGGAGGTGCGCGGACCGGCCGGTAGAGTGAGCGCGTCGTCCTCACGTCCGCCAAGGGGGAAGCCGGTGCGAATCCGGCGCTGACCCGCAGCCGTGTACGGGCCCCGACCTTCGGGACCCGTGAGCCGGAATGCCCGGCGCGGAACGTGACCGGCTCGCTTCATCGGGGCCCCCGATGAGCGGCACCGTCGAGGTATACGGAGCCGGAGCCGCCCGGTAGCCGTGCTCGCATGGTCCGTGCCGCCCCGCTCCCCGCAGGGAGAGGCAACCCGCCGCATCATGAACGTTCGTCGCAGCGCAGCGGTTCTGGCCGCCGTCGCCGTGTTCGGCCCGGCCGCAGCACCGGTCGCCTTCGCGGACGACACGCCGTCGCCCTCGGCCGCGCTCCCCTCGGGCCTCTACGGCAAGACCGACCCCAAGTTCGACGGTGTCTTCCGCCAGTCGTACGCCCTGCTCGCCCAGGACACCGAGGGCGTCAAGCCCGCCGCGAAGGCGGTGGACTGGCTCACCGGCCAGCAGTGCGCGAGCGGCGGCTTCGCGGCGTACCGCGCGGACGCCACCGAGCCCTGCAACTCCAAGACGGCGGTCGACAGCAACTCCACCGCCGCCGCCGTGCAGGCCCTCGCCGCGCTCGGCAAGCAGGACAAGACGGTCAAGAAGAGCGTCGACTGGCTGAAGTCCGTACAGAACAAGGACGGCGGCTGGGGCTACAACCCGGGGCTGCCCAGCGACGCGAACTCCACCGGCATCGTGGTCGGCGCGCTCGTCGCGGCGGGCCAGAACCCGGCGGCGATGAAGTCCCAGGACGGCAAGTCCGCCTACGACGCGCTGCCGAAGCTCGCCATGGACTGCGACAAGGACGGCGGCGCGTTCGGCCTCGCCGACGCCAAGTCCGGCAAGCTCTCGCCGAACGCCGACGCCACCGCCGCCGGTGTGCTCGGCAGCCTCGGCAAGGGCCTCGTCGTCTCCGCCCCCAAGAAGTCCGAGACCGCCGCGCCCAAGTGCGCGAAGCCGGACACCGCCGCGCAGGCCGCGGGCAACGGCGTGGGCTATCTGCTCGACACCCTCGGCAAGACCGACGACCACCTGATGTCGTCGATGCCGGGCTCCACGGACCAGCCGGACTTCGGCAACACCGCCGACTCCGTGCTCGCCCTCGCCGCCGCCGGGCAGAGCGAGCGGGCCGAGGCGTCCGCCGACTGGCTCGCGAAGAACTCCGCGGACTGGGCGAAGCAGTCGGGCCCCGCCGCCTACTCCCAGCTGATCTTCGCCGCGCACGCGGCAGGCATGGACCCGCGCGACTTCGGCGGCGCCGACCTCGTCAAGCAGCTGAACGCCACGGGCCCGGCCCCGGAGACCGCGTCGAAGTCCCCGTCCGCGTCGGACGCGGACGAGAAGGACGACGACGGCGGCGTCAGCGTCTGGTGGATCATCGGCGTCGGCATGGTCGCGGGCATCGGCATCGGCTTCCTGTACAGCGGCAACCGCAAGAAGAAGCAGTGACACGGGGCCGTGTGCGGCGCGGGCGCCCGGTGGTCGTGGCGTTCCTCGCCGCGCTGCTGTGCGCCCTCGCCGCCGCGCCCGCCCAGGCCGCCGGTTACCGCTACTGGTCGTTCTGGGAGCGGGACGGCGAGCAGTGGACGTACGCCACCCAGGGGCCCGGCACCGCGACCCCCGAGGACGGCGACGTGCAGGGCTTCCGCTTCTCGGTCTCCGACGACTCGAAGGACTCCGCGAAGCCCCGCGGCCCCGCCGACTTCGCGGACCTCTGCAAGGACACCCCGGCGAAGGACGGCCAGAAGCGCGTCGGCCTCGTCGTCGACTTCGGCACGGCGGGCGACGCCCCCGGCGGCGAGCGGCCGCCGAAGCCGCGCACCGCCTGCGCGCAGGTCGCCGAGGACGCCACCAGCGCGGAGGCCCTCGCCGCCGTCGCCAAGCCGCTGCGCTACGACAACAAGGCGCTGCTGTGCGCCATCGACGGCTATCCGAAGTCGGGCTGCGGCGAGCAGGTCTCCGGCGACGGGGACCCGAGCGGCAAGAAGACCGCGACCACCGACGCGCAGGCGGACCCCGACAACGGTGACGGCGACGGCGGGCCCTCGGTCGGTCTGATCGCCGGGATCGCCGCCGTCGCGCTGCTCGGCGGTGCCGGGATCTGGCAGGCCCGGCGTCGCCGCGGCTGACGCGGGGCCCTGACCAGAGGCGACACGACGACACCACGCCACCACGCCACCACGACGCGACGACACGGACAGCACCATGACGGACCACGGCAACGGCGCGCCCGCCCTTCTGCGGCGCCGCCTCGCCCCCGAGGCGCACCGCAGCAACGCGCTGCACCCGGGCGCCTGGTGGGTGTGGGCCATCGGCCTCGGCACCGCGGCGTCGCGCACCACCAATCCGCTGCTGATCGGGATGCTGATCGGGGTCGCGGGCTATGTGGTGGCGGCGCGGCGGACGTCGGCGCCGTGGGCGAAGTCGTACGGCGCGTTCGTGAAGCTGGGTCTGGTGGTCATCGCGATCCGGCTGGTCTTCGCGATCGTGCTCGGCTCGCCGATCCCCGGCACGCACATCGTCGTGACGCTGCCCGAGGTGCCGCTGCCCGACTGGGCGAAGGGCGTGCGGATCGGCGGCCGGGTGACGGCGGAGGGCCTGGCCTTCGCGCTGTACGACGGGATCAGGCTGGCCGGTCTGCTGATCTGCGTCGGCGCCGCGAACGCGCTGGCCAGTCCGTCCCGGCTGCTGAAGTCGCTGCCGGGCGCGCTGTACGAGGTCGGGGTCGCCGTCGTCGTGGCGATGACGTTCGCGCCGAACCTGATCACCGACGTGCAGCGGCTGCGGGCGGCGCGGCGGCTGCGCGGGCGGCCGGACAAGGGCGTACGTGGACTGCTGCAGGTCGGGCTTCCCGTCCTGGAGGGCGCGCTTGAGCGGTCGGTCTCGCTGGCCGCCGCCATGGACGCGCGGGGCTTCGGGCGCACCACCCCCGTTCCCGCCGGGGTCCGCAGGGCGACGACCGCGCTGACGCTCGGCGGTCTCATGGGCGTCTGTGTGGGGACGTACGGACTGCTGACCGCGCAGGGCGCGTCGTACGGTCTGCCCGCCCTGGCCGTCGGGCTGCTCGCCGCGCTCGCGGGGCTGCGGCTGGGCGGCCGCCGCTCGGTGCGCACCCGCTACCGGCCCGATCCGTGGGGCGTGCGGGCCTGGCTGGTCGCCGGGTCCGGGGTGGCGGTGGCGGGCCTGATGATCTGGGCCGCGTCGTACGACCCCGCCGCGCTGCACCCCGGAGTCGTGCCGCTGACCGCGCCGACGCTGCCGCTGTGGCCCGCGGCCGCGGTCCTGCTCGGCCTGCTGCCCGCCTTCGTGGCACCGGTCCCCGCCGACTCCCCCGCCTCTCCTATCTCTCCTGTCTCTCCTGCCTCTCGCACCTCCCCCGCCGCTTCCGAGGAGACCTCATGATCCGCTTCGAGGACGTCTCGGTGACCTACGACGGGGCACCCCTGCCGACCGTCCAGGGGGTCGATCTCGACGTCCCCGAGGGCGAGTTGGTGCTGCTCGTCGGCCCTTCCGGGGTCGGCAAGTCGACGCTGCTCGGCACCGTGAGCGGTCTCGTGCCGCACTTCACGGGCGGCACCCTGCGCGGCCGCGTGACCGTGGCGGGCCGCGACACCCGCACGCACAAGCCCCGCGAACTCGCCGACGTCGTCGGCACCGTGGGCCAGGACCCGCTCTCGCACTTCGTGACCGACACCGTCGAGGACGAGCTGGCGTACGGCATGGAGTCACTGGGCCTCGCCCCCGACGTGATGCGCCGACGCGTCGAGGAGACCCTGGACCTGCTCGGCCTCGCCGGTCTTCGCGACCGCCCCATCGCGACCCTGTCGGGCGGCCAGCAGCAGCGCGTCGCCATCGGCTCGGTCCTCACCCCGCACCCGCGGGTCCTCGTCCTCGACGAGCCGACGTCGGCCCTCGACCCGGCCGCCGCCGAAGAGGTCCTCGCCGTGCTGCAGCGGCTCGTCCACGACCTCGGCACCACGGTTTTGATGGCCGAGCACCGCCTGGAGCGGGTCGTGCAGTACGCGGACCAGGTGCTGCTGCTCGGCGCGCCCGGCGAGCCTCCGGTGCTCGGCGACCCGGCCGCGCTGATGGCCCGCTCCCCCGTCTTCCCCCCGGTGGTCGCGCTCGGTCGCATCGCGGGCTGGTCGCCGCTGCCGCTGACCGTGCGGGACGCGCGGCGCAGGGCGGGCGCGCTGCGGGAGCGGCTCGCGGGCGCGGAGCCGCGCCGGGAGACGGCGGCCGAACCGGGCACGGGAGCGGAGCCGGGCGAGGCTACCGGCCGCCGGTGGCCCCGGCTGCGCAAGGAACGTACGGCGACGGCACAGGACGCGGCGGCCGCCTCCGTCGAACGCCTCGCGGTGCGCCGCGGCCGCGTCGAAGCGCTGCGCCGCGTCGACCTGACCGTCGTGCCGGGCGAGACCGTCGCCCTGATGGGCCGCAACGGCGCAGGGAAGTCCACGCTCCTTTCCACCCTGGTCGGCCTCCTCGAACCCACATCGGGCGCCGTCCGCGTCGGCGGCGCGGTCCCCCACCGCACGGCCCCGCGACAGCTGATCCGGCACGTCGGCCTGGTCCCGCAGGAACCGCGCGACCTTCTCTACGCGGACACCGTGGCCGCCGAGTGCACGGCAGCCGACCACGACGCGGACGCCGCGCCCGGCACCTGCCGGGCCCTGGTGGACGAGCTGCTGCCGGGCATCGCGGACGACACCCACCCCCGGGACCTCTCCGAGGGCCAGCGGCTGACGCTCGCCCTGTCGATCGTCCTGACCACACGCCCGCCGCTGCTGCTCCTGGACGAGCCGACGCGCGGCCTCGATTACGCGGCCAAGAACCGCCTCGTCACGGTCCTGCGCGGGCTCGCCGCCGAGGGGCACGCGATCGTGCTGGCCACGCACGACGTGGAGCTGGCCGCCGAGATCGCCCACCGGGTGGTGATCCTCGCGGACGGCGAGGTCGTCGCGGACGGTCCGACCGAGCAGATCGTGGTGTCGTCGCCGTCCTTCGCGCCGCAGGTCACCAAGATCCTGGCGCCGCAGGAATGGCTGACGGTCGCGCAGGTGCGGCGGGCCCTCGGCACAGAGCAGGGGGAGTTCTCGTGACGGGCGTGCCGAAGGCGCGGGGCCGGGCCCGCCCCATCCGCCTGGGCGTCCGCTCGGTCGCCGCTCTCGCCCTGGTCAGCGCCGTCGGCGTGGCCGCCTTCGGGTGGCCGCTGCTCGCGGCGGGCGACTCGGGGATCGGTGAGCACGCGCAGGACGCGCCCTGGCTGTTCGCGGCGCTGCTTCCGCTGCTGCTCGCCGTGGTGGTGGCGACCATCGCGGACGTCGGTCTCGACGCGAAGGCCATCGCGATGCTGGGCGTGCTGGCCGCGGCGGGCGCCGCGCTGCGGCCGCTGGGCGCGGGGACGGCGGGCATCGAGCCGATGTTCTTCCTGATGGTGCTGAGCGGGCGGGTGCTCGGGCCGGGGTTCGGGTTCGTGCTCGGGGCGGTGTCGATGTTCGCGTCGGCGCTGCTGACCGGCGGTGTGGGGCCGTGGATGCCGTTCCAGATGCTGTCGATGGGCTGGGTCTGCATGGGCGCGGGGCTGCTGCCGGGCGCCGAGAGCCTGCGCGGGCGGCGCGAGCTGTGGCTCCTCGCGGGCTACGGGGCGGTGTCCTCCGTCCTGTACGGCACGGTGATGAACCTCCAGGGCTGGCCCTACCTGGGCGGTCTCGCCACCGGTGTCTCCTTCGTACCGGGTGACCCGCTGGTGGAGAACCTCGGGCGGTTCGTCGCGTACTGCCTGGCGACCTCGCTCGGCTGGGACCTGCCGCGGGCGGTCGTCACCGTGCTGCTGAGCCTCGCGCTGGGTCCCGCCGTGCTGAAGGCGCTGCGCCGGGCCACGCGCCGGGCCGCGTTCGAGGCGCCGGTCACATTCGAGGCGCCGAAACCGTAGGGAATCCGACGCACTCCGTTACATCCGGGCCCGTCCCGAGTGAGGCGGCGCACAGGACCTTGGTCCTCTACGAAGCGGGCTCGTAGACCTTCCTCCTTGACGTACACGCGTCAATCACCGCGCTGACCTGGGCATTGAGAGCCAGGTCACATGAAGGACATTCGACTCGGGTGCGACTTCCACTAGTAAATGGGGTCATTGCGGCGAGGTAACAGCCCTGCTTCTCTGGATGAGTCGCAAGGCGCCGACAGCCCACCCGGGCCTCGGCGCCGCCGCATGTCCCCCACACTCCTGTGTCGCACGGCGTGCACCGCGATCGTCCCGTCCCCCACCGGAAGGTCCTCTGTGTCCGCCTCGCTCATCCGCCGCATCGCTTCCCCGAAGAAGGCCATCACCGGCGGCCTCGTCGCCGTTGCCGCTTCCGGCATGGTCTTCGCCGCGGCCCCGGCCCAGGCAGCCACCCCGACCACCGCGAAGGCCGCCGCCCCGGCCGCCCCCGCGTCCGCCAAGGCGATCGCCCAGAAGAAGATCGCGGACCCGGCGCAGTTCGCCGCGTTCGACAAGATCGTCTCGCACGAGAGCGGCTGGAACCCCAGCGCCACGAACTCCTCGTCCGGCGCCTACGGCCTGGTCCAGGCCCTGCCCGCCTCGAAGATGGCTTCGGCGGGCGCGGACTGGAAGACCAACCCCGAGACCCAGATCGAGTGGGGTCTGAAGTACATGAACGACCGCTACGGCAGCCCGGTCGGCGCGTGGAACCACTGGCAGGCCAACGGCTGGTACTGAGCCGCCGCGACCCGCCACTGAAAGAGGCGGCAACCCCGTGAGGGTTGCCGCCTCTTTCGCGTACCCGGCGCCCTGCCGCCTACCGCACCGCCGCGAACCACCGCGCGATCTTCGGCGCCGCCTTCGCCACCGACTCCATGTGCGGCACCCCGCCCTGGTCCACGACCGGCGCCCGCACCCCGTGCGCGGCGAGGGCCGTCGCGCAGCTGCGGGCGTTCTGGATCGGCACGTCGGTGTCGCCCCGCGCCGCGTAGAGCCGCACCGGCGCGGCGGGCTTCCAGTCGCAGGAGCCGTCGTTCGCCGCCAGCGCCTCCTTCAGGCCGCCGTCCGGGTGCTGGACGCGCTCGTAGAAGGCGGGCGTGAGCAGCTCCTTCACCGATCCGGGCAGCGCGGGCAGGACCTCCTCCTCGGTGTGCTCGCCGTCGAAGAGCTTCTCCACCCGGTCCGCGTAGGGCGCGCGGAACACCTCGGAGGGGTCCTTGTAGATCGGGTGCAGACGGTTCTGGGCGACCAGGAAGTACGAGAGGTAGAAGACGCCGCTCGTGTCGTTGACCCGGCCGTCGAAGAGGGCGGGGAGCTCCTCGCCCGACAGGTCGTAGGGCCCGCTGACGGGTGCGACGGCACGCACCGTGAACGGCCCGCCCTTCTTTCGGTCCAGCTCCCTGCCGAGCGCCATCGCCACCTGGCCGCCCTGCGAGAAGCCGGTGAGGTACAGGTCGCCGGAGAGCGTGCGCCCCTCGCGGCGGGCCGCGGTGCGCGAGGCCCGGAGCATGTCCTCGGAGGCGGTCACCGCCGAGCGCGTGTCCATGTACGGGTGGCGTCCTGGACCCTTGCCGAGCCCGAGGTAGTCCGCCGCGGCGACGGCCTTGCCCGCGGCGGCGTGGAGGTAGGGGCTCAGCCGCCCGAAGTCCTCGCCTACCGAGGGGGCGTAGGAGCGGTGGACCATCGTGCCGTGGCTGTCGGAGACGAGGCCGAGGGCGCGGTGTTCCGGCGTCCTCGGCAGCACGAACAGGCCGGTCGCCGTGGTGGGGCGGCCCTGGGTGTCGACGGTGCGGTAGGTGAGGCGGTACGCCCGCACTCCGTACCGCACCGTGGCCTTGTCGAACTTGCCCTTCTTCAGGAAGGCGGCGACCTCGGCGCGGCTCAGGTCGGCGACCGGGGTGACCTTGAGGAGGGCACCCCGGGCGGTCCGGTCCGCGTGCTGCGCGGTCGCCGTCTCCGCGGCGGGTGCGGCCTGCGCGGCGGGTGCGGCACCGAATCCGGCAAGCCCGGCGAGCATCAGCGCGGCGAGGGCGGCGCCCCCTCGGCGCATCGAACGGGCGTGAACAGGCGTGGAGTTCATGCCCCAGACGTTACGAAGAGTCACCGCCCCGCCGACATCCGAGAACCCCCCGGCCGCGGGGTGTACCTGACGCCACCCGCCGAGGGGGCCTGCGAGCAGAGCCTCAGAGGCGCTGGATGATCGTCCCCGTCGCCACCGCCCCGCCCGCGCACATCGTGATGAGCGCGAACTCCTTGTCCCTGCGCTCCAGTTCGTGCAGGGCCGTGGCGATGAGCCGCGCCCCCGTCGCCCCCACCGGGTGGCCGATGGCGATCGCGCCGCCGTTCACGTTCACCTTCTCCAGGTCCTGCCCGAAGACCTGCGCCCAGCTCAGGACCACCGATGCGAACGCCTCGTTGATCTCCACGATGTCGATGTCCTTCAGGGACATCCCCGCCTTGCCGAGCACCGCGCGCGTCGCGTCGACAGGACCGTCCAAGTGGAAGTGCGGGTCGGCGCCGACGAGCGCCTGCGCGACGATGCGCGCCCTCGGCTTCAGCTTGAGGGCCCGCGCCATCCGCTTGGACGCCCACATGAGGGCCGCCGCACCGTCCGAGATCTGCGAGGAGTTGCCCGCGGTGTGCACGGCGGTCGGCATGACCGGCTTGAGGCGGCCGAGGCCCTCCATCGTGGTGTCGCGCAGCCCCTCGTCGCGGTCGACGAGCCGCCACATGCCCTGCCCCGAAGCCTGCTCCTCCTCGGTGGTGGGCACCTGCACGGCGAACGTCTCGCGTTTGAAGCGTTCCTCGGCCCAGGCGACGGCCGCCCGCTCCTGCGAGATGAGGCCGAGCGAGTCCACGTTCTCGCGGGTGAGGCCGCGCTTGCGGGCGATGCGCTCGGCGGCCTCGAACTGGTTGGGCAGGTCGACGTTCCACTCGTCGGGGAAGGGCTTGCCGGGGCCGTGCTTGGAGCCGGAGCCGAGCGGCACCCGTGACATCGCCTCGACACCGCAGCTGATGCCGACGTCGATGACACCGGCCGCGACCATGTTGGCGACCATGTGGCTCGCCTGCTGGGAGGAGCCGCACTGACAGTCGACGGTGGTCGCCGCGGTCTCGTACGGCAGCCCCATGGTGAGCCAGGCCGTGCGCGCCGGGTTCATGGACTGCTCCCCGGCGTGCGTCACCGTGCCGCCGACAATCTGCTCGACGCAGTCGGCGTGGATGCCGGTGCGGCCGAGGAGTTCGCGGTAGGTCTCACCGAGCAGATAGGCGGGGTGGAGATTGGCGAGCGCTCCTCCGCGCTTGCCGATGGGCGTGCGTACTGCTTCGACGATGACGGGTTCCGCGGCCATGGGCTCGTCCTCCCTCTCCACGTCCCGCGAGCCGTCCCGGCGGCTCGCGAGTAGAACTAGTACGCGTTCTAGTTCCGTCCAGCAGTCTGCTGACCGCGACCCTGGTGCCGCAAGGGGCTTGCACGCATCTTGCGCAGGACCCGCACGCAACCGGACCCGCCCTGGGCCTTGCCTCTTGTAGAACCCGTTACTACCTTGCGAGCCAACTGCCCTGATGGTTCGTCAGAATTCAGCCCACGCCTGGAGTTGCCGATGCCCTGTCCAGCGCTGCCCGACGGGTTCGACTTCACCGACCCCGACCTGCTCCAAGACCGCGTACCCCTGCCGGAGTTCGCACAGCTGCGGCAGACGGAACCGGTGCGCTGGATCGCCCAGCCGCCGCGGATCTCCGGCTACGACGACGCGGGCTACTGGGCCGTCACGCGGCATGAGGACGTCAAGTACGTCTCCACACATCCCGAGTTGTACTCGTCCAATCTGAACACCGCGATCATCCGGTTCAACGAGACGATCACCCGTGATCAGATCGAAGTCCAGAAGATGATCATGCTCAACATGGACCCGCCCGAGCACACCCGGGTCCGCCAGATCGTGCAGCGCGGCTTCACCCCCCGCGCCATCCGCTCGCTGGAGGACGCGCTGCGGGACCGCGCCGGGTCCATCGTCGAGGCGGCGCTGGCGAACGCGGGCCCCGACGGCTCCTTCGACTTCGTGACGAACGTCGCCGTCGAGCTGCCGCTGCAGGCCATCGCCGAGCTCATCGGCGTGCCCCAGGCGGACCGCTCCAAGATCTTCGACTGGTCCAACAAGATGGCGGCGTACGACGATCCGGAGTACGCCATCACCGAGGAGGTCGGCGCCGAGGCCGCGATGGAGATCGTCTCCTACGCGATGAACCTCGCCGCGGCCCGCAAGGAGTGCCCCGCCAAGGACATCGTCAGCCAGCTGGTGGCGGCCGAGGACGAGGGCAACCTCTCCTCCGACGAGTTCGGCTTCTTCGTGATCCTGCTCGCGGTGGCCGGCAACGAGACCACCCGCAACGCCATCACCCACGGCATGCACGCCCTGCTGACCCACCCGGACCAGTGGGAGCTCTACAAGCGCGAGCGCCCGGCGACCACCGCGGAGGAGATCGTGCGCTGGGCGACCCCGGTGGTCTCCTTCCAGCGCACGGCCACCCAGGACATGGAGCTGGGCGGCGCGCGGATCAAGAAGGGCGACCGGGTCGGCATCTTCTACTCCTCGGCCAACCACGACCCCGACGTGTTCGAATCGCCCGAGAAGTTCGACGTCAGCCGCGACCCGAACCCGCACCTCGGCTTCGGCGGCGGGGGCCCGCACTTCTGCCTCGGCAAGTCCCTCGCAGTCCTGGAGATCAACCTCATCTTCAACGCCATCGCCGACGCCATGCCCGGTCTGCACCTGACCGGCGACCCGCGCAGACTCCGCTCCGCCTGGCTCAACGGGGTCAAGGAGCTCCGGGTCAGCGCCCGCCCCTGAGCCGACACCCCGCCCCTGAGCCGATAGAGCGTCATAAGGCGACCTATCAGGTCAATTACATTTACGGAACCAACGTTTCCGTTGCATCCGGCGTCTGGGGAAGTGAACCTTGCCTTCCCCGGACTCGAACGGAAACGGTGGCCGTGGCCTCTGCCGACGTAACGCTCGCCCCGTCCGACAGCACGTCCACCGGCCGGAGGGCACCGCTCCGGCCTTTCCTGCGGCGCTATCGCGTCCCCCTCCTGGCCACCGTCCCCACCCTTCCCCTGTACGTGGTGTGGGCGGCGTTCCTCGCCACCGGCGGGGGCGATCTCGCGGCGCAGGAGGCGTGGGCGCGGTTCGCCTCCGAGCACGGCACGGCCGCGTACAACCTCTTCTGGTACGGCGGGATGCACACCGCCAACTACAGCCTCATCTCGCCGTACCTGATGGCCGCACTCGGCGTGCGGACCGTGACGGTGCTCTCCGGGGTTGCGGGGGCCTGGCTGGTCGCCGCCCTCATCGCGCGCACCGGCGTCCGAAGACCCCTGTGGCCCGCGGTGCTCGCCTCGCTCGCGGTGTGGTGCAACGTCGCATCGGGGCGCACGACCTTCGCGCTCGGCCTCGCCTTCGCGCTCGCGGCCTGTCTCGCCCTGGTCCGGCAACGGCACACGGTGGTCGCGGTGGTGTGCGCGGCCCTCGCCACCATGGGCTCCCCCGTCGCGGGGCTCTTCCTCGTCGTGGCGGGCGCGGGCTACTTCTTCGTACGCGACTGGGCGCGGTCGGCCGCGCTGATCCTGCCGCCGGTCGTCGTCGTCGCGGCGACCACGGTGCTCTTCCCGTTCACCGGCGAGCACCTGATGCCCTTCGACCGGATCTTCCCGCCCGTGCTGTTCAGCCTGGCCCTCATCGTGGCGGGTCCGCGCGAGTGGCGGGTGCTGCGGTGGGGCGCGGCCGTCTACGCGGTCGGGACCGTCCTGACGTACCTCATCCCCTCCCCCATCGGCACCAACGTCGAGCGGCTCGCGGAGCTGATCGGCCCCGCCGTGCTGCTCGCCGCCCTGCTCGTGCCGGGCCTGACCCGGGTCCGCAGGGTCACGCTGACGGTGGCGCTCGTGCTGTCATCCGCGTGGGTGACGCAGAAGACCTTCGACGACCTCGCGGTGTCGACGAAGGTGCCGAAGTGGGCGGTCGACACCCACGGCGTGGTGCGGGAGCTGGAGCGCCTGGAGGCCAACCGCACCCGCGTCGAGGTCGTCCCGACCCGCAACCACCGGGAGGCCACCGCACTGGCCCCGTACGTGAACATGGCGCGCGGCTGGAACCGCCAGCTCGACATCGAGCGCGGCCGTCTCTTCTACGACGGCTCGTTCTCGGCGGCCACCTACCGCGCATGGCTCGACCGCTGGGCCGTCGGTTACGTCGTGCTGCCCGCGGGCAAGCCGGACGGCTTCGCCGAGGACGAGGCGGCGCTGGTGGCGAGCGGGGAGAAGTGGCTGAAGCCGGTGTGGAAGGACGCGCACTGGCAGATCTTCCGGGTGAAGAACCCGGTGCCGCTGGTCTCCGAGCCCGCGGCCGTCGTGCGCTCCGACGGCTCGAACATGGTGGTGCGGGTGCCCAAGCGGGGCTCGGTCACCCTGCGCCTGGTGTACTCGCCGTGGCTCCGGGCGGAGGGAGCGTGCCTGAAGCCGCACGGCGAGTTCACGCGCCTGTCGGTGCCCGCACCCGGCACCTACGAGATCAGCTCGGGGTACGGGCCTTCACGAGGTCGACCTTCGACCTGCCGCTGACCGGCTCCGCGCCCGTGGCCACCTTCAGCGACTGCCGCACCCGGGGTCCGGACAGCAGATAGGTGAGGCCGAAGCCCGCGCCCACGACGGCCGCGCCGCCCACCGCGTCGAGCACCCAGTGGTTGCCGGTCCCCACGATCGCGCAGACCGTGAAGAACGGGTGCACCAGGCCGAGGGCCTTCATCCACCACCGCGGCGCGATGACCGCGATGACCAGACCGCACCACAGCGACCAGCCGAAGTGCAGCGAGGGCATCGCCGCGTACTGGTTGGTGAGCTGCGTCAGCGTGCCGTAGTCGGGCTGGGTGAAGTCCTGCACGCCGTGCACGGTGTCGATGAAGCCGAGCTCCGGCATCAGGCGCGGCGGGGCGAGCGGGTAGGCCCAGAAGCCGATGAGCGCGAGGACCGTCGCGAAGCCGAGCGCGGAGCGCGCCCAGCGGTAGTCGGCGGGCCTGCGGACGTACAGGACACCGAGGACGGTGAGCGGCACCAGGAAGTGGAACGACGTGTAGTAGAAGTTGAAGAAGTCCTGCATCCAGCCGGTCCGCGCCGTGAGGTGGTTGAACCAGTGCTCGATGTCGATGTGCAGGAACTGCTCGATGGCGTGCACCTGTTCGCCGTGGTGCTCGGCGTCGGCCCGGCCCCCGGAGATCGTGCCGCCGGTCGCCGCCAGCCTGACCTGCTGGTACGCGGAGTAGCCGACGCGGATCAGGAGCAGTTCGAGCAGCAGGTTCGGACGGGCCAGGACGCGCCGCCAGAACGGGACGAGCGGCACCCGGCTCCAGCGGGCCGGGACGGGCTCGGCGTACTCCGTGGGGATGGGGCTGCGGTACTGCGGGTGCTGCCGGGACAGGAACGGCACGACGGTGGCCGCGGCGAGCGCCGCGATCAGCACGATGTTGTCGCGGATCGGCTCGGTGACCGGCATGTTCGGCAGCATCATCTTGGCGGGCAGCGTCGACACGAGGACGACGGCCACCGGCCACATGTACCGGTCCGACCGGCGCTTTCCGGCCCGGCCGACCACCGCGAAGAGCACCCACAGGAGCTGGTGCTGCCAGGTGGTCGGCGACACCGCGACGGCGACGCAGCCGGTGATCGCGACGGCCAGGAGCAGCTGTCCGTCCTGTGCGTAGCGCACGGCGCGGCGCAGGCCGAGGGCGATGACGGCGGCGCTCAGGACCAGGAAGATCCCGATCTCCAGCGGGCCTTCGAGACCGGCGCGGAGCAGCATGCCGTGCAGCGACTGGTTGGCGTTGGCGTCCGGGTTGGCTCCCAGGCCCGCGCCCGCCAGGTGGTGGATCCAGTACGTCGTCGAGTCGCTCGGCATGGCGGCCCAGGCGAGCGCGGTGCAGGCGGCGAAGGCGCCGCCGGTGGTCGCGGCGGCGCGCTTGCGGCCGGTGAACCAGAGCAGGGCGGCGA
This sequence comes from Streptomyces sp. NPDC004732, assembly GCF_040609235.1. Lineage (NCBI taxonomy): Bacteria > Bacillati > Actinomycetota > Actinomycetes > Kitasatosporales > Streptomycetaceae > Streptomyces > Streptomyces sp. NPDC004732. Next base: position 59,878 of record NZ_JBEXJR010000009.1, read on the forward strand.
AGAGCAGCATGGTCGGCTGCAGGGCCGCGCCGATGCCGATCAGGACGCCGCAGGTCCGCTGCCCGCGGACGGCGAAGAGGCCGAGCAGGACGAGCAGCACGGGCAGGATGCTGGTCTGGCCGAGGTACAGGGTGTTGCGCACCGGCAGCGACAGGATGAGCAGGCTGACCGCCACGGGGGCGGCGAGCAGTGAGGTGCGCCGGGCGACGGGCTGCGGCAGGGCGCGGGCGGCGACGACGCCGAGCACGACGACGAGCCCGAGCGTGCCGAACGTCCACATCCAGCCGAGCGCCTGCTCGCCCGCGCGGGTGAGGGGCTTGAGGACGAGGCCTGCGAACGGTGTGCCGGTGAACTTGTCCGTGTCGTAGAAGGAGCCGTTCACATGCAGGACGCCTTCGGGACCGATCCAGGTCTCCAGATCCGTCAGCCGGTCGCCCTCGGGGGTGCGCAGGACGACGGCCATCTGCCGGATCGCGAGGACGGCGGCGACCAGCCAGAGGACGACACGGGCCGCTCCCATCCGCGCCCCGGGTCCACCGGCCTGCCCCGCTCCCAAGACATCGCCCGGTCCCCTGTGCTCAACGTTCGCCACGCCCCGTCGACCCTCCGCCCGCTTCGTTCCTCGCCTCGGATGTGAAGTTCTCGTCCCCGACATGGAGACGCACGCAACCCCCATTTCACCTGGCAGCCACATCGCTTTCTATCGCCTTTGTCCGACGCGCCCAACAGGGCCCCCACTCGGCGGCGGCGGTTCCCGGCCCCGTGGCGCGACGCTTTCGGCCCCCGTGACGCGGCGGTTCCCGGGCCCGGCCGCGACAAAGATCACATGGGTGCATAACCCCTGCCACCTGGGTAAATGCCGTTTGACCTGGACAGCAGCCGTTTTGCGGCGCTGTGCGGCCGACCGGACACCGACCGTAATGATGCCCCTTGCACCTATGGTCGCTTTTCGGGCCGCCCCGGTTTACGGGTGCGGCCTCGTCCTTGTCGTCGACCGAAAGCAGGCGAGCGAACCCTTGGCGAGCGCCACCCCCGTCGCACTACGGAAGCCCGAGCCGTCGGACACCCCCCTGCCCAGGCCGCGGGGAGAGGCAGCCGCGGCCCAGGAGGTCACCGTCACCGACCCCGCGATGGTGAAGCGCGCGGTGAAGGCGGCCGCCCTCGGCAACGCGATGGAGTGGTTCGACTTCGGCGTCTACAGCTACATCGCCGTGACGCTCGGCAAGGTCTTCTTCCCCTCGGGCAACCCGACGGCGCAGCTGCTCTCCACCTTCGGCGCCTTCGCCGCGGCCTTCCTGATCCGGCCGCTCGGCGGCATGGTCTTCGGCCCGCTCGGCGACCGCGTGGGCCGCCAGAAGGTCCTCGCGCTGACCATGATCATGATGGCGGCGGGCACGTTCGCGATCGGCCTGATCCCGTCGTACGCGTCGATCGGCGTCTGGGCACCGATCCTGCTCCTGCTCGCCCGCCTGGTGCAGGGCTTCTCGACGGGCGGCGAGTACGCGGGGGCCTCCACGTTCATCGCCGAGTACGCCCCCGACAAGAAGCGGGGCTTCCTCGGCAGCTGGCTGGAGTTCGGCACGCTGGCGGGCTACATCGGCGGTGCGGGCCTGGTCACTCTGATGACGGCCCTGCTCTCCTCCGACGACCTGCTCTCCTGGGGCTGGCGCATCCCGTTCCTCATCGCGGGCCCGATGGGCCTGATCGGCCTCTATCTGCGGATGAAGCTGGAGGAGACCCCGGCGTTCGCCGCCGAGCTGGAGAAGGCCCACAAGGACGAGCAGACCCGCGCGAAGGTGCGGCTGCGCGACATGGTCACGGGCCAGTGGAAGGCGCTCCTCCTCTGCATGGGCCTGGTCCTGGTCTTCAACGTCACGGACTACATGCTGCTGTCGTACATGCCGAGCTATCTGACCAGCGAGCTCAAGTACGACGAGACGCACGGGCTGCTGGTCATCCTGGCCGTCATGGCGCTGATGATGTGCGCCCAGCCCTTCATGGGGGCGCTCACGGACCGGGTGGGCCGCCGCCCGGTCATCGCCGCGGGCTGCGCGGGCTTCTTCCTGCTCTCGATCCCCGCGCTCCTCCTCATCCGCGACGGCTCCCTGTGGGCGATCGCCCTGGGCCTCGGCGCGCTCGGCATGCTCCTGGTCTGCTTCACGTCCTCGATGCCGTCGGCCCTCCCGGCCCTCTTCCCGACGAAGGTCCGCTACGGCTCCCTCTCCATCGGCTTCAACATCTCCGTCTCGGTCTTCGGCGGCACGACACCGCTGGTCGTGACGGCACTGATCGGCGCGACGGGCGACAAGATGATGCCCGCGTACTACATGATGGCAGCGGCAGTGATCGGCGGCATCGCCGTCTGGTACATGACGGAATCGGCCCGCAGGCCCCTGCCGGGTTCGCCTCCGGCGGTGGAAACGGAATCGGAAGCGATGGCGCTGCGCGGGGCCTGACCGGTAAACCCGACCAGCCGCCCCGCTGAGGGGTACAGCACCGAACGGCGAGCGCAGGCAGGACCACCCAGGGGCGCGGGGAACTGCGCACCCAGCCGACACCCACCGGCAGACGACCCACAACCGACCACCCCGCTCAGGGAAACGGCACTGAACGGCGAGCGCAGGCAGGACCACCCAGGGGCGCGGGGAACTGCGCACCCAGCCGACACCCACCGCCAGACGACGTACAACCGGCCGCCCTTTGGGGGCAACGTCGGAGGTCACACTCCGGGCTGGCCCGGACAACCCGCCTGCCACGCCACAAACAGCGGCACTTCCTCCGCGCCATCGAGGACGACCAGCCCGAAGGGCCGGTCGAAGGCGATCCGCTCGGCCCGGCGCAGCCGATACGCACCGCCCGGCGCCATGGGCACCGCCGTCACCGCCGCCGCCTCGACCCCCCGCTCCGCGATCCGGACGACCGCCTCCTGCACCACCTGCGATATCGCGAGCCTCTCCGGTGACATCCCGGAGAAGTCGGCCGCGTCGCTCATGGCCCACCGCACCCCGAGCGCGGCCAGCTGATCGGTCGCGTCGGTCCGCGTCCGCAGGGACAGGCGGGGCAGGGCCATGGTGACCTGCTCGGCGTCGATCACCGAGCGGCGCGCGCGGGACGCCCAGGCGAGCGGCAGCACGGCGGCGGCCCCCGCCCCCGGCTCCCCCAGGACGAACCGGACCCGCACCGGCGCCGCCCCGCCACCCCGAGCCGCGCCCCGCATCTCGACGACCCGAGCCGCGACACGGTCGCTACGGCCCCCGTCGACCACCCACGCGTCCCCCGCCCCCACCGGCCGCCGCATCGTGGGCACCTGATGCTCGACGCCCCCCGCATCCGTGAAGGCGGCATCAGACGTACCCGCCCCCTCGAAGGGGTCCTCCCAACGCGCCCTCAGCACCAGCGCGTTGACCAGGAGCAGCAGGGTGTCCGGAGTGATCACCACCGGCAGGCGCTCGATCATGCCGTCCGTGGCCTCCCTCACCCACGCATCCGCGGCAGCCGCATCCATGGGGCCGAACCCGATGTCCGGCAGCGCCTCCTCGTACTCCCGGAACACCGGCACCCGGCTCCACACGCGCGTGGCGACGCCGAGCGCATCCGTGTCCGCGAGGGCCCGCGCTCCGTCCGTCACGGCACGCGCCGCCCCGGGCCCGGCGACGCCGAGCAACTCCCCCAGCTCATCGGCGGTTTCCCCGCGCACGCCCACCGCGACGGAGGCCAGCGCGAGCCACATGCCGACGGGCGAGCACACGAAGTCCCCCGCCCCGCCGTCGCCCTCGACCGCCCGCTCCACCTCGGGCAGCCACCGCTCGGCAAACCCGTGCACCGCAGCCCCGTACGTCACGCCATCTCCCCCGAACCCGCTCCACCGATCTTCAACGCCCAGTATGCGAGCCCCCACTGACAACAACACCGACACCCAAGCCCCCGGCGACCCGGCGACCCGGCCGAGAATCCGGCTGACAAGCCCCCGCACCCCGCCGTAGACTCCTTAGCGAAACTAACTAGACAGTCGAACAGTCGCACCACAGAACAGCCGAAGGGAACTCACGATCACATGACCCAGCAGCAGTGGGACTCCGTCGACGACTACTTCACCGGCCTCCTCGCCCCCGCGGACGAGGCCCTGACCGCGGCCCTCCGCGACAGCGACGCGGCCGGACTTCCGCAGATCGCCGTCGCCCCGAACCAGGGCAAGCTGCTCCACCTCCTCGCCCAGGTCCAGGGCGCCCGCCGCATCCTGGAGGTCGGCACCCTCGGCGGCTACAGCACCATCTGGCTGGCCCGCGCCCTGCCCGCCGACGGCCGCCTCGTCACCCTCGAGTTCAAGCCGGAGCACGCCGCCGTCGCCCGCGGCAACCTCGCCCGCGCCGGACTCGACAAGATCGCCGAAGTCCGCGTCGGCCCCGCCCTGGACTCCCTCACCGCCCTCGGCGCCGAGCACGCCGCGCACCCCGAGCCCTTCGACCTCGTCTTCATCGACGCCGACAAGGCCAACAACGCGCGCTACCTGGAGTGGGCGATCGAACTGACCCGCCCCGGCAGCCTGATCATCCTCGACAACGTCGTACGGGGCGGCGCGGTGACCGAAGCCACCAGCACCGACCCGAGCGTGCGCGGCACCCGCTCCGCGCTCGAACTCATCGCGGAGCACCCCAAGCTGACCGGCACGGCGGTGCAGACGGTGGGCACGAAGGGGTACGACGGCTTCGCGCTGGCCCGCGTACTCGACTGACGACCACCAACTAGCAACCCACAACTAGCAACTAGCAACTAGCAACTAGCAACTAGCAACTAGCACCAAACAACTACCGCGGCCACACTCAACCCTCGTGGTAGTACCCGACGTTCACACTCCGCGGCCCGTACCTGTCCTGGATGACCACCTCGCCGGAGCCGCCCCTGGGCAGCGGCGCCGCCCCTCCGTACACGAGGGTCCGCGCCGCGCCCCCGGACACCAGCCGCACCTCGGAGGCCGGATCGGGGTTCGAGCCGCGCAGCCAGTTCACGGACCAGTCCCCGTCGGGCCCGCAGCGGAACTCCAGATGCGTACGGGACACGAACAGCCAGTCGTCGGGCGTCACCAGACGGCACACGTTCCTGTCCCGCCCCACACGCAGCACCGCACCCGGCTCGCTCGGCGCGTCGGCCATGAGCATGCCTGCGGTGGCACCCGCGTCCGCCCCGGACACCGAGGCCATGGTCAGCTCCAGCACGTAAGCACGCTCCTTCACCTTGAACTCACGGTGGCGCGAACCTGCTTGACGTGTCGCGCGCTGCCGCATCCTAAGTGCCCCGGGGCAGTCGCACGAGCACCCTGGGACAATGACCCCATGACTGAGCGCAAGCCACCTGGAGTCAACTTCGAGTCCTGGATCGACAAGCAGATCCGTGAGGCGGAAGAACGCGGGGACTTCGCGTCCCTGCCCGGCAAGGGCAAACCGCTGCCCGAGGGGCCGAATCCCACGTACGACGAAATGTGGTGGGTCAAGCAGAAGATGGCCCGCGAAGGCCTCTCCTACATGTCCCCCACCCTCGCCCTGCGCAAGGAGGCCGAGGACACGCTGGCCGCGGCGGCGGAGGCGCCGTCCGAACGCATGGCGCGCAAGCTCGTGACGGACCTCAACGAGAAGATCAGCACTGCACTGCGCACGCCGCCGCCCGGCCCGCCGGTCGGTCTCACCCCTGTCGACGTCGACGAGGTGGCCCGCGACTGGCGGGAGCGCCATCCGGGCTGAGGCCCACCTCGGCAGCGACTCCGGACGGTCCTGCTCCGTGCACGGGCTGTTTGGCGGTCCGATTCCGGGCAACTCGTTCCGGGGAACGGGTGTCGGGGCCTCACCGGGCCCCGCGCCCCAGGCCGATCCCCGAGCCGAAAAGGGCACCCACCCATGTCCACACTCATGGTCATTCTCCTGATCGTGGTAGTCGCCGTCCTCGCTGGCGCCGCCGTCGCCGTGCTGAACCGCAGGCAGCAGGGTGCGGGCGGCAGGCGCGGCCTCAAGCGCCGCTTCGGACCCGAGTACGACCGCGCGGTCGCCCGGCACGACGGCGACACCAAGGCCGCCGAACGCGACCTCGGCGAGCGTGTGAAGCGGCACGGTTCCCTGCGTACGCGGCCGCTGGACCCCGCCGCACGCGAGCAGTACACGGCCCGCTGGACCGTGGTCCAGGAGCACTTCGTCGACTCCCCGCGCAAGGCGGTGACCGAGGCGGACCGGCTCGTCGCCGAGCTGGCCGGTGCCCGCGGATTCCCCGACGCCGGTCACTACGAGGACCAGATCGACGCGCTCTCCGTCCACCACGCCCACCACGTGCACGGCTACCGCAAGGTGCACCGCACGGCGCTCGGCACGACCGGCACAGGCCCCCTGACCGGCGCCGACACCGAGGAGATGCGCGCGGCCCTGGTCGAGGCCCGGGCGCTCTTCGAGGCGCTGGTGGCGGAGCAGCAGGCCGACGCGGACGCCGACGCCACACCCACCGGCAGGCACGACACCCGCAAGCGCTCGACCGGCATCACCCCCAAGGGAGTTCAGCATGGCTGACGGGACCGCTCTCTTCCCGATCGACGCACGCGACAAGCTGGCGCTGCGCCTGCAGAACGCGGTCAACGGCTTCGTCGACGGCCCCCGTGCCGCCGTGGAGAACGCCGACCGCATCCTGGAGGAGGCGATCGCCGACCTGACGCACACCCTCGCGGAGCGCCGCCGCACCCTGCGCACGACGTGGCAGCCCCAAACCGCGGCCCCCACCCCGGCCGATCCCCACACGCCGGAAGCCACCCCGCCCCCGCCCTCACCCACCGGCGACACGGAACAACTCCGCCTCACCCTGCAGGACTACCGCGAGACGGCGGAACGCCTGCTGCGCCTGTAACGGCACCACCGAACCGAGCCCCGGGACCACCATCCTCCGGACCTCCGTGACATCCGGACCCACGGCCCCGGGGCTCACGCCGCTCCGACACCCCCGTACGGCAGGATGGCCGTATGAGCGTAGTGAAGATCAACGTCCTGACCGTCCCCGCCGACCAGCGGGAAACCCTCGAAAAGCGCTTCGCCGCCCGCGCCGGCGCCGTGGAGAACTCCGACGGCTTCGAGTGGTTCGAGCTCCTCCGCCCCATCGAGGGCACCGATGACTACCTGGTCTACACGCGCTGGCGTGACGAGGAGTCGTTCCAGGCCTGGATGGAGGGCCCGATGAAGTCGGCCCACCAAGGCGGCGGCGACCGCCCCAAGCCCGCGGCCAGCGGCTCCTCGGTGTGGTCCTTCGAGGTCGTCCAGCAGGCGGCCCCGAAGAGCGCGTAGGCGCAAAACCCTTTGCGGAGCGATGTGTGCGTCGGCTCAGAATGAGCGTATGAGCAAGCCTGTCACCGTGGTCCCTGTCGGCACCGCCTCCTGGAGCGTCGGTCCGGAGGCGCATGACTCGTCCGTCGCCCTCGCGCTCTGGCGTGCGTACTACACGGAGGTCAGCGACCGCTGGTATCTGCTGAACGAAGGGCGCGGCACGGATCCCGAGGAGCTGGAGCGCGAGATCGCCGCCGAGACGGGGGCCGATCTCGCGCCGCCGGACGGGGTGCTGCTCGTCGCGCGGTACGGGGGCGAGCCCGTCGGCACGGCGGGGGTGCGGCTGCTCGATGCCACGACCGCCGAGCTCAAGCGCGTGTTCGTACGTGAGGACATGCGCGGCAAGGGCGGCGCACCCGTCCTCCTCGCCGCCGCCGAGGACGCGGCGCGCACGCTCGGGGCCGAGCGCATCGTCCTCGACACCCGCACCGACCTGGTGGAGGCCCGCGCGCTGTACGCCCGGCACGGGTACGAGGAGACCGAGCCGCTGACCGTCCGGCCGTACGCCGAGCACTGGTTCGCCAAGAAGCTGGGGACCCGGCCCAACGCCTGACGGCTCACGCCTGACGTCGCACGCCTGGCACCTCACCGCTCACGCCGCACGTACCACCGTCCCCCCGCCCTGCGGCCGCTCCGACTCCGAGCCGCACAGTTCGGCGCTGAGCTCCTCGACCAGCTGGACCAGGTCCGTGGGGCGGTCGGGGCTCCACCAGTCGCCGAGCAGTTCCGACAGGGACTCCTCGCGGGCCCTGGCCAGGGTGGCTGCGACCTCGCGGCCCCGGTCGGTGAGGATCATCTCCAGGCCCTGCCGCTCCGCGAGGCGCCGCTCCTCGACCTGGCGGGCGGCCGCCGTGATCACGGTGAGCGGCACCGTGGTGCGCTCCGCCAGTACGCCCGGTTCGACGGAGCCGTGCCGGGCGATGCGCAGGAGCAGCCAGCTCGACGCGGGCAGCAGGTCGTGGCCCGCCCGCTCCGTGATCTTCTCGTAGACCGCACGCCGCCCCTCGCGCGTCCCGAGCACCGAGAGCGCCCGCGCGCACTCGTCGTACGACGAACGCTCCACGGGGTTGCTGGCCAGCGTCTGCGTCGGGTCGGGCGCCGTCACCGAGGCGCGCAGCTTGTCCTCGCGCAGGAACCAGGCGAGGACGAAGGCCGCCAGGGCGACCGGCGCCGCGTACAGGAAGACGTCCGTGATCGACGAGGCGTACGCGTGCAGGGCGTCCGGGCGGAGGTCGGCGGGGAGCCGCGCGATGCCCCGCGGGTCCGCCTCCAGGGTGTCCACGCTCAGCCCCGGCGGCAGCTGCTGCCCGGCGAGGGCGTCGGTCAGCTTGCCGCCGAGCCGGTTGGTGAAGATCGTGCCGAAGATCGCGACGCCGAAGGAGGCGCCGATGGAGCGGAAGAACGTCGCGCCGGACGTGGCGACGCCCAGATCCTCGTAGCTGACGGCGTTCTGCACGATGAGGACGAGGACCTGCATGACCAGGCCGAGGCCCAGGCCGAAGACGAAGAAGTACGCGCTCATCTCGCCGGTGCCGCTGTTCTCGTTCAGCTGGTGGAGCAGGAGCAGCCCGAGCGTGGTGACGGCCGTGCCCGCGATCGGGAAGACCTTCCAGCGGCCCGTGCGGCTGACGATCTGGCCGGACGCGGTGGTGGAGATGAGCATTCCGGCCACCATGGGCAGCATGTGCACGCCCGACATGGTCGGCGTGACCCCCTGCACGACCTGCAAGAACGTCGGCAGGTACGTCATCGCCCCGAACATCGCGAAGCCCACGATGAAGCTGATCACCGCGGAGAGCGTGAAGGTGCGGATCCGGAAGAGCTTCAGTGGCAGCACCGGTTCCGCGGCCTTGCGTTCCACCGCGACGAAGGCCACGGCGAGCACCACGCCGAGCACCGCGAGCCCGATGATCTGCGGCGAGCCCCAGGCCCAGGTGGTGCCGCCGAGCGAGGCGACCAGGACCAGGCAGGTGGCGACGGAGGCGATGAGGAAGGTGCCGAGATAGTCGATGGTGTGCCGGGTTCCGCGCACCGGGATGTGCAGCGTCGTGGCGATGACGACGAGCGCGATCACCCCGATGGGCAAGTTGACGTAGAAGACCCAGCGCCAGCTCAGATGCTCGGTGAAGAGCCCGCCGAGCAGCGGCCCGAGGACGCTCGTCGCGCCGAAGACCGCGCCGAACAGGCCCTGGTACTTGCCGCGTTCGCGCGGCGACACGAGGTCTCCGACGATCGCCATGGACAGCACCATGAGACCGCCGCCGCCGAGGCCCTGCAGCGCGCGGAACCCGATGAGCTGCGGCATGTTCTGCGCCATGCCGCACAGCGCCGAGCCGACCAGGAAGATCACGATCGCGGTCTGGAACAGCTTCTTGCGGCCGTACTGGTCGCCGAGCTTGCCCCACAGCGGTGTCGCGGCCGTCGCGGCCAGCATGTACGCGGTGACGACCCAGGACAGGTGGTCCATGCCGCCGAGGTCACTGACGATCGTCGGCAGCGCGGTGGAGACGATGGTCTGGTCGAGCGCGGCGAGCAGCATGCCGAGGAGCAGCGCGCCGATGGAGATCAGTACGCCTCCCGGCGGATGCCCGTTGCCGACGTGGGCCGGGGCCGGGCGGGCCCCCTCCCCCGCGGGGTGGGCGCTGGCATCCTGCGACATGGACACCTCCTGGGAGTCCGTCTTCCCTTTCCATCCTGGTCCGTGTCTCCCGTTATGGCCTGTTGAAGCAGGGTTCTGCATAATCGCTGGAGCTCTCGGGGCGGGCGGGACTGATGAGGGGAGGGACGGCCGGTGGCCGGACAGGAAGAAGAAAGAGAACGTCAGGACGGTGCCGCTGACGGCGAGCGCGACGGGCGGGACCGGGCACGGGAGCGGTCTGCCGCGGCAGCGGCCGCGGCCGACTTCGATCCGCTGCGGATACGGCCGTACGTTTCGCTGCAGGAGCCGGAGCCGGAGCCCTCGGCTCCGCCGGAAGATCACGAGGGGGGCAGCGGCCCGATTGCGGGTGCCGGTGCCGGTGCCGGTGCCGGTGCCGGTGCGGCCGAGGGTCCGGGCGATCCTCCACCCGCAGCCACGGATGTACGCCTCTTCGCCGCGGACACGGGTACGGACCCGGCTTCCGCGCCGCACGAAGATCCGCGCGACAAGTCCCCCGCCCGCAAACGCGGCCTCATGCTGCTCGTCGGCGCGGGCGCCGTCGCGGCCGTGGCAGCCGCCACCGTCTTCGCGATGGGGCTGCTCTCCTCGGCCTCGGACGGACCGACCCGGGACCGGGCGCTGTCGGACGACCTGACGTCGGCGTACGCGGACCCGACCAAGCCCGCGCCGCCCTCGGCGAACCCGTCGGCGTCGGCCTCGCGGGCCCCCTCCGCCCTGCCGGGCGCCCGGCAGTCCGCGCCGCCGACGCCCACCCGCTCGACGTCGTCCACGCCCTCGTCCTCGTCCTCGCCGCCGCCGACGTCCCGCGCGACGGGATCGGTCGGACCGTCGGCTTCGGCGTCACCGCCGCGCAGGACGACCGACGCGACGCTGCGGCAGGGGGACAAGGGGGCGCGGGTCACGGAACTACAGGACAGGCTGGCGCAGCTGTACCTGTACATGGGTGAGCGGGACGGCACGTACACGTCCGAGGTCACCGACGCGGTGAGCCGCTACCAGTGGGCCCGCGGCCTCAGGGACGACGCACCGGGCGAATACGGCCGCGAGACGCGACACAGCCTGGAGTCGGAGACGACGGAACCCTGAGGTCCGGCGAAGAACCGAACACCAGCGAGAAGCGAGAACTTCAGCCGAAGCCGAAGGCGATCAACCGCAGGCGATCAGCCGAACGTCAGCCGGATCGAGCCGTCGCCCGCGTCGGCAACCCGCACCGAGGTGAGGTCCTCGACGTGCACCGTGGGGCCGAACTCCGCGGCGCGGGGGCCTATGCCCACGACCCGCATGCCCGCCGCCTGCCCCGCACGGATCCCCGCCCCGGAGTCCTCGAAGACCACGCAGTCCGCAGGTTCGAAGCCGAGCGCCGCCGCGCCCTTGAGGAACCCCTCGGGGTCGGGCTTGCTCGCGCCGACGCTCTCGGCGGTCACCCGCACGTCCGGAAGGGCGAGCCCGGCCGCGGCCATGCGTCCGGTGGACAGCGGCACGTCGGCGGAGGTCACGAGCGCGTGCGGCAGCCGGAGGCCGGTCAGCGACGCCAGGAACGCGGGCGCGCCGGGCACCGGGACGACGCCCTCCATGTCGGCGGTCTCCGCGGCGAGCATCTCGCGGTTCTCCGCGTGGTTCTCCGCCATGGACCGCTCCGGCAGCAGCACCGCCATGGACGCGTACCCCTGCCGCCCGTGGACGACCTTGATGACCTCGTCGAAGTCGAGCCCGTGCCGCGTGGACCAGCGCTGCCAGCAGCGTTCGACAACGGCGTCGGAGTTGACGAGGGTGCCGTCCATGTCGAGGAGCACGGCCCGGGCGGTCAGAACGGGGGCGACGGGGTCGGCGGTCGTGGCCGTCATCGGGGTGCTCCAGAGCGCAGAGGCGGCGGAAGATCAAGGCAGCCCCGCCCGCCGGTCAGGGAGTACGGGCGGAGCCACTTTGTTCCTGCACGGTACAAAACGTGGGCCACAAAAGCCAACGCCGCAGGTCACACCACCTAAGCGCCCTAAAGTGGGCGCAATCCCCGTCACGCAATCGCCGTCACGCACCCACCGCCACGCAATCGCCGTCAGGCAATCGCCGTCAGGCAATCGCCTCGTACAGGCTCCACACCCCGAGCCCCAGCATCAGCAGCGCCGCGATCTTCGTGATGAGCGCCAGCGGCACCCGCTTCATCAGCGCCTTGCCGCCGACGATGCCGAGGCCCGCGACCGCCCACAGCGCGAGCACCGCACCGAGACCCACGGAGAGCGGGTCGTCGTAGCGGGCCGCCAGGTTGGCGGTCATGATCTGCGTCAGATCGCCGAACTCGGCGACCAGGATGAGCATGAAGCCCGCGCCGGAGACCTTCCAGAAGCTCTGGTTCTCGGGCTGCTTGACCTCACCATCGTCGTCGCCGCCCTTGAGCAGCAGCATCGCGGCGCCCGCGAGGAAGAGGATGCCGGTCAGCGCATGGACCAGCTGCTGCGGGAGCAGGGTCAGGACGCTGCCCGCCGCGACGGCGAGCACCACGTGGACGGTGAAGGCCGCCGCGACACCGGCGAAGACGTAGGAGGCGCGGTAGCGCGTACCGAGGACGAGACCGGCCAGCGCCGTCTTGTCCGGCAGCTCGGCCAGGAAGACGACGCCGAAGACGAGCGCCATCACGCTGAAGCTGATCAAGGGTTCCTCAATCGGTCGGGAGCCGCCCCACCGAGAGTGTTCCACCGTTTCGCGTACGACACCTCGGCACGGCAGCGCACACGGACGTACACGGATGTGGACGTCTGGACGTACGCGGGATGCGTACGTCTGCACTGCTTGCCGAAGGTCTCGCTGGCCTGCCCCATGGGGCCTGCCTCCGGGCGCCGGCTCAGACGAGCTGAGCAGTATGTCGACGGTCCGGCGAAGAGCTACTCCCCTTCTGCGCCATCCATCGTACGCGACCTTCGACCGCCCCTGGCCAGGGACTTTCGCCCCGCCTGACAGTGACCTGGGTCACTCGAACGCAACTCCGGGCGCGCGACACGCATATGACGCGGCGCCAGAACTCTTGAAGTCCGCACCTATTTGACGCGACCCTGTCACCAGACGCACATCCGCCAGTAACCCCTGCCCGCAACGATGACCGCCCCACCGGTCAACTTCCCCCCACACCAGAGGAGTTCGCATGTCCGCTGTCTACGCGCGTCGACACACCCCGGGCACCCGAAGCACCCGGCCCGCCCGGTACACCCGGCCCGCCTTCGCCGCCGCGGCCGTCGCCCTGGCCGCCGCCGCCACCCTCGTCACCGGTTCCACCGCCCAGGCCGCTCCCCCGGCCCCGGTCAGCGCCGCCACCGCCCGCACCTACCTCGGCGACCTCACCGTCAAGGCCGAGGGCTCCTCCGACGGCTACAGCCGCGACAAGTTCCCGCACTGGAAGACGCAGTCCGGCGCCTGCAACACCCGAGAGGTCGTCCTCAAGCGCGACGGGACCGACGTCGAGCAGGACTCCAGCTGCGCCGCGACCTCCGGCACCTGGAAGTCCGCCTACGACGGCGCCACCTGGACCGTCGCGTCCGACCTCGACATCGACCACGTCGTGCCGCTCTCCGAGGCCTGGAAGTCCGGCGCGAACAGCTGGACCACCGCACAGCGCGAGGGCTTCGCCAACGACCTGACCCGGCCGCAGCTGATCGCCGTGACCGACAACGTGAACCAGGCCAAGGGCGACAAGGACCCGGCCGAGTGGCTGCCGCCCACCGCCTCGTACCACTGCTACTACGCCCGGATGTGGGTGGACGTGAAGCACCACTACAAGCTGACGGTGAACACCGAGGAGAAGAGCAAGCTCTCCTCGATCCTCAACGGCTGCTGACCTCGGAGAAGCCGGACGGGTTGTCGCGGAACCGGCCCGCCCTCCTCTGGCGTTCCGTACCGTACGGGGCGACAGAGGAGGGTGATCACTTGTGGCACGGCTGCGCCTGGGTCCACTGCTGAGGTACGTCGACGGTTCGACGGCAACCGTCTGGGTCGAGGCCGACCGGCCCTGCACCGCCGAGGTGCGGTGCGCGGACGGCGCGGGAGGTACGGCGCGGACCTTCCAGATCGCGGGGCACCACTACGCGCTCGTCCCCGTGACCGGACTGACGCCGGGCACGGAGACGGCGTACGAGGTGCGGCTCGGCGACGGCGCGGGGGCCGCCGTGTGGCCGCTGCCCGATTCGCCCTACCCCGCGAGCACCATCCGCACCCCCGCGGAGCCGGGTGACGACCAGGAGCTGCGGGTCACGTTCGGCTCCTGCCGCTGGGCCGCCCCGCCGTCCGGCGAGCACGATCCCGTGGGGCCCGACGCGCTGGACACCCTCGCCGCCCGCATAGCCGCCGACCCGGACGCCGAGCGCCCGGACGTCCTGCTGCTCCTGGGCGACCAGGTGTACGCGGACCAGACGTCCCAGGCCACCCAGCGCTGGCTCGCCGCCCGCCGGGACCTCACCGACCCGCCGGGCGTCCAGGTCGCGGACTACGAGGAGTACACCCACCTCTACTACGAGTCCTGGCTCGACCCGGAGGTCCGCTGGCTGCTGTCGACCGTCCCCAGCTGCATGATCTTCGACGATCATGACGTGATCGATGATTGGAACACCAGTGCGGCCTGGCTCGCCGAGATGCGGGCCACGCCCTGGTGGCGCGAGCGCATCCTGAGCGGCCTCATGTCGTACTGGGTCCATCAGCACCTCGGCAATCTGCCGCCCGAGGAACTGGCGCGCGACGACCTCTACGCCTCCGTGTGCGCGGCCCCGGACGGCACGGACGAGCTGCGCGCCTTCGCCGCCGCGGCGGACGCGGACGCGCGGGCCGCCCGCTGGAGCTACCGGCGGGACTTCGGGCGGGTCCGGCTGCTGATGGTGGACACCCGCGCGGCCCGCGTCCTTGCGGAGGGCGAGCGCGCCATGCTCGACGCCGACGAGGCCGACTGGGTGCGCGAGCAGGCGCTGGCGGACCCGGGCACGTACGACCACCTCCTCATCGGCACCTCCCTGCCCTGGCTGCTCCCCCACCTCATCCATGACGCCGAGGGGTGGAACGCCGCGCTCTGCAGCGGTGCGCGCGGCGAGCGCTGGGCCCGCTTCGGGGAGAACCTGCGCAGGCGCTCCGACCTGGAGCACTGGGCCGCCTTCCCCGCCTCCTTCGAAGCGCTCACCGCGCTGATCACGGAGGCTGGTTCGGGCCCGCAGGCCCCCGCGACGGTGTGCGTGCTCTCCGGCGACGTCCACCACGCCTACGTCGCCGAGCCGAGCTGGCCCTCGGGCGACGGGCCCGACGCCCGGGTCCTCCAGCTGACCTGCTCCCCCGTCCACAACTCCATCCCCTCGGTGCTCAAGCTCGGCTTCCGCTTCGGCTGGAGCCGCGTGGGGCGCGGCCTCGGACGGCGCTTCGCCCGGCACGGCGGGGTGTCGCAGGCGGGCATCGACTGGCGCAGGACGGGCGGGCCCTGGTTCGGCAACCAGCTCATGACCCTGACGCTGCGCGGCCGTTCGGCCCGGCTCCGGCTGGATCAGGCGCGGGCGGTGCGCGGCGGGGGCGTACGCCTGGAGAAGGCGGACGAGACACGGCTCTCATAGACGAGACACGGCTCGCATAAGGGACTGTGCGACGTTCGGGGTTCGGCATCGAGGGTGCCGACGGCATGATGATGCGGACCGTCCGGTTCCAGCGTTCTCTATGCCCCAGGAGTCACGCTTTTGTCTGCACCTGTACCCGCACCGCTCCCACCCGCGCGGCGCAGGACCGCATCCGACGCGGCCGCGCTCGCCCTGGTCGGCGCGGGCCCCCGCGGCACCAGCGTGCTCGAACGGCTCTGCGCGTCGGCGGCCGGGCTCCTCGCGACCGGGGCGCGGCTGACGGTCCACGTCGTCGACCCGGACCCGCCGGGCGCGGGCCGCGTCTGGCGCACGGCGCAGCCCGCCGAGCTCCTGATGAACACCGTCGCCTCCCAGGTGACCCTCTTCACCGACGCGAGCGTCGACTGCTCGGGGCCGATACGCCCGGGTCCGAGCCTGTACGAATGGGCCGCCGACGGGCGGGTTCCGGGGCTCGGGCCCGACGACTATCCGACCCGCGCCTGTTACGGCCGCTATCTGGAGTGGGTCTTCGCCGAAGCGGTGCGCCGCGCCCCCGGCACGGTCCGCGTCCAGGTCCACGCGGCGCGCGCGGTGCGCCTGGACGAGACGGCCGACGGGCTGCAGACCCTCGTACTGGACGACGGTCTCGAACTCTCCGGCCTCTCGGCGGTCGTGCTCGCGCAGGGCCACCTGCCTGCCGCCGCCGGGCCGGAGCAGCGGCGCCTGACGGACCACGCGGCACGGCACGGCCTGCGCCACTTCCCGCCCGCCAACCCCGCCGACCTCGACCTGTCCGTCATCGCCCCCGGCGAGCGGGTACTGCTGCGCGGCCTCGGCCTCAACTTCTTCGACCACATGGCGCTCCTGACCGAGGCGCGCGGCGGACGGTACGCACGAACGCCCGGCGGGGCGCTGCGGTACGAGCCCTCGGGCCGCGAGCCGCGCCTGTACGCGGGATCGCGGCGCGGCGTGCCGTACCAGGCGCGCGGCGACAACGCGAAGGGCCCGTACGGACGGCACGAGCCCGCCGTCCTCACCGCCGACGTCGTGGCCCGCTTCCGCAAGCGCGCGGACAGCGGCGACGCGCCCGACTTCCTCGGCGAGATATGGCCGCTGATCGCGAAGGAGGTGGAGACGGTCTATTACGCGGCGCTGCTGGAGGGCGAGGGCGGGAGCGGCGTCCCGGACGCGTGCGACTTCCGGGGGCGGTTTCTGGCCGTCGGGCACCAGAGCCCCCAAGAGGCGCTGGTGCTTGACGCGTTCGGGGTCGCGGAGGCCGACCGCTGGTCCTGGGAGCGGCTCTCCCAGCCGCACCCGTCCCGCCCCTTCACCTCCCCGCAGGCACACCGCGCCTGGCTTCTCGACCGGCTGCGCGAGGACGTCGCGCAGGCCGCGCTCGGCAATGTCGCGGGCCCGCTGAAGGCCGCGCTCGACGTGCTCCGCGATCTGCGCAACGAGCTCCGCGGAGTCGTCGACCACGGCGGCCTCTCCGGTGTCTCGCGCCGCGACCACCTCGACCGCTGGTACACGCCGCTCAACGCCTTCCTCTCCATCGGCCCGCCGCGCCGCCGCATCGAGGAGATGGCGGCGCTGATCGAGGCGGGGGTCCTTGAGGTGCTCGGGCCCCGCCTGAGCCTGCGGCCCGAGGACGGCTCCTTCCTCGCGCACTCCCCCGACGTCCAGGACTCCGTCGTCCGCGTCACCTCGCTGATCGAGGCCAGGCTGCCCGAGCCGGACCTGCGCCGCACCGGCGACGCGCTGCTCGGACGGCTCCTGACGGACGGCCGGTGCCGGGCCCATGTGGTCGACGGCTATGAAACCGGAGGCCTGGACGTGACTCCGCGCCCCTATCACCTGATCGACCGTCAAGGCCGGTCCCACGCCCGCAGGTTCGCGTTCGGAGTGCCCACGGAAGGGGTCCACTGGGTGACCGCGGCCGGTGCGAGGCCCGGCGTCGACTCGGTCACGCTGTCGGACGCCGACGCGGTGGCGCGGGCCGCCCTGCGCACGGCCACCGGGACCGCCGGATCGCCGCCCGAACCCCGGGCCGAGCCGAAGCGGAACCTCCGATTGACCGAATGTTGAACTTGCAAGCACTAATTAGGTTGCCCTAATCTTGGGCCTCCGCTCGGTTACCGTCCCCAAACCGAAGGAGTCCCCACCATGACTGGACGTCTCAACAGCGCCCAGCCCTACGCCCTCGGCGTGTTCCGCATAGTGATCGGCCTGCTCTTCGCCTGCCACGGCGCCGCCTCGCTCTTCGGCGTCCTCGGCGGCGCGTCGGGCGGCGGCACGATCGACGTCGGCACCTGGCCCGGCTGGTACGCGGCCGTCATCCAGCTCGTCGGCGGCGTCCTGGTCCTGCTGGGCCTCGGCACCCGCGCCGCCGCGTTCATCTCGTCCGGCTCGATGGCCTACGCCTACTTCAAGGTCCACCAGCCCGAGGCCCTGTGGCCCATGGAGAACGGCGGCGAGGCCGCGGCGATCTTCTGCTGGGCGATGCTGCTCTTCGTCTTCACCGGGTCCGGCGCGTTCGGCCTCGACCGGTTCTTCGCCTCGCGGGCGGAAGACGCCAAGAGCGCGGACAAGGAGGGCGCGGACGCGAAGCACACGCCGGTCGCGGCCTGACCTGCGGCGCACGCTCCGGTTCCGACGACGGCGCCCTCTTCCTCGTACGTACGGGGAAGGGGGCGCCGTCGCCGTACCGAGCCCGTACCGGCGGCTCTAAGCGTCTACACGCCCCACGCGCTGCCCGACTGCTGCGCCTCCGGCAGGGCCGCGAACGGCACCGTGAAGCAGGCGGCCCGGTCGCCCGCGCCGCCCGGCTCGTCGTGCAGCACCACGGAAGCGGCCTCGCCCGGCCGGAACGCCCAGTCGTGCTGTGCGCTCGCCGCTCCGGAGCCGTCCACTGAGGCGGTGAAGTCCAGCCACACCTCGTTCTCCGCGTTGGCGTAGGCAGGGTCCTTCGACGGCTGGACCGGGTCGACGCGGTGCTGGTAGTGGCCGCCCGCCGCCTCCGGGTTCGCGCCGCACGGCTTCTGGTGCACGTGCACGCCGTACGCGTGGCCCGGCTTCATGCCCCTGACCCGCAGCGTGACGGTCGTGTCGCCGCCTTCGAAGCTGCGCTGCTCGACCTCGATCCAGGACGCCGCGGGCACCAGACCCACGTCGTACGTCACCGCGGGCGAGGGGATGAAGGCCGTCGGCGGCGCGAACCACGCCTCGGCCCGCGCCCATGAGCTCCCCACCGCCGCTTCGGCCACGCCGCCGCCCGTGGCCAGCATCGCCGCCGCCACCGCACCGGCCAGCATCCCTGCCACCATCGCCCGCTCCGTCCCTCGTACCGCCCGTGTCGCGCCCGTGTCCCGCTCGTGTTTCCGCGCGCGTTTCCGCCCGTGCTCCGCTCGGGTACTGACTCGTTCGTACGGGACTTCGGGGCCGTACGCCTCACCAGGGGAGGCAGCCGGGTGAACGTGATGTAGGGAACATCTAAGCCCCCAGTGGATCTCCCGCCCTTCGCGCCGCGTACGCTGTACAGCTGTCACCAAGGCCGCCCCTGCCGTTCTCCGCGCGACACAGCGGCAACGCGCTGCCGATCGGGGAGTAACGGGGAGTTACGGTGCTTGAGAGTGTGGGGGCCTTGACCGGCAGTCCGTGGATCTACGCGGTCGTGGCCCTGTCTGTCCTGTTCGACGTCTTCGTGCCCGTCCTGCCGAGCGGGGTCATCGTCATCATGTCGGCGACCGCGGCCGCGGCGGCGGGGACCGGGGCGGCGGGGCAGGTCCCGCACAACGTGCCCGACATCCTGATGCTCACGCTCTGTGCCGCCACCGCGTCCGTGCTCGGCGACATGGTCGCCTTCCGGCTCGCCTGGCGCGGCGGCGCACGCCTCGACCGCGCGATCGCCCGTTCCCGGCGCCTGACCAGCGCGCAGGAACGCCTCGGCACGGCGCTCGCGCGGGGCGGCGGCGTCCTCGTCGTCATCGCCCGCTTCGCACCCGCGGGCCGCTCGATCGTCTCCCTCGGCGCGGGCGCGGCCCACCGCAAGGTGCGCGAGTTCCTCCCGTGGTCCGCCCTGGCGGGCCTGGCCTGGGCGGGCTACAGCGTCGCCCTCGGCTACTTCGGCGGGCAGTGGCTCGGCGCGACCTGGCTGGCCACGGGCGTCTCCCTGCTCGCGCTGTTCGCGGCGGGCGCGGGCGCGGCGTTCCTGGTCCGCCGCCCCACGACGGCGAGCTGACCCGCCCCGCGACAGCGGACCGACCACCCTCCGACCGCGCAACCGACCGCGCACAGGATTCCGTCCTGGGCGCGGTCTTTTGCGTGGCCCTTGGCACGGACACGCCTACACAGCTATGACGCCCGCGCCGCCCCGCGCACCTCCAGGCCCGCCAGCAGTTCCGTCGTCGCCTTCGCCACCGCGTCCACCGCGTGATCGAAGACCTCGCGGTTGTGGGCGGCCGGGGCGCGGAAGCCGGAGACCTTCCGGACGTACTGGAGCGCGGCCGCGCGGATCTCCTCCTCGGTGGCGTCCTCGGGGATCGCGGGCGGGCGGAGCGTCTTGATGCTTCGGCACATGCTTCCAGCCTGCCACCGCCCACTGACAACTCGGCCGGATCGTTGCGCGCGCCACTCGCACACGCAATTCGAACAGGAGTACCATTACGGCGTGCCTGTCACCCCAGCCCATGACTTCCCGAGCGACCTCCTCGCCGGACAGGAGGAACTGCACCAGATCCGCTCCGTGCTCCTCGCACTGCTCAAACGTCTGCCCTGGTCGGTCGAGCCCCTCGACGGGTTCAGCGACACCGGCGGCTGGCGAAAGGTGGAACGCCCCGCCTCTCCCGGCTGGAGCAGGGACGAACAGGCCGAAGTGGAGGAACTCCGTTCCAGAGAGCGTGAGTTGGCTGTTTTCGTGACGTGTCACAAGTACTGGGAACAAGTCACTGGACCGGACGCCGTCGCCGCGCGCGCGGCCCTCAAGCACGCCCATGAGAAGCCGGCGACTCCCTCTCCGCCTAGCCATTGACAGGCGCAGACCGCGGGCGTTGACTCCCTATCAGCCCCGCACGAGAGCCCCCTTCGAGCCATGGAGGTGCTGCCTTGAACGTCCTGATAGTTGTCGCGATCCTGGCCCTCTTCGGCCTGGGTTTCAGCCAACCACTGCTGTGGCTTGCCGCAGCGGCGCTCGTCTTCTACCTGGCGCGCTTCTACGAAAGCGGCTCGTCCGCCAAGAAGAGCGACTCGGGCGGCAGTTCGGGGAGCGGCTCCGCGAGCGGTGGCATGGGCGGGGGCGCCGGTGGAGGTGGAGGCGGGGGCAGCAGCTACCCCAAGACCTACCGCGACTACCGCATCCGCAAGGAACGCATGGAGCGCTGGGACCGTCGGTACCGCAGAACGCACCCCGGCTCCCGCTGACACCGCCGCAGGTCGGGCAGGTCGTCACCTGCACGCGCGAAGGCCCCCCGCCCGGATCGGCGGGGGGCCTTCGCACGGACAGGGCACATCAGCGCCATCAGTGACGCGGGCCCTGCTTCCGGTCGCGCCAGCCCTCGCCCTTGGCACCGCGCTCGCCCTTGCCGCCGTCGTACTCGATCTGCTCCTTGCGCACCGTGTCGGAGATCTCCTGCGTCTCGGTGACCTTCTCGGTCTCCAGCCGCACGCGCTCGACCGGCACGGACTCCTTGCGGACCACCGCCTTCTCGGCGTGCAGGGTCACCTCGGTCTCGGCCTCGCCGATAGTGGCGCGCGTGCCGTCGCCCTCGCGGATGGGCTCGCGGACGACGCGCACCTCCTCGTGGGAGATGGGCACGGACGTCTTCACGTTCTCGGTGACGACGACCTTGCGCAGCCGGGCCCGCCCGACCACTTCCTCCTCCGTGCCGACCCGCAGCCGCTCTTCGGAGCGGATCATCTCGTCGGCCTTGCCGTCGTCACGCCCGGCGGACCGACTGGCGGCCCCCGCACCAACCATCCCGGCACCAGCACCAGCACCAGCACCAGCCATTCCGGCCATGCCCTCACGCTCACGCATGCCCTCACGGCCCCGCTTACCGGCCATCGGCGCGCCACCGGCCGCGCCGCCGGCCACGCCACGGGCGGTCGCCTCGGGCCGGGTGAGCCCGTAGTGGGCGTACAGCTCGTGCTCCTCACCCGGCTCTATGTGCTGGTCGGCGTCGATACGGGGAGCGTCCTTGACGGCCTCCTTGGTCGTCGCGACGTGCAGCTGGTCGTCCTGGCGGCGGGCTCCGGCGAGCGGGACGAAGCTCTGCTTCATACCGAAGAGACCGGTCTTGACGGTGACCCACTCGGGGCGACCGTTGCGGTCGTCGAGATACACCTGCTCGACGCTGCCGATCTTCTCGCCGGTCCGGTCGTAGGCCGTCATGCCCGCGAGTCCGTCGGAGTTGGTGAAGCCTTCGCCCTGCGTCATGGGTGATCACTCCCTCGGAGCGCGCGACGGACGAAATCGACTCTCGCCACGGCAGACGCACGCTTCCCCTCCATCGCGCTCCGCGTTGCCGCCCACCGCAACCAGGAAAGTGACGGAACGTACGCGGAGAGCGCCACGGAACCGGCCCAGCGGCACGCCTGAGGCGATCCACCCGCTCTGCCCCACGACCCCTCGATTAGCCCATTCGAGCTACGCCTTCCAGCCGAGGACCTCAACGGTCCGAGACCCTCGAACCGGACGCTCACCATCGACCCCTGCGAGACCGAGGGTTGATCTCCTGAGGAACTCCCCAACGATCTGCAAAAGGCCCCTCACCGATCACGGTGAGGGGCCTTTGTGCAGGTAAAACCCGGTGGGCGCGGACGGTTTCGAACCGCCGACATCCTCCTTGTAAGGGAGGCGCTCTACCCCTGAGCTACGCGCCCGGGAACGAGTGGACAGCCTACCTTGCCGCAGGCAGTGCCCCGCAAACCCCTTTTGCGCCGCCGGAGGCCCCGCGTCCGGGGGTTAACCCCACCCCGAATCCGGTGGCGGTCCGGATCCTGCCGACTCGGGCGGCTCCGTAGAGTCTGTCGGAGACGAGCAAGATCATTACAGGGGGATCCGTCATGACCGTCCGCACCCGCCGTCCACGCGCCGCCCGCGCCCTCGCCGCCGTCGGCGGGACCGTGGCCGTCGCCCTGCTCGTCGGCGCGTGCGGGGCCGACGCCGATGGCGACACGGAACCGGAGCACCGGACCTTCGCCCTGGCGGGGAAGACGCTGACCGTCGAGTCCAGCGACACCTCGCTCGAACTCGTCCCGGCGGGCCGCGGCGCCAAGGGCGTGAAGGTGACCCGGTGGTTCGACGGGGAGACCGTGCTCGGCGGCGACCCCAAGGTGACGTGGGAGATGGACGGCGACCGGCTGAAGCTCGGCGTGGAGTGCTCCGGAATCATCGCCAACTGCTCGGCCAAGCACCGCGTGGAGGTGCCCCGCGGAGTCGCCGTGACCGTCGAGAACAAGGACGGCAGCGTCTCGGCCGGCGGGTTCCGGGACGCGATGAAGGTGCGTACGAAGGACGGGTCCGTCACCGTCAAGGACTCCGGCGCACCGCTCGACGTGAACAGTTCCGACGGGTCGATCACCGTCGAGGGGGCCGAGGGACCGCTCGGCCTGCACAGCTCCGACGGCTCCATCACCGCGCGCGACGTCACGTCCGGGCGGGTGGCCGTCGACTCCAAGGACGGGTCCGTGCGGCTGGCGCTGGCCGCCGTGCCCGACCGTGTCGAGGCCCGCAGCAAGGACGGCTCCGTCGACATAGCGGTGCCGAAGGAGCAGGACGGCAAGCGCGTCCGGTACGACGTACGGACCGAGACCTCCGACAGCGCCGTCGACGTGTCGGTGCCGCGGGACGACGGCAGCCCCCACCACGTGTCCGTCCACAGCTCCGACGGCAAAGTCACGGTGCGCAGCGCGAACTAACGGGCCCGTGTATTCGTCTTTAACCGGTGGGAGAATGTGACACCGGGCAGGGCGGATGACAGCACGGGAGAGGGATAGTGACGGCGACACCTTCGCAGCCGTACACACCGGACGGAGCAGGGGCCGAGAGCGCGGCAGAGGCAGGGGCCGTAGGGGCAGGTGGTACCGAGGGTGGCGGGCGGCGCTCGCAAGCCCCCTCTCACCCGCCCCGCGGAAGCGCACGCCGCGGGAGCGCACGCCGCGGCCCCCTGCGTGACGCCCTCGCCCTCGTCACCGTCGTCACCCTCTCCCTGCCCCTGCTCGCCCTCACCGTCCCGGCCGCGTTCGCGGGCGGCGGCACCCGGCGCTGGTTCGGCGGGCGCGGCGAGAGTCAGCGCGCCGAGGCGCAGGCCGCCAAGGACGCCGCCGCCGCGGCGTTCTACGAACTGGACACCGCCCAGCGCGACCTGCGCATCTCCATCGAGACGATCGTGGCCGTCGACTCCTCGCCCGCGGCCCGGCGCGCCGTCTCCGACTTCGAAGCGATCGGGCACCGCATCGACGAGGTCAGCCATCAGTACATCAGCGCCGTGGACGCCCACGACCTGGACCGGGACGACCTGGAGTCCTCCGTCGCGGCCCGCGCAAGGACCGAGCTCACCGCCGCGAAGACGGAGCTGGGCAAGGCCAAGCAGGACCTGGAGCGCTTCCAGCAGGGCCTCGGCCCGCTGCTCGACAAGGCGGAGACCCAGCTCGCCCGGCTCGCCCCCGCGGTGGAGCGGGCCCGCCAGACCCTGCTCGCCGCGAGCAACGCCCTCGATTCCGTGCGCGCGGCCGGACTCAAGGCCGACGACCTCGCCGCCCGCCTTGCGACCCTCGGCCCCGAGCTGACCAAGCTCAACCAGGGCGCGGGCCGCCACGGCGTGCCGGAGACGCTGCAGCGCGCCGACCGCGTCCTGCGCGACGCCGAGGCCGTGCGCGCCGAGGCCGAGCAGCTGCCCGAGCGGGCCGCCGAGACCGACCGGCGGCTCGTCTCCCTGCGCACCCGCGCGCAGGCGCTGACCACCCGCACCAGCCAGGTCGAGCCGGTCCTCAGCGAGCTGCGGCGCCGGTTCTCCGCCGCGTGCTGGCAGGACCTGCAGCACGTCCCCGACCAGGCCGCGGAGAACGTGCGCCAGGCCGAAGCCAAGCTGAAGGAGGCCCAGCAGGCGCGCGCCGAGCAGCGCTGGCCGGACGCCACCTCGCTGCTCTCCACGGTCCGTGCGCTGCTGAACACCACGGACGAGGCGGTCTCCGCGGCAGGCGACCGCCTGCAGCGGCTGAACGCGGTGTCGAAGGACCCGCAGCAGGAGATCGAGCGCACCCGCTTCGCGATCCGGGACGCGCAGCGCCTGGCGATGGCGGGCCGCCAGACGCCCGAGCAGCGGCACGCCCGCCCGCTCGACGAATCCGTGGCCCGCCTGGACCGCGCGGTGGCGTCCCTGGAAGGCCGCCACCCCGACTACTGGCACTTCCTGACCGAGACCGAGGCGGTCCGCACGACCGTGGCGCGCGTGGTCGCGCAGATAAGGGAGGAGCGGGGGCAGGGTGCCTGAGGGGCCCGGAGCGGCTGCGGTTGGCAGTCCGCCTCCCGCAGGCGGATCCTGGAGTGGCGTACGGGGCTCGGCGTGCGGACGTACGTCGTCCTCCGCCCGCACCAGGAGGCTGGCATGGCCACGCATGTGCTCCATCCAGGGACGAAGCGGGGAAACCGGCGCCACATCACGCTCGACGAGCATCTGCCCGTCGACCACCGGCTGAACCAGGTCTACCGCGCGGGCGCGGGCCTGATGGGCCTGGTCCTGCTCGCGTTCGGCATCCTCGGGCTCATCGACAAGATCGGATTCTTCGACACCCGCGGTGACACGGTCGCCGGACTCAGTACGAACGGCGCCCTCAGCGTCCTGTCGATCGTCGCCGGTCTGCTGCTCCTCGTCGGCATGGTGATCGGCGGGAACTTCGCCTCGACCCTGAACACGGTCCTCGGCGTCGCGTTCATCGTGAGCGGCTTCGTCAACCTCGCCCTGCTGGACTCCAGCCACAACATCCTGGCGTTCCGGATCCAGAACGTCCTCTTCAGCTTCGTGGTGGGCGTGCTGCTCATGACCTTCGGGATGTACGGCAGGGTCAGCGGCGGGCTGCCGCACGACAACCCGTACTGGAAGGCGCGCCACCCGGATCGGACCGGCTGAAACGGTTGTGCGAATGTGGGGAGATGCTCGACTTCCCCACGGCTCTCCGGGCGCGGCGCCTCGTCGCCATCGTGCGCGGCACCGACCCAGACGCCTCTTTCCGTACGGTCATGACGCTGGTGGAGTCCGGTGTCCCACTCGTCGAGGTCTCCCTCAGCGGCGCCGACGCGCTGGGCGTGCTGCGCCGGGCGCGGACCGAGCTCGGCACGGACGCCTGGCTCGGCGCGGGCACGGTCCGCACCGCCGACGACGCCCGCCGGGCCGCCGATGCGGGCGCCAACCTCATCGTCACGCCCGGCCTCGGCGCGGGCGTGGACGAGGCCGTCCACCTGGGGCTTCCGGTACTCGGCGGCGTCCTCACGCCCACCGACGTCATCGCGGCCCGGGCGGCGGACGTGACCGCGCTGAAGATCTTCCCCGCGTCGGCGATGGGCGGCCCCAGCTACCTCAAGGCGCTGCGCGCGCCGTTCCCCGACGTCCCGTTCGTGCCGGTCGGCGGTGTGGACGCGGTGGCCGCCGAGGCGTATCTGAAGCTCGGCGCGGTCGCGGTGGGCGTCGGCTCGCCGCTGATCGGCGATGCGGCCGACGGCGGCGACCTGGGTGCGTTGCGGACGAGGGCGGCGGAGTTCGTGCGGGTCGCGGAGGCGGTGGCCCGATGAGCGACGTCCTGACCCTCGGCGAGACCATGGTCGCCCTGCGCGGCAGCGGTCCCCTCAAACTGGGCGGCTCCATGGACCTGTCGGTCGCCGGGGCCGAGAGCAACGTGGCCATCGGCCTTGCCCGGCTCGGCCACACCGTCCACTGGGCGGGCGCGGTCGGCGACGACGAGGCGGGCGAGCTGGTCCTGCGCACGCTGCGCGCGGAGGGCGTCGACGTCGGCGCGGCCACGCGGGACCCGGAGGCCCCGACGGGCCTGATCCTCTTCGAGCCGCGGCTGCCGGAAGTGACCCGCGTGCACTACTACCGCGCGGGCTCGGCAGGTTCGCGGCTCGCCCCCGAAGCGGTCGAGGCGGCCTTCGCCGCCGGGCCGCCGCGCGTCCTGCACCTCACCGGCATCACCCCGGCCCTCGGCCCGTCGGCGGCGGAGGCCTGCCGACGCGCCCTGCGGCTCGCCCGCGAGCACGGCACACAGGTCTGCCTGGACGTGAACTTCCGCTCCCGCCTGTGGAGTTCCGAGCAGGCGGCGACCGAGCTGCGTGCCTGGCTCCCCTACGTCGACGTGCTCATCGCCTCCGACGACGAACTGCCGCTGTGCCTGCCGCCGCAGCCCTCGGCAACCCCGGAGAAGGACCTCCTGGCCGAGGGGATCCGCGAGCTCGTGGTGAAGCTCGGCGCGCAGGGCGCCACGGTCCACACCGCGGACGACACGCTGCACTCCCCCGCACGCGAGGTCCGCGCCGTGGACGCGGTCGGCGCGGGCGACGCGTTCGTCGCGGGCTACCTGTCGGCACTCCTGGACGACGCGAACGTACCGACCCGCCTGGACCGAGCGATCACCACGGGCGCGTTCGCGGTGGCATCCCGGGGCGACTGGGAAGGCGCCCCCACCCGACAGGAACTGACGCTGCTGACGGCGGGCCCTGGCACGGTGGTCCGCTGACGCGCAGGCCCAGGTGGACTGCTCAGGGGGCGCGTGGCAAGGCTGAGGCGGACTACCCAGGGGCGCGGGGAACTGCGCGACCAGCCACAACGGACCGGCGGCTCACCACAACCAGCCGCCCCCAGGCGCCCCGAGGACGACCTCAGCCGCAACAACCGCCCCCACAGCATCCGCCCCCGCCAGCCCGAGGCGAAGGCGCAGCCGACGCGCCCCCCACCGCCACCGTGGACAGCAACTTCACCGTGTCCGCATGCCCGACAGGGCACTCCGCGGGCGCACCCGACTCGGCCATGGGACGGCTCAGTTCGAACGTGTCACCGCAGGACCGGCACCGGTACTCATAACGAGGCATGGCCCCAGGCTAGCGGGGCCCCACCGCCGACAGGAACGCCTCGGCGATCTTCTCCCCCGCCGCGACCCCCCGCTCGGCCAGCACCGTCAACCCCGCCGCCGTGAAGCCCGTGTCCGCGAGCTCGCCGTGCCCCGGCCGCCAGGAGCGGTCCGCCGCGAGCAGCAGGTCGGCGTCGAGCAGCGAGTCGCCCGCGGCGAGGATCTCCTCGGCCCCGGCCCGCCGGGCGACCTCCCGCACGGCCGCGCTCTTGGTGAGCGGCTTCGGCACGGCGTAGAGCTTGCGGCCCTGCAGCGACACGGTCCAGCCGCGCCCCTCGGCCCAGACGGCGAGTTCCTTGACCCACTCGTCGGGCAGCAGCGCGCGCTCGACGACGAGGTACGCGAAGAGGTCCTCGGCGACGCGCTCCTTGAGCAGCCAGGCGGGGTCGGCGGTGCGCACGAGGTGGGCGCGGACCTCGTCGAGCGAGGCGCACTCCGCGGCGAGACGGCGGGCGACCGCCGACTGCCAGTCGGGGTCGGAGACGCCGTCGACGAGCAGGTGCCCGCCGTTGGCGCAGACCGCGAACTTCGGTGCGGGGCCGGGGAGATGGATGCGCCCGTACTGTTCGCGGGTGCGCGTGGTGGTCGGCACGAAGACGGCCGTGCGCGCCAGCTCGGCCAGGAGCCCGGCGGCGGCCTCGGTGACGTACGACAGCGGCTTGCCCTCGTACACCTCGACGCAGAGCAGGCGCGGCGCCTCGGCGTCCGGCATGGTCAGGCCGAGGGCGGCGGCGGAGTAGATGAGGGTGCGGTCGAGGTCACTCGCGACGATCCTGGTCACGGTCACTGGGAAGCCACCGCCTTGCCGTCCGCGCCCGTCGCG
This sequence comes from Streptomyces sp. NPDC004732, assembly GCF_040609235.1. Taxonomy (NCBI): domain Bacteria; kingdom Bacillati; phylum Actinomycetota; class Actinomycetes; order Kitasatosporales; family Streptomycetaceae; genus Streptomyces; species Streptomyces sp. NPDC004732. The sequence goes on from NZ_JBEXJR010000009.1 coordinate 88,390, forward strand.
CCGCGCGTGTACTGGGGATGGATCAACCCGACGCAGGTGTAGGGGAGTTCGTCGACCTCCTCGACGGGTACGCCCCGCTGCTCGGCGAGCAGGCGTACGTGATCGAGGTCCGCGCCCGCGCCCTTGCGGGCCAGGATCTTCCAGGGGACGCGGCGCAGCAGCACCCGGGTCGTCTCGCCGACGCCCGGCTTGACGAGGTTCACGTCGTGGATGCCGTACTCCTCGCTGATCCGCTCGACGGCGGCCCAGCCCTCCCAGGTCGGCGCGCGGTCGGCGGCCAGCAGCTCCTTGACCCGCACGTCGACCGCGTCGGCGACCTCGTCGAAGCGGGCGGATATCGCGTCGACGAAGTGGCCGGACACGTCGGTGCCCGCGAGCTCGCGGTAGAACTTGCCGCCGTGGAAGTCGTCCGGGCCGACCAGGTCGGCGCGGAGCACCGTACGCGAAATCAGTCCGGAGACCGTGGAGTTGAGGCAGGCGGAGGGGATGAGGAAGTCCTCGCGGGTGCCATAGGTGCGGACGCACGAGCCGGGATCGGCGAGCACGGCGATCTCCGGGCTGAATCCGGTGGCGCCCCCCTCCTCCTCGAACTCCCGCACCGCGTCGGCCAGTTCACGGGTGATCGCGCCCTTGCCGGTCCAGCCGTCGACGAAGACGACGTCGGACGGGTCGTGGTGGGCGGCGAGCCAGCGCAGGGCGTTGGCGTCGATGCCGCGGCCGCGGACGATCGACACCGCGTAGTGCGGCAGGTCGAGGCCGTGCCGGTGCGTGGCCCAGCGGCGCATCAGGACGCCGACGGGCGTACCGGCGCGGGCCAGCGAGACGAGCACCGGGCGCGGCGACCGCTCGGCGAGCACGGTCTCGGTGACGGTTCCGACGGCCTGCGCGATGCGGGCGGCGGAGGTCTCGAGGGCGGCGCGGAACAGGTCCTGGTAGCGCTCGCTGGGCTGGTACTCGACGGGCAGCGACTCGGCGTAGTGCGCGCCACCGCTCTGTATCGCCTCCTCGCGCTCCTCCGTGGGCGCTTCGAGCGTCACGTCCGAGAGGTCCTGGAGCAGCCAGCCGACGTCTTCGGGTGCGTACGAGGAGAAGTCGGGGCCGCGGAGGGGCTCGGGGAGCATGCGGGACCTTTCAGGAACGTGCTGAGGTGCGTATTCAGGTGCGTATTCAGGTACGTACGAGGGGACGACGGCCAGCAGGACGTGTCCGGTGTGCGCGGCCAGCTGCGCCAACAGGCCGTCCCGCGCGTGCAGTTCGGGGGTGTCGGCGACCGAGTCCACGACCGCGACGATCGCGTCGAAGCCCGCCCCGGCGACGTTGTAGGCGTACCGGGTCCCCGGCCCGTCGGCGGGCTCGTCGTGCGCGGGGAAGGCGAGGCGGGTGCGTATCGCATAGCCGGGGTCGTCCACGGCGAGGACGGGCGAGCGGGTCGTGGTGGAGAACCGCACCTCCGCGCCGGTCCGCCGCTCCAGCTCGACGCCGAGCGCGAGCGGGGCGTACATCAGCTCCTCGAAGCCGAGGACGAGCACGCGGCGCGCCCCGTCGGGCAGCGCCTTCGCGATCCGGGCCGCCATGCCGGGCAGGGCGGCGCCCAGGGCCGCGCGGTGCGTGGGCGTGAAGCCGTGCCGCCCGCCGTCGGGGAGACCCGCGGGCCAGCCGAGCTCGACCCGGCCGATTCGGCCGCGCTCCCCCCGGGGCTGCGGGACGGCGGCACCATCAGGCCCGCTCTCGTGCTCGGCGACCAGCGCCTGCCCCTTCTCCAGGACGCCGTCGGGCAGCCGCACCGTGCCGGACAACGTCGCCACGAGGTCGACGCGCGCGTCGATCTCGCGGGCGAAGGCGGCGAGCCGCCCCTGGTCCTCGGGCGAGCGCATGTCGACCAGCGCCACGATGACGTACCGCTCGCGCGGGAAGCGCTCGTGGAGGGCGCGGACGGTGTTCAGGACGGTGTTGCCGGTGGAGAACTCGTCGTCGACGAGGACCAGCGGCCCGTCCCCGGCGAGCAGCCGCGGGTCCTCGGGCAGCAGCAGGTGCGAGGTGGCGTGCGAGTGGGACTCCTCGAAGCCGCCCGCGCGCTCGACGCCCTCGACGGGGCGCCGAGTGGAGTGCAGGTAGGGGGCGAGGGCGACGCCGTCGGCGACCGAGTGGCCGAGGCCCGTCGCGGTCTCCGCATAGCCGAGGACGACGGCGCGCCCGGCCTCGTCGTCGCCGAGGAGGTCCCGCACCCGGACGCCGAGGTCGCGCCCGGCCGCGTACACGGCCGAGGGGTGCTGCGGGACGTGCTTGCCCAGGACGTTCGACACCAGGAGGTGGGCCCGCTTGGGGTTGCGGCGCAGGGCGAGGCCGAGCATGCCGCGCAGCGCCTCGTCGCCTTCGAGGCCGACCCCGAGCCGCTCGGCGACCCAGGTCCCCGACCATCCCGCCGCCGCTGTCTCCGGCACCGCGTCTTCAGTCACGTACGTCATGTTCCTTAGGTTCATCGGCCGGGGGTTCCGGCCGTTCGGGCGACAGGCCCGGCGGTTCAGGCGGGAAGCCCCGCGGTGAGCAGCTCCACGAAGCCGACGTCCTCCCTGGCGACGCCGAAGACCTCGGCGCGGCGCAGGGTCCGCTCGGCCCAGGCGCGGTGCGGCTTCACCTCGTTCATCTTGTTCGTGTACGAGGAGCGCAGGACCCCGCCGCCGCCCCGCTCCGGACGCAGGATGTCCTCGGCGTCGCTGAACTCCTCGTGGCTGACCACGGAGAGCGCATGCACGGGCAGCACGTGCGAGGGGTGGATGCAGGTCTTGCCGAGCAGGCCGTTGGCGCGGTCGAGCTCGATCTCGCGGAGCAGCCCGTCCATGTCGTGCTCGATGAGGGCCTGGCGCAGTTCGTCGGCCCGGCCCTCCAGGAAGGGGCTGCGGCGCAGCTGCGGCTTGAACATCCGCTCCTGGACGCGGAAGTACTCCCAGACCGGTCCTGTCACGGTGAAGCCGGTGCCGTCGGCCCTGCCCAGCACGTTCACCACGTCGGCGATGACGGAGGCGACGATCTGCACGTCGTACGCGGTCATGTCCGGCGGCCTGCGCAGTCCGTACGCCGAGCAGAAATCGGTGACGCCGAGGCGCAGCGCGAGGACCCGGTCGCGGTACTTGTCGACGGTGCGGGCTATCCCGGCGAGGGTCTCGGCGCGGCTCTCCAGGTGCAGCAGCTCGGGCGACTCCAGGACGGGCATGGCGAAGAGCCGCCGTGCCGGGCCGTCGGGTCCCGCCGGAAGCTCCGCCTCCGCGGCCACCAGCGCCTCCATGAAGGGGACGCCCCGCTCCTCGGTGAATTTGGGCAGTACGAATCCGGACAACAACCGGATGTTCGTCCCGAGCCTGCGGACCAGGTCCGGTATCTGTTCGGCGGCGCGGACCCGGATGAAGAGCAGGGGCGGCTCCACGTCCCGCTCCGCCAGGTCGGCGAACTGCCGGACCAGGTTCTCCTCGGCGTCGGCGACCTCGGCGTCGTCGATGGAGTCCTCCAGGCAGATCACCATGGAGACCACCCCGCGCCCGGCCTGTTTCAGGATGTCCTCGGCGAGGCGGGGACGGGTGGCCGGGCTGTAGAGCGTGGCGCCCAAGGCGGGCGCGAGCAGGTGGGGCGCGGAGTCCGCGGTGAAGGCACACGGCTCCCGGTGGAAGAGGCGGTGCCGCACCTCTGGGGTGATATGCCCGAAATGACGCATGTGATTCCCTGCTATCGCCTGTTTCGTCGACGTGGGCCGTTCGGATGTGGCCGGTAATAGTACGTAGAGACGGGTGCCGGGGGTTCCCTCCGGGCATGAACTTCAGGTAACCCGGCCATGTCACACATGCTCACCACACAACCGTCGCACGCTCGCACCACTCGCAGGTCAGGAGCCTGGTGACGCGGCCGGGGCCTTCGGCCCCCCGCGTTGTCCCGGCCCTGTGGGGGAAGGCAGGATGACCGCATGACGCACGCGATGTTGAAGGGGTCGAACGTCCCGCTCGAAGCCTCGGCGGTCCGCGCCGTGCTGCGCTGGACCCCCGGACAGGGCGTCCCGGACGTCGACGCGTCGGCGCTGCTGCTCGGCGGCGACGGGCGGGTGCGCTCGGACGAGGACTTCGTCTTCTACAACCAGCCGCGCCACCCGGGCGGCAAGGTCTGGCGGCTCGGCAAGAAGCGGACCGCCGAAGGCCTGACCGACACGATCCAGACGGATCTGGCGGGCATGGACCCGGCCGTGAGCCGGGTGCTCCTGGCCGCGTCGGCGGAGGGCATCCCCTTCGAGCACGTACCCGCACTGCGGATCCTGCTGTACGACGCCACCGTCACCGACGGCGCGCCGCTCGCCCACTTCGACATCACTCCGCAGACCGGCGAGGAGACGGCGCTGATCTGCGGGGAGCTCTACCGCCGCGGTGAGGGCTGGAAATTCCGCGCGCTCGGCGAGGGGTACTCCAACGGCCTGGAGGGCCTCGCCTCCGACTTCGGGATCTCCGTGGACGACTCGGACTCCGCCTCGCCGGAGCCCGCACCCTCCACCTCCTTCCCGCTGCCGCCCCAGCAGCCCATGCCGCAGCAGTCGGCGGCCCCGCCGTCCGTCGCCCAGCCCGCCCCGCAGTCGCCGCCCCAGCCCTCGTACGGCTATCCGCCCGAGCCGCCCCGGCACCCGGCGCCCCAGCCCGCCTACGGCTATCCGCCGGCCGCGGCCACCCAGCCCACGCCGATCGCGCCGCCGGTCCCCGTCGCCCAGCCGTCGTACGGCTATCCGCAGCCGGTGACCCCGATGCCGGACCCGAACTTCCGGCTGCCTCCGCAGGGCCCGCAGTTCCTGTCCCGCTGAGGGCACGGCCGGGCGACCCGGTGGATCCGGTGGGCCTGGCGGGCACACCGGATCAGCCGACCTTGGCCTTGTAGCCCCGGCCCCACTGCAGCCCCCAGCCGTACAGCCGGTCGAGCTCGGCCTGGAATCCGTAGACGAACTTCACCTCGCGGCGCACGATCAGCTCGTCCTTGACGTTCTCGATGGAGACCACCGCGCACGAGCGGGCCTGCGGCTGCCGCTCGTCCAGGTCGATCTCGATCCGGGGACCGTTGCTGGGGTAGAGCGTGACCTTCGCGTGCGTGCGGTCGAAGGCGGGCGTCTGGTCGTAGATGTACACGAAGATCAGCAGCCGTTTGATCGCCTCGCGGTGGTCGAGATTGACGTAAAGCGTCTCGCCCGTCCCCGAACCGAACCGGTCGTCGCCGCTGCCCTTCACGTACGGCGGGGAGTTGAGGCTCCCGAAGAAGTTGCCCAGCGGCTGCACCACGCCCTTGTCGCCGTCGTTCAGCTCGTACAGACAGCCCAGGTCGAGGTCGACGTTGACCATGCTCTGCGTGTGCGCCTGGACCGGCTCGGGCCGGAACATCTGGAAGGGGTGCCGCAGCAGACCGCCGCCGCCACCGCGCGACTTGCCGAGCAGGTCGGACGTGCGCATCTGCCAGGACAGGTTGACGCGCAGGTTGCCGGTGGCCGCGCCCTGTTTGGAGAGCGAGACCGTCGGGTGCCGTTTGGTCAGTTCGATGGAGTTGGTGGCGGCGCTGCCCGATTCGAAGTCCATCGAACGCCCACGCCACAGACCGTCCCAGAAGGACATTGCGCCCCCAAGTGCCCTCGTACCACCTACGAATACCGACGGGGCGGCCATGAGGACATCTCCTCGACGGCCGCCCCGCACAGAGCGTTCCTCACCCTGGCCGTCGTCACACTCCGGGAACCGGAATCGGACAGCTCGGCGAGGGAATCAGTCAGTCTCAGACGCCCGAGGAGACCTCCGCCTTGTCACCCGGGCTGCCTTGCCCCTCGGCTGCCGCCAGCCGCTTGTTGCGCCGCACGGAGGAGAAGAAGGACCAGGCGATCAGGAGGACACCGACGGAGCCGGTGATCACTTCGTGGATCTCGTACTGGATGGTGACCAGGAGGATCACGGCGAGGGCACCGATCGCGTAGTGCGCGCCGTGCTCCAGGTACACGTAGTCGTCGAGGGTGCCCTGGCGGACCAGGTAGACCGTGAGCGAACGGACGTACATGGCGCCGATGCCGAGGCCCAGGGCCATCAGCACGATGTCGTTGGTGATGGCGAAGGCGCCGATGACACCGTCGAAGGAGAAGGACGCGTCCAGGACCTCGAGGTAGAGGAACATGAAGAACGCGGCCTTGCCGGCCATGACGACCGCAGGAACCTTCTTGCCTGCCCGCTTGGCCTTCTCCTCCTCCTCGTGCTCGCGCTCCTCCTCTTCCTCGAGCTTGTTCTCGAAGTATCCGGAGAGTCCGCCGACCACGAGATAGGTGATCAGACCTGCGATGCCCGAGATGAGGACCGTCTCGGCCTTGTCCACATGGGCGCCGCCGTGCTGGTGGGCCTTGGTGGCGAAGGTCATCGCGGTGATCATGAGCACGATGAGCGCGATGCAGACCGACAGCATGTCGACCTTGCCGAGCTTGGCGAGCGGGCGCTCGATCCAGCTGAGCCACTTGATGTCCCGGTCCTCGAAGATGAAGTCGAGGAAGATCATCAGCAGGAACATGCCACCGAAGGCGGCGATCGACGGGTGAGCGTCGGTGACCAGCTGCTGGTACTGGTCCTTGTCGTTGAGCGCGAGGCGGACGGCCTCGATCGGGCCGATCGAGGCGCTGATGGCGACGATCACGACGGGGAAGACCAGCCGCATGCCGAAGACCGCGATGAGCACGCCGATGGTGAGGAAGATCTTCTGCCAGAAGGCATTCATCTTCTTCAGGATTCCGGCGTTGACCACCGCGTTGTCGAAGGACACCGAGATCTCGAGGACGGACAGGATCGCCACGACGCCGAAGCCGGTCCACCCTCCATAGAGCACCGCGGCGACCAGGCCGAGCGCGGTGACCGCGAACGACCAGCCGAAGGTTTTCAGAAGCACTGGCTACCCAATCGTGTGTGTACGGGCTCCCGTGTAGCGGTCTCCCCCGCGCCGGTCCCCTGCTTTACGAAACGTTGACCCCGAAGTGTAGAGGTCCCGCTACGCGTCCGGGGAGGGCGACCCTCCCCGGACGCAGAGCTCGGATGGCGGTCGTGCTGCGTCAGCTGCGCGCCCTCGCCCCCTCGAAGACCAGAAGGAACGGAGAGACATAGCCGGACGCCTCGACCGGCGTGGCTCCGCCGGTGACGACGAGCACCACACCGGCGGCGAGCGCGGCGCAGTACATGAGGACATGACTCACGGGGCGCAAGCCCGTCGGCTGAGCTTCCTTGGGCATAATGAACAGACTCCCGTCCTTCGGGGCGGCGAGCTCCCGGAGAGTCATCTGCCTCGTTTCCAGGCGCAGCAGGTGGCTCTCCGTCTTCGTCGCCGGGCCACGCTGCGTGCATGACCCTTTACGAAACGTTGACCCCGAAGTCTAGAGCGATGCCGCGCAGACCGGACGCGTACCCCTGTCCGACCGCGCGGAACTTCCACTCTCCCCCGTACCGGTACACCTCGCCGAAGATCATCGCTGTCTCCGTGGAGGCGTCCTCACTGAGGTCGTAGCGCGCGAGCTCCTGGCCGTCCGCCTGGTTCACGACGCGGATGAACGCGTTGCTGACCTGGCCGAACGTCTGGCCCCTGTTGTCCGCGTCATGGATCGAGACAGGGAAGATGATCTTGTCGCAGCCCGCCGGGACCTGGGAGAGGTCGATCAGGAGCGACTCGTCGTCCCCGTCGCCCTCGCCCGTGAGGTTGTCGCCGGTGTGCTCGACGGAGCCGTCGGGGCTCTTGAGGTTGTTGTAGAAGACGAACCACTCGTCGCCGAGGACCCGGCCCGCGTTGCACAACAGCGCGCTGGCGTCGAGGTCGAAGGGGGCTCCGGTGGTGGAGCGCGCGTCCCAGCCGAGGCCTACGAGGACCTGGGTGAGATTGGGTGCGGCTTTGGAGAGGGAGACATTGCCTCCCTTGGCGAGCGTGACGCCCATGGTGAAGTCCTCCCCGTGGTGACGAGAGCAGAAGCCCGTGGTGACGGGAGCAGAAGTTCCCGCGGTGCCGGGACCGTGTGTCCCCCTGAGGACGGGAACACACGTCTCCGTGGTGACGGAAGCCCGCGCGCCGCGGTGCGGGCGCACGAGATGGCGAGCACGTCCGGCGCCGCACTTCGAACCTGTGCGGCGCCGGACGGAGAGCGCTGAGCGCCGGGGCGCTGAACGCCGGGACGTGCTCGGCTCAGACGTTGACGCCGAAGTCCTGCGCGATGCCGCGCAGGCCCGAGGCGTAGCCCTGGCCGACCGCGCGGAACTTCCACTCGGCGCCGTGGCGGTACAGCTCGCCGAAGACCATGGCGGTCTCCGTCGAGGCGTCCTCGGAGAGGTCGTACCGTGCGATCTCCGCGCCGCCCGCCTGGTTCACGACGCGGATGAACGCGTTGCGCACCTGACCGAACGACTGCTGGCGGTTCTCCGCGTCGTAGATCGAGACCGGGAAGACGATCTTCTCGACGTCGGCGGGGACCGCGGCCAGGTCGACCTTGATCGCCTCGTCGTCGCCCTCGCCCTCACCGGTGGTGTTGTCACCGGTGTGCTCGACGGAGCCGTCGGGGCTCTTCAGGTTGTTGAAGAACACGAAGTTCTGGTCACTGGTGACCTTGCCCTCCGTGTTCGTCAGGATGGCGCTGGCGTCGAGGTCGAAGTCCGTACCGGTGGTGGTGCGGACGTCCCAGCCGAGGCCGACCAGAACCGCGGTCAGGCCAGGCGCCTCCTTGCTCAGCGATACGTTGCCGCCCTTGCTGAGGCTGACTCCCACGAATCCTCCCAATTGATGTCCAGGGGCGGGGAGCCCCAAGCGTTGCGTTGCCATCGGATCAACGTGTGGATCCTAGTGACCGGTTCCCGGCCGCGAGCGAAAACAAAGCTCGCTCAGAGCGTTTCGAGCGCCTTCACGTACTCGTTCAGGTCACGTGCGTCGGGCAGGTCATTGACCACCGTCCAGCGCACCACACCCTCCTTGTCGATGATGAAGGTGCCGCGCACGGCGCAGCCCTTCTCCTCGTCGAAGACGCCGTACGCGCGCGAGACCTCGCCGTGCGGCCAGAAGTCGGAGACCAGCGGGTACTCCAGGCCCTCCTGCTCGGCGAAGACGCGCAGCGTGTGGATGGAATCGTTGGAGACGGCGAGCAGCTGGGTGTCGTCGTTGACGAACGTCGGCAGCTCGTCGCGGAGCGCGCAGAGCTCGCCGGTGCACACACCAGTGAACGCGAACGGGTAGAAGAGCAGCACCACGTTCTTCTCGCCGCGGAAATCGGCGAGCCGCACGGTCCGGCCGTGGTTGTCCTTCAGCTCGAAATCCGGGGCCTTGGTGCCGGCCGCGATTCCAACGAGCGCCATGTGTACGCATCCCTTCGACGGGCCCATTCGAGTGGGGCTGTTCGAGTGAGTCCACCCTACGTCCGCCCGTTCCTGGCAGTCCGCACCCCACGCATGCGTAAGGCCCCCGTCGACGAATGCTGTCGACAGGGGCCCTCAGAGCGCTCCGAAGGGGCACGGGGAATTGCGCGGCCGCCGCGTCGTAGCCGCGGAGGCCGCGCAATGCGTGCCCAGTGGAGCGTTTACCGCTTCTTGGCGGCCGCCTTCGGCGTATTCAGGCGGCTGCCGTTCCAGTCCTTGCCTGCGTTGATGCTCTTCGTCTGGGACAGGCCCGCAGTGGTGGCCGCCTCGCCGATCTCGCTCGGCTCGACGTAACCGTCACGACCGGTCTTCGGAGTCAGCAGCAGAATCGAGCCGCCGTCCTCCATGTACGCGATGGAGTCCACCAGCGCATCAGTCAGGTCCCCGTCGTCCTCACGGAACCAGAGCACCACGGCGTCAGCTACGTCGTCGTACTCCTCATCGACGAGCTCTGTGCCTGTGGCCTGCTCGATGGCCTCGCGGAGCTCCTGGTCGACGTCGTCGTCGTAGCCGATCTCCTGGACCACCTGGTCGGGCTGGAAACCAAGCCTTACGGCCAGGTTCGTCTCCGCGTGGTCCGCGGTCGCGCTCACGGATTGCCTCCTGATCATGTTTTTGGGAATGCCTGTCAGCCACGCGCGTGCGCGGGGCGTTGGCCGTAGTCCACACGGGCGGGACGGATCGCGCAAGTACCCGGCCGCCGAGACCGCCGAAACGGTGACGTTCCCGACCGTGTCGCCGCAACTGTCGCCACATCTGTGCGAGACCGAACGGCTCTGCGAAGCGGTTAGGCAGGATGGGCGTATCGTTGCGATTTGGGCCGAGCCTACCCCAGGGTGGCCGGATGAACGTCTCGGTTACCTATCGGTAGACATGACGTTTGCGTCCGCGAGGTACACGATGGGAAGCGGTGCACGGCCAGGCATAACCCAGGCGAGAGCCCCAACAGCGAAGGAACAGCGTGGCTTCCGGATCCGATCGCAACCCGATCATCATTGGCGGCCTGCCGAGTCAGGTCCCGGACTTCGATCCCGAAGAGACCCAGGAGTGGCTCGACTCCCTCGATGCCGCGGTCGACGAACGCGGCCGTGAGCGCGCCCGCTACCTGATGCTCCGGTTGATCGAGCGCGCGCGGGAGAAGCGCGTCGCCGTGCCCGAAATGCGCAGTACGGATTACGTCAACACGATCGCCACCAAGGACGAGCCGTTCTTCCCCGGCAACGAGGAAATCGAGCGCAAGGTCCTGAACGCCACCCGCTGGAACGCCGCGGTGATGGTCTCGCGCGCCCAGCGCCCCGGCATCGGCGTCGGCGGCCACATCGCCACTTTCGCCTCCTCCGCCTCGCTCTACGACGTGGGCTTCAACCACTTCTTCCGCGGCAAGGACGAGGGCGACGGCGGCGACCAGATCTTCTTCCAGGGGCACGCGTCCCCCGGTATCTACGCCCGCGCCTTCCTCCTCGACCGGCTCTCCGAGCAGCAGCTCGACGCGTTCCGCCAGGAGAAGTCCAAGGCCCCGAACGGCCTCTCCTCGTATCCGCACCCGCGCCTGATGCCGGACTTCTGGGAGTTCCCGACCGTCTCGATGGGCCTCGGCCCGCTCGGCGCGATCTTCCAGGCCCGGATGAACCGCTACATGGAGGCGCGCGGCATCGCCGACACCTCCAAGTCGCACGTCTGGGCCTACCTCGGTGACGGCGAGATGGACGAGCCCGAGTCCCTCGGCCAGCTCTCCATCGCCGCCCGCGAGGGCCTGGACAACCTGACCTTCGTCGTCAACTGCAACCTCCAGCGCCTCGACGGCCCGGTGCGCGGCAACGGCAAGATCATCCAGGAGCTGGAGTCCCAGTTCCGCGGCGCCGGCTGGAACGTCATCAAGCTCGTCTGGGACCGCAGCTGGGACCCGCTGCTCGCACAGGACCGCGACGGCCTCCTGGTCAACCGGCTCAACACCACCCCCGACGGCCAGTTCCAGACGTACGCGACCGAGACCGGCTCCTACATCCGCGAGCACTTCTTCGGCGACGACCAGCGCCTGCGCGCCATGGTCGAGAACATGACCGACGAGCAGATCCTGCACCTGGGCCGCGGCGGCCACGACCACAAGAAGGTCTACGCGGCGTACGCGGCGGCCAAGGCCCACAAGGGCCAGCCGACGGTGATCCTCGCCCAGACGGTCAAGGGCTGGACCCTCGGCCCGAACTTCGAGGGCCGCAACGCCACGCACCAGATGAAGAAGCTGACGGTCGACGACCTCAAGGGCTTCCGCGACCGCCTGCACATCCCGATCACGGACCAGCAGCTGGAGGACGGCGCCCCGCCGTACTACCACCCGGGCCGCGACTCCGAAGAGATCCAGTACATGCACGACCGCCGCAAGGGCCTGGGCGGTTACGTCCCGACCCGCGTCGTGCGCTCCAAGCCGCTGCAGCTCCCCGAGGAGAAGACGTACGCGGCCGCGAAGAAGGGTTCGGGTCAGCAGTCGATCGCCACCACCATGGCCTTCGTCCGCATCCTGAAGGACCTCATGCGGGACAAGGAGATCGGCAAGCGCTTCGTGCTGATCGCCCCCGACGAGTACCGCACCTTCGGCATGGACGCGTTCTTCCCGAGCGCGAAGATCTACAACCCGCTCGGCCAGCAGTACGAGGCCGTGGACCGCGAGCTCCTCCTTGCGTACAAGGAGTCGCCGACGGGCCAGATGCTGCACGACGGCATCTCGGAGGCGGGCTGCACGGCGTCCCTCATTGCCGCCGGTTCGGCCTACGCCACACACGGCGAGCCCCTGATCCCCGTGTACGTCTTCTACTCGATGTTCGGCTTCCAGCGCACCGGCGACCAGTTCTGGCAGATGGCCGACCAGCTCGCGCGCGGTTTCGTCCTCGGCGCGACCGCCGGTCGTACGACTCTGACCGGGGAGGGCCTGCAGCACGCGGACGGCCACTCGCAGCTGCTCGCCTCCACCAACCCGGGCTGCGTCGCCTACGACCCGGCGTTCGGCTACGAGATCGCGCACATCGTCAAGGACGGCCTCCGTCGGATGTACGGCCCCGACAGCGAGGACGTCTTCTACTACCTCACCGTCTACAACGAGCCGATCCAGCACCCGGCCGAGCCCGCCGACGTGGACGTCGACGGCATCCTCAAGGGCATCTACCGCTTCAAGTCCGGCGAGCAGGGCGCCATTCCGGCTCAGATCCTCGCTTCCGGTGTCGCGGTTCCGTGGGCGGTCGAGGCACAGCAGATCCTCGCTTCGGAGTGGAACGTCAAGGCGGACGTCTGGTCGGCGACCTCCTGGAACGAGCTGCGCCGCGAGGCCGTGGACGTGGAGCGCCACAACTTCCTGCACCCCGAGGAGGAGCAGCGCGTCCCGTACGTCACGCGGAAGCTCTCCGGCGCCGAGGGCCCGTTCGTGGCCGTCTCCGACTGGATGCGGAGCGTCCCCGACCAGATCTCCCGCTGGGTGCCCGGCACGTACCAGTCGCTGGGCGCGGACGGCTTCGGCTTCGCCGACACCCGCGGTGCGGCCCGCCGCTTCTTCCACATCGACGCGCAGTCGATCGTGGTCGGCGTGCTGACCGAACTGGCCCGTGAGGGCAAGGTGGACCGCTCCGTCCTGAAGCAGGCGGTCGACCGCTACCAGCTTCTCGACGTCACGGCCGCCGACCCGGGCGCGGCCGGGGGCGACGCGTAGCACGGCATACGCCTCGGCAACACGGCATACGCCTCATTCGGAGGGCGACGAGCCTTATTCGGAGGGCGGCGGGACTCGGGTCCCGTCGCCCTTCGGCTTTTCCGCGATGCCTTTCTACGATGCGCCCATGAAGGAAGAACCGGCACAGACCCGTTGGGAGCGGCGCACCCAACGCCCGCTGCTCGTACTCGCGGTGGCATTCGCCGTCGCCTACGCCGTGCCGATCGTGTCGCCCGACGCAAGCAAGTCCGTGACGAGAATCTGCTCGTTGGTGGAGTGGTTCGTGTGGGGTGTGTTCGCCGTCGACTACTCCGTACGTCTCTTCCTCTCCGGTCACCGCAAGCAGTTCGTCCGCACCCACTGGCTAGACCTGTGTGCCGTGCTCCTTCCGATGATTCAGCCGCTGCGGCTGCTGCGGCTCGTCTCCACGCTGGCACTCGTCGGACGACGGGCCCGCATGGCGTCGCAGATCAAGCTGACGACGTATGTCGCGGGCTCGGTGGTGGGCCTGTTGATGTTCGGTTCCCTCGCGGTGCTCTCCGTGGAGCGGGAGTCACCGAACGGGAACATCAAGACGCTCGGCGACGCGGTGTGGTGGTCCTTCACCACCATGACGACAGTCGGCTACGGAGATCTCTCACCCACGACAGGCCTCGGCAGGATGCTCGCGGTCGGTCTGATGCTGTCGGGCATCGCGCTCCTCGGTGTGGTCACCGCGAACATCGCGGCGTGGTTCATCGCCCGCTTCGAGAAGGACGACGTCGAGGAGCGGCGCCAGACAGCCGCGATCGAGGCGTTGACGGCGGAGGTGAGGGCGCTGCGTGCGCAGGTGGCTTCGTTGTCGGGGGCGCCGGGGGCGCCCGGGGTGCCTGGGGTGCCAGGTACGCCTGGCGTGGGGGCGCGTGCGGGTGTGGTGCCCCGCCCCGGGGCGGCAGAGGATGGCGGCTCGGGGGCAGGTGCAGGTGATGTGGATGGTACTGACATGGATGACACCCGCGCAGGCGGTTCCGGTGCGTCCCGAGCCGGAGCGTAAGAGCCGCCCCGGCTCTCAGGGCCAGTCGTTCGGTGTCAGAACATGCCGTTCGTCGTGGTCGTCCCCGCTATCCATATCAGCGCGAGAACCGTGTCGATCACGCCCAGGACCAGGGCCACCAGAGCCGGCGCCGGGCGGGCACCGGCCCAACTTCGACCCATGGCCAGCCAGCCGCAGGCAATCGCCACCGGACCGAGGATGATCCCCAGCACGAAGAATCCGGCGATTGCGCAGACGGCGCTCATGATCCCGAGCGACGCGCGATCCGGCCGACTCCGCGACCACGTACGGCCGCGTGAGCCGGGGCGCTTGCGCGTGGTGTGTCCGAAGCCCGCCATCATCACTCCTCTGTCAGCCGGTTCGGGCCTTTCCGTCGGGTACCCCCGTTCAGCTTTCCCAGACTTTGAAAGCCCGTACGCGGTATGGCGATTCGGGCGCCCAGGTGCCACTGCCCGGGTACGTGTTGAACTCGCCGGTCTCCGCGCACTCCCCCGACTGGTACACGGTGACCGGCCGTCCCGTGCGATTGGCGAGAGACTCCGCGCTGCCCCCCTCCGGCAGCGCGGTGCAACTCTCGATGTCGATGTCCGACAGCTCGTACGTATGGCGGGCGCCCTTGAACCCCGCCTTCTGCCAGAGACAGAGCTCGCCCGGACCGCATCCGCGGAGTGTGGGCGGAGCGGCGGCTCCGGCGTGTACCGGTGTGAGGATGACCGCGGCGAGTGCGGCTGCCGTCACGGTTGTGGCCACTGTCATGGTCGTGGTCATGGTCGTACGCATCTGCTCAACCCCCGTGTGATGTGGCGCAGTTGTCCACGTATCGCTCGCACGGCTCGATCGTCCGGGCCGTGCGGATCTTCTGACTGCACTGTGGACCCGTCGGCCGGGGCATCGGAAGGGGTACGAATGTGCGTCACCCTGATAGGCGAAAGCCCCCCAGATTGTCCCTGAGGGGCTTTCCCTGACACCGAGGGCTCGCGCCTCGGATTCGCGTCTCAGATGTGGCCGACGCCCGCGCCCGCCTCGGCGTTGTCGCCGCGCTTGGTCAGGAACGCGACGAAGACCGCGACCACGGCGACACCGGTGGCGACCAGGCAGGCCATGCCCATGCCCGACATGAAGGTGTCGTGCGCGACCGAGGTGATCTGGTCGGCGATGGACGGCGGAGCCTTCGGCGGCACCGGTGCCACACCGACCTGGACGGCCTCCGCAGCCTTGTCGAGCTGGGCCTCGTCGAGCGGCGGAAGCTTCGCCTCGGCCCAGTTGTCGGCCAGGTCGCTGTCGACCTTCGAGGCCATGACGGCGCCGAGGACGGCCGTGCCGAGGCTGCCGCCGATCTGCATCGCGGCCTGCTGGAGGCCGCCTGCGACGCCGGAGAGCTCCATCGGCGCGTTGCCCACGATGACCTCCGTGGCGCCGACCATCACCGGGGCGAGGCCGAGGCCGAGGAGGGCGAACCAGATCGACATGAGGCCGCTGCCCGTGCCCGCCTCCAGCGTGGACATGCCGTACATGGCGATGGCGGTGCACAGCATGCCGCCCGCCAGCGGGATGCGCGGACCCATCTTGGTGATCATCGCGCCCGCCAGCGGCGAGCCGATGATCATCATGCCGGTGAGCGGCAGCAGGTGCAGACCGCTGTCGACGGGGCTCATCCCGTGCACGTTCTGCAAGTAGAACGTGACGAAGAACAGCCCGCCCATGAACGCGATGGCCATGAGCACCATCAGCACCACGCCCGCGGCCAACGGCACCGAACGGAACAGGGTCAGCGGGATGAGCGGTTCCTTGACCTTCGACTCCCAGACCGCGAAAAGCACGAAGCTCGCCACGGAGACACCGATGAACGTCCAGGTCATACCGGCGCCCCAGCCCCATTCCGGGGCCTTGATGAGCGCCCAGACCAGGCAGAACATGGCCGCCGAGAGCAGCACGATGCCGACGATGTCGAAGGACTTCGGCG
Source organism: Streptomyces sp. NPDC004732 (assembly GCF_040609235.1). Taxonomy (NCBI): domain Bacteria; kingdom Bacillati; phylum Actinomycetota; class Actinomycetes; order Kitasatosporales; family Streptomycetaceae; genus Streptomyces; species Streptomyces sp. NPDC004732. Next base: position 104,499 of record NZ_JBEXJR010000009.1, read on the forward strand.
CGTTCTCCGCGCGGTGGTCCTTGAGGATGACCACGCCGAGCACAAGAGCGATGATGCCGACCGGCACGTTGATGAAGAAGACCGACTGCCAGCTGACGTGCTGGACGAGAAGACCGCCGAGGATCGGACCGCCCGCCGTGGAGGCGCCGATCACCATGCCCCAGATACCGATGGCCATGTTGAGCTTCTCGGCCGGGAACGTGGCCCGGAGGAGGCCGAGCGCGGCGGGCATCAGCAGGGCTCCGAAGAGGCCCTGGAGCACGCGGAAGGTGACCACCAGCGCGATGCTGTCCGACAGGCCGATGGCGCCGGAGGCGGCGGCGAAGCCGACCACGCCGACGAGGAACGTCTGCCGGTGGCCGAAGCGGTCGCCCAGCTTGCCCGCGGTGATCAGCGCGACGGCGAGCGCGAGGAAGTAGCCGTTGGTGATCCATTGGACTTCCGCGAAGGTGGCGCCGAGATCCTTCTGGATGGCCGGGTTGGCTATCGCCACGATGGTGCCGTCGAGGGCGACCATCATCACGCCGATCGCAACGGCGAACAGCGTCAGCCAGGGGTGGCCACGGAGCCCCTTGGCCGGGGCCGGAACGGGTACGGGCTCCGGCGCCTTGTCCGCCTTGTCGACGGTGATCTGACTAGTCATGCGATCGAGATTAGTGACAGCGACTGACAGTTGACAAACCATTTCACAAGTCGGTAACTGTCACGTGGCTCACAGGTATGGTGAACTGGGAAAATGGCGAGAAAGAGGACCACGGTGTGAAGACCACGCAGCGAGTGACGGCCCCCTTGGAAGCGCAGCTGGAGGCCACCGAGGACGCCCCCGCCGGGCCCGTCGGCAGGCCGGGACTGCGCGAGCGCAAGAAGCAGCGCACCCGGGACGCCCTCCTGCGCGCGGCACTCGAACTCTTCACGACCAAGGGGTACGAGGAGACGACCGTCGACGAGATCGCCGAAGCAGTCGACGTCTCGCAGCGCACGTTCTTCAGGTACTTCGCCAACAAGCAGGAAGCCGCTTTCGCGGTCCAGGAGATGATCGAGTCGCGGTTCGTCCAGGCCGTGCGCGACCGCCCCGCCCACGAAGCCCCACTGGAGGCGCTGCGCGGCGCCGTCCTCGGCACCTGGGAGGCGATGGGGCAGTCCATCGAGGAGGTCGTCCCGGTCGAACTCCACATGCGCACTTACCAGATGATCGAGTCGACACCCACGCTGATCGCCGCCCACCTGCGCCGCTCCATCGAGATGGAGGACGAGGTCGCCCGCGTGATCGCCGAGCGCGAGGAACTCGACCTGGACAGCGATCCGCGCCCGCGCGTGGCGGTGGCCGCGTTCAGCGGCGTCATGCGGATCACGGGGCGCCTGTGGGGCGCGGGCGAGGACATCAGCCCGGAGTCGATCCGCGAGCTCACGGAGAGGTATCTCGACCACCTGGGGCCCGCGTTGGCGCAGGACTGGCGCGCACATCCGTCGACGCCGCCCGCGTAACCCTTCAACCAGCTGGAATCGCCCACGCGTTACGTGTTCGTACGTACACTCTGAGCCATTGCCACCCCTGTCACGTCGCGCCCGTGCGCCACTTACAGAGCGTGACCAGGCGACATCGGATGCGCCCGCTATGCCTCAATTACCCCTGCAGAAACGTGATCTGTCTCACGCGATGCACGGTAGGCATCACGGTTCTCCTAGGGTGTTCCGTAGTGACTTCCTTCGACTCCTCCCCCCAACTCAACGCATGGCGCGCTCTGCTCGCGCTGGCCGTCGTGTTCGTCATGCTTGCGACCACCGGCTGGACCGCCGTGCGCCACAACAAGGGCGACGCCTCGCCGCTCCAAGCCGCGCTCTCCGCCTGGGAGCGGGGAAGCATCGACGGGCACCCACTGCCCGACCCCGAGGCTTCCTCCGGCAAGCTCGCCCGCTTCTTCGCCTCCCTCGACGGGCACCAGCGCAACCGGCTCGCCGGCCGCTACCCGCTCGCAGTCGGCAACATGAACGGCGCGCCAGCCACGCTTCGCTATCGCGCGAACCACATCGCCCTGGGGCAGGCCCGCAAGGTCGAGCATGAGCGCATGCACGACAAGCGCCTCTCTCCCCTGGGACAGCAGGAGGCCGAGCGCAGGATGAAGCGGTTCGGCGTCATGATGCGCCCGGGACGCCAGGTCCTCGCCTTCGACCCCATGGGCTCCGGACGCATGGCAGAGGTCTTCGGAGACATAGACAAGGCCCGTCGCGTCTCCGTAGTCGTGCCGGGTGTCGACACCAACGTGCTCACCTTCGAGCGGACGTTCCGCAAGTACTCGGCGCCGGTGGGCATGGCGAAATCGCTCTACCGCGCGGAGCGCTCGGTCAGCCCCCGCGCGCATACCGCCGTGATCGCCTGGGCCGACTACACGGCACCCGTCGGGATCGGCGTCGACGCGGCCACGGCGATGCGCGCCGAGGACGGGGCCACGCGCCTCGAAGCCATGGTGCGCGGCCTGCCCGGCCGCACACCGGTCGCGCTGTACTGCCACAGCTACGGCTCCGTGGTGTGCGGTGTGGCCGCGCATGACCTGCCCTCGCGGGTCACCGACATCGCGGTGGCGGGCAGCCCCGGCATGCGCGCCGACTCGGCCTCCCAGCTGGGTACGGGTGCCCGGATCTGGGCCACCCGGGACGGCGACGACTGGATTCAGGATGTCCCGAACATGGAGTTCGGCGGGCTCGGCCACGGCGCCGACCCGGTGGCCGAAGGGTTCGGCGCGCGCGTGCTCTCCGCGGCAGGCGCGCAGGGGCACACCGGCTATTTCGAGCCGGGCACGGAGAGTCTGCGGAACTTCGCAGAAATCGGGACTGGTTCGTACCACGCGGTGCGATGCGCGAGCGATGACGGTGCCTGCCGGAAGGGTATTTCCGGCGGGGCAGCGGCCTGACGCGCGTAGAAATCGATGAAACAGCGGCCCGCCGCAGGAGGGACGGAGGCGCTCGTGCCGCCTACGATGAGCCGCATGGGTGATGTTCTGGCCGGATTTCATGCCGCCTGGGAGTTCGAGTCCGACTCTGTGCTCATCCGCTTCGAACGGGGAATCCGCACGCCGAAGCTGTTCCAGACACTCGGCGAACGGCGCATCCCCCATGAGGCGATCTCGGCGGTGACGCTCTCCCCCGGCAAACGCGGGACCGTGATTCTGCATGCCGTGCCGAGACCGGGCGCCGATCCTCTGATGGAGGCCGCGGCGGGGCAGCTCAAGGAGAGCTGCGACCCGTACCGCTTGGTGCTGCCCGCGGAGCGGGAGACGCTCGCCGAGTACTACGCGGACGAGCTGCGCGCGCAGATCTCCGCCGACGACGGCGAGCCCGCGGACCGCTATCTGGTGGCGCCGCCCGAGGCGCCCCTGCAGTTCAAGGCGTACGACGGGAAGGCGACCTTCGACGGGAAGCTGGTCGCCTTCCGCTGGTTCTGGACGGGTGCCTCGTCGGCGAAGTGGAAGGCCGGTGACCAGAGCTTCCTCGTCACCGACCTGAGCGGCATCGAGTGGCGCTCGCCGGAGGTGTTCGAGGGCCATCTGCGCCTGCTGCGGCGCGAGACGCCGGTGGCGCAGCCCGGACAGGCCGACCAGGACCCGGCGGCCGTCGTCTTCGGCCTCGGCTACGGCCCGGTCCACGAGTCGCTGCCGTTCGCCGCGTCGGTCCTCGCCGCGGTGCGCGCATCGGGCCCGGCCCTGAACTCCGACGGTGTCGGCACCGGCGCCTCCGCCACACCGTCCGTGCGGCGCGATCCTGCGGACATCGCCGAACGCATCCGGCACCTGGGCGAGCTGCACCAGGCGGGCCTGCTCACGGACGACGAGTTCACGATGAAGAAGACCGAGCTGCTGGCGGAGCTGTAACCCCTGCGGGTGCGCGTGAACCCCTGCGGGTGCGCGTGCCACCCGCGGGGCGCTGGTGATACCTGGGTATGAGGCGCGGTCCGGCTCCACGGTATGACGCCACGGCGAGGGCTTCACGCCTACTCTGATCAGGCCATGAGCAGCGCATCGACACCTCCCGATCCCCTATCTCCCCCTCCCACGCCGCCCGACCCGACACCGCCTCCCGACCCGACACCTCCCGATCGCGAGCCCCGCCGTCCCGCGTCCGAGCCGGACGGGCGCCCGGGTGCCCTCCGCCGCGCCACGACGGCGCTCCTCGACGGCCTGCGCACGGCGGGGGCCGCGCTGTCGGCGCCCTCGGAGCCGACCGAGCCGCTGCTCGCGCACGCGCCCAGGCGCTGGGTGCGGATGCTGCCGCTGGTCATCGCGGCCGCCTTCGTCGCCGTCCTCATCCCGGTCACCGTCCAGGTGCTGACGCACGACTACGGCGTCGCCGGCGGTCTCGCCGGTGCCCTGGGCGTGGCGCAGGCCGCGCCGCTGTTCCTCGCAGTCACCCGGCCGCTCATGGCGTGGTGGATCGTAATCGTCGCGGACGTCCTCGGGGCCGTCGCGACGCTGGCCGCGGATCCGGGCCGCCCCGGCCCCTGGACCCCCATGATCATCGTGGGGTACATGTTCCTGTGCATCGTGCTGTCCCTGCGGGAGAGCCGCCGCACGCTCCTCGGGATCTGGCTGGTCACCGTGGTCGCAGGCGTGGCGCTCGGTGCGTTCCGCGACGGCGACGGCCAGGACACCGGTGTGCTGCTGACCGTGCTCAGCGGCGCCGTGCTGCTTCTCGGCGCGCTGCTGCGGGAGCGTGGCGACGCCCGGCGCAGGCTCGTCGAGCAGGAGAGCATCAGCGAGACCGAGCGCGCCCAGCGCACGCTCCTCGAGGAACGGGCCCGCATCGCCCGCGAGTTGCACGATGTCGTCGCCCACCACATGTCAGTGATCACCGTCCAGGCCGACTCTGCGCCCTATCGGCTCTACGACCTGCCCGACGAGGTGTGCGAGGAGTTCGAGAGCATCGCGGCGAGCGCACGGGAATCGCTCACCGAGATGCGGCGGCTCCTCTCGGTGCTGCGCAGTGAGGGCGCGGACGGTGAACGGGCGCCCCAGCCGGGGCTGGACAGACTGCCGCACCTGGTCGAGGCCACGGTGCGGGCCGGTGTACCGATCGAGCTGTCGCACCTCGAACTGTCGATCCTCACGCAACTGGCCAACGTGACACCGGCCGTGGACCTGTCCGCTTACCGCATCGTCCAGGAAGCGCTGTCGAACGTGATGCGCCACGCGCCGGGCGCACGCACCTCGATCAAGCTGACCCTGGACACCCGGAACCTCCTGATCCTCGTCGTCAACGGCCCGTCCGACGCACCACCCGCCCACCTGGAAGGCAGCGGCACGGGGCACGGGCTCGTCGGCATGCGCGAGCGCGTACGGTTGGTCGGCGGCACGGTCGACGTCGGTCCGCTGCCCGACGGCGGCTTCCGCGTGGCCGCCCAACTCCCCCTCATCCCGAAGGACTCCGGCACCGCATGACCATCCGCGTGATCATCGTCGACGACCAGGCCATGGTGCGGGCGGGATTCGCCGCGCTGCTCTCGGCGCAGAGCGACATCGACGTGGTGGGTGAGGCACCGGACGGCAAGAAGGGCGTCGAGGTCAGCCGCAGCACGCACCCCGACATCGTCCTGATGGACGTCCGCATGCCGGAGATGGACGGACTCAACGCCGCCCGCATCCTGTTGGACCCGCCGGCGGGCGTGGTGCACCGGCCGAAGGTGCTGATGCTCACCACCTTCGACGTGGACGACTACGTGTACGAGGCGCTGCGCGCCGGAGCCTCCGGGTTCCTGCTCAAGGACGCGCCGCCCGCCGACCTCATCTCGGCCGTACGCGTGGTGGCGGCGGGCGAGGCCCTGCTCGCCCCCTCGGTGACCCGCCGTCTGATCGCGGACTTCGCCGCGCTGCGGCCCGCGCCCCGCAAGGACGCCCTCCGCCTCAACGGCCTGACGCCGCGTGAGACCGAGGTACTGGCGCTGATCGCGCGCGGCCTGTCCAACCAGGAGATCGCCGACCGCCTGGTGCTCGCCGAGCAGACGGTGAAGACCCACATCGGCCGGGTGCTGAGCAAGCTTGGCCTGCGGGATCGCGCCCAGGCCGTGATCTTCGCCTATGAATCCGGGCTGGTCACACCCGGCGAGCAGTAGCCCCCACCCCCCCTACCGGAGTATCACCCGGACATACCCCGGTATCACCTGCGAGTTGGCTCCCCGGTGTGACGTGCCGCCGCCCACCGTCTCCCTACTTTTCGCTTCGTCAGGCCACAGCGCGCCACGAAGCGGGGAGGGAGAGAGGCCATGCGGCTTCGGTCCTGGAAAGCACGGAGCAAGAGGGCGCTCGTCGCCGCCTCACTCATGACGACCATCATGGTGGGCACGGCGGGCTGGGCCATCGGCAATGAACAGCAGCCGCTCACGGGCCCGCCGCCCGGCACGAGTTCCTGGCGGGCGGACCATTCGCTGGACATGCGGCTGCCCGACCCGGCGACCGCTTCCCCCGCCCGGATCGCTGCGTTCTTCGACTCGTTGAGCCCCGCTCAGCGGCAGCGACTGGTCGCACGTCACCCGTCCGTCGTCGGAAACCTGGACGGCGCCCCCGTCCCTCTCCGCTACGAGGCCAACGCCCGCTATCTGAAATCCGAGCGCGCCCGCGAGCGCACCCGCGCGACCGACCCCGACCTCACCCTTCAGGACCACGAGCGGGCCCGCTCCCTGGTTGTGCGCTACGAGGAACTGCTGTCCCCCGGACGCCAGATACTGGCGTTCGACCCGCGCGGCCGCGGACAAATCGCGGAAGTGTACGGCGACTTGACCGCTGCCAAGCATGTCTCAGTCGTCGTGCCGGGCTCCGACATCGACCTCAGCACCTTCGACCGCAGCAACGACAAGTACGGCACACCGGCGGGGATGGGCCACTCTCTGCGCGCGGCAGCGGACGCCCGCACCGCCGTGGTCGCCTGGGTCGGGTACACCACCCCGGTCGGCCTCGGCCCCGACGCCGCCACGGGCCGACTGGCCGAGGCCGGTGCGCCACGCCTCGCCCGCTTCGCCCGAGGCCTGACGGCCGTCGGCGCCCCGCGGCCCGCCGTGTTCTGTCACAGCTACGGCTCGGTGGTGTGCGGCCTCGCCGCACCACGGCTGCCCGCGTCTGACCTCGTGGTGTTCGGCTCCCCGGGAATGCGCGCCGACAGCGTCACCGACCTGCACACCACCGCACGCGTCTGGGCCGCCAAGGACGCCAGCGACTGGATCGACAACGTGCCGAGCGTCGAGCTGTTCGGCCTCGGCCACGGCGAGGACCCGACCGGCCCCGGCTTCGGCGCCCACCGCGTCCCGGCCGAGCAGGCCAAGGGCCACACCGGCTACTTCGCCCCCGGCACGGACTCCCTGCGCGCCTTCGCCCTCATCGCCGACGGAGAAGCCTCCCCCGACGGCACCACTCCCACCGGAGCACGGACATGAGCCTTCCCGCCCCGAACACACGACTCGCCCCGACCACACGACGCGCCCCGAACACACCGCGCCCCCTGAGCGCGCTGCGCGGCACCGCGTCCGCCATCGACGCCAAGACCCCCGCCCACCGTGACCGGGCGATAGACGGGCTGCGCGCCCTCGCCCTGCTCGCCGTCCCGACCGGGCACTGGCTCCTCGGCGGATTCACCCTCGACTCCGACGGCGCCCTGCACAACACCAGCCCGCTCGCCTCGTTCGGCTTCCTCGCCCCGGTCAGCTGGGTGCTGCAGATGCTGGGCATCTTCTTCCTGGTGGGCGGCTATGCCTCCACGCTGTCGTACCGCCGGGCGAGAGCGCGAGGCGAGTCGACGGGCGGCTGGCTGCGGGGGCGGCTCGCCCGGCTCGGCCGACCGGTCCTCGGCGTGACCGCCGTGTGGGCCGCACTGATCCCGACGCTGTACGCGCTGGGAGTGCCCGGTGCGACCCTGCGCACCGCCTCCACGCTGGTCATACAGCCACTGTGGTTCGTGGGCGTCTATGCGGTGATCACGGCCCTCACCCCGTGGTGCATCCGCGCGGCGGAGCGGTTGAAGGTCTGGGCCGCGGTGCCGCTGCTCGGGTCGGTGGCCGTCGTCGACTTCCTGCGCTACGGCCCGTATGCGGAGGCGATGCCCTCCTGGCTGAGCCTGTTGAACCTGCTGCCGGGCTGGCTGTTTGCCTATCAACTGGGCGTCTGCTGGGGCGAGAAGAGGCTGGGGAAGCACGGTGCGTGGCTGCTCCTGGTGGGCGGTACCGCGCTCTTCGCCGCGCTGCTCCTCCTCTTCCACTACCCGGCGTCGATGGTCGGCGTCCCCGGCGAGGCCCGCACCAACTCGCATCCGCCGTCGCTCCTGGTCCTCGCCCTCGCCGCGGCGCAGAGCGGCGCGGCGATCCTCCTGCGGGACCGCATCGGCAGGCTGCTGCGCAGGCCGACTCTGTGGGCTCCGGTCGTCGTCATCAACCTCTCCGCGATGACGATCCTGTGCTGGCACCAGACCGCGCTGCTCACGGCGGCGGTGCCCGGCTCGTTCCTCGGCGGGGTGCCCGGCCTGACCACCAGCCCCGACACGTTCGGCTGGATGGCGGGGCGCGTCGCCTGGCTTCCGGTCTTCGCGGGGCTGCTGATCTTGATAGGCCGGTACGCGCGCGGGTTCGAGGCCCCGTGGACGCGGGCGTCGAGCGCGCGGCGCGCACTCGCCGGGCTCCTGGCAGCAGGCTTCGCGGTCTTCGCCCTGGGGCTGGCGTGAGTGCGGGGGCTGGCGTGAGTGTGGGGGCTGGCGTGAGTGCGGGGGTCGCGTCAGCGATCTGGCAGCCTTCCGGGTCACCCACGCGGATGCCCTGGCCTCGACCCCAGCCCCGACCACCCACGCAGGCGCCCACACAAGCCGCCACGCAGGCGCTCAGCCCACAGCCCGGCCCACAGCTCAGCCCACAACCCGGCCCACAGCTCAGCCCACAACCCGGCCCACCGAGACCGTTACTACTCGCGGCCCGCCGAAGTGGAGGTCATGTCGGCGTAGCGGTCACCCGCGACGGCCGCGGCGATCGGGGACAGAGCGGCGAGGTCGTTGTCGGTGAGGGTGATGCGGGTGGCCGCGGTGTTCTCCTCGACCCGGGTGGGCCTGCGGGTGCCGGGGATCGGGACGACGGGCAGGCCGTGGGCGTCGGCCTGCTGCTGGACCCAGGCCAGAGCGACCTGGCCGAGGCTGGCTCCGTGGGCTTCGGCGACGGAGCGGACGGGGGCCAGGAGGGCGGCGTTGGCGGTGGCGTTGGCGCCGGTGAAGCGGGGCTGCTGGCGACGGAAGTCGTCCTCGCCGAGTTCCTTGTCGGCGCTGACGAAGGAGCCGGTGAGGAAACCGCGGCCGAGCGGGGAGTAGGGCACGAGGGCCACGCCCAGTTCGGCGGCCGCGGGGACGACGCCCTGCTCGATGTCGCGGCTGAAGAGGGACCACTCCGACTGGACGGCGGCGATGGGATGGACGGCATGCGCGGCACGCAGTTCGCCGCCGGTGACTTCGCTCAGGCCGACGTGCTTGACCTTGCCCGCGGCGACGAGCTCGGCCAGCACGCCGACCGTCTCCTCGATGGGGACGTTCGGGTCGCGGCGGTGCATGTAGTAGAGGTCGATGACGTCCGTGCCCAGGCGGCGGAGGCTGGCGTCGACGCTGGAGCGGATGTACGCGGGGCTGTTGTCGATGCGCCGCTTCGTCGGCTCCGCCGGGTCGATGGCCAGGGCGAACTTGGTGGCGAGGACGATCTCGTCGCGGTGGGCCTTGATGAAGGGAGCCAGGAATTTCTCGTTCTCGCCCATGCCGTAGACGTCGGCGGTGTCGTAGAGGGTGACGCCCAGTTCCAGGGCGCGGTCCAGGGTGGCCCTGGCCTGGTCGGTGTCCGTGGGGCCGTAGGCGAAACTCATGCCCATGCAGCCCAGACCCTGGACGCCGACTTCTGGGCCGCCCGTGCCGAGCCGCACCTTCGCCATTGCCTTGTCCGTCATCAGTCAGGGCCTCTCCGACGCCGTACGGGCGCATGCATAGTTTTCGATCTTGTAGTCCAGGACGGCGAGGGTGTCCTGCAGCTCCGCGATGCGGGTGCGGACGTCGCGTCGGGTCTGCTCCAGGAGTTCCTGGCGCTCGGGGAAGGTGTGCTGGCCCTCGCGGACCAGTTCCGCGTAGCGGACCATGTCCGCCACGGGCATCCCGGTCAGGCGCAGTTTGCCGACGAGGGCCAGCCAGTTCAGGTCGCGGTTGCGGTAGCGGCGCTGGCCCGTGTGGGAGCGGTCGATGTGCGGCATCAGGCCGATCCGTTCGTACCACCGCAGGGTGTAGGCGGAGAGACCGGTGTGGGCGGCGACTTCGCTGATCGTGTAGTGGTCCTGACCGTCCGGGCTCGGGGGCTCGGCCGGTCCGGGCGCGCGGACAGCGGTCCCGCTCGCGTCGGTCCTGGTCTCCATCACCGTCATGCCCCTCACGCTAGGACCTTGGAGTGCACTCCAAGCAAGCGGATCCGGAGGAAATTCAGGAGACGTCTCACCCCCTGGTCACTACGGTCCCGGCATGAGTCTCGTACGTCGTGCCACGCCAGAGGATGCCGCCGAACTGATCAGGCTGAGGCAGGTGATGATCGACTCTGTCTTTGCCGCGGGCTCCGGGGGCGCGTCCGACACCGGTTGGCATGCCGAGTCCCTGACGACCGTACGGCGTCGGCTCGCGGAGCCCGAGGGAAGCTTCGCGGCGTTCGTCGTCAATCATCCGGAGCGGCCGGAAGGGCTCGCGGCGCTGGTCGTCGGGACGCTCGAATACCGGATCGGGCGGGCGGGCAATCCGCACGGCACGGTCGGCTGCGTGTTCAGCGTCGCCACCGACCCGGACCAGCGGCGCAAGGGGTATGCGCGGGCGGCGATGGAGGTGCTGCTCGACTGGTTCCGTGAGCGCGGGGCGGGCAGCGTGGACCTCAATGCGTCGGCGGAGGCGGAGCCGCTCTACGCCTCGCTCGGCTTCGTGCGCAAGGCCGACCCCTCGATGCGGCTGAACCTGTAGGGCGCTTAGGCTCGGGGGCATGCAGAGCCTGGCGTTGATCGAGAACTGGCCGGTCCCCACCGCTGCCGCGGCCGTCGTCCGTGCGGACGGCACCGTCGCGGGGACGCACGGCCCCACGGACCGGCGTTTCGCACTCGCCTCGGTCACCAAGCCCCTCGCGGCGTACGCCGCGCTCGTCGCGTACGAGGAGGGGGCGATCGAGCTCGACGAGCCCGCGGGGCCCGAGGGGTCGACGGTGCGGCATCTGCTCGCACACACCAGCGGGCTCGCGTTCGACGAGCACCGGGTGACGTCGGAGCCGGGGACGCGGCGGCTGTACTCGAACGCTGGGTTCGAGGTGCTGGGGGATCACATCGCCAAGGCGACGGACATTCCTTTCGAGGAGTATCTGCGGCAGGCGGTTCTCGTGCCGCTGGGGATGACGGCCACCACGCTGGAGGGCGAGCTGTCGCCCGCCAAGGACGGGGTGTCGACGGTCGACGACCTGGTGCGGTTCGCGGCGGAGGTGCAGGCGCCCCGGCTGCTGGACGCGCGGACCGTGGCCGCGGCGATGACCGTGACGTACCCGGGGCTGAAGGGCGTGCTTCCCGGGTACGGGCACCAGAACCCCAACGACTGGGGGCTCGGGTTCGAGATCCGGGACTCCAAGGCGCCGCACTGGACGGGGAGTTCGTCGTCGCCGCGGACGTTCGGGCACTTCGGGCAGGCGGGGACGTTCCTGTGGATCGACCCCGATGCGCGGGCGGCCTGCGTCGCGCTCGCCGACCGGCCCTTCGGGCCGTGGGCCGCGGAGGTGTGGCCCCCGTTCACCGACGCGGTGCTCGCCGAGCTCCACGGGTGACCGACCCGACCGTGCCTGACGGCGGCTGGGCGGCTGGGCGGCTGGCCAGCCAGGCGGCTATGCGGCCAGGCGACTAAAGGGCGCTCGTCATTTCCCAGATCAGTAGTTCCGTGGCGTCCGACGCCAGCCCTTCCAGGGCCGATTCCCCGCTGATGCGGGCGGAGTCGCCCGGGCCCAGTCGGTCGTCGGCCAGCGACAGTTCGCCGTGCACCACGTGGACGTACACGAACGGCGCGTCCGGGACTGCCAGTCGTTCCCCCGTCGTCAGGCGTCTTACGTGGAGGAGGGCGCCCGCGCCGGGCACGGCGTACGGCGTCGAGTCGGCGATTCCGCGGACCACCTCGTAGGACGGGTCACCGCCCGGTGAGAGGGGGGCCAGCCACATCTGGACGAAGACGAGGGGGTCCGAGCCGTCGTTGCGTTCCACATGGCGGACACCGCCCGCCGCGGAGAGGTGCTGGACATCGCCGGGGCGGACCAGTGACGCATGGCCCGTCGAGTCGCGGTGGGTGAGCTCGCCCTCGACGACCCAGGTCACGATCTCCGTGTGGCTGTGCGGGTGCTCGTCGAAGCCCGCGCCGGGCGCGAGGCGCTCTTCGTTGCAGGCCAGGACCGCGCCGAAGCGGAGGTTGTCGGGGTCGTAGTGGGGTCCGAAGGAGAAGGCGTGGGAGGACTCGATACCGGCCGCGGTCTCCCCGCCGCGGTACCGGTCGCCGGAGCGCCGTACATCAATCACGCCCCCCACGGTAGGACAGGTCCTGGCCCCGGCACCGCACGTCCCCGCCCCGATAAGGCAGTCTTGTCCCGTGCCCGAACCTTCAGCGAACGAAGCCCATCAGGACGCCCGCCGGTCCGCCCACGCCCATGCCGCGACCCTGAAGCGTCTGGAGAAGTCGTCCGGGAGCCTCGCGGCGCAGGCCATCGCGCGCATGGACGAGACGCTGTCCTGGTACCGGGCGATGCCGCCGGAGAACCGCTCCTGGATCGGTCTGGTCGCCCAGGCCGGTATCGCCGCGTTCACCGAGTGGTTCCGGCACCCGGACGCCCCCCAGGCCATCTCCACCGACGTCTTCGGCACCGCACCCCGCGAACTGACCAGGGCGATCACCCTGCGCCAGACCGTGGAGATGGTGCGTACGACGATCGAGGTCATGGAGTCGGCGATCGACGAGGTCGCCGCCCCTGGTGACGAGTCGGTGCTGCGGGAGGCACTGCTCGTCTACGCACGCGAGATCGCCTTCGCCACCGCACAGGTGTACGCACAGGCCGCCGAGGCACGCGGTGCCTGGGACGCCCGTCTTGAGTCGCTCGTCGTGAACGCGGTGCTGTCCGGAGAGGCCGACGAGGGAGCCGTCTCGCGCGCCGCCGCACTCGGGTGGAACTCCCCCGAGCACGTCTGCGTGGTCCTCGGCACGGCCCCCGACGGCGACAGCGAGCTCACGGTGGAGGCCATCCGCCGCGCCGCCCGGCACGCGAAGCTGCAGGTCCTTACGGGTGTCCTCGGTGACCGCCTGGTCGTCATCGCGGGCGGCAACGACAATCCGCTGCATGTGGCGAAGTCCCTCATCGGGCCGTATGCCGCGGGCCCCGTGGTGGCCGGACCGATCGTCCCCGACCTGCTCGCCGCGACCCGTTCCGCGCAGGCCGCGGCCGCCGGGCTCAAGGCCTCCGCCGCCTGGCAGGACGCCCCGAGGCCCGTCCTCGCGGACGATCTGCTGCCGGAACGCGCGATGGCAGGGGATCCGGCGGCGCGCGAGCAGTTGGTGGAGGAGATCTACAGACCACTGGAGGAAGCGGGCTCCGCGCTCCTGGAGACGCTCAGCGTCTATCTGGAACAGGCCAGCAGCCTCGAAGGCGCGGCCAGAATGCTCTTCGTGCACCCGAACACCGTGCGCTACCGGCTCCGACGTGTGACTGACGTCACCGGTTGGTCGCCTTCCGATGTGCGCTCCGCTTTCACGCTGCGTATCGCGCTGATCCTGGGACGTCTGGCCGACGCCGATCCCCAGTCGTAGGGTTTGCCCGCGGGTTTGTCGGCCCCCTACAAATCCCCCAGCTGTTCTTCGTCCCTGTCCCCACGGGCGGCTCCCACCGTCCACAAGAGAGAGTGTAAGAGTGCTCGTACTCGTCGCTCCCGGCCAAGGCGCTCAGACGCCCGGCTTCCTGACCCCCTGGCTCGACCTCCCCGGTGCTGCCGACCGCATCGCCGCCTGGTCGGACGCCATCGGGCTCGACCTCGCCCACTACGGCACCCAGGCCGACGCGGACGCGATCCGTGACACGGCCGTGGCCCAGCCGCTGCTCGTGGCCGCCGGTCTGCTCTCCGCCGCGGCACTCGGTGACATCACGCCGGGCGCCGTCGCCGGGCACAGCGTCGGCGAGATCACCGCGGCCGCGTACGCCGGTGTGCTCGGCGAAGACGACGCGCTGCGCCTCGTACGCAAGCGCGGGCTCGCCATGGCCGACGCCGCCGCCGTCACCGAGACCGGCATGGCCGCGCTGCTCGGCGGCGACCCCGACGTCACCGTCCCGCACCTGGAGAAGCTCGGGCTGACCCCGGCGAACGTGAACGGCGCCGGCCAGATCGTTGCCGCAGGCACCCTGGAGCAGCTCGCGGCGCTGCAGGAGGACAAGCCCGAGGGCGTCCGCAAGGTCGTCGCCCTCAAGGTCGCGGGCGCGTTCCACACCGAGCACATGGCGCCCGCGGTGACCGTGCTGGAGGAGGCCGCCACGGACCTCGCCGTCGCCGACCCGCGCTTGACCTACGTCTCGAACCGCGACGGCAGGACGGTCACCACCGGCGCCGACGTGATCTCCCGGCTGGTCGGCCAGGTCGCCAACCCGGTCCGCTGGGACCTGTGCATGGAGACCTTCAAGGAGCTCGGCGTGACGGCGCTGGTCGAGGTGTGCCCCGGCGGTACCCTGACCGGTCTGGCCAAGCGTGCCCTGCCCGGCGTCAAGACGCTCGCGGTGAAGACCCCCGATGACCTCGACGCGGCCCGCGCGCTCGTCGCCGAGCATTCCTGAGCCGACGACAGACAAGGAGCCGTAGCGCATGACGAAGATCAAGGCCAGCCAGGGCCATCCGTACGCGCGGATCATGGGCGTCGGCGGCTACCGTCCCACCCGTGTCGTGCCGAACGAGGTCATCCTCGAGACGATCGACTCGTCCGACGAATGGATCCGTTCCCGCTCCGGCATCGCGACCCGCCACTGGGCCTCCGACGAGGAGACCGTGGCCGCGATGTCCGTCGAGGCCTCGGGCAAGGCGATCGCCGACGCCGGCATCACGCCCGAGCAGGTCGGAGCCGTGATCGTCTCCACCGTCTCGCACTTCAAGCAGACCCCGGCCATCGCGACCGAGATCGCGGACAAGATCGGCGCGGGCAAGCCCGCCGCGTTCGACATCTCCGCGGGCTGCGCCGGATTCGGTTACGGCCTCACGCTCGCCAAGGGCATGGTCGTCGAGGGTTCCGCCGAGTACGTCCTGGTGATCGGCGTGGAGCGGCTGAGCGACCTCACCGACCTGCACGACCGCGCGACGGCGTTCCTCTTCGGTGACGGCGCGGGCGCCGTGATCGTGGGCCCCGCCAAGGAGCCGATGATCGGCCCGACGGTCTGGGGCTCGGAGGGCGACAAGTCCGAGACGATCAAGCAGACCGAGCCCTGGGACGTGTACCGCAACGGCGGTGCGCCTGCCAAGTACCCTGCCATCACGCAGGAGGGTCAGGCGGTGTTCCGCTGGGCCGTGTTCGAGATGGCGAAGGTCGCCCAGCAGGCGCTGGACGCGGCCGGAATCACCGCGGACGACCTGGATGTCTTCATTCCGCACCAGGCCAACGAGCGGATCATCGACTCGATGGTGAAGACTCTGAAACTGCCGGAACACGTCACGGTCGCCCGTGATGTGCGCACCACCGGCAACACCTCGGCCGCCTCGATCCCGCTCGCGATGGAGCGGCTCCTGGCGACCGGGGAGGCGAAGAGCGGCGACACTGCCCTCGTCATCGGCTTCGGGGCGGGTCTCGTGTACGCCGCCACGGTCGTTACCCTCCCCTAGGCATCACGTCCGGATCATCCGATCCGTACCGCTGAAACCAACCTGCCGCTGCCGCGGCGGGCGCCACACCCTCTGGATACATAAGAAGGAGCGCCAACATGGCCGCCACTCAGGAAGAGATCGTCGCCGGTCTCGCGGAGATCGTCAACGAGATCGCCGGCATCCCGGTCGAGGACGTCCAGCTGGACAAGTCCTTCACCGACGACCTGGACGTCGACTCGCTGTCCATGGTCGAGGTCGTCGTCGCCGCCGAAGAGCGCTTCGACGTGAAGATCCCGGACGACGACGTCAAGAACCTCAAGACGGTCGGCGACGCGACCAAGTACATCCTCGAGCACCAGGGCTGACCCAGCCCGTTGCTCTGTCGCCACCCGGCGGTGGCGCCGCTGATCCCCTCAACACCGTGGAGAATTTTCCTGTGAACTCGACCAATCGCACCGTGGTCGTCACCGGTATCGGCGCAACCACACCGCTGGGTGGCGACGCAGCGTCGACGTGGGAGGGCCTGCTCGCGGGCCGCTCCGGCGTCAGCGCGCTGGAGCAGGACTGGGCAGCCGAGCTGCCCGTCCGCATCGCCGGTCAGATCGCCGTGGAGCCGGGCGAGGTCATCCCCCGCCCGCAGGCCCGCAAGCTGGACCGTTCGGCGCAGTTCGCGCTGATCGCGGCCAAGGAGGCCTGGGCGGACGCCGGATACACCGCCAAGGCGGGCGAGGACACCTCGGTGGACCCGCACCGTCTCGGCGCGGTCATCGCCTCCGGCATCGGCGGCGTGACCACGCTTCTGGACCAGTACGACGTGCTCAAGGAGAAGGGCGTACGCCGCGTCTCCCCGCACACCGTGCCGATGCTGATGCCCAACTCCCCGGCGGCCAACGTCGGCATCGAGCTGGGCGCCCACGCGGGCGTCCACACGCCGGTGTCGGCCTGCGCCTCGGGCGCCGAGGCCATCGGCTACGCGATCGAGATGATCCGCACCGGCCGTGCCGACGTCGTCGTCGCGGGCGGCACGGAGGCGGCGATCCACCCGCTGCCGATCGTCGCGTTCGGCAACATGATGGCGATGTCCAAGGACAACGACAATCCGCAGGGCGCCTCGCGTCCCTACGACGCCTCCCGCAACGGCTTCGTGCTCGGCGAGGGTGCCGGTGTCGTCGTCCTGGAGTCCGAGGAGCACGCCAAGGCCCGCGGCGCGAAGATCTACGCGGAGGCCATCGGCCAGGGCATCTCGGCCGACGCCCACCACATCACGCAGCCCGAGCCGTCCGGCAACGGCATCGCCGCGGCGCTGCAGAACCTGCTCGACACGACGGACCTCAAGCCCGCCGAGGTGGCGCACGTGAACGCGCACGCGACCTCGACGCCGCAGGGTGACGTCGCGGAGATCAAGGCGCTGCGCAAGGCGTTCGGCGACGACGTCGACCACATGGCGATCTCCAGCACCAAGTCGATGACCGGTCACCTGCTCGGTGGCGCGGGCGGCGTGGAGACCGTGGCCACGGTCCTCGCGCTGAAGAACCGCGTCGCCCCGCCGACGATCAACCTCGAGAACCTCGACCCCGAGGTCGACGCGGACATCGTCCGCGGCGAGGCCCGCCCGCTGCCCGAGGGCAGGATCGCGGCGCTGAACGACTCGTTCGGCTTCGGCGGCCACAACGTCGTCCTGGCGTTCCGGACCGTCTGAGCCTGCCGCGGCTGAGCCTGCGGTACGTACGCGAAGGGGCCCCACCGATCGGTGGGGCCCCTTCGCGTGAGACAGGCTCTCAGACCACTTGGTGCAGCCAGCGCACGGGCGCGCCCTCGCCCGCGTACCGGAACGGTTCGAGTTCGTCGTCCCAGGGCTTGCCGAGGAGCTTGGCGAGCTCGGCCGCCAGATCGCTCTCGCCGCGCTGCGAGCGGGCCAGCGCGGCGCGGAGCCGGTCCTCGGGGATGAGGATGTCACCGTGGATGCCGGTGACGGCGTGATAGATGCCGAGCTCGGGCGTGGCGCTGTAGCGCTCGCCCTCGGCGCTTGCGCAGGGCTCCGCCGTGACTTCGAAGCGCAGCAGATCCCAGCCGCGCAGGGCGGAGGCGAGCTTGGAGGCGGTGCCCACCGAGCCCTGCCAGGAGAATTCGGATCTCCAGGTGCCCGGCGCCGCGGGCTGCCTGATCCAGTCGAGGCTCACACGCGCACCGAGCACGCCCGCGACAGCCCACTCGACGTGTGGGCACAGCGCGCGCGGAGCGGAGTGCACATACAGAACTCCACGTGTCGTCACCGGGACCTCCAGTGTGGGTCGAGGTTCGCCTTCCCCAGCGGCCTCGCGCCCGTGCCGAGCAGTTTTCCCCAAATACTAGATAAACCTGGGAAAAGGGGACAGATGTGACGTGATGTAATTTAGCGGAACCACAAGAGCGAGGCGTCACCGGGTGGACCACCCGCCCTGTCGCTGCCGTGACAGCAGTGGCCCGGCGGCTACGGGCCCGAGGCTACCGTGCGGCGGCGCAAGGAGTGTGACGTACCGTCGGTCCAAAGGCCAGGAAACTCCGACCTTTCACCCGGCGGGGCGCAACCTTGGGCACACGCACGACGTCACGTTGAACGACTGAGGGGAGCAGGGATGCGGAACCGCAGGCGTCGCTCACACGCCGTCGTCGCCCTCGCGACGGCGGCCCTTCTCTGCGGCGGTGCGCTCACCGCCTGCGACGCGCAGGGCGGGAACTCGGGGGCACCGGGCGGCGAGTCCGCCCACGGCAAGCCGTCCCCGAAGCCAACTCCCGCCTGGGACACCTCGCCCCGCTCGCTGGCCGCGGTCGGCGACTCCATCACGCGCGGCTTCGACGCCTGCTCGGTGCTCTCCGACTGCCCCGAGGTGTCCTGGGCGACCGGCACCGACACCGAGGTCGACAGCCTGGCGACGCGGCTGCTCGGGAAGGCGCGGGCCGCCTCGCACAGTTGGAACCACGCGAAGACCGGCGCCCGTATGGAGGATCTGAGCGGGCAGATCGAGGCGGCCGCCGCGGAGCGTCCCGAGCTGGTGACGGTGATGACGGGCGCCAATGACGCGTGCCGTTCGTCGGCCGCCGCGATGACGCCGGTCGGCGAGTTCCGCGCCGACTTCGAGCAGGCGCTGCGCACCCTGCGCCGCGAGCTGCCGAAGGCACAGGTGTACGTGGCGTCGGTGCCGGACCTGAAGCGGCTCTGGTCCCAGGGGCGGACCAATCCGCTGGGCAAGCAGGTGTGGAAGCTGGGCATCTGCTCGTCCATGCTGGCCGACCCCGACGACCTGAACTCCGCGGCGACACAGCGGCGCGACTCGGTGCAGGACCGCGTGATCGCGTACAACAAGGTCCTCCAGGACGTGTGCGGCAAGGACCGGCGCTGCCGTTACGACGGCGGGGCGGTCTTCGACTACCGCTTCGACGGCGACCAGTTGAGCCACTGGGACTGGTTCCACCCCAGCAAGAACGGCCAGTCGCGGCTCGCCGAGATCGCCTACCGGCAGGTGACGTCGAGGAAGCCCGTGGCGTGACGGGGGCCGCGTAGGGTCTCGATCATGCGTAGTGAACTCTTCGGGACGCTTCCCGACGGCAGTCCCGTCCACCGCTGGACGCTGGAGCGGGCCGGGGTGCGGGTACGCGTCCTGACGTACGGCGGGATCGTGCAGTCGACGCACGTGCCCGACCGCTCCGGGCGGGTCGCTTCGGTGGCGCTGGGGTTCGAGGAGCTTGCGGGGTATCTGGCGCATCCGGGGCCCTACTTCGGGGCGCTGGTGGGGCGGTACGCGAACCGGATCGCGGGCGGCTCCTTCGAGGTCGACGGGCGTGCGTACCGCCTCGCGCGCAACAACGGGCCCAACGCGCTGCACGGCGGCGCGCGCGGCTTCGACAAGCACGTCTGGGACGCGGAGCCCGCCGACGAACACGGGGTGCGGCTCTCGCGGGTCTCCCCCGACGGCGAGGAGGGCTACCCCGGGCGGCTCGCGGTCTCGGCGACGTACGCGCTGGACGAGGCGGGGGCGCTGCGGATCGCGTACGAGGCGACGACGGACGCGCCGACCGTCGTGAACCTCACCAACCACACGTACTGGAACCTCGCGGGGGCGAGCACCGGGACCGCGCTCGGGCACGAGGTGCGGATCGCCGCCTCCCGCACCACCCCGGTGGACGGTGACGGGATTCCCACCGGGGAGTACGCGGACGTGGCGGGGACGCGGTGCGACTTCCGCGCGGCACGCGAGGTCGGCCCCGGCTTCGACCACAACTACGTGCTCGACAAGGGGGTCACCGCGGAGCCGGTCGAGGTGGCCGAGCTGAGCGACCCCGGCTCCGGCCGGGTGCTGACCGTCTCGACGACGGAGCCGGGGTTGCAGCTCTACACGGCGGACCACTTCGCGCCGGATCTGCCGTTCGCGCCGGGCGGCGGGATCGCGCTGGAGACGCAGCACTTCCCCGACTCCCCGAACCGGCCGCGGTTCCCGGTGACGGAGCTGCGGCCGGGCGGGGTGTACGCCTCGGAGACGGTGTACGGCTTCTCCTCGCGCTAGCGCGGTCCCCCGGACCCCTCAGGCGATGAGCGTCTCGGTCAGCCGTCGGTCGGCCACCGAGCGGCCCGCCTGGACCTCGTACGTGCCGCTCCGGTACGTCCAGGAGTCCGTGCCCTCGTCCCAGGTCTCGAAGGCCCTGCGCGGGAGTTCCACGGTCACCTCGGCCGTCTCGCCCGGCGCCGCCACCGTGCTCGCGAACCCGGCCAGCCAGCGGGCCGGACGGCCGGGGTCGCCGGTGGCGGGGGCCAGATAGACCTGGACGACCTCGCGGCCCGTGCGGTCCCCGGTGTTGCGGACGCGGATCGTGGCCGTCGCGCCCTCGACGGTCAGCGACTCGTACGTCCAGTCGGTGTAGCCGAGGCCGTGCCCGAAGGCGTAGGAGGGCGTGGCGCCCGCCTTCTCCCAGGCGCGGTAGCCGATGAACACACCCTCGGCGTAGGCGAGTTCGCCCTCTTCGGGCGTGACTTCGGTGACGGGGGCCGCGGCCAGGTCGCCCCAGGTGGTGGGGAGGCGGCCACCGGGCTCCTCGGCGCCCAGCAGCACGTCGGCGAGGGCCGCGCCGCCCTCCTGGCCGGGGAACCAGCCGAGCAGGACGGCCGCGACATCGGCGCGCCAGGGCAGCTCCACCGGTGAGCCGGAGTTGACGACGACCACGGTCTTCGGGTTGGCGGCGGCCACGGCGCGGACCAGGTCGTCCTGGCGGCCCGGCAGCCGCAGGTCGCGGCGGTCGAAGCCCTCGGACTCGACGCGTTCGGTGGTGCCGACGACCACGACGGCGGTGTCGGCGGCGCGGGCGGCCTCGACGGCCTCGGCGATCAGTTCGTCGGGGTCGCGCCGCGGGCCGAGGTGGACGAGGGAGAACACGACGCCCTGCAGCGGGGCCTCGACGTCCTTGCTGAGCGGGTGGCGCATGCTGATCTCGACGGGTTCACCTGCGGTGAGCCGCACCCTGCCGCGCTCGACGGGCGAGCCGAAGAACGCCTCGAAGGGATCGGACGCGGAGCCCATCCCCTGGACGCCGTCGTACAGGGTCTCGCCGCCGACGGTGAGGGTGAAGCCGCCGAGGCCGCTCGTGCCGAAGACGTGCTCGCCGCTCTCGCGCGGGGTGAAGGTGCCGACCACGTCGACGGCCGCCAGGGTCTCGTGGGTGACGCCCTCGGGCAGGTCGTCGCCGATCCACTGGACGTGCCCGGAGGGGAGGCTGCCCTCGCCGAGGACGGCGCCCGTGGCGTCGCGGCAGATCGCGCGGAGCGCGAACCCCTTGTCGGCCGCGGCGAGTTCGTCGCTGGGGTCGGCGCCGACGGCGTACGTGAGCGCGCCCTCGGGCAGGGCGGCGGTCAGGCCGTCGAGCGGGGAGACGACGTGGGCGGGGAAGACGGTGGCGGAGCCGCCGCCGAGGATGCGGGCGTCGCGGGCTGCGGCGCCGATGAGGGCGACGGTGCCCGCGCCCGCACCGCTGCCGTCGGGGCTCAGCGGGAGGGCACGGTTCTCGTTGCGCACGAGGACGAAGGCGCGGCGGGCGATCTCGCGGGCCAGGGCCTCGCCGTCGGTCCGCGCCGGGAGGTCCCGCGGGGCGACGACCGGCTCGGCGCCATCGAGGACGCCGACGCGGGCGGCGAGGCGCAGGACGTTGCGGACGGCCGCGTCGACGGTCTCCTCGGCGACCTCGCCCGCGCGGACGGCGGCGGCGAGCGGCTCGCCGTAGACGGTCTTCGGTCCCGGCATGGCGACGTCGAGGCCGCCCTCGATGTCTCCGGTGGTGGAGCGGGCGGCCATCCAGTCGGAGACGTTGAAGCCGTCGAAGGCCCATTCGCCGCGCAGGACCTCGCCGACGAGGTGGCGGTGCTCGGTCATGGTCACGCCGTTGACCTGGTTGTACGCGGTCATAATGCCCCACGGGTGGGCGTTGGCGACGATCGCTTCGAAGGGCGCCAGGTACAGCTCGCGCAGGGCGCGCGGGGGCACCTTGTTGTCGACGGTGAAGCGGTCGGTCTCGGCGTCGTTGGCGACGAAGTGCTTGACGGTCGTGCCGACGCCGCCGGACTGCACGCCCCGCACGTAGCCGGTGCCGATGACTCCGGTCAGGTACGGGTCCTCGCTGTACGCCTCGAAGTGGCGGCCGCCCAGCGGGGAGCGGTGGAGGTTGACGGTGGGGGCGAGCAGGACGTGCACGCCCTTGCGGCGGGCCTCCTGTGCGAGCAGGACACCGGCGCGGCGGGCCAGGTCCTGGTCCCAGGTGGCGGCGAGCGCGGTGGGGGACGGCAGCGCGACGGACGGGTCGTCGGCGGTCCAGCGGACGCCGCGCACGCCGACCGGGCCGTCGGACATCACGAGGGACCGGAGGCCGATCTCCGGCAGGGCGTGCAGGGCCCACATGTTCCGGCCGCCCAGGAGGCGGGCCTTGGCGTCGAGATCGAGCTTGCCGAGGGCAGCCTCGACGGCCGCCTCGCGCGCCTGCTCCTGCTCCTCGTCCTGCCGCTGCCCGGTGGGCTGGGTCTCCGCCATGGCGGTGCCTCCTCGTTCCGTCCGTCTCGTGCGTTCCGCGCCGGTCCTCCCATCGTGCATCGGCTACCTGTAGAGAGGTAGGTTTCGTTACTCTGTCGTTATCTGCGGTCTGTGTTCGAAGATGTCGTACGGTCCTCCGAGCGAGGACGTAGGGAAGGGGTGCGGGCCATGGCGGCCAGGGCCAGGAGCGAGGAGCGGCGCGCGGAGATCCTCCGGGCGGCGTTCGAGGTGATCGCCGAGCGCGGCTACCGGGGCGCGAGCCTCGGGGCGGTCGCCGAGCGGGTCGGGCTCACCCAGCAGGGCCTGCTGCACTACTTCCCCACCAAGGAGGCCCTGCTGGTCGCCGTCCTGGAGGCGCGCGACCAGTGGGACGCGGTGCCGCGCGGCGAGTGGCGCCTGGATCTGCTCGGCTCGCTGGTCGAGTACAACGCGATGCGCCCCGGCATCGTGCAGACCTTCTCCGCCCTGCTCGGCGAGAGCGTCACGGACGGGCACCCCGCCCGCGCCTTCTTCACGAAGCGGTACGAGGCGGTGCGCGAGAACTTCACGGAGGTGCTGCGCGCCGAGTACGGCGACCGGCTACCGGGCGGGCTCACCCCGGAGGCCGCCGCGCCACTGATGGTGGCGGCGATGGACGGCCTGCAGTACCAGTGGCTGCTCGCCCCCGACGCGGTGGACATGCCGGGGGCGTTCAGGGACTTCCTGCGGCTACTGGGCGGCTCCCCCGGCGACAGTTCCCCCGGCGCCGACGGCGGCGACGACTTCGACCTCGACCAGCGCCCGCGGCGGGACGAGCCGTGAGACCGCGACGGTGGTGCTGGTGGGCGGGGTCCCGGTGAGGAACTCCTTGCGCACGGCGGCGTAATCGGCGAAGCCGTCCATGTCCGTCAGATACGTACGGATGTTGATGATGTCGTCGAGCCCCGCGCCGTGCGCCGCGAGCAGCAGCTTCAGGGCCTCGAAGACACCGCGGGACTGGGCGGCCATGCCGTCCCCTTCCGCGCACTGGCCGGAGACGTACAACAGGACGCCCCCGTCGGCGTGTTCGACGCGGGCGACCTGCGAGTAGGGGCCGAAGGGCTGTGGGGCTCCGGCGGGGTTGTCGATGGATATCTGCATGTCTGTTCTGTGCTCCTCAGCTGTCGCGGCGGGCGCGGATGTGGGTGACGGCGCGGGCGACGTCCTCGTGGACGATGCCGGGATCGGCGGCGGCCGCCTGGAAGTGACCCAACACAGCCTCCATGGCGGGCAGTTGCGTCACCTCCGTCGCGAGGGAGACGTCCTTGACGGCGAGGTCGCTGCCGAAGTGCACGTCGGTGGCGAAGGCGCGGGCGACGGCGCCGCCGAGCGGACCCGCGGCGAGGGCTCCCTTGGCGGTGTCCTCGTCCAGGCCGAGCGCGTCGGCGAGCTTCATCGCCTCGGCGACCAGGGCCACGCCGCCGATGACGGCGGTGTTGACGACGAGCTTGAGCGCGGCCCCGGAGCCGAGGGCGCCGGTGCGGGTGACCGGACCGAAGCGGGCGAGGACGTGCTCCACGCCCGCCGCGTCGCCGCCCGCCAGGATGCCGAGCCGCCCCGCGGCGGCCTTGTCCGTGCTGCCCATGACGGGGGCATCGACGAGGGTCACGCCGTCCGGGACGCGGCCCGCCAACTCCCGTACCACTTCAGGCCCGACGGTCGACATCTCCACCCAGTACGCGCCGGGGCGCAGCTCGGGGACCACGGCGTCCGCAACACCCCGCACGGCGGCGGGCCCGGCGAGCATCGTGATGACGACGTCGGCCTCGCGCACGGCGTCGGCGGGGCTCGCGGCGGCCGTGGCCCCCTCCGCGACGAGGGCGTCGGCCTTCTCGGGGGTGCGGTTCCAGACGCTCAAGGGATGCCCGGCCGCCAGCAGGTGACGGGCCATCGGCTCGCCCATGTGTCCCAGGCCGAGGAATGCGATCTTTTCCATGCGTCCGACGCTAGGCCCGGCCACGCGATGCGACAAGCGAATGTCTAGCATGCGACCCATGCCGAACCCGCATGCCGCACACCGCCCCCACGGCTCCGACAGCGCCCCGCCCGAGCTGTCGACCGGCTGGCTCCGGACCTTCCTGGACGTGGCCCGGCACGGGTCGTTCACGGTGGCCGCGCGGGAGCTCGGGTGGACGCAGTCCGCCGTGTCGCGGCAGATCGCCGCACTGGAGGCGGCGCTCGGCGGGGCGCCGCTCTTCGACCGGCTGCCGCGCGGGGTGCGGCCGACGGCGCAGGGCCGGGCGCTGCTGCCGCACGCGGAGAAGCTGCTGGCCCGACTGGGCTCCATGGGGCGGGAGTTGGCGGCCCTTCGGGACGCGGCGGGCGGGCTGCTGCGGGTCGGGGCGTTCGCGACGGCGGACGCGGGGCTCGTGCCGCGGGCCATCGCCGCCTTCCGCTCCCGGCACCCCGGGGTGACCCTCACCCGCGAGGAGGGCCTGACACCCGCGCTCCTGTCCCGGCTCGCGGAGGGTGAGCTCGATCTGGCGGTGGTGTCGGCGACGGGCGGCACCCTGCCGCGCCCGCCCGGCCCCGGCGAGGCGTACGAGCTGCACCACCTGCTCGACGAGACGCTCTACGTCGCGCTGCCCGCGGGACACGCGCTGGCGGGCGAGCCCGGGCTGCGGCTCCACCGACTCGCCGCGGAGGACTGGATCTCCGGCAGCTCCCGCATCGAGGGCTCCCTGCTCGACCCGGCGCTGCGGCACGGCTTCCGGCCGCGTGTCGCGCACGTCGTCGCGGAGTGGACGGCGAAGCAGGGGTACGTGGCGGCCGGGCTCGGCGTGGCCCTCGTCCCCGCGCTGGCGGCGGAGGGGGTGCGGCCGGACATCGTGCTGGTGCCGGTACGGGACGAGGGCGTGCCCCCGCGCGCGGTGTACGCGGCGACGGCGCGGGGCCGCGTACCGGCGCCCGCGGTACGGCCGTTCCTGGGGGCGCTTCGGGGGGCGGCGCGGGGGTTGGGGGCGCGCGACGGCTAGGGCCCCGGGGGCCCTAAGGCTTGTCCACGCGGACGTGCAGGTGGCCTTCACCTGGATAGTCGGGCGGGAAGGGCGGCAGTACGGAGTGGAGGGCGTACCCGGACTTCTGGGCGACGCGGCAGGAGGCCTCGTTGGCGGCGGCGTGGAGGAGTTCGAGGCGGCCGGGCACCGACAGGGTCAGGGAGGCGAACGCCCAGCGGGAGACGGCTTCGAGGGCGCGCGGGGCCACGCCCCTGCCCCGGGCCCCGGGGTCGGTCCAGTAGCCGACTTCCGAGGCGGCGCCGGGGCGCGAGCTGTCGGGCTCCACCTTGAGCACGACGTTGCCCACGGGGTGGTCGGTAACGGTATCGGTACCGGTATCCGCGCCGGTTTCGAGCACCGCGAAGCTGAACCAGGTGCCCGCGGCCCACGCCTCGTGCTGCTCCTCGACCCAGCGATGCGCGTCCGCCGCGCTCTCCAGACGCAGCAGGAGCCAGCGGCGCAGATGCGGGTCGCGGTAGGCCGCGAGGAGGGCGGGGACGTCGCGGGCGGTCCAGGGGCGGAGCGTCAACCCCGGTCTGCCGGGGGCTGGTTCGACGGTCAGGTTCACGGCCGTGGTCATTCGGATGTGGCTTCTTCCTGAGAGGTGCACCGAATTCTGTTCGACCGACCTTACGGAAGCGGATACCGTCCGGGCCCGGGGTTCGGACTTCGGGCCCGGCGGACGAGGGAGACATGTGGGTACGGGGAAGATGCACGCCGACGAGGCCGACATCGACGAGGCGCTGGTCCGTCGGCTGGTCGAGGACCAGTTCCCGGCATGGGCCGGGCTGCCCGTGGAGCGCGTGGACTCCGCGGGGACGTCCAACGCGATGTACCGGCTCGGCGCGGACATGGTGGTGCGGCTGCCGAGGCGGTCCGGCTCCGTCGAGGACGTCGAGCGGGAGCACCGGTGGCTGCGCGGCCTTGCGGCGGCGCTCCCCGTACCCGTACCCGCGCCGCTCGGCATGGGCGGCCCCGGCGAGGGCTACCCGTACCCGTGGTCCGTCTTCCGGTGGCTCGACGGCGAGACGCCCGTCGCGGGGCGGCCGCTCGCCGAACCCGCCCTGTTCGCCAAGGACATGGCCGAGTTCATCACCGCCCTGCGCGAGGTCGACCCGACCGGCGCCCCCGCCTCCTACCGCGGCGATCCCCTGGCGTCGCGCGACTCCGCCACGCGCGAGGTCATCGCCGGGCTGCGCGGGGTCGTCGACGCCGACGCCGTCACGGAGGTGTGGGACGCCTCGCTGCGCGCCGCTCCGTGGCAGGGTCCCGGCGTCTGGGTGCACGGGGACCTCCAGCCGGGGAACGTGCTGGTCCACGAGGGGCGGCTCGGTGCCGTCATCGACTTCGAGTGCATGGGTACGGCCGATCCCGCCGTCGACCTGATCGCCGCGTGGTACCTGATGGACGCCGCGGCCCGCCCCGTCTTCCGTACCGCCCTCGGACCGGCCGTCGACGACGACATGTGGGCGCGCGGGCAGGGCTGGGCGCTCACGATCGCCCTCATGGAACTCTCGTACTACCAGGAGACGAACCCCGTGATGGCCGACACCGCGCGGCGCGTGATCGGGCGGCTCGTCAGGCGCTCAGCAGCAAGTGGGCCGCCAAGCCCGTGATCAGCGCGCTCGACGCCAGCGCGGTGGCCAGTCGGCCCCTGCGGCCCGTGAGGGCCCTGCCCAACAGCGCGCCGCCGCCCGCCAGGAGCAGTTGCCAGCTCGCGGACGCCACGAAGGCGGCCAGCGCGAACACCGCCTGCGCCGTGCGCGTCAGCGATGCCGTGGCCGGACTGCCGAGGACGAGCGCGGCGAAGTAGATGACGGTGGCGGGGTTCAGGAGGGTGAGGCCCAGCAGGGCCGCGTACGCGCGGGCGGGGCCGACGGCGGTGCCGGTCCTGACGGTGGCGGCGGCACGTCCGCGGTACGCGCGGACCGCCGTCACCGCGCCGCGTGCCGCCATCGCGACGAGCACCAGGACCGAGGCCCAGCGCAGCGGCGCCATGACCGGCTCGACCACGTCGGTGAGCGAGGCGCCGCCTAGTGCGGCCACCAGTGCGTAGAGTCCGTCGGCGGTCGCCACGCCCAGTGCGGCGCAGGCGCCTGTCTTGAGGGTCGTCCGCGCGGTGAGCGCCACGAGGTAGGCGCCTATGGCGCCCACTGGCATCGCTATGCCGTAACCGGCCAGCAGGCCCGCGATCATTATCGCGCTCATGTGTTGAGCCTACGAGCCTGTCCGTTGCCCTGCGGCGTCCCGCTGGGTAGGAGCTCTGAACCGCCGCTTCGCGGCGGAGTTTTCCCACCCGCCCACCCGTTTGCCCCGCAACGCGCAGTGGGAGTAGGGGCTATGCCGTCAGCCTCTCCGCATACCCTCTCAACACCCCCCGCGCCGCCTCCGGCGCAAGATGCCCCACCAAGACCTCCGCCGTGAGGCCGTCCGTCAGGGCCACCAGGATGCGGGCCTCCGTCGGTGCGTCCAGGTCGGGGCGCAGCTCGCCCGTGGTGCGGCCGTATTCGAGGAGCCAGACGAGGAGTTCGTAGAGCTTGGCGTACGTGTCCCGCAGCACCCCCGCCAACTCCTCGCTCACCGCCGCATGCGCGACGAACGCCCCCCAGACCTGCGCCTCCGTCCTGTCCTCGGGCTCGACGAGCGCGAGCGCGGACAGGGTCCGGTCCAGCAGCGTCACGGCCGACTCCGGGGCGTCCGACGCCTCGATGCGGGCCTTCGCCCGGTCCCCGATCCGTTCCGAGATGCCCTCCAGGGCGAAGAGCAGCATCTCGTCCTTCGTACGGAAGCAGCGCTGCACCGCCCCCATCGACACCCCGGCCTCCGTGGCCACGTCCCGCAGGCTGACGGACTCCATCCCGGAGCGGGCGATCAGCAGGCAGACCGCTTCGGCGATACGGCTCCGCCGGTCCTCGTAGTCGACCTGCTTGGGCATGTTGGGGGCGCCTTCCTATTCGATGCGGTTGCATCATATCCCGTTGGCGGGCATGATCTGATGCGACCGCATCGGAAAAATGTGACGCCCGCAAGGCCTCGCAATCGGGGAGATGAGATACGCATGACCGGCCGGACTCCAGCTCAGCACCAGGCTCAGAACCAGGGCCAGACCCCGCCCAAGGCCAAGGCCAAGAAGTCCTCCGGCGGGCTTCTTGCTCTCTTCGGCGCCATCCTGCTCGTGCAGGGCTTCGGCTCCGCGATCACCGAGTCGGGGTGGGACACCTCGTTCGGGGTCTCCGCCGTGCTGCGGGAGGCAGGGGCGCCCGCCTGGGTGGATCTGGTGGTCGGCGCGGTCGGCTGCGCGCTGCTCGCCGCGGCGGCCCGCGCCCGGATGCTGCGCAACGCGAAGTAGCGAGCCGTAGCGCTCGACCGTCCCGTCCCGCGATACTTCCGCCACCTCACCCGTCACGGAAGGACTCGCGTGCTCTCACGAATTGGCGCCCTCGGCGTCGCCGCCCTGCTGACCGGGCTCGGTGTCCCGGCGTCCGCATCCGCCGCCCCGGCCGGGCACACGGCCCCCACCGCCGCCCCCACCACCGAGGAGGCGCGGCTCGACCGCGCCGCCCCGCAGGAGATCCTGGGGCGCAGCGGATTCGACTCCGTCGCAACGGAGTTCGCCGGTGCGCTGGGGAAGGTCCGCTCCTACGACCAGGCGCGGCGGCTGGTCGTACGCGAAGGCCAGTCGCTGTGGCGGCGGGCCGTCGAGCGGGCCCAGGGCAAGCCGCAGACGGGCCTCAGCAAGGACGACGACCGGCCGCTGTACTGGGCCCGGCTCGGGATGACGCGCGAGCTGCGGCAGTGGGAGCCGAACCGGTTCTCCCTCAGCCAGCACCAGCGGGACCGGCTCATGGGCGCCTTGGAGCGGTCCTCCCGCGGCCAGGACACCGTCGACCACCGCCCCGGAAAGCACGTCAAGCGCATCCTCGTCACCGGATTCGATCCCTTCACCCTCGACCGCGACGTCCGCATCAGCAATCCGTCGGGCGCCGCCGCCCTCGCCCTGGACGGCACGACGATCAGGACCGCCGACGGGCCCGCGCGCGTCGAGGCGGTCGTCTTCCCGGTCCGCTGGGAGGACTTCGCCGACGGCGCCGTGGAGCGGGCGCTGCGCCCGTACCTGCCCCACGTCGACCTCTTCACCACCATCAGCCAGGGCCGCGTCGGCAAGTTCGACATCGAGCGGACCAACGGCGCCTGGCGCGGCGGCTTCGGCGACAACGAGAACCTGTCACGCACCGGGATCGTGCCGGTGAGCGATCCGGCCACGCAGCCCCAGTGGACGTCGACGACCCTCCCGTACAAGGAGATCGTGGCCGCGAAGACCGGGCGCTTCCCGGTGTACGACAACACGTCGGTGACCGAGATACCGGCGGGCGGCAGCGAGCCCGTGGTCCGGCCCGACGGTCCCACCGAGGGGTCGGCGGCGCGTGCGGGCGGCGGCGGGGACTATCTGTCGAACGAGATCGCCTACCGCGCCACCCTGCTGCGGGACCGGCTCGGGCTGCACGACCGGCTGCCCGGCGGCCATGTCCACACGCCGGTCCTGCAGTTCGGCGCAGGGAACACCGATCCGGCGACGGGCGACGTCACCGATCCCGAGTTCGTGCGGAACCGGCTCGACATCATCGCTCAGGTGCGGGGGATCCTCGGGGTCGCCGCGTCGTCGTCCTGACCGCCGACGGCGGTACGTGAGCCACCGCCGTCCGAGCCGTCGCCGTCCGAGCCGTTCTCGCCCAGCAGGTCCCGTGTCATCAGCGTCGCGCCCGCGACCGCGCCCGGCATGAGGAACACGGCGACGAACGGCACCAGGAAGGCGACGGCCAGCGGCGTCCCGAAGCCCCAGGCGAGCCGCTTGCGGGAGCGCAGCAGGGCGAGTCGCTCGCGGAGTTCGATGCCGCGGCGCTGCATCGCGACCGCGGCGAGCTCCTCGGCGAGGAAGAAGCCGGTCACGCAGAAGCCGATCACCGGGACGACGGTCTGGCCGACGACGGGGATGAAGCCGAGCGCGAAGAGCAGCACGCCCCAGACCAGCGCGCGCACCACGATGCGCAGGCTGTCCCGCGCGGAGATCCACAGGTCGCGCCAGAGCGGCAGGCCCGACTCGGGGGCGTGGCCGCACTCGGAGATGTCGACCTGCTCGGAGAGCGATTCGTAGAAGGGGTCCCCGATGAGCAGGGTCACCGCGGTGAAGGTGATGACGGAGAGCAGCAGCGCGAGGGCGAAGAGCAGGGCCGTCAGGAAGCCGCGGAAGAGGCCGAGCCAGGGCGATGACCAGTCGTCGGCGAACGGCGTGGCCCAGCCGACGAGATCGATGCCCCACAGGGCGAGCGAGACGAGCGCCGCCGCGTAGAGGACGAGCGTGATGAGGCCGGGCAGCAGCCCCCATCCGTACTGCTTGCCGTGCTGGGCGACCCAGCGCTGCCCCTTCATCAAGTAGCCGAAGCCCACACCCAGATCGCGCATGCGGCACACCTTAGCCGCAGGTCGCCGGGGGGTTCTTCAAGATCGTGTGCCGGGACTGTCACAGCCGGGACGCAAGGCCCTCTTGTTGAACGGGTGTTGAACCGGTAAGACCTCGCGTACCGATCTTCCGGAGGTACGTATGGGTATATCCCGGCCATCCAGACCCGTTCTGCTCACCACCGCAGCCACCGCGAGCGCACTGGTCCTCACCGCGCTCGTCCCGGGCAGCGCGACCGCCGATCCGACGCCGCGCCCGGTCACCCGCGAGGGCTCACCGCTCGGCGCCGACCGGGCCGCCAGGGCCCCGGAGGCCGCCGCCGAACGCGCCCTCGGCGACGCGCGGTCCGGAGCCGCGGGGCTCGGCGGCGACAAGGGCCGCGGGTATCCGCGCGAGCAGAAGCTCGACCTGCCCCCGGAGAACCCTGCCGACAAGTCGATAAAACTGGGGCTGACGCCGTACCACGGCATAGCCCCGAAACTGAACGACCTGCAGCGCATCGGCGACCGCGTGAGCGTGGAGATCGCGGGCCGTTCGGCGGGCGGTCACCAGCTCTACCTCGTGACCGTCACCGCGCCCGAGTCCGCGCGCGAGACGGCCCGGCAGGAGCGGATGCGCGAGCGGATCGAGAACTCGCCCGCGGCCGCCGCGAAGGACGACGCGATCAAGTCCTCGTACAAGACGCCCGTCTTCATCAACAACAACATCCACGGCAACGAGTGGGAGGGCACCGACGCGGCCCTGAAGCTCATCGAGAAGCTCGCGAAGGCCGAGGACAAGAAGAGCCGGGACCTGCTCGCGCACAACCGCCTCTACTTCAACGTCACCACCAACCCCGACGGCCGCATCGCGGGCACCCGTGCCAACGCCAACGGCTTCGACCTGAACCGCGACTTCATCACCGCCTCGCAGCCCGAGGCCCGCGCGGTCCGGCAGATCGCCATCGCCAAGCAGCCCGCGGTCATGATCGACCTGCACGGCTATGTGAACGGCACACTGATCGAGCCGACCACTCCCCCGCACGGCGAGAACTACGAGTACGACCTCTTCCTGAAGAATACCTACGCCAACGCGCTGGGCATGGAGGCCGCCGTCAACGGCCTCGGATACACGGAGGCGAAGGACGGTGTGAAGCCCGCCGTCATCCCCTTCCGTGACCAGAAGGAGGGCTGGGACGACTGGCCGCCGATCTTCACCCCGCAGTACATGCCGTTCCACGGGGCGGTGGCCACGCACACCATCGAGTTCCCGATGCAGGTGAACAACGAGGAGTACGAGTCGCAGCCGGTCGCCGAGCTGCGGCGCCGGGCCAGGATCAACACGGACATCGCGGGCGCCGCGATGCGCGCCACCCTCGACTACACCGACCGGCACCGCACCTCGGTGATCGCCGACCAGATCGAGGTCTTCCGGCGGGGCGCGACGGGCGCGAAGCAGGTGCCGGTGTCGGAGGAGACCGTGCCGGGCGTGCCCGGGATCGGCCCCGAGGACGTGTACACCACCGAGTTCCCGCGGGCGTACGTGATTCCGGCGGGCGGGCGCGGCCAGCGTTCCGCCGCGGCGGCGGCGCGGCTCGTGGACCATCTGGTCGCCAACGACGTGCGCGTGGAGCGGGCGGGCAAGGCGTTCCGGCTCGGCGGGCGGACGTATCCGAAGGGCTCGTACGTCGTCGACATGCACCAGCCCAAGCGGGGCCTGGCCAATGTGATGCTGGCCGACGGGCGGGACATCAGCGACAAGGTGTCGACGATGTACGACATCTCGGGCTGGAGCCTCGGACGGCTGTGGGGCGCGAGCGTGGACTCCGTCAAGAGCGGTGACCTGGGCGGCGTGCACGGCCGTGCGGTGCACGCGGCGTCCCGCGTCGGGTACGTGGCGCCGCGCGGGAACCTGCGCCTGCGCCTCGACGACCCGCGCGAGATCGCCGCCCTCAACTCCCTGCTTGCGAAGGGGGTTTCCGTGCGCCGCGACCGGGACGGGAGCGCCGTCGTGCCGTCCTCCGCGCGCCGTGCCGCGGCCGCCGCCGCGAAGAAGTACGACGTCGCCTTCGACGCCACGAAGGCGAAGGGCGGCGCGGCCCTGCACCGGACGCGGGTCGCCGCGGCCGTCACGCCGGGCGAGCTGTTCGCGCTGCGGGAGATGAACTTCAAGGTGGTGCCCGTGTCGACCGCCGTGCTCAACTCCGGCTTCGACTGGAAGAAGGCGGACGCGCTCTTCGTCTCGGCCGGTCTTGACCGGAGCGAGCTGAACACGGCGGCCAGGGACCGGCTCGACCGGTTCCTCGCCGGGGGCGGCGGCCTGGTCGGGCGTGGCGCGGCCGGTGCCGCGCTCAACGCCGACGCCGGGCTGCTCGCCGTCAAGGCCGTCGGGGGCAACGGCGACGCGAACGGCGTGGTCCGCGTGGTGAACGCGGGCGGCACGGTCACGGGCGGCGCGCCGGACCACGGCTTCGTCTACTCGCCGTCGTGGTTCACCGACCTCGGCCCCGGTGTGCGCGTGGAGCAGAAGTACGGCACCGGCAACCCGCTGGTGTCCGGGCACTGGCGGGCCGCGGAGGACGGCACGGGAGGGCCCGCGGACGCCGCGGGCCGCGCGGCGGTCGTCAGCGGGTCGGACGGGGCCACGGACGTGGTGCTGTTCGGCACGGAGCCGCTCTTCCGCGACCACCCGAAGGGGATGTTCCCGCAGGTCGGGCGGGCGCTGCTGAGCGTCGGCCGGTAACGGGAATGCGCGCCGGGGGCGCGGCGGTTGATCACGTCACGGACACACAGACCATGACATCACCGCGCCCCTGGAGGTCCCGCTGCCATGACCCGTGAGATCCGAGTGCAGGGAACGGTCGCCGACGGGTACGAGGCGGTGCGCGAGGAGTTCACCGCCGTACTCGCGAACGAACTGCCCGAGTACGAGGGCCAGCTGGCCGCCCATGTGCGGGGCCGCAAGGTCGTCGACCTGTGGGTGGGCCCTGACGTCACCGGCGAGAGCCTCTACGGCGTCTACTCCTCCACCAAGGGCGCCGCCCACCTCGTCGTGGCCCTGCTCGTGCAGGACGGGGTCCTGGACCTGGACCGGGCGGTCGCCCACTACTGGCCGGAGTTCGCGGCGGAGGGCAAGGGCGCGGTGACCCTGCGGGAGTTGCTCGCGCACCGCGCGGGTGTCCCTGGCGCCGGCTCCGGCTTCTCGCCCGAGGAGATCGCCGACGACCGGGTGATCGCCGCGCGTCTTGCCGCGCAGCGCCCCTTCTGGCGTCCGGGCACCGCCTTCGGCTACCACGCGCTCTCCATCGGTGCGCTCGCCGGAGAGGTGGTGTTCCGGGCCACCGGGCGGACGCTGCAGGAGGTGTACGAGGAGCGGGTGCGCGCCCCGTACGGGCTCGACTTCTTCCTGGGGCTGCCCGAGGAGCACGAGGGCCGGTTCCGCTCCGTGCAGCCGATGGCGCCCACGCCCGAGCAGGCGGCCCTGCTCGACGCGCTGCCGCCGCAGCCGCAGAGCCTCGGCTCCATCGCCTTCAACCGCCACACCGCGGAGCCCACCGATCTGGAGGCGATGCCCAACTCCCGCCGCCTGCGCGCCATGGGGCCCGCTTCGGCCGGTGGCGTCGCGTCCGCGCGGGGCCTCGCCGGGATGTACGCGGCGGCGGTCACCGGCATCGATGGCCGCGAGGCGCTGCTCAAGGCGGACACCGTCGCCGAGTTCGGGCAGATCCAGTCGGTCGGCCACGACCTGGTGGCGGGGGCCTTCAAGGCGTTCGCCGTCGGCTTCCAGGCGACATCGGTGGCCGTCTACCCGTTCCTGGGCGCGGGCACCATCGGACACAGCGGCGCGGGCGGCTCGCAGGCACTCGCCGATCCGCGCAGCGGGCTCGCCTACGGCTACACGCGACGACGGTTCGCCTTCCCCGGCGGCCCCGCCGTGGAGAACGAGCGGCTGGTCCGTGCGGTCCACGAGGCGGCGCTCGTGGCCGGCTGAGCTCCCTGGCCGAAGCGGGCCACGCGCCCCGCGCACGCGTGAGGGCCGCCCCCGGAGCGGGGTGCGGCCCTCACGTACGTACGGCCTGTGGTCAGGCGGCCGAGACCTCGACCTTGATGTTGCCGCGCGTGGCGTTCGAGTAGGGGCACACCTGGTGCGCCTTCTCCACCAGGGACTGCGCGGTGGCCGCGTCCACGTTCGGGATGGCGGCCGTGATCACGACCTCCAGGCCGAAGCCGCCGGCCTCGTTCTGGCCGATGCCGACCTTGGCGGTCACGGTCGAGCCGGAGATGTCGGCGTTCTCCTTGCGGGCGACCACGCCGAGGGCGCCCTGGAAGCAGGCGCTGTAACCGGCGGCGAAGAGCTGCTCGGGGTTGGTGCCCGCGCCGCTGCCGCCCATCTCCTTCGGCGGGTTCACGACGACGTCGAGCTTGCCGTCGTCGCTGGCCACACGTCCGTCACGGCCGTTCTCCGCGGTGGCTACGGCGGTGTACTTGACGTCGATCTTCTGGATGGACATAACTGCCTTTTCCTCCTGAGACATGACGTGGCGCGCGCCCACAACCACGGTTTGCGGAATTAGGTTATCGGATGGCGGAAGCCACCCGATGGTGGCGGGAGTCGCTCAGCCGAGGGAGACGATCATCTTTCCGGTGTTCTCGCCGCGGAGCATGCCCAGGAAGGCCTCCACGCCGTTCTCCACGCCCTCGACGACCGTCTCGCGGTACTTGAGCTCGCCGGAGCGGATCCAGCCGCCGACCTCGCGGACGAACTCGGGCTGCAGCGCGGCGTGGTCCTGCACGAGCATGCCCTGCAGCCGCAGGCGCTTGCCGATGACCATGGCGAGGTTGCGCGGGCCGGGGGTCGGCTCGGTGTCGTTGTAGCCCGCGATCATGCCGCAGATGGTGACGCGGCCGTGCACGTTGAGGCGGCTGATGGCGGCCTCCAGGTGCTCCCCGCCGACGTTGTCGAAGTAGACGTCGATGCCGTCGGGGGCCACCTCCTTGAGCTGCTCAGCGACGGACTTCTTGTCCTTGTAGTTGAAG
The DNA here is from genome assembly GCF_040609235.1 of Streptomyces sp. NPDC004732. Taxonomy (NCBI): domain Bacteria; kingdom Bacillati; phylum Actinomycetota; class Actinomycetes; order Kitasatosporales; family Streptomycetaceae; genus Streptomyces; species Streptomyces sp. NPDC004732. The sequence continues at coordinate 140,898 of NZ_JBEXJR010000009.1, forward strand.
GCCGCGTCGAAGCCGTACTCCTCGACGAGCAGCTTCACCTTCTCGTCCGAACCGGCCGAGCCGACGACGCGCGAGGCGCCCTTCAGCTTGGCGATCTGGCCGACCTGGCCGCCGACCGCACCGGCCGCGCCGGAGACGAAGACGGCGTCACCCTCCTTGAAGGAGGCCACTTCGAGCAGCCCGGCGTACGCGGTCAGGCCCGTCATGCCGAGCACGCCGAGGTAGGCGGAGAGCGGGGCGGCCTGCGGGTCGACCTTGGTGGCGTGCTGGGCAGGCACGGAGGCGTACTCGCGCCAGCCCGCGAAGTGCAGGACGTGGTCGCCCACCGCGAAGCCCTCGGCGTTCGACGCGACGACCTCGCCGACCGCGCCGCCCTCCATGGGGCGGTCGAGCTGGAACGGCGGCACGTACGACTTCACGTCGTTCATCCGGCCCCGCATGTACGGGTCGACGGAGAAGTGCAGGTTGCGCACCAGGACGCGGCCCTCGGCCGGAGCCTCCACCGGGACCTCGCGCAGCGCGAAGTCCTCGGGGACCGGCCAGCCGGACGGGCGACGCACGAGGTGCCATTCGCGGCCGACGGAGGGGAGCTGCTCGGGGGTGACGGTCATGGGGGCGTCCTCCTACTGCGTGCGGGCTGTTGCGTGCCAGCGCCAGGGTTACGAAAAATGCTTCAGGTTGTGAAACAACCATGCTCCTGAATATTTCATGATGTCAAGTAAACGGGTAGCCTGGTGAGCATGGACACCAGTAGCTCCAGCGCCCGCACCCCCCGCACCGACCCGCTGACACTCGAAGTCGTCGAGCTGATCGGCACGGTCGTGGCGCGCTACTACGAGGAGTACGAGGAGGCGGCCGCCGAGCACGCGCTGACCGGCGCACAGGCCCGTGTCCTCGGGCTGCTCTCCCTCGAACCTATGCCCATGCGCCGCATTGCGCAGAAGCTGAAGTGCGAGCCGTCGAACATCACGGGGATCGTCGACCGCCTGGAGGCGCGCGGCCTCGTCGAGCGGCGCCCCGACGCGGCCGACCGGCGCGTGAAGCTGGCGGCGCCCACGGCGGAAGGCATCGAGGTCGCCCGCGGCCTGCGGGAGTCGCTGAACTTCGCGCGCGAGCCGCTGGCGGAGCTCTCGCGAGAGGAGCGGCTCGCACTGCGGGGGCTGCTGCGCAGGATGCTGGGCGAAGAGATCTGACCCCAGAGATCCGCCCCTTGCCCTGCTCAGAGGCAGGCGCTTACGTGCACCACCACAGGAAGCGGTCGCACGTCTCGGTCGGGGTCGGCTCCGGGGGCTTCGTCGGCTTCGGGTCGTCGGCCGGGGGCGGGGGTGTCGAGCCGGGCGTTCCGGGGGTGTCGTCCTGCGGCGGGGGCGTGGTGGAGGTCGGGGCACCGGGGCCTTCGTCGCCCTCTTGCCCCTGCTCGCCCTCGCTGTCGCCGCCTTCGCCCCGCTTCTTCTTGTCCTTGCCGCCCTTCGCGTCCTTCGCGTCCTTCTCGTCCTTCTGGTCGGCGTCCCCGGACTCCTCCGCCGTCGGACGCGCCGACGTGGCCGCCGCGTCCTCGGCCGTCGCGCCGCCTCCGGCGGTGCCTTCCGGGTCCGTCGGGCGTACCGCGGACGGATCCTCCGTGCCGCCGTCCGGCGCGGACGCGGCGGCGGGGTCCTCGGAGGCGCCTTCGGTGCCGAGCTCGGCGAGGCTCAGGCCGCCCGCCGCGAGCGCGAGTCCCGCGGTCACGAAGAGGATCTTGCGGCGCCTGCGGCGGTGCGCCCTGCGGGTGCGCTCCTTGCGGCGGGCGCGGGTGCGCGGCGACGACTCCTCGTACGCGTCGTCGTGGGCGTCGGGTTCCTCCCGCGACGCGGCGACGGACTGCGCGTACTCCCGGCAGGCTTCGGCCGGGGTTCCGCACCCAGGGCAGGCGAGGGCGCCGTTGAGGTGCCTGCGGCACGGGTGGCAGTAGTCCATGAGGCATGGAGGCTAGGTGCCGCGCCCGTAACAGCGGAAGCCGGGGCTGTGAAAGTTGTGTGCGGAATCGAAAGGTCCGGTCGGTTCCGGGCGTGGCGCTTGCGCACGCCACGCCCGGCGGCACCTCTCACGCCCTGCCCAGCTGCCCCCTCAACCGGCGGGCCCGCAGCACCAGTTCCAGCTCGAAGCGGCGGTCCGGATCGTCCACCTCGTCGCCCCAGAGCTCCCTGATCTGGCGCAGGCGGTAGCGGACCGTCTGCGGGTGGACGCCCAGGCGGGCCGCCACCTCGGGGGCGCCGCCGCGGGTCTCAAGCCAGGCGAGGAGGGTCTCGGCGAGGCGGCGGCCGTGGGCGGGCCCGCAGTGCTCCAGGGGGGCGAGGCAGCGGCGGGCCAGGTCCTCGATGAGCTCCTCCGGCTGCAGCAGCACCAGTGCCTCGGTGTGTTCCGTGCAGTGCAGGACCTCACCGGAGGGCAGCAGTCCGCGCTCCATCAGGCGCACCGCCGCCTCCGCCCAGCGCAGCGACTTCGCGGCGTCGGCGAGGGCCACGGGCGGGCCGATGGCGCCCGACCAGCCGGTCATGGCGCGGCGCAGGAGCTCGGGGCGGCCGGCCGCGTCGGGGTCGGGCACGACCATGCGGGGCTGCTCGGCCTCCATGTCGAGCAGGACGCCCTCGCCGACGGCGGGCGCGACGGCTTCCCGCGCGGGGCGCAGCAGGACGCCGACAGCGACGCGTTCGGGCAGTTGCCAGCCGACGCGGGCGGCGCGCTCGCCGAGGCCGTTGCCGAGGGCACCGGCGCCGGACGCGGAGCCGGAGCCCGACCCGTACGACGCCCCCGAGCCGGTGTCGGACCGCCGGTCGGACAGCAGCAGCTCCATCAACTTGCGCTGCAGCCTGAGCCGTTCGCCCGCCTCGCGGGCCGCCGCCTCCGCGTATCCGCGCACGGACTGGTCGACGAGGCCGTCCAGGTACTCGAAGCCCGACTCGGCGAGTTCGTACATGGCCGGTGGCGGGATCTCTATCTGCTGGCCGATCTCGGCGAGGCGGCGCCAGGCGAGGCGCACCCCGAGGCGGTAGATCGCCTGGAGCGAGTCGAGGCTGCGGCCGTGCAGGCCCTCGCCGCGGCCGAACTCCTGGAAGACCTCCAGGTGGTAGCGGGGCCGTCCCTCCTGGGACGCCAGTTGCTGGACGAAGCCCTCCAGGGCGCGGCGGATGCCGATCAGCGCCATCGGCTCGCCCGAGTCGTCGAGGACGACGGGCAGGCCGGGGTATTCGGCGCGGATCTCGCGCAGGATGTCCTGGGCGAGCGCGGGCACCTCCTCCATGGCGAGCGCGGCGAACTCCCGGACCTGCCGGGGCGGTACGTCGCGCCAGGCGGAGCGGAAGGGGGTCCTGGCCTCCGGCACCGGATCACCGGCGGGGCGGCCGTGCGGGGTGTCGGCTGCATCGGCGACATCGGCGACATCGACAGCATCCGGAGTCCGACCGTCCGGGAATTCGCCGTCAGCCGCCAGGTCGTCGGACGCCTGGGCGTGGGTCGCGGCCACGGTCGCTCACTGCCCCCGCGCCGGCGCCTCGTAATGCACGAGCGGCGTATTGGGCTGGTCCGGGGTGGCGTCGAGGAGCGCGACGATGCCGAGCGCCGCGCCCACGGCGAGGAGCGCCGCGGCGGCGACGGTGAGTGAAGCGGCGAGCAGTCGGTGCATTGCGAGGGTCAGCCTCTCTGTCGGAGGTCGTCCCACCCTGGTCGCGCAGTCCCTCGGCCGGTGGTGAAGCCCCGGCCACAAAGCGCTGGTCGCACAGCCCGTGCCGGCCCCGTCCGGCAAGTCCTCAGTCTCTGCAATGCATTGACACTTCGTCAAGGGTGCGCCTACGGTTCCCGGCCCATACGGCTCGGTAACACTTCTCCCGCCCTCAGCCCAGGAGTGACCTCATGCGCCGCACCGCCTCTCCTCTGTCGCTGATCCTGCTCGGGCTTGGCGCGTTTCTTCTGGTCCTCGCACCGATGCTGGCCTGGTACGTCGAGCCACGCGCGAAACGCACGCCCGTGGATGTCGACATCACGACCGTTTTCAAAGGCAAGGGAAGCTATTTCGACACCGAGAAGATCAAGACGGTCCACGACAAGGACCTCACCATCACCCGCCAGGTCCGCGGCGACGTGGCCGACAGCGAGGACAGCGGGCGCGCGGTCTGGGACGTGTCCACGTCCGTCGACCCGGACAAGTCGCTGCCCGCGGCCGACCCGCACGACTCGCTCCAGTGGACGCTGGAGCGCTGGGTCACCGACCGGAAGACGAACGCGCCGGTGCACTGCTGCGGCGAGGAGCCGTACTTCGAGGGCGAGGCCTATCTGAAGTTCCCCTTCGACGTGGAGAAGCGGTCCTACCGCTGGTGGGACAACACCCTGGGCGCGACCGTGCCGCTCACCTACAAGGGCACCAAGAAGGTCCAGGGGTACGAGGGTTACCGCTTCACGGGGACGGTGAAGGCCACCAAGACGGGCACGCGTCAGGTGCCGGGGCGGATGGTCGGACAGCCGCGGAAGAGCCAGGTCATCGCGGACGAGTACTACGCCAACCACGGCATCGAGCTCGTCGCCGACCAGCGCACCGGCCGGATCATCTACGCCGCGATCGGCCCCCGCAAGACGCTGCGGGCGCCGGGCTCGGACAAGGACGCGACGGTGCTGCTCGACAGCGACCGGATCGCGTTCACGCCGGACACCCAGAGGGCCCAGGTGAAGCTCGCCGACGACGACAGCAGTCGGCTGGAACTGGTCGGCGAGACGCTTCCGGTCGGTGCGGGCGTGCTCGGCGGGGTACTCGCGGTGGCGGGAATCGTGCTCCTCGTACGAGGGCGTCATGGCGACGGGGCGAACGGTCAGGGACGGCACGGTAAATCTGCGGAGCCGGGGAGTCCGAATCCGGACACGTCACCGACCGCCCTGCAACCCACCACGATGTGATGAGACGTCAGCTGTTGAAAGCGCAGAAATTGTCACTTCAGTGAGTAGCCCCGCGGTACGGGGCGGCGAAAACTATCCACCCCACCCACGCACAGTCCCCGCACCGCCCGAGCACAACCCCCGCACCACCCACGCACCACACCAGCACCGCCCCCGGCACCACCCGAGCACCGCCCACGCACCACACAGGCACGACCGGCGCACCACCCCGCACAGGCCGGGCACCGCACGCTCGTGAGCCCCACGCTCCGCCCGCCCGGCCCGCTCCACCCCAGCAGGATCCGCAGAACCCAGCAGGACCGTTCCGCCCGACCGGACCCCCCACAGTTCCGCACCCTGAGACGAGTTGGAGCACGCATGCCCCAGCACGTACCGTCCTCGCTGCGCGCGGCCGCCCCACGCCGCGCGGAGCGTCTTCCGGCGCCTCCCCCACAACCGCGCCGGATCGTCTTCCTCGCCCACCGCGACCTCGGCAACCCGGCCGCGGGCGGCTCCGAACTCCTCGTCGACCGGCTCGCCGACGGCCTCAGCAAACTCGGCCACCAGGTCACCTTGCTGTGCGGCGGACCCGCCGCCTACCGCGACTACCGCGTCGTCTCCGCAGGCGGCGATCTCGGCCACTACCTGCGGGCGCGCACCGCGTTCACCCGGCAGGTCGGCGACTGCGACCTGCTCGTCGAGGTCTGCAACGGCATGCCGTACCTGGCGCCGCTGTGGCACCGCGGGCCCACCCTCTGCCTGGTCAACCACGTCCACACCGACCTGTGGGGGATGCGCTTCCAGGGCGCGCTCGCCCCCGCGGCGCGGCTCGGCCGCAGGCTCGAACACTGGGCGCTCTCGGGCGCACAGCGCGGCAATCTGCTCGTGGCCGTCTCACCGTCGACGGCCACGGCGCTGCGCGCCATCGGCGTCGAGCGGGAACGTATCCGCATCGTGCACAACGGCGTCGAGGAACCGGGGCCGCTGCACGCCCGCTCCGACGAGCCGCTGTTCCTCGCGATGGGACGGCTCGTCGAGTACAAGCGGATCGATCTGCTCCTGCGGCTTTGGGAGCGCGTCAGACCCGTCACGGGCGGCAGGCTCGTGATCGTGGGCGACGGCCCCGAGCGGCAGCGCCTGGAACAACTCGCCGGTCCCGGCGTGGAGTTCAGGGGCCATGTCTCCGAGGCGGAGAAGCACCGCCTGCTCTGTGAGGCCTGGATGCTGCTCCATCCGTCGGCCGTGGAGGGCTGGGGGCTCGTCATCACCGAGGCGGCGACCCGCTCGACGCCCTCGATCGGCTTCGACGTACCGGGCGTGCGCGACTCCGTCGAGGACGGCGTGACCGGACTCCTCGCCAGGGGCGAGAGCTCCTTCGCCGCCGCCTGGTGCACCCTGGCGCTCAGCGCCGAGCGCCGCAGAGCCCTCGGCAAGGCGGCCGGGGAGCGGGCCGTGCAGTTCCGCTGGGGCAACACGGTCCGGCAGTTCCAGGCGGTGGCGGCCGAAGCGGTCGCCGCACACCAGGTGTCCCATGGACCCCCGACTCCCCAGAGGTCTGTGTGAAGGACCCTTCGCTGCGCCGCTCCGCCACCCTCTTCCGGGCCTTCCTGCGCGAACAGCAGGAGCCCGAGCGGTGCTACACGCTCCTCGCCCGCGACGCCGCCGACCAGGTCGAGGCGTACGTGCCGGTGAAGGACCGCGTCGTCGTCGACATCGGCGGCGGGGGCGGCTACTTCACCGAGGAGTTCCGGCGGCGCGGCGCGCAGTCCTTCCTCTTCGAGCCCGACCCGGCCGAGCTGGGGGCCAAGCCGCCCGAGGGCGCGGTCGTGGCCGACGGGTATCTGCTGCCGCTCGCGGACGGCGTCGCCGACGTCACGTTCTCCTCGAACGTCCTGGAGCACGTCGACGACCCGCAGACGTTCCTGAGCGAGATGGTCAGGGTCACCCGGCCCGGCGGCCTGATCTATGTCTCGTTCACCAACTGGCTGTCCCCGTGGGGCGGTCACGAGTGGGCGCCCTGGCACTACCTGGGCGCCGAGCGGGCCCGGGCCCGTTATGAACGACGTACCGGCAAGGCCGCGAAACACACGCTCGGCGAGAACCTCTTCGTCCACCACGTCGGAGCGACCCTGCGCCAGGTGCGGGGCCGCGACGACGTGGAGATCGTGTCGGCGCGCTCCCGCTACTGGCCGTTCCTGGCCGGGGCGATCACCAAGGTGCCGGGTGTGCGCGAGATCGCGACCTGGAATCTCCTCCTCATCCTCAGGCGGTGTCCATGACCACGGTCCAGGCCCCACCCCCGGCGGCCGTCAGACCAACGACCGATGCCCCCGATCCCTCGCGGGGGCCGCGCTCGTGGCGCTGGCTCCTGGGGTTCTGGGCCGTGGTGTTCGTGCTCTTCCTCGCGGTGAAACCGGGGCGGATGACGTTCGACACCAAGCTCGGTGTCGCCGTCGACCCCTGGCAGTTCCTCTCCGACCTGGGGCAGCTCTGGCACGACCGGGGCGGCTTCGGCGGGATCCAGGACCAGTACGTCGGCTATGCGTTCCCGATGCTGCCGTTCTACGGGCTCGCCAAGCTCGTGCAGCTGCCGGTCTGGATCGCGGAGCGGCTCTGGTTCTCGCTGATCGTGGCGGTGGCCTTCTGGGGCGCGCTGCGGCTCGCCGAACGCCTCGGCATCGGCAGCCGCCAGAGCCGTCTCCTCGGCGCGGTGGTGTACGCGCTGTGGCCGACGTTCACCGTGGTCATCGGCTCCACGTCGGCGGCGGCGCTGCCCGGCGCGTTCCTGCCGTGGGTGCTGCTCCCGCTGACCAACGAGCGGATCAGCGCACGGCTCGCCGCCTGCCGCTCGGCGCTGGTCATCCCGTTCATGGGCGGGGTGAACGCGGCGGCGACACTCGCCTCCCTCCTGCCCGTGGGCCTCTACCTCCTCTCCCGCCCCAACGGCCCGCGCAAGCGGAAGCTGATCACCTGGTGGGTGCCGGGCGTCATCCTGGCCACCGCCTGGTGGGTCGTCCCCCTCCTGATGCTCGGCATCTACGGCGAGAACTTCCTGCCGTTCGTCGAGGACTCGGCGACCACGACCGGCACCATGTCGGCGACCGAGGCCCTGCGCGGCGCGGGCAACTGGGTGGCGTACCTGCACTTCGGCGAGGCCTGGCTGCCCGCGGGCTGGACCGTGGCGACGGCCGTCGTGACCATCGTCTGCTCGGCGCTCGCCGCGGGGATCGGCCTCGCGGGCCTGGCCCGGCGCGATCTGCCGGAGCGCCGCTGGCTGGTCCTGACGGTCCTCTCTGTCGTCCTGGTCACCCTCGCCGGGTATGGCGGCGCGTTCGGCGCCCCCTTCCACGGCACGGTCCAGTCCTGGCTGGACGGCGGGCTCGTCCCGTTCCGCAACATCTACAAGTTCCAGACGGGCCTCGCCCTCGCGCTGGTCCTCGGCCTGATGCACCTGGTGGGCGTGGCCGCGCAGGCGCGCGGGGCCCGGCGGGTGCGCGGCCGGCGGTACGCGCCGCTGATCGCGGCGGTCCTGGTCCTGCCCGGCCTCGCGCTGCCCTACCTCAACGGCTCGATCCTGCAGCCGGGTTCGTTCCAGAAGCTGCCCACGTACTGGCAGACGACGGCGGACTGGCTGGAGAAGTACTCGCCCGACTCGCGGGCCCTCGTCGTGCCCGCGACCGCGCACGGCATCTACACCTGGGGCTCCCCCATCGACCAGCCCCTCGACGTGCTCGCCGACTCGCGCTGGGCGCAGCGCGACTACGTGCCGTTCGGCGCCCCAGGCAACCGGCGCGCGATGGACGCCGTCGAGAACGCGCTGCTGACCGGCGCCGAAGTGCCGGGCCTGCGCGACTACGTGACGCGGGCCGGTCTGCACTACGTCGTCGTACGCAATGACCTCGACCCCGACCAGGTCGGCAACGTGCCCACCGCGACGGTCAAGCGCACCCTGGAGGAGTCCGGCTTCCGCCGCGTCACGGGCTTCGGCCCGCAGACCACCGACGGCATCATCCCGAACGACACCCCGATCCAGGTGGAGGGCCTCTACCCGCGCCAGCGCGCGGTCGAGATCTACGCGCCCAAGGAAGGCACCGAGCGGCCGGGCCAGGCGGGCTTGAAGCCGGTGTCCAACACGGCGGTCGTCAGCGGCGGCCCCGAGTCGCTCCTTCCGCTCTCCGCCGACCCGTCGATGCGCGACCGCCCGGCCGTCCTGACCGGCGACAACCATCCGGGCATCGGGGCGCCGGGCCTGCAGGCGGTCGGTGACGGCATGCGCCGCGCCGACACCCGCTTCGGCCTGGTCAACTCCAACACCTCCTACACGTACGGGCGCAGCGAGCGGAACGCCGTCGACGCGCTGCAGAACCCGGACGAGAAACCGCACCAGATCCTGCCGAGCAAGGGCATCGACCACCAGACGACGTCGGAGCTGCGGGGCGCCAAGTCGGTCTCGGCGTCCAGCTACGGCAACTGGCTGTTCCACCTGCCGCAGTACGACCCGGCGAACGCCTTCGACGGGAATCCGGCCACGGCCTGGGCGGAGGGCAGCGCCGACTCCGCGGACGGCGAGTGGATCAAGGCGGAGTTCAACTCGAAGGTCGCGATGCCGTCGTCCTTCCGCGTCACCCCGCTGCCGCAGGAGGGCACGCGTTCGGCGCCCACCCGGATCCGCGTGGAGACGGAGCACGGCAGCATCACGAGCCCCCTCCAGCCCAACGGGCAGCCGCAGCGCGTGAGGGCCCAACCGGGCGACACGGACTTCGTCAAGATCACGATCCTGGACACCCAGGTGGCCCGCCCCGGCCTGACGGGCGCGGGCTTCTCAGAGATCACCATCCCCGACGTACGCGTCACTCGCCTCCTCCAACTCCCGAAGGACGCGGAGAAGTCCACCGACGCCAAGGCGACCAAGTTCTCCCTGCACCGCACGGCGGACCCGGGTGCCTTCTCGCAGGTGGACACCGAGTCGGGGCTGCACCGCCGCTTCACGACGACGGCGGAGGGCGCGTACGACGTGAAGGCGAGCGCGGTGGCCGTGCCGGGCCGTGAACTCGACGAGCTGCTCTACAAGGTGGCTCCCGAGCAGGAGCAGCAGATCATCGCGACGGCCGACGCCACCGCGAAGCTCGGCAGCGGCCTGTCGCCGCGCAACCTCACCGACGGAGACCTGACCACGGCCTGGATCGCGGGCAGCGACAACCGCCCCGTCATCCACCTCAAGTGGCCGGACAAACAGCCGGTGGGCGAGCTCGTGCTGCCCGCGGCGGGCGGTCTGTCCACAAGGCCCGTGAAGATCGAGATCAGCTCGCCGGACGGCGCGGCGACCGCGGGCGTCGACGAGAACGGCAACGCCCGCTTCGCGCCGATCACCACCGACGAGATGGACATCACCATCACGGAGACCGCCCCGCTGACGGTCCACAACCCGGTGGCGGACGCCAACCTCCAACTGCCCGTGGGCCTCACCGAGGTATACGTCCCGGCACTGGACAAGTACCGCACCAAGCAGCCATCCCCCCGGGACCGCTTCTCACTGCCGTGCGGCCAGGGCCCGACGATGTCGATCGACGGCGAGCTGTACGAGACGAGCGCCAAGGGCCGCATCCAGGACCTCACCGACCGGCGCCCGGTGGACATCACGCTCTGCCGACAGGGCGAGGAGGCCCCCGCGATCCGCCTCGGTGCAGGGGCGCACAGCCTGGAGACGGGCGACGCGGGCCCGCTCGCCGTCATGGACGCCTCCCTGACCACCGGCACGCCGGGCGCGCTCGACACCACCTCGCGTGAACTGAAGGTCAAGGACTGGCTGGGCGACCGCCGCGAGCTGAAGGTCGGCGCGGGCGCGGCCTCGTACCTCACCACGTACGAGAACGTGAACGACGGCTGGAAGGCCACGCTCAACGGCAAGGAGCTGACCTCCGTGCGGCTCGACGGCTGGCAGCAGGGCTGGCTGGTGCCGAACGGCGAGGGCGGCACGGTCAAACTGACCTACGAGCCCTCGCAGCTCTACGAGATCGGCCTGATCCTGGCAGGCATCGGCGTCCTGGCCCTGCTGGCGCTGGTCCTGGTGCGCCGCCGCGACCCCAACACCGACGCCCCGTCCGCGGCGCCGCCCGCCCCCGGCCTCATCCTCGGCACGGTGGCGCTCACGCTGGTGGCCGTGGTGATCGCGGGCCCCTTCGCGCTCCTGGTCCCCGCACTCGCGCTCCTGGCCCACTGGCGGCACGCACTCCTCGTGCCGATCGCGTTCCTGGCGATGGCGGGAGCAGGCATCGCAGCGGCAACAGGCGCGGGCGAGCCGATCGCATCCGACGAGGGAGCGTTCGGCCCAACAGCCCAACTCCTAGCCCTCATAGCAGTATTCGCGGCCCTGGTGTCGGTAAAGGAGACACACCCCCGCACCACGAATACGCTGAAATACGCCCCACACACACCCGAAGGCGGCACTCCCCCGCCACCCACACCCGACCCCGACCCCACCCCCACCCCCACCCCCGACCCGGCGACGCTGCCGCTAGCCCCGACCCAAGCCCCACCCGGTCAGGCACCCCCGCTCCCCCGCCGCAAGCGCGACGGGGACGCAGAGGCAGCCGCGGGCCCGACGGTCTCGGCCCGGGGCCCCGAGTCGGCCCAGCCCGCGCCCGCGCCGCCGGGCCGCAGGACGGTGCGCTTCCCGCGCCGCAGGCGTATGTCCACGACAGGAGAAGGCCCCCAGCGATGACCGCACTGGAACACCCGGCACGGCGCGCGGACGGCCCCGGGCGGCCGCCCGCGCGCGTGCCGTTCCCCGTCGTCGACGAGGTCTCACGGCACTGCCTCCAGGAGGAGGAGCCGGAGACCGTGCACATCGAGGTGCACCTGCCGGGCACCCCGGACCCGGACCGCCTCCGGGCCGCCTTCACCGAGGCCCTGCGCCGCCACCCGCGCATCCTGATGCGGGAGGCGCGCGGCCCTTGGTACCGCCGCCGCTACGAGTGGGAACTCACCCAAGCCCCAGACCTACAGGTAGTAACGTTCCCGCCCCCAGAACCCGACGCACTCAAACGCGCCCGCGAACGCGCCCTGGCAGAGGCCCCTCCACTCACCACATCCCCCCCGATCCGCCTCGAGGTAGTGGTACCGGCGGAGAGCCGAACAACAGACGTGAGGGGCCGCCCCGGTATGTCCGCCCGGAGCACAGAGGAACAGGCTTCCGGGGCGGAGGAGCCGACAGAGCCGCAGGGATGGCGAGGACGGACATACCGGGGCGGCCCCGCCCCGGAAACAACAGAGCGCACACCCGCCCCAGGCTCCGTCCTCTTCCTGACGATCAACCACACGGCCCTGGACGGCCCGGCCTGCCTCCGCGTACTGGCCACCGCAGCCGAGCTCTACGGCGGCAAGGACAACTCCCCGGCGGCACCTCCCACCCGAGCCCCCGCCGCACAACAGGCACCAGCGGAGCCCCCACCCGACGCCCCCTCGGGATGGTCACCCCCGGCCCGGGTGTCCAAGGGCACCCCAGAGCCCTCCCCCGGCAACGGCATGCTCGTGGCGGAGCTCCCCGTCCCCCACCGACCCAAGGGCTCCCCTTTCACGGTGAACGACCAACTCATGGTCGCCACCGCGCTGATGATCGCGCACTGGAACCGTGAACACGGGGCCCGCCCCCGCCCGTTCCGCATCACAATGCCCGTGGACGACCGCCCCCGGGACGCCACCATGCCGATAGGCAACGGCACCCGCCTAGTCGAAGTCCCCTTCAAAGCATCCGAGTTGGCCTCACGCGACTGGACCCCGGAGGCAACCCGAGACCTACTGCGCCGCACCTCCGAGCGAACCCGCGCCCTCAAGGCACTCTCCCGCCCCCAACTGGGCCACGGCGCAGCCCTCCTGACCGCCCCGGTCCTGCCCGTCACCCTCAGGGCCGCCGTCACCCGCGGCCTGCGCAGGGCCGCCGCGCCCTGGACGTCGACCACGCTCCTGAGCAACATCGGCCGCGTCCCCTACGCCCTGGACTTCGGCGACGCGGGCCGCGCGCACGCCGTCTGGTTCTCCGCACCCGCCCGCCTGCCGCGCGGCCTCACCGTGACGACGGCGTCGACGGCGGGCCGACTGCACCTGGCCCTGCGCTGGTCCAGAACGCTACTGAGCCACGGCGACGGCGCCCACCTGCGCGACCTCTTCGAGCACTACCTCCACGCGACGGAACACACCGAACCCCAGGACGGGGGGCCGAAGTGACCACAACCACCCAGCGCCCCAAGGGCCTCCGGGACTTCTACGAAGACCCGGCCGTCCCCGTGGCATCGGGCGACGCCCGCAGCATCCGCCAGGCCCGCATCCTCGCCGCCGCGCTCGGCCCCGCCACCACCCGTACCGCCACGGTCCTGGACATCGGCTGCGGCGACGGCACGGCGGCGGCGACCGCGGCGCCGCTCCTCGCGGGCCACCGCGTGGTCGGCGTGGACTGGTCGCAGGACGCGCTGAAGCGCGCGCACGCCCGCCTGCCGTACGTGGTGCGCGGCGAACTCACCGACGGCGGGCTGCCGTTCGCCGACGGGGCGGCCGACGCCGTGCTGTTCAGCGAGGTGGTCGAACACCTAGTAGACCCGGACAGCGCCCTGGACGAACTCAGAAGAGTCCTGCGCCCGGGCGGGCACCTGATGCTCTCCACCCCGAACCTGGCAGCCTGGTACAACCGCGGCCTGCTCCTCGCAGGCGTGCAGCCGGTCTTCTCCGAGGTGAGCCTGCGCGCCATCCACGGCCGCCCCGGCAAGGAGGTCGTGGGCCATCTGCGGCTGTACACGGCGCGCGCCCTGCGCGAGTTCGTGGCCGCTTCCGGCTTCGAGGTCGTACGCCTGTCGGGCGCGCCCTTCCACGGGGTGCCACGCCCGCTGCGCGCCCTGGACCGGCTGGCCTGCGCCGTGCCCAGCGCGTCCTCGATCCTCCTGCTGCACGCCCGAAAGGCCTGATCATGTGGTGGGGCGTGGCCGCGGCACTGCTCGCGAACCTGCTCTACAGCACGGGATTCGTCCTGGAAAAAAGAGCGTTGACGGCGATGCCGTCGGTGAGCGTCCGCAACCCCACAAGGCTGCTGAGGCAGGTACTGAGCAGCCCCTTGTGGATCGGCGGCTCGCTGGCCCTGGCGTCGGGCTTCGGCGCACAGCTGGCCGTGTACCGCACGCTGCCGATCGCCGCGGCGCAGGGCATCTTCGTGTCGGGCCTGGTCCTGCTCCTGCTCCTGTCCTCCGTCCTGCTGGGCGAGCGCACCTCGGGCCGCGAGCGGTACGCGGTCGGCGGGATCCTGATCGCGCTGCTCATGGTGGTCCTCTCGCTCAGCGAGGACAGCGACACGGTCGGGCACGGCGCGCCCGTGCCGCTGATCCTCACGGTGTGCCTGCCCTCGCTCGCGGCGGGCGTCTGGCTGTACGGCTCCGCGGAGCGCCGTGCCAGGCACCGGCACCGCATGCCGACGGCGGGCGTCGAGTACGGCGTCGCGGTGGGACTCCTCTACGGCGTGAGCTCGCTCGCCATCAAGGGCGTCTCCAGCTACCTCACGACGGAGGACATCGGGGGCGCGATCGGCGACCTGCTGCGCTCGCCCTACCCCTATCTGCTGCTCTTCACCGGCGCGTTCGGCCTGATCATGTCGCAGGCGGCCCTGCAGCGTTGCCGGGCGTCCCTCATCGTCCCCGTGTGCACGACGGTGACCTCGCTGTTCACGGCGGTGCTCGGGACGCTGGCGTTCGGCGAGGCGCTGCCGCACGAGCCGGTGCGCCTGACGCTGCGGATCGCGGGCACGCTCCTGGCCGTCTCCGTCCTCCTGGCCATGCCGAAGCACGACGACACCGCTCCCCCACCCTCAACCGCTCCCAAGGAGTTGACCAGCGGATGAACCCCGAAGACCCGCTGCTGAAGATCCTCGCGTGCCCCCTGGACAAGGGCCCGCTGCACCTGCTGACCGCGGCGGACCCCCTCGTACCGGAGGAGTCGCTCTACAACCCGCGGCTGCGGCGCCGCTATCCGGTCGTCGACGGCATACCGCAGCTGCTGCCGTCCTCCGGCGAGCAGGTCCCGGAGGACGAGCACGAGCAACTGCTCAAGCGAATGTCCCCGTGACGAGGGGGTGCGCATGACTTTCGCCGCCCGAGTGGCGCCCTTCGTCCCCGACCGCCTGATCGCCTCCCTGGCCCGGCTCGTCTATCCGCGCTTCGAACCGGAGCTCGCCCGGCTCGCCGACCTCTGCCCGCCGGGCTGCGGCACCGCCGTGGACGTCGGCGGCTGGTACGGCCCGTGGTCGCGCCGTCTCGCCTCGCGCGCGGACCGCGTGGTGACCGTCGAGCCGGTGCCGCACCTGGCGCGGCTCCTCGCCGCCAGCACGCCCCGCAACGTCCGGGTGATCCAGGCGGCGGCGACGGACCGGCCGGGCACGGCCCGGCTCTGGCTGCCGCGCGGCGACCGCGGCGAGAGAGGCGTCTCGTCCCTGGTCAGGCGCGACATCCACGACGTGGCGGTGGACGTGCCGTGTCTGACCCTGGACGGCCTGGGCCTGCGGGACGTCCACTTCGTCAAGATCGACGTGGACGGCAACGAGCTGCAGGTGCTGCGCGGCGCACACGAGCTGATCACCCGCGACCGCCCGGCGATCTTCCTCGAACTGGAGTCGCGGATCCAGCCGATCGCCCCGATCGTGGAGCTGCTGACCCGCCACCACGGCTACCGGGGCTGGGTACTGCCGCACGACAGCTGGCTGCCGCTCGACGCGTTCGACCTGGAGACGCACCAGTCGGGCACCTCGTACGTCGTGTCGCAGGGCCTGCTGCGGCGGGTGCTCACGCCGAGACATCCCCGGTACGTCAACTCGGTCCTGTTCCTTCCCGACGGGCACCGCCCGGGAACGCTCGCGGTGCGCGACGATGGGGTGCATGCCCACTAGCTCCGCCCCCGCCCCGTTCACCGCGCTGGACTTCCAGCTGGTCCTGCTGCGCCGGATGGCCGACCACAACGCGGACCTGGTGGAGAGCGCACGGCACGAGCTGGGCGTCTCCATCGCGGAGATGCGGGAGGCCAACCGCCGCTGGCAGGCGATGACCCGGTCCTCACGGTCCCGGGGCGCGGCCTCCCGCTACCGCTCGGTGCTAGGCCCGCCCGAGGTGAAGGCCCGCCGCCGGATCGGCGACCTGGAGTGCGAGGCGCTGCTCTGGCCGGTGCCGCTCTGGCCGGACCTGCGCTTCGAGGTGCTGCGGGCGCCGAACGGCGCGGTGTGGAACGAGTGGCTGGTGCGAGCGCCGGATGCGCCGGGCCCCGACCTCCGCACGCTCGACGACCTGACCCCCTGGTCGTGCACGGTCGACGAGGCGGCCCGCGCCTTCGCCCCGGCGCGTCCCATGGAGGGGACGGCGCCGACGCGATGGGGCCTGGCGTTCGAGGCGCCGGACGCGAGCGGTGAACGGCGTCACTGCGTGGCGGAGTTCACCTGGGGGCTGCTGCAGCGGGTGGGCGTCAGAGAATGAAGACGCTCTGCGCGGTCTCCGTCTGGTACGCCTCGCCCGGGTACACGAGCCATTCGACCGGGCCGGTGCAGTCGGGCCCGGAGTGGACCTCGGCGATGGCATTCGTGTTGTTGGTGACCGAGGTCGGGAACCAGTCGACCCCGTAGCAGCCGCTCGGATCCACGTAATGCTGGCCGTTGATGCTGAGGATGCCGTCCGCCGCGTACGCCGAAGTCGGCACGGAGAGGGCGAGTGCCGCGGCCGCCGCGAGCACCCCGAGCGTCTTGGTCACCTTGGCCACCATGGTCATGCGTCGTCGATTCATGTAGCTAAAAGTAACGGATCACACACATCACGTAACCAGCGCGCGGGAGCAGACCCGCCGCGGTCGCGCGCCGTTCACACTCCCCTCACCATCCCCCCGGAACCGTCAGAACACCTCCACCCCTGACGGCCCAACTGCTGGTCAGGCAGCGGAAGTTCGTATGATGCGGCCATGGCAAGCACGGGGGAACTGATAGCCGGCCGCTACCGCATCACTGCGCGGCTCGGGCGCGGCGGCATGGGCACGGTGTGGCGGGCGCAGGACGAACTGCTCGGCCGGGACGTCGCGGTGAAGGAGCTGCACGTCGACACCGGGCTCTCCGGGCTCGACGCCGAGCGGCAGCGGGAGCGGACCCTGCGCGAGGCCCGCTCGGTCGCCCAGGTGAAGCACCCGGGCATCCTCGTGCTGCACGACGTCGTGCAGCACGACGAGCAGCCGTGGCTGGTGATGGAGCTGATCGACGGCCGCTCGCTCGCCGACCGCATCACCGCGGACGGCCCGCTGGCCCCGGCGGAGGCGGCCCGGATCGGCCTCGCCCTGCTGGCCGCCCTGCGCGCCGCCCACGCGGCCGGGGTGCTGCACCGGGACCTGAAGCCCGCGAACGTCCTCCTCGAGTCGGGCACGGACCGGGTGGTGCTCTCCGACTTCGGCATCGCGCAGGTCGCCGGGCAGACGACGCTCACGCAGACCGGGGCGTTCGTGGGGTCGCCCGAGTACACGGCGCCCGAGCGGATGTCGGGGCGGCACACGGGGCCGGAGTCGGACCTGTGGTCGCTGGGCGTGCTGCTGTGCGCGTCGGTCGAGGGGGAGTCGCCGTTCCACCGGGATTCGGTGGCGGGGGTGCTGCACGCCGTGGTGGTGGACGAGATCCGCCCGCCGCAGTCGGCGGGGCCGCTGCTGCCCGTCGTACGGGGACTGCTCGAACGGGACCCCGAGCGGCGGTTCGGCGCGGACGAGACCGAGCGGGCGCTGCGGGACTTCCTGGCGCAGGCGGGGCTGCCCACGGTGGCGCACACGCCGACGCCCGCCCCGCGTTCCCGGAAGGGCGGTGCGGACGACACGGGTGACCCCATCGTGCTGAGCACCCCGCCCGCCGCCCGCCGCCGCGGCGGACGGATGCGGGTCTCCCTGCTCGGCGGCGTCCTCGTCGCGGTGCTCGCCGCGGGCGGCGTGGGCGGCGGCGTGTGGCTGCTGACCAAGGGCGACAGCGGCTCGGAGCAGAAGGCGGACGGCGCGGGCCCGGCGGAGAAGGTGCGGGAGGAACCGCGGTCGCCGGAGCCGGAGAAGACCGAGGCGAAGCCGACCAGGAGCAAGTCGCCCAAGCCGCCCCGGGGCGGCAAGGCGACCCGGTCCCCCGGCGAGCGCGACAACACCGGCACCGACGGCGACAAGGACGGGACCGCTCCCACGAAGCCGACCGGCGACGGGCCCGCGTCCGGCGGCGGTGGAGGCGGCGAACCGGCGCCCACGGGCTACCGCACGGTCACCGACCCGGCGGGCTTCTCCCTCTCGCTCCCCGCCGGTTTCACCCGCTCCCCCGAGCCGCCCCGCGTCTACTACTACTCGACGGGCAAGACGTACCGCGTCGGCATCCACCCGCAGGCCAAGGACCCGGAAGGACCGCTCGCCGTGATGCAGCAGGCCCACGAGGACGGCCCGTCGGACTACCCCGGCTACCGGGGCGGCTCGGTCACCGAGACCACGCACAACGGTCACCCCGCCGCGCTCTGGGTCTTCACGTGGAACGGCACGGCCGCGGACGGCGGCCCCCGGGTCACGTACGACATGAGCTGGGACGAGGGCGGCAAGATGTACGACCTGTGGGTCTCGGCCCCGGCGAGCAAGCAGGCCACGGGGAAGCGTCACTTCGACAAGGCCGTGGAGTCCTTCACTCCGTGACACCCGCCGCCCGGCACTCCGCGACACCGCCCCCTTGCCGCCGGGGCAAAAGCCGGACCCCGGCCTTGTTCGCCGCCTCCAACATCTGCTTATGATTCAGCGGTGTTCGATTCACGGCACATCAAGACGTTCCACGAGGTGGTCCGGGCCGGTTCGTACTCGGCGGCCGCCCGTTCCCTCGGCTATACCCAGCCCGCGATCACCCAGCAGATGAAGGCCCTCGAACGGTCCGTCGGCACCCCGCTCTTCACCCGCGTCGGCCGCCGCATGCGCCTGACCGAGGCGGGCGAGGCGCTGTCGCGGCACGCGGGGATCATCCTGGACGACATCTCGGCCGCCCAGCAGCAGATGAACGCGATCACGCGGCTGCGCTCGGGACGGGTCCGGGTCTGCGCGTTCCCCAGCGCCAACGCGACGCTCATCCCGGAGGCCCTGGCCCGGCTCGCCTCCGGACATCCGGGCGTGCGCGTGGAGCTCCTGGAGGACGAGCCGCCGGAGTCGCTGCGGCGCGTGGTGCGCGGCGAGTGCGACATCACGCTCGCCTTCACCTATCCCGGCCTGCACGACGAGGTGCCGGCGGAGCTGGCGGAGATCCCGCTGATGGAGGACCAGCTGACCGTGCTGCTGCCGTCCGGGCACCGCATGGCACGCCAGCGTTCGGTCAAGCTCGCCGAGCTGGCCGAGGAGCGGTGGATCGCGGGCTGCCCGCGCTGCCGCGCCAACTTCCTGCACGAGTGCGCCGAGCTGGGCTTCGCGCCCGAGATCGCGTTCACCACCGACGACAACCTGGTGGTGCAGAGCCTGGTCGCCGAGGGGCTCGGCATAGCGATGATGCCGGGCCTCGTCCTGAACTTCCTCTGCCACAAGAAGGTGACGGGCCGCGCCCTGGACCCGGCGTCGCGGCGCCAGGTGTCGGCGTACGTCCTCAAGGACCATCTGCGGATCCCGGCCACCGCCCTGGTCCTCGACGAGCTGCGCACCGTGGCCGCCAACCGCGTCGGCTGCTGATCGCCTGCCCCTCCCCCGCGCGCTTCCCATAAGCGGAAGTTGGGGGGAGGCCAAAAAACTGTCGTTGGACGTGATGGATCGGGCGGCGCGACGCTGCCCGTATGACGACCCCGACCGCGTACCGGGCCGCCCGGACCACAGAGCGCCTCGACACCCTCGTCGCCGACGTGCGCGAGGCCGTGGGGCGCGGCCTGCCTCCCGACCTGACCGCGTACCTGGTCGGCGAACGGCTCGCCCCCCACCTCGGCAACGCCGACCTGCTCACCGACGAACAGCGCGAGGGCGACCCCAAGCACTACCGCCAGCACGTCCTGCACGCCGAGCACGACGGCAGCTTCTCCATCGTGGCGCTGGTCTGGCTGCCGGGGCAGCGGACCTCCGTCCACGACCACGTGTCGTGGTGCGTCACGGGCGTGCACGAGGGCGAGGAGCAGGAGCGGCGCTACCGCCTGGTGCCCGCCGCCGGGCCCGGGGGCGCCGCCCGCCTCGTCGCCACGGAGGACGTCGTCAACCCGCAGGGCTCGGTGTGCGGCTTCGCGCCGCCCGGCGACATCCACCGGGTGTGGAACGCCTGCGGGACGCTCGCGATATCGATCCACATCTACGGCGCGGACATAGCCCGGCTCGGCAGCAGTGTCCGCCGGGTGTACGAGCTCCCGGCCGACCGGTAATGGCGCTGCTCGGAGAGCGCACCGGAAGGTCCCGCAACCACCCCGTCGCGTCCGCCGCGCCCCCGCGGCGCACGCCGCGCAAGCTGCCGGGGCTGACGCTCGCGGTGGCGGGCGTCGCCGTGGCCTGGGGTGTGCACCACCTCGTGCCGGGCATCCCGATGCTCACCGCGGCCGTGGTGCTCGGCATTGCGGCAGCCCATGTGCCGGGCGCGGCCCACGCGTTCGTGCGCGGCCCCGGCAAGGCCGGTCTGACGTTCGCGGGCAAGCGGCTGATGCGGGTCGGCATCGTGCTGCTCGGTCTGAAGCTGAGCCTGGACGACGTGCTCGGGCTCGGCTGGGCGTCGGTCGTCATGGTGCTCTGCGTGGTCGCGGTCACCTTCTTCGGCACCTGGTGGCTGGGCCGCCGCATGGGGCTCCAGGGCGACCAGCCGCTGCTGATCGCCACCGGCTACTCGATCTGCGGCGCCTCCGCGATCGGCGCGGTCAGCGAGGTCTCCGAGAGCGACGAGCGGGACACGGCCACCTCGGTGGCGCTGGTGACCCTGTGCGGCACGCTCGCCATCGCCGTACTGCCGCTGCTGCAGGGTCCGTTGGGGCTCAGCGACGCGGAGTTCGGGCGCTGGGTCGGGGCGAGCGTGCACGACGTGGGCCAGGTCGTGGCGACCGCGCAGACCGCGGGCGCGGGGGCGCTGGGCGACGCGGTCCTGGTCAAGCTGATGCGGGTCGCCCTGCTCGCGCCGCTCGTCGCGGCGGTGGCCCTCTCGGTACGAGCGCGTCGGCAGGGGCGCGGCTTGGCCGAGGGGGCCGCGGGCACCAAGCGCCCGCCCCTCGTGCCGCTCTTCGTCGTCGGCTTCCTCGCCATGGTGGCGCTGCGCACCACCGGGTGGCTGCCCGGCGGGGCGATCGACGCCGCGCAGACGGCGCAGGAACTCCTGCTGGCCGCCGCCCTGTTCGGGCTCGGCAGCGCGGTCGACCTGCCGTCCCTGACGCGTACGGGCGGCCGGGTCGCGGCGCTCGGGCTCGTCTCGTGGGGCGTGATCGCGGGGATCTCGTACGTGGGTGTGGTGCTGACGTACTGAAGTCGGGGGCGGCCGGGGCGGCCAGGGCGGCAGGGCGGCCAAGGCAGCCAGGATACGAACAACCGATGCGAACGACTGGGCAGTTGTTCCCTGGAACAGGTGATCGTGGCGCCAGGAATTGCGCGGGGCACCCGTGATTGACGATGCTTACGTTGCGCAAGCGACGGGCTGCAGACCGTGACCGCGCACCCGGTCCATGTCCCATACAGGGCCGGGGAGTTGTTCCGAAAAGTCCCACAAGGAGAAGCACCACCATGAACCTCATCACTGACGTCGTCGCCGGTCTCGCCCACTTCCTCGGCTGGCTCGTCTGACGTCACCCGTACCGCATCGCGGCGGCGCCGCCTCCCCCCGTCCCACGGGGGAGGCGGCGTCGCCTTGTGCGTGCCGTCCGGGTCAGCGGACCGTGGTGGCCTCGCTCTCCGCGCCCGGGTAGAACTCCCGCGCCCGGCCCCTGCCGTCCTTCGCGCGGCCGAGCAGGCCCGCCGGATACTCCACGAACCAGTAGCTCGCCGTCCCGACCGCGAGGGCCACGAGGACCACGACGAGCACCGCGACCGGGAAGCCCGCCTGCGCCGACGGCAGCAGCCCCGACTTGTCGAGCTGCAGCATCACCGGCTCGTGCCAGATGTAGAGGCTGTAGCTGATCAGTCCCACACCCGTGACCCAGCGGGCCCGCAACAGGGCGTGCCAGCGCACCCGTTGGCGCTCCCGGTGCCGGACGTGGAGCGTCCCGTACAGCAGCGCGAACCAGAAGACGGCGGCGATCGGGTGGTAGAAGGTCTGCGCGGGGTTCTCCGGATCGGAGAGGTACGACAGGGTGAGCAGCCCGCCGAGCGCCGCGGCCGACAGGGCGCTCGCCCACCGGGCGCGCAGCCTGCCCCGGTCGTCGCCGAGCGCCGTCAGCAGGACGGCGAGGGCCATGCCCGCCGCGAAGCCGCCGAAGCGGGCCTGCGGTCCGAAGTACACCGGCCAGTCGGTGTGCGGCACGTCGAAGACATAGCGCGCGCAGGAGATCCACACGAGCGGCACGGCGAAGAGGACCGCGCACCCCGCCGCGCAGAGCGCCGCCCTGGCCCGCCGGGTCCGCAGCCCCCGGCAGGCGCGCACCGCGAGCGGCCCGAGCGCCACGAGGACCAGATAGAAGGCGACCTCCAGGGAGAGCGACCAGGTCGGGCCCAGCGTGTAGAAGATCCGGTCCCGGTCGAAGACGTGCGTAAACGTGAGGTGTTCGACCAGGTCCCGCCAGTCCCCCGGCAGGGTCGGGTTGCGCGTCGACCAGACGACGAGGACCGCCAGGAAGTACAGCGGCAGGATGCGGATCGCGCGCCGGAAGAGGAACACCCGTCCCGGCCTGACCGAGCCCTCCTTGCCGTCGATGGCCGCTCGCGCGTACGACAGCGTGAGCAGGTACGCCGACATCACGAAGAAGAGGTCGATCACTTCGAGGGAGAGCAGCGCCCCGACGTACGGGTTGTCGACCGGTGCGTGCGAGCCCGCCGCGTCGTAGGTGTAGTACTGCTGCCAGACGTGGAAGACGACCGTGCTGAGCGCGGCCAGGCCCCGGAAGCCCTGGAGTTCGAGCGCGCGGCCGCGGGCCTGCGGCTCCCGGCGCTCGGGGGCACGGGGCGGCGCCGTCGTCTCGGGGGCGACGAGCGAGGTCACGAACCCCCTCCCGTACCGGCCGTTCCCGCGGCGGCGACGGCCCGCGGGGTGACGCGCCACTGCCGGTCGCCGAGCGCCTCCTTCAGATGGGCGGCGCGCGCGACCATGTTCTTGAAGTGGGTGTAGAAGACCGTCGACACGAAGAGGTAGCGCCAGAACCAGCTCTTGCGGCGGCGCAGTTCGGGCACCGCGAGCCGCCACGCGAACGCCGCCTGCACCAGACCGGCCGACATCGTGACGGCGGCCGCGATCAGGCAGACGGGGACGGCCCAGTCGAGCCGGTCCGCGCCGCCCGCGCGCCAGGCCGCGTGCAGCAGGATCGGCAGGATCTGCAGCGTCAGCCACGGCTGGACCTCGCGCCAGCCGAGCAGGACGAACAGGCCCGCCTTCTGGCGGCGCGTGAAGACCGGCGAACGCAGCCCGCGCCACAGGTGTTCGAGCGAGACCTGGAGCCAGCCCTGTGCCCAGCGCGAGCGCTGGTTCCACAGGGGCTTCAGCATCGTCGGGGCGAGCTCGCGGGAGATGAGGGTGCGGTCCGTGGCGATGCGCGCGCCCGCGGACAGGGCGCGCATCGTGGAGTCGATGTCCTCGGTCAGCATCGAACCGTGCATGCGCGTCCTGGCGAGCAGGTCGGTGCGCCAGAAGCCGTTGGAGCCGCCGAAGACCCCGAAGCCGTAGAGCCGGGTGCGGCCGGGGTGGCTGACCGCGTAGATCGCCTCGAACTCGACGCCCACCAGCTTCGCGACCCAGGAGCTCTCGCCGTTGCGTATGACGCAGTGGCCCTGCACCACGTCGTAGCCGTTGGACAGCCAGTCCCAGGCGTGCCGGAACGCGTCCGGCGCCGGATGGTGGTCGGCGTCGAAGATGCCGACGAACTCGCCGCGCACCCGCGTCACCGCCGCGTTGAGGTTCTGCGCCTTGGACGTGCTGCCCGCCACCGGCAGCAGCACCAGGCGCGGGTCGCGCCGCGCCATGTCGCGCAGCGTCTCCTCGACGGGCAGCGGGTGCGGGGTGTTGTACGCGAGGACGATCTCCAGCTCGTCCGGATAGTCCAGGCGCAGGAACGATTCGACGGTGTCGACGATCGTCGCCGCCTCGTTCGGCAGGTACGCCGCGATGACCGCGCTCGCCGCCGGGTAGGGCTGCCCCGGCGATTCCGGGCGTGGCTTCGCGTCGAGCGAGAAGAGGCATTCGAGGACGATGAGCAAGGCGGACGTCACCAGGCCCGCGACGACCACCCAGTACGCGACGGCCGCCGCGTCCCAGCCCATGGCGTACGCCTGTTGGTAGAGCAGGAACGGCACGCCCACGCCGAGCGCCAGCATCAGGACGGGCGAGAGCAGCGGCGCCACCGCCGACAGCAGGCCGCGCAGGCCGGGCCGCGCGCGGCGGTGACCGTGCGCGGCGGCGGTCCGCATCCACGGCTCGTAGCGCACGGGCCGCAGGTCGCGGTGGCGCAGCGCCTCCTCGGCGGCGTCCCGCGCCCGCTCGGCGGCGAGCGCGCTGGCGCCCTTGCCGGTGCAGGCGGTGAGCGGGGTCCAGCCGACCGCCGGGGTGAGCCGGACGTTCTCGTCGGCGACGACGAACCGCGTTCCGGCGACGGAGTCCGCGAACTCGCGCAGGGTCTCGGTCGCCGTCTCCTCGTCGACGCCCGGCATCAGCACGAGGAGGCGCCCCTCCTCGTCCCAGCCGAGCCGGTCGCAGACGCTGCCCAGCCTGCCCCGGGCCTCCGGCTCCGTCCGGGCCGGTGATGCCCCGTTGCCGACCTGGGCGAGCCGCTCGGCGATCTCGCGCCGCACGCGCGGCCCGAGGCGGGTCTCCAGGGCCTCGGTCTCGGCGACGCGGACCACGGCGAGGACGCCGCCGCGCCGGGCGGCGGCGGGCCGCTGGAGTTCGCGGTCGAGTTCGGCCATGAAGTGGGGCGCCGAGTACAGGCCGGTGCGCGGGTCGAGGAGCAACTGGTCGGCGGGGACCGGGACCCGGTGCAGCTTGGCCGCGATGCGGGCGGACAGCTCGTCCGGGTCGAAGGCCTCCGTCACGCAGTCGTCGGCGCCCTGCCGCAGGAGCTCGGCGACCGTCGCGGGGGTGCGCGCCGCGGTGACCATGACGAGCGGGAGCGCCTGGCCCGCCGGGTCCGCGCGCACCTCCCTGATGACGTCGCGGCCCTGCCTGCGGCCGTCGGGCCCGCCGTCGAGGGCGACGATCGCGTCGGGCGGCGCCTGCCTGACCTGGCGGTGCACGTCGCCGGGGACGGCGTGCGTGACCTCGTGGCCGGTGAGGCGGAGGGTGCGGGTGAGCTGTTCCCGGTCGGGTCCGGGGGCGCCGACCGCGAGCACGTGGGGGTGGCCCGGCGGCGGGGGGTCGGGGGTGGTGGACTGGTTCGGTATGAGCACCTTTTGCGAGGGGGGCGAGGAGGGCGAGGGGGGTGAGGCGGTAGAGGCGTCGGGACGCCTCAGAACATCAGACATGAAGGTGGTCCCATCCTGTTCGGATTGTGGGGGGAGGACCGGATTTCGGAAGTGAGGTCGGGTGACTGACAGCCACATCAGCCTCAGTGATCACTGTGACACCGCACCTTCGGGGGCGTAACACTCTCATTACGCTCCGGTGCAGAGACTGCACAGCCTGTGCACCGAACGAGCAGACGACGCAGCCAGCCCAGACAACGCAAACAGCTCAGACAACGCAGACGACGAGGAGTACGAGACGTGGATCCCCTCTTCCCGGCCCTGGACACCGCGCGCGGCGAGGCCCTCCGGTTCGGCGACCGCTCGCTGACCTACCCCGAACTGGCCTCGGCGGCGGGCTCGTTGGCACTGCGGCTGCGTGACGCGGGCCGGGTCGCCGTCTGGGCGACGCCGTCCCTGGAGACGGCCGTCGGCGTGGTCGCCGCGCTGCTCGCGGGCGTCCCTGCCGTGCCGCTCAACCCGAAGTCGGGCGACTCGGAGCTCACCCACATCCTGCGCGACAGCACCCCCTCCCTGGTGCTCACCGAGCCCGGCATCCAACTGCCGCCCGCCCTGGCCGCCTTGGACCGCCACGACGTCGACGTCGACGTACGACAGGACGGCGGGGACCACCCCGCGGCCCCGCCCGGCGAACCCGGCCCCGAATCCCCCGCCCTGATCGTCTACACCTCCGGCACCACGGGCCCGCCCAAGGGCGCCGTCCTGCCCCGCCGCGCGATCGCCGCCACCCTGGACGCCCTGGAGGACGCCTGGCAGTGGACCGGCGACGACGTCCTCGTGCACGGCCTGCCGCTCTTCCACGTGCACGGCCTGATCCTCGGCACGCTGGGCCCGCTGCGGCGCGGCGGCTCCGTGCGGCACCTCGGCCGGTTCGGCACCGAGGGCGTGACGCGCGAGCTCGGCTCGGGGGCGACCATGCTGTTCGGGGTGCCGACGATGTACCACCGGATCGCCGAGGCCCTGCCGGAAGCACCGGAGCTGGCGAAGGCGCTGGCCGGGGCGCGCCTCCTCGTCTCCGGCTCGGCGGCGCTCCCGGTGCACGACCACGAGCGCATCGCCGCCGCCACGGGCCGTCGCGTCATCGAGCGGTACGGCATGACGGAGACCCTGATGAACACCAGCGTCCGGGCGGACGGGGAGCCGCGCGCGGGCGCGGTCGGCGTGCCGCTGCCCCGCGTCGAGCTGCGCCTGGTGGACGAGGCGGACCAGGAGGTGGCGGCGGACGACCCGGAGGCGGTGGGCGAGATCCAGGTGCGGGGCCCGAACCTCTTCACGGAGTATCTGAACCGTCCGGACGCGACCGCGGGGGCCTTCGCGCCCGGCGGCTGGTTCCGCACCGGCGACATGGCGCTGCGGGACGCCGACGGATACGTACGCATCGTCGGGCGCAAGGCCACCGACCTCATCAAGAGCGGTGGCTACAAGATCGGCGCGGGCGAGATCGAGAACGCGCTCCTCGAACACGAGGGGGTGCGGGAGGCCGCGGTCACCGGCGAGCCGGACCCCGACCTGGGCGAGCGGATCGTGGCGTGGGTGGTCCCGGCGGACGCCGATGCCCCGCCGTCCGCAGCGGAGTTGGCGGACCACGTCGCGTCCCGCCTGGCCCCGCACAAGCGCCCCCGCGTCGTGCGCTACCTGGAATCCCTGCCACGCAACGACATGGGCAAGATCATGAAGCGGGCCCTGCCGACCGGGTGAGCTCCTGGGGCCGGGCCGGAGTCCGGCCCGGCCCGGCCCCAGGAGGGGGAGGTGCCCCCTACTTCACCCCCACCGCCCGAACGATCTCCTGGGACACCGAACCGCCCCGGTCATCGCTCGCCGAGGCCCGCAGCGAGACGGACTTCGCGCCGCCCGGCACCTTCAACTTCCCCTCCCAGGACGCCTTCCTGCCGTCCCGGTCCAGGGCGACCGGCTGCCACGTCTTCCCCTCGTCGTACGAGACGGACAGCTTGCCGCCGCCGATCGTGCCGGTGTCGGCCGCCCCCTTCACGTACTCGGAGAAGATCCCGACGCCGACGGTCCGGCCGCCCCGCACCGCGCCCGAGAGGTCCGTGTCCACGTCGAAGCCGAGGTTGAGCAGCGGCAGGAAGGTCTTCCTGTCCGCGGGCGTCCGCTTCGACTTGAAGGTCCACTCCGCGTGGCCCTTCGTCGCGAGCTGCCAGCGTTCCGGGGCGAGGGTCGTGTCGGTCGCCACCTTGTACGTGTGCTCGGCGGGGTCCGCGTCCCACACGTACACGCCCGAGCTCTTGCGCCGGTCGGCGCTCACCCCGTCCACGAAGACCTCGCTGACCTGCGTCATCGAGTCCTCGTTCCAGACGTCGCCGAAGCCGGTGTGGTCCGGTCCCGAGTCGCCCCAGCCGGGCACGTTGAACTCCAGGTTGTCTCCGGTGCGCGTCTGCCCCCAGCCGAGTCCGGTGCCGAGCCAGGGGTGCAGGACCGGCTTGAACCAGTCGAGGCCGGTGCGCCTGCCGCCCTGGTAGGCGACCAGGCCGCTGCGCTCCTCCAGCGCCCCGGGCCCGGTGGACACGGACTCGTGCCACAGCTGGCCCTTGCCCGTGGAGACGTACTCCGTGCGCTCGGCCGGGTAGTCGATCTTCTCCTGGAAGCCGAGGCCGACGGGGAAGGCGTCGGTGATCGAGTAGCGGTACTCGCCGCCCGCCGCGGGCTTCACCGCGTGGAACTTGCTCTCCACCACGGCGAGTTCGCGCTTCGTCGGCTCATACGTGAGATCCCCCTTGGGGACGGCCCCCGCATGCCCTTCCGAAAGGTCGTACACGTAGGGGGTGTTGAGGGTTCCGGTGCTCTCGACCCTCCTGCCCGCCTTCGCGGCCGCGATGAGCCCGGCCCCGTCGGCGGCGTCGACCGTGGCGATCTGCAGCGGGCGGTCGCCGTTGTCGTCCGTGCCGAACCAGGCGTTGAGGCGGCCCGCCCGGTCGTCCGTCACGAACAGCGCCTTCGCGCCCGCGTCCTGCGCCGCCTGCCCCAGCTGCGACGCGGTGACCGCGTCCGTGCGGCGCACGACGACGGCCTTGCCGCGGACGTCCTTGCCCTCGTACGCGGCCGGGGTGCCGTCGCCCGCGTCCACCAGCGCCCACTTGCTGCGCCCCGCGGCGATCGTCCCGCCGGGCTGGGCGACGGCCTCGCGCACGCCCCGCACGTCCACGAGAGGCTTGCCGAGCCGCCACACGGTGCGGTACTCGAAGCTGCCCTCGGTGACCTTCGCGGTGGGCGCGGCGAAGATGCTGTCGTACTTCACCGGCACCTGGACGGCGCCCATGAGGTCGGCGCCGCCCGCCTTGCGGTCGTACTCCATGAGCAGCTGCCGGGTCTCGGTGCGCCGGTCCACGTCGGCCTTGATCTCGCGCAGCTTCCGCCCGTCCAGGGTGACCGTGCGGTCCCGGTCGAGGCGGATCTGCGGGTCGGCGAGGAAGCCGAGGCCGAGGGAGTCCGCGCCGTTGCCGCCGCGCACGTCGAGGAAGGTCGAGAGGGCGTACGTGCCCGGCTTCAGGCGCAGCTCCAGGGTGCCGGAGCCGTCGACGGCGGCCGGGAACGGCTCGGTGCCCTCGGCGAGCTGCTGCACCACGAGGTCGGCGGGGGCCGCGGCGCCGTCACGGTCCTTCACATGGACGGTGAGCGTGTACCGCTCCTCCTCCTTGACCAGGCCGAACGCGGTGTGTGCGACCTTCTTGCCACCGGCGCTCGCGACGACGGCGCCGCTGGTGTTCCCGACCGCCGCCTTCGCCCCGTCCCCGGTGACGGTGGTCGACGCGGTGCCGTGGGCCGGGACGGTGAGGGTGGAGTCGGCGAGCGTGACGACGCCGTCGGCGGCGCCCTCCGCGGCGAGACTCAACTCGACGGCGCTGTCCGTGGAGTTGCGGTAGGTCAGGGTCCGCTCGACCGGCTTGTTGTCCTCGTAGGGCCAGCCGTAGAAGCCGAGGTCGGTGCTGCCCGTCGCGGTGATCTGCGCGTCGATGGCGTCGGGCACGCTCACCCGCCCCGCCCCCAGCTCGTACGCCGATGCGTCGAGCTGCTTGGAGCTGGCCATCAGGGCGTCCTTGAGCTGCGCGCCCGACCAGTCGGGGTGCCGCTCGGCGAGCAGTGCGGCGACGCCCGCGACGTGCGGGGTCGCCATCGACGTACCGCTCATCTCGGTGTAGAAGCCCTCGCCGTCGACGAGTTGGGAGCGGGCCGCGAGGATGTCGACGCCCGGCGCCGACAGGTCGGGCTTGAGCGCGTGGTCACCGATGCGCGGGCCCTGGCTCGTGAAGTACGCGGCCTTGTCCGCGGAGTCGACGGCGCCGACGGTCAGCGCGGAGTCGGCGGCGCCGGGCGAGCCGATGGAGGAGGGTGCGCCCGTGTTGCCCGCGGCGATGACGAAGAGGGCGCCGGTCTCCTTGGAGAGGGAGTTCACGGCGGCGGCCATCGGGTCGGTGCCGTCGCTGGCCTCCTGCGAACCGAGGCTCATGGACACGACCTTGGCGTCGACGTCCTTCGCCGCCCACTCCATGCCCGCGATGATCTCCGACTCGCTGCCGGAGCCCTCGTTGCTGAGCACCTTGCCGACGGCGAGCGCGGCGCCGGGCGCGACGCCCTTCTCCTTGGCGCCCTCGGAGGCGGCGCCGCTGCCGCCGACGGTGGAGGCGACGTGCGTCCCGTGGCCGTTGCGGTCGGCGACCTCCTCGCCGGGGATGAAGCTCTTGCTCTCGCCGACGCGCCCCTTCAGGTCCGGGTGCCCGGCGTCGACCCCGGTGTCGAGGACGGCGACCTTCACACCCTTGCCCGTGAGCCCGGCCTCCCAGGCCTTCGGGGTGCCGATCTGCGCGTTGCTCTGCGCCAGGTCGGCCTCGACTCGCCCGTCGAGCCACACCTTGTCGATGCCGGAGTCTCCGCGCTTCACGGACCGCCACAGGGCGTCCGGCTTCTCGGCGGTGACGGCGAGGCCGTCGACGCTCGCCAGGGAGCGCACCTTCTCGACGCCGCGGGGGAGTTGGCGGGCGGCGGCCCGCGCCTTCTTCTTGTCGTACGTGACGATGAGGGGCAGCTCGGCGGTCGCCCTGCCCTGCTCGGCGGTCGCCCTGCCCTGCTCGGCGGCGCCCTGCCGGATCAGCTGGGTCACGTCGAACAGCCGCTCGTCGAGGGCACCGGAGCGCAGATACGGCCGCGCCTCGTCCGGTACGACGGTGACGTGCCCGTCGGCCACCTGGCTGCGCACCGCCCCGCTCGCGCCCGCGGGCCGGTCGACGGTGACGGTCTGCCGACCGCCGGGGAGCCGGGTGACGGTGACCTTGTCGCCGGTGATCAGGGTGACGGTGTGGGTGGCGTTGGCTGTGCGGGTGGCATCGGGGGTGCGGGGGGCACCGGTGGTGCGGCCGGGCGCGGACCCGGGCGCGTCGTCGGCCACGGCGCCCTGCCCGGCGGGAAGCAGGGCGAACGCGAGACCGGCGGCGGCCACGAGCGTGGCTCTTCGCCGCGCGGGGGCTCTGGTCATGAGGCTGCCTCTCTTCGTCGGACCCGGGCGGGGGTGGTGCCCGAGTGCTGCGAAGAGTGTCAGGGGCCTTACGGTGCTGGGGAGTTGACGGGACGTGGCGGGAAGCCGCCAGGGCGACTATCCGCCAGGGTCCTTCGACGGGCCGCGCCCCGCGGGCGGCGTCACGAAGGCGGGTGACAGCCGCACACGCCGTCCGCGACAATACGGGAGCCGGAACCGGGCGTCCGGATCGCGGTGGCCGGACTGGCTCAACGGGGGTGCGCACCATGGGCAGTTCGTCGTGCGGTGAGGCCTTATGAAGAACGTCTCCTGGCACGCCCGCATCGACTGCGGCGGCGAGGTCGGCGCGGGCTTCCTCGTATCCGAGCGGCGCGTGCTCACCTGCGCCCACGTCGTCCGCGACAGCGACAGCCACCCCGTCACCGTCACCTTCCCGCAGCACAGGAAGCTCACCCCGGTCCGCGCCACGGTGACCGGCCACGGCGGCTGGCAGGGCCGCCACGACGACCCGGGCGACCTAGCGGTCCTCGAACTGGACCGCCCGGTGCGGGTCGCCCCCGCCGAGTTCGCGGCGCCCGAGGACGCGTACGGCAATCCGCGACCGCGCCTGATCGTGTACGGCTTCCCCCAGGGGTACGACGAGGGCACGATCGTCGAGTACCGGGCCCCCGCAGCCCAGTTGATCGCGGACGAGTGGATCCACCTGGAAGCGTGGAGCGCCCACGGGCAGCGCCTCGCGCCGGGGTTCAGCGGCGCGGCAGTGGCCCTCGCCGACACGGGGCGGGTCGTCGGCATGCTGGCGGCGGCGGACGGCTCGCCCGACAACCTCAGCGGCCGGATGCTGCCCACCTCCGTCATGTGCCGCTACTGGCCGGGCCTCGCCGAACTGGTCCGCACGCCGGACCACTCCCCGGCGACCGCGGAGCGCCTGCGCGAACTGGTCGGAAAGGCCGCCGACACCGAGTTCGCCCGCAACCCCGAGCGGCTGTACCTGGACGCCGCGGGCCCGTTCGGCCCGCCGGTTCCCGAGGGCGGTTTCGAGTCGCTGTGGGCCGCCGCCTGGTACCTGCTGTGGGAGGTCGCGGAGCCGGCCGCCGCGACCCGCTTCGCCGACCGGCTCGCCGCGCTGCTCGACGCCCCGCCACGGCCCGCCGACGCGCCCCGTTCGGCGTCCGGCCCCGACTGGGTCCCGATCCTCATCGAGATCGAGCACAGCGGCGGCGACGCCGACCAGGTCCTCGTGACGGTCTCCGCCCACCGCGAGGGCCGCCGCCACCCGGTCGACTCGCGCACCCTGCACAGGAGCGAGCTGCGGGCCCACGTCCAGGAGCACATCGACAAGGCGTTCTGCCACGTCCCGCCGGGCTCGGACGAGTTGATCGCCTTCGCGCTGCCCCGCGAGTGGCTCAACTGGCCCGTCGCGAACTGGCAGCGCAGCGCCACCGACCCGACACCGCTCGGCTGCCACTACCCGCTCGTCGTGACCGAACGCTCCCGCCGGACCGGCGGCCTGCGGCATCAGCTCGCCCGCAAGTGGGAGCGGCTCGGCGACAGGGCGTCGGCGACGCTGCACCGCGTCGAGTGCGGCACCGTCGAGAAGCCGGGCAGGCTCCGCTTCCTGCTCCGCCGCGACGAGGCGGACCTGGCCGGGTTCGCCGCGGCCCCGACCGCGGCCCGCGTCCGGCCCCACTTCGAGGCCTCGCTGAACGCGCCCGCGCCCATCCTGGTGTGGCCGCGCACCGGCTGCGAGTGCGGCGACCACGACCCTGCGGAGGCCTGCGCGGGAAGGGAATTCCTGGACGGGCTCGCCGCGTACCTGGACGGCCTGCCCCCCGCCGAACTGCCCCGCCACGTCCTCGACCTGCGCGAGAGCGCCGAGGCGTCCGACGCCCCCGACCGGCACTGGGCCAGGGACGTACAGCTCCTGTGGGACGACCCCCGCTGCCTGCCCGACGCGGCCGCCGCCCCGCAACTCTCCCCCGTCACCCGCTGAGCGCCCGCACCCCACGGAGACCCCGCATGAGCAAGTGGCCCGTCTACACCGGCAGGACAGCGCCCCACGACGGCATCGCCGACCTGCCGCCGCCCCCGCCCTGGCGCGCCTTCGACGGCGGCCCCGCCCTGGAGACCCCGGCGGACGACGGAGCCACCACCTCCCCCGACCGCGCCCACCGGGCCCGCACCTACCGCGCCACCGACGAGGCGGTCCAACTCGTCAACGCGGCCCTCTATTTGAGGCGTCCGCTGCTGGTCACGGGCCCGCCCGGCAGCGGCAAGTCGAGCCTCGCGTACGCGGTCGCCAGGGAGCTGCGGCTCGGCCCGGTGCTGCGCTGGAACATCACCAGCCGCAGCACCCTGCACGACGCGCTCTACCAGTACGACCCGCTGTCCCGGCTGTACGCGGCGGGGCGGGCCGCACGGGACGACGCCCGGCCCCGCCCGCACGCACCGGGCGCACCGGTTGCCCCTCGTACCCCTCACACCCCGCACACCCCCGGCGAGGCCGCGCCCCCCGCGGACCGCGCGGGCGTCGCCGACCACCTGCGGCTCGGCCCCCTGGGCACCGCCCTCCTGCCCTACGCACGCCCCCGCGCCCTCCTCATCGACGAGATCGACAAGAGCGACCTCGACCTCCCCAACGACCTCCTGAACATCCTGGAGGAGGGCCAGTACGAGATCCCCGAACTGCTGCGGGTCGCCAAGCGCACCCCGCTGGCGACCCTCCTGACCGACGGCACGGACACCCCGGTCACGGTCACCAAGGGCCGGGTGCGGTGCCGCGCCTTCCCCTTCGTCGTCCTCACCAGCAACGGCGAGCGCGAGTTCCCGCCCGCCTTCCTGCGCCGCTGCGTCACCCTGCGCCTGCGCCAGCCGCGCGACGAGCATCTGGAAGAGATCGTCCGCGCCCACCTCGGCGAGCCCGACGCCTACGCCCGCGGCCTCATCACCCGCTTCCTGGAACGCGGCAACGGCGGCGAACTCGCCACCGACCAGCTGCTCAACGCCATCTACCTGACCGGCGCCGCGGACCTCGACGCCGCCTCGCGGGACGTACTGGCACAGCAGCTGATGCCCTATCTGTCGGCGTCCGCCGACACCGGCCGCGATGCCGTCTGACCGGCCCCCGCGCCCCGGCGAGGTCGCCCACCTCGCCGGGCTGCTGGCCGACGTGTCGGGCGGCTCGCGCCGTCTCACGCCCACCGAGCTGGCGGAACTCCTGTGGCTGGCGTCCCACTTGCCTGCACCGCCGGACCCGGACCCTGCCCCGGCCCCGGACCCTCGCCAGGCCGAGCCCCGCGCAACGGAGCCGCCCTCACCCACCCCACTCCCCGACCCCGCACCCGAACCCGGCCCCGACGACACGGCCCCAGACCAGGACGCCGACGCGCCGCGCCCCGCCGACGACCGCGTCCCGCTGCACCTCCCGCCCCGCCCGCTCCGCAAGCCCCGCCCTCCGGAACCCCCGCCCGGCAACCACGGGACACCACGCGCACCCGCACCGCGCCCGCCCGCACCGGGCGTCCGCCGCGTCCCCGTGCACGTACCCGTCCCGCCGATGATCGCCCACCCGCTCGCGCTGCAACGAGCGGTGCGCCCGCTCAAGCGGTACGTCCCCTCGCCCACCAAACGGTTCCTGGACGAGGAGGCCACCGCCCACCGCATCGCCCTCCTCGGCGGACGCCCGCAAGGCTGGCTGCCGGTCCTCGAACCGTCCCCGGAGCGCTGGCTCCGGCTCTGCGTCGTGCACGACGGCGGCGCCACGATGCCGATGTGGCGGCCGCTCGTACGGGAGCTGCACACCGCGCTGGCCCAGTCCGGCGTGTTCCGCACGGTCGAGCTGCACCGCGCGGCGCCCGACGGCACGGTCCCGGCCCGTGCGGCATCCGTGCCCGCCGACGGGCGCACCGTCGTCCTGGTGGTCAGCGACTGCATGGGCCCCCAATGGCGCGAGGGCGCGGGCGCCGTCCGCTGGTACCGCACGCTGCGCCGCTGGGCGGCACGTACGCCGCTGGCCGTCGTCCAGCCGCTCCCCGAGTGGCTGTGGCGCACCACCGCCCTGCCGACCACTCCCGGCCTGCTCTCCGCACCGCACCCCGCGGCCCCTTCAGCCACCCTCACGTTCACCCCATACGACCCCCTCGAATCGCCGCGGCCCGAGGGCGCGCTGCCCCTGCCCGTCCTGGAACCGGCGGCGAACTGGCTGGCGAACTGGGCGGCGCTCGTCACCGACCCGGGCGGGGCCCGGGTCCCCGGCTCGGTCGCCTGGCTGACGCCGACACCGCCGCTGTCGCCGCTGACCCCCGCGCCGGATGCGGGCACCCCGCCCCGCGAGGACATCACCCGGCTCACCGCCGAGGAGCTCGTGCTGCGCTTCCGCTCGACCGCATCGCCCGAGGCGTTCCGGCTGGCCGGTCATCTCGCGCTGGGCGAGCCGCAGTTGACGGTCATGCGCCTTGTCCACCGGGCGGTCGAGAGGCACCCGCGTCCCCAGCACCTCGCCGAGGTGATCCTCAGCGGCATGCTCGCCGAGTCCCTGGAGGGCCCGCCGGGCGTGTACGCCTTCCGGGACGGCGTACGCGAGCTGCTGCTGCGCAGCCTGCCGCGCACGGCACGCGGGCGGACCCGTGAACTCCTCGCCCAGGTGGGCGGGTTGATCGACGACAGGGCGGGCGTCGCGCCCGGCGAGCTGCGGGCGGTGGCCCATGTGCCGGGCCCCGGGGGCGAGGGGGCGGAGCCCGGCACGGACGGGGCGTTCGCGACCGTGACCCGCGAGAGCGTCCGGCAGCTCGGCGGGGAACGGGACCACCTGCTGGGCGGGCGCTACCGGGGTGTGGCACAGATCGGCCGGAGCCCCGGCGTGTGGCTCGCGGACGATCTCGCCGACGAGGGCGGGCTCGTGGTGGTGCAGCGGTTCCTGGCGGCGTCGGACCGGCTGCGCGCCTCGTTCGCGGACGAGGCGGCCCGGCTCGAACGGTTCCGGCACGCGCACGTGGCCGCCGTCCGTGACCACGGCGTGGACGGCGAAGAGGGCTCCGGCGGCGAAATCCCCTACCTGGTCATGGAGTTCGTGCCGGGCCGCAATCTGGACGAGGTGCTTCTCGGACACCCGGAGGGCCTCCCCGGATTGGCTCTGCTGCAGGTGGTCCCGGCCCTGGCGGACGCGGTCCTGGCCCTGCACGCCCAAGGGCTTGCGCACGGCGCCGTCTCGGCGGAGCAGGTGCGCGTCCCGACGGAGCGCGGCCCGGTCCTGTGCGGCTTCACCCTCACTCCGTACAGCCCGGCGACCCGGCGGGCCGATCTGCTGGCGCTGGGGCGCCTCGTCCACGAGACGTACACGGGTTCGGCGACGAGGCCGGTGGGCCGGGCGCCGGGCCCCGTACGCCCCGGCATCCTCCCGGAAGAGGTCCTGACGGCCCTGGAATCGGCCGTCCTCGACCTCGAATCCGGCCGGGTCGACCGCCAACGCCAAGGTGCTGCACAGCTGTTGGACCTCGCATCGTCTCCGATGCCGGAGGTCACCTGCTCCCTGCTGGGCCCACTCACGGTCCTCCGGGACGGCAGCCCCGTGCCGACGGGCACGCCGGAGTGCCGGGCGGTGCTCTCCATGCTGCTGCTCCACGAGGGCCGCCCCCTCTCGTACGCGGAGCTGGCGGAGGGCCTGTGGGGGGCCGACCGCGCCGACCCCACCCTCTCCCTCCTGGACGCCTGCCTGACCCACATCCGCGACGTGATGGAGCTGCCGCTGTCCGAGCAGTCCGACGGCTACTCCCTCCGCCTTCCGGGCGTCGACTCCGTAGACCTGTTCCGCTGCGTACAGCTGGCCGACGAGGCAGCTGCGGCACAGGAGTCGGGGGACCTGGAAACCGCCCGCGACCTGGCGCGGGAGGCCCTCGCGCTGTGGCGCGGAAAGCCTCTGGACGGGGTGCCGGGACCGGCCGCGGCTCGGGCGCGGGCGGACATCAACCGGCTCCTGAAGCGTCTGCTGCGCGTGGACTCCGTCGTGGGCGGAGAACCGCAGCACACCGTCGTGGCTTTCGAGTGCGTCGAGCCCGGCGACCGGTCCGACGCGCTCAAGGAGCAGCTGGGCCAACGGCTCTCCGGCCTGCTGGCCCACAGCGGTCTTGAGCGGTACACGTTCCAGCCGGTCGCCCTGGGCTGGCAGGTGGCCGTCGCCCCCGAGGCCCACCCTGTGCAACTCCTCCCGGCCCTCCTGAAAGGGCTCCCCGCCCTCCTCACGGACCTGCCGCACCTGGCCCTCGCCGTCACGGTCGCGCAAGCCCCCGGCCCGACGGCCTTCTCGCCACGGTTCCCCGAAGGACTGCGGGACCTGTTCGACCGTGAAGAGGGCGCCGTGATCGCCGTACCGGACGCGCTGTTCCCGAGCCTCGGCCTCCAGGAGTTGCCCGGCGCCCCCACATTCGAGCGGGTGCCCGACATCAGCCACTGGTACGGCCGCATCACGGCAGCACCGCCCACCACCACGCCCAGCACACCGGTCCTGCTCGGCTTCGACGGCGTCTTCACCCACCTCTTCCGGGGCAGGGCGGCACGTGCGGCCGCCCTCTCCCTCCTCTCCGTGGTCAGCGAGTACCGGCGCCTCGACGACGCGCTGTCCGGCGTACCGCTCCTGAACTCGGACAGCAGCGTCGTGCCGAGCGGGCACCTCACCCATCCCTCGGACGTCCTGCGCGCGCTCGCCCATCACCAGGAGTACGCCGCCGAGCTGCACGCACGCCTCACCACTCTGGAGACGGAGCGCGCGGCCGCCGCGAAACCCCTGGCCCAGAGCGACGCGCTCCGCACGCTCCTCACGGACCACCCTGTCGCGATCGTCACCGACACCTCCCACCAGGCCGTGTCGAAGTACCTCGACGCGCACGGCCTCCCCGCCCCCCGCGGCGGAATCCACGGCCGCACCGCGGACCTCGCGCGCCTGATGCCGGACGCGGACTGCCTGAACCGGGCGCTGCGGCAGCTCGCCGTGGCACCGGACCGCTGCCTGATGCTCGGGGCGTCCCCGCACGAGGCGGTCGCCGCCCGGAGTCTGGGCGTCCCCTTCGTCGGCCACGCCCCCGACCGGTCGTCCGCGGAGGGTCTCCGGTCCGTCGGCGTCTCCCGCACGGTCGACTCCGTGCGCGCGTTCGTCGACATCGTCCGCGCGGAGGCACGAGGGGGCGGAGCACGAGGGGACGGAGCACGAGGGGGCGGATGAAACCCCGTCAGATCGGCGAGTATGCGCCTTTTCGGTAGCAACCCCTCCGGGTCCACTGGAACCACCGCACTGTTCGCGCGAACCACCGCACCGCCTGCGACGCCGTCAACACCACCCGTGCGGCGGCACCCCGCCCGGCTCAGCTCAACGCGCGGGCCGCGCGCGGCCGCCGCACGATGCGAGACAGGACCGCCGTCCGACGGTCCGTACGGTCTGCGCTCTCGGGAGGATCTGCCATGACCGTCAGTCTGGAGCAGTTGCGCCGCTGCCACATCGCCGTCGACCTGGGAGCCGCGAGGACCCGGGTGTTCGTGAAGGGCGCGGGCCTGGTCGTCGACCAGCCGAGCGCCGCCGCCATCAACACGCGGACGGGCGCGCTCATCGCGGTCGGCCAGTTCGCCGAGCAGATGACGGGCCGTACGCCCGGCTACATCCGGGTGGTCCGCCCCGTCTCCGGCGGCACCGTCGTCGACATCGAGATGGCCCAGCGCATGCTGCGTCATCTGCTCGGCGAGAAGCTCCGCCGCACCCTGCGCCGCAAGCCCCGGCTGCGCGCCGCCGCCTGCACGCCGCACGACGCGGACCCGCTGGCCCAGCGCGCCGCCGTCGAGACGATGGTCGGGCTCGGGGCCCGCCGCGTGGAACTGGTGGACACCCTCATCGCGGCAGCCGTCGGCTGCGGCCTCCCGGTGGAGCGCCCCGAGGCGACGATGATCCTCGTCTGCGGCGCCGCCACCACACAGGTCGCGGTCCTCTCCCTCGGCTCGATCGTGACCGCGGAACGCATCCCCGTCGGCGGCGAGGCCATCGACCACGCGATCGTGCAGCACCTGCGCCACCACCACGAACTGATGCTGCCCTCCCAGTCCGTACGCCCCCTCCAGCTCGCCCTGAGCGGCAACGGCCTCACCCCGCACGGCCCGGAGTCGACCGAGATCCACGGCAGGGACGTCGCGACAGGCCTGGCCCGCTCCGTCCAGGTGGACACGGCCGCCGTCCGCGACGCCATCCACACGCCGCTGACCGCCGTCCTGGACGGCATCGGCAAGGTGCTGCGCGACTGCCCGCCGGACCTGGTGGCCGACCTCGCGGACCGCGGAATCATGATGGTCGGCGGCAGCGCGCTGCTCCCGGGCCTCGACCAGATGCTGCGGGACGCGACCGGTATGCCCGTACATATCGCGGAACGGCCGGATGTGTGCGCTGTGCTGGGGCTCGGTGCGATGCTTGAGGGCAAGATCCAACCGCTGGCGCTGGCTCCGCTGTCCGGCTGACCCGACCCGACCGGCCCGGCCGAGAGGCAGCACCTGTCTCCACCGACCATGGAGTACGTCGTACGTGACCGAGATGCCGATGCCCGAAGGAGCGGACGCCGCACCGCAGCCCTCGATGCAGCCGATCCTGGAGGCGGTCCTGAGCGTCGGCACGGACCTCGAACTCCGGGCCACGCTGCAGCACATCGTGGACAGCGCGGCCCGGCTGACCGGGGCGGGACTCGGCACGCTCGGCGTCGACGCCCCAGGTCACGAGGGTCCGGCCGAGGTGTTCGTGGCGGGCGGCCCCGGGCGCTTCCCCGACGGCGTGCCGCGCGTGCGCCCGAACGCGGACGGCACCGTCATCGACGTACCGATCCACGTCCTCGACGACCCGTTCGGCACCCTGCTGCTCGCCGAGAAGGCCCGGGGCGGCCCCTTCACCGACGAGGACCGGCAGCTTCTGAAGGTCCTGGCGAGCCAGGCGGGCATCGCGATCGGCAACGCCCGCCTGTTCGAGGCGGCCCGGCAGCGGGAGCGCTGGATCGAGGGCGCGGCGGCGGTCACCACGGCCCTGCTCACCGGCGAGGCGGCGGCCGACGCGTTGATGACGGTGGCGGACCGGGCGCGGATCCTCGCGGGCGCGGCGGCGGGCGTGGTCCTGCAGCCCACGGAGGCGGGCGGCATGCGGATCGTCGCGGCCGCGACGGACGGGGAGCCGCACGGGTGGGGGGCGTCGGGAGGCAGGCGCGGGCCCGGCGAAGGGGCGGCGCGTCCCCCAGGCCCTGCGACTGAAGCGGCCCGCACCGAAGCGCCCCGGCAGACTCCGCAGACCCACCCGCACCCGCACCCCCACACCCACACCCACACCCACACCCACACCCATGAGGCCTCCCCAACCCCCCACACCGACCTCATCGGCACCACCATCGAGCCAGGGAGCGCGGTCCTCACCCAACTCCTCGGCGGCGAACCGGTGTACATCGACGACTCGGCGACCGACCCCCGGATGACGACGCACGTACGCGCCCGCTTCGGCCCCAGCATGATGCTGCCGCTGCAGGCCGCCGGTCGGCTGATCGGCACGCTCGCGCTGCCCCGCAGGCGCGGCGCGCCCGCCTACACCTCGGCCGAACGCCTGCTCGCCACGCAGTTCGCCTCGCAGGCCGCGCTGGCCCTGGTCCTGGCCGACGCCCAGCAGAGCCGAGAGCGTCTCGCGGTCTTCGAGGACCGCGACCGCATCGCCCGCGACCTGCACGACCTCGTGGTCCAGCGCCTCTTCGCGACCGGCATGATGCTGGAGTCGACGCGCCGCAGGGCTCAGTCGACCAAGGTCGAGTCCACGCTGGACCACGCCGTCGACGAGCTGGAGTCCACCATCCAGGAGGTCCGCACGGCCATCTTCGCGCTCCAGCAGCCGCCCGCCGACGCCCCCGCCACGTTCCGCGGCAAGGTCCTGCGCGAGACGGCGGGCGCGGCCGCGGTCCTCGGCATCCAGCCGTCGGTGCACTTCGCCGGTGCCGTCGACGCCCAGGTCACGGACCCGGCGGCGGGCCATCTGCTCGCCGCCCTGCGCCGGGCCCTGGCCGCGGCGTCGCGCCGCACCGGCGTCACGCGCGTCGACGTCGCGATCGACGCGCGGGCGACGCTGCCGGACGGCCGCCCGGGCGTGCGGCTGACGGTGTACGACGACGGGGACACGGACGGCGTGGAGGCGGGAACGACGGCGACGTGGCAGGCGCCGCTGTAGCGCTGCGTCCCGCGGCCCCGCCCTACGGACCCTCCGGCCCCCTCAAACGGACCCTCTGGCCCCCTCAAAGCGCCACCACCGACACCTCCGTGGCCTTCACGCTCGTCCACACCTCGGCCCCCTCCACGAGCCCGAGCTCCACGGCCGCCTGGGGCGTGATCTCGGCGACCAGGTCGGGCGCTTCGACCGAGGTGACGAGAACCCGCAGCCGACTACCGGCGGTGGTGATCTCACGGACGGTCCCCGGCCACACGTTGCGGGGACTGCCCGCCGGCTTCTCGCAGTGCACGGACACGGCCTCCGGCGCGATGACCGCGAGGGCCCGCGCGCCCTCCTCCAGCGGATCGGCGACGACCAGGCGCCCCTCCCCCGCCAGCGCGAGCGTCCCATCGGCGGTCGCGGTGCCGGGCCAGGCGTTGCGGCCGAGCATGCGGGCCACCCAGGGCGAACGCGGGTGCCGGGTGACCTCCGTGGGCGGCGCGTCCTGCAACGTACGCCCTTCGGCGAGTACGAGGACCCGGTCCGCCAGCGAGACGGCCTCGACGGGGTCGTGCGTGACGACGAGGCAGACGCCGCCGAACCCGTCGAGGTGGCGGCGCAGGGTGTGCCGGACGTGGGCGCGGGTGGTCTGGTCGAGGGCGGCGAGCGGTTCGTCGAGGAGCAGCAGCCGGGGGCGGGCGGCCAGCGCGCGGGCCAGCGCGACCCGCTGGGCCTGCCCGCCGGAGAGCTGGGCGGGCTTGCGGTGGGCGAGGTGTCCGACGCCGAGCCGGTCGAGCCACGCCTGCGCGTCGCGGCGGGCCTCGGCGCGCCGGACGCCCTGCGCGCGGAGTCCGTACGCGGTGTTGCCGAGCGCGTTCAGGTGCGGGAAGAGCGCGCCTTCCTGGGGCACCCAGGCGACCCCGCGCCGGTGCGGCGGCAGGGCGGTGACGTCGTGCTCGCCGAGCCGCAGCAGCGCGTGGGCGCGCGGGGTGAGGCCGAGGAGGGCGCGCAGGAGCGTGGTCTTGCCCGCGCCGTTGGGCCCGACGACGGCGATGGTGGTGCCGGGTCCGGCGTCGAGGGTGAGCTGGTTGTAGCCGGTGACGTCGGCGTGCAGGGCCCACTTCTCCGAGGGAACGGCCCGATCGGATTCCTTGCCGACCGGCTCGGTCGACCCCCG
Source organism: Streptomyces sp. NPDC004732 (assembly GCF_040609235.1). NCBI lineage: Bacteria > Bacillati > Actinomycetota > Actinomycetes > Kitasatosporales > Streptomycetaceae > Streptomyces > Streptomyces sp. NPDC004732. The sequence continues at coordinate 183,249 of NZ_JBEXJR010000009.1, forward strand.
GGAATCGTCACCGTCCGCCGCCGCCTCGTCCGTGACGGGCCCCCGCCCCCTCACAGAGACCCCCGCCCCGGCCGTCCACCGCCCCCGCAGCCCCACGAGCACGGCCATCGCGATGGCGAGGAGCAGCAGCGACAGGGAGGTCGCGGCCTCCGGGGAATCCTGGAGGAGCAGATACACCTGGAGCGGCAGGGTCTGCGTGGTCCCCGGCAGGTTGCCCGCGAAGGTGATGGTGGCCCCGAACTCGCCGAGCGCCCGCGCCCAGGTCAGCGCGGCACCCGCGGCGAGCCCGGGGGCGACCATGGGCAGGGTGACGGTGAGGAACACCCGTACTGGAGACGCCCCGAGCGACGCGGCGGTCTCTTCGAAGCCGGGCCGCAGCCCGCCCAGCGCCCCCTCCAGGCTGATGACGAGGAACGGCATGGCCACGAACGTCGCGGCGACGACGGCCCCCGACGTGTGGAAGGGCAGCACGACCCCGAAGGTGTCCTCCAGCCAGGGCCCGAGCAGCCCGCGCCGCCCGAATCCGAGGAGCAGCGCGACACCGCCGACGGTCGGCGGCAGCACCATGGGCAGGAGCACGAGGGACCGGACGAGCGCCTTCCCCCGGAACTCCACCCGGGCCAGCAGCCAGGCCAACGGCACCCCGAGCACGAGCGAGAGCCCGAGCGCCCAGAAGGACACGAGCAGCGAGAGCTTCAGGGCCTGGGTGACCCCGGGAGTCGTCAGATGACTCCCGAGGTCGCCCCACTCGGTCCGGGCGAGAATGCCGACGAGCGGCATCAACAGGAACGCGACGGCGAGCAGGGCGGGGACGGCCAGCGTGAGCGGCGCACGGGAGCGCACGCGGGGCCGAGAACTGGAACCGAGCCGGGCCATCAGGGGCTACGGCTTCTGGAATCCGGCGTCCCGCAGCATCTTCTGCGCCTCCGGCGTGCTGAGCCACTTCACGAACGCGGCGGCCGCGTCGCCGTTCTCGGAGCCCTTGAGGGTCGCGGCGGGGTAGGAGGCGACGGCGTTCTGCGCGTCGGGGATCTCGACGGCGTCGACCTTGTCGGTGGCGGTGGCGGCATCGGTCTTGTAGACGATGCCCGCATCGGCCTCACCGAGCTCGACCTTGCTGAGCACGGACCGCACGTTGGCCTCCTTGGAGACCGGCTTCACCTTGACGCCCTGCTTGTCGAGGACCTGCTTGCTGTACCGCCCGACGGGCACGGTGTCATCGGCGAGAACGACCTTCAACTTGCTGTCGGCAAGGTCCTTCAACCCCTTGACCTTCTCCGGATTGCCCTCGCGGGTGGCGATGACGAGCCGGTTCTTGGCGATGACGGTGGGCTTGCCGGTCTCCCCCTTCAGCCCGTCCATGGTCTTGGTGTCGGCAGTGACGAGCACATCGGCGGGCGCCCCCTGCTTGACCTGAGCGGCAAGCTCCTGGGACCCGGCGGCGGAGACAGTGATCTTCGTCCCCGGGTGCTCCTTCTCGTACGCCTTCTCGGCGGTGGCGAAGACGTCGGTGAGGGAGGAGGCAGCAAGAACGGTAAGACTCACGTCCTTACTCCCACTCGCGCCGTCCTTCTTCCCGTCACTGTCATCGTCACTGCCGCAGGCGGCGAGCGGCAGGAGCAGCGCGGCGGTGGCGACAGCGGCGGCGGTACGGCGGACGGGGCGAGCGGAGAACTTCGGGGACATGGCACGGCTCCTAGCGGACGAAGAACACAGAAATGCGACGCGCTCAGGCACGATCGATGTGAACGCTGGTGGACTTGACCCGTGCGGTGGCCTCGACCCCGACCTCAAGGCCGAGCTCCTCCACCGCCTCGCGGGTCAGCAGGGAGACCAGCCGGTGCGGCCCGGCCTGGATCTCCACCTGCGCGGCGACGTCACCGAGCTTCACGGCGGTGACGATGCCGGGAAAGGCATTGCGAGCGGAGGTGTACGGAACGTCCTCGTCCCCCACACCCGCACCACCGCCCTGCCCGACCTCGACGGAGAAGGCGGCAAGATCCCGCCCGTCGATGAGCCGCCGCCCGGCCTCGTCGCGATGAGTGGCGACCCGACCGGCGTCCGCCCAACGGCGCGCGGTGTCGGGACTGACCCCGAGCAGACGGGCGGCCTGCCCGATTGTGTAGGACTGCATATGCGACAAGATAAGCGCGATCGGCTCGCATTTGTAAAAGTTGATAGGGATATCCACCGCAGATGCGCCTACGCGCCCCACTCCCTGGAGGAACCTCCAACCCGCGACGCGGGCAGCGGCGAGCACGCATAGGCGCCCCGAACCGCCCTGCCCACCCGACCGACCGCCCCCACTACGGGGTCCAGCCCCTTCCCCACACTGCTGACCCTCGTCTCGCGCCTGAGCGTGATCGCGAATCAGCGCGGACGACGCGGCGCTCAGGGCGTGGAACATCGCCAAGTAGCCGGTCCTGCCCGCCCTAGTGGCCTGAACTTCTCGAGTTGCCCCACAACCCGGACGTCACCACCAAACACACCCGGCAATCTCAGCGATCGAAACTCCTGCGATAGATCTGCTTCCCCCGGGAGCAGGAGGCGACCACGTCGCGTTCAAGGAACTCCTCGGCCAAGCGCCCACATCGGCATCACGGCCGGTGCCAGTCCTGACACCGCACCCGCAGCAACCGTCGTCCGGTGACGTTGCCGTCACCGTTCCACCAACGCCCAGGAAGCCCCACCGGAATCCGTCAGGGCCTCCCTCGAACCCAATTAACGATCGAACTCCGACAATCCGAGCTCATCGCGTCGAGCCCTGGCAAGAGCACCTTCTTCAATGCCAATTTCCCCTTCACCGGCAACACGAAGGAGGGCAACTCTCATTGATGCATAATCAACATTCGGCGGCACATCGATTGCCCACAAGTACCCCGTCGCATCAATCTCCCAAGAGCATTCGAAGCTGCGGAGAACGTCGTCAACCACGCCCCTCGCGCCCTCAGCTCTGATGATGACCCGCACCGTCGAATGCCCACCCTCCGACACGAACTCCTCGAACACGAGCTCCCTGCGCTCGTGATCGGGCCTGACCCGCACAATATCCCCATAGGCGACTCCCTTAACGTAAAAGGGAGTGTTCCGAACCTCGACTTCCATCTGCACCGAGGTCTTCCCAGTCCAGAGCCGCTCCGAAGAGGCCTGGGCCCAATCAGCAACCTCACCGGGGAGATCGAAGGCTACCTTGTACAACCTGTCAGGCTTATCCACCGATACCGACTCATCGCCACTATGGGCCGAGGAAGTCTCTGAGTTCATCGTCCCACTCTTCTATCGTCTTCGTAGACTTATCCCTGTTGCATCGACGACAAGCAACGGCACCATTATGCGCACCACCATGCCCGCCGCTGGCCTTCGGCTCTATGTGGTCGATCTGGGCATCGTCAGGCCTTCCCGGGATGGAATTTCCGTTAGCGTCTTGCGATCCCCGTCGCTCCACCTTCTGCTTGCAATAGTCACACCTGTAACTGCCACCGTTCTTCTTCGCGTTGGCGTCATAATCCTTCTGTCTCTCGGCGTCAGTGAAATCCAAACCAGCTCTGTTGCAGTTGTGCACCAGGACCGGCGTGGCACCCGCCAGCGCATAGAGCGTGTGCTAAGCGAAGCCTTCGACCTGCTTTTTCGCAACCCGCCGCCTCCTCCACAGCGCGGGACTCCGGACGATCCGCTTCCACGACACCCTCGGCAGCATCCTCGGCCCGACCGACGCCCCGGACGACCCGCCCACCGCAGCCGTCGTCCGCTGACGTTGCCGTCACCGTTGCAATCAAACGCCTCTGGGGCCCGCTGAACATCAGCGGGCCCCAGAGGTGTTCGGGCCACAGTGAAGAATCTCCGTGTGTCAAGATTCTTCAATTCAGAGACCCTTTAAGAATGAGACTCCGATTGAGATTTCGAATCCCCGAGTTCCATTGAACTGACCAACTCGACATCGAGTTGGAGAGGTTCAAACGCAGAAGTCCTCGGAACCTATCACTGCTTCGAGAGCATCGAAATCCCACCTGTCGCAAGGGAGAACATTCGGACAAGAGCCTTCCGGACATCCGGGTCACGATCAAGCCGTTCCAACGATTCGAACCTTGCCGGGTCAAGATCGATCGTGGTAATTCCGCCAGCGTCCTTGCCGTCTGCGGACGAGAACAACACGAGGCACCTATACGCCCGCACAGCACCCTCTCGCTCCTCCCGCATCAGTGCTTGGAGGACGACAGCGCCATCCTTGACCTGACTGCGGAGCGCGTCCACCGAGGACCACCGAGTTGCCCAGGATCGCTCCTCCGCCTCCAGCTGGATCGCCAACAGCGTTTCGAAGCTGATCTGGCATACCCGAAAGTCAGGGTCAGTTGAATGAATCAGAGCCATCAGGCACTACTCCGGATCGTAGACATCAACGCGTATTTCCGTATCCGGGTCGATGCGTCCGTCCTGAATCCTTCTTCGGAGTTCATCCTTGCGATGATGTCCTCCAAGAATCTTGCCGTCACGCGAGACGAGGATTCCGTCTCCGTCGCCAGGATTGTTGATCCCGTCCAGGAGCTCGTCATTACTCAATTCCTCGTGATACCACTGCGACGCCGGATCCCGGGTCTTCTGCCCATCAGTATAATTGCCGATATCACCGGCCTTCTCGTGACGGGTCGAAATTCCGCACGGCCCGGAATTGTGAACGAGTACTGGTGTGGCCCCCGCCAGCACATAGTACGTGTGCACATCAGCAACAGTCAGATTCGGTGGTATACCGACGTGAAGGTGCTACCCCGGCCACAACCCCGCCCCGCCCCCGAACGGACGCCAAAAGCCGAGGCGTTGGACCCCAACCCGACTGCAGTACGTGTGGCACAAGCCCCCTGAAATGCACCTCAGGCGGAAGGGGGCCTGTCGTCATGCCCCGATCGCGTCGAGGACCCGCCCCGTGTCGGCGAGCTCGTCGAGCACGACCTCGGCCCCAGCCCCCTGAAGCTCGGCCCGCGTCGTCCTGCCCGTGGCGACCGCCACCACCCGCACCCCGGCATCGCGCCCGCCCGCCACATCAGCAGGAGTGTCCCCGAGGAACACGGCGTCCACGGCCGGTACGTCTGCGCGAGCCAGCGCCGCGCGGAGCAGCTCGGGCCGCTCCTCGCCGTCCTCCCCGTAGGCGCCGTCGTCCAGGCGGAGGTACGTATCGAGGCCAAACATCGCGAGCTTGACCTCGGCCACGCCACGCACGTTGCCGGTCACCACCGACTGCCGGACCCCGCGCTTGTCGAGCGCTGCCAGGACGGTGGCGGCCCCGGGCAACGCGTGCCCCCGCTCGCGCACTTCGGCCGCCCGCTGCAGGTGCACAGCACCGAGCGCGTCAGCGAACCGCGTGAACAGGTCGTCGCTGAAAGGGATGTCGTGGAGCCGCGCCGTCTCGCGCAGGATCACACGCTCCGTCGACCCAGTCACCGATGCCTGCTCGCGCAGAGGCACGCCCGTCACCTCCTCGAACGCAGCGGCCCACAGCTCACCGCCGAGTCCGCGCATGGCCATCAGCGTGTGGTCGATGTCCCACAGCACCAGCTTCGCCACGGCGTCCCCTCCCTCGCTGGATTCCCATGTCCCCACGTAGCGGGCACCCTACGCTCAGGAGTAGTGAGCGAGGAGTGGGCGCATGGTTGCGGCAGACCTCCCTATCGGGGACCGGATCCGGCACTACCGCGGCGGACGCCGACAGGACGCGGTCGCTGGGCTGGTCGGTATCTCCCCGGACTATCTGTCCCAGATCGAGCGGGGCCTCAAGGTGCCGTCACTGCCGATCCTGTACGCCCTCGCGCAGGAGCTCGGCGTTCCCACCGCAGCCCTGCTCTCTGAGCAACCGCCACCCGAGGAGGAGGAGACGATCGGCCGCCCTGAGGCTGCCGTGGGCCAGGCCCTCCTCGGATACGGTCCCCCGCGTCCTTCCACCCCCGTGCCCGCGGGCGTGCTGAGAGACCGGGTCGAGGCAGCGTGGCACAGCTGGCAGAGCAGTTCCGAACGGTTCACCGCAGCGGCCGACACTCTCCCCGACCTGGTAGCTGACGTAGAGCACACTCTTCGCGTAGCGCGCGCCGGTAATGACGCCGCCGAGCGACGTGCGGTGCTACGTGCCGCCGCTGACTTGTACTGCCTGCTCCGCTCCTACCTGCGTCGCACCGGCCGTGTCGACCTCGCCACCCTGGCGGCCGATCGAGCCATGCGGGCCGCCGAGGACACTGACGATCCGCTGCGTATCGCCGCTGCCCAGTGGAACCTTGGGCACGTGCTTCTCGCTGCTGACCAGCCTGCCGAAGCCGAAGAGCTGGTGCTGCGGGCGGCCGAGCAGGTGGCCACCGCACACATGCCGGAACTGGAGCGACAGGCGATGGGCGGCGCTCTCCAGCTGGTGGCCGTGCTCGGGGCTTCTCGCCGACGCCGATGGTGGGAGGCGCGCGAGCGGCTGGTCGAGCAGGCGGCGCCCGCGGCCCGTGCGGTGCCGGACGACAGCAACGTGGCGTGGACCGTATTCGGGCCAACGAACCTCGCGCTGCACGCGCTGTCCATCGAGATGGAAGCGGGCGAGACGGGCGAGGCCCTGCACACAGCGGACGCCGTCGACACCGGCCCGCTGGTTTCGGTGGAGCGCGAGTTCACCTTCGGGCTGGAAGTGGCGGCCTGCCACAGTCAGCGTCGTGACGACGCTGCTGTTCTGCTGTCGCTGCTGGCTCTTGAAGCCATCGCTCCGGAGGACTTGGCCCGGACTCCGCTCGCGCGGCAGCTGGTGCTCACGGTCATCCGTCGAGCGCGAGCGATGCATGCGCGGCAGGCCGAGCAACTGGCTGTGCGGATGGGGATCGTCTAGCGGACGAGCCTGTGGCTCACCCGAACTGTCAGCTCGGTTGGCCTCGTTGAGGGCTCCATAAGGTCACTGGCGTGAGGCACATCACCATGACAGTGAGGGCGCTCCCGATGACCAGTCCCAGAGAGCAACCAGCGGTATTCGACTGGCTGGCGCGCTCGCAGGCCGCGCCGCACCAGGCCCACCGGGAATGGGCGGAACGCGGGATCGCACTGCTGCCGCTCGGTAAGAGGTTCAACACGGTATGCCTGCCCGCCAGGATCGTGTACCGGGCGGTCGGGACAGAGGACTTGGACATCGTGACCGCGACGCTGGCCGAGCTGCTCAACGGCCCGGTCATCCACAACCGGCCGCAGCACCTGTACTACGCGCTCATCGAGCCATCCCCCACGATGCGGTGGATGCAGAAGTACAGCGAAGCCCCGATGCTGGGGGCCGGCGGCTTCCTGTCCGTCCCGGCGTCCGATCTCCGTGGACCTACCGGGCTGTACTGGGCAGTGCGCCCTCGCATCGTCGGCGACCTGTGCCCCGTCCAGTCCGTCGCCGCCCTGGTACACATCGCCCGCAGCGAGCTTCAACGGAGCCAGCAGTGACCCTCATGGAAACGCCCCCCGAGGAACGGCAGGCACAGCAGGTGTACGAGGGCCTGCTCGCTCACTTCGACAACTGCACCCCCTGCCGGGTCGAGAACTACTGCACGCTGGGGGAACGGCTGCGCCGCGCGCACCGGGCCACGCGCTCCGCCCTCTCCGGGACCGCGGCCGCCACCGGCACGACCTCGCCACCGCGGGAGGAACCGACAGGCAAAGGAGAGCGAGGCCCTGCGAACGGCGCGGGCCGAGGCCCGAGCCCTCCCGGTGCCCAATACTCCATCAGCGGCTGACCACCCGCCCCCCCTAGAACTCCCGAACTCCCGCCGCGCACGCGGCGGGCACCCACGCCCTGGCCCGGCCAGGGCCCAACCCGACAGGAGGCGCCCCATGGGCACGCTCACCAACGGCAGAACCACCATCCCCTACGACAACTGGAACGCGCCGCGCCTGGACTGGCGCAAGGCGGGCCGCACCGACCTCGACCCGATCCTGAAGGACTGCGTGATCCTCGCCGCGGCCCCGCCCGCCCAGGGCCACCCGCACCACAGCATCCCCGACGGCACCCGCATGATCGCCATCAGCGACGACAAGGACCCGGCCGCCCCGGTACTGCTCATGAGCCGGGTGGAGATCAGCAAGTTCTTCGACGGGGTGATCGCGGGTGAGTTCGACGAGTTCCGGGCAAACGCGGACGAGCTCCAAGCCGCCGCGACAGACGCCACAGCCTGACCCGGGCGGCGAGACCCGCGACACCCGGCAGGCGCCGCACGACAACTCCCGCTCATTGACGAGCGGCCCGATCTGCTCGGCACACCAGGGGCCACCACTGCGAACCATCCGCAGCTCGGCAGGCTCCAGCATCTGCCCGGTCTGCACACCTCTCGGGCCGACACCCGCACACACGGCCGCAATCGTGCGCAGGCAGAACGCGATCCTGGACAACCCGTACTGGCGTGAAGGCGGACCGGTGAACTGAGTCGCCGTGGACCTCACCGCCAAAGGGAGGCTCGGCCCATCGGCCGGGCCTCCCCCGCTGGACGAGGTCCCTCAGCTTGGCCTCGGACAGAGCCTTTCCCCCCCCCAAGGCCCGCAGTCAGCCGACCGTGACATCGCGTGCGGTGTCGGCCAGCCACAGTGATGCAGTACAGCGCCGCGGCCCGTGGGGTCGATCGCCTGAGCAGGGCCACCCGCGGCGGGATGTTGCGGCCGGTGATCTCGTTGCAGAGGGCGAGCGCCTCGCCCGGACGGCCGCGGCCGTCTCACGCCGCACGTCTAGAACCATGATCGCCAGCCACCGGGCCGACCCAGGGCGCCAGCGCGCCAGCGCGCCAGGCAACGATCACCAGTACTTCGCCCAAACGGGCGCCCCCCGAAGGTTTGCGCAGTTGACGCAGGTGGAAACGTTCCTGCGGCCTAGCGCTGTGGTGGGGCGGGTGGGACTCGAACCCACGGCCGACGGATTATGAGTCCGCTGCTCTAACCGGCTGAGCTACCGCCCCTAACGGCGCGTCGCGCACATTTGTGCGCGCCGTCTGCCGCAGCATAGCCGCTCATACGATCTCCTGCTTCGGATGGTCGGCATCGCTCGACCATGAGGACCGCAGGGCTGCCCGCGTGGTTCCATCAGGGGCGGAACAAGCACGAAAAAGGACCCCCGAGAGGCATCTCGAGGGTCCTTCGTCACAGCTCTCCCGACTGGACTCGAACCAGTAACCTGCCGGTTAACAGCCGGCTGCTCTGCCAATTGAGCTACAGGAGACCGAGCTCCCCCGACTGGACTCGAACCAGTAACCTGCCGGTTAACAGCCGGCTGCTCTGCCAATTGAGCTACAGGGGATCGTCTCGTTGCATCGAACGCACCTACCTGGGAACTCTCCGGGCGGCGCGCGCTCGCTGCGACACATACATTAGCGCAAGCAGGGGGGTGCTCCGCCAATCGGTATCCCTCGGTGGATCAGCGGGCGAGCGACAGACGACTGACGGGCGCCTGACAGAGGACTGACAGACGCCTGACACACGAGTGACAGACGTGCGACGCCGACGCAAGGGAAGGGTGGCAGCCATGCGGTACCGGCTCACATTCGTGGCGGGACTGGCCCTCGGGTACGTGCTCGGGACCCGGGCCGGACGCGAGCGCTACGAGCAGTTGAAGAAGTCTGCCCGCGAGATCTCGCAGAACCCGGCCGTGCGCAACACCGTCGAGTCCGCGACGCAGCAGGGGCGCGAGGTGGCGGGCAAGGCCTTCCACTCCGTCTCCGAGAAGGTCGGGGACAAGATGCCCGACTCGGTCGCCGACCGGGTCCGGTCCCTGCGCGAGCGGGGCCAGGGGGGCGTCGAGGACGACTGGGGCACCAGCAACACCTAGTGGTCAGTGCGCGGGCGGCGGACGACGGTGAACGCGGACAGCGAACACGGGTACGGGACACCGCCCGCCGTGCGGCAGAATTCCAGGCATGGGGATAGTCGCAGGGTTGGACAGTTCGCCCGATTTCACGCGCATCGTGGTCTGTGACACGGACACGGGCGCCGTGCTCAAGCAGGGGTACGCCCCTCATCCGCTGGAGAACGCCGAGGGTGGCGGACGACCCTCCGACGTCGATCCACAGGCCTGGCTGCTCTCCCTCGGCGAAGCCGCCGGGGGCGGGCTGCTCGAAGGTGTGCAGGCCATCGGTGTGTCCGCCCAGCAGAACGCACTCGTACCGCTCGACCAGCACGGCAACACCGTGCGGCCCGCGCTCGTCGGCAACGACCGGCGGGCGCAGGTGGCCGCCGTGGATCTCGTCGACGGGCTCGGCGGCCGTGAGGCCTGGGCGCAGGCCGTCGGATGCGTGCCGCAGTCGTCGCTGCCGGTGACGAAGCTGCGCTGGCTGGCGAAGACGGAGCCGGAGGCCGCGCGGCGCGTGGCCAGCCTTCTGCAGGCGCCCGACTGGCTGGTGTGGCAGCTCCTCGGGCGGCCCGCCCGGCGCACGACCGACCGCGGCGGCGCCTCGGGCACCGGGTACTGGTCGGCGGCGAGCGGAACGTACCGCCCGGAAATCGTCGAAATGGCCCTGGGGCACCAGGCGATGCTGCCCGAGGTGATCGGGCCCGCCGAGGCCGCGGGGACGACGCCCGAGGGGCTGCTGATCTCGGCAGGTACGGGCGAGACAATGGCGGCGGCGTTCGGGCTCGGGGTCCAGCAGGGCGACGCCGTGGTGTCGCTCGGGGCGTCGGGCTCCGTGATGGCCGTGCACCACGAGGCGCTGCCCGATGCGAGTGGCAGCATCACCTCGCTCGCGGACGCCACCGGGATGCACCTGCCGGTCGTCCACACGTCGAACGCCGTGCGGGTGCTGCGCGGCTCCGCCGAGATGCTCGGGGTCACCGACCTGGAGGAGCTCTCCGCGCTCGCCGTGAAGTCGACGCCGGGCGCCCACGGCCTGGTGTTCCTGCCGTATCTGGAGGGCGAGAAGACGCCGAACCTGCCGCATGCCGCGGGGACGCTGACCGGGCTGCGGCGGGAGTCGATGAAGCCCGAGCACCTGGCGCGCGCCGCCTTCGAGGGCATGCTGTGCGGGCTCGGCGACGCGCTCGACGTACTGCGGGGGCGGGGGGTGGACGTCCGGCGCGTGTTCCTGCTGGGCGCCGCCGCCGAGCTGCCCGCCGTGCAGGCCTCGGCTCCGATGCTGTTCGGTACGCAGGTCGTGGTGCCGCAGCCCGCGGACTACGCGGCGATCGGTGCGGCGCGGCAGGCCGCGTGGGCGCTGACCGGGCAGCTGCCGCACTGGCAGGGGGCCTCCGCGCAGGTCTTCGAGCCGGGCGAGGAGCTCGCGGTGGGGCAGGCCGTGCGCCAGCAGTACGCGACGGTGCGGGAGCAGTCCCACCCCGGGGCCTTCACCTTCTGACGCTGATGCTGACACTGACGCCGACGCTGACGGTTTTCACGGCTTTCGATTCTTGAGTGAGACCAGTTCTTGACCCGGGCTGAAATTTGACCGGGTCATGGGTTAATCGGTTGCACGGCCATGGGGCGGGTGTCGGAGGATGGGGGCGGCCTTGTCCGCCTGCCCGCCCTGCCGACACCCGCGACCCGAAAGTCCGCGGCCCGAGACCCGACTCCTCGAGAGACCGAGCGTGCTCATACGACTCCTGCGGACGTATCTGCGTCCGTACCGAAAGCCCATCGTCCTGCTGGTGCTGCTGCAGTTCCTGCAGACCTGCGCCGCGCTCTACCTGCCCAGCCTGAACGCCGACATCATTGACAACGGTGTCGTCGACGGCGACACGGGCTACATCCTCAGCTTCGGCGGCATCATGATCGCCGTCACGATCGTGCAGATGGTCTGCAACATCGGCGCCGTCTTCTACGGCGCGCGGACCGCGGCCGCCCTGGGCCGTGACGTGCGGGCCGCGGTCTTCGACCGGGTGCAGTCGTTCTCGGCGCGCGAAGTGGGCCAGTTCGGCGCTCCGTCCCTGATCACGCGGACGACCAACGACGTCCAGCAGGTGCAGATGCTGGTCCTGATGTCGTTCACGCTGATGGTGTCCGCGCCGATCATGTGCATCGGCGGCATCGTGATGGCGCTCGGCCAGGACGTGCCGCTCTCCGCGGTCCTGGTCGCCGTCGTGCCCCTCCTCGGCATCAGCGTCAGCCTCATCGTGCGGCGACTGCGGCCGCTGTTCCGCATCGGGCAGGTGCGGCTCGACACCGTGAACCGCGTGCTGCGCGAGCAGATCACCGGCAACCGGGTCATCCGCGCCTTCGTCCGGGACGACTTCGAGAAGGAGCGCTTCCGGAAGGCCAACGCCGACGTCACCGAGGTCTCGATCGGCACCGGCAAGCTGCTCGCGCTGATGTTCCCGATCGTCATGACCGTCGTGAACGTCTCCTCGATCGCGGTCGTGTGGTTCGGCGCGCACCGCATCGACAGCGGCGGCATGCAGATCGGCGCGCTCACCGCGTTCCTCGCCTATCTGATGCAGATCGTGATGTCCGTGATGATGGCCACCTTCATGTTCATGATGGTGCCGCGCGCGGAGGTCTGTGCCGAGCGCATCGAGGAGGTCCTGGACACCGCAAGCAGCGTGGTGCCCCCGGCCGCCCCGGTGCACGAGCTGCGCAGCCACGGTCACCTGGAGATCCGGGACACCGGGTTCCGCTACCCCGGTGCCGAGGAGCCCGTCCTCAAGTCCGTCCACCTGGTCGCAAGGCCCGGCGAGACGACCGCCGTGATCGGGTCGACTGGCAGCGGCAAGTCGACGCTGCTGAGCCTCGTACCGCGACTGATCGACGCGACGGAGGGCGAGGTCCTGGTCGGCGGGGTGGACGTGGGCACCATCGACCCCGCGCTGCTCGCGAAGACCGTGAGCCTCGTCCCGCAGAAGCCGTACCTGTTCGCAGGCACCGTCGCGACCAACCTGCGCTACGGCAACCCGGACGCCACCGACGAGGAGCTCTGGCACGCGCTGGAGGTCGCCCAGGCCAAGGAGTTCGTCGCGGGCCTCGACGAGGGGCTCGACGCGCCCATCTCGCAGGGCGGCACGAACGTCTCCGGCGGCCAGCGCCAGCGTCTGTCCATCGCCCGCACGCTCGTGCAGCGCCCGGAGATCTACCTCTTCGACGACTCCTTCTCCGCGCTCGACTACGCCACCGACGCCGCGCTGCGCTCGGCGCTCGGCCAGGAGACCGCAGAGGCGACCGTCGTCATCGTCGCCCAGCGCGTGTCGACCATCCGGGACGCCGACCGCATCGTGGTCCTCGACGAGGGCCGCGTCGTGGGCACCGGCCGCCATCACGAGCTGATGGAGAGCAATGAGACCTACCGGGAGATCGTGCTCTCCCAGCTGACGGAAGCGGAGGCCGCGTAATGCCCCCTGGCATCGGTGGACCGATGATGGGCCCCGACTCCCGGTCCATGAACTTCAAAGGCTCGGGCAAGCGGCTGCTCACGCAGTTCAGACCCGAGCGCGCCACGATGTACGCGATGCTCGTGGCCGGAGTCCTGAGCGTCGCCCTCTCCGTGCTCGGCCCCAAGATCCTCGGCCGCGCGACCGACCTGCTCTTCGCGGGCATCGTCGGCCGTGACATGCCCGAGGGGACCACGAAGGAACAGGCCCTCGACAACCTGCGCGACAAGGGCCACGGCGGCATGGCCGACATGCTCTCCGGCGTCGACTTCACGCCCGGCAAGGGCATCGACTTCGATGCGGTGGGCGAGGTCCTGCTGCTCGCGCTCGGCACGTTCCTGGTGGCGGGCCTGCTGATGGCGGTGGCGACGCGGCTTTCGAACCGCGCCATCAACAAGACCGTCTTCCGGATGCGTGGCGACGTACAGGCGAAGCTGTCGCGGCTGCCGCTGTCGTACTTCGACAAGCGGCAGCGCGGTGAGGTGCTGAGCCGCGCCACGAACGACCTCGACAACATCAACCAGACGCTGCAGCAGACGATGGGCCAGCTCATCAACTCGCTGCTGACCATCATCGGCGTCCTGGTGATGATGTTCTGGGTGTCGCCGCTGCTCGCGCTGGTGGCGCTGGTGACGGTGCCGCTGTCGTTCTTCGTGGCGACGAAGGTCGGCAAGCGGTCGCAGCCGCAGTTCGTGCAGCAGTGGAAGACGACCGGCACGCTCAACGCCCACGTGGAGGAGATGTACACCGGGCACACCCTGGTGAAGGTCTTCGGGCGGCAGGAGGAGTCGGCGAAGGCGTTCGCCGAGCAGAACGAGCAGCTGTACGAGGCCTCGTTCAAGGCGCAGTTCAACAGCGGTGTCATGCAGCCGCTGATGTTCTTCATCTCGAACCTGAACTACGTCCTGGTGGCCGTGGTGGGCGGTCTGCGGGTCGCCTCGGGGTCGCTGTCGATCGGTGACGTGCAGGCCTTCATCCAGTACTCGCGGCAGTTCTCGATGCCGCTGACGCAGGTCGCCTCGATGGCGAACCTGGTGCAGTCGGGCGTCGCGTCCGCCGAGCGGATCTTCGAGGTCCTCGACGCGGAGGAGCAGGAGGCCGACCCGGTGCCCGGCGAGCGGCCCGAGAAGCCGCGCGGGCACGTCGCGATGGAGCACGTCTCCTTCCGCTACGACAAGGACAAGCCGCTCATCGAGGACCTGTCGCTGGACGTCGAGCCGGGGCACACGGTCGCCATCGTGGGACCCACGGGCGCAGGCAAGACGACGCTGGTGAACCTGCTGATGCGCTTCTACGAAGTGACGGGCGGGCGGATCGCCCTGGACGGGGTCGACATCGCGGCGATGTCCCGCGACGAACTGCGGTCCGGGATCGGCATGGTGCTCCAGGACACCTGGCTGTTCGGCGGCACCATCGCGGAGAACATCGCGTACGGCGCGCCGAAGGACGTCACGCGCGAGGAGATCGAGGAGGCGGCGCGCGCCGCCCACGCCGACCGCTTCGTGCGCACGCTCCCCGACGGCTACGACACGGTGATCGACGACGACGGCACGGGCGTGAGCGCGGGCGAGAAGCAGCTCATCACCATCGCGCGGGCGTTCCTCTCCGACCCGGTGATCCTGGTGCTCGACGAGGCGACGAGCTCCGTCGACACCCGGACCGAGGTGCTCATCCAGAAGGCGATGGCACGCCTCGCGCACGGGCGTACGTCGTTCGTCATCGCGCACCGGCTCTCCACGATCCGGGACGCGGACACCATCCTGGTGATGGAGAACGGCTCGATCGTGGAGCAGGGCACACACGACGCGCTGCTGGCCACGGACGGTGCGTACGCGCGGTTGTACGCGGCTCAGTTCGCGCAGGCCGTGGCCGAGGTGGACTAGCGGACCAGCCGTCCGCCAGGGGCCGCCTTCAGTCCAGGTAGCCCCTGAGCTGGTCGGCGAAGGCGTGGTCCCGCAGCTTGTTGAGGGTCTTGGACTCGATCTGGCGGATGCGTTCGCGCGTCACGCCGAAGATCCGGCCTATCTCCTCCAGGGTGCGGGGCCTGCCGTCCGCGAGGCCGTAGCGCAGCTGGACGACTTTGCGTTCGCGTTCGCCGAGCGTCGAGAGGACGGCTTCCAGGTGCTCGCGGAGCAGCAGGAACGCCGCCGACTCCACGGGGCTGGTGGCGTCGCCGTCCTCAATGAGGTCGCCGAGCGCGACGTCGTCCTCCTCGCCGACGGGGGCGTGCAGCGAGACGGGCTCCTGGGCCAGGCGCAGGACTTCGCTGACGCGCTCGTGCGGGAGGTCCAGGTGGGCGGCGACCTCTTCGGGCGTGGGTTCGTACCCGCGCTCCTGGAGCATGCGGCGCTGGACGCGTACGACGCGGTTGATGAGCTCCACGACGTGCACGGGGACGCGGATCGTGCGGGCCTGGTCCGCGAGGGCGCGGGACATGGCCTGGCGGATCCACCAGGTCGCGTACGTCGAGAACTTGTAGCCACGGGCGTAGTCGAACTTCTCCACCGCCCTGATCAGGCCGAGGTTGCCCTCCTGGACGAGGTCGAGCATGGTGAGCCCGCGGCCCACGTACCGCTTGGCGACGGAGACGACCAGGCGGAGGTTGGCCTCGATGAGGCGGCGCTTGGCCATCCGGCCCATGACGACCAGCTTGTCGAGGTCCAGGGCGAGTTGGGAGTCCAGGTCGGGGGTGTTGCTCAGCTTCTCCTCCGCGAAGAGGCCTGCCTCTACGGCACGGGCGAGCTCCACCTCCTCGGCCGCGGTGAGCAGCGGGATCCGCCCTATTTCGCGCAGGTACTGGCGGAACAGGTCGGACGAGGGGCCGCCGGTGTCGGCGCGGCTGCGGGGCGCGGGGAGATCGAGGATCTCGGGCGCGAGGGCCTCGGGGGCGTCAGGGGCCTCAGGAGTCTCGGGGGCCTCGTCCTGCGGGGCGGATGTCTCGTGGGTCTGTGCGGTTTCCCGGGCCGTTTCCTGCGCTGCCGAGGCCTCGGGGTGCCGGGTGGCTCGGCTCTGTGGCGGGACCGACTCCAGGACGTCCGTATCCGCATCCGCGCGCGGGGCGGTGTTGGTCTGGGTGAGGGTCTGGGTCTGCACGGGGGCGACCTCCAGGGTGATCGCATCTGAGGCGTGCGGCAACGGGAGAGGGACGACGGCCTCGCCGCTGTCCGTCCCGAACACGAATTGTGGAACCGCGGGGGTGTCGGACCCGCTGTCGGCGGGTCGGCCGCGCTCCGAGGACTCAGGCACCGGAACCCAGTGTGGGGCACGACACACGGCCGCCACGAGGGGCGTGCGGTGACTTTTTGAGTCCGGTCCGTAACCGCGTGGTTACCCGTCGGGTAACCCCGGCCTCCGGAACGAATCCCGGAAGGTCGCCTCAGAGCGCGTCCGCGCCCCGCTCGCGCAGTGCCTGGCCGTACTGCTGGAGGACCCACAACTCGTTCTGCACGGCGGTCAGATGCTGCGGGTCGCCGCCCGCGCCGAGCCGGGCGAGGCTGCCCTGGACGTCACGGATGCGCCGGTCGACGGCGCGCAGCCGGACCTGCACCAGCTGGATGCCCGCGTACATCTCGTCGACGGTCTTGCGCAGGATCGCCTCGACGGCGAGCTCGGTGACCATCGAGCGGACCGCGTCGTCGGGGGCGGCGTCGCGGACCCGTACGAGGTACTCCTGCGGGTCCTGTGCGCCGTACTCCGCGCCGCCCGCCTCCTCGATGGCGCGGCGCACCGCGGCGTAGGGCGGGGCGGTGAACTCGTCCAGGCCGTACGCGTCGAAGGCCGGGGAGACCAACTGCGGGTACTGCAGGGCCAGCTTGATCAGTTCGCGCTCGGTGCGGTGGGCGGGGCTGCGCAGGTTGAGCGCGGGGCCGCTGAAGCCCTGCGGCGCGCTCTCGTACGCCGGGGAGGAGCGCTGGGCTGCGGGGGCGGGGCCGCGGCCGCCGCGGTCGCGGGCCCAGCGGGCCAGCTGGGCGACGCGCTTGACGACGAACTGTGTGTCGAGGATGCCGAGCATGCCCGCGAGCTGCACGGCGACCTCGTGCTGTGCGCCGGTGTTCTTGATGCGGGCCACCACGGGGGCGGCCTCGTCCAGGGCGGACGCGCGGCCCGCGGGGGTCTCCAGGTCGTACCTGGCGACGATCTGGCGGAGCGCGAACTCGAAGAGCGGCGTGCGCGGTTCGACCAGGTCGGCGACTGCGGTGTCGCC
The DNA here is from genome assembly GCF_040609235.1 of Streptomyces sp. NPDC004732. Lineage (NCBI taxonomy): Bacteria > Bacillati > Actinomycetota > Actinomycetes > Kitasatosporales > Streptomycetaceae > Streptomyces > Streptomyces sp. NPDC004732. Next base: position 200,773 of record NZ_JBEXJR010000009.1, read on the forward strand.
CTTGGCGAGGCGCAGGTCGCAGGGGTCCATGCCGTCGGGGGCGATCGCGATGTACGTCTCCGCGGCGAACTTCTGGTCGTCCTCGAAGGCGCGCAGGGCGGCCTTCTGGCCCGCCGCGTCGCCGTCGAAGGTGAAGATCACCCGGGCCGAGCCGTTGTCCATCAGGAGGCGGCGGAGGATCTTGATGTGGTCGCCGCCGAAGGCCGTGCCGCAGGTCGCGATGGCGGTGGTGATGCCCGCGAGGTGGCAGGCCATCACGTCCGTGTAGCCCTCGACGACGACGGCGCGGCTGGACTTGGCGATGTCCTTCTTGGCGAGGTCGATGCCGTAAAGCACCTGGGACTTCTTGTAGATCGCCGTCTCGGGCGTGTTCAGGTACTTCGGGCCGTTGTCGTCGTCGCGGAGCTTGCGGGCGCCGAAGCCGACCACGTCGCCGCCGATGTCGCGGATCGGCCACATGAGGCGGCCGCGGAAGCGGTCGATGGGGCCGCGGCGGCCCTCCTGGGAGATGCCGGAGAGGGTGAGCTCCTTGTCGGTGAAGCCCTTGCCGCGCAGATAGCGGGTGAGGTGGTCCCAGCCCGCCGGGCTGTAGCCCACGCCGAAGTGCGCGGCCGCCGCCTGGTCGAAGCCGCGCTCGGCGAGGAACTTCCGGCCGATCTCGGCCTCGGGGCTCTCCAGCTGGTCCACGTAGAACTGCGCGGCGACCTTGTGGGCCTCGACCAGGCGGATCCGCTCGCCGCGCTGGTGCGCGGGGTTGTACCCACCCTCTTCGTAGCGCAGCGTGATGCCTGCCTGGGCGGCCAGGCGCTCGACCGTCTCCGAGAACGTGAGGTGGTCGATCTTCATCACGAAGGCGATCGTGTCGCCGCCTTCCTGGCAGCCGAAGCAGTGGAAGAGACCCTTGCTCGGGCTGACCTGGAAGGACGGGGACTTCTCGTCGTGGAAGGGGCACAGGCCCTTGAGGTTTCCGCCCCCCGCATTGCGCAGCTGGAGGTAGTCGGAGACCACGGCGTCGATCGGGACCGCGTCCCGAACCGCCTTCACGTCTTCGTCATTGATCCTTCCTGCCACGTAGGAATACTACGGCTCCCCTGTGACACTCCCGCCCGGCCGGTCACGCCAGGAGCGACGCCAGGGGGGTCGACGGGTCCGCGAGGGCGTCCGGGTCGGGCCGTGTGCCCTGCCGGATCAGCTGCTGGATGGGGTCAGTGACGTCCCACACATTCACGTTCATCCCCGCGAGGACCTGACCGTCGCGCAGCCAGAAGGCGATGAACTCCCGCTTGCCCGCGTCGCCGCGCACGACCACTTGGTCGTACGAGCCCGGGGGCGCCCAGCCCGAGTACTCCAGGCCGACGTCGTACTGGTCGGAGAAGAAGTAGGGCACGCGGTCGTAGGTGACGTCCTTGCCGAGCATCGCGCGGGCCGCGGCGGGGCCGCCGTTGAGGGCGTTGGCCCAGTGCTCGACGCGGAGCCGCGTGTCGAAGAGCGCGTGGTGGACGGCGGCCACGTCACCCGCGGCGTAGATGTCGGGGTCGGAGGTGCGCAGCGACGCGTCCACGGCGATGCCGCCGCCGTCGGCGCGGTCGACCAGGTCGAGGCCCGCGGACTCGGCGAGGGCCGTGCGGGGGGCCGCGCCGATGGCCGCGAGGACGTCGTGCGCCGGGTGCTCCTCGCCGTCGTCCGTGCGGGCGGCGAGGACCATGCCGTCCTGGCCGGTGATCTCGGTGAGCCGCGCGCCGAAGTGGAAGCGGACACCGTGCTCGGCGTGCAGGTCGGCGAACATCTGGCCGATCTCGGGGCCGAGGACGGCGTGCAGCGGGGTCTGCTCGGATTCGACGACGGTGACCTCCGCGCCGTACTCCCTGGCGGCCGCCGCGATCTCCAGGCCGATCCAGCCCGCGCCCGCGATCACCAGGTGGCCGTTGTCCCTGCCGAGGGCGGACAGGACGTGCCGGAGGCGGTCGGCGTGCGCGAGGCGGCGCAGGTGGTGGACGCCGGCGAGGCCGGTGCCGGGGACGTCGAGGCGGCGGGGCTCGGCGCCGGTGACGAGCAGGAGCTTGTCGTAGCGGATGACGGCGCCGTCGCCCAGGCGCACGGCCTTCGCCTTGCAGTCGATGGCGACGACGGTCTGGCCCAGGTGCAGCTCGACGTCGGCCTGCGCGTACCACCCCGGCTCGTGGACGAAGACGCTGTCGCGGTCCTCCTTGCCCAGGAGGTACCCCTTGGACAGGGGCGGGCGCTCGTAGGGGTGGTCTCGCTCGTCGCCGATGAGGATCACCCGGCCGGTGAATCCTTCGGAGCGGAGCGTCTCGGCCGCCTTGGCGCCGGCCAGCCCTCCTCCGACAATGACGAACGTCTGATCCGCGTCGACCACTTGATGCCTCCTTGCCCGGGGTACCGGGGGTGTCCCCCGGAAGAACATGTTCTTGCCACACTTGCCAACTGGGCTTGCCGCCACTGGGAGCGTCCCGCACGCAGCGTGATGGGGGAAGGGGGCCTGCCCCCAACTGGCCACATCGCGTCACGCCCCGTGGTCACTCCATGGTCACTCCACGGCCCTGCCACGGCCTTTCCATGGTCACTTGCTCTCGATTTGTCAGGACCTCATGTCAGGACCTCAGGTCAGGGCCTCGCCGTCATCCGCGTGTGCAGGGCGCGGGCCGCGGCATCCGTGAGGGACGCGATCTGGTCGATGACGACGCGCTGCGCGGCGCGGTCGTCGGGCGCCGCGTCGTACAGCGCGCGGAACTGCGGGTCGAGTCCGTCGGGGGCGCGGGTGGTGAGCGCCTCGGCGAGCTCGGCGACGACGATGCGCTGATCCGCGCGGAGCCGCTCCTGGGCGGGGCGCTGCATCACATAGCGATCGGCCACGGCCTTGAGCACCGCGCATTCGTGGCGCGCCGCGCGCGGGACGACGAGCTCGGCGGCGTACCGCGTGAGAGGGCCCTTGCCGTACCGCGCGCGGGTGGCGGTCTCCGCGGCCAGACAGAAGCGGCCGATGAGCTGGCTGGTGGCGTCCTTCAACCGGGCCTGGGAGACGGCCGATCCGTCGTACCCGTGCGGCCACCACTCCTGGTCCAGGAGGCGGTCGAGGGCCTGGGCGAGCTCTTCGGGGTCGGTGTCCTCGGGGACATAGCGCCCCAGCGCCACGGCGTAGATGTCCTGGCGCTCGGGCTCTGCGTGCAGCGCGTTCGGATCGATGTGACCGGCGTGCAGGCCGTCCTCGAAGTCGTGGACCGAGTACGCGACGTCGTCGGACCAGTCCATGACCTGCGCCTCGAAGCAGGTGCGCTGCCCCGGGGCCTCTTTGCGGACCCAGTCGAAGACGGGGCGGTCGTCTTCGTAGACACCGAACTTGGTGGATGCCGGGTCGGTGGGGTGGGCGCCCAGCGGCCAGGGGTACTTGGTGGCGGCGTCCAGGGCGGCACGCGTGAGGTTGAGTCCCACGCTGACGAGTTCGTCGGTGGACTCGGAGCGGATGAAGCGCTTCGGCTCGATGCGGGTGAGGAGCCTGAGCGACTGGGCGTTGCCCTCGAAGCCGCCGCAGTCCCGCGCCACTTCGTTCAGCGCCTGCTCGCCGTTGTGCCCGAACGGGGGGTGGCCGAGGTCGTGGGAGAGGCAGGCCGTCTCCACCAGGTCGGGGTCGCAGCCCAGGGCGGCGCCGAGCTCCCGGCCCACCTGGGCGCACTCCAGAGAGTGCGTCAGACGGGTGCGGGCGCTGGCGTCCCAGGCCTGGCTCCTGGTGCCCGGCGTGACGACCTGGGTCTTTCCCGCGAGGCGGCGCAGGGCCGCGGAGTGCAGGACGCGCGCGCGGTCGCGCTGGAAGGCCGTGCGCCCCGGCCTCTTGTCGGGCTCGGCCGCCCACCGCTCCGCGGCTGCCTCGTCATAGGCGCTGTACGCCTCGTATCGCGCGTTCGGTGCTGTGCCTTCCATGCACCGACAGTAGACGCAAGCACTGACAAACAGGGATCTGGCCTCGTGGATCCGGCCTCCGTCAGACGCTGCTGAGGCTGCGTCGGCGGGCTGCTGCCGGGGCGGTGCGTGCCTGGTCGTAGCGGTGCAGGACGAGGTGGGCGAGTGCCGCGTGGGGGCCGAGGGGGGCCGCGGCGATCCAGGGGGCGGCGGCCGCGCTCTGCGTGGCGAAGCGGCCGGGCGCGGTGAAGTAGGAGGCGACGGCGGTGTGCGTCCGCCCTTCCGCGGCCAGCATCGCGACGGCTTCCGGCACGGTGCGGGGGCAGGCGGCGGTCGGTGCGGCGTAGGCGGGCACGACGGGGACGCCCAGGCGTTCGGCGAGCAGCCCGGCGGCGGTCTCCGTGTCGGCGGCCGACTCCGGGTCGCGGGAGCCCGCGGCGGCGAGGACCACCGCATGCCTGCGCCGGGCACTCGCACCGTGCGGCCGCGCGGGCCAGCCCGCCTGGACGAGCCGGGCGTGCAGTGCCTCGGCGAGCAGCGGGTGGGGGCCGAGGGGTGCGGCGACGCGGGTGTCGAGGGCGGGGAAGCGGGCGGTGGCCGCGGGGATGTCGCGCTTGACGTGCTGGCCCCGGCTCAGCAGGAGCGGGACGAGGACGGCTTGGGCGCGGGTGCGTGCGGCGAGCTCGTCGAGGGTGTCGGTGAGCAGCGGCTCGTTCAGCTCGATGTGCCCGAGCCGGACGGCGAGTCCGGGCCGCTGCTCGCGGATCCGCTCGGCGAGGGCCGTGACGGTGGCGAGGGCGCGGGGGTCGCGGCTGCCGTGGGCGACCAGGACGAGGGCGGGACGGCGTCTGCCGTCGGGCGATACGAGGCTGAGCTGGGTGCCGAGCTGGCTGGAAATGCGGTCCATGATCTGCGCCGTACTGTCGAGGTGAGTGCTGCCGGACTCGTCGCGAAGAGGGTTCGACGGCGTCATGAACCGAGGATGGCCGGGACGTGTTGCAGGGGCGTTGCGCGGCCGTGACGACTGTTTGCGCCGGGCTCACGGGGGGTGGCGGGGCGCTGTCAGGGGTGGGTTCGGGGTGGGGTTCGAGGTGGGCTTCGGGGTGGTGTGGGGGACGGTCTCGGGGGTGTTTCGGGGGCACGGGTCGCTGACGCGGTCGGCGGAGCGGCTTACCGTTGAGGCAATGATCGGATCGGGGGAGATCCGGCGGGGTACGGGGGCGGATCGCCGATGAAGAGACGTGGGGACGGGGCGCGAGGGGCGCGAGGGGCGGCTCGGGAGCGGTTCTGGTGGCGGTGGCAGGCGTCGACGCCTGCGTGGCTGCGGGGACCGGCATCGCTTCGCAGACCGGCGTGGCTTCGCAGACCGGCGTGGCTTCGCAGACCGGCGTGGCTGAGGATGCCGCGCACGCGGAAGGAGCAGCGGCGGACCGTGCAGGCCGTGATGGTGCTGTGCGTGCTCGCGCTGCTGCCCGCGACCTGGCTGTTCGTGTCGACGGACGACAAGATCGGGACGGTCGCCGAGGCGCCGCGCACCCGGGTCGCGGTGGTCTTCGGCGCCGGGCTCTGGCAGGGCGAGCCGTCGCCGTATCTGGCGCACCGGCTCGACGCGGCAGCGGAGTTGTACCGCACGGGCCGCATAAAGGTCGTGCTGGTGACGGGTGACAACAGCCGCGAGGAGTACGACGAGCCGGACGCCATGCGCGCCTATCTGAAGAAGCACGGCGTGCCGGACCGGCGGATCGTGAGTGACTACGCCGGGTTCGACACATGGGACTCGTGCGTCCGCGCCAAGAAGATATTCGGCGTGGACCGGGCGGTGCTGATCAGCCAGGGCTTCCACATACGCAGGGCGGTCGCGCTGTGCGACGCGGCGGGCGTGTCGTCGTACGGGGTCGCGGTGGACGCGGTGCACGACACGACCTGGTACTACGGCGGCGCACGGGAGGTCCTGGCGGCGGGCAAGGCGGCACTCGACGCTACGTTCCGGCCGGACCCGCACTTCCTGGGTCCGCGGGAGCCGGGCGTGGCACGGGCACTGGCCTCGCGGCCCTGAGCAGCGCAGCCCTGAGCGGCGCAGCCCTCACAGCGGGGTTCGGCGGTCGCTGAGGTCGGCTTACCGCGTGCGTAACGTGAGCACGCCGGGGCGCGTAACAACCGCGGCGGACGCTGGACGGTATGCACTCCACAGCGACATCGGTGACACCGGCGACCTCTTCGGCCGCGGCCACGTCCACGGCCACGTCCACGGCTGCTCCGGCCGGGGTGACGGCGACCCACTGTCCGTACTGCGCGCTGCAGTGCGGGATGGGCCTGACGACGGGCCCCGGTGGCGATGTGGAGGTCGTGGAGCGTGCCGGGTTCCCCGTGAACAAGGGGGCCCTGTGCGGCAAGGGGCGCACGGCGCCCGCGGTGCTCTCCTCCCGGGTGCGGCTGACGGAGCCACTCGTCCGGTCCCACGCCACGGGCAGGCTCACGCCGGCCACCTGGGAGGAGGCCCTCGACCGGATCGCCGACGGGCTGTCCCGCACCCGGTCCGAGCACGGCGCGGACGCGTGCGGGGTGTTCGGCGGGGGCGGGCTGACCAACGAGAAGGCGTACGCGCTGGGCAAGTTCGCGAGGGTCGCGCTCGGCACGTCGCAGATCGACTACAACGGACGGTTCTGCATGTCGTCGGCCGCGGCCGCCGGTCAGCGGGCGTTCGGGCTCGACCGGGGGCTGCCGTTTCCGTTGGAGGACATCCCGCGCACCGGGTGCGTGATCCTCGTCGGGTCGAACCTCGCCGAGACGATGCCGCCCGCGCTGCGGTATCTGACGGAACTGCGGGAGAACGGCGGCACGTTGATCGTCGTGGACCCCCGGCGGACCCGGACCGCCGAGCAGGCCGATCTGCACCTGGCGCCGCGGCCCGGCACGGATCTCGCCCTGGCGCTCGGCCTGCTGCACCTGATCGTGGCGGAGGGGCGCACGGACGACGCGTACATCGAGGAGCGGACGAGCGGATGGGAGGAGACACGGGCGGCGGCGATGGCGCACTGGCCGGAGCACGTCGAGCGGATCACCGGCGTGGCGGTGCCCCAACTGCGCGATGCCGTGCGGCTCTTCTGCGGCGCGGACGCGGCGATGGTGCTCACCGCCCGCGGTCCCGAGCAGCAGTCCAAGGGCACGGACACCGTGGGGGCGTGGATCAACCTGTGCCTCGCCACGGGGCGGGCCGGGCGGCCGCTGTCCGGGTACGGCTGCCTGACGGGCCAGGGCAACGGGCAGGGCGGGCGGGAGCACGGCCAGAAGGCGGACCAGCTGCCGGGCTACCGCAAGCTGACCGACCCGGCGGCGCGGGCCCATGTGGCGGGGGTCTGGGGGGTGGACCCGGACTCTCTGCCGGGGCCCGGCAGGTCGGCGTACGAACTGCTCGACGCGTTGGGCGGGGACATCAAGTCGCTGCTCCTGATGGGTTCCAACCCGGTCGTCTCCGCGCCGCGTGCCGCGCATGTGGAGGAGCGGCTGCGGTCGCTCGACTTCCTGGCGGTGGCGGACGTGGTGCTGTCCGAGACGGCTCGGCTGGCGGACGTGGTGCTGCCGGTGACGCAGTGGGCCGAGGAGACGGGGACGGTGACGAATCTGGAGGGCCGGGTGCTGCTGCGGCAGCGGGCGGTGTCCGCGCCGGGCGGGGTGCGCAGCGATCTCGACGTGCTGCACGGGCTGGCGGCGCGGCTCGGGCACGCGAAGGGGTTCCCCACCGAACCGGAGGAGGTCTTCGAGGAGTTGCGCCGGGCGAGCGCGGGCGGGCCCGCGGACTACTCGGGGATCAGCTACGAGCGGTTGCGGGAGGACGACGGGGAGGGGGTGTTCTGGCCGTGTCCCGCGGAGGCGGAGGGCAATGACGACAGGGCGCGTCGCGGGACGCCGCGGTTGTTCCTGGAGCGGTTCGCCACCGAGGACGGGCGGGCGCGGTTCGTGCCGGTGGTGCACCGGGACACGGCGGAGGAGCCGGACGCGGAGTATCCCGTGCTGCTCACGACGGGGCGGGTGCTCGCGCAGTACCAGTCCGGGGCCCAGACGCGGCGCGTCGACGAGCTCAACTCAGCGGCTCCGGGGCCCTTCGTGGAGCTGCATCCGCGGCTCGCCGCGCGTCTGGGGGTCGAGGAGGACGATCCGGTCGCCGTCGTCTCACGGCGCGGCCGGGCGGTGGCTCCGGCGCGGGTGACGTCGGCGATCCGCGCCGACACGGTCTTCATGCCGTTCCACTGGCCGGGCGAGGGGCGGGCCAACACCCTGACGCATCCCGCGCTGGATCCCGTGTCGCGGATGCCGGAGTTCAAGGTGTGCGCGGTGCGGGTGGAGCGGTTGTGAGGCCGGGTGGCGCGGGCCCGGAGCCGAGGCCCCGGACCCGCGGTCGTGCGAGGGACGGGGATCAGCAGGTGCGGCCCGTGTACCAGGCGCCGTCGACACCCGAGGCGGAACCGATCCAGGTCACGCCGGGGCCCACGCACTGCTCGCTGTTGGGGCCCCAGTCGTCGATCTCGATCACGATGTGCGAGCCGTCGCTGGTGCAGTGGTTGTAGTAGGCGTCGCTGCCCGTCTCGTAGAACCCGCAGGGGTTCTGGACGGCCGCGGGCTCGGCGGAGGCCGAGGACGCCAGGGTCATACCGAGGCCGACGGCCAGGGCACCGATGAGGGCCGGCAGGGAACGGCGAACTCGCATGAGCGACTCCTTCTAAGACAAGGTGCAAAAGCACCGACTCGCACACCTACAGGTGCACACGGAGAGCTTCACTTCGATCACCGTCCGTAGTCACGCCAACTCGCTCTCACGAGTGATTCAGATCACCGGTTCGGGTGCGTAAGCGTTTGAACTGCACATTTGCCGTTGTGGGGCGGGAGTTGATCAGTGGGGCGGGAGGTGGCTGCTCCGCCGGATCCGCCGGTGGGACGCCCAGTCCCCGCCCCCGATCAGCGAGCCCGAGGTGCGCAGCCCGGCCGCCACGCGCGGGGCGGCGACGTAGACCCAGGCGCGCACTGCGGACCCGGCGTGGTCGAGTACGTCGCGTACGACCCGCTCGTAGAGGTTGCGGGGGTCGCCCGGGGCGTACTCCTCCAGGAGGTCCAAGGTGACGAGGAGGCGGTCGTAGGCGGCGGGGAGCGCGGTCACCAGTTCTCCGCGCACCGGGCCCTCGCCGGGGCGCTCGACGGCGTACGGGTATCCGGGGCCATCGTAGAGGACGGCGTCCGGCAGCAGGGCGGGCTCCTCCGCCGCGGTCCGGCCGCGCAGGTGGACGGCGTGGTTGGGCTCCCCCGGGCGCAGCGTGCCGTACACGAAGAACGGCAGCCGGGCCGTGCCGCGTTCGTCTTCCATAGGCCGATTGTGCACAGCGGCGGCCCAGTGCAGGGCGCCCGGGTCGAGTGGACAGGGCGAAGGTCCCGAGTGGCGTGTTTTCGATGGTCTTAGGCGTAGCTGTTACACAACCTCCCGTTTCCCGTGATGGAGGGTTCCTACCTTCGAAAGCGGTGGCCGGTCCTCTGCCGAATCCCCGGTGCAGCCCCCTGGACCGGCCACCACCAGCGCCCCCCACGTGACGGTCAGCCACCCCATGAATCCGATGCCTCGCCGCCTGCTCCTCCTGGGCGCACCCTCCGCCGCCCTGGCGGCCCTCGCGCTGACCGGGTGCGCCAGTACAGACGGCCTCGGTCACGGCGACTCCGCGCCGTCCGTCTCCGTACAGCCGCGCCCCGAGGCGGTCTGGCCCGCCTGGGCCGGGAAGACCTCGCGGGCGCCGGGCGCCGAAGCCGCCACGCGCCAGCCGCCCCCGCAGCCGCTGAGGGGCCTGAAGGTCGGTTCGGGCGGGCTCACCTCGATGGACGTCCACGAGATCCTGCGGGCCGACCCCCGCACGAAACCGCTCGCCGACCGCGGAATGATCGACCGGCCGGGACAGGCCGGGATACGGCCGCCGATGTTCCTGGACCTCACCGGCGACAAGAAGCCCGACATGCTCGTGGCCGCCGACACGGAGAGCGGCCGGTCGGTCCTCGCCGTCTACACCGAGCGCGGCGGCAAGGTCTACCCGATCCTGTTCACCTCCGGCAGGAGCCTGAGCGTGGAGACGATCGGCCCCGACCTGCTGGTGCGCACCCCGTGCTCGGAGGGCGGCGAGCAGGCCGTGCGCTTCCACTGGGACGGCGCGCGGATGTCCACGGTCAGCGACATCAAGAACTACAAGAGGTCGCCCCGGCCGACCGGGACGTCTGGGACGACCGGGACGAACGACCAGCACCCCGGCCCCTCCGGCTCCCCCTCCGGCTCCCCCTCCCCGTGGGGCCCTTGATGCCGCGCAGGCCCACGGCCAGGGCCCGTGCCGCGCTCAACAGTCTCGGGCTGCGCTGGAAGATCGCCGCGCTGCTCGCCGTGGGCTGCGCGGTCGTCGCCGTCGCCATCGGTCTGCTCGTCCACCACGCGCGGCTCGACCAGATCTCCTCGGGGGCCCGCTCCGGCGCGGTGGCGCAGCTCGTCCGGCTGCGCCAGCTGTACGAGCTGACGGGCCAGGTCGACCAGACCGACACGGACGCCGCCATCGACGACCCCCGCCTCCCCGCGTCGCTGCGGCGGGCGGCGCTGGCCGGGCAGCGCACCACCTACCTCGACCTGACGTCGGACGACCCGTGCGTCTGGGCGGCACGGCCGGTCGGCGACCACCCCCGCCACGTCCTGTCCATCCGCGAACCGCTGCACGAACAGGCCGACGACATGGCCGAGTTCGACCGGCAGCTGCTGGTCTCGGGCGCCGTCGTCGTAGGCCTCGCCGCACTCGGCGGCGCCGGTCTTTCCAGCAGGCTGAGCCGCGAACTGCGCACCGCAGCAGCCATCGCGCGCCGCATCAGCCAGGGCGACCTCGACGCCCGCATCGATCATCCGCGCCCGCCCGGCGTGCGGCACGGCAAGGACGAGGTGGCCGAACTCGCCACGGCCGTCGACACGATGGCCGCGTCCCTGCAGCAGCGCCTGGAGGCCGAGCAGCGCTTCACCGCGGACGTCGCCCACGAGCTGCGCACCCCGCTGACGGGTCTGCACACGGCGGCCGAACTGCTGCCGCCGAGCCGCCCCACCGAGCTCGTGCGCGACCGGGTCTGCGCCCTGCGCACCCTCACCGAGGACCTGCTCGAAGTGGCGCGCCTCGACGCGGAGGTGGAGAAACCCGACCTGGAGGTGCATCCGCTGGGGCGGCTCGTCGAGGCCATCGCGGAGCGGGCGGGCGGGTCGACGGCCGGTTTCACGGCGGTGGGCGCGGACAGCGCGTACGAGACCTTCGTACGGACGGACGCGCGCCGTCTGGAGCGCATCTTCGCCAACCTCGTCGGCAACGCGCGCAAGCACGGCGGCGATCCGGTCGAGGTGCGGGTCGACGGCGTCGAGGTCACGGTCCGCGACCACGGTCCCGGCTTCCCCGACCACCTCTTGGCGGACGGCCCGCGGCGCTTCCAGACCGGCGCGCGGGAACGCGGCCAGGGCACCGGTCTCGGCCTGACCATCGCGTGCGGCCAGGCCCAGGTGATCGGCGCCCACGTGGAGTTCTCCAACGCGGCGGACGGCGGGGCGGTGGCGGTGGTGCGCCTGCCGGAGGCCTGACCGCGTACTTGCCGAGGACCTGACCGCACGCTTGCCGGAGACCTGACCCCCAGGGGTCATTACGCTGACCGCATGACGCACCGCCTCGCACCGAAAGCCAAGGAAGCCACCATCGGCGAGCTCGCAGCGCGCAGCGGAGTCGCCCCTTCTGCCCTGCGGTTCTACGAGACCGAAGGGCTCATCAAGTCCCGACGCACCACCGGTAATCAGCGCCGCTACAGCCGGGACACCCTGCGCCGGGTCTCCTTCATCCGCACCTCGCAGCAGCTCGGCATGCCGCTCGCCGCGATCCGCGAGGTGCTCGCCATGCTCCCCGAGGACCGCACGCCGAACCGCGCGGACTGGGCGCGGATCTCCGAGTGCTGGCGCGAGGACCTCGACACCCGGATACGGACCCTCCAGCGGCTGCGCGACAACCTCGACGACTGCATCGGCTGCGGCTGCCTCTCGCTGTCCCGGTGCTCGCTCTCCAACACCTTGGACGCGCTCGGCGCACGCGGCCCCGGCCCGCGCCGCCTTGTCGAGAAGCAGGTTCCGTGCGCCACCGGGGCCTGCGGGACGGCGGCGGAAGACCAGAAGGACGCGTGCGTATGACAACCGCCGGGACACCTCCCAGGACAACTGCCACGACAACTGCCACGACAACCGCCGCACTGGCACAGCGCATCGAGGTCGACGGGCGTCCCGCGACCGCCGAGAACCTGCTGTGGCCCGCCCTCGTCCAGACGGGTCACTTCACCGCGATGCAGGTCAGGGGCGGCAAGGTGCGCGGCCTTGACCGTCATCTGGCCCGGCTCGACGCGGCCACGCGGGAGCTCTTCGGGCACGGCGTCGACGGGGAGCACGTGCGCGGCCTGGTCCGGCACATCCTGCGCGACGACACCACCGAGGCGTCCGTACGGGTCTACGTCCACGCCCCGGACGGCAAGCCGTCCCACCTGGTCACCGTCCGGCCGCCCACGGAGCTGCCCGCCACGATGGAGGCCCGAGCGCAGTCGCTGCGCTCGGTGGCGTACCAGCGGCCCTTCGCCCACATCAAGCATCTGGGCGGCTTCGGCCAGGCCCGGCACGCCGAGCTCGCGCGGGCCGCGGGGTTCGACGAGGTGCTGCTCACCGGTCCCGGCGGGGAGGTCAGCGAGGGCGCGGTCACGAACATCGCCTTCTTCGACGGCACGGACGTCGTGTGGCCGGACGCGCCGCACCTGTCCGGCATCACGATGCAGCTGGTCCGGTCGCGCCTGCCCGCCGCGGGGCTGCCCACCCGGCAGGCCCCGGTCACCCTCGCGGACCTCCCCTCGTACGCGGCGGCCTTCGTCACCAATGCGTGGGGGGTCCGTCCCGTGCGGCGGATCGACGACGTCGTGTACGGGGTCGACGAGAAGCTGATGGCGACGGTGGCCGGGGCGTACGAGGAGGTGCCGTGGGACGCCTTCTGACCGTCCGGGGCGCCCGCCGTACCTCTCGGCACCCCGCCCCCGCGCCCCGCCTGGCGCATCGGGTCACCCATTCACAGGCGAGCCGCACACCCTTCGGACACTGTCCGCCGACACGCCGGTGACCTGCTGGAACGTTCCTCCCACCGCACCGGAAGACCCCCGTACCCGGCCTTTCTGATGCCCCATCAGGAGGCGTGGGCCGCCGAGTGCCACTTACCTCGGTAGAGCGGGGTTCGACCGACGCAGCGGCACTTGGGGGTGCCGCGGGCCGTGCCCGTGCGATGGCCCTCGGAGGAACGACCACATGCGCTACGCCCGTCTGCTGACCGGTACCGCTCTCGCCGTGGCGGCGGGCGCTCTGGCCGTCCCCGCCTCCGCCGCTCCCGGCCCACCGGCCGGGGGCCTCGAAATCCGCCCCGCCACCGTCACCCCCGGCTCCACCGTCACCGTGAACACCACCGCCTGCGGCTCGGGCGGGACCGCGACGGGGGACGCGAGCGCGGTGGGCGCGGGCACGTTCACGCTGGCGCCGAGCAACCACCCGGAGAGCAGCGAGACCGCGGCCGGGCGGTTCGAGGTGCCGCCGTCCGCGCAGCCCGGCACGTACGAGATCGTCGCGAAGTGCTCCGGGTCCGGCGGCTCGGGGGCGAAGAACAAGAAGGTCGCGGGCGATCTCATGGTGACGATCACCTCCACCGCCGCTGCCGGTGAACGGCAGCAGCAGCTCCCCAAGGGGCATGTGAAGACGGGGGTCGGCGGCGCACTCGGCCCCGACCCCGTGCAGACCGCGGCGGGAGTGGCGGCCCTGGCCGTCGCCGCCGCGGGCGGTACCTGGCTCCTGCATCGCCGGGCGAGAGGCGACAGGATCTGACGGACACCCTCCGCTGTCCACCGGTACCGCCACCCCTGCCCCCTCCCGGCCCGTGTCCCCTCGCGGGCGGGGAGGGGGACGAGGGCCCTGTCCGCCGTGACCACGAGGAGGCCGCCAGATGCGCCGTACGGGCAGGAAGACCGGCAACGCCGTCATAGGTGCCGTCACCGCCGTGGCCCTGTGCTCCGGGGCGTGGCTGCTCAGCAACGGCGCCGAGTCGCACCCGCCGCCCCAGCCGTCCGCCGCGCAGGCCGCGCAGGCCCCCTCGACCGCCCCAGGCACCGCCCCGGGCACCGGCCCCGGCATCGACCCCGACTCCGGGACCACGCCGCTCCCGCCCTCCCCGCCCGACCGCGTGCGGATCCCCGCGATCGGCGTCGACACCCCCCTGATGGGCCTCGGCCTGACCCGGCAGGGCAGCCTCGACGTGCCGCCGCCGGAGCGCAAGAACCTCGCGGGCTGGTACGAGGCGGGCACCACGCCCGGCGAGCGCGGCACCGCGATCGTGGCGGGCCACGTCGACAACAAGGAGGGGCCCGCCGTCTTCTACGAGCTGGGCGCGCTGCAGAAGGGCCGCACGATCGAGGTGGAGCGCAGGGACGGCAGCGTCGCCGTCTTCACCGTGCACGCGAACGAGGTGTACGACGCCGCGGACTTCCCCGACGAGAAGGTGTACGGCGCCGCGAACCGGCCGGAGCTGCGGGTCATCACCTGCGGCGGGAAGTACTCGAAGCGGACGGGCTACCAGGGCAACGTGGTGGTCTTCGCCCACCTCACCGCGGTCCGCTGAGGATCCCTCTCCCGCCGCGCACCGCTCACGCCACCCACTGCTCGTACGCCATCTTCACCACGAGCCCGAAGACGGTGGTGAGGAGCACGACGCGGACGAAGCCGCTCCCCTTCTTCAGAGCCGTGCGCGCGCCGAACATGGCGCCCGCGAGGTTGAAGGCGGCCATGAGACCGGCCAGCTGCCACAGGACCGCGCCCTGCCAGCTGAACATCGCGAGGGCGCCCGCGTTGGTGCAGCAGTTCACGATCTTCGCGGTGGCGGACGCCGCGACGAGGTCGAGGTGGAGCACGGCGGTCAGGGCGAGGACGAGGAACGTGCCGGTGCCGGGCCCGATGAGCCCGTCGTAGAAGCCGATTCCGAGGCCCGCGAGGCCGATCGCGGCGAGGATCCGCTTCGGGGACGCGGGCCCGGTGGCGGGCGCCGTGCCGAAGGCGGGCTTGAGGATCACGAAGGCGCCGACGGCGAGCAGCACCACCATGATCACGGGCTTCAGCACGTCGGTGCTCATGCCCGCCGCGAAGAACGCGCCGCCCATGGACCCGGCGAGCGCGGCGAGGCCGATCCGCACCGCCGTCGGCACGTCGACCGGTGTCTTCCTGACGTACGTCACCGCGGCGCCCGTCGTGCCGACGATCGCGACCGCCTTGTTCGTGCCGAGGGCGTGCGCGGCCGGGGTGCCGCCCGGCAGGCCGAGGAGCAAGGCGGGGAGGAGCAGCAGTCCGCCGCCGCCGACCACGGCGTCGATCCACCCGGCCGCCAGGGCGGCGAGACACAGGACGACGACCGTGGTCAGGGATATGTCAGGCATGATCGCGACCTTAAGGACGCGGTGATCACGCAGTCCATCGAATAGGTGAAAGTTGAGCGACTTCTGAGGTCAGGGAGTTGTCTGAGACCTCTGATGTCAGGGAGCTGCCTGTGGTGCGGGTATGCCCGCCGCGGGGCGGTCGGGGGCCGGGGGTGCCGCCGGGTCGACCGCGAGGGCCAGGGCCGTGGCGACGAGCGCGCTCGCCCCGGCCAGCCCCGCGGCGAGCTTCCTGCGGGCCTGGAGGGTGGGTCCCTGGGCGGGGGCGAGGGGTCTGCGGTGGCGTCCCATGTCCTGCTTTCTCGGGGAAAGGTGCGGTGCGGTGTGCGGCGGCGCTCAGAACGTGAAGCACTCCGCGTGGATGCGTTCCTCCGGGACGCCCGCGCGGACGAGCGCCGTGGTCGCCGCGGCGGACATGCCGGGCGGGCCGCACAGGTAGACGTCGTGGTCGGCGAGGTCGGGGATCAGATTGCGCAGGGCCTGCGGGGCGAGGGGGTCGAACGACGCGTCGGAGCGGCCGAGCAGATAGTGCAGCCCGGCCTGCCGCCCCCGCGCGATGGCCTCCAGCTCCTCCCTGAGGACGAGCTGTTCGGCGCTGCCCGCGCGGTAGAGCAGGGTGATGTCACCGGGGCCGCCGGGCAGCGTCTCGAAGAGGGCCCGCATCGGGGTGATGCCGACGCCGCCCGCGAGGAGCAGCACCTTGCGCCGGGTGCGCCGGTGCGCGGTGAGCGCGCCGAAGGGGCCGGTGGCCAGGACGCGCGTGCCGGGCCTGAGACGCCGCATCCGCCGGGTGTGGTCGCCCGCCGCCTTGACGGTGATGCGCAGCGTGTCGTCGCGGACGGGCGCGGACAGCGAGAAGGGCAGCGCGGTGTGCCAGAGCCTGCGCTGGAGGAAGCGCCACCGGAAGAACTGTCCGGGTTCGGCACGCAGGTGGTCGACGCCGATGCCCTGCACGACGACGGAGACGACGCCGGGTCCTTCGTCGTGCACGCCGATGACGCGCAGGCTGTGCCGCAGCGCCTGCCGTACGGGGACGACGATGCGGTACCAGACGAGGAGGACGGCGACGGTGGCGTGCAGCAGCGACCAGAGCCCGAGGGACAGGACGCCGCCCGCGACGTCGGGACCCGCTAGCTGGTGCGCGAAGGCGAGGGCGGCGCCGAGGTAGGTCAGCAGGTGCACGGCGCGCCAGGTCTCGTGCGGGATGCGGCGGCGCAGGGTGCGGGCGGAGGTGACGCCGACGGCGGCGAGCAGGGCGGTGCCGACGGTGGCGGCGGCGAGGCCCGGATAGCCGAGCAGGTCGAGGGTGGCGTGCAGGAGGTCGGTGTCGGCGTGGGCTGCGTAGCCGCAGAGGGCGAGGAGGGCGTGGGCGGCGCAGAGGCTCAGCACGTACCGGCCGCCGAGGGCGTGGCTCCGGGCGAGCCGGTCGGCGCCGACGCCGTGTTCGACGGCGGGGACGCGGGCCATCAGGAAGAGCATGACGAGGATGCCGTACCCGGCGAGCAGCCCCGTCAGGTGCGCCCCGGTGGCGAACAGCACGTCGAGCCGGGCGGACGGCTCCGCCTGCACGGCCCACAGCGCGGTGATGGCAAGGGCCCCGTCGATGATTCCGATGCGCAGGGTCCGGAAGGTGATGCGTACGGGTGGGGCGGGGGTGGCTCGGGGCGTCTTGCGGGGCGTCGCGCGGACGCGGCGCCGCCCGCCGCCGGTCGTGCGCGGCGGCTCCTGGGGCATCGGCGGAATGCCCTGGTCCAGCGGGGCGTCCAGCTGGCGCAGGTACGCGGCCAGCGCTGGGTACGCGTCGATTCGGGGGTCGGCAGCCTCGGTGGTCACGGCCGCACACTAGGCGCCGTGAGGGCCTGGAAGTTCCTGGTCAGCGGCGTCCGCCCGTTCTTTAAGGCGGCCTTGAGGATCGGCTCAACGGGGGTTAAGCAACGGGCCCTCACAGCCGTTCACGGACCCCGCTGAGGGCAGCGTTCCGCCAGGGAAACAGGGCCGATCCTGCCGGGTAACACCGGCGTCGCACGCTTCGGGACATGACCTCCTCACCGCAGCCGCGAGCGGCGCAGCCGACCGCCGCAGGGCCCGGCACCGGCGCCGCACCGGCCGACGGTGTGGTGGTGATCGGCACGGGCCTGGCCGGTACCCGCGTGGCGCAGCGCCTCGGCGCGGGCACCGTACTGATCGGCGAGGAGGAGCACACCCCGTACAACCGCGTGCTGCTCGCCGAGGTCCTCGCGGGCCGGTACGGACCCGACGTGATCGCCCTGCCGAGTCCGCCGGGGCCGGTGCTCCGCACCCGCGCGGTCCGTGTCGACCGCGCCGAGCGCCGCGTGCACTGCGCGGACGGCAGCGTCGTCCCGTACGGCACCCTCGTCCTCGCGACGGGCTCGAACCCCGTCCTGCCGCCGCTGCGCGGCCTGTTCGCGCCGGGGGCCCGTGAACTCCCCGGCGGCGTGCACGCGTTCCGGACCATGGACGACTGCCTCGCGCTGTCGGCGGCGCTCACGCCGGGCGTCCGTGCCGTCGTCATCGGCGGCGGCCTCCTCGGCGTTTCGGCGGCCCGCGCCCTCGCCGTGCGGGGCGCCCAGGTCGTCCTGACCCAGCAGGCCGAGCGGCTCATGGAGCGCCAGCTCGACCCGGCCTCGTCGGAGCTGGTGCGGCGCCACCTCACGGACCTCGGCGTCGAGGTGCACACCGAGTGCCGGGTGCGCGGGGTCGGCGTCACCGACGGGGCCGTGCGCCGCGTCGAACTCGCCGACGGCTATCTGCTGGAGACCGATGTGACCGTCCTCGCCTGCGGCGTGCGGCCCCGCACCGGTCTGGCGCAGGCCGCCGGGCTCGACGTGCGCAGGGGCGTCGTCGTGGACGACCTGCTGCGGACGTCCGACCCGCACATCCGGGCCGTCGGGGACTGCGCGGAGCACGCGGGCCGGGTCTACGGCCTGGCGACGCCCGCCGTCGAGCAGGCCGACACGCTCGCCGCGGCGCTCGGCCACGCACCGGCCGACGGGACCGCCCCGCGCCCCTACACCGGCACCCGCACGCTGACCCGCCTCACCCTGCCGGGCCCGGGACCGCTGGACCTCGCGGCCTTCGGGGACCCGGAGCCGCGCCCCGACGACGACGTCGTCCAGCTCGCCGACGCGACCCGCGGCACGTACCGCAAGGTCGTCGTCCGCGGCGGCCGCCTCGTCGGCGGGGTGCTGCTCGGCGAGCTCGCCGCGGTCGGCACGCTCGCCCGCGCCTGGGAGGCCGACGACCCGCTGCCCGACGACGACAGCCCGCTACTCCACCTGCTCACGAATGACGGAGGCCGCTGACATGCCAACGCCCGCACAGACCCCGCTCCCCCGCCCCACCCTCGTGCTCGTCGGCCACGGCATGGTCGGCCAGCGGTTCCTGGAGGCCGCCGCCGCGCAGGGGCTCACGGCGAGCCACCGCGTCGTGGTGCTGTGCGAGGAGCCGCGCCCGGCCTACGACCGCGTACAGCTCACCTCGTACTTCTCGGGCCGCACGCCCGACGACCTCTCCCTGACCGACCGGGAGTTCCTCGACGAGCACGGCATCGAGCTGTACGTCGGCGACGCGGCGGAGAGCTTCGACCGCGAGGCGAGGACGGTCACCGCACGCTCGGGCGCCGTCTTCACGTACGACAAGCTCGTGCTCGCCACCGGCTCGTACCCCTTCGTGCCGCCGGTGCCGGGCAAGGACGCGACGGGCTGTTTCGTCTACCGCACCATCGAGGACCTGCTGGCCATCGAGGAGTACGCGAAGCGGCGGGCGACGACCGGCGCGGTCGTCGGCGGCGGGCTGCTCGGCCTGGAGGCCGCGGGCGCGCTCAAGGGGCTCGGACTCGCCACGCACGTCGTGGAGTTCGCGCCGCGGCTGATGCCGGTGCAGGTCGACGAGGGCGGCGGCGCGGCGCTCCTGCGGACCATCACGGGCATGGGTCTGACCGTGCACACCGGCACCGGCACGCAGGAGATCGTGGCGGGCGAGGACGGTGCCGTGGCGGGCATGAAGCTGTCCGACGGCAGCGAGGTCGCCACGGATCTGGTGGTGTTCTCCGCGGGGGTGCGGCCGCGTGACCAGCTGGCCCGCGACCACGGCCTGACCGTCGGCGAGCGCGGCGGCATCACGGTCGACGAGCAGTGCCGCACCAGCGACCCGGACGTGTACGCGATCGGCGAGTGCGCGCTGGCGGCGGACGGCCGTGTCTACGGCCTGGTCGCGCCGGGCTACGAGATGGCCCAGACGGCGGCCGCCGACATCGCCGCCCAGGAGGCGAGCTTCACCGGCGCCGACCTCTCCACCAAGCTGAAGCTCCTCGGCGTCGACGTCGCGTCGTTCGGCGACGCACACGGCACGGCGGAGGGCTGCCTCGACGTCGTCTACACGGACTCGCGCTCGGGAACGTACAAGAAGCTGGTGATGTCGCCCGAGGGCGAGCTGCTCGGTGGCATCCTCGTCGGCGACGCGGAGCAGTACGGGGTGCTGCGGCCGCTCACCGGGTCCGTACCGCCGGTGCCCGCCGAGCAGTTGGTGCTGCCCGCGGGCGCGGGCGCCCCCGTCGCGCTCGGCCCCGAGGCGCTGCCGGGATCCGCGGTGATCTGCAACTGCCACAACGTCACCAAGGACGCCATCTGCGCCTGCTCCAGCCTGCCCGAGGTGAAGAAGTGCACCAAGGCCGGTACGGGCTGCGGCAGTTGCCTGAAGGTGATCGGGCAACTGCTGCCGAAGAGCGGCGACGACGGGCTGTGCGGCTGCTTCGGGCAGACCCGCCAGGAGTTGTACGAGATCGTGCGCGCCCTGCGGATCACCTCCTTCCGCGAGCTGCTCGACGGGCACGGACGCGAGGGGGCGCGCGGCGGCGAGGGCTGTGACGAGTGCAAGCCCGCGGTCGGCTCGATCATCGCGTCGCTCGCGCCGTCGATCGGCGCGAAGGGGTACGTCCTGGACGGCGAACAGGCCGCGCTCCAGGACACCAACGACCACTTCCTCGCCAACCTCCAGAAGAACGGCTCCTATTCGGTGGTGCCGCGCATCCCCGGCGGCGAGATCACACCGGAGAAGCTGATCGTCATCGGCGAGGTGGCGCGGGACTTCGGGCTCTACACGAAGATCACCGGCGGGCAGCGCATCGACCTGTTCGGGGCGCGCGTCGAGCAGCTCCCGATGATCTGGACGAGGCTGGTGGACGCGGGCTTCGAGTCGGGGCACGCGTACGGCAAGGCGCTGCGCACCGTGAAGTCGTGCGTCGGGCAGACCTGGTGCCGGTACGGAGTACAGGACTCCGTGCGCATGGCCATCGACCTGGAGCTGCGCTACCGGGGCCTGCGCGCCCCGCACAAGCTGAAGTCGGCGGTGTCCGGGTGCGCCCGCGAGTGCGCGGAGGCCCAGTCCAAGGACTTCGGCGTCATCGCCACGGCGAGCGGCTGGAACCTGTACGTCGGCGGGAACGGCGGCGCGACCCCGCGCCACGCGGACCTGCTCGCGCAGGACCTGAGCGACGCCGAACTGGTGCGCCTCATCGACCGGTTCCTGATGTTCTACATCCGCACCGCGGACCGTCTGGAGCGCACCGCCGCCTGGCTCGACCGGATCGACGGCGGCCTCGACCACGTGCGGGACGTCGTCGTGCACGACTCGCTGGGCATCTGTGACGAGCTGGAGTCGCTGATGGCCGCGCACGTCACCCACTACCGCGACGAGTGGGCCGAGACCCTCGACGACCCGGAGCGGCTCGCGCGCTTCGTGTCCTTCGTGAACGCGCCGGGCGTGCCGGACCCCACGGTCGGCTTCGTCCCCGAGCGCGACCAGATCAAGCCCGACCTTCCCCTTCTGTCCATCGGCCCCCGCCCCCTGGAAGGAGCCACCCGATGAGCGGCTCGACCTCCGTCCGCATTCAACTCCGCCTCGAAGAAGACTGGTTGGAGATCTGCGACCGTACGCAGCTCGTGCCGGGCCGGGGACTCGCGGCCCTGCTGCCCGACGGCAGGCAGGCCGCGCTCTTCCTCGACCGCGAGGGCCGCGCGTACGCGATCGACAACCGCGACCCGTTCACGGGCGCCGCGGTGCTCTCCCGGGGGCTGCTCGGGACGGAGCAGGGGCGGCCGTTCGTCGCCTCGCCGCTCCTGAAGCAGCGGTTCGACCTGGAGACGGGGCGGTGCCTGGACGACGAGGAGGTGTCGGTCGCGGTGCACCCGGTACGGGTTGCCTGAGATTGCTTGACCGTTCGTTCCAGAAAGACGTAACATTCCCCTCGTGGCCAGGACCAAGGAATTCGATCCGGACGCCGCGCTGCAGTCGGCCCTCGAGCTGTTCTGGCGGCGTGGCTACGAGGCGACGTCGATGGCAGACCTCGTCGAGGCGCTCGGCATCGGGCGCGCCAGCATCTACGCAACCTTCGGGAACAAGCACGAGCTGTACCTGAAGGCGCTGGAGCGGTACGGCGAGATCCAGAACCCGCGCCTGCTCGCGGAGCTGGCGCAGCCGGGCCCCGCACTGCCCGCCGTGCGCGCGGTGGTGCGCCGCTTCGGAAACGAGGCGTCCACCGGCGAAGGGCGCCTGAGCGGCTGTTTCATCACCAACACGGCGGCCGAGCTCGGCCCGCACGACGAGTCCGCCGCCCGCTGCGTCGAGCGCAGCTGGGACCACATCGAGACCCTGCTGCACTCCGCACTCGTCCGGGCGCAGGCGCAGGGCGAGCTGCCCGAGGGCCGCGATCCGCTGACGCTGGCCCGCATGCTGCTCGTCATGCTGCAGGGCGTGCGGGTGGTCGGCAAGGCCTCCAAGGACCCCGCGCGGGTGCGGGACGCGGTGGAGCAGACACTGGCACTGCTCGACTGACCCGCCGCCCGGCGCTTTTCCACCCACCCACGTACAGCCATCTTTTATTTGCCCCAATACTGAACCGATCGGTCAAGAAAAGAGCCCGTCATGACTGCGCACACCCCTCACACCCCTCACGCCCCTCGCGCCCGCTTCACCGGCCGCACCGCGCTCGTCACCGGCGGTGGCTCCGGCCTCGGCCGGGCCATCGCGCTCGCCTTCGCCGCCGAGGGCGCGAACGTCGTGGTGGCCGGGCGCACCGAGGGCCCCCTGAAGGAGACCGCGGACCTCATAGCGGGTGCCGGGGGCAAGGCGCTCGTCGTCACCGCCGACGTCTCCCGCTCCGCCGACCTCGCCGCGCTCGTCGCCGCCACCGTCGACCGCTTCGGCTCGCTCGACGTGGCCGTGAACAACGCGGGCGTCCTGCGCGCCGGAAAGCCGGTCGCCGAGCTGGCCGAGGAGGACTGGCGCACGATGCTCGACATCAACGTCACCGGCGTACTGCTCGCCCTGCAGGCCGAGGTGAAGCAGATGCGCACCCAGCCCGCGGGCGGCGCCGTCGTCAACATCGGCTCGACCCTCGGCGCGCACACCAGCACGCCGGGCACGGCCGCCTACGGAGCGACCAAGGCCGCCGTCTCCGCGCTGAGCCGCGCGGCCGCCGCCGAGCACATCAGGGACGGCGTCCGCATCAACACCGTCAGCCCCGGCTCCTCCGACACCACCATGTCGTTCCGCCCCGGCGAGACCGAGGCCGACCGCGCGGCCCGCATGAAGGAGTCGACGCCGCTGGGCCGCGTGTCGACGACGGAGGAGGTCGCCGCGGCCGTGCTGTACCTGGCCTCCGACGAATCCGGCTCGGTGGTCGGCGCCGACCTGGTGATCGACGGCGGCGCCGCGGCCTGAACGGTGGCCCCCTGCCGCGGGCTCCCCCTCCGACCTACTCTTGAGTAAGAAGCCACTTCTGATCAAGAAGCCTATGGAGAGGGAGCCCACCCATGGCGGCCTGGACCGCGAACGACATCCCCGACCAGAGCGGCCGCACCGCGGTGGTCACCGGCGCGAACAGCGGCCTCGGCTACGTCACCGCGCGTGAGCTCGCCCGCCGCGGCGCCCACGTGATCCTTGCCTGCCGCAGCGCGGAACGCGGCGTCGCGGCGGTGGACCGGCTGCTGCGCGAAGTGCCGGACGCGGACGTCGAGTTCAGGGCACTCGACCTCGGGGACCTGGCGTCCGTACGACAGTTCGCAGCCGCGTACGACAGCGCGCGCCTCGACCTGCTGATCAATAACGCGGGGGTGATGGCGCTCCCCTACCTTCGCACCGCCGACGGCTTCGAAACGCAGTTCGGCGTCAACCACCTCGGGCACTTCGCCCTCACCGGGCTGCTGCTCCCCCGCCTCCTGGACACCCCCGACGCGCGCGTCGTCACCGTCTCGTCCGGTCTGCACGCGCTCGCCAACATCGACATCGGCGACCTCAACAGCGAGCGGAACTACCGCCGTTGGATCGCCTACGGCCGCTCCAAGACGGCCAACCTCCTCTTCGTCCACGAGCTGGCGCGCCGCCTGGCCCTGTCCGGCGCCGACACCCTCGCGGCCGCCGCGCACCCGGGCTACGCCTCGACCAATCTGCAGACCGCGGGCGTCAAGATGGAGGGCCGCAAGGCCGCCGAACGCATCGTGGCACTCGGCAACCGGCTCCTCGCCCAGTCCGCGGCGGCCGGCGCGCTGCCCACGCTGTACGCGGCCACGGCGCCCCGCGTGCGGCCCGACTCGTTCACCGGCCCGGGCCCGCTCGGGCTCCGCGGGGCGCCCGCCCGGTCCTGGCGGGCGAAGTGGACGCTGAACGACGTGGCCGGGGAGCGGCTCTGGGCGGCGTCCGAGGGGCTGACGGGCGTGCGGTACGAGGGGCTCAAGGACTGAGCTGGCTCAAGGGCTGAGCTGGCCCAGGGACACTGGGCCGCTACGCCGCCCTGCGCAGCTCAAGCGCCACCAGCGGGACGAACCCCGGGCCCTCGCCCGCGGTCGGCGCGTCCTTGCCGCCGAGGCGACGCAGCATGGCGACCGCGATCCGCTCCCCCTGCGCCTTCGCGCGCTCCGCGTTCGGCCCCTGGTGCAGACCGTCCACCGTGGCGTGCCACAGCTGTACCCAGCGGCCGAAGTGCTCGGCGGTGAGGGGGCGGGCGGAGTGCAGCGCGGCGTGCGGGGCGAACGCGTTGCGGCGGTAGTCGGCGGAGCGGAAGAGCGCACGCTCCCAGAAGTCGGTGATGCGCGGCAGGTGCACGTCGAGGTCGGTGCCTGCGATCTCCGTGAAGAAGGGGCCGATCAGCGGGTCGGCGAAGGCCGCCGTGTAGAAGCGGCGGAGCAGCGCATCGAGGTCGGCGCGGGAAGCGATGTCCACACGTACGACTGTGGCACGGGCTGCGGGTGGGGCGTCGACGGAATGCGGGATTCCCGGGGTGTACGAGGCGCGCGGAGCGCGTGGGGGGCGCGGGCTCTGCGGGATGCGCGGGGCGTGCGGAAGGTGCGGAAGGTGCGGGGCGTCCATGTCTCCACGGTCCGCCGCACGCTCGGCCGCTCCCAGGGCCGAAGGTCCCGCTCAGTACAGGTCCGACGCCTCGAAGACGCCCTTCGCCACCGCGTTGTCGGCGCGCTCGATGAGCCGCTGCAGTTCGGTGCGGCCCGTCCTGAGCAGCCCGGCCTCAAGGGCGAAGCGGGCGCCGGTGTCGAGGCGGTGCAGGAGCAGCGGGTTGTCGACGAGGAGCTGCGGGTCGAGCTCGACGCGGTTGCCCAGCGAGTCGCTCAGGACGAGGCGCGCGGCGACGCCCTCGCTGTACCGCACGGCGGTGAGCAGGCAGGTGCAGACGTGCCTGCGGCGGCCGAGGCCCCGCACGGCCAGCCAGCCGGGCCCCGCCGTCACCCGTACGGGATGCAGCACCAGATAGAGCAGCCCGGAGAGCGGGACCCACAGACAGACGCGGAGCGGGCTGAGCGTGCCGTTGGCCCAGTCGATGAGGAGTACGAGCCCGAAGAGCGCGACCGCGCAGAAGACGGCGGCCCGCACGTCGGGCGCCCAGCTGCGGTCCGAGAGGGTCGCGTCCGGCGTCTCCCGCCCGTAGGGCCCTCCCGCCACGGACCGCGCGTCGCCCTGTCTCGTCCTGTTGTGTCCCATGTGCGGCACCGTAGAACGTCCGCCGCGCCACGTCGTCCCCCTTGACGTGGTGCATACACGCGATGGGCCCGCCTTTACGGAGTGCTGACGGATTCACGGAGCCGGACACGGAGTCCGGACGGCTTCACGGAGCACTGACGGGCCGACACTCGGCCGCAACACCCCTGTCGTAATCCCTCTGCATGGTTGATCGTTGGGCCCGGCACACACCTACGTCACCCAGGGGGACGACCAGCATGGCCATCAGCCGCAGGACACTGCTCGGGACGGGTGCGACGGGCGCCGCGCTCGGACTGCTCACCGCGTGCGGGTCCAACACAGGGCGCGACGGCGGCGGCTCGGGCGGCAAGGGCCCGCAGCTCGCGCAGTGGTACCACCAGTACGGCGAGGCGGGCACCGAGCAGGCCGTGAAGCGGTACGCCGCCGCGTACAAGAAGGCGAACGTCAGCGTCCAGTGGCGCCCCGGCAACTACGACGAGCAGACCGCGGCGGCGCTCCTCACCGACTCGGGGCCCGACGTCTTCGAGGTCAACGGCCCGTCCCTGGACCAGATCCTGAACGGCCAGGTCGTCGACCTCACCGACCTGTTCGACGGGGTGAAGGACGACTTCAACCCGGCGGTGCTGGCTCCCAAGACCCACGACGGGAAGATCTGGGCGGTCCCGCAGGTCGTCGACATGCATCTGCTCTACTACCGCAAGAGCCTGCTCGACGACGCGGGCGTGCGGCCGCCGAAGAGCCTGGACGAGCTGGTCGACGCGGCGAAGGCGCTCACCACGAAGGACGTGAAGGGCCTCTTCCTCGGCAACGACGGCGGCGCGGGCGCCCTCGGCATCACGCCCCTGTACGCGGCGGGCCTGAGCGCCGTCACCGAGGACGGGGAGGTCGGCTTCGACGACCCGGCGGCCGCCCGCACCCTCGGCAAGCTGCACCAGCTGTACGCCGACAAGTCGCTGCTGCTCGGCGCGCCCGCCGACTGGTCGGACCCGTCGGCGTTCGTCCAGGAGCTGACCGCGATGCAGTGGTGCGGTCTGTGGGCGCTGCCCGCCGTGAAGAAGGAACTGGGCGACGACTTCGGCGTACTGGCGCTGCCCGCCGACGGCCCGAACGGCAGACCGTCGCTGCCCGTGGGGTCGTACGGCGCGGCGGTGAGCGCCCGCAGCGACCACAAGGAGGCGGCGAAGGACTTCCTCAAGTGGCTGTGGATCGACGGGACGGAGTACCAGGAGGACTTCGCGCTCTCCTACGGCTTCCACATCCCCGCCAGGCTCTCCCTCGCGAAGAAGGCCGGCAAGCTGAAGGAGGGCGCGGCGGCGGACGCGGTGCGCTACTCCACCGATTACGGCTACTCCGAGCCGCTGCTGTGGACACCGGCAAGCCGCACCGCGTACCAGGACGCGCTGAGCCGGATCATCAAGTCCGGCGCGAACCCCGCGAGCGAGCTCAAATCCGTCGTGCGCAAGGTGCGGGCGGAGCTGGACCGGGTCAAGAAGAAGTCGTGAGCAGGCTCCTCGGCACCCAGAACCGCACCCTGTGGTTCTGGGTCTTCGTCGGCCCCTTCGCGCTGGGCCTGATCCTCTTCACGTACGTGCCGCTCGGCTGGAGCGTGTACCTCAGCTTCTTCGACGCCCACAACACCGTCTCGCCCGACGACTTCATCGGCTTCGACAACTACGCCTCGATGCTGCGGAACGACGCGTTCACCGACAGCCTCGTCACCTTCGCGGTCTTCTCGGCGTTCATCGTGCCCACCACCTTCGTCCTGTCGCTCGCGCTCGCGCTGATGGTGAACCGCCTGCGCCGCGCCCAGGCGTTCTTCCGCTCCGTCTTCTTCCTCCCCGCGGCGTGCAGTTACGTCGTGGCGGCGATGATCTGGAAGCTGTCGATCTTCAACGGGGTGCGGTTCGGGCTCGCCAACACCGTCCTCGGCTGGTTCGGCGCCGACCAGACCGCCTGGCTCTCGACCACGGATCCGCCCTGGTACTGGCTGGTCATCGTCACCGTGCGGCTCTGGCTCCAGGCGGGCTTCTACATGATCCTGTTCCTGGCGGGCCTCCAGCGGATCTCCCCCACCCTCTACGAGGCGGCGGCGGTGGACGGCGCCCGGCCCGGCTGGCAGGTCCTGCGCCACATCACACTGCCCCAGCTGCGCGCGACCTCCGTCGCCGTCACGCTGCTGCTCGTCATCAACGCCTTCCAGGCCTTCGACGAGTTCTACAACCTGCTCTCGACCTCGAGCGGCTATCCGCCGCACGCCCGGCCGCCGCTCGTCTACCTCTACTACACGGCGCTCGGCCGGGAGCAGAACCTCGGACTCGGCAGCGCGGGCGCGGTGCTCCTCGCGCTGATCATCGCGGTGGTGACGATCGGCCAGGCGCGCTGGTTCGGCCTCGGCAGGAAGGAGGACTGACCCCATGACCGCACCCCCGAACAGGTCCACGGACGACTCCCTGGTCAGAGCGGGCCGAGCACTGCGCGTCGTGCTGCTCATCGCCCTCGCGCTGCTGTTCCTGATCCCCTTCTACCTCCTCGTACGCAACGGCCTCGCGTCCGAGGACGACATCACCTCCCCCGACTGGACGTTCTTCCCCTCCACGCTGCACTGGTCGAACGTCTCCGAGCTCTTCGACGACCCGACGGTGCCGATGGCACGCGCCCTGCTCAACTCGTCGCTGATCGCGGTCGCGACGACGCTCGGCACGCTCCTCCTCGCCTCCCTCGCCGGGTACGGCCTGGCCCGCATCCCCTACCGCTACGCCGACCACGTCTTCTACGCGATCCTCGGCACGATGATGGTCCCGGCGGCCGTCACCTTCGTACCGAGCTTCGTCCTCGTCTCGTCGCTCGGCTGGGTCTCGACCCTGCGCGGCCTGATCGTCCCGACCCTGTTCTCCGCCTTCGCCTGCTTCATCTTCCGCCAGTACTTCCTGGGCTTCCCCCGGGAACTGGAGGACGCGGCGCGCGTGGACGGGCTCGGCTACTGGCGCACGTACTGGCGGGTCGTCGTGCCCAACTCCCGCCCCGTCTTCGCGGCCGTCGGCACGATCGTGTTCATCGGCGCGTGGAACTCCTTCCTGTGGCCCCTGGTCATCGGCCAGGACCGCGACGCCTGGACGGTCCAGGTGGCCCTGGCCACGTTCACCACGTCCCAGGTCATCCGCCTGCACGTGCTGTTCATCGCGGCGGCGGTGTCGATCGTGCCGCTGCTCGTGGTGTTCCTGTTCTTCCAGCGGTGGATCGTGGCGGGGGTGGAGAGGTCGGGGATCGACGACTGAGGGGGTTAGTTACGCCCCGCCCACCGCGGCCAGCAACGCCAACGGCGCCGCCGCCGACCGTGATTCGGGCAGGCACGCGTGCGGATACCGCATCGGCACCGGATACGCCTCCCTGTCGTAACCGGCGAGTACTTCCGGGAGGCGGCCGTCGCCCGCCGTGGCCGCGGCGGCGAGGCCCCGGGCCAGGGCGCGGGCCTCGTCGTGGAGGCCGTAGCGGGCCAGGCCGAGGGCGATCAGGGCGTTGTCGTGCGGCCATACCGAGCCGCGGTGACTGGCGAGAGGATGGAATGCGGGCTGACCGGCCGCGATCGTCCGTACGCCCCAGCCCGAGAAGAAGTCGGGCTCCAGCAGGCGCCGCCCCACCGTCTCCCCGTACTCCTCGTCGAGCAGCCCGGACCACAGCAGATGGCCCGCGTCCGAGGCGAGCGCGTCGACCTGGCGGCCTTCGCCGTCGAGCGCGAGCGCGGGGAAGCCGTGCTCCGGCATCCAGAAGTCGCGCCGGAAGCGGTCCCGCAGGTCGGCCGCGGTCTGCGTGAGCAGATCCGCGTACACCTTGTCGGACCAGACGGTCCTGGCGAGCCGGGCGGTGCGCCGCAGGGCGTCGTACGCATAGCCCTGCGCGCCCGCCGCCATGACGGGCCCCGACGCGCCGCTGCCGTCGGCCGAGCAGATCGCGCCGGGCGAGTCCTTCCAGCTCTGGTTGGCGAGGCCGCCCGCGTCCGGGCGGTGGACGAGGTAGCCGCGGGAGGCCAGCCCGCCGTGGTCGAGCAGCCAGCCGACGGCGGCCCGCGCGTGCGTCTCCAGGCGGCGGGCGGGCGCGGTGTCGCCGGTCTGTTCGGTGTATGTGCCGAGCAGCACCAGGAAGAGGGGCGTCGCGTCGACCGAGCCGTAGTAGCGGCCGAACGGGACCTGGCCGAAGTGCGCGAGCTCGCCGTGCCGCACCTCGTGGGCGATCTTGCCCGGCTCGGCGACCGCGCCGTCCACGGCCTCCGTGGCCTGCGTCGCGGCGAGTGCGGGCAGCGTCGCGGCCGCCAGACCCGGCAGATAGGGCAGGGCGAAGAGAGAGGTCAGCAGGGCATCGCGGCCGAGCAGCGTGAGGAACCACGGCACCCCGGCGCCGGGCACCCGCAGCTCCTCCCCGTCCGGACCCCGCGCCGGGACCTGCAGCGCGGCGAGGTCCGCGAGGCCGTGCGCGCAGGCCGCCGCGAGCTCGGGCCAGGTGGTGGGCAGCACCACGTCGGACGTGTACTCCTCCTCGATGGCGGCGAGTTGGCGCACGGCCTCCGCCGGGGACCGCGGGGCGTGCGGCTCGGGCTCCCCGTGCGGCCGCGCCACGGCACGCAGTGCCACCTCCAGGGATCCATGGGCGTCGAGCTCCAGGGTCCATACGAGACGTCGCGCGCCGGTGCCTGTCTCCTCGATGCCGTCCGGCGCAGGGTCGGCGGTCACCGTCGTACGGGAGCACCACTCGCCCCGCCGGTAGGTGAACTCGACGCCCTCGCCCCCGTCGAGCGGCAGCCGGGACCTGACGGCGCCCGGCTTCGCGTACGTGCGGTGGTCGGCGCGCAGCTCGAACTGGTCGGTGAAGTCCGCGTCCACGGTCAGCGCGAGCGCCACCCGGGTCGGCACCGGCCGATTGCTCAGGAACCGGAGCGTCTCCAGGAACACCCCGTCGGCGACGGCCTGTTCGCGGAAGAGCGTGTACGCGGGCGGCTCCTGGCGGCCACCGCGCGGCACCAGGACGCAGCGCGCCGCGTCAGCCGCGTCGGCCGCTGCCGCCACCGGGGCGAGGGTCTCGGGCACCGCCCCGTCGACGGTGAGCTGCCAGCGGCTCAGGTGCCGCGCATCCCGCACGAACAGGCCGCCGGGGCCCGCCGCGGCGCCGCGCGCCGAGTCGACGCCGCTGATGTCGCCGCCCGCGCCGACGGCCACGAAGGTCCGTCCCCGCACCAGGAGTCGATGCCGATCGCTCATGCCCACACCTCTTCTTCCGGGAGCCCGCCCCGTTCGGTCCGGCCGTCGTCGTGCAGCAGATCCAGCGCCAGCGCCGCGGTCCAGCCGAAGCCGCGCGCGCCGCTCCCCCGGGCGGTGCGCGGATCGACGTACTCGGCGAATCCCGAGGTCACCGCCGCGTCGAGCAGCGCGTCCCGCAGCCCGTCGGCCCGCTCGTGCTCGCCGTGCAGCCGCAGGCCCTTCACCACGAGCCAGTTGGTGTTGAACCAGGCGGGCCCGCGCCAGTACCGCCGAGGGTCGAACGCGGGCCCCTTCAGGTCATAGCTCGGCACGAGCCGCGACGGCCCACCGAGGCCGAAGTGCGGGCCGCACGCGGTGCGCACCAGCGCGGCGGCCGTGCCGGGCGGGAGCGCGGGCAGTACGAGGGGGACGAGGCCGGTGACGCCCCGCTCGGGGACGAGCTCTCCGTCGGGGCCCGGGGCGCGCAGATCGCGGCAGAGGAAGAGCTCGCGCCGCGGCTCCCAGAGGCGAGCGACCAGGGCCTCGGTCAGCGCCTCGGAGCGCTCGCGACGCTCGCGAGCGCGCTTCTCCAACTGAGCTTTGTATGTGGTCCGTTCGCGGCCTGCCTCCATGACCAGCTCGTCCTCGATGCGTGCCAGCGCGCGTTCCGAGGCGATCAGCAGCGCGTTGAACGCGGGGTCCTCGACCGCGAAGGCGCCGAGGCCGCCGCCGTCCGCGTACCCCCGGTCCCGGTACTCCGCCGCGAGCCGCACGTACCTGCCGTAGTCCGCATCCGTCGGCCGGTCCTCCGGCGCCCCGTGGTCCAGGTCCGCGCGGCGGAAAGCCCCCGGCTCCGCGGGCTCGACGCGGCTCAACGGGGCGTCCCAGCAAGGGCTGTTGTCCATGCCCTGCTCCCAGGGGTGCAGCACGGCGGCGAGTCCCGCGCCGCCCGCGTCGCGCGCGGACAGCAGGTAGCGGTGCCAGGCGGCCAGGCGCGGGTGGACGCGGGCGAGGAAGGAGCGGGCCCTGGACAGGCCGGGGTCGGCGCGGTGCACCAGCCAGGCGGCGAGCGCGTGCACCGGCGGCTGCACGATGCCCGAGGTCTGGACGGCCGCGGGCGCGCCCGCGGCGCGGCCCGCCGTCGTGGAGCGCCAGAAGTCGGGGCTCGGGAAGTACGCGCCGGGCGGGACGGTGTCGTCGAAGACGATGTGCGGGACGCGGCCGTCGCCCCACTGGGCGGCGAGGAGCGTGTCCAGCTCCAACTGGGCGCGCAGTGGCGAGAGATGGCGGAGCCCGATCGCGATGAACGCGGAGTCCCAGGACCACTGGTGCGGATAGAGCGCACGGGACGGCACGGTGGACGTCCCCGTCCAGTTGGCCCGGAGCACCGCGGCCGCCCGCTCCCGCAGCACGCGCCGCGACGCGGCGGCGCGGGAGGCGGACGGCCGGGTGGTCGTACTGCGGTCCACGCGATTCTCCCCGGGAGACTCGGCGCCCTGCGAGCGCTTCGGCAGCGCCCTGTCAGTTCGGTGCTTTCCACCTTAGAGTTACGTCTGCTCGATACGCAAAACCCAGTGTGTGGTGTCGAGTTGGGGCGCACAAGAGGCACAGGAGCGCGGGAGGGCGCATGACGACGGGACATCGGGGGCGGGCCGGGGCACGCCCGGGGACGCGGAGCCACCTGCGGGCCGAGGGCGCCGGAGACCTCCTCCATCTGGTGCGCAGCGGCCGCGCCACCACCCGCGGCGCCCTGCAGCAGGCCACGGGCCTGTCCCGGGCCACGGTCGGGCAGCGGCTCGACCGGCTCTTCCGTGCGGGGTGGCTGCGGGAGGGGGCCGGGGGCCCGGTGGGGTCGCCACTCGGCGGGCGGCCCGCGATCCGCCTCGAGTTCGACGACGCCCACGCCGTCGTCCTCGCCGCCGACCTGGAGACTCGGCACGCCCGCACCGCCCTGCTGACCCTCGGCGGCGAGATCCTCGCCGAGCACGCGGCGCCCCTCTCCGTCGAGGACGGGCCCGACGCGGTCCTCGGCGAGCTGGGCGTCCGCTTCGCCGGGCTGCTGCGCGATGCGGGGCGTCCGGCCGGGTCCGTGTGCGGCATCGGGCTCGCCGTGCCGGGGCCCGTCGACAGCGAGACGGGGCGCGTCGTGCAGCCGCCGATCATGCCGGGCTGGGACGGCTACGACATACGGGGACGGCTGCGCCGCGCGTTCGCGGAGCGGACCGGCGGGCCCGCCGAGGTGCCGGTCCTCGTCGACAACGACGCCAACCTCATGGCGTACGGGGAACAGCGCACCCACTATCCGGACTGCTCGGCCTTCGCCCTGGTCAAGGTCTCCACGGGGATCGGGGCGGGCGTGGTGGTCGGCGGCGACGTCTACCGGGGCATCGACGGGGGCGCGGGCGACATCGGGCACATCCGGGTGCCGGCGGGTGCGGACGCGCTCTGCAGGTGCGGGTCCTACGGCTGCCTGGCCGCGGTGGCGGGCGGCCGGGCGGTGGCCCGCAGGCTGACGGAGGCGGGGGTCGCCGCGGAGTCGGGCTGGGACGTGCGGGGGCTTCTGGAGGCGGGGCACCCCACCGCCGTCGGGTTCGCGCGGGAGGCCGGGCGGCACGTCGGCGAGGTGCTTGCGACCGTTGTGACCCTCCTGAACCCGGGCGTTCTGGTGATCGCCGGAGATCTGGCCGGAACACCTTTCCTCACCGGCGTCCGCGAACTGCTCTACCAGCGGGCGCTGCCCCGCTCCACCGCTCATCTGGAGGTCGTCACCTCGCGCCTCGGCGAGCGCGCGGCGCTGGTCGGGGCGGCAACGCTGGTGGTCGAGCACCTGTACGCGCCGGAGCGGGTGGAGGAGCGGCTCGTCGCGCTGGGCGTGTAGCGGGTCGGCGAGGCGTCCTCCGGGACCGGCCGGACGTCCGTCACGGGGTCCGGATGCTGACATCCGGCCGCTTCAAACGGCGTGATTCTCGCCACCCCTGATGGGGGTTGCGCTCAGATGAGCGCTTCGTGGGCGACTGCACTTCTCCAAGGGGTGGCACTCAGTGCCACTGCTCGATCATTCATGAGGTGAACTCACATCTGAGTCTACTCCGCTCATCTGAGCGTTTTGTGGGTGCTGGGAGGGCTGAGCCTTCAAGACTTGAACGAATACCGTCCTCCTCGGCTACCGCTCAGTCACTTTCGATCTAGCGGCGGACGGGTGGTTACGGCCGCATGACGCACAAGTGGACGTACCCAGGTGCCTTCGATCTGGGTATGTTCCTCGCCGTCAGGGCAGCCACCGAGCTCTCGAGGAGTCGAGACCCGTGTCGGAAAACAAAGATCCCCACGTAGCTCACACGAGCGAGAGCGTGAAGTTCGTCTACGACTTCACCGAGGGCAACAAGGAGCTCAAGGACCTTCTCGGCGGGAAGGGCGCGAACCTCGCCGAGATGACCAACCTCGGGCTGCCCGTCCCTCCGGGCTTCACCATCACCACCGAGGCCTGCAAGACGTACCTCGACAGCGGTGACGAGCCCGTCGAGCTGCGTGACGAGGTGAGTGCGCACCTCGACGCCCTCGAGAAGACCATGGGCAAGAAGCTCGGTCAGGCGAACGACCCGCTGCTCGTCTCGGTCCGCTCGGGCGCCAAGTTCTCGATGCCGGGCATGATGGACACGGTCCTGAACATCGGCCTCTCCGACAAGTCGGTCACCGGGCTCGCCAAGCAGTCCGGCGACGACCGCTTCGCGTGGGACTCCTACCGCCGCCTCATCCAGATGTTCGGCAAGACCGTCATGGACGTCGACGGCGAGCTCTTCGAGGACGCGCTCGAGGCGGCCAAGGCCGCCAAGAAGGTCACGGTCGACACCGACCTCGAGGCCGCCGACCTCAAGAAGCTGGTCACGAAGTTCAAGAAGATCGTCAAGACCGAGGCCGGGCGTGACTTCCCGCAGGACCCGCGCGAGCAGATGGACCTCGCGATCCGCTCGGTCTTCGAGTCGTGGAACACCGACCGCGCCAAGCTCTACCGCCGCCAGGAGCGCATCCCCGGCGACCTCGGCACCGCGGTCAACATCTGCTCGATGGTCTTCGGCAACCTCGGCCCCGACTCCGGCACGGGCGTCGCGTTCACCCGCGACCCGGCCTCCGGCCACCAGGGCGTGTACGGCGACTACCTGACGAACGCGCAGGGCGAGGACGTGGTGGCGGGCATCCGCAACACGGTCGCGCTCGCCGATCTCGAGCAGATCGACAAGAAGTCGTACGACCAGCTCATGCAGATCATGGAGACCCTCGAAACGCACTACAAGGACCTGTGCGACATCGAGTTCACCATCGAGCGCGGCCAGCTGTGGATGCTGCAGACCCGCGTCGGCAAGCGCACCGCCGGTGCGGCCTTCCGCATCGCGACGCAGCTCGTGGACCAGGGCCTGATCGACGAGGCCGAGGCGCTGCAGCGCGTCAACGGCGCCCAGCTCGCGCAGCTGATGTTCCCGCGGTTCGACGAGTCCGCGAAGGTCGAGCAGCTCGGCCGCGGCATCGCCGCGTCACCGGGTGCCGCGGTCGGCAAGGCGGTCTTCGACTCGTACACCGCCATCAAGTGGTCGCGTTCGGGCGAGAAGGTCATCCTGATCCGCCGCGAGACCAACCCCGACGACCTCGACGGCATGATCGCGGCCGAGGGCATCCTGACCAGCCGCGGCGGCAAGACGTCCCACGCGGCGGTCGTCGCCCGCGGCATGGGCAAGACCTGTGTGTGCGGCGCGGAGGACCTGGAGGTCGACACGAAGCGCCGCCGCATGACGGTGGGCGACACCGTCGTCGAGGAGGGCGACGTCGTCTCCATCGACGGCTCGACGGGCAAGGTCTACCTCGGCGAGGTGCCGGTGGTCCCCTCCCCCGTCGTCGAGTACTTCGAGGGCCGCATGCACGCGGGCGCCGACGACGCCGACGAGCTGGTCGCCGCCGTGCACCGCGTCATGGCTTACGCGGACCGCGTACGCCGCCTGCGGGTCCGCGCCAACGCCGACAACGCCGAGGACGCCCTGCGCGCCCGCCGCTTCGGCGCCCAGGGCATCGGCCTGTGCCGCACCGAGCACATGTTCCTCGGTGAGCGCCGCGAGATGGTCGAGCGGCTGATCCTCGCCGACGCGGACGACACCCGCGAGGACGCCCTCAAGGAACTCCTCCCCCTCCAGAAGCGGGACTTCGTCGAGCTCTTCGAGGCGATGGACGGCCTCCCGGTCACGGTCCGCCTCCTGGACCCGCCGCTGCACGAGTTCCTCCCCGACATCACGGAACTCTCGGTCCGCGTCGCCCTCGCCGAGTCCCGCAAGGACGCCAACGAGAACGACCTGCGCCTGCTCCAGGCGGTCCACCGCCTGCACGAGCAGAACCCGATGCTGGGCCTGCGCGGCGTACGCCTCGGCCTGGTCATCCCCGGCCTCTTCACCATGCAGGTCCGTGCGATCGCCGAGGCCGCGGCCGAGCGGAAGACCGCCAAGGGCGACCCGCGCGTGGAGATCATGATTCCGCTCGTCGGCACCGTCCAGGAGCTGGAGATCGTCCGCGAGGAGGCCGAGCAGGTCATCGCGGAGGTCGTCGAGACGACCGGCGTCGAGCTGAAGCTGGCGCTCGGCACGATGATCGAACTCCCGCGCGCGGCCCTCACGGCCGACCAGATCGCGGAGGCCGCGGAGTTCTTCTCCTTCGGCACGAACGACCTCACCCAGACGGTCTGGGGCTTCTCCCGCGACGACGTGGAGGCCTCGTTCTTCACGGCCTACCTGGAGAAGGGCATCTTCGGCGTCTCCCCCTTCGAGACGATCGACAAGGACGGCGTCGGCAAGCTGGTCCGCGACGCGGTCAAGGCGGGCCGCGAGACCCGCCCCGACCTCAAGCTCGGCGTCTGCGGCGAGCACGGCGGTGACCCCGAGTCGGTGCACTTCTTCCACGAGGTGGGCCTGGACTACGTCTCCTGCTCCCCGTTCCGCATCCCGGTGGCCCGCCTGGAGGCGGGTCGCGCGGCTTCCCACTCCACGGGGAGCGACCACCGGTAGCGCGCCGGTGCTCTGCCGGTAGACCACCGATGGTCTACCGGCAACCCACCGGCAACCAGACCCCGGGACCGCCGCGGTGTCCCCGACCCTCAGTACCGATGCGGCGGCGGTTCCGGTTCACGATGAAGGGGCGACACCCTGTGCGGGGGTGTCGTCCCTTCTTTTGTCGTTTGGGGGGCGGTTGGGCGAGGGGGCTGGGGAGGTGAGGTGCTCAGGGGCGTCCCTGGGCGGCGTCCGAGCGCGCGCACATTTACATGGAAGGTGCGCTTCGGGGTGGTAGTGACAACGGGGCCAGGTGACTTCCTTAGCAAGGCTCGGCGAATACGCCGACCGTTGATTAAGTCGTAGTCGACAGTTATGGGCGGAGGCGACCTCCTGAGTCCAGAAGTCGGCTCGTACGCCCGATGCGCGCGTGCTGCCCCTTCGTACGTCATCGAGCACCTCACGGACTGAGCCTTTTCCCACTTCAGTCAGAGCTGGTCAGGTGCAGAGTGAGAACGGTTTGGACGAGGCTGGTGATGCGTGGGGGCAGGGTGTTTCCCGCGTGGTGGTGTCCGTGGGGGCGGTGGGTCAGGACTTGGGGTGGCCCAGGGCGTTGATCACGGCAGCGATGGCGGGCTCGGCGGCGCGTTCGCGGTGGTGGGCTGCCATGAGGTGGACGTGCCATTCGGGCATGTCGCTCACGTCGAGTTCGACCAGGACGCCGGCGGCGAGGTCACGTTCGACCGTGGCGCGGGTGAGGACGGCGACGGCCTGCCCGGAGCGCGCGAGATCGGCTGCCGTCTCGGCGGAACTGATGCGGTAGAGCTGATGCGCGCGGGTGGGGGCGTCCAGGAGCAGTTCGTGAAAGAGCTGAGCACCGCTGCCCCAGAGGTTCACGGCGAGGGGATGGCCGCTCAGTCCTGCCGTGTCGCAGGGGCGCGCCGTGAGCGGGTGGTCCGGGTGACAGACCGCGATGACTGGCTCACTGTGGAACGTGTGCAGCCGTACCTCGTGAGCGTGCGGCATCGGCAGTGTGATGGCGATGTCGGTCGCGCCCGAGGCCACCCGCTGGAGTGCGTCCTGACTGTGCTGGTCGTCGACCACGACGGCGTATCTGAGCGGCTGCAGGGCACCGATGACGAAGGGGACGGCCAGCGGTGCGTAGCTGGCGTGGGTGGTCACGTGCAGGGTGCCCTGGGTGTCGTCCTCCCGTGCAATGTCCAGGGCTCGGGCCGCCAGATCCAGACACCGTTCCGCGTGGGGCAGCAGCCGTTCCCCCGCGGGCGTCAGCGACACTCCTCGGCTGGAGCGGTCGAGCAGTGGCTGACCGACGAGCCGTTCCAGTCGGCGCAGCCGCTCGCTGACGGACGGTTGCGCGACGCGCAGCTCACGTGCTGCGGC
Organism: Streptomyces sp. NPDC004732; assembly: GCF_040609235.1. Classification (NCBI taxonomy): domain Bacteria; kingdom Bacillati; phylum Actinomycetota; class Actinomycetes; order Kitasatosporales; family Streptomycetaceae; genus Streptomyces; species Streptomyces sp. NPDC004732. The sequence goes on from NZ_JBEXJR010000009.1 coordinate 238,874, forward strand.
GGACAACGAGCCGACGGATGCGGCGGTGACGAAGACGCGCAGGTCCGCGAGTTCCAGGGCCATAGGTGCAGCCTATGGCCAGTGCCTTCGGATCATGGGGTTCTATGTGGCCGACGGCGGCCATAGCGTGCCGGTGTGACATCCCCCGTGAGGTGAGGAGCCTCTCGTGCACGAGATTTACGAGGCCGCTGTTGAACTCGTCCCCGCGATTACGGACGATCTGCCCGGGATCGTCGCCATCCAGAATCACACGGCCGCGACCTCGCACGCCCGGTTCGCCACCAGACCGCATCGCCTGGAGGAGCGGCAGGACTGGTTCGCTCAGTTCGCGGAGACGGGTCCGTACCGGATGCTCGTCGCCCGGCGCGGCAACCAGGTTCTCGGTTATGCCTGCAGCCAGTGCTACCGCGATCAGGACGCTTTCCGGGAAACGGTCGAGGTGAGCATCGGACTCGGCGAGGACAGCAGAGGACGGGGGCTGGGAACCGCCCTCTACCGTGCGCTCTTCGGCCTCCTGGCCGACGAACCGGTGCATGTCGCCCTCGCCGGCATCGCCCTGCCGAACGACGCGTCGGTGGCCCTGCACCGCAAGTTCGGCTTCGCCGAAATCGGAACCTTCCACGAGTACGCCGTGAAGAAGGGCCAGTACCTGAGCTCCCTGTGGATGCAACGCCTGCAGTCCACTCCGTTCCCGGGAACGGACCAGAGCTGACTGGTTCCGTGATCGCGGCTTCGAAGGACCCGGTGCCGCCAACGAGCGGCTGGGCAGGTGGTCTCTCCCCAACCTGTTGAGCCGCTCGGTCAGTTGGCGTGACAGACAGGTGAAAGCCCTGGTAAGTCGGTTTCCCGCCAAGAGGACCGTCTCCACCAGAGGCTTCGCAGGTTTGTGCCCGTCCGGGGTCAACGTGTCCAGCTCTGCCCTCCGCTTCCTCGCCGACCGCCCGGCGATGAACGTGCAGGTCATAGCCGACCCCAAAGGACGCCTGCTCTGGGCTTCACCGGCCCTGGCCGGTGCTGTCCATGACGTCCGGGCCGCACGTGAACACGGCGTCATCGAAGCCCTCGCCCGGGCCGGCATCAACTGCTGGGCGGACAGGGGCCACCAGGGCGCAGGCAGCAGCGTCCGCCATCCCTACCGCGACCGATGGGACAGCCCCCCGCCGGTCAGCAAGCCGTCAACCAGTCCCACGCGAAAGTCCGAGCACTGGTCGAGCAAGCCATCGCGCTGCTCGACAACCCGAATCACGAGACTCGTCCAGGCCGTCCTCACTCTCCATCTGGCCAGCTCAACTTGAAGTTGGAAAAGGCTCACTGTCAGTGGGCCGTGGAAAGATCACCGGTTATGGGGAGATCTGTGTGGGGGGCCGCCCGATGGTGAGGGTCGCGAAGACTTCGAGGAAGCAGTCCGCGCCGTCCATGCGGGCCGAGGCGACGTTCCGGGCGCGCATCGCCGAGTTGGGGGGTGAAGTCCTCGAAGAGGAGTGGCGGGGCAGCAGGAAGCCGCATCGTGTGCGGTGCGCGGCAGGGCACGAGAGCGCCACGTTCCCGTCCAACGTCCAGCAGGGGCACGGCATCTGCCGCACCTGTGTCGCAGACATGCGCTCCCTGGACGCCGAGACGGCGTTCAGGGCCCGTGTGGCCGCGCTGGGCGGGGTCGTTCTGGAGGAGAAGTGGCTCGGCAACCATCAGGCTCACCGCGCTCGTTGCGTCAACGGTCATCTGTGCACCCCGAGGCCTAGTCATGTGCAGCAGGGGTGCGGCATCTGCTCCACCTGCGCCGGGAACGACAGTCGGGCGAGTGAGGCGGCCTTCAGGGACAACCTCGCGAAGATCGGCGCCAGGCTCCTGGAGCCGGTGTACCTGGGCGCGAACGAACCGCACCGGGTGCAGTGCGCCGCCGGGCACGAGTGCCGACCCAGACCGGCACAGGTGCGGCGCGGGGACGGCATCTGTCGTGCCTGTGCCGGGCGCGATCCGCAGGTCGCCGAGGCGAACTTCCGGGCTCGCATCGCGGAGTTGGGGGGCGTTGTCCTGGAGCCCGTGTGGCTCGGGGCGACCACACCGCACCGAGTCCGTTGCGCCCAGGGGCACCTGAGCGCTCCGTGGCCGGCCAGTGTCCAGCAGGGGCAGGGCATCTGCCGTGTCTGCGCCGGGAAGGATCCCAAGACGGCCGAGGCCGCCTTCCGCGCACGTGTCACCGCGTTGGGAGGGGCCGTCCTCGAACCCACGTGGCTCGGCAAGGACAGGCCGCACCGGGTGCGGTGCGCCAAGGGACACACCGGCACGCCCACACCGAGCAATGTGCGCGCCGGGGGCGGTATATGCCGTACCTGCGCAGGCAAGTCATGGGACGTCTTCTACGTCGTCACGGATGACATCAACGACGTCGTGAAGTTCGGCATCACCTCCGGCAACCCGCGCCTGCGCCTTTCCCAGCACGAGCGTGACGGGTTCGATCACGTCGTCCGCCTGATCGAAGGCAACCCCGAGGCGCGGAAGCTGGAGAACATGTGCATCGCCGCCATGCGGGACGCCGGTGAGAAGTCCGCGCGGGGCCGCGAGTACTTCCCCATCCGCACGCTGGGCACGATCTTGGACATCGTCGACGGGTGGACCGCCCCGGTCAGGTGACCTGGTGACCCACAGCGCGGCGCGAGTGGCCCGGTGCGTGCGGCGCAGGCGCTCCCCCACCTCGCAGTAGTCCTCGATCCGGCAGGGGGCACAGTCGTCGAAGTGGGCGAGGAGATCCCCGTACGCCCGCTGTGCCTGCCGTTGCTCCGTGGTCGCCTCGGGCGGGATCACCGCTGCCTCCCTCGCGCGTCGCTCCGGGCGATGTGCACCAAGGCGGCGACGGATGGCACGGGGCACAGGTCTCCGACGATGCGGGGCAGTACTGCCCAGTACAGGCCGGTCGGGCCTCGGAGGTCGGACGCCGGGACGGTCAGGAAGTGGCCCACCCCCAGCATCGGCGCCTCGCCGTACTCCCGCGTCCAGCGCAGGGTGGGCGCGCAGTCGACGAGTGCGTAGTACTGGTGCTGCGGGTGATTGTGGATCACCGGGCCGTTGAGTAGTTCGGCCAGCGTCGCGGTCACCGACCCCAGGTCATCGGTTCCGACCGCCGAGTGCACGAGCCGGGCGGGCAGGCACACCGTGTTGAACCTCGTCCCGAGCGGCAACAAGGCGATGCCCTGTTCCGCCCAGGCTTGTTGGGCCTGGCGCGGCTCTTGCTGAGCCCGCGCCAGCCAGTCGAAGGCCGCGCCCATCAGCCGCGGGGATGCGGCACTTTCCGCGCTGCGGGCGCTCAGGTCGCTGCCCGTCATCTCGCTCATGTCGGCTCCTGGTCAGTCGGCCATGCCCTGAAGCCGGTCACGCAACTGTCAGGGCTCTATCGGTCTGGCCAGCTTCTTGTGACAGACGGTGTCGAAGCGATCCCCCAGCGGTAATCTCACCGTGGGATGACTTCCCATCCACTTCCGGATACGGGGGCCGCGCCATGTCGACCGCCATCGGGCCAATCGCTCTCCCCGACCGCGCTTGGGAGCGGGCCGAGGTCCGTGAAGCTCTCCGCGCGCGGGACATGGGTGCTGTCTTCCGGTTCGTGCAGCAGTACTCCGGTGCCAGCCAAGCCCGTATCGCCGCGGCGGCTGGTATGACGCAGGCTCGCGTCAACGAGGTCATCAACGGCCGCCGGGAGGTGTCTCGCCTGGCTGTGTACGAGCGCATCGCCGAGGGACTGTTGATGCCCGACGACGCACGTCATCTGCTCGGCCTCGCAGCCAACCGCGAGAGGAAGCGGGACGGCGCCGCGTTCGATCTCGCGGCGTTCCCCGAGGTCGTCCGCGTCTATGCGGAACAGGCGTCAGCCGCCGAGGAGATCCGGGAGAACGCGGGCCGTGCCAAGGAACTGGATGTCCTTGCTGTGCGGGGCCTGGGCCTGATCGGCCTGAACGACAGCCTCCTGCGTTCTGCCTGCCTGCCCCGTGAGCAGGGCGGCACAGGGCTCCGCGTTCGCGTCGCACTGCTCGACCCTGACAGCGAGGCCCTGAAACAACGGGCCGTCGAGATCGGCGAGTCACCCGAGTCCCTGGCGGGCGGAGTACGGCTGGCGGAGGCCCGGCTACGGGAGTTGCAGGCCGAGGGACGCGACGTAACCGCGTTCCGGTACGGGATGCTGCCGACCTGGCGCCTGATCCGCGCCGACGACACCCTCTTTGTGGGGGCATTCGACACGGGTTGGGAAGGGCATACCTCGGCCACGTACAAGGTCATGGCGACACCGCACGGCCCACTCTTCCGCGGGTTCCGGCGAATGTTCGACGCGATCCTGGCAGGGGCACAGCGCACGGTGTGAGGGGTGAGCAGGACGTGATCGAGGCCGAGCTGAAGGCGTGGGTCCGGGAACCGGAGACTGTGCTGACGCGGTTGGACGAGCGGGCGCGGGCGCGCAGCGAGGTGTACCGGGACACGTATTACGACCGGCCCGACGGGCCCCTCGCCGCGGCCGACGAAGAACTACGGGTACGTACGATCCACGGGGAGGACAGCACTCGTACCGTGCTCACCTTCAAAGCCGCCGCAGTCGACGCGGCGTCCGGGTCCAAGCCGGAGCACGAGACGGACGTCGACAACGCGGAGGCGGCACACGCCATCCTGCGAGGGCTCGGGTACGTCGAGGCCATCGCGTTCGAGAAGCAGTGCCGCAACTACGGGTTCGAGGCGTGCGGTCGGCAGATGCTGGCCACTTTGGTACGCGTGCCGGAGATCGACGGCACCTTCCTTGAGCTGGAGACCCTCGTCGACGAGGGTGCCGTGGCTGAGGCCCTGAGCGACATCCGTGCCGTCTTGGCCGACCTGGGCATCAGCGATGCTGATCTGACACGCGGGACATACACAGACGCTGTCGCACAGCAACGACGGTCAGACGTCATCAGGTAACGAGGCAGCACCCCGTGCAGAGGTGCTGCCCCTTTGGCATACCTGTGCCGGGTCAGGTCACCGGCTCCGGCAGCGTCATGAGGTGGGCGCGGTGGCGGGCCGCCGCTGCCGTTGCCGCCGGGCCACCCAGTGCCGCCACGCCTATGAGGCGGGGGCCCTGGTAGTAGGCGTAGAGGAGGTCGCCTTCGGGGGCGTCCGGGTCGCCTTCCAGGAGTTCGCAGCGGTCGGCCAGTGCGGGCTGGCCGAAGGACTGGAGGCGCAGGGTGTATTGGTCGCTCCAGAAGGAGGGGAGGGGGGCGCAGGGGGCCGGGTCGCGGGGGGTGCCCGTGAGGGCGGCGATCAGGGTGCGGGCCGCGTGGCGGGCCGTGTCGCCGGGGACCGACCAGTGTTCGACGCGACGGGGCACGGGGCCGTAGCGCGGGTTCGGGAAGCGGGCGACGTCGCCGACCGCCACCGCGTGCGGGATGCCGCCTATGCGCAGGTGGGCGTCGCAGAGGATGCCGTCGGTCAGGTCCAGGCCCGCGGTCGCCGTCAGCCATTCCGTGTTGGGGAGTGAGCCGACCGCCTCTACCACCAGGTCCGCGGGGAGTTCCGTGCCGTCGTCAAGCACCGCGCCCTCAGGCGTCAATTCCGCGGCCAGGCGGCCCATCCGGAAGCGGACGCCCCGCGCCTCGTGGCGGCTTCGCAGCGCCCGTGCCAGGTGCGGGCCCACCGCGAGAATCATTGGCTCCGCCTCCGGCGCTACGACGGTCACCGCGCAGCCCGCCGTGCGCGCCGTGGCCGCCACCTCGCAGCCGATGAAACCCGATCCGATCACGAGCACCCGGGCGCCCGCCGCCAGGCCGACGGCCAGGGCCGCCGAGTCCTCCAGTGTGCGGACGACGTGCCGGGGCGGGCCCCCGGGCATCGGGAGTCTGCGTGGCCGCACCCCCGTCGCGGCCACCAGACCCTCGTACATGTGGACCGATCCGTCGGTCAGTGTGAGCGTGCGCGCCGCGAGGTCGGCGGCGGCTACGGCCGAGCCGAGCCGCCACTCGACGTCCTCGATGCTCGGGCGCCTGCGCAGTTCCGTGCCGGACGCGGGTGCGGCGCCCGCGAGCACCCCCTTGGACAGCGGGGGCCTGTTGTAGGGGAGGTGGAGCTCGTCGCCGAAGAGGGTGATCGGGCCTTGCCAGCCCGCGGCGCGGAGCTGTTCGGCGGAGCGCAGGCCGCCGAGGGACGCGCCGACGACGGCGATCCCGGCCCGCCCGGTCCGTTCCACGGCGTCTCAGCCCTCGACCCGGATCGCCTGCAGCGGGCACACGTCGGCGGCGTCCTCGACATCGGCGCGCAGCGCCTCGTCGGGCGCGTCCACGTACGCGAGGTGGCCCTCGCCGTCGAGCCGGAAGATGTCCGGCGCGGCGAAGACGCACTGCCCGTGGTCCTGGCAGACGTCCAGGTCGACGATCACCCTCATGGGTCTGACTCCTCTGCTGTGCATGTTGGGTGGAACAGTTCTCAGCGGCGCGGTGCTCTGACGCCGCGGAACTCCCAGTCGCCGCCGAGGGCCGTGGAGAGGACCTCCTCGGACTCGGTGGGCTGGGCCCCGACGTCGGCACGGACTGCCGTCGGGCCGGTGACGATGTGGTTGGTGAGGCGTCCCAGGCCCTCGGCCTCGACCTCGACGACGTCGCCGGGACGGACCGGGCGGGAGCCCGCGGGTGTGCCGGAGAGCAGGACGTCGCCCGGCTCCAGAGTGATCGTGCGGGCGATGTCGGCGACGAGGTAGTGCATGTCCCACTGCATCTCGTCGGTCGAACCGTCCTGCGCGAGCTCGCCGTTGACGTAGGTGCGCAGGTACTTGCCGTGGAAGTTCCAGCCGGTGACGAGGCCGGGGCCGAGTGGGCAGAGCGTGTCGGAGCCCTTGACGCGGAGCATCGAACCGGCGTCGGTGTCGCGGAAGTCGTGCAGGCCGTAGTCGTTGGCGACGGTGTAGCCCGCGATGTACGCGCCCGCCTCGTCCGGCGCCACGTTGCGGCAGGTGCGGCCGATGACGATGCCGATCTCGCCCTCGTAGTTGAGGTACTTGCAGCCTTCGGGGCGCACGACGGCGCCGCCGTGGCTGTTGAGGGCGGAGATCGGCTTGTGGAAGTAGGTGGGCGCGGGCGGCAGCTTGACCCCGAACTCCGTCACCCTGCTGCGGTGGTTGAGGTGGACGGCGATCACCTTGGACGGGCGCACGGGTGGCAAGTGGTGCGCCTCGGACGTCTTGAGGCGGCGCCCGTCGGCTGCGACCAGCTCGTCGCCCTCGCGCACGACCTGGACGGCTGCCCCGTCGAGGAGGACGCGGCGGTACTCGATGGTGGTCGCCCTGTGCGCCTTCATGCCGTCGCCTCGCTCGGGTCGGTGTCGGCGCCCGTGCCGGTCCACCCGGTCGCCGGGCGGTCGAACCACAGGTGCATCTGGCCCGTGCCGATGGAGTTCTCGTACGCGCTGTAGGCGCGCCCCGCGGCGGTGCAGCGCTCCTCGCCCAGAGCGCCGATCATCATCAGGTAGTGGCCGAAGCGCGCTTCGGGCTTGTGGGTGAGGAACTCCGGCATGGTGCGCAGGACTTGCGCGTGGTCGCCGCGCTCGAACCACTCGATGCGCCTGAGGTCGGCGGCTCGGGCCTCGGGCGTACGGATGTGGGCGGGGTCGCTGGACTCGTGGGCGCGCAGTTCGCGCAGCGGCCAGAAGGTGTGCGAGAGGGCGCCGGACGCGATGAGCAGGACCTTGCGCCCGGGGAGCGCGCCGATGCCGTCGGCGAGCGCCCGGCCGAGCCGCAGGTGGTCCTCGGCGTCACCGGTCTGACAGACCCCGATCGAGACCCACTTCTTCTCGGGGAGGCCGTGGCCCAGGTACGTCCACAGGTTGATCGTGGCGTAATACACGGGCAGGAAGGGGTCGTCGATCGGGGTGATCCAGGTGTCGTGCTTCTCCGCGAAACGGGCGACGGAGGCGGCGAGTTCGGGGTCGCCCGGATAGTCGTACGGCATGCGGCACATGCCGCGCGGCAGCTCCTCGGAGGTGAAGAGGCCTGCGCGGCGCGGGTGTGCGGTGACCACGAACTCGACGGTGGTCGCCCAGTGCGAGTCGAGGACGACGACGGTGTCGTAGTCGAGCGTCTCGAAGACGTCGGCGCGCAGCTTGCGCAGGCCGGGGACGAGGCTGATCTCGCGGCCTTCGTTGAGCTCTTTGCGGACCGGTTCGGGCAGCACGATGGTGGGGACGTGGGCCAGGAGGCCCGCTCCGACTATTTCACCCATGGTCGGCCCAGCCCTTCGTTGCGGTCACCGTGTTCTTCAGGTCGCAGTAGAAGTCGAAGGACCAGTCGCCGCCCTCGCGCCCGACGCCGGACCGGCGTGAGCCGCCGAAGGGTGCGGAGAGGTCGCGTACGTAGAAGCAGTTGACCCAGACCGTGCCCGCGACGAGCCGCGCGCCGATGCGTGCCGCGCGGTCGCGGTCGCCCGCGGCGAGGGTGGCGGCGAGGCCGAAGCGGGTGCCGTTGGCGAGGCGCACCGCCTCGTCGTCGTCGCCGTCGGGGAAGGTCTGGAGGGTGAGGACGGGGCCGAAGACCTCTTCCTGGACGATCTCGGAGTCCTGGTCGACGCCGGTGAGGAGGGTGGGGAGGTAGTACTGCCCGCCCAGGGCGCTGTCGAGTGCGGTGTTGCGGGCGCCGCCGACGACGGCTTCCGCGCCCGCCGCGAGGGCGCGGCGCACGAATCCGTCGACGCGGTCGACGTGCCGGGGGTGGATGTTCGGTCCGATGTCGGTGGCCTCGTCGCGCGGGTCGCCCTGGGTCAGCTTCGCCACCCGGTCGAGGAAGCGGCCGAGGAAGGCGTCGCGCACGGACTCCTCGACGAGGATGCGGGTGGCTGCGAGGCAGACCTGGCCCGCGTTGTCGTACTGCTCCACGGCGAGGTCGGCGGCGAGGTCGAGGTCCGCGTCGGCGAGGACGAGCAGCGGTGACTTGCCGCCGAGTTCGAAGCTGCACGGGACGAGGCGTGCGGCGGCGGCCGCGGCGATGCGGTGGGCGGTGGGCACCGAGCCGGTGAAGCTGATGCGGCGCACGGCGGGGTCGGCGGTGAGTGGCGCCCCTGCCTCGTCGCCGTACCCCTGCACGACGTTGAAGACCCCGGGCGGCAGCCCCGCCTCGTGCGTGATGTCGGCGAGGAGCGAGGCGGTCAGCGGGGTCCACTCGGCGGGCTTGAGCACGACGGTGTCGCCCGCGGCGAGCGCCGGGGCGATCTTCCAGGTGGCCAGCATCAGCGGGGCGTTCCACGGCGTGATGAGGACGGCGGGGCCCGCCGGGTCCCAGGTGACGTGGTTCGTGTGGCCGCGGGTGTCGAAGTCGTCGTGGGTGAGGGCGAGGAGGCGGTCGGCGAAGTAGCGGAAGTTGTGGGCGACGCGGGGCAGCACGCCGCGGCGGTGCGAGCGGAGCAGGGCGCCGTTGTCGGCGGTCTCGACGGCGGCGAGCTCCTCGGCACGGGCGTCGACCCCGTCGGCCACGGCGTGCAGCAGCCGGGCGCGCTCGGCCGGGGGTGTCGCGGCCCAGCCGGGGAACGCGGCGTCCGCGGCGGCCACGGCGGCCCTGGCCTCGGCGGCCGCGCCGCGGGCGATCTCGGCGAGCGGGGCGCCGTCGACGGGCGAGTGGTCGGTGAAGGTGGCCGGGGAGGCGACGCGGGCGCCGCCGATCCAGTGCCGGGTGTCGACGGGCACGGCGGCGACGGTCGCCGTGTGTGGTGCGTCCGTGTGTGGGGCGCCTGTGTGTGGTGTCCCCGGGGATGCGGGGACGGGGGCGGGAGGAGCCATCACTGCCTCCAGTTCGTTTGAACCCAAACAACATTAGGAGGGGCCCGGTGCGGGGTCAACCCCTCGTAGGGGCCGCGACGTTGAGATATTGTTTGAACCCAAACGACAACCCGAACGACAGGCCTGCTTCCGGAAGTCCGCCATGCCGATGCCGCCGATGCCCCGGCCCGCGCCTCGCGCCCGCCCTCCGCTCCCCCGCCCCCTGATCGCCCTCCCCCAGCGGTACGCCGCCACGACCTCCGCCCTGCGCTACGCCGCCGTCGTCACCGCGCGCGCCCTCGCCGACGCCGTGTTCCGCGCGGGCGGCGAGCCGTTCATGATGCATCCCGGGGAGCCGGACGAGGCCGCCGCACGGCTCGCGCGCTGCGCCGGACTGCTGCTCCCCGGCGGCGGGGACGTCGCGCCCTGGCGGTACGCGGCCGGGGCGGACGTGCACGGCACCGTGTACGACGTCGACGACGCGCAGGACGCCTTCGACCTCGCCCTCGCCCACTGCGCACTGGCCCGCGGCCTGCCGACGCTGGCGGTCTGCCGCGGCATGCAGGTGGTGAACGTCGCCCTCGGCGGCACGCTGCGGCAGGACATGGGCGGCCCCGAATCGGAGCACCGCCACAAGGTGCATCCGGTGCGGGTGGCCGCGGGCTCCACGGTGGCACGCCTGCTGGGTGCCGCGAAGACGGAGGCGTCCTGCTACCACCACCAGTGCGTGGACCTCCCCGGCCGTGGCCTGGTCCCCACGGCATGGGCAGCCGACGGCACGATCGAGGCGCTCGAACTCCCGGACGGGGAGGGCTGGTTCGCGTCGGTGCAGTGGCATCCGGAGGACACGGCGGCGGTGGACGCGGGGCAGCAGGGGTTGTTCGGGGGGTTGGTGCGGGCGGCCGTGGAGTGGGAGGCGGGGGTGAGGGGGGCGGCTGGGTGAGAGGGGCGGCCGGGAGACAGGCGCGGCCGAGTGAGGAGGACGGCCAGGTGAGGGGGCGGCCGGGTGAGGAGTGCGGCCGGGTGAGGGGCGCGGCCAGGTGAGGGGCGTGGCCAGGTGAGGGGGGCGGCCGGGAGAGGGGCGCGGCCAGGCGAGGAGTGCGGCCAGGCGAGGGGCGCGGCCAGGCGAGGAGTGCGGCCAGGCGAGGAGTGCGGCCAGGCGAGGGGCGCGGCCAGGCGAGGAGTGCGGCCAGGCGAGGAGTGCGGCCGGGAGAGGGGCGCGGCCAGGCGAGGGGCGCGGCCAGGCGAGAGATCCGGCCGGGCGAGAGGTCCGGTCGGGCGAGGAGTGCGGCCCGGCGAGAGCTGAGCCGGGAGAGAGGTGAGCCCGGCGAGGGCTGAGCCCGGTGAGTGCCAGGGTCGGGTCAGAGGGTGGGCTTGGTTTTGCGGCCGCTGCGGCGGGGGGTCGGGGCCGCGCCGTTCAGGAGGTTCTGCCTGCGGTCGTCGCCCTTCTCCTCCGTCCGTACGACGATCTTGCGCAGCAGGTCCGCGAGCGTCTCGCACTCCGTGTCCGTCAAGCCCTCGGTGACGAAGGCCTCTTCGGCGTTGAAGGCGGGGAAGACCTCGCCCATCAGGCGCTCGCCCTCGTCCGTGAGCCGGAGCAGGACGAGCCTGCCGTCGTCGGGGTGGCCGCGGCGTTCGATCAGGCCGCGGCCCATGAGCGTGCGGGCGACACCCGTCAGCGTGCCCTTGGAGATACCGGCCTCCTCGGCGACGTACCGGGTCTCCATCTCGCCCCAGATCCAGACGACATAGAGCACGACGAACGACGTCCACGTCAGTTCGGCGCCGCGCAGGACGGAGTTCTCGAAGTGCTGACGGACGGCCGCGGCCGCGCGGTAGATGTTCGACACCGCGGCCATCTGCTCGTACTCGACGGGCGTGCCGCCGAGCTTGGCCCTGACCGCCTTCTCGGTGTCGCGGATGGAGCGGTTGCCCGTCACGTCCGTGTGTCTCCCTGTTCCTGTGGGGTGGTGGTGCGGTGGTGGTCCGTCGTCGGTAGTGGCTCGGGTCTTCAGTCTGCCAAGTCCTCTTGAGGCCTCTTGCCCGGGCACCGGGGCGTCCGTACCATCGGCGCCATTCAAGTTCGTACGGGCTCAAACGATAACGCGTCCCGCATGGATGCGCCCTCCCCTCCCCGGAGGCCCGGCATGGCTCTCGACCATCAAGGCTCAGCCTCGCCCGCACCACCCCTCCCCGCCCCCGCCGCCCCGGAACGCCGCATCGGCGTCGCGGGCATCGTCTTCGTCGTCGTGGCCGCGTCCGCGCCGCTCACCGTCGCCGCGGGCGGCGTCCCGCAGTCCCTCGCCGTCACGGGCGTCCTCGGGATACCGCTGCTCTACCTCCTGATAGCCGTCGTCCTCGGCCTGTTCAGCGCCGGGTACGCGGCGATGAGCAGACACATCACCGGCGCCGGAGCCTTCTACGCGTACACCGCGCAGGGGCTCGGCCGCACCCCCGGCGTGGGCGCGGCCTTCGTCGCGCTGCTGTCGTACAACGCGATGCAGATCGGCATCGCGGGCCTCTTCGGCGCCACCACCGCCGAGTTCATCGACGCCCGGACCGGCGTGGAGATCCCCTGGTGGGTCCTCGTGCTGGCGTGCACGGCGGTCGTCGGGGCGCTCGGCTACCGGCGGGTCGACGTGGGGGTGCGCGTCCTCGCCGTGCTGCTCGTCCTGGAGTTCGGCACCGTGCTCGTCTTCGACATCGGCCAGTTCACGCACGCCCCGGAGGGCGTCTCGACCACGCCGCTCACCTGGGGCGCCGCCACGGACGGCTCGCTCGGCGTCGCGCTGTGCTGTGTGTTCGCCGCGTACATGGGGTTCGAGTCGGCCGCGCTGTACAGCGAGGAGTGCCGGGATCCGCGCCGGACCGTGGCGCGGGCCACGTACATCGCCGTCGGGCTCATCGGTGTCTTCTACGCGGCCACGGCGTGGGCCATGGTGACCGGCGCGGGCACGGACCAGGCGACGCGGGTCGCGGCCGAGGAGGGACCGCAGATGATGTTCACCCTCAGCTCCTCGACCCTCGGCACGGTCTTCTCCGACTACGCCCAGCTCTTCCTGATCACGAGTCTGCTCGCGGCGCTGCTCTCCTTCCACAACGCCGTTGCGCGGTACGTCCGTTCGCTGGGCCGGGAGGGTGTGCTGCCGCGCGGGCTCGGCATGCTGCACCCCCGGCACACCTCGCCGCACCGCGGCTCGTTGCTGCAGACCGCGGTCACCGTCATCGTGATCGGCATCTTCGCGCTGGCCGGACGCGACCCCGTGGCCGACGTCTTCACCTGGCTGACCAACCTCGGCGCGCTCGGCGTGATCCTGCTCCTGTTCGCCACGTCCGCGTCGGTCGTCGCGTACTTCAGGCACCGCCCCGAGCTGACCGAGCCGCTGTGGCACCGGCTGATCGCGCCGCTCCTCTCGGGCGCCGCGCTCGCCGTCATCTTCTGGCTCGCACTCACCAACTTCAGCGTCCAGCTGGGGGTTTCGTCGGACAACCCGCTGCGGTGGATCCTGCCGGGCCTCATCCTCGCCGCCGCGGCGGCGGGGTGCGGGTGGGGGCTGTGGCTGCGGGCGGCGCGACCGGCTGCGTACGCAGGCATCGGGTCGAAGGCGGGGAGCGATTAAGCGATTAGCAGTGCGGGAGGGGGACGGGCAGCAGCCCGGAGAACGGGTGGCCCTCCGCCGCTAAAGGCCCCGTTCCAGCAGAGTCCCGCCGTCCCAAGTGACGCCCACCTGGCGGTAGTACGCGCCGATCGGCTCGTCGATCGTCAGGGCGGCCAGCTCCTCCGTGGGCGCCTCGAAGAGGGTGAGGTCCGCGTCACCCCGCCACGCCTCGCCGCCCTCGAAGGCGGCGGCGCCCGAGGCGATCAGCTCGTCGAGGGCGAGGCCCTTGCCGTCGATGGCGGGGAGCTGGCGGTGGTGGGCCATGGGGTGGGCGTTGACGAAGCCGTTGGTCCCGGAGGGCTCGCGCAGGGTCACCACCGCCTGGGCGAGGCGGCGGTCGGCCGCGGCGAGCGTGGCGCCGAAGACCGCGCCGGGCTCGATGCGGGGAGCGGGGCCGTAGGGATGGGGCCGGGTGAGGTGGATGGAGCCGAGCTTCTTCGGGTAGCCCTGGTGGTTGCCGCGGGCGATGGCGAAGTCCTTGTCGACCCAGATGTAGACGCAGCGGGAGTAGGTACGGCCGCGGTAGGCGCAGCGGACGACCGCGAAGCACTCCTTGTACTGGGCGCGGACGGGGTCGAGGAGCTCCGTCATGTCGGCGCCGCAGGACTGCCAGTCGGCCCAGATGAGGGCGACGGCGCCGGGGTCGTCGGGGGCCGTCTCCAGTGGTTCGGGGAGGAGTTCGCGGACCCGGGCCGGGTCCGTGCGGTACTCGACGGTGAGGAGGTCGCCGGAGTAGTGCCAGGGCGGTGCGGGCACGATGGCGGCTCTTCCGGTCGCGCTCTTGGGCGGAAGGAATCCTTGAACTCCGGTCATGACCAGGCCCCTTCACTCTTCGTTTGGGCCCGTACGATACGCCGGGACCGCCGCGATGTCACGGGCGGTCACGCCCCCCGCCGCACAGGGTGCGCGACCCCTTGCACAACCCCCCACCCCGCCATACCGTTTGAGGTCAAACAACTGTCGAACAACATGACGGCGACACCGTCCCGCTCCACCCCGCAGAGAGGCTGACCACGGGTGAGTGAAGCGAGCGCACCAGACATTGCCGGGACCGTCGAGGAACTGCGCGCCAACCACACGGACGTGGTCCGCGTCGTCTACCCCGACCTCATCGGCGCCGACCGCGGCCGCGACGTCCTCGTCGACCACCTGCCGAGCGCCTGCGGACACGGCCTCTCCTTCTGCCGGGCCGTCTACCACACCACCCCCCGGGGCGACGTCGTCCCCGTCGCGGGCGGACTCGACGCGGGGCTGCCCGACGTCTGCGTCCACCCCGACCTGGACACCCTGAAGCCGCTGCCCTGGGAGCCGGGCGTCGCCTGGTGCCTGGGCGACACCCGTGACCCCCTCACCGGCGAACCCGCCCCGGAGTCGCCGCGCGCCGTGCTGCGCCGGGTGCTCGCCCGCGTCGGCGAGTGCACGGGCGACGACGCCCTCTCCCCCGTCGTCGGCCCCGAGCTCGAGTACTTCCTGTGCGACGCCTCCCCCGGTGCCGCGTCCGGCTGGACCCCCTACGGCGGCGCCACCGGGAACGTGTACAGCGCCGGGCGGCGCGGCGACCCGGACGGTCATCTGCTGCGCACCCTGCGGCAGTTGGACTCGCTCGGCATCGGCGCCATCGCGGGGAACCACGAGTTCGACGGCGGGCAGTTCGAGATCAACCTCCACCACTCCGACGCCCTGGACGCCGCCGACCGCGCCTTCTTCTTCAAGGCCGCCGTCAAGGAGACCGCGCGCCACGAGGGCCGCCTCGCCACCTTCATGGCCAAGCCGTTCAACGGACTCGGCGGGTCGGGGTTCCACGTGCACCTGTCGCTGGTCGACGGCGACGGGCGGAACGTGTTCGACGATCCGCAGGGCGAGGGCGGGCTCTCCGCCGCCGCCCGGCACGCCATCGGCGGCGTCCTGCGGCACGCGCCCGCGCTCGCCGCCCTGCTAAACCCCACCGTCAACTCCTACAAGCGCTTCGGGCCCGACACCCTCGCCCCCTGGCTGATCGACTGGGGCCTGGACAACCGCAGCGCCATGGTCCGCATCCCGCCCGAGCGCGGCGCGGGCACCCGCCTGGAGCTGCGCCTCGGCGACGCCTCCGCCAACCCGTACCTCCTCGTCGCGGGCACCGTCGCCGCCGTCCTGCTCGGCCTGCGCGACACACCCGACCCGCCCGCCCCGCTGGAGGGGTACGGCTACGACGAGACCGCCGCGCCCCGCCTGCCCGGCACCCTCCCCGAGGCCCTCGACGCGCTGGAGGCCGACGAGGCGCTCACCGACCTCCTCGGCGACGGCTTCACCCGCGCCTTCCTGACGTACAAGCGCAACGAGATCGAGCGCTATCAACACGCCGTCACCGACTGGGAGTTCGGCGAGTACGCGTTCCTCATCTGATCTCATCTGACCTCGCTAGGAGTGCGTTTCATGCGTACGGCCGCCGCTTTGCCCCTCTCCCTCGCCGACGTCGACCTCGCCGACAACGACCGGTTCACCGACCGCGCGCTGCCCTGGCGGATGTTCGACGTGCTGCGCCGCGAGGACCCCGTCCACTGGCAGCCCGAACCCCCGCCCAACTCCGGTTTCTGGGCGGTCACCCGGCACGCCGACATCGTGCGCGTCGACCGCGACCCCGAGACCTTCACCTCCGAGATGTTCACCAACCTGGAGGAGGTGGACGACGACTACATCGCCCTGCGCCGGTCCCTCCTGGAGACCGACGGGCTCCGGCACCGCGCCATGCGGCTCATCCTGCAGAAGCGGTTCACGCCGCGCGCCGTCGCGACGTACGAGACGTTCCTGCGCGGGCTGACCGCGCGCACCCTCGATGCGGCCCTGCCGCTCGGCACCTTCGACTTCGTGCGGGAGGTCTCCGCAGACTTCCCCATCAACGTGCTCGCCCGCATGCTCGACGTCCCCGAGGAGGACACGCAGCAGCTCATCGACTGGGGCAACCGCATCATCGGCAACACCGACCCCGACTACGCCGATGTGCTCCTGGAGAGCGCGGAGAGCGACCAGTACCGCAATCTGCCCTTCAGGTCGCCCGCCTCCCTCGAAGTCTTCGCGTACGGGCGGGAGTTGGCCGCCCGGCGGCGGGGCGGCAGCGGGGACGACCTGGTGAGCGCGCTGGTGAACAGCTCGCCCAAGGACGGGGTGCCGCTCTCCCCCACCGACTTCGACAACTACTTCCTGCTGCTCGTCGTGGCGGGGAACGAGACCACCCGGCACGCCATCTCGCACTCCATGCTCGCGCTCATCGAGCATCCGCAGGAGCGTGCGCGGCTCGTCCGCGACCCCTCGCTCATCCCGGACGCCGTCGAGGAGTGCCTGCGGTGGGCCTCACCCGTCTATCACTTCCGGCGGACGGCGACCCGCGACGTCGAGCTCGGCGGCAAGCTGATCAGGGCGGGCGACAAGGTGGTGCTGTGGTTCGCCTCCGGCAACCGCGACGAGGACGTCTTCCCCGATCCGTACCGCTTCGACGTCACCCGCGAGAACAACGACCACGTCACCTTCGGCAAGGGCAGCCCGCACTTCTGCCTGGGCAACTCCCTGGCCCGCCTGGAGATGCGGATCATGTTCGAGGAGCTGCTGCCGAGGTTGGCGGACATCCGCGTGGCCGGTGAGGTGCGGCGTGTCCGGTCCAACTTCGTGAACGGGATCAAGGAACTGCCGGTGACGGTGACGTTGGCGTAGCCCCGCTCAGCCGCCCGACGTGTCCAGCTCCGCGTCCTCGCTGATGCCCGCGCAGTCGTAAGGGTCCTTCAGCCAGCCGTCCGGGAGGACGACCCGGTTGTTGCCCGACGTACGGCCGCGCGGGCCGTCCGCGCCGACCGGCCACGCCTGGTCCAGGTCCAGCTCGCCGAGCCCGTCCGCCAGTTCGGCGAGGGACGAAGTGATCGCCAGGCGCTTGCGCATCTCCGAGCCGACCGCGAAGCCCTTCAGGTACCAGGCGACGTGCTTGCGGAAGTCGATGACGCCGCGCGCCTCGTCGCCGATCCACTCGCCGAGCAGGGTCGCGTGGCGCAGCATGACCTTCGAGACCTCGCGCAGGTCCGGCGCCTTGGGCGCGCCCGTGCCCTCGAAGGCGGCGACCAGGTCGCCGAAGAGCCAGGGGCGGCCGAGGCAGCCGCGGCCCACGACGACGCCGTCGCAGCCCGTCTCGTTCATCATGCGGACCGCGTCCGCCGCCGACCAGATGTCGCCGTTGCCGAGGACCGGGATCTCCGGCACGTGCTCCTTGAGGCGGGCGATGGCGTCCCAGTCGGCCGTGCCGCCGTAGTGCTGCGCGGCCGTCCTGCCGTGCAGGGCGATGGCCGTCACGCCCTCCTCGACCGCGATGCGGCCCGCGTCGAGGAAGGTGATGTGCTCGTCGTTGATGCCCTTGCGCATCTTCATGGTGACGGGGAGGTCCCCGGCGCCGCTGACGGCCTCGCGGAGGATCGCGCGCAGCAGCGGGCGCTTGTACGGGAGGGCGGAGCCGCCGCCCTTGCGGGTCACCTTGGGGACGGGGCAGCCGAAGTTCAGGTCGATGTGGTCGGCCAGGCCCTCCTCCGCGATCATGCGGACGGCCTTGCCGACGGTCGCCGGGTCCACGCCGTACAGCTGGATCGAGCGGGGCTTCTCCGTCTCGTCGAAGTGGATCAGCTGCATCGTCTTCTCGTTGCGCTCCACCAGGGCGCGGGTGGTGATCATCTCGCTGACGAAGAGACCCTTGCCGCCGCTGAACTCCCGGCACAGCGTCCGGAACGGCGCGTTCGTGATCCCCGCCATGGGGGCGAGCACGACGGGCGGCTGCACGGTGTGCGGGCCGATCGACAGGGGCTGCGGCTGGGACGGCATCAATGATCTCCGGGACGGACGACGGGACCCTCTATTGTCCCTCACTCCCCGAGCGGCCGTCCCACCCTCCTCGTACGACGGTCCCGTCCGCCGCCGAAAGCTCCGCGAGCCGCTCCAGGCGCTCCTCGGTCGCGTCGTCGGCGGGGACGTACGCGATCAGCCGGTACGCCTGCATCAGCGGGGCCATCCACATCATCCGGTGCTCCAGGCGGAGCAGCCCGACCTGCGGGTGCTGATAGCGCTTGACGTGCGGCGACATCGTCGCCACCTCGTGCCGCTCCCACAGCTCGCGGAACTCCGCGGACGCCCCGACGAGCCGGTCGCGCAGCTCCTTCCAGGCGGGCTCGGCGCCGTGCTCGGCCATGGAGCCCCGGAACTTGGCGATCAGGTCGCGCAGCATCTCGTCCCGGTCGAGGAAGGTCTCCCGCCAGCTCTCGCTGGTGGCGAGGAGCCACAGGCAGTTGCGGTCGCGCGGCCGCATGGCGTCGAAGTCGCCGAAGACGTGGTTCCAGGAGCGGTTGTGCGCGAGGACGTCGTAGCGGCCGTTCTGCACGGTGGCCGGGTAGGGCGCGAGGCGGCGCAGCAGCCGCCGGACCTCAGCGGAGAGGGCGTTGCACTCCGCTTCGGGGCGGGTGTCGATGGCCCCGGCGAGCGCGAAGAGGTGCGCGCGCTCGCTGGGGTCCATGAGCAGCGCCCGCGCGATGGCGTCGATGACCTGCGCGGACACCTTGATGGACCGGGCCTGCTCCAGCCACGTGTACCAGGTGACGCCCACGCTCGACAGCTGCGCGACCTCCTCGCGGCGCAGCCCCGGCGTGCGGCGCCTGCTGCCGCGGACCAGGCCCACCTGCTCGGGCGTGACGCGCTCGCGGCGGCTGCGGAGGAACGCGGCGAGCTCTTGGCGGCGGATGTCGGCGGGGGCGGTGTCGGCCTGCGTGGCGTCGATCGGCGCGGTATCGGTCACAGGCCTAGGCTGCGCCATCGCTCAGCCTGTTTCCAGGTTCGCCTGGTACCAGGATAAGGAGGCTCTGGTACCCCCCTGGGAGCAGGAACATCGTCATGTACGTGACTCTCCCGACCAGCACCGACAAGTCCCCCACAAGTACCGCGCCCGCCCTCACCCCCCTCGGCCTGCTCACCCTCCTCCTCGGCGCCTCCCTCTCCAGCATCGACTTCTTCATCGTCAACGTCGCCCTGCCCAGCATCGAGCGCGACCTGCACGCCTCCCCCGCCACGCTGGAGATGGTCGTCGCGGGGTACGCGGTGGCGTACGCCGTGCTGCTCGTCCTCGGCGGTCGGCTCGGCGACACGTACGGACGCAGGAGGCTCTTCCTGTGGGGCGTGGCCGCCTTCGGCCTGACCTCGCTGGCCTGCGGGCTCGCGCCCGGCGCGTGGTGGCTGGTCGGGGCGCGGGTGGCGCAGGGCGCCGCGTCCGCGCTGATGCTGCCGCAGGTCCTCGGCACCCTGCACGCGACGACGCGGGGCGAGCGCCGGGCGCGGGCCGTCGCCCTGTACGGCGCCGTGAGCGGGGTCGCGGGCCTGCTCGGCCAGGCCCTCGGCGGCGCCCTGGTCGCCGCCGACCCGGGCGGCACCGGCTGGCGCGCGGTGTTCCTCGTCAACGTGCCCGTCGCCGTGGCGGCCCTGCTCGTCGGGGTGCGCACGGTGCCCGACAGCCGCGCCGAGCGGCCCGCGCGGGGCGACGTCCTCGGCACCGTCCTGTTCGCCGGGGCGCTGACCGCGCTCCTGCTGCCGCTGACGGAGGGGCGGGCGACGGGCTGGCCGCTGTGGTCCGTGCTCCTGCTGGTCGCGGCGCCGCTGCTCGGCTGGGCGTTCGGGGCCGTGGAGAGCCGCGCCGAGCGCACCGGCGGCAGCCCGCTGCTGCCCCCGTCGCTGCTGCGGGAGCCCGGCGTGCGCAAGAGCCTGGTCCTCGGCCTGCCGATCTTCGTCGGGTTCAGCGGCTTCATGTTCGGCTTCGCGATCGTCCTCCAACAGGGCCTCCACTACGGGGCGTTGAAGGCAGGCCTGACCGTGATTCCCATGGGCCTCACGCAGATCCCGGCCGCGCTGCTCGTGCCGCGTCTGGTGCGCCGCTGGGGCAGCCGTGCGATGACCCGGGCGGCCCTGGTGCACGCCGCGGGCCTCGCGGTGCTGGGCCTGACGATGCTGTGGTCGGCGCCGTGGTCCGCCCTGAGCCCCCTGGCGCTCGCCCCAGGGCTGCTGCTGTGCGGGCTCGGCCAGGGCGTCCAGCTGGCG
The DNA here is from genome assembly GCF_040609235.1 of Streptomyces sp. NPDC004732. Taxonomy (NCBI): domain Bacteria; kingdom Bacillati; phylum Actinomycetota; class Actinomycetes; order Kitasatosporales; family Streptomycetaceae; genus Streptomyces; species Streptomyces sp. NPDC004732. The sequence continues at coordinate 259,363 of NZ_JBEXJR010000009.1, forward strand.
CTCTACTACCGGGTCGCGCTGGCGGCCGTGCCCGCCGCGCGGGCGGGCGCGGGCAGCGGTCTCGCGGCGACCGTGCAGCAGTCGTGCCTGGCCGTGGGCGTGGCGACAGTCGGCTCGCTCTTCCTGTCGCTGGTGCCCGGCCTCGGCATGCGGGACGCGTTCGTGACCGCGCTCGGGGTGCAGCTCGCGGGGCTGCTCGGCCTTGCGGCGCTGAGTCTGCGGCTGCCGCGGCGGATGGCCTGATCAGGTCCGGTCCCGTACGCCACCCCCGGCGCGGCCGGGCCCCGGACCTCCGGGCGGACTACCGTCGAAAGATGCCCGATGAACTCAACCACCGCGAGGGCGTCGCCCCCCACATGGGCCTCGACCACCGTCGGCGGATGCTCGTCCTCGCGATCTGCTGCACGAGCCTGCTGATCGTCACCCTCGACAACACGGTCCTGAACGTCGCGCTGCCCACCCTGCAGCGCGAGTTCGACGCGAGCGTCTCGGGCATGCAGTGGACGGTCGACGCGTACACGCTGGTCCTCGCCTCGCTCCTGATGCTGGCGGGGTCGACCGCCGACCGGATCGGCCGCCGCAAGATCTTCGTGGCAGGCCTGGTGATCTTCACCCTCGGCTCGGTGCTCTGCTCGCTCGCCCCCAGCCTCGAACTCCTCGTCGTCTTCCGCATGGTGCAGGCCGTCGGCGGCTCCATGCTCAACCCGGTCGCGATGTCGATCATCACCAACACCTTCACCGACCCGCGCGAACGGGCTCGCGCCATCGGCGTCTGGGGCGGCGTCGCGGGCATCTCGCTGGCGGCGGGCCCGCTGGTCGGCGGGGTGCTCGTGGACTCGGTGGGCTGGCGCTCGATCTTCCTGGTCAACCTGCCGGTGGGCCTCGCGGCGCTCTTCCTGACCCTGCGGTACGTCCCCGAGTCCCGCGCCCCGAAGCCGCGCCGCCCGGACCCGGTGGGCCAGCTCCTCGTGATCGTGCTGCTCGGCGCGCTGACGTACGCGATCATCGAGGCGCCCCGCGCCGGGTGGACGTCACCGCTGATCCTCGGGTTCGCGGGTGCGGCGGCGCTCGGCCTGGCCGGACTGCTCCGGTACGAGCCGCGCCGCGCCGAGCCCCTCATCGACCTGCGCTTCTTCCGGTCGGCGCCGTTCAGCGGGGCGACGGTGATCGCGGTCTGCGCCTTCGCCGCGCTCAGCGGCTTCCTCTTCCTTTCGACGCTCTACCTCCAGGACGTACTCGGCCTCGACGCCCTGCACGCCGGCCTGTGGATGCTGCCGATCGCGGCGATGGCCCTGGTCTGCGGGCCGCTGTCGGGCCGTCTGGTGGGCGGCCGGGGCCCGCGGATCCCGCTGCTGATCGCGGGGGTGACGATGACGGCATCGGGCGTCCTGTTCGCCGCGTTCGACGCGGCGGCGTCCGACGGCACGCGGCTGATCGGTTACGTCCTCTTCGGCCTCGGCTTCGGCTTCGTGAACGCGCCGATCACCAACACCGCGGTCTCCGGGATGCCGCGCACCCAGGCGGGCGTCGCCGCGGCGGTCGCCTCCACCAGCCGCCAGATCGGCACGACCCTCGGCGTCGCGGTGATCGGCGCGGTCCTGGCGTCGGGCGTCGCCTCCTCCTCGTACGCGAAGGACTTCACCCAGGCGAGCCGTCCCGCCTGGTGGATCATCGCGGGCTGCGGACTCGCGGTGCTGGTGCTTGGGGCGGTGACGAGCGGGCGGTGGGCGCGGGAGACGGCGAGGAGGACGGCGGAGCGCCTGACGACGGAGGCCGACGAACACGCGGCGCCGCCCCCTCCGGTGGCGAATGACAGATGACAGATGACAGATATTGAAATCTGTCATCTGTCATGTCATGGTGGAGGCATGCGCACTCTCACTCTCGGAAACAACGGCCCCCGGACCTCCGCCCTCGGCCTCGGCTGCATGGGAATGTCCGCGCTCTATGGAGACGCGGACCGTACGGAGTCCATCGCGACGATCCACGCCGCCCTCGAAGCGGGCGTCACGCTCCTCGACACCGGCGACTTCTACGCCATGGGGCACAACGAAATGCTGATCGGCGAGGCCCTCCGCACCGCCCCGGCCGCCCGCCGCGAACAGGCGCTGACCAGCGTCAAGTTCGGCGCCCTGCGCGACCCGGACGGCGGCTGGTCGGGTTACGACGGCCGCCCGGCCGCGGTCAAGAACTTCGCCGCGTACTCCCTCCAGCGTCTCGGCGTCGACCACATCGACGTCTACCGCATCGCCCGCATCGACCCCGACGTGCCCGTCGAGGAGACGGTGGGCGCCATCGCGGAACTGGTCGAGAAGGGGCACGTCCGGCACATCGGCCTCTCCGAGGTCGGCGCCGACACGCTCCGCCGCGCCGCGGCCACCGCCCCGATCTCCGACCTGCAGATCGAGTACTCCCTCATCTCGCGCGGCATCGAGGCGGAGATCCTGCCGACCGCCGCCGAGCTGGGCATCGGCGTGACGGCGTACGGGGTCCTCTCCCGCGGCCTGATCTCCGGCCACTTCACCCGCGACCGCAAGCTGGCCGCGAACGACTTCCGCTCGATGAGCCCCCGCTTCCAGGGCGAGAACCTCGACCGCAACCTCGACCTGGTCGACGCCCTGCGCAAGATCGCCGAGCAGAAGGGCGTCAGCGTCGCGCAGACCGCCATCGCCTGGGTGCTCGCACAGGGCCCCCGGCACGACGCGGCCATCGTGCCGCTGGTCGGCGCCCGCCGCAGGGACCGTCTTACCGAGGCGCTCGGCGCGCTCGACGTGACGCTCGACGAGGCGGACCTCGCGGCGATCGAGGCGGCCGTCCCCGCAGGCGCGGCGGCCGGGGCACGCTACCCGGACTCCCAGATGGCACACCTCGACAGCGAGCACTGATCCGCCCACGGGTACGGTCTAGCCATGGCAGCAACCGCGGCGCCCCTGACCCCCGAGCGCATCCTCGAAGCGACCGAGGAGGTGCTGCGCAGGCACGGCGCGGCCAAGGCCACCGTCGTCGACGTGGCCCGCGCCCTCGGGGTGAGCCACGGCACGGTGTACCGCCACTTCGGCACGAAGGCGGAGCTGCGCGGCGCGGTGACGCGGCGCTGGCTGGACCGTACGTCGCAGTCGCTCTCGACGATCGTCACCGGCACCGAGCCCCCCGAGACGAAGCTCCGCCACTGGCTCGCGGGCCTCTTCGCCGCCAAGCAGCACAAGGCGGGCGACGACCCCGAGCTCTTCGCCACGTACTCGGTGCTGGTCGACGAGAACAGCGACGTGGTCGACGCCCACATCGCCGACCTCACGGGCCAGCTGACGGCGATCGTCCAAGAGGGCGTGACCGGCGGCGACTTCGCCTCCGCCGACCCCGCCACATCGGCCCGCGCCGTCTTCGACGCGACGAGCCGCTTCCACGACCCGTCCTACGCCGCGCACTGGTCCCGCCCCGGCATCGAGACCGCCTTCGAGGCGGTGCTCGACCTGACCCTGCGCGGCCTTCGCCCCTAAACCGGCAGGGAGAAGCCCTCGGGGGGCGACCCTTCGGCGAACAGCAGCGCCACCCGGACCTTGCCCTCCCTGATCCGGCGGGCCTCGCGGTACTCCGGGGAGTCGTACCACTCCTCCAGCCGGGCCATGTCCGGAAACTCCAGGACCACCAGCCGGGAGGAGTCCCACGTGCCTTCGACCGGCTCGGGGGTGGGGCCCGCCACCAGGTAGCGGCCGCCGTGGTCGAGGATCGACCTCTGGGCCACCTGCGCGTAGGCCAACGCCGCCTCCTCGTCCAGCACATCGATGGTGACTATCGCGTAAGCAGGCACTTTCCGGTCCTCATTCCTCTTGCGTCATTCCTCTTGCGTCATTCCTTCTGCATCAGCAGGTGCCCCCTGCGGAACCGCTCGCCCTCCCCGGGCTCCCTGAGCATCCGGCCGATTTCCTTGAAGCCGGACTTCGCCGCCAGCCCCGCGAGGTCGTCGATCGGCCAGCGGTACGCCGTCGTCACCTTGTGGTCGAAGGGGGTGAGCGGGCCGCCCTCCGCCTCGAAGAAGGCGAGCAGGAGGTGGCCCCCGGGGGCGAGGACCCGATGGAACTCCTCGAAGTACGGCGGCAGTTCCCGCGGCGGCGTGTGGATCACCGAGTACCAGGAGACGAGGCCGGAGAGGGCCGCGTCCGGCAGGTCCAGGGCGTCCATGGAGCCGACCTCGAAGCGGATGTCCGGGTAGGCCTCGCGGGCCAGGTCGATCATCGCCGGGGACAGGTCGACGCCGAAGGCGTCCAGGCCCAGGTCACGGAGGAGGGCCGTCACCGGGCCGGGGCCGCAGCCCAGTTCGGCGACGGTCCCCGCGCCGTCGGCCCGGACGTGGTCGGCGAACGCCGTGATCATCGAGCGGTCCAGGGACGGGCCGTGGAGGTCGTCCCGGGCCATCCCGGCGTACACCGTGGCAATCGCGTCGTAGGCGTCCGCCGTGTCGGTGAGGTAGGTGGAGGGAGTGGAGGAAGTAGTCACGGGCGGACCCTAGGGGGTGCCTCTGACAGTCACCCCCCACCGGCCGCTAGAGCCCCTCCGCCGTCGGCCGGTGCTCCACGTACTCGATGAGCGTGCCGTCCCGGTGGCGGGCCGTGAAGCCCGAGCCCGTGGGGACCTTGATCAGGGGGTCCGTGATGGTCGCGCCCTCCGCCGCCAGGCGGTCCAGGTACTTCTGCGCCGAGTCGACCAGCAGCGTGCCGTGCGTGGCGCGGAAGGGGGCCAGGGTCTCCTCCGCGCCCTCGATCAGGAGGAAGGCGCCGACCACCGCGAGGTTGAGGCCCTTCTCGGGGTACGCGAACCACATGTCCCGCTCCGTGCCGAGCAGGCGTTCGTAGGAGGCCGCGACGGCGTCCAGCGTGCCGGGTCCTGTGTAGACGCGGATCAGGGGGCGGGGCTCGGGCAGGTCCGTGGAGTCGTTGCGGCGGCGCCACATCGTCGGTGTCTCAGTCATGGGTCAAGCCTCGTGGCCGACCAGCACCTCAACCAGCCAGGCATTCATGGGGGTTAGTCCAGGTCATAGGCTGGGGTCATGGCCACCACGGAGATCACAGAGCCCCGGGAGAGCACCGCAACCGCCCTCCGGCAGCAGCTCGGCGGGTTCCTGCGCGCCTACCGCGAGCACCTCTCCCCCGCCGAAGTCGGACTCCCGAGCACCGCCCGCCGCCGCACGAAAGGGCTGCGCCGCGAGGAGGTCGCCGCGCTCTCCGGCGTCTCCGTGGCCTGGTACACCTGGCTGGAGCAGGGCCGCGTGGACACCTCCCGGCAGGTCCTCGACGCGGTCGCCCGCGCGCTGCGCCTCGACGCCGACGCCCATCGGCACGCGCTGGCCCTCGCCGGGTTCGCCCCCGCCGCGGCGGACAGGACCGCCTCGTACGACCCGGACCTCCGCGCCATGCTGGACAGTTGGCCCGACAGCCCGGCGCTGCTCCTCGGCCCCGCCCTGGACATCCTCGCCTGGAACCGCGCGTACACGGCCGTGTGGCCCGACCCCGCCCGCACTCCCGAGGACCGGCGCAATCTGCTGCTCCTGCTGGTCGGGGACGCCCCGCACCAGCGCGTGCTGCCCGGCTGGGAGTCCGTCGCCACGGAGCTCTACCGGCACCTGCGCACCCGCGCGGACCGCAGCCCCGACGACGAGAGCTTCCGACGGCTCACCGGACGGCTCGACTCCGTGCGGCCCGACCTGGCGGCCTGGTGGGCGTGCCGTTCAGTGGGCGACTTCGCCTCGCGGACCGTCGAGCTCACGCCGGAGGGCGAGCGCACCCCGCGGACGTACGGCATGACGCTGCTGCTCACCCCGCGGCCCCAGGACGCGTCAATCCTCGTACAGACGCCCCACGGCCCCGCTACGACGCCGGAGCCGACGGATCCACCGTCGCCTGATGCTCCTCCGTCAGGTGTTCCTCGGCCTTGAGCCACGGCAGGAACTGCGCCTTCCTGCTCCATCCGCACGTCCCACAGCTCAACTGCCGCTGCGCACCCGCCTTCTGGACCTCGACGACGTGCTCGCGCCCGTGCTGGTCCCAGCGCCTGACCTTGCTCGTGGTCTTTGGAAGCATGCGCATCAGTGTGCACAGAAGCCCCCGGTTCCATAACCCGGAACCGGGGGCTTCCCGTGGCTCGCCTCAGCGCACGTACAGGCTTACGAGCGTCAGCAGCCCACGAGACGCGTCGCGAGGTAGCCCTCGATCTGGTCGAGGGAGACGCGCTCCTGCTTCATGGTGTCGCGCTCGCGCACCGTCACCGCGTTGTCGTCGAGGGTGTCGAAGTCGACCGTCACGCAGTACGGCGTGCCGATCTCGTCCTGGCGGCGGTAGCGGCGGCCGATGGCACCCGCGTCGTCGAACTCGATGTTCCAGTTCTGCCGCAGGGCCGTGGCGAGGCCCTTGGCCTTCGGGGACAGCTCCGGGTTGCGCGAGAGGGGCAGGACCGCGACCTTCACCGGGGCGATGCGGTGGTCGAAGCGCATGACCGTGCGCTTCTCCAGCTTGCCCTTGGCGTTGGGCGCCTCGTCCTCGATGTAGGAGTCGAGGAGGAAGGCCAGCATCGTGCGGCCGACGCCCGCCGCGGGCTCGATGACGTACGGAGTCCAGCGCTCGCCGGCCTCCTGGTCGAAGTACGAGAGGTCCTGGCCGGACGCCTTGGAGTGCGCGCCGAGGTCGTAGTCGGTGCGGTTGGCGACGCCCTCAAGCTCGCCCCACTCGCTGCCGCCGAACTGGAAGCGGTACTCGATGTCAGCGGTGCGCTTGGAGTAGTGGGAGAGCTTCTCCTTCGGGTGCTCGAACCACCGCATGTTCTCCTCGCGCAGGCCCAGGCCGGTGTACCAGTTCCAGCGCTGCTCCATCCAGTACTCCTGCCACTTCTCGTCCTCGCCCGGCTTGACGAAGAACTCCATCTCCATCTGCTCGAACTCGCGGGTCCGGAAGATGAAGTTGCCGGGCGTGATCTCGTTGCGGAAGGACTTGCCCATCTGCGCGATGCCGAACGGCGGCTTGCGGCGCGAGGTCTGCTGGACCTGGGCGAAGTTGGTGAAGATGCCCTGCGCGGTCTCGGGGCGCAGATAGGCGACGGAGCCGCTGTCCTGCGTGGGGCCGAGGTGCGTGGCGAGCATGCCGGAGAACTGCTTGGGCTCGGTGAACTGGCCCTTGGTGCCGCAGTTGGGGCAGTTGATGTCCGCGAGACCGTTGGCCGGGGGGCGGTTGTGCTTGGCCTCGTAGGCCTCTTCCAGGTGGTCGGCGCGGTGGCGCTTGTGACAGGAGAGGCACTCGGTGAGCGGGTCGGAGAAGGTCTTGATGTGGCCGGAGGCCTCCCAGACCTCGCTCGCCAGGATCACCGAGGAGTCGATACCGACAACGTCCTCGCGCGAGGTGACCATGTAGCGCCACCACTGGCGCTTGAGGTTCTCCTTCAGCTCGACGCCCAGCGGTCCGTAGTCCCAGGCGGCGCGCTGACCGCCGTAGATCTCACTGCAGGGGAAAACGAAGCCACGGCGCTTGCTGAGGCTGACGATGGTGTCGATCTTGTCGGCGGCCACGGTGCTCTCTTCATTACGACGGCGGACGAAGCAAGTACTGCCGGAGCAGCGGCTTCGGGAGCGAATGCTTCAGGTTACCGGCGGCCTTACCCCCCTAATCAAATCGGTTCCCCGCGTACGTCCTCGCGCACGTCCCCGCGCAGGCCCTCACGGAGGCCTTGTTGACAATCGTTTCCATATTTGTTGAAAATGAGTGTCATGAACGTACGACGCCTCATACCCACCGCCGCCCTTGCCTCCGCCACGGTCCTCGGCCTCACGGCGCTGACCGCCTGCTCCACGTCCGCCGCGGACGACAAGGACGGCAAGCTGGACGTGGTGGCGTCGTTCTACCCCATGCAGTACCTCGCGGAGCAGATCGGCGGCGACCACGTCTCCGTCACCACCCTCACCGAGCCCGGTCAGGAGCCGCACGACCTCGACGTCTCCGCCCGGCAGCGCGGGGAGCTCGAAGAGTCCGACGTCGCCCTCTACCTCAAGGGCCTGCAGCCCGCCGTCGACGACGCCATCGACCAGTCCGGCATCAAGACCAAGGTCGACGCCGCCTCGCTGACCAGCATGGAGAAGCACGGCAACGAGGTCGGCGGGCACGCCGATGAGCACGACGACCACGGCCACGACCACTCCCACGAAGGCGCCGACCCCCACATCTGGCTCGACCCGGTGAAGTACGCCGAGGTCGCCGAGGGCGTCGGCAAGGCCCTGGAGAAGGCCGACCCGGACCACGCGAAGACGTACAAGAAGAACACCGCGAAGCTCGTGAAGAAGCTCGGCGGCCTGGACACGTCCTTCAAGGACGGCCTGAAGAAGACCGACTCCAAGGTCTTCATCACCACCCACGCCGCCTTCGGCTACCTCGCCGAGCGCTACGGCCTCACCGAGGAGGCCATCAGCGGGCTCGACCCCGAGGCCGAGCCCAGCAACAAGCGCGTCAAGGACCTCCAGAAGATGGCGAAGGCCGACGGCGTCACCACCGTCTTCTACGAGACGCTCGTCAGCGACAAGACGGCGAAGACCCTCGCCAAGGACGCGGACCTCAAGACCGATGTGCTCGACCCGATCGAGGGCATCACCGACGACTCCAAGGGCGACGACTACATCCAGGTGATGGAGTCCAACCTCAAGGCACTGCAGAAGGCCCTGGGCGCCAAGTGACCCCCACCCCCGCGGCTACGGAGGGACGAGCCATGAGCAGCAAGCACGACGACACTGGCGAAGCCGTCATATCCCTGCGCAAGGTGACGGCCGAGCTCGGCTCGCGCCCCGTGCTGCGCGGCATCGACCTCACCGTGGGGCGCGGCGAGGTCGTCGCCCTGCTCGGCGCCAACGGCTCGGGCAAGTCCACGGCCGTGCGCACGGTCATCGGGCAGGTCCCCGTCACCGGCGGCGAGGTCGAGATCTTCGGCACCCCGCGCCGCCGCTTCCGCGACTGGGCCCGCGTCGGGTACGTCCCGCAGCGCACCACCGCCGCGGGCGGCGTCCCCGCCACCATCAACGAGGTCGTCTCCTCCGGGCGGCTCTCCCGCGCCCGCCTCGGGATCATGCGCAAGGCCGACCGCGAGGCCGTCGCCCGCGCCATCGACCTGGTGGGCCTCTCCGACCGCGCCAAGGACTCCGTCAACGCCCTCTCCGGCGGCCAGCACCAGCGGGTCCTCATCGCCCGCGCACTGGCCTCTGAGCCGGAGCTGCTGATCATGGACGAGCCGATGGCGGGCGTCGACCTGGCCAGCCAGGAGGTCCTCGCGGCCACCCTGCGCCAGCAGGTCGCGGGCGGCGCATCCGTGCTGCTCGTCCTGCACGAGCTCGGTCCCCTGGAGCCCCTGATCGACCGTGCCGTGGTCCTGCGCGACGGCTGCGTCCTGCACGACGGCCCGCCTCCGCGCGCGGTCGGCCAGCACGCGCTGCCCGGCCACGACCACGTCCACCCGCACACCGCCGACGCGGAGCCGGTCCGTACCGGCCTGCTCACCTGAGGACGCAAGAGTCATGGAACTCCTCAACTACGCCTTCATGCAGCGGGCCCTGCTCGCCGCCGTCCTGGTCGGCATCACCGCGCCCGCCGTCGGCATCTACCTCGTCCAGCGCCGCCAGGCCCTGATGGGCGACGGCATCGGCCACGTCGCGATGACCGGCGTCGGCCTCGGCTTCCTGCTCTCGACGTCTCCCGTGTGGATGGCGACGGCGGTCGCGATCGTCGGCGCCGTGATCATGGAGCTGATCCGCTGGTACGGCAAGACGCGCGGCGACATCGCGCTTGCGATGCTGTTCTACGGCGGCATGGCGGGCGGCGTCATGTTCATCAACCTCGCCCCCGGTGGCTCGAACGCGAACCTGCAGTCGTACCTCTTCGGCTCGCTCTCGACGGTCTCCGAGGAGGACGTCTCGGCGATCTGCCTGCTGGCCGCCTTTGTGGTCCTCGTCACGGTGGGCCTGCGCCGCCAGCTCTTCGCGGTCAGCCAGGACGAGGAGTTCGCACGCGTCACGGGCCTCCCGGTCCGTGCCCTGAACCTGCTCACCGCCGTCACCGCGGCGGTCACCGTCACCGTCGCCATGCGCGTCGTGGGCCTGCTCCTGGTCTCCGCGCTGATGGTGGTGCCGGTGGCGGCCGCCCAGCAGCTCACCCGGAGCTTCGCGGCGACCTTCGCGGTCTCGGTGGCGATCGGCATCGCGGTGACGCTCGGCGGCACGGTCACGTCGTACTACCAGGACGTGCCGCCCGGCGCGACGATCGTGCTGCTCACCATCGGCGTCTTCATCGCCCTCACCATCCTCGCGACGCCGCTGGCCAGGCGCAGAGCGCGGGCGGCCGCCGCGGCGGAGGCGGCCGGGGATCCCGCGGAGTGCTCGGTACCGGCCCAGTCGGTGGCCAAGACCTGACCTGCGTCCAGGCCGACCTGGCACAATGGCCCGGCAGGCCCAGACCAGAGCGCAGACGCGAGGAGGCAACCGTGGGAGCCCCGGTTCGAGGCAGGTCGACCCGCCAGCGTGCGGCGGTGGCCGCGGCACTCGACGACGTGGACGAGTTCCGCAGTGCGCAGGAGCTGCACGACATGCTCAAGCACAAGGGCGACTCGGTCGGTCTGACCACGGTCTACCGCACCCTCCAGTCCCTGGCCGACGCGGGCGAGGTCGACGCCCTGCGCACCAATGAGGGCGAGACGGTCTACCGCCGCTGCTCGACCGGCGACCACCACCATCACCTGGTCTGCCGCGTCTGCGGCAAGGCCGTCGAGGTCGAGGGCCCCGCGGTCGAGAAGTGGGCCGAGGCGATCGCCACGGAGCACGGCTTCGTGAACGTGGCGCACACGGTGGAGATCTTCGGCACGTGCCAGGAGTGCGCGAACAAGTAGGCGTACGTACGCGAGAGGGCCCGCACCGTCATTCCGACGGGCGGGCCCTCTCGCATGCCGTGTCCGCTGTCCGCTGTCCGCTGTCCGCTGTCCGCTGTCCGCTGTCCGCTAACTGTTGGCGATCTGCTCCTCGTTCGGGATCGCCCCGCCGAAGCGGCGGTCGCGAGAGGCGTATTCGAGGCAGGCGCGCCACAGGTCGCGCCGGTCGAAGTCCGGCCACAGGACGTCCTGGAAGACCATCTCGGCGTAGGCGCTCTGCCAGAGGAGGTAGTTGGAGGTGCGCTGCTCGCCGCTCGGGCGGAGGAAGAGGTCGACGTCCGGCATGTCCGCGTAGTACAGGTACTTCGCGAACGTCTTCTCGTTGACCTTGGACGGGTTGAGCCGCCCCGCCTTCACGTCCTCCGCGAGGGCCTGCGCCGCGTCCGCGATCTCGGCGCGGCCGCCGTAGTTCATGCAGAAGTACAGGGTCAGCTTGTCGTTGTCCTTGGTCTGCTCCTGGGAGATCTCCAGCTCCCTCGCGACCGACTTCCACAGCTTGGGCATCCGCCCCACCCAGCGCACCCGCACGCCCAGGCCGTCCAGCTGGTCGCGGGTCTTGCGGATGAAGTCGCGGTTGAAGTTCATCAGGAACTTCACTTCTTCCGGCGACCGCTTCCAGTTCTCGGTGGAGAAGGCGTAGAGCGAGATCGCCCCGACGCCCATCTCGATGCTGCCCTGCAGTACGTCGAGGACGCGCTCGGCGCCGACCTTGTGGCCCTCGGTGCGCGGCAGGCCGCGGTCCTTCGCCCAGCGTCCGTTGCCGTCCATGACGATCGCCACGTGCTGCGGGACCAGCTCGCCGGGGATCTTCGGCGGTCGCGCGCCCGAGGGGTGGGGCTCGGGCAGCTGGTACTCGCGGCGGGACCGTCCGAGGATTCCGCGTCGTGCCATGGGGGGTCTCTCTCCTACCTAGCTGTTCACACACTGCTGTTCACATACTGCTGCTCACATACTTTTCTCTACGTACCGCAAAGAGCGCAGTCCGCGCTCCAGGTGCCAGTGCAGATAGGCGGAAACAAGCCCGCTGCCCTCCCTGGCGTGCCGCGCCTCGCACGCGTCCGCCGTCTCCCAGTCGCCGGTGAGCAGCGCGCCGAGAAGCGTGAGCGTCTCCGCCGACGGGACGACGCTGCCGGGCACCCGGCAGTCGACGCAAATCGAGCCGCCCGCGGCGACCGAAAAGAAACGGTTCGGTCCCGGCATGCCGCACTTGGCGCAGTCGGTGAAGCTCGGCGCGTACCCGTTCACTGCGAGGGAGCGGAGCAGGAAGGCGTCGAGGACGAGGTGGGGCTCGTGCTCGCCCCGGGACAGCACGCGCAGCGCGCCGACGAGCAGCAGATACTGCTGCACCGCGGGCTCGCCCTCGTGGTCCGTGAACCGCTCGGCGGTCTCCAGCATGGCCGTCCCGGCCGTGTAGCGCGCGTAGTCCGTGACGATGCCGCCACCGTACGGAGCGATGGTCTCACTCTGCGTGCACAACGGCAGCCCGCGCCCGACCAGTTCGCTCCCCCGCGCGAAGAACTGCACGTCGACGTGCGAGAACGGCTCCAGCCGCGCCCCGAACTTCGACTTCGTCCGCCGCACCCCACGCGCGACGGCCCGCACGCGTCCGTGACCGCGCGTGAGCAAGGTGATGATGCGGTCCGCTTCACCCAGCTTCTGGGTGCGCAGCACGATGCCGTCGTCGCGGAACAGGCTCATGGGGTCCATTCTCGCGTACGCAGACGGGTCGCAGGGCCCGGGTGCGCATCCGGGGCGCGTTCGCCTCGTAACCCAGCCGGGTTCCCGCGCTCACCCAGCACCTGTTCGAAACGACGACGAACGCCCAGCAGACGCGGAGCCTGGCCCCCCTGCGCGAACTGGAAGGGCTGGTGAACGCGGCCGAGCAGGACCCCACGGACGCCATCGCCGAGATCCGCCGCATTCGCGACGCGGCGGAAGCGGAGGCCGGTCTGTGACCGACTGGTCCTGACATCACCTGGTACGGCTGATCCTCAAGGCACCTCGCCCCGGCTCCGTGCGTTCGCGTACGCCGTCGCCGCGCGCAGCCGCTCCGCGGTCGTCGCGGTGCGGACGGCCTCCGGGGTGCAGTCCCACTCACGGCCGCCTCCGTAGGGGCGCAGCTGGACGTACGGCCCCTCGTGGCCCATGACGCGGCCCACGCGTCCACTGCGGGTGTCCACGACGTACGCCCCTACGGGCAGGTTCAGCGGAAGGTTCATGGCGCACTCCTCAGCGCGGCGGCCAGACGCGCCGCCACATCGACGGAACAACCTCCCAATTCGACCCTCGGACACGGGGCTTCCCGCGCCTCTGACGCGGGGTCGATCCTCAATGACGGCAAGGTAATTCCCACCCGTGCGAGTGCGGCGCGCAATTCCTTCACGGTGTCCTCCGCCTGTTCGATACATGCCACTGCGTGATGCTTTCCGTCCGCCTTCACGTGGCTCCCCTTTGCCTCCGAATTTCACTCTTCTCGCCCCTACGGTGACGCACGCCACCTACACTCGGCAGGAGTCTGTCCTCTACAACTGCGAGGCAGCGAAAGGCGGTTGGCCATGGCCAATGGTTCGAGGCAGGCGGCGTGGGAGTTCTTCGGCGCGGAGCTGAAGCGGAGGCGCGAGGACGCGGGGCTCAGCCAGTCGGCCCTGGGGGTGCGGGTCTTTGTTTCCGGTGGCTACATCGGCCAGTTCGAGCAGGCCATTCGAAAACCTCAGCTTGATGTGGCTCAACGTATTGATGAGGTGCTACAAACCGATGGCTTTTTCGAGCGAATGTGCCGGAAGCTGATCGATGACAAACGGTACGCGGATTACTTCGCGGCGGTCGTGGAGCTGGAGGAGCTGGCGACGCGGATCTGCGAGTTCGCGCCGACACTGATCCCGGGCCTGTTGCAGACCGCCGCCTATGCGCGAGCGGTGACGCTCGCGGCCAACCCGTTCGTCACGGACGCGTACGTGGAGGAGATCGTCGCTGGGCGACTCGAGCGGGCGGGGATCCTCAAGGACGCTACGAGGCCCGAGTATTGGGTGGTCCTGCACGAGAACGTGCTGTACATCCCGGTGGGCGGTTCGGCGGCGATGGCCGAGCAGCTGGACCACGTGGCGACGCTGATGCGGGAGCGGCAGGTGTTGGTGGCAGTACTCCCCTACGCCGCGGGGGCGCACGCCACGATGGGCGGGATGCTGACGCTCATGGGGTTCGAGGACGCACCGCCAACCGCCTATACAGAGACGTCGTTTTCGGGAACTCTCGTCGACGAACCGGCAGTGGTGATGCGCGCGCAGCGCGCATACGATCTGCTCAGGGGTGCCGCACTGTCGCCGGAGGCGTCCCTCGCCCTGATCGAATCGGCGGCGGAGGACTACAGACGATGCGCGAGTACGACCTGAGCAACGCCCGCTGGCGCAAGAGCAGCTACAGCAACGGCGAAGGCGGCAGCTGCGTCGAGGTCGCTCACGACTTCGTGGGCGCCGCCCGCTGGCGCAAGAGCAGCTACAGCAGCGGCGATGACAGCGACAACTGCGTCGAGGTCGCCGACGGAGTCCCGGGCGTCGTGCCCGTCAGGGACAGCAAGGTTCCCCAGGGCCCCGCCCTGGTGATCGGCGCCACCGCCTGGTCCGCGTTCGTGGCGCATGCCGCGTCTAGTGACGGCTGACCGGGAGTCCACTGCCCCCGTGGTTTACCCCACCACCCGCCTAACGCCCAGGTTTACCCCTCATCGACACCCATGGGTTGACGTGTCCCGACTCTCCCCCGCGTAACTTCTCCGCTCGTCGGCGACCACGCCGACGACCACGGATGAAACGGGGGAAACACTCGTGCGCATACGTTCACGCATGGCTCCGATCGCTATGACCGCCGTCCTGCTCGGGGGAGGAATGGCCGCCGCGACCGCCGCGACGGCGAGCGCCGACGTGCCGAAGGCCGGGGCCCAGATCCAGTCCTGCTACGGCAGCGCGAAGAACTACACGGCCGTGGGCGACGGCAGCACGGCGATCTGGCCCGCCGGTACCGCCTGGGCCAGGACCACCAGCAACTGCGCGGACATCAACATCAAGGTGAACTACAACCGGCACGTCAAGATCTGCTACCGCCACGGCTGCGGGGACTACCAGTACGCCAAGGCGGGCCAGTGGAAGGTGCTCGACGACGACGTGCCGAACGGGTGGGAGTTCTACCTGGAGTTCTCCGGCGGCAACAACGGAACGGGCAAGGTCGCCTACTGACCCGGAGCCGACCTCCCCACGGCAGCCGCATCGGACAGGGCCTGCGTCTCGGCGTACGACGGGACGCGGGCCGGCACCGGGACGCCCCGGGCCACCGACGCGGCCGCCGCCACCGCCGCACCCAGCGCCGCGCGGAACAGCAGCGACCCGGTGCTGACCCGCCGGACGCCCGCCGCGGCGAACTCGGCGACGGAGGGACCGTCCGGCGCGTGCAGCACGTTCAGCGGGACGTCGAGCCCCGCGGCCAGTTCCGCGGTGGCGTGCACATCCCGCAGTCCGGGCACGAACACCCCGTCAGCACCCGCCCGTTGGTAGGCGGTGAGCCGTTCACGCGTGCTTGCCGCCTGTCCGGCGTCCGGCAGCCAGTACGTGTCCGTGCGGGCGTTGACGAAGAGGCGCCCGGACACGGCCTCGTGCAGGGCGTGGAGGATCTCGCTCTGGTGCTCCGCATCGCGCAGGGTGCCGTCGGGGCGGCCGTCCTCGATGTTCACGCCGACGACACCGACGCCCGCCAACTCGCCGACCAGAGCGGCGACTTCCTCGGGCCGGTCGCTGAAGCCGCCCTCGATGTCGACGGTGACGAGGGCGTCGGTGCGGGCCAGCCCACGGGCGAGCCGTACGGTCTCGGCGCGGGCGGCGCCCGTCCCGTCCGGCAGCCCCGCGGCGGCGGCCACGCCCAGGCTGGTCGTCCCGATCGCACGGAACCCCGCGGCGACGAGCGCGGCAGCCGAGGCGTGGTCCCAGGCGTTGGGCAGGACCAGAGGCACCCCTGCGCGGTGGTGCAGGTCGCGGAACTCCTCGTACCGAAGTGTCATGACACGACCGTACGGGCGCGACGCTTCGGCGCGGACCGAAGCGTGCGCGGCACGGTGGGGGGCCCGTCACTCCTCGTGGACGGGAAAGTACTGCCGGGGCGTGAGTCCGACGACTCGGTGGAAGGCTGCGGCGAACGAGCTGGCCGACGCGTAGCCGACGCGCCGGGCCACCGACTCGACGGGCAGGTCCTCGGCGAGGAGCGGCATCGCGGCGCGCATGCGCAGCCGTTCGCGCCACTGGCCGAAGGCGAGGCCCGTCCCGGTCACGAAGAGCCGCGCCAGGGTCCGTTCGCTCGCGCCGACCCGGCTGCCCCACTCCCGCAGCGTGCGGCCGTCCGACGGGTCGGCGGCCAGCGCGCGGGCGACCTCGCGGGCGCGCGGATCCGTCGGCTCGGGCGCGGACACGTCCGTCACGGGCACCGGGCGCAGCACGTCGAAGAGGACCGCCTCCGCGCGGGCGCGGGCCTGCGGCGCCAAGTCGTCGCGTACGAGGTGGTCGAGGAGCGCGCGGAGCAGTGGGCCGACGGCCAGTACGGTCGGCTCCGCCCAGGCCGTGGTCGGCGGGCAGCCCGACGGCGGCAGATAGAGGCTCCCGAGCACCGCGTCGCCCTCCGACTCCGGCGCGTGCGGCAGGCCTGCGGGGATCCACAGGGCCAGGGAGGGCGGGAGCAGCCAGGAGCCCCGGCCGGTACGGAAGCGCAGCAGTCCCCTTACGGGCCAGGCGAGTTGGTGATCCGTGTGCTGGTGCGGGGGAAGGGCGTGGCCGCGCGGCATGGGGAAGTCGCCGATGAAGAGCGCGGTGAGGGCGCTCGGGCCCGCGGGCGGCTGTCCGTTCCGCGACATGGGTCGGCAGCCTAGCCCGTGGTGGCCCCCGGCGGGCCGGACCTAGCGTCGACGTATGCCGATGAACTTCGCTCACCGGAAATTCTGCAGCTCCGAGAAATGGGCGCGGATGGTCGAGGAACACGTGCTGCCCTGGGCACTTGAGAGTGTCGAACTGGGCGATGACGTCGTGGAGATCGGGCCCGGGTACGGGGCCAATCTGCGCGCGCTCGTCGAGCTGACGCCCCGCCTCACCGCCGTGGAGATCGACGCGGAGACCGCGCGGCTCCTGGAGCGGCGCTGGGGACACCGCGCGCGGATCCTGCACGCGGACGGGGCGGCCATGCCGCTGCCGGACGAGGCGCATTCGTCCGTCGTCTGCTTCACGATGCTGCACCACGTCCCGACGGACGAGCTCCAGGACCGCATCTTCGCCGAGGCGTTCCGCGTGCTGCGCCCCGGCGGCGTCTTCGCGGGCAGCGACGGCCAGCCGAGCCTCGCCTTCCGGCTGCTGCACATCCGCGACACCCGGAACACGGTCTCCCCGACGGGACTCCCCGACCGGCTGAAGGCCGCGGGCTTCACGGAAGTGGCCGTCGATCTGCATCCACGGAGTGGGGCGCTGCGCTTCCGCGCGCACAAGGCGTAGCCCAAGATGTGGGCATGAAGAGTGACTTGTTCTCCAGCGACCACATGGCCCAGCCCGCCCACGTGCCCGGCATGACCCTCCAGAGCGCCAAGTCCATCAAGTATGCGGTGAACGGCGAGATGCACGCCCGGCAGGGCGCGATGATCGCCTACCGCGGCAACCTCCAGTTCGAGCGGAAGAGCCAGGGCGTCGGCGGCATGCTCAAGCGGGCGGTGACCGGCGAAGGGCTGCCGCTGATGGCCGTGCGCGGCCAAGGCGAGGCGTGGTTCGCGCACGAGGCGCAGAACTGCTTCATCGTCGACGTCGAGCCCGGCGACGTCCTCACCGTCAACGGCCGCAACGTCCTCTGTTTCGACGCGACCCTCTCGTACGAGATCAAGACCGTGAAGGGCGCGGGCATGACCGGCGGCGGCCTGTTCAACAGCGTCTTCACCGGCGCGGGCCGCCTCGGCCTGGTGTGTGAGGGCACGCCGCTGGTGATCCCCGTCTCGCCGAAGGAGCCCGTGTACGTCGACACGGACGCGGTGGTCGGCTGGACCGCCCAGCTCACCACGACCCTGCACCGCTCGCAGTCGATCGGCTCGATGATCCGCGGCGGCTCCGGCGAGGCCGTGCAGCTGAAGCTGGAGGGCGAGGGGCACGTCATCGTGCGGCCGAGCGAGGCGACGCCGCAGAAGGCGCAGCAGCACTGACCGCGCACCACCGCGCTGAGCGGGCCTCGACCGGCAACAAGTACCTTTCGTCTCATGGTTCTTGACCAAGCAGACCGCGGAGAACGAGGCGAACGAGGAGGCCAGGGGGGCGACAGGGACGGCGTGCGGCTGCGGCCGCCGCGCAATCCCCTGGACCGCCGTGCCGTCGCCTGGTGGCGCACGCAGCTGCTGCTGACGGTGGCCGCGCCCGTGGCGGTCCTCGGCCTGCTCGGCGCCCTCATTGCACCCGCCCGCTTCTGGCTGCTGCTGCCCGCCGTGGTCATCGCGGTGCCGGGGCTGCTCGTCGGGGTGCTGCTGCCCCTGTGGTGGTACAAGGTCCACCGCTGGGAGGTCACCGACAACGCGGTGTACGTGCGGACCGGGTTCTTCTGGATGGAGGGGCGGATCGCGCCGATGTCGCGGCTGCAGACCGTCGACACGATGCGCGGGCCCGTCCAGCGGGTCTTCGGACTGACCACGGTGACCGTGACGACGGCGTCCGCGCGGGGCGCCCTGAAGGTCAAGGGGCTCGACCACGCGACCGCCGCGGAACTCGCCGAGCGGCTGGCGCTCGTCACCCAGGCGACGCCGGGGGACGCGACGTGAGCGGGGTCGCGGCGGCCGAACCGTCGACAGGTGCGGGCACCGCCCCCGAGGTCGACGCGGATGCCGACTGGCGGCGGCTCGACCGGCGTTCGCTGCTCGTCACCGTCCAGATGACGGGCGGTGTGGTGACCGCCATCGGCCTGCCGATCACCCTCAGCTTCCAGGGCTGGGTGGCCATGGGGCCCGTGATCGCCTGGGCGGTGGGCCTGAGCCTGCTCCTGATCGCGAGCGGCGTCGGCCTCGACGCGCTGCGGCTGCGCCACAGCCGCTACCGCGTCGGCCCCGAGCGGGCCGAGCTGCGCAGCGGCATCCTCTTCGCCAAGCACCGCTCCCTCAGCCGCGAACGCATCCGCTCCGTCGACCTCGTCGCCCACCCGCTGCTGCGCCTCCTCGGTCTGGTGGAGGTCCGGATAGGCACCGGCGAGCAGAGCGGGGGCCAGGAGGCCACCCTCGAACTCCGGCCCGTCCGCAGGGCGGAGGGCGAACGGCTGCGGCGCGAGCTGCTGAGCCGGGCCGCGACGGGCGGCGCGTCGGACGCGCAGGGCACCCTCGCCTCCCTCGACCCGCGCTGGATCCGGTACGCCCCGCTGTCCTTCGTCACCTCCGCGCTCGCCGCCGCGGCGGGCGGCGCGGTGATGCAGGTCAGCGAGTGGTTCGGGGTGCAGGAGGACGTCATCGAGTGGGTGGGTGACGTGTTCCGCGGGATGTCCGTGACGGGCATGGTGCTCGCGCTGATCGCGATCGGTCTTGCCGCCGGGTCGGTGGGGGCGCTCGGTCTTTGGATCGAGATGTGGTGGAACTACCGCCTGGAGCGGGAGCCCGGCGGAACGCTGCGGGTGCGGCGCGGGCTCTTCACGACGCGCTCGATCTCCCTGGAGGAGGCACGGCTGCGCGGTGTCGACCTGGTGGAGCCGCTGGGCCTGCGGCTGTCGGGTGCGGCCCGCGTGGACGCGGTGGCCACGGGCCTGTCCCGGCGCGACGAGGAGGACCAGGCGGGGCCGAGCACGCTGCTGCCCGCCGCGCCGCGACGGCTCGCCGACGAGGTGGCGGCGCAGGTCCTGCGGGAGCCGGTGACGCCCACGGCGACGAAGCTGGCGCCGCATCCGCGGGCGGCGCGGGCCCGCCGGATCCGCTGGGCGGTGTCGGCGGCGCTGGCGCCCGCGCTGGTCCTGGTGCTGCTCGGGGCGCTTCTCGACGTGCGGGTGCTCACGTATCTGGGGGCGGGCACGGCGGTGGTGCTTGTGCCGGTCGCGGTGGCGCTCGCCTGCGACGCGTACCGCAGCCTGGGGCACGCGCTGGACGCCGACTATCTGGTCGTGCGGTCCGGGACCCTGCGCCGCTCCACGGTGGCGCTGCGGCGCGGCGGGGTCATCGGCTGGACCGTCAAGCAGTCCGTGCTGCAGCGCCGGGCGGGCCTGGTGACGCTGAGCGCGACGACGGCCGCGGGCGCGCAGGCGTACGCGGCGTACGACGTGGGGGAAGCAGAGGGTCTTGAGTTCGCGGAGCGAGCGGTGCCGGGACTGCTCGCCCCGTTCCTGGAACGCCGGGATCGCACCGCTCCCTGAGCGAGCCTTCGCCGGACCGCATCGTGGCCGCGGCCCGCTCGCGGCGGGCGGGCGGAGACCTGCCCGCCCTGGCGATGAACGAGATTCCGCGACCCTGCGCCCAGGGACCGGCGTGAACACTGGTCGCCCTGCCCGGCCCGTCCGCCGTACCCGAACCGTCCGCCATGCCTGGCCCATCCGCCATGCCTGGCCCGTCCGCCGCACCCGGCCCGTCCGCCATGCCCGGCCCGTCCGCCGTACCCGGCCCGTCCGTCGGCGGGCGGCCGCACGCTCACTCCGCCGCTTCGCGCTCGCGCGCCGCCCTGACCGCCAGCACGTTGTCGACCAGTCGCGCGGCCTCGGTCGCCGGGTCCATCGGCAGGGCGAGCAGCGCCCGCACATAGGCCGGTGCCAGCACCAGTTCGAAGATGTCCATCCAGGTCAGCACGGTGGCACCGGCGGCGTCCAGGGTGGCCTGGATCTGCTGGATGCGGGGCTCGGCGAAGATCCGCGGATCCTGCCCCTCGCCGCCGGCCCGGAGCAGGGCCCGGAAGAAGGCCAGCTGGCCGGGGTCGGTCAGGTCGCCGAGCAGCTTGGTGATCCAGGCCTGCAGATCGGCCCGCAGGTCGCCGGTGGCGGGCAGCGGCGACCGCGTGCCCAGCTCGTCCACCACCGCGTCGACGATCAGGCCGTCGGCGCTGCGCCAGCGGCGGTAAATGGTGGCGAGGTGGACGCCCGAGCGGGCCGACACCTCCGCGATGTCGACGGTGCCGTCGGCCGATTCGGCCAGCAGCTCGCGGGTGGCCGCGCGCACGGCCTCACGGGTGCGGGCGGTACGGCCGCCGGGGCGGGCTGTCCCTGATGCTTGCGTCACCACTTCACCCTATCGCGAAACTCTTGCATTAGGGCCGTCGGCATGGCTACTCTAAATGCGAAACATTCGCATGAGGGAGGATGTCGTGGCTCACGCACTCGTCGTCGGCGCTGGAATCGCGGGGGACACACTCGCGCTGCTCATGGAGAGGGACGGCTGGAAGGTCACCGTCGCGGAGATCGCACCGGCCCTGCGCAAGGGCGGCCAGACCGTCGACCTGCGCGGCGACAGCCGGGAGGTCCTTGAGCGCGCCGGACTGCTCCAGCAGGCGCTGGACTGCCTGGTGCCGCAGCGCGGCGCGGCCTGGATCGACGCGCGGGAGCGGCGTCTGGCCGAGATGCCGGTGGAGGCGTTCGACGGGCGGGGTTACGTGTCCCATGAGGAGTTGCTGCGCACGGACCTCGCCCGGATCATTCACGAGGCGGCCGGGCCGGGCGTGACGCACCGGTTCGGCGAGACCGTGGAGGCGCTGGAGGACACCGGGGCAGGAGTGCTCGCCCGCTTCCGCAGCGGCACGCAGGAGACGTTCGACCTGGTGGTCGGCGCCGACGGCGCGCACTCACGGGTCCGCGCGCTGCGGTTCGGACCGGAGGAGGACTATCGCAGGCCCCTCGGCCTGGCCCACGCCTGGTTCACGCTCACCGAGCGGCCCGGGACGCCGTCCCTCGACGGCTGGTTCCTGACCCACAACGCACCCGGCCGCCGCGGCGTCGAGGCCCGCCCCGGCCACCCCGGGCAGCAGGAGGTGGGCCTGACCTTCGCCGCCGACACGCTGCCCTCGCGGCACGACCGCGAGGCCCAGCTCGCTCTGCTGGAGCGGACGTTCGCCGGTGTCGGCTGGCGCACCGCCGAGTTCCTGGCCGCGGCCCGGCAGGCCGACGACTTCGCTCTGGACACCTTCGACCAGGTGCACGTGCCGTGCTGGAGCACCGGCCGGATCGTCCTGCTCGGCGACAGCGCCTGGTGCGCGAGCCCGCTCAGCGGACTCGGCACCGCCCTCGCCCTGCGCGGCGCCGCCGAGCTGGCGGCCGCGCTGCGCGCCGCGGGCGCGCCCGGTGACACCTCGCGGACGCCCGCCGCGCTGGCCGCCTTCGAGCGGACCATGCGGCCCAGGACCGCGTCGGCGCAGCAACTGCCGCCCGGCCGGGTCGCGTCCATGGCACCCAAGTCCGCGCTGGGAATCCGGGTCAACGCGCTGGTGATGCGCGCACTCCAGTCGAAGGCCGCGGGCCCGCTCGTCCGCAAGGCCTTCGCCGACTCCGAGCACGGCCGCAGCGGCGCCCCCGTGGGCGAGCCCCGGACGAGCCCGGCCGCCTGAGCGGCCAGGCGGCCCTGTCGGGCGGCCCTAGCGGGCGGCCTGCTGCTCGTAGCCGACGAGGCGGACGCACGTGGTGAGGCCCTTGATGGCCGCCTCCAGCTCCTCCGGGCGCGGGTAGCTGGGTGCCACGCGGATGACGGCGTCGCGGGGGTCGTTGCCGTGCGGGTGGGTCGCCCCGGCCGGGGTCAGCACGATGCCCGCGGCGGCGGCGCGGCGCACGACCTCCTTGGCGCAGCCGTCCGGGACCTCCAGGGTCACGAAGTAGCCGCCCTTGGGGGACGTCCACGTCGCGAGGCCGGTGCCGCCGAGCTCGGACTCCAGGATCCGCGCGACGGTCTCGAACTTGGGCTGCAGCAGGGCGCGCTGGCGCTCCATGTGGGCGCGTACGCCGTCGGCGTCCTTCAGGAACATGACGTGCCGCAGCTGGTTGACCTTGTCGGGGCCGATCGACCGCTTCTGGTTGTTGGCAAGCAGCCACTTGATGTTGGCGGGTGACGAGCCGAAGAAGGCGACGCCCGCGCCCGCGGCGGTGATCTTCGAGGTGGAGCCGAAGACGAACGTGCGGTCTTCGTGCCCGGCGGCGGCGCAGGCTGCCAGCAGGTCCGCGATCTCGGCGGGCTCGTCGGTGAGGTGGTGGGCGGCGTACGCGTTGTCCCAGAAGATCCGGAAGTCAGGGGCGGCGGTGGGCATCGCGGCCAGGCGCGCCACGGTCTCGTCGCTGTAGACGACGCCGTCGGGGTTGCTGTACTTGGGCACGCACCAGATGCCCTTGACCGCGGGGTTCTCCGCGACGAGCCGCTCGACCTCGTCCATGTCGGGGCCTTCGGCCGTCATCGGCACGGGGATCATGTCGATGCCGAACCGCTCGCAGAGGCCGAAGTGCCGGTCGTAGCCGGGCACGGGGCACAGGAACGCGATGCGCTCCTGGTCCGCCCAGCGGGACCCGGCGCCGGGCAGCACACCGAGGAGGGCGTGCACGAGGCAGTCGTGCATCAGCTCCAGGCTGGAGTTGCCGAGCGCGAGCAGCTGGCCCGCGGGCACCTGCAGCAGCTCCGCGAAGATCTCCCGAAGCTCGGGGAGCCCCTGGAGCCCGCCGTAGTTGCGCACGTCGGTGCCGTCGGCCGCGGTGTGCCGACCGCCGGGCAGGCTCAGCAGGTCCTCGGCGAGGTCGAGCTGCTCGGGCGCGGGCTTGCCCCGGGTCAGGTCGAGGGAGAGCCCGCGCCCTGCGAGGGCGTCGTAGTCCTTGCGCGCCTGCTCGAGCAGCCCGTCCAGGGCCGGGGCGTCGGGGCTCAGCTCGGTGGTCATCGTGGTGCCTCTCGCAGGTGCGTCTTCGGTGGGTGGAGCCTGCCGAGGATACAAAGCGGTGCGGGTACGCGGCGCGCGCGACCGCACCGCGAGACCGCGGCTCCGCCACGCTGCTACCCCCGCGGGGGGCTCGGACGCCGTGCGTGGAGGGTGATCAGGAGCACACAGGAGAGGGCCGCGAGGACGGCTGCCGCGCCGAGCAGGGCCGGGGGCGGCACCGCTCCGGACAGCAGCGTCACCACGTACGGCGCGAACATCCCGACGTACGCGGCCGTCCAGAAGTACGCGGTGAGGCGGGCGAGCCGGTGCGGCGGCGCGAGGACGGCGACCTCGGTGAGCCCGTACGTGAGTACGAAGCCGTAGCCCGCGCCCAGGACCACGGCGGCGACGAGGGCCAAGGCGGAATTCCCGCTCCCGGCGGCGAGCGCGGCGACCCCGAAGCCGAGGGTGACGACGAGCAGCCCCACAACGGCGGTCGCCAGCCGATGCCGCTTCGCCACGCGCCGGGCAAGAGGCTGCACGAGCAGCCCGGTGCCGGGCACGAGGGCGGTGGCAACACCGGTGTAGACGAGCCCTCCGTGCACAAGCCCGGGCAACGTCACGAACCCGACGCTGGGGGCGGCGAAGACCCAGGGGGCGACGGGGAGGATCCCACGGCGGAAGCGCGGTCCGGTGCCGGTGGCGGCGTTGATGCCGCTCTTGAGGTCGCTCTTGGCGTCGCTGCTCGGCTCATGGCTCCCGGCCCCCGTCTCCGGCGCCGTCCGCGCAGCCACGCACGCCCCCGCCGCCAGCAGCACGTGCGGTAGGTACGCCGTGACCATCGGCGCCGGTGCCCACCGGGCGATCAGTGCCGCCGCGAGGCCGCCCGAGGCGAAGCCCGCCGAGACGAACAGGCCCGCCCGGCGCGACGCGGTCGACGTCGTCCTGGCCCCGGTCGGCGCGTGCGGTGCCGAGGACAGTTCCTTGATCCACGCGCTGCCCGCCGCCAGCAGCGCCCCCGCGCTCACCCCCGTCACGAACCTCCCCGGCCAGAGCCACTCCGTGGCCCCCGCCCCCAGCATCAGCACGCCCGTGGAGAGCAGGTTCAGCGCGAGGGCCGTCAGCGCGACCGGGCGGCGTCCGACGCGGTCGGCCAGCGGGCCGCCCACCAGGAGGCCGGGGATGAGCCCGACGACGTACAGGGCGAAGAGACCGGTGACGGCGGACTCGGAGAGACCGAGCTCGGAGCGGTAGGCGCCGAGCAGCGCGGAGAACTGGTTGGCGCTCCAGCCGGAGGCCATCATGATCCAGGCGGCCCGCAGCCCGTAGCGGCGGGGAGGGGTGGGAGCGGCCCGCCGCAAGGGGCGGACGGGCGGGGTGGTGGTAATGCTCATGACGCCCAGTTGTAGGCGCTCCGCGCGCCCGCGCGTCGCCCGCGTTCACGATTCGTGAAGACGGCGCGCACGCCGCTGACCTCCGGGTCTACGCTGATACGCATGTCCTCCGCACCGCTCGATCTACGACTTCTGTCGTCGTTCCTCGCGGTGGTGGAGGAGGGACACTTCGGCCGGGCCGCGGCCCGGCTCTTCCTCTCGCCGCCCGCCGTCACCCAGCACGTCCGCCGACTGGAGACGG
This sequence comes from Streptomyces sp. NPDC004732, assembly GCF_040609235.1. Classification (NCBI taxonomy): domain Bacteria; kingdom Bacillati; phylum Actinomycetota; class Actinomycetes; order Kitasatosporales; family Streptomycetaceae; genus Streptomyces; species Streptomyces sp. NPDC004732. The sequence continues at coordinate 284,766 of NZ_JBEXJR010000009.1, forward strand.
ACCTTGGCGCCCTCCTCGTCGACCGGAGCGCGAGCCCGGTGGTGCCCACCCCCGCGGGCGTGCGCCTGGCCGGTCACGCCCGCGTCCTGCTCGCCGCGTCGAACGCCGCCGTGGACGACATGGCCGAGGCCCTCCGCCTCGGCACGGGCGCGGTGGACCGGCCGCTGCGGGTCGGCATCATGGGCCACGGCTCGGCCGAGCTCACCCCGGCCGCGATCAACGCCTACCGGCGGGCCCGTCCCGACGTCCGGGTGGAGATACGCCAGCTGGACTTCACGGAGCACGTGACGGCGCTGACGGAGGACCGCGTGGACGTGGCCTTCGTACGCCCGGGGCCCGACGACGCGCGAGTGGTGGCCGACGTCCTGACGACGGAGCAGCGCATCGTGGTCGTCCCCGCGGGCTCCCCGCTTGCGGAGGCCAGGGTGAGCGGCGCGACGGTCGCGGACATCGCGGGGCTGCCCTTCGTCCGCGTGCCCGGCCACACCCCGCGCACCTTCACCGACTACCTCTACTTCGGCGAGGAGGCCCAGCGCCGCAGCACGGACTTCGCGGTGACCCCGCAGGAGGTGCTGACCGGGGTGATCACGGGCCGGGCGGCGGGGTCGGGGCTGAAGTCCTTCGCCCGCTACTACGCGTGGCCGGGCGCCGTCTTCGTGCCGGTGCTCGACGCCCCGTGGGAGAGCAGCTATCTCGCGGTGCGCGCGGACGAGGAGAACCCCGAGGTGCGGATCTTCCGCGCGCTCGCGGTGGCGCTGGCGCGGGAGCTGGGTCCCGTCATCAACAGCGAGGGCGTGCGCCCCTGACCGGGCTCGGCACATGGCCCCCGCCCGCCCCGATACCCCGCCCCGCAGGACCGCACGAGCCCGCCTCCCCCAGGACGGACGGCCGCTCGGCGGGCTGGCAGAGCACGAACGCGACGTCGTCGGTCAGCGGCTCCTTCGTGTGCCCGGTCAGCCGTGCGTACAGCGCGTCGAGCGCGTCGGCGGGCAGCGGCTCCCCCAGCGCCTGGGAGACCCCTTCGAGCAGCGGGAAGTCGGTGCCGCTCGCGTCGCGGGCCTCGCTGAGCCCGTCCGTGTAGAACAGCACCCGGTCGCCGGGCTGCAGCCAGGCGCGGTGCACCGTGGGCGCCGGACCGAGCCCCAGCGGCGGCGCGTGTTCCGGCGGTTCGAGCAGCTTGGTCCGCTGGCCCACCCGCAGCGGCGCCGGGTGCCCGCAGTTGGCGATCCGCACCTCGCCGGGCGTGAACTCGGCGAAGAGCGCGGTGACGAAGTCCTCGGGGCCGAGCACCGCGGAGATCCGGGCGTCCACCGTCCGCACCAGGTCGGAGAGGTCAGGAGTGACGTAGACCTGGTCGCGGAAGGCGCCGATGACCTCGGCCGTGATCCGCAGCGTCGCCAGGTCGTGGCCGCACACGTCCCCGATCAGCACCCGGAGGCCGTACGGCGTGTGCGCGACGTCGTACACGTCGCCGCCGACCGTCGCCCCCTGGACGGGGCAGTGGTGCTGCGTGCACACCTCCACCCCGCCGAGGTGGGTGGCGACGGGGCGCAGGATCGCCCCTTCCGCCGCCCGCGCCACCTCGGTGACGCAGGCCAGGGCGGCCGTGTCCGACGCGTGCCGGGCGGCGGCACGGACGGTGAGCGCGCCGCCCGCCGACAGGGCGAGGAAGTCCAGGAAGAAGTGCGGCGAGGCGGCGAAGCCGTGCGCCGCCCAGATCGTCGGCGCGAGCAGCACGGTCCCGCAGGCCACGGCGGCCGTCTGCCGGACACCGAACCGCACACAGGCCGCCAGCGGGGCGAGGAGCAGCGTGGCCGCCGCGGGCGTCCAGAGCCCCGCGAGCGCGCCAGGGGCGGCGAGGGCGGAGCAGACGGCCCAGGGCAGTGCGCGATCGGCACAGGCCCTCCATCGCTCACGCCACCCCTTGAGGATGGCCATGGGCAGGCCTCCTGACTCTCCGTAACCCCGCGCAGTGAACGGCCACTATGGCCGAAAGTCCGGGGCTGCACGACCTGTTGTCCGGAGCAGGCAGGCCGATGACCGGTGATGATCTCCTCGTGCCGACTTTTGCGCGCCCTGCCCAAGGCGTCACTCATGTCGGGTCAATCTCGGGGCAATCGCGGCCCCGCGGCACCGGAGGGGAGCACACTGTGCGACGTGAATCTCCCCTCCGAGACGACCAGTTTCGTCGGCCGTTCGGGCGAACTGCGCGCCGTCCGTTCCCTGTTGGAGTCCGACCGCATCGTGACGCTGACCGGCGTGGGCGGTGTGGGCAAGTCACGGCTCGCGCTGCGCGCCGCCCGGCAGGCGGCGGAACACTTCGCCGACGGGGTGCATCTGGCCCAGCTGTCCCCGCTGCGGGAACCGTCCCTGCTCGCGCAGGTCCTCCTGGAGGAGCTCGGCCTGGCCGACCGGATCGGCGGGTCCGCCGAGGAAGTCGTCACCCAGTGGCTCGCCGACAAAGAGCTGCTGCTGATGCTCGACTCGTGCGAGCACCTCGTCGCGGCGTGCGCCGACATGGTGCGGACCCTGCTCGACGCCGCCCCGGGGCTGCGCGTCCTGGTCACCAGCCGACAGCCCCTCGGCATGCTCGGCGAGCGGTGCTTCGAGGTGGATCCCCTGTCGGTGGCACATCCGCCCGCGGACGCGGACACGGCGGCCCTGTCCGGCGACGCGCTGACGCTCTTCACCGACCGGGCGGCCGCGTCGGCCCCCGGCCTGTCGCTCGACGGGGCACGGCGGACCTCGGCCGCGACCGTCTGCCAACGCCTCGACGGCATCCCGCTCGCCATCGAACTGGCGGCGGCCCGGCTGCCCGGCCTCTCCGTCGAGGAGCTCGCCGAACGGCTGCAGCACCGCTTCGAGGCACTGACCGTCCGGGACGGGAGCCCTGGCACCGCCCCGCCGCGCCACCAGACCCTGCGCACCACCATCGGCTGGAGCCATGAGCTGTGCGAGCCGCTGGAGCGGCTGCTGTGGGCCCGGCTCTCCGTGTTCAGCGGCGGCTTCCAGGCGGACGGCGCCCGGGCCGTGGGCGCGGGCGGCCCGCTCCGGGCCGGTGAGGTCGTGCGGGTCCTGGGCGGCCTGGTGGCCAAGTCCCTCGTACGCTGCCGGGTGGACGACGCGGGCACCGCGCGGTTCAGCATGCTGGACACGGTGCGGGAGTTCGGCGCGCAGTGGCTGCGCGAGCTGGGCGAGGAGCACCGGGCGCGGTGCGCGCACCGGGACTTCTACCGCGACCTGGCGCTGCGGGCCGACGCCGAGTGGCTGGGGCCGCGCCAGGTCGCCTGGGCCGCACGGCTCTCCGCCGACCACGCCAACCTCCGTACGGCGCTGGAGTTCTCTCTGTCGCGCGGTGACGGCCGCGCGGCGCTGGAGACGGGCGGGGCGCTGTGGTTCTTCTGGTTCGCCTGCGGGTTCCCCCGGGAGGGCAGGCACTATCTGGGACGGGCGCTCGACCTGTGTGCCGAGCCGGGCCCCGAGCGCGCCAGGGCCCAGTGGGCCTGCGCTCTCGTGGCCATCGTGCAGAGCGACCTCGACACCGTGCGACGGCTCGCGCACGCGCTGCGCGGAACACTCGGCGGCGCCGATGCCCCGGGCGCCCACGCCGCCGTCTACCTCGAAGTCGCCGCGCTGACCCTGCAAGGAGACCAGGAGGGTGCCATCGCGTTGCTCGACACGGCGCCGGACCTCCCGGACCTGACGGGCCCCTTCCCCGAGGCCTGGCTCCTGCTCAAGGTGACGCGCGCGTTCGTGCACGTCCACCGCGGCGACTTCGCCGACGCGGCCGGCCACGCCGACGAACTGTGCGCCAGGACCGAGCGGCTCGGCGAACGGTGGATGGGCGCCTGGGCCGGGTACACCCGGGCCCTGGCGTCCGCCGGACTCGGCCTTCCCGCCGAGGCCGCGTGCCACGCCCGCAGGGCACTGGAGGGCAAGGCGCTGCTCCACGACAACGTCGGCGCCGTCATGGCCATCGACGTGCTGGCCTCGGCGTCCGCCGCGGCCGACCGGGGCAGGCACGCGGCGCGTCTGCTCGGCATCAGCCAGCGCATGTGGCAGGCCATCGGCCCGTCCCAGCTGGGCATGCCCGAGCTGATCGCCGCCCGCGCCGAGTCCGAGCGCGCGATCAGGACGTCCATCGGCGACACCGCGTACGACGAGGAGTACCGCTCCGGCCTGGAGACCGGCACCGCCGAAGGCCTCGTCTACGCCCTCGCCGCCCCTCCGGGGGACGACGGAGAGTAGCCCCCGTCCGCTACCCCACCCCCCGCATCCCCTGCCCCGCCCGCGCCCCGATCCCCCGGAAGTGGTCGGCCATCGCCCGCTGCGCGCGCCCCGCGTCGTTCGCGCGCAGCGCGGCCACGATCTCCCGGTGCCTGGCCACCGTCAGCTCGGGCGCCGGGTCGCTCGCCCAGCCCCGCACCCCCGCCACCCGGTGAAAGACGTGCCAGAACGCGCCGAGGAGCTGCGGCACCAGTTCGTTGCCGAGCGGGCGGTACAGCGTCTCGTGGAACTCGCGGTCCAGGTCGGGAAAGGCCGTGCCCGCGGCCGCCGCCTCCTCCATCCCGCGCACCAGCAGCTCCAGACGGGACAGCTCGGGCTCGCCGAGCGCCCCGGCGACGCGCCGCATCAGCCCCTCCTCCAGGACCTCGCGCAGCTCCAGGATCTCCACCAGGGCCCGGGTGTCGTCGCGGAGCCTGACGAGCGCCCGGAAGGTCAGGCCGTCGGCCAGCGGGGTGAGCGACGCCTGCCCCACATAGGTCCCGTGGCCGTGTCTGATCTCCACGATGTCCAGGGCCTGGAGGGCCTTGAGCGCCTCCCGCACGGAGTTGCGGCTGACGCCGAGCGCGGCCATCAGCTCGGTCTCCGTGGGCAGCGGCGCGCCCGGCCGCAGCCCTCTTTCCAGGATCAATTCGACGACCTCACGCCGCACTTGACCGCTCACACGCCGCTCTCGGATCGGCTCCTCAGCCATGTGCGCCATCGTAGACACGTCGGACATCCCACGTCCCACCTCCGGCACGACTTCGTCCCGATCGGATCCCTGCGCGCTCCCTTGACCGGGTCCCCCGCCGCTCCTATGGTCGCCACGCCACCCACGACGTAGGACGTGGGACCTCTCAGGGAGGCAAGGGAGACACACCGTGAGTGATCTGATCCCTAGGACCGCGCCGGACCGCCGGTCCTTCCTCAAGTACACGGGTGCGCTGGGCGCGGCCGCGGCCGTCACCTCCACGCTCTCCGCCTGCTCCTCGGGGCCCGAGTCCACCAACGAGACCGGAGACGGCGGCCAGGGCGGCAGCGCGACGCTCACCGCCGTCATCGGCTACGGGAACGACGGGAGCTGGGATCCGACCCAGACCGCGTCGGCCTTCGCGATGGCGGGCAACGAGCACATCTACGAGGGCCTGCTCGGCACGGACCCGATCAGCCGTGAGCCGTACGCGGCGCTCGCCACCGCGATCCCGGCCGACCTGAAGGCGACGACGTGGAAGTTCACGCTGCGCCCGGGTGCCAAGTGGCACGACGGCAAGCCCGTCACCGCGGACGACGTGGTGTTCGTCTTCGAACGGATCCTCGACCCGAAGACCCAGACCCTCGCCAAGGGCTTCTTCGAGGGCTGGCTCAAAGAGGTCAGGAAGACCGACGCGACCTCCGTCGAGCTGATCCTCAAGTTCCCCTTCCCCGACGGCGCCGCCCGCCTCTCCCTCGCCAAGATCATGCCGAAGCACGTCTTCTCGAAGCCGGGCGCCTGGGACGAGGCGACCAAGGGGAAGACGGTGGGCTCGGGACCGTACAAGATGGCCGCGCACCACCCGAAGTCGAACACGACGTTCGAGGCCTTCGACGACTACAACGGCCCGCGCAAGGCCGCGTTCAAGAAGATGAACTGGCTGACCATCGTGGACGCCGCGCCGCGCGTCGCGAAGATCTCCGGCAGCAGCCCCGAGGCGGAGATCTCCGACAACATCCCGTACGCCAACATCGAGCAGCTCAAGAAGGGCGGGATGACCGTCGAGGGCGGCGCCGGGATGAACAACCTCTTCCTGCTCTTCAACACCGCGCACAAGCCGTTCGACGACGTCCGCGTCCGCCAGGCCCTGCACTACGCCATAGACCGCGAGAAGATGATCCAGGCCGCCCTCAAGGGCCACGGCAGGGCCTCGACGTCCTTCCTCAACGAGGCCAACCCCTCCTACCGGCCCGCCAAGACCGTCTACGGCTACGACCTGGCGAAGGCGAAGAAGCTCCTGAAGGCCGCCGGGGTCGACGGGCTGAAGATCAACCTCATGGCCGTGAACGTGAGCTGGATCGTCGACTGTCTGCCGACCATCCAGGACGGCTGGGAGAAGCTCGGCGTCGAGGTCACCCTCGACCCGCAGGAGACCACCGCCGTCTTCACCAAACTGGACCAGAAGAAGGACTTCCAGATCGTTGCGGCCGCCTCCAACCCCAACCAGTTCGGCCTCGACGCCGATCTGATCATGCACTACAACTACGGCCCCGAGAACATCTGGATGGGCTACGCGCGCTGGGCCGACAACGCTGTCGCCAAGAAGCTCTTCAGGGACATGGACCAGGCCACCCGCGAGCCCGAGGCGTCCAAGAAGCGGGCGATGATCCAGGACTACATCGACACCGTGGCCGAACAGGCCGTGCTCTATCCGGTCGTGCACAACGAGCTGATGACCGCCTGGGACCCCGAGAAGATCACCGGCGTCAAGGCCCAGCCGTATCCGGGGATCAATCTTCTGCAGGCCAAGTGGGTATGACAGAGCACCAGTTCAGGAGTCGTACGCCGTGACAGCCGTCCTCAGAATCCTGGCCCGCCGTGTCGTCCTGCTCGTCCCGCTGCTGCTCGGGATCGTGCTCTTCGTGTTCCTCGTGATGCGCTTCTCGGACGTCGACCCGGCGTCCGCGTTCTTCCAGGGCGCCAATCCGACCCCCGAGCAGCTCCACAGGTTCCGGGAGGAGAACGGCCTCCTGGACCCGCTGCCCGTGCGCTACGCCGCCTTCGTGGGCGACCTGCTCCAGGGCGACATGGGCATCAGCGTCCTCAACCGTTCCTCCGTCGTCGACCAGATCGCCACCGCGCTGCCGCTCACCATGCAGCTCACCTTCCTGGGCCTCGGCATCGCCGTGGTGCTCTCCCTCACCCTCGGCATCACCGCGGCGATCTACCGCGACCGCCTTCCGGACCAGCTGATCCGCGTGGTCTCCCTGACCGGCGTCGCGGCCCCCGGCTTCTGGCTGGCGCTGCTGATGATCCAGTACCTGGCCGTGGACCTCGGCTGGTTCCCGACCGGCGGCTACATCAACCCCGCCGACTCCTTCACCGGCTGGCTCAAGACGATGACGCTGCCCGCCCTCGCGCTCTCGCTGCCCGTGGCGGCGGGCCTCACCCGCATCATCAGGACCGCCGTGGTCGAGGAGCTCGACAAGGACTACGTCCGCACGGCCGTCGGCAACGGTCTGCCGCCGGTCGTCGTCGTGGGCCGCAACGTCCTGCGCAACGCCCTCATCAACCCGCTCACCGTCCTCGGTCTGCGCGTCGGCTATCTGCTCGGCGGCGCCGTCGTCATCGAGACGATCTTCTCGCTGCCCGGCATGGGAAAGCTGATGATCGACGCCGTGAAGAACGGCGACCCGGCCGTCGTGCAGGGCGTCGTCATCACCACCGCCGTCGGCTTCGTGGTCGTGAACCTCGTCATCGACATCCTCTACCTGCTGGTCAACCCACGCCTGAGGGAGACGAGTTGACCCACGTCCCGCGCCGCTCGCGCACCGCACTGGCCGAACGCCTGTCCGTCCCCGGCATCCGGCTCCGCTCCCTGCGCAAGCTCCCCGTCCTGTCCCGCGTCGCGGTCGGCGTCGTCGCCCTCGTCGTCCTGGTGGCACTCTTCGCGCCGCTGCTCGCCCCGCACGACCCGCTCGACCAGCAGCCGCAGGTGGGCGGCACCGGCGCCCCCTCCGCCGACCACTGGATGGGCCAGGACAGCCTGGGCCGCGACATCCTCAGCAGGCTGATGTACGGGGCGCGCTGGTCGCTGGCCATCGGGCTCGGCGCCACGCTGCTCGCCCTCGTCGCGGGCGCCGTCATCGGCGCGGTCGCCGCGACCTCCCGCAAGGCCGTCGACGAGACGCTGATGCGCTGCCTGGACGTCGTCATGGCGTTCCCCGGGATCGCGCTCGCCGCCGTGCTCGTCGCGGTCTTCGGCGGCGGCATCACCGTCCTGATCTGCGCCATCGCCTTCCTGTTCACACCGCCCGTGGCGCGTGTCGTACGGGCCAACGTCCTGGACCAGTACGGCGAGGACTACGTCGTCGCCGAACGCATCGTCGGCGCCCGCACCCCGCACATCCTGATCCGCCACGTCGCCGTCAACTGCGCGGCGCCCATCCTGGTCTTCTGCACGGTGCAGGTCGCCGAGGCCATCGTCTTCGAGGCCTCGCTCTCCTTCATCGGCGCGGGCGTGCGGCCGCCCGACCCGTCCTGGGGCAGCGTCATCGCCGACGGCAAGAACATGGTCCTGATCGGCGGCTGGTGGGCGACGGTCTTCCCCGGACTCCTGATGCTGATCACCGTCCTTGCCCTGAACGTCCTCTCCGAGGGCGTGTCCGACGCGTGGGCGGCGCCTTCGGGGCGGGACGTCACGGGCGCGGCCCGCACCCAGGACCGCCTGGAGGCCCCCGAGCCCGGCAGCGGCCACGTCCTCGAACTGCCCGGCCTGCCCCAGGCGGCCCACCGCCTCCGCTCCCGCGCCCGCCCCCTCCCCACGGGCGATCCTGTCCTGGACGTCACCGGCCTGACCATCTCCTTCCCGCAGCGCCACGGGGGCGTGGACATCGTCGACGGAATCAGCTTCGACGTGCGGCCCGGCGAAGTCCTCGGCCTGGTCGGCGAGTCGGGCTGCGGAAAGTCGCTGACCGCGCTCACCGTGATGGGCCTGGAGCCCAAGGGCGCCCGGGTCGGCGGCCGTGTCACCTTCGCCGGGCAGGAGCTGACCGGCCTGCCGATGCGCGCCCGGCGCAGGCTGCTCGGCCACGACATGGCGATGATCTACCAGGACGCCCTGTCGTCGCTGAACCCCGCGATGACGGTCCGCGCGCAGCTCAAACAGGTCGTACGCCGAGGCGGCCGCCGCACGGCCGCCGAACTCCTCGAACAGGTCGGCCTCGACCCCGAACGCACCCTGCGCAGCTATCCGCACGAACTCTCCGGCGGCCAGCGCCAGCGCGTCCTGATCGCCATGGCCCTCTCCCGCGACCCCCGGCTGATCGTCGCCGACGAGCCGACGACCGCACTGGACGTCACCGTGCAGGCGCAGATCATCCAGCTCCTGCTGCGGCTGCGCGAGGAGCGGGGCTTCGCGCTGATCCTCGTCTCGCACGACCTCGCGCTCGTCGCCGACGTCACCGACCGGGTGGTGGTGATGTACGGCGGACAGATCGTCGAGACGGGCGTGACGGCGGACCTGGTGGAGTCCCCCGCACACCACTACACCCGCGGACTGCTCGGCTCGGTCCTCTCGCTGGAGTCGGCGGCGCAGCGCCTCACGCAGATCAAGGGCGTGGTGCCCTCCCCCGCGGACTTCCCGGCGGGCTGCAGATTCGCGGACCGCTGCCCGCTGGCGAGCGAGGTGTGCCGCGATACGACACCAGAGCTCGCAGGCACACCCGCACACGCCACGGCCTGCCACCACCCGGCGGAACCGACGACCGCCCTGGGGGCGCCCCCGGGGGGCGCTTCAGGGGCGCGGGGAACTGCGCGACAAGCCACGACGGAGCGAGAGCCGAAATGACACCCCCCAAGCCCCCCATCGTGGAACTGGACAACGTGCACGTAGTGCACAGGGCCCGCTCGGGAGGCCTCTTCTCCCGGGACAGCGTGTACGCCCTGACCGAGGCGAACATGGCCCTCGCCCCCGGCGAGACCGTAGGCGTCGTCGGCGAATCCGGCTGCGGCAAGTCGACCCTGGCCAAGGTCCTCGTCGGCGCGCAGCGGCCCACCGCGGGAACCGTGTCGTTCCGCGGCCGGGACCTGTGGACGATGCCGCCCGCCGAACGGCGGACCTCCATCGGCACCCGCACCGGAATGATCTTCCAGGACCCCTCGACGGCCCTGAACCGCCGCCTCCCGGTGAGCCGGATCCTCCGGGACCCCCTCGACGTACACAAACGCGGCACTCCGAAGGAACGGGACGAGCGGGTACGGGAGTTGATGGCGCTGGTCGGCCTGCCCGGGAGCCTCGCCGACGGGTTGCCGGGACAGCTGTCCGGCGGTCAGCGGCAGCGCGTCGCCATCGCCCGCGCCCTCGCGCTCGAACCCGACCTGGTGGTCGCCGACGAGCCGACGAGCGCCCTCGACGTGTCCGTCCGCGCCCAGATCCTCAATCTGCTCCTCGATCTGAAGGAGCGCCTGGGTCTCGCGCTCGTGTTCGTCTCCCACGACATCCAGACCGTACGCAGGATGAGCGACCGCGTCGTCACGATGTACCTGGGCCGGATCGTCGAGGAGTCACCGGCCGGGGAGATCCTGGACCGCGCCCGGCACCCGTACACCCGCGCCCTGTTCTCCGCCACGCCGGGTCTGCTCGACCCCATCGACCCGATCCCGCTCGTCGGTCCCGTGCCGTCGGCGACCCGCCCGCCGAGCGGCTGCCCGTTCCGCACCCGCTGCTGGAAGGCGGACGAGGTGTGCGCCACCGCCATGCCGGACATCCGGTCCGCAGGCGCGGAACACCGGTTCCGGTGTTTCCACCCCGTCGAGGAGGGACAGTCCACGCACGACCTCGTCACCCGGGCCGCCGCCACGGCCACCGCCACCCCCAGGGAGCACCCATGACCATTCCCACTCCGTTGACCGGTGTCGTCCCGCCCGTCTGCACCCCGCTGACACCGGACCGCGAGGTGGACATCTCCTCCCTCACCAGGCTCGTCGACCATCTGGTCACGGGCGGCGTCGACGCGCTGTTCCTGCTCGGCTCGACCTCCGAGGTCGCGTATCTGACGGACCGGCAGCGCGCGCTCGTCGTCGACACCGTCGTCCGGCACGTGGGCGGGCAACTGCCCGTGCTCGCGGGCGCCATCGACATGACGACGCCCCGCGTGCTCGACCGCGCGCGGGCCGTCGTCGAGGCGGGCGCGGACGCGGTCGTGGTCACCGCGCCCTTCTACACCCGGACCCACCCGGCCGAGATCGCCCGCCACTTCCGGCTGGTCGCGCGGGGCTGCGCGGTGCCCGTCGTCGCGTACGACATTCCGATGGCCGTGCACTCGAAGCTGCCCGCGGAGCTGGTTCTGGAGCTGGCCGGAGACGGTGTGCTCGCGGGCCTGAAGGACTCCAGCGGCGACGAGGGCGCCTTCCGGCGCGTCGTCCTCGGCAAGCGGGCGGCGCCGGGGCTCGCGGGGTTCGGTGTCCTCACGGGGTCCGAGGTGACGGTCGACTCGGCGCTCGCGATGGGCGCGGACGGCGTCGTGCCGGGCCTCGGGAACGTCGACCCCGAGGGGTACGTGCGCCTCCACCGCGCCTGCCGGGACGGTGACTGGGCGCGGGCGCGGGCCGAACAGGAGCGGCTGTGCGGGCTGTTCGGGATGGTGGCGGTGGGCGATACGGGGCGGATGGGCGGCAGTTCCGCGGCGCTCGGCGCGTTCAAGGCGGCGCTGCACCTGCGCGGGGTGATCGACTGCCCGGCGACGGCGGAGCCGCAGATCCCGCTGTCGGCGGCGGAGACCGAGCGGGTGGGCAAGCACCTGGCGACGGCCGGGCTGCTGTAGAGCCCTGCCGGGGGTTGCTTGAAAGCCCTGCCGGGGCCTACTTGATGGACGTGTCCCCGAGCGCTTCCATCACCTGACGGAGCCCGTCGGCGGCCTTCTCGACCAGCTCGCGGTCCACGTCGGCGAGCAGCCGCGCGTAGTTCTCCAAGTGGTCGGCGAAGGCGGCCCGGGTGACCTCGTGCCCGCGCTCGGTGAGGTGGATCTTGACGGTGCGCCGGTCCGCTCCGTCGCGCACCCGTACGACCAGGCCCTTGGCCTCCATCTTGTCGATGCGGTTGGTGATCGTGCCGGAGGACACCATGGAGGCCTTGAGGAAGGTGCCTGCGGTGAGGGCGTAGGGCGGCCCGGAGCGCTGCAGCGTGGTGAGGACGTCGAACTCGCCGACGTCCAGGCCGTGCTGGGCGGCCGTGGCCTTGACCGTCCTGTCGACCAGCACGCCCATGCGCTGGATGCGCCCGAAGAGCTCGACCGGCCAGAGGCCGTCCACCAGGTCGGGGCGCTCGGTGCCCCACTGGCCGATGACCGCGTCCACGGCATCGCTCATCGCCGTCACTCCTCTCGGTACGGACTCTCTCAGCGGGGACCCTATCAGCGGTGATCCTCTTAGTTTCGAGTCTCTCAATCTTAGATCTCTTAGATTCGAGATACTTGACCCTGGGAGAGTCGACTGCTTTTATCTCAGTGTTGAGATTGTCGAGACTGAACGACAGGAGCTCCCCATGTCCGAGCTGGCCCTGCACCCCGCCGCCCAGGACCTCCTCTTCCGCGAGGCGCGCACCGCCAACACCTTCACCGCCGAGCCCGTCACCGAGGCACGGCTCCAGGCGGTCTACGACCTGGTCAAGTACGCACCCACCGCCTACAACCAGTCGCCGCTGCGCGTGGTCCTGGTCCGCTCGGCCGACGGCCGCGAGCGGCTCGGGGAGCTCATGGACGGGGGAAACCGGGCGAAGACCCTGGCGGCCCCGCTCGTCGCGATCCTCGCCGCCGACAACGAGTTCCACGAGGAACTCCCGGCGCTGCTCCCGCACTTCCCGCAGGCCAAGGACCTCTTCTTCGCCGAGCGTCCGGTCCGCGAGGAGTCGGCGCACCTCAACGCGACGCTCCAGGCGGCCTACTTCATCCTCGGCGTGCGCGCGGCGGGGCTCGCCGCCGGGCCGATGACGGGGTTCGACTTCCCGGGCGTGCAGAAGGAGTTCCTCGACGACGACCACACCCCGCTGATGGTCGTGAACATCGGCCGCCCGGGCCCGGACGCCTGGTTCCCGCGCTCACCGCGGCTCTCGTACGACCAGGTCGTCACCACCGTCTGAGCCACCACCGCCCGCCCCGCCCTGCCACCTCCCGGAGCCGCCGCCATGTCCCCGACCGCCCTCCAAGCACACCCCGCCACCCCGCCGAAGGCCCGGCCCACGACCGTCACCCCGAGCCGCCAAGTCCACGCCATCTGGCTGGCGTTGCTCGCCGCGCCGGTCGCCGCGGGCGGCAACAGCCCCGTCCTGATCCTGCCCGACATGGCGCACTCGCTCGGCGTCCGCACGGCCGACGCGACCTGGCTCGTCACCGTCTTCGCCTGGGCGATGGCCGTCGGCACCCCGCTGATGGCGGGCCTGCTGCGGCGCCGGGGCCTCGGCGCCGCACTCAAGCTGAGTGCCGCCCTGATCGTGACCGGCACCGCGGTGCTCGCCGTCGCGCCCTGGCTGCCGCTGGCCATGGCGGGCCGGGCGGCGCAGGCCGCGGGCGGTGCGGGCCTGATCACCGCGGCCATGAGCCTGGCGGGTTCGGTCCGCCGGATGGGCGTGATCACCGCGGGCTTCGGCACGCTCGGGGCGGTCGGGCCGCTGCTCGGCTCGACGCTGGCGAGCACCGCGTCCTGGCGGGTGTCCCTGGCCGTCGGCGCGGTCGCCCTCCTCGCCGTGCCCGCGGTCGTGCGCCGCGCCGACCTGTCGGCACCGCACCACCCCACGCCCTTCGACGGCCGGGGCGCCGCCCTGCTCGTCCTGACGGCGACCGCGCTGGTGCTCGTCCCCCGGTGGCCGCTGCCCGCCATCGCCGCCGCGGTGGTGTCGGCCGTGCTCCTGGCCCTGCACATCAGGTCCCGCCCCACCGGCTTCGTGCCCGCCGCGCTCCTGCGCTCCCGCGCGTTCGTCCTCTCCGCCGCGCTCGCCTGCACCCTCGCGACCTCGTACTTCGCGCTGCTCTTCACCGTCCCGCAGCTGCTGCGCGACCGCACCGACTGGTCGTCCGCCACGATCGGCACCGGTCAGCTCGTCGCCCTCCTCGCGGGGTCGGCGCTCTCCATGGCGCTGGCCGCCGCCGCGGCCCGGATGACCCGCCCCCGTGTCCTGACGATCCTGCTCGCCTTCGGCGCGGCCGCTCCGCTCACCGCCGCGCTCACCCCCTGGGCGCCGCTGCTCCTGCTCGTCGCGGCCCTGGCCGTCTTCACCACCAGCGCGGGCCAGGCGACGCTCGCGGTGTACGCGACCGCGGCCACGCCCGCCGCGCAACGCCCCACCGCCATCGGCCTGTTCAGCCTCTGCTACCAGCTGGGCGGCGCCTTCGGCCCGGCCGTCGCCGCCGCGATAGCCCTGAGCTAGGGCCTTAGACCACGGATCCCGGCGCGACCAGCCCCGACTCGTAGGCAATGATGACCAGTTGGGCCCTGTCGCGGGAGGCCAGCTTCCCCATGATCCGGCTGACGTGCGTCTTCGCGGTCAGCGGACTGAGGCCCAGCGTGTCGGCGATCTCCTGGTTGTTCAGGCCGCGCGCGACGAGCCGCAGGACCTGCCGCTCCCGCTCCGAGAGCCCTTCGGGCCCACCGGTGACGGGCAGCCCGGCGTCCGGCGCCCGCAGCACCCGCGCGATCAGCCGGGCGGTGGGACCGGGCGAGAGGAGCGAGTCGCCCGCCGCCACCGTGCGGATGGCGTCCAGGAGTTCGGCGGGCCTGGTGTCCTTGACCAGGAATCCTGACGCGCCCGCGCGCAGCGCGTCGACGACGTGCTCGTCCGTGTCGTACGTGGTCAGCATCAGGACCTTCACCCCCGCCAGGTCCTCGTCGGCCGCGAGCAGCCGCGTCGCCTCGATGCCGTCGAGATCGGGCATGCGGATGTCCATGACGACGAGGTCGGCGCGTTCGGAGCGGGCCAGGTCGACCGCCGCGCGCCCCGTGCCCGCCTGCCCCACGACCTCCATGTCGGGCGCCGAGTCGACGAGCATCGCGAACGCGGCACGAACCAGCGTCTGGTCGTCGGCGAGCAGCACACGGATGGGCACCGTCATGACAGACCTCCCAGGGACACGGGCGCGAGCGGCAGCACGGCCGACACCATGAAACCCCCTTCGGGCCGCGGCCCCGCGTCCAGGGTGCCGCCGACCGTACGGGCCCGCTCCCGCATCCCGAGGAGCCCGAACCCCGCCGCGTGGTCCCGCTCCCGGCCCCGGCCGCCGGTGCCGTCGTCCGCGACCCGCACGCACAGCGCCGCGTCCTGCGTGCGCACCGACACCCGCACGGTGCTGCCGG
The DNA here is from genome assembly GCF_040609235.1 of Streptomyces sp. NPDC004732. NCBI lineage: Bacteria > Bacillati > Actinomycetota > Actinomycetes > Kitasatosporales > Streptomycetaceae > Streptomyces > Streptomyces sp. NPDC004732. The sequence continues at coordinate 300,067 of NZ_JBEXJR010000009.1, forward strand.
GCCCTGCGTGCCGTACGACGTTGGTGAGCGCCTCCTGCACGATGCGGTAGGCGGCGGCGCCCACGGCGGCCGGTGCCCGGCAGTCCGCCACCGCGAGTTCGACGCGGGCGCCCGCGGTGCGGGCCGCGTCGGCGAGGTCGGGCAGGCCGTCGAGGCCGGGCAGCGGCCCGCGCGCCTCGTCGGACCCGTCGTCGGCTCCGGACCTCAACACCTGCAACGTGGCGCGGAGTTCGCCCCGGGCCGAGCGGCAGGTGTCGGCGACGTCGTCGAGCGCCTTGGCCACGGCGGTGCGGTCCAGGCGGTCCGGGGAGGCGGCCAGGACGTGCGCGGCGACGGACGTCTGGACGCCGACGAGCGTGATGCTGTGCGCGAGCAGGTCGTGCAGGTCGCGGGCGACCCGCAGCCGTTCCTCGGCGACCCTGCGGCGGGCCTCCTCCTCGCGCGTGCGCTCCGCGCGCTCGGCCCGCTCCACCACGGAGGCGACGTACTGCCGGTGGATGCGCACGTACACGCCGAGCAGCAGGAAGGCGACGATCCAGCCGGAGATCCGCAGCGACTGCGCTCCCTCGGCCATGCCTTCGTGGAACTTCACGCCCAGCATGATGCCCATGACGCCGACACCGATGAGGGCCGTGTTGCGGGGCCTGGTGCGGGAGGCCACGGTGAACAGCGCGGCCATCGACACCGCCATGGGCGCGGTGTGGTTGTTGTCCAGGGAGTGGTAGGCCAGCAGGATGACCATCAGGGCGGCCATGACGCGTATCGGGGCGCGCCGCCGCCACACGATGGCGACGTGGGCGACGAGCAGCAGCGCCCAGCCCGGCACGTCCGGCGCATGGCCGTTGTCCCGCACGACCTGCACGATCACGACGGCGCTGACGGCCATGGCCAGGGCGAACAGGGCGTCCGTGCGCAGCCGTTGGCCGGGCGCGGCCGGGCCGAGGACGCGCTCGATGAGGTTGCGTCGGACGGAGCCGCGCTCCGCGCCCCGGCCGGTCTCGGGAAATTCCACCGCTCCATCTTCCGGCACGCGGGTGCCCCTCCGGGAGAGGAGGGGCACCCTGGGCATCCTGGAGGTCCGGCTCAAGGCGAGGAGACCCGGACGGGCTCTGCCTCAGGGGCCGTTGGCGTGGTCGGCGCGGCGGGCCGGGACAGCGGACCCGGCCACCACACCTTCCTGCCGAGCGCCACGCTCGCGCTCGTCACCAGATATGTGCGGACCAGGAACGTGTCGAGCAGCACGCCGACGGCGATGACGAAGCCCAGCTCGACGAGTTGGACGAGCGGCATGTTGGTCAGCACGGCGAACGTGGCGGCGAGGACGAGTCCCGCGGAGGCGATGACGCCGCCGGTGGTGCGCAGGGCGGTGAGCGCGGCCGCTCCCGGTTCGGCGCCGTTGAGGCACTCCTCCCGCATCCGGTGCATCAGGAAGATCCCGTAGTCCACGCCGAGTGCGACGAGGAAGACGAACGAGAGGAGCCCGAGGCCCGGGTCGGTGCCCTCGAACCCGAAGAGCGGTTCGAAGACGAGCCCCGCGATGCCGAGCGAGGCGCCCCACACCGCGACGACCGCGGCGAGCAGCAGCAGCGGCGCGACGACGCTGCGCAGCAGGGCGACGAGGACCAGCAGGACGGCGCCGAGGACGAGGGGCACGACGATGTTCCGGTCGCGGTTGTTGGTGTCCTGGAGGTCCAGTTGCTGTGCGCTCGCGCCGCCCACGTACGAGTCGTCGAGCCCGTCGCGCAGCGCCTTGATGGTCGCGGTCTCGCCCGCGGACTCGGGCGCGGAGGTCGCGGTCACGGAGATCTCGGTCCAGCCTCCGGCGGTACGTCCCCGCTCCGCACGGCCGACGCCGTCGGTGTCCCGTATCCGCGCCAGCGAGTCGTCGGCCCGGCCGTCCGGCGTCATCACCGTGATCGGCTGGGTGCCCTGCTCGGGATAGGCGGTGGCGAGGGTCTCCATGGCCGACACCGACTCGGGCGTCTTGGTGAAGGAGTCCTCCTGCTTGAGCGCGCCCGGCAGGTTCAGCGCGCCGATGGCCAGCGCACCGAGCAGGACGGCTCCGCTCGCGAGCACGGTGAGCGGCCTGCGTCCCGCGGAGCTACCCATCGCGGCGAAGAGGCTGCGGCGCTGCTTGGGCACGCTCCCGAAGGCGGGCACGAGCGGCCAGAACACCCGCCTGCCGAGCAGTACGAGCACGGCGGGCAGCAGCGACAGCATGGTCACCAGCGCGCACAGCACGCCGACGGTGCCGAGCGGGCCCATGCCCCGGCTGCTGTTGAGGTCGGCGGCGAGCAGACAGAGCAGTCCGGCGGCGACGGTCCCGGAGGAGGCGAGCACGGCGGGCCCGCAGCCGCGCAGGGCGGCGACCATGGCGTCGTAGGGCCGCTCGACCCTGCGCAGCTCCTCCCGGTAGCGGGAGACGAGGAGCAGCGCGTAGTCGGTCCCCGCGCCGAACACGAGGATGGTCATGATGCCCGAGCTCTGCCCGGTGACGGACGTCCCGAAGGCCTGGTTCAGCCCGTACGCGACCCCCATCGCGAGATAGTCGGCGACACCCGCGACGGCGAGCGGCACGAGCCACAGGAACGGACTGCGGTAAATAAGGATGAGCAGGAGCGCGACAACGCCCGCGGTGGTGTAGAGCAGCGGCCCGCCGAGCGAGTTGTAGACCTCACTCGCATCGGTGTCGAGGGCCCCCGCCCCGCCGACATCGACGCTCAGCCCGCCCTCACCGCGCGCGATGTCCCGCACATCATTGACCAGCGCGTCCCGCTTGTCCTCGTCCTGCCCGGGCTCGGTGCTTGCCACGGGGTACATGAGGGTGGTGCCGTCCTTGGAGGGCACGGCCGCGGGCTTCCCGACGAGCTTGTGGGCGCCCGCTATCTCGCCGACCTGATCCGCCGCGGCCTTGCGGTCGGCGGCGGTCAGCCCCCCGTCCCGGTGGTAGACGAGCACGAGCTCGGTGGCCTCGCCGCCGGGCAACTGCTCCTGGATCTTCGCGACTTCGGTCGACCCGGCACTCGCCGGCAGGTAGTCGACGGCTCGGTCCTTCTGCACATCGGCAAGCTTCGCCGCGAACGGCGAGGCCACCGCGAGCACGACGATCCACAGCCCCAGAAGCACCCAGGGCACGGCACGCCGCCGCCGCACCGGTGCGTCCTTGGTCTGTTCGGCCCCCATGACGGGCCCCCTTCGGCAGAGGTGACAGGTTCACGCCCCACCTTTCCGCTGCCGGGCGCCCGATCCGTCGGGCTGGGGGCCGAGTTGGGGGATACGGCTCGGGGAGGCGGGCGGCCGGGATTACTCCCCGCGGAGTACGCGCAGGACGCGGAGGGACCACTGCAGGGCGCAGGCGTGGCTGGTGCGGGCCTGCCGGGTCCAGGTGTGGTCGGGGCAGTGCAGGCGGCGCTCGTAGTCGGCGGCGAGCTCCCGCAGGGCGGTGAGCGCCTCGCGCCTGCGGCCGGAGCAGCGCAGGGCACTGGCCGCCCACCGGTCCCGCTGGGCCGGCGTCCAGGAGATCACGGCCGCCCAGCGAACCCCGTCCTTGTGCACACGCACGCCGGAGTTCGGCTCAGGAAGGCGTCCGCGCCGTCGCCAGGAGGCGCGTCACGTCCTCCGAGCAGATTGTCAGCGCGCACCCTGCCGTGCTGAGCACATCGCGCTCGGCGGGGGTGTAGGGCCCGTCCGCGAGCGCGATGCGGGCGCCCTGGAGGAGCAGGGCGTCGCGGCCCGCGGGGGCGAGGTGCGGGGCCAGGGGGCCGAGCGCCTCGTGGAGTTCGATGGCGAGGCCGGGGCCGCAGTCGGGCTCGGTGGCGCGTCCGGCGTCGGTGGCGAGCGCGTCGACGAGGGCGACGAGCTGCTCCTCGGTGCAGTCGTCGTAGCCCGCGCCGTGCAGCGCGCAGACGGCCGTTTCGAGGACCGTGCGCGAGCCCGTGCCGCCCGCGGAGAGGACCGCGAGGGCGATCGTGTGCACGGCGTCGCGGAGCATCGCGGAGAGCCGGGTGGTGGTGGGGTGGTCCAGGACGTCCGGGTCGAACAGGTCCTGGCAGGCGGCGCACTGGATGACGGGGCCGCGGGTGCCGCGCGGCACGACGGGCAGGCCGAGCAGGACGAAGCGGCGCCGGCCCGTGAGGCGCTGGTAGTTGCGGTCGCCGCCGCAGGCCGGGCAGAAGAATTCGCCGTCGCCGACGGCGTCCCAGGCCGTGTTCATGCCGACCATGCGCCTGCACAGCGCCCGCCCGCGCGAGACAGACTTGACGGGGATGCAGGCATTCCGACCGTTTCGTTCCCGATCTGGCAGCATCACGCACCTCCGTAACTCCCCGGCTGCATTGCCGCGTTGGCGTGATGTTAGCCACATCGATGATGTGGCGTCAGCACCTCGCACAGGAGAGCGAGCCCGACATGGCCGGGAGATGACGCGGCCCCGCCCGCCGGAGGGGCGGACGGGGCCGGGCAGAAACGGTCGGCGGACTAGCGCGCCGCGCGGTTGACGGCGGAGACGACGGCCTTCAGCGAGGCACGCGTCGTGTTGGCGTCGATGCCGATGCCCCAGAGGACCTTGTCGCCGATCGCGCACTCGATGTACGAGGCGGCCTGCGCGGACGCGCCCTCGCTCATCGTGTGCTCCTGGTAGTCCAGGAGGCGTACGTCGATGCCGATGCCCTGCAGCGCGTCGAAGAACGCGGAGATCGGACCGTTGCCGGAGCCGGTCAGCACGGTGTCCTCGCCGTCCAGCGTGGCCTCGACGGCCAGCCGGTCGACGCCGTCGGTGTCGGTCGTCGTCTGGCCGTTCTTGACCTGAATACGACCCCACTGCGCCTCGGCGTTCCCGGGGTTCGGCAGGTACTCGTCCTGGAAGACGCTCCAGATCGCGCCGGGCGTGACCTCGCCGCCCTCGGCGTCCGTCTTCGTCTGGATGATCTTGGAGAACTCGATCTGCATGCGGCGCGGCAGGTCCAGCTTGTGGTCGTTCTTGAGGACGTACGCGATGCCGCCCTTGCCGGACTGCGAGTTGACGCGGATGACGGCCTCGTAGGACCGGCCGACGTCCTTGGGGTCGATGGGCAGGTACGGCACGGCCCACTCGATGTCGTCGATGGTCTTGCCGTCGGCCGCGGCCCGGCCCTCCATCGCGTCGAAGCCCTTCTTGATGGCGTCCTGGTGGGAGCCGGAGAAGGCGGTGTAGACCAGGTCGCCCGCGTACGGGTGCCGGGGGTGGACCTCCATCTGCGTGCAGTACTCGTACACGCGGCGGACCTCGTCGATGTCGGAGAGGTCGACCTGCGGGTCGACGCCCTGCGAGAAGAGGTTCATGCCCAGCGTCACCAGGTCGACGTTGCCGGTGCGCTCGCCCTGGCCGAACAGGCAGCCCTCGACGCGGTCGCCGCCCGCCATGACGGCCAGCTCGGCGGCGGCGACCGCGGTGCCGCGGTCGTTGTGCGGGTGGATGGAGAGGCAGACGTGCTCGCGCCGGGACAGGTTGCGGGACATCCACTCGAAGCGGTCCGCGTGGGTCGAAGGCGTGGAGCGCTCGACCGTGGCGGGCAGGTTGAGGATGATCTCGCGGTCGGCGTCGGGCTGCCAGACGTCCATGACGCCCTCGCAGACCTCCAGGGCGAAGTCCAGCTCGGTGTCGGTGAAGATCTCGGGGCTGTACTGGTAGCCAAAGGTCGTGCGGTCGTCGAGCAGCTTGTCCGCGTACTCCATGACCAGGCGCGTGCCGTCGACGGCGATCTGCTTCACGGCGTCGCGCGAGCCGCGGAACACGACATCGCGCCACACGGGCGCAGTCGCGTTGTAGAGGTGGACCGTCGCGCGCCGGGCGCCCTTCAGGGACTCCACCGTGCGCTCGATGAGCTCTTCGCGGGCCTGGGTCAGGACGGAGATGGTCACGTCCTCGGGGATCGCGTTCTCGTCCTCGATGATCGACCGTACGAAATCGAAGTCCGTCTGGCCCGACGAGGGGAAGCCGACCTCGATCTCCTTGTAGCCCATGCGGACCAGCAGGTCGAACATGGCGCGCTTGCGGGCCGGGGACATCGGGTCGATCAGCGCCTGGTTGCCGTCGCGCAGATCCGTGGAGAGCCAGCGGGGAGCGACCGTGATCCGCTGGTCCGGCCAGGTGCGGTCGGGGATGTCGACCTGCTCGTACTGCCCGTACTTGTGGATCGGCATGGAAGTGGGGCGCTGGAAGTTCGGCATGTGCGGGGCTCCTCGGGAGTGTCCTGAAGGACGGCCGACGGTCTTAGCGCAACGCCGAACTCCGCGGGGAGGGGGTCGGCCTCGTCTACAGGCCCTCGCCGCGGCAGCTAAGGAGAAGCAACCCGAATCGCATGATGTGCCGCAGCCTAGCCGAGCCGCCCTCTGTGCGCGGGCCCGTATCAGTATGCGGGACCGTGGCCGGATAAACCCCTAGTGGTGATCAATCCCTCTATTTCAGCAATCATGGTTGCAGGTAGTGACAGCGGCATGACCCAGTGCCACATTGCCGCCATGACCGTCAACCCACGAGGCTTCGAGCCCGTCTTCTGCACCATCGTCCCGCCCCACGTCCTGGACACGCTCGCCCAGAACCAGGACCCCGCGCTCGCCTCGCCCGCCCGCCGCACGCTGGAGCGGGACGCCATCGAGCGCACCCACCGCCGCCTGACGACCGTCATCGGCGCACCCAGCGTCTCCGCGCCCAAGGAGGCCGCGGCGGGCAAGCCGCACCGCACGATCTACGACGCCAAGCACCGTACCGAGCTCCCGGGCCGCAAGGTGCGCGGCGAGGGCGACAAGCCCGGCAAGGACGCCACCGTCAACCGTGCGTACGCGGGCCTCGGCGCGACCTTCGAGCTCTACCAGAAGGCATACGAACGCAACTCCATCGATGGCAGCGGCCTCCCGCTGAACGCGACGGTCCACTACGGCGAGGAGTACGGGAACGCCTTCTGGAACGGCGAGCAGATGGTGTTCGGCGACGGCGACAACGAAATCTTCCTGGACTTCACCATCCCCGTTGACGTCATCGGCCACGAGCTCACCCACGGCGTCGTGCAGTACACGGCGAACCTCACGTACTTCGGCCAGCCGGGCGCCCTGAACGAGTCGATGGCGGACGTCTTCGGATCGATGATCAAGCAGTACACGCTCGGCCAGACCGCCCAGGAGGCCGACTGGCTGATCGGCGCCGGGCTGCTCGCCCCGCGCGTCACCGGCAAGGCGCTGCGCTCCATGAAGGAGCCCGGCACGGCGTACGACGACGACGTGCTCGGCAAGGACCCGCAGCCCGCCGACATGGACCACTACGTCAGGACGGGCCGCGACAACGGCGGCGTGCACATCAACTCCGGCATCCCCAACCGCGCGTTCTACCTGACCGCCGACGCCCTCGGCGGTCACTCGTGGGAGCGGGCGGGACAGATCTGGTACGCCGTGCTGACCGGTGGCGAGCTGGCACAGGACGCGTCCTTCACCGACTTCGCGAAGCTGACGGTCGCCGCCGCGCGCGCCAAGTACGGCGACGGGGACGAGCTCAAGGCCGTCATCGACGCCTGGTCCACGGTCAAGGTCCCGGCGACCGACTGACGGTTCGGATGACCGGCCGATGACGTGCTACCGGCCGCCCGCCCGGTGGAGTAGACAGGACCCATGCGCATCCAGGTGAAGCGGACCGGAGGATTCGCGGGCATCGACCGGCATGCCGAGGTGGACACCTCGCAGCTGGCCGATGCCCCGGAGTGGCACGCCCTGGCCGAACAGGCCGTGGCGGAGGGACGGAGCGCCCCGCCGATAGGGGTGCCGGACGGCTTCAACTACCAGCTGACGGTGGACGAGCAGACGGTGTACTGCTCGGACCCGCGGCTGACGGAGCCGCAGCGGAAACTGATCTCGCGGGTGCTGAAGGAGGGTGCGTAGGGAGCCTGAGGACCGGCGAACCTGAGGAACAGCGAACCTGAGGATTGTTCACCTTTTCCGCGCACGCCCATTGACTTCCGTACTCGACGGTACGGAAGATCCCGCCCATGGCAGCGAGTGCGGCGACACCGGCAATCCCCCCGTTCCCCAGGCTCCCCGAGTTCCCCCGCGACTTCCTGTGGGGCGTCTCCACATCGGCCCACCAGATCGAGGGCGCCGCCGACGCGCGCGGCGCCTCGGTCTGGGACGCGTTCACGGCCGTGCCGGGGAACGTGAAGGACGGCTCGACGGCCGCGGTCGCCTGCGACCACTACCACCGCTACCGCGAGGACGTGGCGCTCGTCCGCGACCTCGGCGTGGACGCGTACCGCTTCTCGGTCTCCTGGCCGCGCGTGCTGCCCACCGGGGCGGGCCAGGTGGACCCGGCGGGCCTGGACTTCTACGACCGCCTCGTCGACGAACTGTGCGCGGCGGGCATCCGGCCCGTCCCCACCCTCTTCCACTGGGACACCCCGCTTGCCGTGCAGGAGAAGGGCGGCTGGCTGGACCGGGACACCGCCGAGCGGTTCGCCGAGTACGCGGCCGTCGTCGCGGCCCGCATCGGCGACCGCGTCACCAAGTGGATCACCCTCAACGAACCGGCGGAACACACCCTGCTCGGCCACGCGCTCGGCCAGCACGCCCCCGGTGAACGGCTCCTCTTCGGCGCGCTGCCCGTCGCCCACCACCAGCTCCTCGCGCACGGCCTCGCCGTACGGGCGCTGCGCGCGGCCGGGGCCCGGGACATCGGCATCGCCAACTCGCACGGCCCGACCTGGCCCGCCTCCGACGCCGTGGCCGACACGGGCGCCGCGGACTTCTACGACCTGCTCCTCAACCGCCTCTTCGCGGACCCGCTGCTCCTCGGCCGCTATCCGGAGGGCATCGGCGAGCTGATGCCGTCGGACGACCTCGGCTCCGACCTGTCGGTCATCTCCGAGCCGCTCGACTGGTACGGGATCAACTTCTACCAGCCGACGAAGGTGGGGGCACCGCTCCCCGGGGGCACGGCCACCGAGTTCGCGGGCATCACGATCCCGCCCGAACTCCCCTTCTCCCCGCGGCAGATCGAGGGCTATCCGGTCACGGACTTCGGCTGGCCGGTCGTCCCCGAAGCCCTCCCCGAACTCCTCACCGCCTTCCGCGACCGCTACGGCGACCGGCTCCCGCCCCTCGTCATCACCGAGAACGGCTGCTCGTACGAGGGACTCGACGACCAGGACCGCATCGCCTACCTCGACGGCCATCTGCGGGCACTGCACCGGGCGATGGCGGCGGGCGTGGACGTGCGCGGCTACTTCGTCTGGTCGCTGATCGACAACTTCGAGTGGGCGGAGGGCTACCGGCAGCGTTTCGGCCTCGTCCACGTCGACCACACCACGCAGGTGCGCACCCCGAAGGCGTCGTACCACTGGCTGCGCGAGGCCCTGTCGGCGCGGCGCCCATGACCACCACCGCGCTGCGGGAGCCGACCGAACGGGTCGGCCGCGGCTGGACGGCAGCGCTCTCGGTCGCCAACGGGGCGATCTGGGTGGGCTGGTACGGCCCGCTGCAGATCCTGCTCGCCGTCCAGGCAGAGGACCTCGCGCCCGCGGGCACCTCCAAGGAGACCGTGCTCGCCTGGGTGACGGGCATCGGCGCGGTCGTCTCCCTCGCCGCGAACCCCGTCTTCGGCGCGCTCTCGGACCGCACCACGTCCCGCTGGGGGCGGCGCACGCCGTGGATCGTGGCGGGGGCGGCGGGCGGCGCGGCCTCGCTCCTGCTGCTCTCCGCGGCGGACTCGGTGTGGTGGCTGACGGCGGGCTGGTGCCTGGTCCAGCTCACCCTGAACGCCGCGTTCGCCGCGGTGACGGCCGCCGTGCCGGACCGCGTGCCGCGGCTGCAGCGGGGCTCGGTGGGCGGCTGGCTCGGCGCGGCGCAGCTGCTCGGCGTGGTCGTCGGCACGGGGCTCGCGACGGCGGTGGGCGGGACGGTCGCGGGATACACGGCCTGCGCGGTCTTCACCCTGACCGGCGTCCTGCCCTACGTCGTACGCCACCGGGACCTGCGCCTGGCCGGGTCCTACCGGCCGCCGTGGTCCCGGCGGGAGTTCCTCGCGGGCTTCCGGCTGAGCCCGCGCCGCCACCCGGACCTGGCCTGGGCGTGGCTGACCCGCTTCCTGATCAACGTCAGCAACTCGCTGGTGCTGCTCTACCTTCTCTACTTCCTCCGCGACCGCCTGGACCGCGCGGACCCGGAGGCGGGCGTGCTGATCCTGACGGCCGTGAACGGCGCCACGATGCTCGCCACGGTCGTGGTGGGCGGCGCCTGGTCGGACCGGGTGGGCCGCCGCAAGCCCTTCGTGATCTGGTCGGGGGCGGTGATGGCGGCGGCGACGGGCCTGCTCGCCCTCTGGCAGACCTGGCCGGGCGCGATCGTCGCGGCAGCGCTGCTCGGCATCGGCTTCGGCGTCTTCACGTCGGTGGACTTCGCCCTGATGACGGACGTCCTGCCCACCGCCACGGACCGCGGCAAGGACCTCGGCATCATCAACATCGCCAACTCCCTGCCCCAGGTCGCGGCCCCCGTCCTGGCGGCCCCGATCGTGACCCACCTGGGCGGCTACCGCGCCCTGTACCTGACGGCGGCGGTGGTCGGCGCGGCGGGATCGGTGCTGGTGACGCGGATCAGAGGGGTGAAGTAGCGGGGCGGCGGCGCCTCAGAATCCGAGCTTGCGCAGCTGGCGCGGGTCCCGCTGCCAGTCCTTGGCGACCTTCACGTGCAGGTCCAAGAAGACCGGCGTGCCAAGCAGCGCCTCGATCTGCTTGCGGGACTTGATGCCGACGTCCTTGAGGCGCTTGCCCTTCGGGCCGATGATGATGCCCTTCTGGCTGGGCCGCTCGATGTAGACGAACGCGTGGATGTCGAGCAGCGGCTTGTCCGCGGGCCGGTCCTCGCGGGGCAGCATCTCCTCCACCACGACCGCGATGGAGTGCGGCAGCTCGTCCCGCACGCCCTCGAGCGCCGCCTCACGGATCAGCTCCGCGACCATGACCTGCTCGGGCTCGTCCGTGAGGTCGCCCTCGGGGTAGAGCGCGGGGCCCTCGGGCAGCAGCGGCACGATGAGGTCCGCGAGCAGCCCGACCTGCTGGTCGCCGACGGCCGACACCGGCACGATCTCGGCCCACTCGAAGCCGAGCTCCTTGCCGAGCTGGTCGATGGCGATGAGCTGCTCGGCGAGCGTCTTGCTGTCGACCAGGTCGGTCTTGGTGATGATCGCGATCTTCGGCGTCTTCTTGATGGAGGCGAGCTCCTTGGCGATGAACCGGTCGCCGGGGCCGAGCTTCTCGTTCGCGGGCAGGCAGAAGCCGATCACGTCGACCTCGGCCCACGTCGTGCGCACGACGTCGTTGAGCCGCTCGCCGAGCAGCGTGCGCGGCTTGTGGAGGCCGGGGGTGTCCACCAGGATCATCTGGGCGTCCGGGCGGTGCACGATGCCGCGCACGGTGTGCCGCGTGGTCTGCGGCTGGTTCGCGGTGATCGCGACCTTCTTGCCGACCAGAGCGTTCGTGAGGGTGGACTTGCCCGCGTTGGGGCGGCCGACGAAGCAGGCGAAGCCGGCGCGGTGGGCGGCCTCGGACGGCTCGGCTGATGACGGGGTACGAACGCTCATGGCGCCCATTGTCCCTGATCCCCGGAGCCCCGCCGCACCGACCGGCCCACGGACCCACGGCACACGCCCGGAAGCCGGGACCGATGAGCACACGGAAACCCCTCCGAACCCCTCCGCAACACGAAACACGGCGGAAACCCGTGGGTGCCCGATACGAAACGCGCACCCGTGACGCTCTCCCCCCATGACGACCTCCGCCGCCCCCCACCTCGACACGGGCGACACCGCCTGGCTGCTCGCGGCCACCGCGCTCGTCCTCCTGATGACGCCGGGCCTCGCCCTCTTCTACGGCGGCATGGTCCGCACGAAGAGCGTCCTGAACATGCTGCTCATGTCGTTCGTCTCGATCGCCCTGGTCACCGTGGTCTGGCTGCTCGCGGGCTACTCCCTGGCCTTCGGCGACGACACCTTCGCGGGCCTGATCGGCGGCCTCGACCACCTCGGCATGGCGGGCATCGGCCCGGACTCGCTCACCGGCACGGTCCCCACCCTCCTCTTCACCACCTTCCAGCTCACCTTCGCCGTCATCACGGCGGCGCTGATCAGCGGGGCGATCGCGGACCGCACCCGGTTCGCGGCCTGGCTGGTCTTCGTACCGGTCTGGACCCTCGTCGTATACGTTCCCGTGGCGCACTGGGTGTGGGGTCCCGACGGCTGGATCGCGAGCTCCCTCGGCGCCCTCGACTTCGCGGGCGGCCTGGTCGTGGAGATCGCGTCGGGCGCATCGGGCCTGGCCCTGTGTCTGGTCCTCGGACCGCGCATCGGCTTCAGGAAGGAGGCGATGCGTCCGCACAACCTCCCCATGGTCCTGATGGGCGCGGGCCTGCTCTGGTTCGGCTGGCTCGGCTTCAACGGCGGCTCCGCGCTCGGCGCGAACGGCCTCGCCGCGGCGTCCCTCCTCAACACCCTGGTTGCCGGCTGCACGGGCCTGCTCGGCTGGCTCTTCGTGGAGCAGAAGCGGGACGGGCACCCCACCACGTTCGGCGCGGCTTCGGGCGCGGTGGCGGGGCTCGTCGCGATCACCCCGTCGTGCGGGGTCGTCGACATCCTGGGCGCGGCGGTGATCGGTCTCGCCGCGGGTGTCGTCTGCTCGTACGCGGTCGCGTGGAAGTTCCGCCTCGGCTACGACGACTCGCTCGACGTCGTCGGCGTGCACCTGGTGGGCGGGGTCGTCGGCACGCTGCTGATCGGCCTGTTCGCGACGGCCACGATGACGGAAGGACCGGAGGGGCTCCTCCACGGCGGCGGCGCGGCGCAGTTGGGCAGGCAGGCGGTGGCGGTCGCGGTGGTGGCGACGTACACCTTCATCGTCACCTACGCCCTCGGAAAGGCCATCGACAAACTGATGGGCTTCCGGGCACCGGCCGAGGACGAGCTGACGGGCCTGGACCAGACACAGCACGCCGAGAGCGCCTACGATCACGGCGTCCTGGCGAGCCCCGTGGGCTCCGCATCGGTCAAGAAGGGGAGCCCCGCCGCATGAAGCTGATCACCGCGATCATCAAGCCGTTCCGCCTGGACGAGGTGAAGTCGGCGCTCCAGGAACTCGGTGTGCAGGGCCTGACGGTCACCGAGGCCAGCGGCTACGGCCGCCAGCGCGGCCACACCGAGGTGTACCGGGGCGCGGAGTACCAGGTCGACCTGGTCCCCAAGGTCCGCATCGAGGTCGTGGTCACCGACCTGGACGCGGACCCGGCCATCGAAGCGATCGTCCGCGCGGCGCACACGGGAAAGATCGGCGACGGCAAGGTGTGGTCGGTCCCCGTGGACACGGTGGTGCGGGTACGGACGGGCGAACGGGGCCCGGACGCGGTGTAAGCCACCGAACGGACCGGTGACTCCAGCTTTCAACCCCTCCGGCGCGGGTTTCAGCTTTCACAGCCCCTCCGGCGCGGGTTTCAGCTTTCAGCCCCTCCGGCACGGGTTTCAGCTTTCAGCCCCTCCGGCACGGGTTTCAGCTTTCAGCCCCTCCGGCACGGGTTTCAGCTTTCAGCCCCTCCGGCGTTTGAGGAGCGGGGTCCGGGGCGGAGCCCCGGTTTCGGGAAGGGGCGGGATCGGGGAAGAACCGCCGGAGGCCAGAACCTCACCCCGCCTCGCCCCGCACCCGCACCTCACCATCCGCCCCCGCGAGAAACACCGGCGTCCCGGCCCCACCGAGGTCCCGCACAGCGGCAAGATCCTCCGAGGAGAGCGCCTCCGCCCCGGAGACGACCGCCGCCGCCTCCAGCGACTCCGCCCCGGACGCCACCGCCATCGCCACCGCAGTCCTCAGCGCGGACAGCTGAAGCGAGTCCAGCGCAACGGTCCCCGCCACATACGTACGCCCCGTCTCGTCCCGCACAGCCGCCCCCTCGGGCACCCCGTTGCGGGCCCGTGCGGAACGGGCCAGGGTGACGATCTTGCGGTCCTCGGGGTCCAGCGCGGTGCTCTCAGTCATGCCCCGAGCATACGGAGCAGCCTCCGCTACACCGCCACCGGATAGATCGACCCGCGCCGCCCCTCGGGCGAGGCCAGCCAGGCCAGCTTCCCCGCGGTGTCCGCCTCGGCGTGCGGCATCGGCGTGTGCAGCACGATCGTGAGGTCGGGCCTGGCCGGGACCTTCAGCTGCGTCGACTCCAGGAACAGCGCCCCCACCACCGGGTGCTCGATCTCCTTGGCGACCTGCCCGCCGGGCAGGACGTCCCGCCGCTCCCAGAGCTCCACGAACTCCGGGCTCACCGACTTCGCCTCGGCGATCACCGCGGCGAAGCCGTCGTCGTCGGGGTGCTCCGAGCACGCGGCCCGGTACATCGCCACGACCTGCGGCGCGTTGAGCTGCCAGCTCTTCGCGCGGGCACGGTAGATGGGGTCGGTGAAGAAGGTGAGCAGGCAGTTCTCGGCGGTCTCCGAGCGCATGCCGAGCACGGAGGCGGCCGCGTCGTTGTACATCACGCAGTTCCAGTACGCGTCCATGATGTGCGCGGGCTGCGGCATCCAGGTGTCGATGAGCCGGTGCAGCCCCTCGCACATCGCCTGGTCGTCCCTGGCGACCTCGGGCCGCGGCGGGTTGAGCCCGGACAGCACGTACAGATGGCGCCGCTCGGCGCCGCTCAGCTTCAGGACGCGCGCCACGGAGTCCAGGACCTGCGGCGACACGGAGATGTCGCGGCCCTGCTCCAGCCACTGGTACCAGGAGGCCCCGACCCCGGCGAGCACGGCGACCTCTTCGCGGCGCAGGCCCGGCGTGCGTCGGCGGGCGCCACCGTCGGGGAGCCCGGCCTCCGTGGGGCTGACGCGTGCGCGGCGGCTCATCAGGAACTCCCGGAGCTCCCCGAGCCGACGCGCCTTCGAGGCGTCCGTGTCCGACGTGACCGGCACTGCTGCTGCCATGTGGCGCTCCCCCAAGCCCTGACTGGTGTTCCGACCACCAGCATAAGTTCCCGCTCCCCACGTCTATTCCGGCCGACGCAAGCTCTTGACCATGGCGATCGACACCACCACTGCCCCGTCCCCCCAGACCGCGCCACCGGCTCCGCAGCCGCAGCCGCACGGCCCCAAGCTCTCCACCCGCGACAAGCTCGTCCTCTTCGTGCTCTGCGCCGCCCAGTTCATGGTCGCGCTGGACTTCTCCGTCCTGAACGTGGCGCTGCCCGTGCTCGGCCCCGACCTCGGCATGAGCCACTCCGCACTGCAGTGGGCGGTGACCGCCTTCGCGCTGCCTTCGGGCGGCTTCCTGCTCCTCTTCGGCAGGACCGGCGACCTCTTCGGGCGCCGCAAGCTGTTCCTCGCCGGTCTCGCGCTCTTCGGCCTGGCCTCGCTGCTCGCCACGTTCGCGTGGGACCCGGCGTCGTTCCTGGCCGGGCGCGCGCTGCAGGGCGTGGGCGCGGCGGCCATCGTGCCGACCGGCATGTCCCTCCTGACGACCACGTTCCCCGAGGGCCCGCAGCGCGACCGGGCGCTCGGCATCTCCGGCACGCTGCTCTCGCTCGGCTTCACGGTCGGCATGGTGCTCGGCGGCGTCCTCACGGACACCCTCGGCTGGCGTTCCACGATGGGCCTGCTGACCCTCTTCGCGCTGATCGTGCTGCCGCTGGCGCCCGGCCTGCTGCCCGAGTCCCGCACCCCGGACCGCCCGCGCCTGGACATCCCCGGCGCCGTCACGGTCACCGGCGGCCTGCTCGCCCTGATCTACGCCCTCTCCACGGCGGCCCAGCGCGGCTTCGGCGGCACGGACGTCATCGTCACGCTGGTGGCGGGCGTGCTCCTGCTCGCGGTCTTCGGATACGTCGAGTCGCGCGCCGCATCCCCGCTCGTCTCGCTGCCGATGCTGCGCCGCCGCACCGTGGCGTGGGGCAACCTCGGCGGTCTGGTCACGTTCTCGATGATGTCGACGGTCGTCTTCGTGCTGACCCTCTACTTCCAGGAGGTCCTGCGCCTCTCGGCCTTCGAGACCGGTCTGGTCTTCGGCGTGCAGGGCGTCCTTTCGGTGGTCGCCGGTGTGTACGCACCCAGGGTCATCGGCCGCTTCGGCGCACGCCGCACGCTGGTCGCCTCGCTGGTCGGACAGGGCCTCCTCGGGGCCGCGCTGCTCGGCATCAGCGAGGGCGGCTGGTCGGTGTGGCTCGCCACGGCCGCGGTCTCGGTGGCGAGCATGTTCCACCTGGGCGCGATCGTCTCGTACGGCGTGACGGTGACGTCGGGCGTGCCCGACGAGGAGCAGGGCCTGGCGACGGGTCTGGTCACCTCCACCCAGCAGGTGGGCCTGACCATCGGCATCCCGGTGCTCGGCGTCCTCGCGACGACGAACTCCGATCTCCTCACCGGCACGCGGACGGTCCTCGCGATAGACGCCGCAGTGGTTCTCGCGACGGCCGCCGCGGTGGCGGTGGGACTCGGCGGACGACGCAAGCGCGCGTGAGCCCCGCGAGTCGGTGCGACCCGGCCCGGTCCCGTCAGGGCCGGGCCGTCGTCACGTCACGCGTCGGAATCGAGGCTCGGACGACCGAGGAGAGGAAGACGACCCAGGCCTCCGGGCTCACCACGGCGACCGCGCCCCGGGGGCGCGCGGAGTCACGGATGAGGACCGTCCTGCCGGTCCAGGCGATTTCCACGCAGTCTTCTCGAGGATCCCCGCTCGCACTGCTCTTGCGCCATGCCCATGTACTGACCACGCTTCTCCTCCACCCCGGGTGCGGAAGGCCAGCCGGCCCAGCACGGCTGGTGCAGAGGGACGTAGCACCTCTTCCAGGATAACGGCGCGTCATACAGATATGAACGACTGCTTTCGCGCCAAGGTCCCTTGCGAGAAGCGTGACTGATGGGGCGTCAGGCCGCCTCGGCGGGCGTCAGCAGCCGCTCCAGTTCGTCGGCTCCCTCCTCGGCCCGCGCCGCCAGCACCCTCAGCATGTCCACGTTGCGTTCCTTGACGGCGAGGTCCTCCAACTCCCAGAACCGCTCCAGGTAACGCCCGCTCTCCTCGGGAGCGGTGGTGGTGTAGGAGTCGCCGCGCGGGTTCTCCAGATACAGCGAGTCCGGCATCTCGTCCGCCTCGAACTCGAAGAGCGTGAAGGGACCCTGGATTCCGGGGTGCGCCCCGACGCTGAACGGGAGGATCTGGATGTTCACCTTCGGCAGGGCGGCGAGCTCCGCGAGCCGCTCCAACTGGGCCCGCATGACGCCGCGTCCGCCGACCTGCCGGCGCACGACCGACTCGTCGAGGATGTAGAAGATCTCGCGGTCGCCCGACGTCAGCGTGTCCTGGCGG
Organism: Streptomyces sp. NPDC004732; assembly: GCF_040609235.1. Lineage (NCBI taxonomy): Bacteria > Bacillati > Actinomycetota > Actinomycetes > Kitasatosporales > Streptomycetaceae > Streptomyces > Streptomyces sp. NPDC004732. The sequence goes on from NZ_JBEXJR010000009.1 coordinate 317,406, forward strand.
GAGAGCCGCACCTCGATGGCCCGCTCGATCGCCTCGTCGTCGATCCCCTTGTCGTACGCCCGCATGATCGCGCGACCGTACTCCTCGGTCTGCAAAGGGCCGGGCACCTGCAGGGAGTTGTACGCCCGCACGATCGACGCGGACGACTCCAGCGCCAGGAACTGCAAGAACTCCTTGCTGTACAGGTCGCGGTACTCGGCGTACGGCATCTTCCGGCTGCCCCGTGCCAGATCGAGGAGCTCCTCGATCTTGCGGCGGTCACGGATCCCGTACGCATCCAGGAGGGGCCGCAAGTCGTTGACGGAGACGCCGACTTCGCCGGCCTCGATCCGGATCAACTTGGAGGGGCTCCACTCCATCTTCGCGGCGACCTGTCGCTGAGTGAGCCGCGCGGCGGTCCGCGCCTTTCGCAGCTCGGTGCGCAGCCGCAGCCGCTGCAGTGCCGCACTTGGCGCGCTCATGATGGCTCCACCTCCAACCGGACCGTGCGAGGTGCAACATAGCAGACTAGCAGCTTACTCATCGAGACCTTCCGGGACGACAGTTCACGCCACTGCCAGGGGACCCCGAACCACTTGGACGCGCAACCGCAGGGGCGGACCGAGGCCGACAGTTGCCGAGTAGCTATATCGCACTTGGCGAGCCTTCGATGCGCAATGTGTCCGACAGTACTACCCATGTCGCGACGTCCGGGCTACGATATGGCAGAGGGTAGCTTGCTCAACTGACCGCCGCCGCAAGGAGGTTGAGAACGGAGCCGTTTCGGCACGGAGTCACTCCATCGAGTGCCGTCGACCGCTGATTTCCCCCTTCCTGGCGCCACCCGTTCGTGGCTCGCCGCGGTACCCACGACTTGCGTGGAACCAGGAAGGAGTACAGCCCGATGGCCGAGAAGCCTGACGGGCGCCGCACCATCCGCACGTGGACCGAACGGGTCGCACAGACGGCCCAGTGGGTGAGCCTCTTGATGATGGTCCAGGAGATCATCGACAGGTGGATCCTGCCTCACGTGTGAAACGCGAACTGGCCCCGGCTCGAGACCGGGACCAGCTGCGGCGGACGCCATCGCACAGACGTTTCCACTCCGAGTTCCTTGGCCGGCAGCCCGGAGTGGGAGCGTTTCGGATCCGCCTGTCACTCCATTCTGCCTGTCCCACCACCCCTATGGCGAGGGCCTGTTGGGACACTTCGCCGGAAGCACTCCCGGCCGCGCGCGCCCCTCAGGGGCGGTCGAGCCGCAGCCGCTCCGCCCGCGGCAGACCCGCGACCACCAAGTCGTACGAATCCTCGATGAGCTCCCGGACCTGCCGGTCGGGAAGCCCGCCGTCGACCGTCACCGTGTTCCAGTGGCGCTTGTTCATGTGCCAGCCCGGCACGATCTCCGGGTGCGCGGCCCGCAGCCGGTCGGCGATGTCCGGCTCACACTTGAGGTTGACCGTGAGCGGGCGCCCGTCGAGGGCCGAGAGCGCGAACATCTTCCCGGCCACCTTGAAGACCGACGTCTCCGGTGTGAAGGGGAAGTCCTCCACCGCGTCGTTGAAGGACAGACAGAACGCGCGCAGGCCCTCGGGCGTCACCCGGTCTCCCCCGCCTTCTCCGCGCCCGCCTCGGCGCCGACGGGCTCCACGAGCACCGTCATGATGCGGTTGCGGCGCCCGGCCGCGGACTCCGCGGTGAGCTTCAGCTCCCGCCCGTCCGGCAGCGCCACGACCGCGGAGGCCCCCGCGATCGGGACCCGGCCGAGCCGCTTGGCGAGGAGGCCGCCGACGGTCTCCACGTCCTCGTCGTCGAACTCGTCGAACCCGAAGAGCTCCCCGAGGTCGCCGATGTCGAGCCGCGCCGTCACGCGGTAGCAGCCGTCGTCCGCCAGCTCCTCGACGGGCGGCAGCTCCCGGTCGTACTCGTCGGTGATCTCACCGACGATCTCCTCCAGGATGTCCTCGATCGTCACGATCCCGGCCGTGCCGCCGTACTCGTCGATCACCACGGCCACGTGGTTGCGCTCCTGCTGCATCTCCCGCAGCAGATCGCCCGCGTTCTTCGTGTCGGGCACGAAGGTCGCCGGGCGCATCGCCGTCGACACCAGCTCGGACTCGCTGTCGCGGTTGATGTGCGTCTTGCGGGCCAGGTCCTTCAGATACACCATGCCGACGATGTCGTCCTCGCTCTCGCCCGTCACGGGTATCCGCGAGAAGCCGGAGCGCAGCGCGAGCGTGAGCGCCTGCCGGATGGTCTTGAAGCGCTCGATGGCGACCAGATCGGTGCGGGGCACCATGACCTCGCGGACCAGCGTGTCCCCCAGCTCGAAGACGGAGTGCACCATGCGGCGCTCCTCGTCCTCGATCAGGGACTCCTTCTCGGCGAGGTCCACCATCGCGCGCAACTCGGCCTCGGACGCGAACGGGCCGCGCCTGAAGCCCTTTCCGGGCGTGAGCGCGTTGCCGATGAGGATCAGGAGCGGTGGGATCGGGCCCATGATCCTGGCGAGCGGCAGGAGGACGTAGGCCGCGGCGGTGGCCGTGTTCAGCGGGTGCTGGCGGCCGATCGTGCGCGGGGAGACCCCCACGGCGACATAGCTGACCAGGACCATCACACCGATGGCGACGGCGAGGGCGTGCCAGGTCTCGGTGAACTCCTGGAGGCAGGCGTACGTCACCAGGGCCGCCGCGGCCATCTCGCACGCCACCCGCACGAGCAGCGCCACATTGAGATAGCGCGTCGGGTCGGCGGCGACCTGCGCGAGCTTCGCGCTGCCGCGCCGCCCGGAGCGGACCGCCTCGTCCGCGCGGAAACTGGAGACCCGGGCGATGCCCGCCTCGGCGCACGCCGCGAGCCAGGCCACGACGACCAGGGCGACCGCGCCCGCGATCAGCTGAGGATTCATGGCGCTACGAGACCGTGGGCGCCGGGGACGGGCCGGTCAGGCCCTTCTCCGCGCGCCAGCCGTCGACGATCGCGGCCTGCAGGCCGAACATCTCGGCCTTCTCGTCGGGCTCCTCGTGGTCGTACCCGAGCAGGTGGAGCACGCCGTGGACGGTGAGGAGCTGGAGCTCCTCGTCCATGGAGTGCTCCGTCGGGGCGTCCTTGCCCTGCTGGGTGGCGACCTCGGGACAGAGCACGATGTCGCCGAGGAGGCCCTGCGGGGGCTCGTCGTCGTCCTTCATGGGCGGCCGCAGCTCGTCCATGGGGAAGGACATGACGTCCGTCGGCCCCGGCAGGTCCATCCACTGGATGTGCAGCTGCTCCATGGCGTCGGTGTCCACAACGATCACCGAGAGCTCGGAGAGCGGGTGGATGCGCATCCGCGCGAGTGCGTAGCGGGCGATGTCGAGGATCGCCTGCTCGTCGACCTCGGTTCCGGATTCGTTGTTGACGTCGATCGACATGGTGGTGCTGGTCTACTTCCCGTCGCGGCTGTCGTGCTTCTCGTACGCGTCGACGATACGGCCGACCAGCTTGTGCCGGACGACATCCTGGGAGGTGAGCCGCGAGAAGTGGATGTCCTCCACGCCGTCGAGGATCTTCTGCACCTCGCGCAGACCGCTCTTGGTGCCACCGGGCAGGTCGACCTGGGTGACGTCACCGGTGATGACGATCTTCGAGTCGAAGCCGAGCCGGGTCAGGAACATCTTCATCTGCTCGGCGCTCGTGTTCTGCGCCTCGTCGAGGATGATGAACGCGTCGTTCAGCGTCCTGCCGCGCATGTACGCGAGCGGGGCGACCTCGATGGTGCCCGCGGCCATCAGGCGCGGGATCGAGTCCGGGTCGAGCATGTCGTGCAGGGCGTCGTAGAGCGGGCGGAGATACGGGTCGATCTTCTCGTACAGGGTGCCGGGCAGGAAGCCGAGCCGCTCGCCCGCCTCGACCGCGGGGCGGGTCAGGATGATGCGGTTGACCTGCTTGGACTGCAGGGCCTGCACGGCCTTGGCCATGGCGAGGTACGTCTTTCCCGTACCTGCCGGGCCGATCCCGAAGACGATGGTGTGCTTGTCGATCGCGTCGACGTACCGCTTCTGGTTCAGGGTCTTGGGGCGGATGGTGCGGCCGCGGGACGAGAGGATGTTCTGCGTGAGGACCTCGGCAGGGGTCTCCTCCGTGCCGTTGCCGTTCTCGTCCGCCCTCAGCATGGCGATCGAGCGTTCCACTGCGTCCTCCGTCATCGGCTGACCGGTGCGGAGCACCAGCATCATCTGGTCGAACAAGCGCTGGATGAGGGCGACTTCGTGGGCGCTGCCCACGGCGCTGATCTCATTGCCCCGGACGTGGATGTCGGCCGCCGGGAAGGCCTTCTCGATCACCCGCAGCAGGGCGTCGCCGGAGCCGAGAACCGTCACCATCGGATGGTTGGCCGGGACGGTGAAGTGGGCTCGGGCCCGGTCCTGCGCGTCGGTGTGAGTCGTGGGTGTCTGAGTCATGGGCCGGCTCTGAAGGCCTGCTCATCCTCCTCGTGCGGGGCTTGGTGGCCGCTCGACAGCCTTGCTCCCCCAAGAGTACGACGCGGCACGGTACTGGCCGTAGGCCTTTTCCACCCCTCGCTCCCGGCTCTTTCCGCTACGCGGACCGGAAGCCGATCGTCGGCACGGCCCTGCGGAGCGGCCACGGGCGGCTCGCGGCCGGCAGCAGGGACTGCAGGAAGGCGTAGCGCCGCAGCGCCAGGGGGTCCTGGTCGTCGAACTCGCGGATCCGGCGCCACCACGCGCCCACTTCCGCCCACCCCGGCGCGGACAGGGAGCCGCCGAACTCCTGGACGGAGAGCGCCGCCGTCAGGCCCGCGAAGGCGAGCCGGTCGGCGAGCGGCCACTCCGCGAGCGTCCCGGTGACGAATCCGGCGACGAAGACGTCTCCCGCGCCGGTGGGGTCGAGCGCCTCGACCTCGATGGCGGGCACCTCTGCCGTCTCGCCGGTCCGGCCGTCCACCGCGTACGCCCCCTCCGAGCCGAGCGTCACTACGGCCAGCGGCACGTGCTCGGTGAGGGCCCGTGCCGCCGCGCGCGGGCAGGACGTGCGGGTGTACCGCATCGCCTCCTCCGCGTTCGGCAGGAACGCCTCGCAGTGCTCCAGGTCGGCGAGGCCCGCCAGGTCCCACCGCCCGGTGTCGTCCCAGCCGACGTCGGCGAAGATCCGGGTGCCGCTGCGCGCGGCCTGCGCGATCCAGGGGGCGCGGGTGCCGGGCGTCAGGGAGGCGACGGCGGCACGCGCGCGTGGCGGGCACTCCGGGGCGCCCCCGTCCGGCGCGTCGGCGTCCGGCGGCGGCTCGTGGCCGTGGCTCACCATGGTGCGTTCGCCCTCGTACGCCATGGAGACGGTCACCGGCGAGTGCCAGCCGGGCACGGTGCGTGACGGGGTCAGGTCGATGCCCTCCCCCTGTTCGAGGGCGTCCCAGCAGTACTCGCCGTAGTGGTCGTCCCCGAAGGCCGCGGCGAGCGACGTGTGCAGGCCGAGGCGGGCGAGGGCGGTCGCCATGTTGGCGACGCCCCCGGGGCTCGACCCCATGCCGCGGGCCCAGGACTCGGTTCCGCGCACCGGCGCGGAGTCGAGCCCGGTGAAGATGATGTCGAGGAAGACCGTGCCGGTGAGGTAGACGTCGCAGGCCGGATCCCCGGCTCTGCGGGCCGCCTTCAGCGGGTCGACGGTGGGCTGTACGGGTACGACCATGCAGGCAACGTAACGGACGATGCCTGTCGGGGCTCGCGGTTACCGGCCGTGGACCTACCAGCGTGGCACGGCCGGAGTCGTCCATCCCGGGTCGGCCACCCGCATCGCCGCCGCGTCGTCGCGCTCCCGCAGCGCCCGGAAGTCGTCGTCGAGCCAGCGCGCATGCAGGGCGGCGAGCTTGTCGCGGTCGAGTTCGACGCCGAGGCCGGGGGTGTCGGTGACGGCGACCTTCCCTCCGGTGAACCGCAGCCGGGAGGTCAGGACGTCCTCGGCCTGCCACGGGTAGTGCGAGTCGCAGGCGTGTTCCAGGCCGGGGACGGTGGCCGCCACGTGGGTCATCGCGGCCAGGCTGATCCCCAGGTGGGTGTTGGAGTGCATGGATACGCTGACGCCGAACGTCCGGCAGACCGCGGCCAGTTCCCTGGTGCGCCGCAGCCCTCCCCAGTAGTGGTGGTCGGAGAGCACCACCTGCACGGCGTTCTTCGCGAAGGCCTCCGGTATCTCCTCGAAGGTCGTCACGCACATGTTCGTGGCGAGCGGCACCCGGGTGCCCGCGGCGACCTCCGCCATCGCGGGGGTGCCGAGCGCGGGGTCCTCCAGGTATTCGAGTACGTCGCCGAGGTCCGCGGCGACCTTCAGCGAAGTCTCCACGGACCAGGCGCCGTTGGGGTCGAGCCGCAGCGGCCTGCCGGGGAACGCCTCGGCCAGGGCGCGGATCGCGGCCGCCTCCTCGTCGGGCGGGAAGACGCCGCCCTTGAGCTTGAAGGAGGTGAAGCCGTACCGCTCGGTGAAGAGCCGGGCCTGGGCGACGATCCCGGCGGGGTCGAGCGCGGCGCCCCACCCCTCGTCCGGCTCGCTCGCGACACCCGCCGGATGCCCGGCCCACTTGTAGAACAGGTACGCGCTGTACTCCACGGCGTCGCGCACCTTGCCGCCGAGCAGCGCGTGGACGGGCAGCCCTAGGGTCTTGCCGAGGGCATCCAGGCAGGCGACCTCGAAGCCGGAGACGACGGAGAGCCGCAGTTTGTCGGCGGTCTGCACGCCGCGCAGACCGCCGACGTCCACGGAGTCGTCGACCCGCGCGGCGTCCACGGCCACGTCGTCCGCGAGTGTGAACAGCCCGTTCAGATCGGACGTGTCGTGCCCGACGAGCCGCCCGGCGAGGGGCCGGGCGAGCTCCAGGTACTTCGAGTCCCCGTACGTCTCCCCTATTCCGGTCACACCCCCCGCCGTGACCACCTCGATGATCAGGCGGGGGGTGTAGGGCTGATGCACGCCCTGGGTGTTGAGGAGCGGCGGATCGGCGACGAGGACGGGCGTGAGACGGACGTCCGCGATGACGAGACTCTGTCCATACATGAGAACGGAGACTAGGTACGCGAACGTTGACCGTCAATGGTGCGCACGCCCGCGGAGTGCTAGAGCTCCGCCTCGATCAGGTCAGCCGCACGCCGGGCCCCGCCCTCGGCGCGGGCCGCCGCCTTCAACTCGGCGGACCTGCGGGCGACATCGGGGTCGGAGGTCAGCCCGAGCAGCGCCGAACGCAGCGTCTGCGCCGTCGCGTCCGCCGTGTCGACGCGGCGGGCCACCCCGAGCTCCACCAGCCGGTCCGCGTTCATCGGCTGCTCCGCGCCCTGCGGCACGGCGATCATCGGCACACCGGCGAAGAGGCCTTCACCGCTGCTGCCCATGCCCGCATGGGTGACGAAGGCATCGGCCTGTTCAAGCACGGCCACCTGCGGCACCCAGGAACGGACTTCGACGTTCCGCGGAACATCGCCGCCCAGCTCCGCGGGATCCACGTGCTTGCCGATCTGCAGCACGACGTGCCACCCGGGCAGGTCCCCGAACGCGGCCACGCACTGCCGGTAGAACTCCGGCTGCACGGTGTACGCCGAACCGAGCGAGACCAGGAGCACCTTCTCCGCGCCCGCGGGCCGCGTCCAGGTGTCCCGCCGCGCACGGTCGCCGAGGCAGGGCCCGACGAAGTCGACCCGCGCGGGGTCGACGGTGTCGGCGTGGGGCTGCATGGCCCGCGGGATGGTGGCGAGGGCCCGCGGCGGCACGCCGGAGAACTCCCCGACGTCCAGCGTGGTGGCCCCGCACCCGGCGAGCCACTCCTTGAACCGGGCCTCCAGGGCGTCGGCGCCCGGCAGTTGGGCGAGGTGCGCGCCGACCTCCTCCTGATAGCTGCCCCAGGCCACGAAGGTCGGCGACAGCTGCACGACGGGCCGCCCCTGCGCCTCGGCGAGCGCACGGGCGACGTACGCGCCGATGTCGTACAGATACAGGTCCGCGGGGTCGTCGTCGTACGCCGCGTGGAGCTGCGGGAGCACCGCCATCGCGTCGTCGAGGAAGAGGGCGCTGGCCTCGATCGGGTCCTCGGGCCAGATGTTGTCGCGGAACGGGAGCGTCGAGGTGTACGCGACGAGTTCGGCGCCCGTGGGCTCGATGAGACCGGCGGTCGCGGGGTCGTTGGCGTACGTCACGCGGTGGCCGCGCGCCACCAGCTCACGGATGATCTCCAGGCCGGGCAGCACGTGGCTGACCATCGGGACGCCGACCATGGCGATATGGGCACGGCGGCGTGAGGGTCGGGATGACATGGGAGTTCTCCTGGTGCAGAAGCTACGGATGAGGACACGGCGGCCCCACGCCTCGGCCCCGGGCACGGTCGGTGACGCATGCGGGGCGGGCGGGGGCCGAAAGGGCCGTGTCAGCCGTAGATCTGCGCGAAGGAGTCCATGCCGGGACCCTAACCCCGGCGCCGACGGTCAGTCGAACGAATAAGCCTCGACCTCGGCGATGTACCGCGCCCGCAGCGCCTCGTCCGCCGCGTCCCGGTCGAGGAAGGCCGCCTCGAAGGAGTTCCTGGCCAGGGTGCGCAGCCGCTCCTCGTCGAGTCCGAGCGCCTCGCGCACGGCAAGGAAGTTGTCGTCGGCGTACCCGCCGAAGTAGGCCGGGTCGTCGGAGTTGACCGTGCACATGAGTCCGGCGTCCAGCATCTGCGGCAGCGGGTGGTCCGCCAGGACGTCGATGGTGCGCAGCCGGACGTTGGAGAGCGGGCAGAGCGTGAGCGGGACGCGGTCGCGGACCAGACGCTCCACCAGTGCCGGGTCCTCCATGCAGCGCAGCCCGTGGTCGATGCGCTCGACGCCGAGGATGTCGAGGGCCTCCGTGATGTACGCGGGCGGGCCCTCCTCCCCCGCGTGGGCGACGAGCCTCAGGCCGCGGGCGGCGGCCGCCTCGTACACCTTCCGGAACTTGGCGGGCGGGTGGCCGACCTCGGCCGAGTCCAGGCCGATGCCGATGATGCGGTGGAGGTGGGGCTCGGCGGCCGTCAGCGTCTCCAGCGCGGAGTCGGCGGACTTGTCGCGCAGGAAGCACATGATGAGGCGCGTGGAGATGCCGTGCCGCTCCTCGCTGCGGTCCAGGGCGCGGGCGAGGCCCTCGACGACGGTGCCGATGGGGACGCCGCGTGCCGTGTGCGCCTGCGGGTCGAAGAAGATCTCCGCGTGCCGGACGCCCTGTTCGGCGGCGCGGGCGAGGTAGGCGTCCGCGAGTTCCTCGAAGTCGGCCTCGGTGCGCAGCACGGCCATGAGGCTGTAGTAGAGGTTCAGGAAGGTCTGGAGGTCGTCGAAGAGGTAGGCCTTGCGGAGCTCTTCGGTGTCGGCGTAGGGCAGCTCGACGCCGTTGCGCGCGGCGAGTGCGAAGGCGAGCTCGGGTTCGAGGGTGCCTTCGATGTGGAGGTGGAGTTCGGCCTTGGGGATCGGCATGGTGCGGTCTCGCTCAGTTCTGTGGTGGTACTCAGGTGCGTTTGGGCAGGGGGACGCGCAACAGGTCGCGGGCGACGGTGAGTTCACCGTCGAAACCGGCGGCGCGGGCCTGTCTCTCGTAGGCGTCCGGGTCGGGGTAGCGCTGGCTGAAGTGGGTGAGGACGAGGTGGCGCACGCCCGCGTCCAGGGCGACGCGGGCGGCCTGGCCCGCGGTCAGGTGGCCGTGGTCGGTGGCCAGTTGTTCGTCCTCGTCGAGGAACGTCGACTCGATGACGAGCATGTCGCAGCCCTCGGCGAGCGCGTGCACGCCGTCGCAGAGCCGGGTGTCCATCACGAAGGCGAACCGCTGGCCGCGCCGGACCTCGCTGACCTCTTCGAGGGTGACGCCGCCGAGGCTGCCCTCCTTCTGCAGCCGTCCGACGTCCGGCCCCTTGATGCCGTGCTCGGCGAGCAGCTTCGGCAGCATCCGGCGCCCGTCGGGCTCGGTGAGGCGGTAGCCGTACGACTCGACGGGGTGGGAGAGCTTCATCGCGTCGAGGGTGTACGAAGGGGTGACGTCCAGGGGACCGTCCGCGGCGACCGGAGCCTCGGTGAGCCGCACGGTCTCGCGGTAGGCCGTCGCGTACCGCAGCCGGTCGAAGAAGCGCTGTCCCGACGCCGGGTAGTGGGCGGTGACGGGGTGCGGGACCCGGTCGAGGTTGATGCGCTGGATCACCCCGGCCAGGCCCAGGGAGTGGTCGCCGTGGAAGTGCGTCACACAGATCCGGTGCAGGTCGTGGGCGGCGACCCCGGCGCGCAGCATCTGGCGCTGCGTGCCCTCGCCGGGGTCGAACATGATGCCCTGGCCGTCCCAAAGCAGGACGTAGCCGTTGTGGTTGCGGTGCCGGGTGGGGACCTGGCTGGCGGTGCCGAGCACCACCAGTTCACGTGCGGACAAGGAGGACGGTCCCCGCTATCCGGGCGGCCACTGGAGGCCGCGGCCGCCCAGGACGTGCGCGTGCGCGTGGAAGACGGTCTGGCCCGCGCCGGACCCCGTGTTGAAGACGATGCGGTAGCTCTCGGCCTTCTCCTCGGCGGCGACCTCGCCCGCCTCCCGCAGCACGTCCGCGGCGACCGTCGGCTCGGCGGCGGCGAGCGACGCGGCGTCCGGGTAGTGCACCTTGGGGATCACCAGGACGTGGGTCGGCGCCTGCGGGTTGATGTCGCGGAAGGCCACGGTCGTCTCGGTCTCCCGGACGACGGTCGCGGGCACCTCACCCGCGACGATCTTGCAGAACAGGCAGTCGCTTTGCGCTTCGCCCGCCATGGGCCGCCTCCTAGAACGGAACGATCAGTACGTTCGGCATGCTATCGGCCGCGTCCCTGCGGGCCGGGGCAAGGTCGTCTGGGGGGTCACTCCGCGCCCGGCAGCTCCGGGGCCGTCTTCGCCGGGTTCTCCGCCAGCGCGGCCAGCGCGATGCGGACCGCCTCGTCCAACTGCGGGTCGCGGCCCGCCGCGTAGTCGTCCGGGGTGGTGACGACCTCCACGTCCGGGTCGACCCCGTGGTTCTCGACGCCCCACCCCTCGCCCTCCAGCCAGAACGCGTACTTCGGCTGCGTCACCAGCGTCCCGTCGACCAGGTGGTAGCGGCTGTCGATGCCGATGACGCCGCCCCAGGTGCGCGTGCCCACCACCGGCCCGATGCCGAGCGCCCTGATCGCGGCGTTGACGATGTCGCCGTCGGAGCCGGAGAACTCGTTGGCGACGGCGACGACCGGGCCGCGCGGCGCGTCCATCGGATAGCTGAGCGGGCGCGAGCCCCGGGGCAGGTCCCAGCCGACGACGCGGCGCGCCAGCTTCTCCACGACGAGCTGCGAGGTGTGCCCGCCGCGGTTCTCCCTGACGTCCACGACCAGGCCCTCGCGGGCGACCTCGACGCGCAGGTCGCGGTGGATCTGCGCCCAGCCGGGCGCCTGCATGTCGGGCACGTGGAGGTAGCCGAGGCGGCCCCCCGAGTGCTCGTGGACGTACGCCCGCCGGTCGGCGACCCAGGCGTGGTATCGCAGCGGCTCCTCGTCGTCGACGGGGATCACCACGGCGTGCCGGGCGTCGCCGCCGCCGGACGGCGAGATCGTCAGCTCGACGGGCTTGCCCGCGGTGCCCACGAGCAGCGGCCCCGGTCCGGTGACCGGGTCCACGGAGCGGCCGTTGACCTCGATGACCGCGTCGCCGGTGCGGACCGCGACGCCGGGAGCGGCCAGCGGCGACTGCGCGGACGGGTCGGACGTCTCCGAGGGCAGGATCCTGCCGATGCGCCACAGGCCGTCCTCGCCGCGCGAGAGGTCCGCGCCGAGGAGCCCCTGCCGGTGCATCCCGCCCCCGCCGCCGCCCGGTGTGACGTAGGCGTGCGAGGTGCCGAGCTCGCCGTGCACCTCCCAGAGCAGGTCGACGAGGTCGTCGTGGGTGGCGACGCGGGCCAGGACGGGGCGGTAGCGCTCAAGGACGGCGCTCCAGTCGACGCCGCCCATGTCGGGGCGCCAGAAGTTGTCCCGCATGAGGCGGCCCGTCTCGTCGTACATCTGGCGCCACTCGGCGGCCGGGTCGACGGTGTGGCGGATCCGGGAGAGGTCGACGGTGATGTTCGAGTCGCTGTCCTCGTCGCCGGAGGCCCGCCGGTCGCTGGGCACGACCTTCAGCTTGCCGTCGGTCCACAGCAGGATCCGCTTGCCGTCACCGGTGACCGAGAAGTGGTCGGCGTCCGCGGCGAGTTCCTCGACGCGGTGCTGCGCGAAGTCGTACCGCTCCAGCTCGGTCCTCGGATCCGGGTCGTGCGGGGTGGCGCGGGAGGCGCCGAGGACGCCGCGCACCGGGTGCCGCAGCCAGAGCAGGCCGTCCTTCGCGGCCCGCAGCGTGCTGTAGCGGGCGGCCTCGACAGGGAACGGCACGATGCGGTCGGCGAGTCCGTCGAAGTCGATGCGGGTGACGGGGGCGCCCTCGCTGTCGGGCGTTTCCGCGCCGTCCTGCGTGTCGAAGGGCCTGCCGTGCCGCTGCGGCCCGAAGGGGGACGGCGTGGTCGCGGCGAGCGTGATCAGGTACGGCCGGGAGCCGCCGACGAAGGCGAGGTCGAAGACGTGCTCGTCGTAGACCGGGTCGAAGGCGCGGGCGGAGAGGAACGCGAGGTGCTTGCCGTCGAGGGTGAACGCGGGCGCGTAGTCGCGGAAGCGCAGCGGGGTCGCCTCGGCCACCGACAGGTCGGCGGTGTTGGCGAGCTTGAGCTGGCGCAGTGGGCGCGGCCCGGGGTGCGACCAGGCGAGCCAGGCGGAGTCGGGCGAGAAGACGAGCCCGGTGGCCTCGCCGTCGTCGCTGCGGTCGACCTCGCGGACCTCGCCGCTCTCGCGCTCGACGAGCAGCACCCGGCCGTCGTGCGAGGCGACGGCGGCGCGGGAGCCGTCCGGGGCCATGGCGAGGCCGAGGACCCGGCCGAGCTGCCCGGCGGCGAGCCTGCGCGGGGTGGCGCCGGGCGCGGGGCCGGTGGCGGGGGCGAACTCCAGGGCCTCGTCGCCCTCGGCGTCCGTGACCCAGACGACGTGCTCCTCGCCCTGTACGCGGAAGGTGCGGGGCAGTCTGGCGCGCACCCCGTGCTCGGCGGCGAGCGCGCGGGCGGGGCCTTCGCGGTGCGTCACCCAGTGCACGGAGCCGCGCACGGAGACGGCGCTGCCGCGTCCGGTGTGGTCGGGTGCGGCGGCCCCGAACCAACGGGCGGCGGCCACGGGATGCGGCTGCAGATCGGTGCGCTGCCCGCCGAGCCGCACGTCGACGCGGCGCGGCTCGGCGTCCGACAGGTCGTCCAGGAGCCAGAGTTCACCGGCGGACATGTAGACGACGCGGGTGCCGTCGGTGGCCGCGTGCCGCGCGTAGAAGTGGTCGAGCGGTGTGTGGCGGCGCAGGTCGGACCCGTCGGGCAGGGAGGAGTAGAGGGCGCCGACGCCTTCGTGGTCGGAGAGGAAGGCGATGCGCTCGCCGACGACGAGCGGATACTCGATGTTGCCGTCGAGCCCTTCGTGTACGCGTACGAAGGGAGCCGGGCCGCCCGCGCGGGGCTCCTCGCCGTCGTGGGCCTCGCCGTCGTGGGCCTCTCCGTCACCGTGCGGCGTCCCCTCACCACTGGGGCCCGCCCCGGCCCCTTCGGCGTGCCGGATCCACAACTTGCCCGCCGTGCCGCCCCGGTACCGCTTCCACCAGGCCGCCTCGCGGCCCATCGGGGCGGAGAGCAGCAGGACCCGGCCGTCGGGGCCGTGCGCGGCGTCGCCCACGATGCCGTACGGGAGCGTGGCCGCGGGGCCGCCGTCGAGCGGCACCGCCCGGGCCCAGCTGCGGCGCAGTGAGGCCTCTCCCGTCGTGCTGACCGCGAGGACCTGTCCGCCGGGGGTCCAGCCGCGCACGGCGGTGCGCCAACTCCCCCAGTACGTCAGCCTCTTGGAAGGACCGCCGTCGACGGGCGCGATGTGCACCTCGGGGGCTCCGTCGCGCGTGGAGGTCCAGGCGACGGTCGTGCCGTCGGGCGAGATCCGGGGGTGGTTCACGGGCATGTTGTCGGCGCTGACCCGCCAGGCCCGGCCCCCGTCGAGGGGCGCGACCCAGACGTCGTCCTCAGCCGTGAAGGTGATCAACTCGCCGTGGATGTGCGGGAACCGAAGGTACGCAGTCTGTGTCACACCGCCCAGCCTAGGCAGGCTCCGGGCGGGCCGACAGTGGTTTGGATCTCTTGCCCGGGGCCGGTCCGCGCGGCACGGGGATCACTTGCCCGGCAGACAGTTGCAGGTCGGGGCGGGCGGCGGGTCCGGCGGGGCGGTCACCGTGACGGTCGTGGTGGGCGCGGGGGCGGGCTCTTCGTGGGAGGGCGGGGTGGAGGGCTGGCCGCCCCCGTCGTGCCCGCCGTCACCGTTTCCGTTCCCGTTGCCGTCGCCGTTCCCGTCACCGTTGCCGGACTCGCAGTTGCCCAGGACGTCGACGCGAAACCACTCCTTGTCCCCCACCTTGGCGGTGAGGTTGCCGCGTACACAGGCCCCGTCGACGACGGAGTACACCCGGCCCCTGATGGTGATGTCCGTGCCGTCGGAGGTCTCGCCCTGGCAGTCCACCTTGACCACGGACTGGGTGTTGTCGGACCCGCTGCTCGGCGTGACCTTGTCCTCGAAGCTGGCGGTGCAGCTGAGCCAGGCCACGTCGACCCCCTGCCGCTCCAGCTCCTTGGTGCCCATCTCGTCCGTGGTGAGCGCGACGGCGGAGGTGTTCATCCCTCCGTCCACCGGCTCGCACGCGGTGACTCCCAGCGCGGTGGCACCGGCAAGCCCGACGGCGTACAGGATCATCGAACGCCGTGTCCCCAACACCCGTGTCCTCGGCATCCGTATCCCCGACACCCGGCCACGTAACCGCCTCAATGCCCCCATAGGCGGCAGAGTGCCACCGCGCACGCCCGTGCGGTAGACCGCTTGCGGCCATCTGTCCACCGGGTCCCCCCGGCCGGAAACGGCTCAGGTGCGCAGCAGCAGCCACTCCTGCAACTCGACCAGATTGCCTTCGGGATCCTTGAGATGGGCCACCCGCATGCGCTCCGTCATCGGCGCGGGCCCGTGCGCGAGGACCGCCCCGCGCCCGACGATCTCCTCGCAGTACGCGTCCAGGTCATCGACCCGCAGCACCACGAGCGAACGGTGCCCGGTCGCCGCGTCGGCCAGCTCGCCGAGGAGCCCGGCCATCATCGCCCGGTCCTGCAGCGCGATGCCCGCCGAGCCGACGGTGAAGCCGAACTTCTCGTACGGTCCGTCCTGGGCGCCCGACTGGGGCTTCAGGCCCAGGACTTCGCCGTAGAAGCGGTAGCAGGCAGGGAAGTCCGCGACGAGCAGACGGACCTGGGCGAGTTCCAACGCATCCCCCGGGGGGTTCGGTCAGGACCAGCGGCCGGTGCGTCCGAGGAGCAGCGCCGTCGCCGCGGTCCCGGCGGTCGACGTGCGCAACACGCTACGCCCGAGCCGGTACGGCTTCGCACCCGACTCGGCGAACACCGCGAGCTCCGCCGGGGAGACGCCCCCTTCCGGCCCGACCACCAGCACGATGTGCCCGGCCGCGGGCAGGTCCGCCGTGGCCAGCGGGTCGCTGCTGCCCTCCTCGTGCAGGACCGCCGCGAAGTCGGCGCCCGCGAGGAGCGCGGCGACCTGCTTGGTCGACGCGGCGTCGGCGATCTCGGGGAAGCGGACCCGGCGCGACTGCTTGCCCGCCTCGCGCGCGGTGGCCCGCCACTTGGCGAGGGCCTTGAGGCCGCGGTCGCCCTTCCACTGCGTGATGCAGCGCGACGCGGCCCACGGCACGACGGCGTCGACGCCGGTCTCCGTCATGGTCTCCACGGCGAGCTCGCCGCGGTCGCCCTTGGGCAGGGCCTGCACGACGGTGATGCGGGGCGACTGGGCGGCCTCCTCGGCCACCGCGTCCAGCGCCACCACGAGCCGGTCCTTGCCCTCGGCGGCGACCACCACGCCGTGCGCCCACCGTCCGGCGCCGTCGGTCAGGACGACGTCCTCACCGGCGTGCAGCCGCTTCACGGAGACGGCGTGCCGCCCTTCGGGCCCGTCGAGTACGTAGTGTCCGTCGCCGCCCGCGGTGAAGTCCTCGACGACGAAGACGGGGGCGGTCATGCCGCGCCTTCCGCCGCCGACGCCGCCTTCGCCTCGGCCAGTTCGGCGGTGAGGACCTCGACGAGCTGTCCGGCGGGCAGCTCACGGGCGAGGCGGTGGCCCTGCCCGGCCCAGAGCGCCATGCCCTGTGCGTCACCGGCCTTCGCCGCGGCCTTGCGCAGGCCGCTGGTGAGGTGGTGGATCTGGGGGTAGGCGGCGGGCGCGTACGGGCCGTGCTCGCGCATGAAGCGGTTGACGAGGCCGCGCGCGGGGCGCCCGGAGAACGCCCGGGTCAGCTCGGTCCGCACGAACAGCGGGTTGGTCATGGCCTGCTTGTGCAGGGGGTTCGCGCCCGACTCGGGGGTGACGAGGAACGCCGTGCCGAGCTGCGCCATGTCCGCGCCCGCCGCGAGCACCGCGGCGATCTGCGCGCCGCGCATCAGGCCACCGGCCGCGATGATCGGGATCTGCACGGTCTCGCGGACCTGCGTGATGAGGGAGAGCAGCCCGATCCCGGCGCCGTCGGTCTCGGGGTTGTCCTTGTGGGTGCCCTGGTGTCCGCCCGCCTCGATGCCCTGCACGCACACGGCGTCGGCCCCGGCCCACTGGGCGGTCTGGGCCTCCTCCGCAGTGGTGACAGTGACGACGGTCAGCGTGTTGACGCGGGCGAAGGAGTCGAGGACGTCACGGGTCGGGCAGCCGAAGGTGAAGGAGACGAGCGGCACGGGATCGTCGAGCAGGATCGCGAGCTTGGCGTCGTACCCGTCGTCGCGTCCGCTGTCCGGGTCGCCGAGCTCCGTCTCGTACCAGGTGGCCTCACCGGCGAGCTGGTTGCGGTAGACCTCGACGGCCGCGGGGTCCGCGGAGTCGGGCTGCGGCATGAAGAGATTGACGCCGAAGGGCCGCGAGGTGAGGCCCCGCACCTGTTTGATCTCCTGGTACATCCCGTCGGCGGTCTTGTACCCGGCGGCGAGGAACCCGAGCCCCCCGGCCTCGGCGACGGCCGCGGCCAGCCGGGGGCCGGAGGCACCGCCCGCCATGGGGGCCTGCACGATCGGACAGCGGCAGAGATCGGTCAGTGCGGAGGACATGACGGCATCGTGCCACGGTCCACTCCACCCGCCGAATCGTGCCCCGTAAGGGGCGCGGGGAACTGCGCGACCAGCCCCCACGACCCGCAGACAAACGAGAAGCCCCCGGCGCCGGAAGAATCCGTCGCCGGGGGCCAAAGACCACCGCTCAAGGCGCTACCGCCCGTTGAACGCGTCCTTCAGGCGTGAGAACAGCCCCTGCTGGCCCGGCTGGAACTGCCCCGTGGGCCGCTCCTCGCCGCGCGCCTTCGACAGCTCGCGCAGCAGCCGCTCCTGCTCGGGGTCGAGCTTCGTCGGCGTGAGGACCTCGACGTGCACGATGAGGTCGCCCCGGCCGCCGCCGCGCAGGTGCGTGATGCCCCGCCCGTGCAGCGGGACGGACTGCCCCGACTGCGTGCCGGGCCGGATGTCGATCTCCTCGAGACCGTCCAGCGTCTCCAGCGGCACCTTCGTGCCGAGCGCCGCCGCCGTCATCGGAATGGTGACGGTGCAGTGCAGATCGTCGCCGCGCCGCTGGAAGACGGCGTGCGGCAGCTCGTGGATCTCGACGTAGAGGTCACCGGCGGGACCGCCGCCGGGGCCGACCTCGCCCTCGCCCGCGAGCTGGATCCGCGTGCCGTTGTCGACACCTGCGGGGATCTTCACGGTCAGGGTCCTGCGCGACCGGATGCGGCCGTCACCGGCGCACTCCGGGCAGGGCGTCGGCACGACCGTGCCGAAGCCCTGGCACTGCGGGCAGGGCCGTGAGGTCATGACCTGGCCGAGGAAGGACCGGGTGACCTGCGACACCTCACCGCGGCCGCGGCACATGTCACACGTCTGGGCGGAGGTACCGGGCGCGGCACCTTCACCACTGCAGGTCGTACACACCACAGCGGTGTCGACCTGTATGTCCTTGGTGGTCCCGAAGGCGGCCTCGTCGAGGTCGATCTCCAGCCGGATCATGGCGTCCTGGCCACGGCGCGTGCGCGAGCGGGGCCCGCGCTGCGACGCCGTCCCGAAGAACGCGTCCATGATGTCGGAGAAGTTGCCGAAGCCGCCGGCGCCGAAGCCACCCGCGCCTCCGCCGCCGCCCGCCTGGGACAGGGGGTCGCCGCCGAGGTCGTAGACCTGCTTCTTCTGCGGGTCCGACAACACCTCGTACGCGGCGTTGATCTCCTTGAAGCGCTCCTGAGTCTTCGGATCCGGATTCACATCCGGGTGAAGCTCTCGCGCCAGCCTCCGGAAGGCCTTCTTGATTTCGTCCTGGGAAGCGTCGCGGCGCACGCCGAGTACGGCGTAGTAGTCCGTGGCCACTTACGACTCCGCCAGGATCTGTCCGACGTAACGTGCCACTGCGCGTACTGCTCCCATCGTTCCCGGATAGTCCATGCGGGTCGGTCCGACCACGCCGAGTTTGGCTACTGCCTCGCTTCCCGAACCGTAGCCGACCGAGACTACGGACGTGGAGCTGAGTCCCTCATGGGCGTTCTCATGACCGATCCGTACGGCCATGCCCGAATCCTGCACCTCACCAAGCAACTTGAGGAGCACGACCTGCTCCTCAAGGGCTTCGAGAACGGGCCGGATGGTGAGGGGAAAGTCATGTCCGAAGCGAGTGAGATTGGCGGTGCCGCCGATCATCAGCCGCTCCTCCGTCTCCTCGACGAGTGTCTCGAGGAGGGTGGAGAGGACGGTCGTGACGGTGCCGCGGTCCTCGGCCTCGAAGGCCTCGGGCAGGTCCTGCACCAACTGTGGCACGTCCGCGAAGCGCCGCCCCGCGACCCTGCTGTTCAGCCGGGCCCGCAGGTCCGCGAGCGCGGTCTCGCCGAACGGTGCCGGGCAGTCGATCATGCGCTGCTCGACCCGCCCCGTGTCGGTGATCAGTACGAGCATCAGCCGGGCGGGGGCCAGCGAGAGCAGCTCCACGTGCCGCACCGTCGACCGCGTGAGCGACGGATACTGCACGACGGCGACCTGCCGGGTGAGCTGCGCGAGCAGCCGCACCGTACGCCCCACGACGTCGTCGAGGTCGACGGCGCCGTCAAGGAAGTTCTGGATGGCCCGCCGCTCCGGCGCGGTCATCGGCTTGACGCCTGCGAGTTTGTCGACAAAGAGACGGTAGCCCTTGTCGGTCGGGATGCGCCCCGCGCTGGTGTGCGGCTGGGCGATGAACCCTTCCTCCTCGAGCACCGCCATGTCATTGCGGACGGTGGCCGGGGAGACCCCCAGACGGTGTCGCTCGGTGAGCGCCTTGGAGCCGACGGGCTCCTCCGTCCCCACATAGTCATGGACGATGGCGCGCAGCACTTCGAGCCTGCGTTCACTGAGCATCGCGCACACCTCCAGCTGTCTCCGTCGCTCACGACGGGCCCCGGCAACCCCCGAGCCCCCTCGCCTGGCACTCACCGCGGGCGAGTGCCAGCACTTCAAAAGGTCAGTGTACGGCCGTGGGGTACGGGCCCGGCAAGACAGCGGCTGCCGAACACCGCCCGTACGGATAGCGTCACCGTATGAACGTGACGCCTGCATGGGAAGCAGCGGGCTGGGAGCGGCTCGCGCCACGCGTGGGACGGTGCCGCCTGCCCGTCTGGGACTGCACGGCGGGGCTCGTCGTCGGCGACGACGCGGCCCTCATGATCGAGGCGGGTGCGCATCTGGCCGAGGGCGCGGCGCTGCGGACCCGGGCCCGGCAGATCCTGGGCGACGGCCGCAGGGTCACCCACCTCGCGCTCACCCACCCGCACTTCGACCACGTCCTCGGGGCCGCGGCCTTCGCGGGCGTGGAGGTGTACGGGGCGGTGGGCATCGACACGGTCCTCGCCAAGGGCCGCGACGAGCTGCGCGCGGACGCGGTGCGGCACGGCCTGGCCGCGGACGCGGCGGCCGAGGCGGCCGACCTCCTGGTCTCCCCGCACCACCTGGTGTGCGGGGAGTGGACGCTCGACCTGGGCGGCGGCCTCCAGGTGCTGCTCGCCAACGTCGGCCCCGGCCACTCCGGCCACGACCTCGCGGTCCTGGTGCCCGGCACCGACGGCGGCCGGGAGGTCGTCTTCTGCGGCGACCTGGTCGAGGAGTCGGGCGAGCCGCAGGCGGGTCCGGACGCGGTGCCGAAGCACTGGCCCGCGGCGCTGGACCGGCTCCTGGACCTGGGCGGCGAGGACGCGCTCTACGTTCCGGGGCACGGTGCGACGGTAGATGCGGCTTTTGTCCGCGCCCAACGCGCCACACTCGCAGCCCGCTTCGGCGTGTCGTAGCCGAACCCGCGCCCGCTCTTCCTATCGTCATCAGAATGCGCCAGTACTCCGCCGACCTCACGCCCCCTTGGAAGAAGCCGAAGCCCGTGCCGGAGGTGGCCGCGGACGCGGACCTCGTGGTGGAGGAGCTGAGCACCGGCTTCTGCGGGGCGGTGATCCGCTGCGAGAAGACGGCGCAGGGCCCGACGGTGACCCTGGAGGACCGCTTCGGCAAGCAGCGCGTCTTCCCCATGGAGCCGCGCGGCTTCCTCCTGGAGGGCCGCCCGGTCACCCTGGTCCGCCCCACCCAGGCCCCCGTACGCCCTTCCCGCACCGCCTCCGGCTCGGTGGCCGTCCCCGGCGCGCGAGCCAGGGTCGCCCGTGCGGGACGCATCTACGTAGAGGGCCGTCACGACGCCGAACTGGTCGAGCGCGTCTGGGGCGACGACCTCCGCATCGAGGGCGTCGTCGTCGAGTACCTGGAGGGCATCGACGACCTCCCCGCGATCGTCGCCGAGTTCGCCCCCGGCCCCGACGCCCGCCTCGGCGTCCTGGTCGACCACCTGGTCCCCGGCTCCAAGGAGTCCCGCATCGCCACACAGGTCACCAGCGCCCACGCGCTGGTGGTCGGCCACCCCTACATCGACATCTGGGAGGCGGTGAAGCCCTCCTCGGTCGGCATCCCCGCGTGGCCCCGCATCCCCAGGGGCCAGGACTGGAAGACGGGCATCTGCACATCCCTCGGCTGGCCGGAGAACACGGGCGCGGCCTGGCAGCGCATCCTGAACTCGGTCCACTCCTACAAGGACCTGGAGCCCCCGCTCCTGGGCCGGGTGGAAGAACTGATCGACTTCGTCACACTCCCGTAGCGGCGGACCTAGTCCACCAGGTCCCGCACCACCGCGTCCGCCAGCAACCGCCCCCGAAGCGTCAGCACGGCCCGCCCCTCCCCGTAGGGCCCTGCCTCGAGAAGCCCCTCGTCCCGCGCCCGCACGGACGCCGCGAGCCCGGCCTCCCTGAGCAGCGACAGCGGGCACCCCTCCCGCAGCCGGAGCTCCAGCAGGATCCGTTCCACTCGCCGGTCCTCCGCGGAGAGCACCTCGCGCCCGGCCCCGGGCGACCCGCCACGCGCCAGCGCCCCCGCATACGCCCCGGGATGCTTGACGTTCCACCACCGCACGCCGCCCACGTGGCTGTGTGCCCCGGGACCGGCGCCCCACCAGTCGGCGCCCCGCCAGTACAGCTCGTTGTGCAGGCACCGGCCGCTCTCGGACGTGGCCCAGTTGGACACCTCATACCACTCGAAGCCCGCACCCCCCAGCACCTCGTCGGCGATCAGGTACCGGTCCGCGTGCACGTCGTCGTCGGTCATCGGCACCTCGCCGCGCCGGATCCGCCGCGCCAGCTGCGTGCCCTCCTCCACGATCAGCGCATAGGCGCTGACGTGGTCGGGCCCGGCCCCGAGCGCCGCGTCGAGCGTGGCGCGCCAGTCGTCGTCCGTCTCCCCCGGCGTGCCGTAGATCAGGTCGAGGTTCACGTGCTCGAACCCCGCCGCCCGCGCCTCCGCGACGCACGCCTCGGGCCGACCGGGCGTATGCGTGCGGTCGAGCACCTTCAGGACGTGCTGCTTCGCGCTCTGCATGCCGAAGGAGACCCGGTTGAACCCGCCCTCCCGCAGCTCGCTCAGATACGCCTCGTCGACCGACTCCGGATTCGCCTCGGTCGTGATCTCCGCATCGTCCGCGAGCCCGAATTCGTCCCGTACGGCGGCGAGCATCCGCACGAGATCGCGCGCGGCGAGCAGCGTCGGCGTACCGCCGCCCACGAACACGGTCCGCACGGGCCGCGGGTCGTCGCCCAGGACCTTCCTGGCGAGCCGCACCTCGTCGACGAGGGTCTCCGCGTAGTTGTCGCGGGAGGCGAGCACGCCGCCGGAGCCGCGCAGCTCGGTCGCGGTGTAGGTGTTGAAGTCGCAGTACCCGCAGCGCGTGGCGCAGTACGGGACGTGCAGGTAGAAGCCGAGGGGGCGGGAGGCCGCGCCGTCGAGGGCGGACGCGGGCAGCGCGCCGTCCTCGGGCATGGGCTCACCATCGGGCAGTGCGGAAGGCATACCTTCGATTGTCCCCCACCGCACGGCACACCCCGCTCGCCCCGCCCCGCCCCGCCCGGCGTGTGGCCCGCCTCACCGGGCCCGAAGCACCAGCAACGCCAGATCGTCGTCCGGTGGCCGCTCAGAGAACTCGTGCACGAGCCGCCGGATCCGCTCCGCCGTCAGCCCCGCGTCGAGCCCCGCGCAGCTGGCGAGCGCCGCCGCGAGCCCGTCGCCGTCGTCGAACTGGCGCCGCCCCGTGCGGCGCTCGGTCACGCCGTCCGTGACGCACAGGAGCGTCTCGCCGGAGCGCAGGTCGAAGCTCTCGCTGGTGTACGTCTCGTCGTCGACGACCCCGAGCAGCATCTGCGGAGTGGCCGCCTCCCGCACCTCGCCGTCGGCGGACATGAGGAGCGGCAGCGGATGCCCCGCGCACGCGATCGTGCAGCGCACTCCCCCTTCGTACGGAACGATCTCGCCGTACAGGAGCGAGAGGAAGCGCGAGGTGGGGCTGTCGGGCGGCAGCGCCTGCCCGCCCGCCACCGCGACGACCGCGGCCGCCGCGTCCGCCGCCTCGGTCGCGTCGTCGAGGAGGAGCTGGTTGAGGCGGTCCATGACCTCCGCGACCGCGTACCCCTCGCGGGCGAGCAGCCGCAGCCAGGGGCGGGCGAGACCGATGACGACGGCCGCCTCGGGACCCTTGCCCTGGACGTCGCCGAGCGCGAAGCACCAGCGGCCCTCGCCCGCCTGGAACACGTCGTAGAAGTCGCCGCCGGGGCCGCCCTTGTCCCGCGGCTCGTAGACGAGGCCGCTCTCGACGCCGGGGATCTCCGCGACCTTGCTGGGCAGCAGCCCCCGCTGGAGCACCTGGCTGATGTTGGCCTGGCGCTGGTAGCGCCGTGCGGTGCTGATGGCGAGGGCGACCCGGCGGCTGAAGTCCTCGACGAGTCCGGTGACTTCGTCGGGGAAGCGGATGAGGCCCGCCCGGCCGATGACGAGCGTGCCGAGGGCGCGCCCGCCCGCGGTCAGCCGGTACGCCAGCGCCGCGCCTGACGTCCCACCCGCGGGCACCTCCCCGGGCCAGGGGACGGGGAAGGCGCCCGAGCCCGCCGTTTCCGGCACCCGGGGCGGCTCCTTCTCCAGAACGCGGCGCAGCTCCTCTATCCGGTGCTCGCTGGTGTGCCACACCCGGGCGAGCCGTGCGCTCTGCACGCCCACGGAGCCGTGCCCCGACCCTTGGGACGCGTCATCGAGCCACACCGCGCACCAGTCCGCGAGGCGCGGCACGAGCAGCTGTCCGGCGAGGGCGGCCACCAGGTCCTCGTCGAACTGTCCGGCCAGCAGGTCGGAGGCTTCGGCGAGGAAGGTGAGCGCGCCCCTGTTGACCCACTCCGTGTCCTGCGAGGTGCGCCTCGGCATCGGCGCGAGGATCTCGGCGGCGCGCAGCCCGCGCTGCAGCGCCTGTTCGCTCGCGTACGACTCGATCTCCTGGACGGCCTGGACGCCCTCGACGGGCAGCCGGGCCCAGACCGACTTGGTGCCCGTGCGGTAGGTGATGCCCCAGGACTCGGAGAGGGTCGCGACGAGGTGGAGGCCCCGGCCGTACTCGGGGGTGCCGGACGGCGGCGGACGCTGCTCGTTGCGGACGGCGCGGGAGGGGTGGTGGTCGGAGACCTCGATGACGACGAAGTCCGCGCTCTCGCCCGGCAGCGCCTCGTCGAGCCTGCACATCAGCTCGACCGCCGTGCCCGCGTGCACGACGGCGTTGGTCACCAACTCGCTGACCAGCAGCACCGAGTCGTCGGCCAGCCGGTCGGTGAGGCCCGTGGCGGCCGGCACCCCGAGCTCGGTCCAGTCGGCGAGCGCCGCTCGCACGAATTTGCGTGCGGCGGCGGGTGCCAGCGGATTTCCGGGCAGCGACGTGCGCGCCACCGCCGGTGGCCCGGGGCGGCCCGGGTCCATGGCGGAGGCACGGATATCGGCCTCCCGTTGCAGCGGAATGGACCCCACGGTGCGGCTCCTGAGCAGTTCGGGCGAATACGCCTCAGGCGACACCGACAGAGTGACAGACTGGCCACGCCCATAAGCACCGAGTTACCGAAGTGGGCCGTTATGAGTGAGAACAGTGCTATGCCTGTGCCTGCAAAGCGCCGCATTCCGGCCCCGGCACAGAACATCGAGTCCGACACGGATCCGGCCACCAGTCAGCTGCGCCCGCTTCTCGCCGCCATGCGTGCCGCACGGGACGGCGACTTCACCAAGGTGACGCCGGTGGGCGACGGCATGACCGCCGAGCTGTACGCGGTGTTCAACGAGATGCTCGACCGTTCGGTCCACTTCGACGTCGAACTGATCCGCGTGCGCCGCGAGATCATAAGGCACGGCCGACTGGACGAACGGTTCGGCGCGAGCCCGGGTCAGGGCAGGTGGGCCGCCCGCGTCTCGGAGGTCAACACCCTGCTCGACGCGCTGGTGGCCCCGGCGGCGAACGCCACCCGGGTGCTGAACGCGGTGGCGGGCGGTGACCTCACCCAGCGGGTCGACCTGCACGACGGCACCCGTGAACTGCGGGGCGATTTACGCCGCCTGGGGCGTGCGGTCAACGCGATGGTGGACCAGCTGTCCCTCTTCACGGGCGAGGTCACGCGCGTCGCGCGCGAGGTCGGCACGGAGGGGCGCCTCGGCGGCCGCGCCAAGGTGCGCGGCCTCTCGGGAAGTTGGCGGGATGTGACCGAAGCCGTCAACACGATGGCGGCCCGGCTCACCGCCCAGGTGCGGGACATCGCGCTCGTGACGACGGCCGTGGCGCAGGGCGACCTGACACGCACAGTGACCGTCGAGGCGACGGGTGAGCTCCTTGAACTGAAGCTCACCGTGAACACGATGGTGGAGCAGCTCTCCGCGTTCGCCGCCGAGGTGACGCGGGTGGCGCGCGAGGTCGGCACCGAGGGCCAGTTGGGCGGCCGCGCCCAGGCGCGCGGGGTGTCGGGCGTGTGGAAGGACCTCACGGACAACGTCAACTTCATGGCGTCGAACCTCACCTCCCAGGTCCGCAACATCGCCCAGGTCACCACGGCCGTCGCCAACGGCGACCTCAGCCAGAAGATCACCGTCGACGCCCGGGGCGAGATCCTGGAGCTGAAGTCGACGGTGAACACGATGGTGGACCAGCTGTCCGCCTTCGCCGACGAGGTCACCCGCGTCGCCCGCGAGGTCGGCACCGAAGGAAACCTGGGCGGGCGCGCTCAGGTGCGGGGCGTGTCGGGCGTGTGGAAGGACCTCACCGACAACGTCAACTTCATGGCCGACAACCTCACCTCCCAGGTCCGCAACATCGCGCTCGTGTCGACGGCCGTGGCCCAGGGCGACCTGGGCAAGAAGATCACGGTCGAGGCGAAGGGCGAGATCCTCGAACTGAAGTCGACGATCAACACGATGGTGGACCAGCTGTCCGCCTTCGCCGACGAGGTCACCCGCGTCGCCCGCGAGGTCGGCACCGAAGGAAACCTGGGCGGTCAGGCCCAGGTCCGGGGCGTGTCCGGCGTATGGAAGGACCTCACGGACAACGTCAACTTCATGGCGTCGAACCTCACCTCCCAGGTCCGCAACATCGCCCAGGTCACCACGGCCGTCGCCAACGGCGACCTGTCCAAGATGATCACGGTCACGGCGCGCGGCGAGATCCTGGAGCTGAAGGACACCGTCAACACGATGGTGGAGCAGCTGCGCGCCTTCGCCGACGAGGTCACCCGCGTCGCCCGCGAGGTCGGCACGGACGGCCGGCTCGGCGGCCGCGCACAGGTCCTCGGCGTATCGGGCGTGTGGAAGGACCTCACCGACAACGTCAACTACATGGCGGACAACCTCACGGGCCAGGTCCGCAACATCGCGCAGGTCGCGACGGCCGTGGCCCAGGGCGACCTCTCCAAGAAGATCGACGTCGACGCGCGCGGCGAGATCCTGGAGCTGAAGACCACCATCAACACCATGGTGGACACGCTGTCCTCGTTCTCCTCCGAGGTGACCCGCGTGGCCCGCGAGGTCGGCTCCGAGGGCCAACTAGGCGGCCAGGCCCGGGTCGAGGGCGTGTACGGCACGTGGAAGCGCCTGACGACGAACGTGAACGAGCTGGCGCTGAACCTCACCACCCAGGTCCGCGCCATCGCCGAGGTCGCGTCCGCCGTGGCCCAGGGCGACATGACCCGCTCCATCACGGTCGAGACCCGCGGCGAGGTGTCCGAGCTCAAGGACAACATCAACCTCATGGTCTCCAACCTCCGCGAGACCACCCGCGCCAAGGACTGGCTGGAGTCCAACCTCGCCCGCCTCGCCGGTCTGATGCAGGGCCACCGGGACCTGATGGAGGTCGCCGACCTGATCCTGCGCGAGCTGACCCCGCTGGTGAACGCGCAGTACGGCGCCTTCTTCCTGGCCGACCCGGACACGGCCGAAGCCCCGGCGCCCACCCAGGTGACCGCCAAGGGCCTCGCCTTCATCGCCGGGTACGGCGCGGCGCAGGGCTCGGTCGTCGACACCGGCGGCATGCCCGCGCAGGGTCTGGTGCGCCAGGCGGCGCTGGAGAAGAAGCGCATCCTCGTCGAGGAGGTCCCGCCGGAGTACATCAAGATCCACTCGGGGCTCGGCGACGCCGCCCCCGCCACGGTCGTCATCATCCCGATCCTCTTCGAGGACAAGCTGCTCGGCGTCATCGAGCTGGCCACGTTCTCCCGCTTCTCCGACGTCCACCTGGCGTTCTTCGACCAGTTCGTGAACACCATCGGCGTCGCGATCAACACGATCATCGCCAACTCCCGTACGGAGTCCCTGCTCGGCGAGTCGCAGCGGCTGGCCATCCAGCTCCAGGAGCGCTCGGACGAGCTCCAGCGGCAGCAGGCCGAACTGCGGCGTTCGAACGCGGAGCTGGAGGAGAAGGCCGCCCTGCTGGCCACGAGCTCCCAGTACAAGTCGGAGTTCCTGGCGAACATGTCGCACGAGCTGCGCACCCCGCTCAACTCCCTGCTGATCCTCGCCCGGCTGCTCTCCGACAACCCCGACGACCACCTCTCCGACCAGGAGGTGCAGTTCGCGACGACCATCCACCGCTCGGGCTCCGACCTCCTTCAGCTCATCAACGACATCCTGGACCTGTCGAAGATCGAGGCGGGCCGGATGGACGTACGCCCCAAGAAGCTCCCCCTCATCAAGGTCCTCGACTACGTCCACGCGACGTTCCGCCCGCTCACCCTCGACCGCGGTCTCGCCTTCGACGTGTCGGTGGGCGAGGACGTGCCGCGCGAGATGTTCTCGGACGAGCAGCGCCTCCAGCAGATCCTGCGCAACCTGCTGTCCAACGCGGTCAAGTTCACCTCGGCGGGCAGCGTCGAGCTGCGGGTCAGCCGGGTCGCGCAGGCCTCGGGCGACCGGCTGCTCCACGACAACGACGACCTGCTCTGCTTCGCCGTCAGCGACACCGGCATCGGCATCCCGTCCGAGCAACTGCCGGTGATCTTCGAGGCGTTCCAGCAGGCCGACGGCACCACCAACCGCAAGTACGGCGGCACCGGCCTCGGCCTCTCCATCAGCCGCGAGATCGCGGGCCTGCTCGGCGGCCGCATCACCGCGGAGAGCCGCCCCGGCCAGGGCTCGACCTTCTCGCTCTACGTTCCCGTGGTGCACCCGGGCCACGGCGCCGCCGCCATCGCGTACGCGGCAGCGCACACCCAGCACCTGCCGGAACCGATCGAGCAGGCGGCCCTGCGGCCGCACACCGCACTCGAACCCGACGACAGCTGGCCCACGCCCACCAAGCTGGAGGAGTGGAAGGAAGGGCGCGCGGGCCGCATACTGCCGGGCCGCAGGGTGCTCATCGTCGACGACGACATCCGCAACGTCTTCGCGCTCACCCATGTCCTCAGCCGCGTCGGCATGCCCGTCCTGTACGCGGAGAACGGCCGCGAGGGCATCGAGACGCTGGAGCGCAATCCGGATGTCGACATCGTCCTCATGGACATCATGATGCCGGAGATGGACGGCTACGAAACCATGGTCGCGATCCGTCGCAGCCCCCGCTGGCGGGGCCTGCCCATCGTCGCCCTCACCGCCAAGGCCATGCCCGGAGACCGTGAGAAGGCCATCTCCCAGGGCGCCACCGACTACGTCCCCAAGCCCGTGGACGTAGACCAACTGCTCGGCGTCGTCTGTGCCCTCCTGGACCCAGCCGGCTCGTCGACCGACGAGCAATCCACGACCACCGATCCAGAGACCGTCGTTCAGGAGCAGGACAGCGTGCAAGGAGAAAGCGTTGTTCCGCCGACGACCGAGTGAGGCACCGTGACCATGAGTGCAGAGGCCGTGACCGACAACCGCGCGAGCATCCTCCTAGTCGACGACATGGAGGACAATCTGATGGCTCTCGAAGCCGTCCTCGGATCACTGAACGAGCCCCTGGTGCGGGCTCGTTCGGGCGAGGAAGCCATGAAGGCGATTTTGCGGCAACGATTCGCCGTGATCCTTCTGGACGTCCGCATGCCCGGCATGGACGGCTTCGAGACCGCGTCGAACATCAAACGGCTCGACCAGACCAAGGACGTGCCGATCATCTTCCTGACGGGCACCGACAACGACGCGGGCTACGCGTTCCGCGGCTATGCGACCGGGGCTGCGGACTACCTCACCAAGCCGTTCGACCCCTGGGTGCTGCGCGCCAAGGTCACCGTCTTCCTCGAACTGCACCGCAAGAACAGGCAGCTGGAGCGGATACTGGCCCGTGAGCAGCGCCAGTTCGACGAGCTGGCCGCGCGTCTGTCGGCCATCGAGACCCATATGGCGGCGAGCAGCCTCAAGGACGTCCTCGAACTGCGCCGCCACGTGACGCACATGGAGGAACTGGTGCAGGAAATGCGCCGCGGCCGGGGCGTGTAGACCGACGCCCCGACCGCGTGACGAACAACGAGCGGCCCCCCGGACCCAGGGGCCCCGAGCCGACGGATCAGGCCTCGCGCGACCCCGCGTACATGTCCTCGATCAGGTGCTTGTACTCCCGCTCGACCACCGGACGCTTCAGCTTCAGGCTGGGCGTCAGCTCGCCGTGCTCGACGTCGAGGTCGCGCGGCAGGAGCCGGAACTTCTTGATGGTCTGCCAGCGCTGCAGGCCTTCGTTGAGCTCGCGCACATAGCCGTCGACGAGCTCGACCGTCGCGGGGGCGGCGCACACCTCCGCGTACGACTTGCCCTCCTGACCGTTCTCCTTGGCCCAGTCGAGGATGGCGGGCTCGTCGAGGGAGATCAGGGCGGTGCAGAAGTTCCGGTCGGCGCCGTGCACGAGGATGTTGGAGACGTACGGACACACGGCCTTGAACTGGCCCTCGACCTCGGCGGGCGCGATGTACTTGCCGCCGGACGTCTTGATCAGGTCCTTCTTGCGGTCCGTGATCCGCAGATAGCCGTCGACGGACAGCTCGCCGATGTCCCCGGTGTGGAACCAGCCGTCGGACTCCAGGACCTCGGCGGTCTTCTCGGGCAGCCCGTGGTAGCCCTCCATGATGCCGGGGCCGCGCAGCAGGATCTCGCCGTCGTCCGCGATGCGCACCTCGGTGCCGGGCAGCGGCTTGCCGACCGTGCCGGTGCGGTAGGCCTCGCCGGGGTTCACGAAGGAGGCCGCGGAGGACTCGGTCAGGCCGTATCCCTCCAGGATGTGGATGCCCGCGCCCGCGAAGAAGTAGCCGATCTCGGGCGCCAGCGCGGCGGAGCCGGAGACGGCGGCGCGCAGCCGTCCGCCGAAGGCCTCGCGCAGCTTGGAGTAGACGAGGGCGTCGGCGGTCCGGTGCTTGGCGCGCAGCCCGAAGGGCACGGACGCGGTGCCGGTCCTGCGGAAGTTGTCCTGGCTGACCTTCGCGTACTCGCGGGAGACGTCGGCGGCCCACTGGAAGATCTTGTACTTGGCTCCGCCACCGGCCCGCGCCTTGGCCGCGACGCCGTTGTAGACCTTCTCGAAGATGCGGGGCACGGCCGCCATGTACGTCGGCTGCACCACGGGCAGATTCTCGATGATCTTGTCCACGCGGCCGTCGACGGCGGTGACGTGCCCGAGCTCGATCTGCCCGGAGGTCAGCACCTTGCCGAAGACGTGGGCGAGCGGCAGCCACAGGTACTGCACGTCGTCGGGGCCGAGCAGGCCGGTCGCCGCGATGGCCTTGGCCATGTACGACCAGTTGTCCTGCGGCAGGCGCACGCCCTTGGGGCGGCCCGTGGTGCCGGAGGTGTAGATGATCGTGGCGAGCTGGTCGGCGGTGATCGCCGCGATCCGCTCCTTGATGAGCTCCGGGTTCTTCTCCAGGTGCGCGGCGCCGCGGGCCTCCAGGTCGGCGAGCGTGAGCAGCCAGCCCTCGGGGTCGCCCTCGGCGGGCTCGGCGCCCGCGGGGTCGAGCACCACGACGTGCTGCAGCTCGGGCAGCTCGGCGCGCTTCTCGCGCGCCTTGGCGAGCTGCGCGGCGTCCTCGGCGATCAGCACGCGGCTGCCGGAGTCGGCCAGGATGTACGCCGACTCCTCGGCGTTGGTCTGCGGATAGACGGTGGTGGTGGCCGCGCCCGCGCACATGATGCCGAGGTCGCAGAGGATCCACTCGACGCGCGTGGACGAGGCGAGGGCGACGCGGTCCTCGGCCTGCAGGCCCAGCTCGACGAGGCCGGCCGCGATGGCGTACACGCGGTCCGCGGCCTGCGCCCAGCTGAGCGTCTTCCAGTCGTCGGGGCCCTCGCCGGACGCCGCCGGGACGGGGTACCGGTAGGCCTCGGCGTCCGGGGTTGCCGCCACGCGCTCCAGGAAGAGATGCGCCACGGAGGGCGGACGGTTCTCGATCAAGGTCTGTGTGTCGCTCACGACATCCTCCGGGCCCACGGCAGTGCGGCGAACTGGCTGGCGGCTGCTTCTTACGTGTGTTCTGACGTCCCTGCGGCTACTTGTTTAACTTGCGAGTAACCTACGAGTGGTGATCAGAGTAGAGCTCCGACGCCCAGTGCGTAAGGGGCATCTGCCTGTCACTTCCTCCAGACACCCATACGGAACGAGCCCGCCCGCCGAAACGCGCCGCGGGCCCGATGCGTGTGCGCACCGGGCCCGCGTGACCGCGGCCGCGCCGCGATCGGGGAACTACTTCTTGGCCTTGCCGGGGCCGCTGTCGTCGCTGGAGAGCACGGCGATGAAGGCTTCCTGCGGCACCTCGACGGAGCCGACCATCTTCATGCGCTTCTTGCCCTCCTTCTGCTTCTCGAGCAGCTTGCGCTTACGGGAGATGTCACCGCCGTAGCACTTGGCGAGGACGTCCTTGCGGATGGCGCGGATGGTCTCGCGGGCAATGACCCTTGACCCGATCGCGGCCTGGACGGGCACCTCGAAGGCCTGCCGCGGGATGAGCTCGCGCAGCTTGGCGACGAGCCGCACGCCGTACGCGTACGCCTGGTCCTTGTGCGTGACCGCCGAGAACGCGTCGACCTTGTCGCCGTGCAGCAGGATGTCGACCTTGACGAGCTGGGCGGACTGCTCGCCGGTGGGCTCGTAGTCCAGCGAGGCATAACCGCGCGTCTTGGACTTCAGCTGGTCGAAGAAGTCGAAGACGATCTCGGCGAGCGGCAGCGTGTACCGGATCTCGACGCGGTCCTCGGAGAGGTAGTCCATGCCGAGCATGACGCCGCGCCGGTTCTGGCACAGCTCCATGATCGAGCCGATGAACTCGCTGGGCGCCAGGATCGTGGCGCGCACCACGGGCTCGAAGACCTGGTCGATCTTGCCCTCGGGGAATTCACTCGGGTTGGTGACCGTGTGCTCGGCACCGTCCTCCATGATCACGCGGTAGACCACGTTGGGGGCGGTGGCGATCAGGTCGAGCCCGAACTCGCGCTCCAGGCGCTCGCGGATCACGTCGAGGTGCAGGAGCCCCAGGAAGCCGACACGGAAACCGAAGCCCAGCGCGGCCGAGGTCTCCGGTTCATAGACGAGCGCGGCGTCGTTGAGCTGCAGCTTGTCGAGGGCCTCGCGGAGGTCCGGGTACTCCGAGCCGTCCAGCGGGTACAGGCCCGAGAACACCATCGGCTTGGGGTCCTTGTAACCGCCGAGCGGCTCGGTGGCGCCCTTGTGCAGGGAGGTGATCGTGTCACCGACCTTGGACTGACGGACGTCCTTCACGCCGGTGATGATGTAACCCACCTCACCGACGCCGATGCCGTCGGCCGGGGTCATCTCGGGGGAGGAGACACCGATCTCAAGCAGCTCGTGCGTAGCGCCGGTGGACATCATCCGGATCCGCTCGCGCTTGTTGAGCTGGCCGTCGACCACTCGTACGTACGTCACGACGCCGCGGTAGGAGTCGTAGACCGAGTCGAAGATCATCGCGCGGGCCGGGGCGTCCTTGACGCCGACCGGGGGCGGGATCTCGGCGACGGCCTTGTCGAGCAGCGCCTCGACGCCCATGCCGGTCTTCGCGGAGACCTTCAGGACGTCCTCGGGCTCGCAGCCGATCAGGTTGGCGAGCTCCTCGGAGAACTTCTCCGGCTGGGCGGCAGGCAGGTCGATCTTGTTCAGTACGGGGATGATCTTGAGGTCGTTCTCCATCGCCAGGTAGAGGTTGGCGAGAGTCTGCGCCTCGATGCCCTGGGCCGCGTCGACCAGGAGGATCGTGCCCTCACAGGCCGCGAGCGAACGTGAGACTTCATACGTGAAGTCCACGTGGCCCGGGGTGTCGATCATGTTGAGGATGTGGGTACTGCCCTGGTCCGGGCCCTCTGTCGGGGCCCAGGGCAGACGCACCGCCTGGGACTTGATCGTGATGCCGCGCTCGCGCTCGATGTCCATGCGGTCGAGGTACTGGGCACGCATCTGCCGCTGATCCACCACACCGGTCAGCTGGAGCATGCGGTCGGCGAGCGTGGACTTGCCGTGGTCGATGTGCGCGATGATGCAGAAATTGCGGATCAGCGCCGGGTCCGTACGGCTCGGCTCGGGCACATTTTTAGGGGTCGCGGGCACGCAGGGTCCTGTCTCTTGAGGCGCCTGTCGCCTCGGGTCGGATCTATACGTAGATTCCATCGTCCCATGGGTGGGGCACTGCGCCCGGTTTGGGACGGTCGGAGGGCGGCTGGTACCGTGGACAGCTGTGTCTCGTAGCCCTCTCAGGCATCGAGGCGCGTGTCATAACACTCATCTGCAGAAGTTCTGCAGAACCTGAACCTGAAAAGGCTCTTTCGTGGCGAACATCAAGTCCCAGATCAAGCGGATCAAGACCAACGAGAAGGCGCGTCAGCGCAACAAGGCGGTCAAGTCTTCGCTGAAGACCGCGATCCGCAAGGCCCGCGAGGCCGTTGCCGCCGGTGACACCCAGAAGGCTGCCGAGCTCACGCGTGAGGCCACGCGTCAGCTGGACAAGGCCGTCTCCAAGGGCGTCATCCACAAGAACCAGGCCGCCAACAAGAAGTCGGCGCTTGCGACGAAGGCCGCGTCCCTCAAGGGCTGAAGCTCTTGACCCCGGTTCGCCGGGGCGCTGATCAATCCTCCCGCGAGGGTAATTCGAGCCCTCTACCTCGAATCGCGGACAGACCACGCAGTACGCCACGCTGCGACGATGCCCCCGGACCCACTCTGGGGGCATTGCTGTGTCCGGGGTGGGGCCGCTGGGGTGGGGGTGCGGCGTCAGGGGTGGGGCCGCTGGGGGGGCGGGGTGCTGGGTCAGGGGCAGGGCCGCTGGGAGTGGGGGTGCGGTGTCCGGGGTAGGGCCGCTGGGAGTGGGGGTGCGGTGTCCGGGGCAGGGCCGCTGGGAGTGGGGGTGCGGTGTCCGGGGTAGGGCCGCTGGGGCGAGGGTGCGGCGTCAGGGGTAGGGCCGCTGGGGGTGCTGTGTCAGGGGCGCGGGGAACTGCGCGACAAGCCACGACGCACGCCGCAGACGAAACGCACCCGAGCCACGCAGACGCCGGGCCCACGGCCCGCACACGCTGGCCCTAGGGCCTAGGGCCGCCCGGACCGCGCCGCACGGGCAATGGCGACGACCGCCTTCTCCAGCGCGTACTCGGGATCGTCGCCGCCCCCCTTGACGCCCGCGTCGGCCGCGGCCACCGCGGTGAGCGCCGCTGCCACGCCGTCCGGCGTCCAGCCGCGCATCTGCTGGCGCACGCGGTCGATCTTCCAGGGCGGCATGCCCAGCTCACGGGCGAGGTCGGCGGGGCGTCCGCCGCGCGCGGAGGAGAGCTTGCCGATCGCCCGGACGCCCTGCGCGAGGGCGCTGGTGATCATGACGGGGGCGACGCCGGTCGCCAGGGACCAGCGCAGCGCTTCGAGCGCCTCGGCGGCCCGCCCCTCGACGGCCCGGTCGGCCACCGTGAAGCTGGAGGCCTCGGCCCGGCCCGTGTAGTACCGCCCGACGACCGCTTCGTCGATCGTGCCCTCGATGTCCGCCACCAGCTGGGCGGCCGCGGAGGCGAGCTCGCGCAGATCGCTGCCGATCGAGTCGACAAGGGCCTGGCACGCCTCCGGGGTCGCCGAACGGCCCAGGGTGCGGAACTCGCCGCGCACGAACGAGAGCCGGTCCGCGGGCTTGGTCATCTTGGGGCAGGCGACCTCGCGCGCGCCCGCCTTCCGCGCCGCGTCGAGCAGCGCCTTGCCCTTGGCGCCGCCCGCGTGCAGCAGGACGAGGGTGATCTCCTCGGCGGGCGACCCCAGATACGCCTTGACGTCCTTGACCGTGTCGGCCGACAGATCCTGCGCATTGCGCACGACGACGACCTTGCGCTCGGCGAAGAGCGACGGGCTGGTCAGCTCGGCGAGCGTGCCGGGCTGCAGCAGGTCGGGGGTGAGGTCGCGCACGTCCGTGTCCGCGTCGGCGGCGCGGGCGGCCGCGACCACTTCCTGCACGGCGCGGTCGAGGAGGAGGTCCTCCTGCCCCACGGCGAGCGTGAGAGGAGCGAGCGGATCGTCGTTTGCTGTCTTCCTGGCCATCGCGGTCAAGCATCCCACGCGCCACTGACAGCCCGTCCCGCCCGACCGGGGCCGCACGGATGCCCCGGCCGCCGTAGCGGAGAATGGGCCCGTGACCGACGTACGACATGTCCTGGTGCTGCCCGACCGCGATGCCGCGGAGGTGGTGGCCGAAGAGCTCCCCGACCGTTTCGGCGTGGCCGAGGAGCCGCAGCTGGTCCGCGACGCCCTGGCGGGCGAGGACGATGCCGAGGACGCCCAGTGGCTGGTCGTGGTCGAGGACCCGGACGCCCGCCTCGACCCGTCGGCCCTCGACGCACTGGCCGCCGAGCACGAGGGCTGGCTGGAGGCCCCGTAGCGAACGCCGACCGGTGGGCGCGGTCAGCCGCTCTTGGGGATGACCTGGATGTCGAGGTCGATCGTGATGCTGTGCCCGACGGCGGCGATGCCGCGCGCGAGCATCGTCTGCCAGGTGATCGTGAAGTCGTCGCGGTGCAGTTCGGTGGTGGCCCGGCAGGCGACGCGGGTCTCGCCCTCGAGCCCCTTGCCGACCCCGAGGTACTCGGTGTCGAGCGTGACCGTGCGCGTCACCCCGTGCAGCGTCAGGCCGCCGGATATCGCCCAGCGGCTGCCGCCCTTGTGGACGAAGCGCTCGCTGTAGAACTCCATCGTCGGGAACCGCTCCACGTCGAGGAAGTCGCCGGAGCGCAGATGGTCGTCGCGCATCTTGACCGCGGTGTCGATGGAGGACGCGTCGATGACGACGTGCATCGCGGAGTCCTCCATCCGCTCCCCCATCCGGATCGCACCCGCAAAGCTGTTGAACCTGCCGTGGATGCGGGCAAGCCCGATGTGCCGCGCGGTGAAGCCGACCGAGGAGTGCAGGGGGTCCACCTCCCAGTCGCCGGGCTCGGGGAGCGCCGGGGGCTGGGCGACCTGGAGCGTGACGTCACCGAGCGAGGCGTGCGCGTCCTCGCCCACCGTGGCGCTCGCCCGGTACGGGGTGAAGCCCTCCGCCGAGACCGCGAGCCGGTAGTCCCCGGCCGGAACAGCAGTGACGAACGATCCGAAGGGGTCGGTGCCCCCACTGACCACCTTGCGCCCCAGGGCGTCGCTGACGGCAAATTCCGCGTTCCGCACGGGCTCGTTGACCGGGTCGAGCACCCGACAGCTGAGTACCCCCGCACTCGACGGGACCGTGAGCGCCGACAAGGCTCCCACCCGCCCGGTCCGATTCGTACGGTTTCCCAGCCAGCGGCCGAACACGCTCGACACACCCCCGCCTTCCTTGACAACAACTGCAAACTACAACGAATAGGCATTCGATCACCGTTGCGGCTTTCGATGCAACACGGACCCAGATCGCGGGAATGCTGCCGATGCGCCGAAGTGTCGCGACTGGACCGAATTGGCCGCGGCGGGTGCGCCGAGGGCGGCGCGGAGGGGTCCCTGGCGCGGGCCCGGGCTCGGGCTCGGGCTCGGGGATACGAGAGCGGTGCTCACGGCGGCCGGGTCGCCACCGCCAGGCGTGGGGCCGACCGGGGGCCCGAGCCCACCACCGCCACCGCCCCGTCCCTGTCCGTCCGCAGCACCTGCGCTCCCCCGGCCCGCAGCGCCGCCATGGTGACGGGCGAGGGATGGCCGTACGAGTTGTCGGCGCCGCACGAGATCAGCGCCAGCCGCGGCGCCGCCCTGCGCATAAGCTCCGGATCTTGGTTCGCCGAGCCGTGATGCGCGACTTTGAGGACGTCCACGGAACCGATCGACGCGGCCGCCGGGGTCCGCAGCAGTGCCCTCTGCGCGGGCGGCTCCAGATCGCCGAGGAGCAGCAGCGTCAGCCCGCCCGTCCGCACGAGCAGAGTGACGCTCGCGTCGTTCGGCCCCTCGGGCCTCGGCACCGGTCCCGCCGGAGGCCACAGCACCTGCCAGTCCAGCGGACCAGCGCGGCGCCGCTCCCCCGCCGCGGCCGCCATCACCGGCACCCTTGCCGCTGCCGCCTGCTCCCGCACGAACTCGGCCTGCTCCGGCGGCTCCTGGAACCCCGTCGTCTGGATCGCCCCCACCTCACGCCCCCGCAACACCCCCGGCAGCCCCGCGACATGGTCCGCGTGGAAGTGCGTGAGCAGGACGAGCGGCACCCGTCTGATCCCGAGCGAACGCAGACAGCGGTCCACCGCCAGCGGATCGGGCCCCGCGTCGACCACCACCCCAGCGCCGTCACCCGCCGCCAGCACCGTCGCGTCGCCCTGCCCCACATCGCACATCGCAAGGCGCCAGCCCGGCGGCGGCCAGCCCGCGATCACCCGGGTGACGGGCGGAGGCTGGACGACCACCAGGAAGAACAGTGCGGCGCAGGCCGTGACCAGCCACGGGTGCCGCACGATCCTGCGTCCCACCAGGACGAGGACCACGGTGACGCCCGCGAGCACGAGTCCGCCACGCCAGCCGCCCGGCCAGTCGACCCCGTTCCCCGGCAGGGCCGCCCCCGCACGGGCGATGCCCGCGATCCACCCCGTGGGCCAACTCGCTACCCAGGCAAGCGCCTTGGCGACAGGCATCGCGACCGGCGCCGCCGCCAGCACCGCGAAGCCGAGCACGGTGGCAGGCGCGACGGCGAACTCGGCGAGGAGATTGCACGGCACCGCGACCAGACTCACCCGGGCCGCGAGGACGGCGACGACGGGCGCACACACCGCCTGAGCCGCCGCGGCGGCGGCCACCGCGTCGGCCAACCTCCCCGGCACCCCTCGCCCGCGCAGCGCCGCACCCCAGCGCGGCGCGAGGGTGAGCAGGGCGCCGGTGGCCAGGACGGAGAGCAGGAACCCATAACTCCGGGCCAGCCACGGGTCGTACAGAACCAGCACCAGCACCGCCGTGGCCAACGCCGGAATCAGGGACCTGCGCCGTCCCGTGACGATGGCGAGCAGCGCGATCAGCCCGCAGGCCGCGGCCCGCAACACGCTCGGGTCCGGTCGGCAGACGATGACGAACCCGAGCGTGAGCGCCCCGCCGAGCACCGCGGTCGTCCGCAGCGGAATGCCCAACTTCGGCGCCAGCCCGCGCCGCTCGGCCCGCTGGGCGGTGCCCGGCGGCCCGATGAGCAGGACGAGCACAATCGTGAGGTTCGCCCCGCTGACGGCGAGCAGATGCGTGAGGTCGGTCGCCCGGAACGCCTGGTCCAACTCGGCAGACACCCGTGAGGTGTCCCCGACGACGAGCCCGGGGAGCAGCGCACGGGCATCGGTGGGCAGCCCCTCCGTGGCCTCCCGCAGTCCGTCCCGCAACTCCCCGGCCAGCCGCTGTATCCGGGAAGGCGCCCCCACCACCCGAGGCGCCCGCGCCCCCTCCCTGGCCACCCGAAGCACGGCGGCCACCTCGCTCCCCTCGGACAAGGGCGGCGCAAGCCGACCCTCCACACGCACCCGCGTCGAGGGCAACAGGCCTGTCCAGGGGGTGGTTGAAGTGGCCCTCGTGGACGCCCTCTTGGAGGACGCCCTCTTGGACTCAACCATCCGCACCACGACCAGGACCGGTGTGCGGGTCGTGGTCGACGAGCCGTTCGTCTCCGTGACGCGGAGGACTTCCGCGTCCAGGACGACGGTCGGCGGCAGAGTGTGCGCGCTCGCCACGCGGGGCCGGGTGCGCCGGGGGTCGGACGTCACCCTCAACTCCACGTCCACCTGCGCATACCGTCCGGCCAGCGCCGGGACCGGGCCCCGGCGCAGATCCGCCCCGTGCAGCGCCGCGGAGGCCGCCGCCCCGGCGGCGCAGAGCAGAACCGCGGCCATCGAGAGGCGTCCCCACCGCCCCGGCTCCCCTCTGCTTCCGCTGGCCGTCCACCTCACCAGCAGCGCTCCGGCCACCAGCACGCCGACCGCCACCGTGCCGATCGCCCAGCGAGGCGGGGCGTCCAGCATCAGTGCGGCCGATGCCCACGCCGCCAGCGCGGGCGGCACGAGCCGCAGGTCGGCCGGGCCCTCCTGCCGGGGATTCGAGGCACCGAGGCGGTGGCCCGACGCGAGGTGAACCGCCGCGCGCGTCATGGCCGTACGAGACCCTGGAGATCGGCGAAGCGCCGGTCGCCGATGCCGTTGACCTCACGGAGCTCCTCGACGGAGCGGAACCCGCCGTGCTCCGCGCGGTAGTCGAGAATGTGCTGCGCCAACACGGGTCCTACACCGGGGAGTTCGTCGAGCTGCTCCGCGGTCGCCGTGTTCAGGCCCACCGGGCCAGTCGCGGCCGCACCGGGCGGACCAGCGCCCGCCCCGACCGCGGCACCGGCCCCTGTCCCGACACCACCGGCACCACCGGCACCACCGGCCGTCGGCGGCCCTCCCACCACCACCTGCTCGCCGTCCACGAGGAACCGCGCGCGATTGAGGTCGTCCGTCTCCGTACCCGGCCTGACCCCACCGGCGGCCCGCAGGGCATCGGCCACCCGGGACCCGGCGGGCAGCCGATGGACGCCGGGCCGACGGACCTTCCCGCTGACGTCCACGACGATCGCGCCCCCGGCGCCCTCACCGTGCACCGCACCGGCGCCACCGCCCGCGTCCGCCGACGCCCGCCCCGCCCGCGCCGGTGGCCCCGGCGACGGATCCGGCTCCGCGCCCCGCTCAGGGACGGCGCCCGCCGCACGCACCACATCCGGCGGCCGCACGGGCTGGGCCCGCCCCGTCCAGAAATGCTGGGCGGCGAAGACCGCTGCCACCCCGAGGATCACGGCGAGCGCGACCACGGCTCGCCGTTCGAGACCGCACCGCGTCTGCAGCCACATCGGCAACCGCTCCCGCACCGCGAGCCCCAGCCGCTGCCGCTGCCGCTGCCGCTGCCGCCGCGAGGGTTCCGGCCGCTGCCGCTCATCACCGGGGACAGCTTCCTCGGCCTCCGCACCGGCCGCCGCCTCCGCCTCCCGCGCCCACCCGGGCCTGGGCACACGCGGCCCGGATGTGCCTCCGGCCCAAACCCCGCCCGCCAGCCCGGCGTCCGGAGCCGCCACATCCAACCTCGGCGAAGGCGAAGGCGAAGGCGGTGGCGGTGGTTGCGGTTGCGGCTCGGCGAAGAGGCTCTCCGCCCGCCGCCGGACCGCCTCCGCCGACGCGCGCCGACGGCGGGCCCGCTCGCGGGCGTGACGGTCACTGGTGTGGGCGCGGCCGTCTGACGCGGGGCCACGGCCGGGCCCGCTCGTCGTGGAAGATGTCCGGGAAAGTGATCGAAGTGCCATGCCGACGACGTTAGGCATCGCCACGAAAAGTTGTTGATCTTGCTCGATTTCCGTGGATTACCCGGCAGTTGTGGATATCCCCGTCACCCGCACGTGGGACTCACCGGCACGTGGGACTCACCGACGCCTGGGACTCACCGAGGCGAGACCACAGCCCCCAGCAACCCCGGCCCCGTGTGCGCCCCGATCACCGCACCGACCTCGCTGACGTGCAGTTCCGCGAGGTCCGGCACCCGCTCCCTGAGCCGCTCGGCGAGCGCCGAGGCCCGGTCCGGTGCCGCCAGGTGGTGCACCGCGATGTCGACCCGGCCGGACCCGGCCTGCTCGACCACGATCTCCTCGAGCCGGGCGATCGCCTTCGACGCGG
This sequence comes from Streptomyces sp. NPDC004732, assembly GCF_040609235.1. Taxonomy (NCBI): domain Bacteria; kingdom Bacillati; phylum Actinomycetota; class Actinomycetes; order Kitasatosporales; family Streptomycetaceae; genus Streptomyces; species Streptomyces sp. NPDC004732. The sequence goes on from NZ_JBEXJR010000009.1 coordinate 358,435, forward strand.
TCCGCACCTTCTCCAGCATGTCGATGCGGCCACCGTCCAGCTTCAGCAGCGGCTTGACGGCGAGCGCGGAGCCCAGGAGCGCCTGAGCGGCGCCGATGCGGCCGCCCCTGCGGAGGTAGTCGAGGGTGTCGACGTAGAAGAACGCGGACGTGCCTGCGGCCCGCTTCTCCGCGGCCGCCACCGCTTCCTCTGCCGAGTCGCCCGCCTCCGCGGCCTGTGCCGCCGCGAGGGCGCAGAAGCCGAGTGCCATCGCCACCATGCCGGTGTCCACCACCCGCACCGGCACCGGCGCTTCCTTCGCGGCGAGGACCGCGGCGTCGTACGTACCGGAGAATTCGGCGGACAGGTGCAGCGAGACGATGTCGGTCGCGCCCGCTTCCGCGACCTTGCGGTAGGTCTCCGCGAAGACTTGGGGGCTGGGCCGGGACGTCGTCACCGACTTCCGCTTCTGCAGCGCCTGGGCGAGGGAGCGGGCGGAGATCTCGGTGCCCTCCTCCAGCGCCTGATCCCCCAGGACCACGGTCAGGGGCACCGCGGTGATGCTGTGCCGCTCCATCGTCCCCTGCGGCAGGTAGGCCGTTGAATCCGTGACGATCGCGACATGGCGGGACATGAGCTGGAGATTACCTGTCTGGGCCGTCGGGTGGCAGTCCGGCCCCTGCGCACCCGGTTCCGGGCGGCTCAGGTCGTGCTCTCGGGCTTGGCCTTCTTCTCCCACGGATACGTCACCCGCGCGGTGGGCGGAGTGATCGCGGGCCGCGTCGGCTCCTGTGCCGCCTGCTGGGCGGGGCCGGACGGCTCGGACCAGGTCTGCTCGGCACCCTTGCCGTCTGCCGCCTCGGGCTCGGGCCACTCGGCCGGGGTCCGGTCGGTCGACGACGGCTCCGTCGTCCAGTGCCGCAGGGCGCCCGCTTCCATGTCGATCTGGGTGCTCAGCGAGTCCAGGTCGTCGTTGGCGAACCGGCGGGCCCGGTCGCGCGCCGACCAGCGCAGGGAGTCGGCCGCCTTCTTGATCTGCTCCGTGCGCTCCCGCAGCTCGGGGAGGCGCTCGGCCAGCGCGGCCTTGTCCGGGTCGCGCTCCAGACGCCGGAGCTCGTCGTCCAGCTCGTGTCCGTGGACGCTGAGCCGGTCGAAGAGCTCCAGGGTTTCCTTCAGCGAGGCGTCCTCGGCGGCGCCTGCCTGCAGGACGTCCTGCGTGGCCCGCATGGAGGTGCGCAACGCGAGCCGCAGCTGGGCCAGTTCACCGGCGCTGCCGACCTGCGCGAAGCTCCGGGCCCGGAGCGTGGTGTCCTCGACCGTCCGGCGGGCCTCCATGATGGTGCGGTCGACGCCGCGCTTGGCCGCCCGGACCGCCTTCACTGTCGCGTACACACCCAGCACCAAGAACAGCACGAAAAGCAGCGCCACGATCGCGCCCACGGCTTCCATGACGCTCCTCTCCGCATCCGGTCACTCCAGCAGTCCGCTCCAGCGACTCCTTCCACCGTAAACGGAGAAGGCAGGTCGGAGGTTCCAGCGGAACCCCCAACCTGCCCGTAAGGGAAGACCCCGATGCCACTACACGGGATCGGTCACGCGGGAACGATGTTCACCAGCTTCGGCGCCCGCACGATCACCTTGCGGATCCCCGCCCCGTCCAGCGCGGCCACGACCTTCTCGTCGGCCAGCGCCACCTTCTCCAGCTCGGCGTCGGAGATGGCCGGGGAGACCTCCAGGCGCGCCTTGACCTTGCCCTTGATCTGCACGACGCAGGTCACGGACTCGTCCACGACGTAAGCCGGGTCGGCGACCGGGAAGTCCCGGTGGACCACCGAGTCGGTGTGGCCCAGCTTGCGCCACAGCTCCTCGGCGATGTGCGGGGCCAGCGGCGCGATCAGCAGCACCAGGCCCTCCGCGACGGACTTCGGGACCGCGCCGCCCACCTTCGTCAGGTGGTTGTTCAGCTCGGTGATCTTGGCAATGGCGGTGTTGAACCGCATGCCTTCCAGGTCCTGGCGCACACCGTCGATGGCCTTGTGCAGGGCGCGCAGGGTGGCCTCGTCGACGTCCGCGTCGGCGACGTCGGCGACGGTGACCTCACCGGTCGACTCGTCGACGATCAGGCGCCACAGGCGCTGCAGCAGACGGTACTGACCGACGACCGCGCGCGTGTCCCAGGGACGCGACACGTCCAGGGGGCCCATCGCCATCTCGTACAGGCGCAGGGTGTCCGCGCCGTACTCGTCGCAGATCTCGTCCGGCGTGACGGCGTTCTTCAGGGACTTGCCCATCTTGCCCAGCTCGCGCTTGACCGGCTCGCCCTCGAAGAAGAACTTTCCGTCGCGCTCCTCGACCTCGGTCGCCGCCACCGGGAAGCCGCGGCTGTCCCGGTAGACGTAGGCCTGGATCATGCCCTGGTTGTACAGCTTGTGGAACGGCTCGGCCGACGAGATGTGGCCCAGGTCGAACAGGACCTTCGACCAGAAGCGCGCGTACAGCAGGTGCAGGACCGCGTGCTCGGCGCCGCCCACGTACAGGTCGACGCCACCCGTCGGCTGACCCTCGCGCGGGCCCATCCAGTACTGCTCGACGGCGGGGTCGACCAGCTGCTGGTCGTTGCGCGGGTCCAGGTAGCGCAGCTCGTACCAGCACGAACCCGCCCAGTTGGGCATGGTGTTGGTCTCGCGGCGGTAGGTGCGCGGTCCTGCGCCGTCCCCCAGGTCCAGGGTGACGTTGACCCACTCCTCGTTGCGGGACAGCGGCGTCTCCGGAGAGGTGTCCGCGTCGTCCGGGTCGAAGGTGCGCGGGGAGTAGTCCTCGACCTCCGGCAGCTCCAGAGGCAGCATCGACTCGGGCAGCGCGTGCGCGACGCCGTCCTCGTCGTAGACGATCGGGAAGGGCTCGCCCCAGTAGCGCTGGCGGCTGAACAGCCAGTCGCGCAGGCGGAAGTTGACGGTGCCCTCACCGATGCCGCGGGTGGCCAGCCAGCCGGTGATGCGGGCCTTGGCACCCGCGACGTCCATGCCGTCCAGGGAGATCTCCTCGTTCGAGGAGTTGATCAGCTTCGCTTCGTACGAGGCGAAGGCGTCGTCCCACGTCCTGGTGTCGGTGCTCCGGCCGTCGGACGGCTCGACGACACAGTGCATCGGCAGGTGGAAGGCGCGCGCGAAGGCGAAGTCGCGGCTGTCGTGCGCCGGAACGGCCATGATCGCGCCGGTGCCGTAGCCCATCAGGACGTAGTCGGCGATGAAGACGGGGACCTGCTCGCCGCTGACCGGGTTGGTGGCGTAGACGCCGGTGAAGACGCCGGTCTTCTCCTTGGCGTCGGCCTGGCGCTCGACGTCGGACTTGGCGGCGGCGAAGGCGCGGTACTTGGCGATGGCCTCCGCGGGCGTGGCGTGGCCGCCGGTCCACACGTCGTGGGTTCCCTCGGGCCAGGTCTCCGGGATGACCTTGTCGACCAGGTCGTGCTCGGGCGCCAGGACCATGTAGGTCGCGCCGAACAGGGTGTCCTGGCGAGTGGTGAAGACGCTGATCGCGTCGCCCTCGACGCCGACGGGGAAGCTCACGCGGGCGCCTTCGGAGCGGCCGATCCAGTTGCGCTGCTGCAGCTTGATGGCCTCGGGCCAGTCCAGCGCGTCCAGGTCGTCCAGCAGGCGGTCGGCGTACGCGGTGATGCGCATGTTCCACTGGCGCAGCTTGGCCTTGAAGACGGGGAAGTTGCCGCGCTCGGAGCGGCCGTCGGCGGTGACTTCCTCGTTGGCCAGGACGGTGCCCAGGCCGGGGCACCAGTTGACGGGGGCGTCGGAGGCGTAGGCCAGGCGGTACTGGCTCAGCACCTCGGCGCGCTCCGCGGCGTCCAGCTCGCTCCACGCGCGCGTGGCGTCCGGTACGGCACGCTCACCGCTCTCGAACTGGGCGACCAGGTCGGCGATCGGGCGGGCCTGCGCGGCATCGGCGTCGTACCAGGAGTTGAAGATCTGGACGAAGATCCACTGGGTCCACTTGTAGTACTCGGGGTCGATCGTCGCGAACGAACGCCGCTTGTCGTGGCCCAGGCCCAGCGCGCGCAGCTGGGACTTCATGTTCTCGATGTTGGCCTCGGTGGAGACCCGCGGGTGGGTGCCCGTCTGCACCGCGTACTGCTCGGCGGGCAGGCCGAAGGCGTCGAAGCCCAGGGTGTGCAGGACGTTGTGGCCGGTCATGCGCTGGAAGCGCGCGAAGACGTCCGTGGCGATGTAGCCCAGCGGGTGGCCGACGTGCAGGCCCGCCCCGGAGGGGTACGGGAACATGTCCATGATGAACTTCTTGGGCTTGCCGACCAGAGCGGCCTCCGCCTCGTCCCGCGCGGCCATGTCGCCGCTCGGGTTCGGCGCCTCGTAGGTGCCGTCGGCGTCCCAGAAGTCCTGCCAGCGTGCCTCGATGTCAGCGGCCAGAGCGGCCGTATAGCGGTGCGGCGCCGCCACCTCGGAGGCGGCAGCAGAATTCGTCTCGCTCATGATCCTCAAAGCTCCATCGATCGTCTCTGCCTGCGGAATTGACCGTGCTGGTCAAACAAAAATGCCCCTCGCACAGGAGGGGACGCCGCGCCGATTCCGACCGCGGTTCACCGGCGGTCGGGACTGATCAGCGCGGCCCGCTAAGCAGAAGGCGTACGGCACGCATGGCGTCAGGGTACCGCAGGGCTCCCGCGGCCCGCGACGAGCTTCTACGCCGCACCGCCCGGGCACCACCACCCTCAGGCGTTGGCCAAGGGTTACTCCGCGTACCGCCCTCTATCGGGGCAACACCAAGATCGTGTCGCGCTTTGATAACAACGCAATAACTCAAACCCCGTACCCACCGGTATGGAGCGACTTAGCATGCGGCGGGACCGAACCATTTCGGAGCCGCCCCCATGAACCCTCTGCACCCGCACCGCAAGAGCCGTTCCCGCACCCGATCGTCTCCCCGTTCGCCGTCCCGTTCCTCCGCTCGCTCGCCCTCTCCACCACTGCCGCCCCAGGCCCTGAGCATCGGAGCGCTGCTCCTGATACCCCTGCTCGTCTTCGCGGGCAGCGACGGACTGCGGGACGCCATCGACTTCACCTCCGGCGTCCTCTCCCTGGTCTCGCTGACCGCGGCCGTGGTCTGGGGCCTGGTCGCCACCGACCGCCTGTTCCTCCACTCGCGCCAGCGCCTGCTCGCCCAGGCCGTGCACCGAGCCACCGCGATCGCCTCCGTCGGCTTCCTGCTGCTGCACGGCACCGTCAAGGTCGCGCTCGACCACGTGTCGTTGTTCGGCGCCCTGATGCCCTTCGGGCTAGGTGTCTCGGGCAGTGCCGGGCTCATCGGGCTCGGCTCGCTCGCCGGGCTCCTGATGATCACCACGGCCGTCACCGGCGCCCTGCGCAGCGCCTTCGCCTCCCCCGCGCGGATCGCGTCGCGCTGGCGGGCGCTGCACATGCTCTCCTATCCCGCCTGGTGCTCGGCGCTGATCCACGGCCTGTACGCGGGCCGTGAGCCGAAGCCTTGGGTGGTCACGCTGTACGCCCTGTGCCTGGTCGCGGTCGCCGGGGCGGTCGCGCTCCGCGCGGCACCGCGTCCGGTGAAGCGGAAGGTCGCCGCCCGCATCCTCGCCCTGCTCGAACCGGAACGCGGCACCCCGCACCGGGAGGAGCCTCCCGCGCGGGACACCGTTTCCGCCCCGCTGCCCGGCACGAACGCCACGACCCCCGCCACGGACCCCGTGGTCGGCATCTCCGCGGCCTACCGCGCGCTGTCCCCCACCGCGCCCCCGCAGCCCCCGCAGCCCACAGTCCCCCCGCCCCGCACCGAGCCCGGCGGCCGCTGGCCCGCGCCCTCCCCGCCGCCACCCGCGGAGTCCCCGTACGTCGCACCCCAGCCGACGTACGACACCGCGCCCCAGCCCGTCTACGACGCCTCGTACGACGCTCCCCTCGACCCCGCGTACGACCCGCTCCCCGATCCCGCGTACGACAGCGGCCCCGCCACCGAACCGCTGCCCCGGCCCTTTCAGGCCCCCAGCACGGGCGAGCCCTGGAACGCCGCCACCGGAGGCCACCCGTGAACGCCTCGCTCCCCGACGTCCCCGAAGTCCGCGTCGTCGGCCTGCCCCTGCTCACCTCCGGCTTCGACCTCGTCGAACGCCTCGACCTCGGCATGCACCTGAAGGTGCACGGCCCGCTGGAGCCGATGGCGGGCGAACCGCTCGCCCGCCTCGCCGAGCACATCGCGCTGCGGGGCCGGGGCGGTGCGGGCTTCCCCTTCGCCCAGAAGCTGCGGGCCGTCGCCGACGCGGCGATACGCCGCGGGGTACGCCCCGTGGTCGTCGTCAACGGCAGCGAGGACGAGCCCGCCTGCCGCAAGGACACCGTCCTGATCAACCGCGCGCCGCACCTCATCCTCGACGGCGCACTCCTCGCCGCCGAGGCCATCGGGGCCCGCACGCTGGTCGTCGGCGTCACCCGCGATTCGACCGAGGCCTCGATGCGCACCGCACTGGCCGAGCGCGGTCTCGGCAACCGGCGTGGATCGGCCCTCCGCGCGCGCGTGCAGCGCAATCCGGTACGCATGGTCACCGGGGAGTCCTCCGCCCTGGTCCGCTCGGCGGACGGCGGCCCCCCGCTGCCGCCGGGCCGCAAGGTGCGGACGTCCGACTCCGGAGTGGGCGGTGCCCCCACCCTCCTCTCCAACGCGGAGACCTTCGCCCAGCTCGCCGTCGCCGCCAGGACCGGCGCCGACCGCTACTGCCGCACCGGCCTGCGCGACGAACCCGGCACGGTCCTGCTGACCCTCTCCGGAGCGGTCGCCCGGCCGATGGTCGTCGAGGTCCCCACCGGAGTGCCCCTGCAGTACGTCCTGCAGCTCGCCGGTGCACCGGCGCTCCCCCAGGGCGTGCTGACGGGCGGCTATCACGGCAGGTGGCTCGACGGGATGACGGCACACGACGCCGTCGTCTCCCGCGCCTCCCTGGACGCCTGCGGAGGCGCGCTCGGCGCGGGCGCGATCCTGCCGATCGACGAGGGCACCTGCCCCCTGGGCGAGTCGCTGCGGGTCGCCCACTGGCTGGCCGCCGAGAGCAGCGGGCAGTGCGGCCCCTGCTACCTCGGCCTCCCCGCGGCGGCCCGGGGCCTCGCCGACGTGCTCCAGGGCGGCGGCCCGACTGCTCTCGAAGCGCTGCGCGAGGTGACCCGGGCCGTGAAGCGACGCGGCGCGTGCAAGCACCCGGACGGCTCGGCGGCCTTCCTGGAGTCGTCGATCTCGGCGTTCACGGACGACCTCGCCGCGCACGTCCTGGGCGGCGGCTGCGGCCGCCCCGTGGCGGGCGTCCTCCCCCTCCAGGAGGACACACCGCCGACAGAGGCCCCCAGTGGCCGCAAGCTGGCCGTCGACTGGACGCTCTGCCAGGGCCACGGCCTCTGCGCGGACATCGTTCCGGAGCTGATCCAGCTGGGGCCCGACGGCTTCCCCTCGGTCGCGGAAGCGTCCGTACCGCGCTACTCCGAAGCACGCGCCACACGCGCGGTGCGGCGCTGCCCCGCGCTCGCCCTGCGCATCGAGGAGGCACCGAAGGGGGCCTCCCCGTCCCGGACGACGCTGCAGGCCGCGCTCCCGCCGGGCCGCGGCCGCCGCGCGCTCGGCAGCGGAAGGCAGTGAGAACGCCGAGACGCTGAGAACGCCGAGGACAGTGAGGACATAGAAAGAGAGGGCCACCCGAATCGGGTGGCCCTCTCATATCCTGTGGAGCTAAGGAGAATTGAACTCCTGACCTCCTGCATGCCATGCAGGCGCTCTACCAACTGAGCTATAGCCCCTAGCTTGTCCGCCCGGTTCCCCCGGCGGCTTCGCCAACATTACACGGTCATACCCGTGCTCCACCAAATCGTTTCCGGTCTGGGTGGATACGCCCGGTACTGTCAGCCTTCGTGACCGTGATCGCGCTCGCCGCCACCCGCCGCCGCGTGCCTCTGGCCGCCGGGGCCTGCCTGCTCTCCTTCACGGCCTTCTGGCTCGCTCAGCGTGCCGCCGACGTCTCCATGATCGACCTGATGGTCTACCGGGCCGAGGGCGAGACCGTGCGCGCGGGCGGCGACCTCTACGCGCTGCGCACCACCGAGGCCCATCTGCCCACCACCTACCCGCCGTTCGCCGCGCTGCTCTTCACGCCGCTCACCCTGCTGGACACGGCGACCATGCGCACCCTCGCGACGCTGGGGAACCTGGCACTCCTGATCGTCTTCGTGCACCTCTCCTTGCGGATGATCCACGGCGAGCGCCACGCGCGCGTGGAGAGCGTTCTGTGGGCGTCCGCGCTCGCCGTCTGGTGCGAGCCGGTGTGGACGACGCTGCGCTACGGGCAGGTCAATCTGCTGCTCGCCGTCCTCGTCCTGTGGGACCTGTCCCGGCGCCCCGGGCACCGCTGGGCGGGCGTGGGCATCGGCGTCGCCGCGGCGATCAAGCTCACCCCCGCGCTCTTCGCGGCGTTCCTGCTGCTCACGGGGGCCGCAGAGGCCGTGCGGCGCGGTCCGTGGCGACCGGCCGTGCGGCACGCGTGCGTGGCGGCGGTGTCGTTCGCCGGGGCGACGCTCCTCGCGGCCGCCCTCCTGCCGTACGACTCACAACGCTTCTGGACCCGGATGGTCTTCGAGGCGGGCCGCGTCGGGCTTGCCGAGGACACCGCGAACCAGTCGCTGCGCGGCGTTCTCGCCCGGCTCCTGCACACCGGGGAGCCCGGCGCCCGCTGGGCCCTGGCCGCCGCCGTCACCGGCGCGCTCGGCCTCGCGGTGGCGGTGGCCGCCGCGCTGCGCGGGGAACGGGCCTGGGCCGCGCTCGCCTGCGCCGCGACGGCGCTCCTGGTGAGCCCGGTGTCGTGGTCGCACCACTGGGTCTGGTGCGTGCCGATGGTGCTGCTCCTCGGGGCGGAGGCGGCGCGCAGGGGCGGGCGGGCGCAGTGGGCGGCTGCCGGAGCCACGTACCTGGTCTTCTGCTCGTACGCCCTGTGGTGGGTTCCGCATGGAGCGGGACGGCTCGAACTCGACCAGAATTATGGCCAGATGACGCTGTCAGCCCTCTACGTAGTGGCTGCTTTCACGTTCCTGCTGGCTGCTCTCACGCGGTTGCGAACGAATAGAACCGCTTGAGAGTGCAGTGCTCGTCGAGCAACCGACCGTAGATCGGCTCCCCTTCGAGCTCGCGGTACGTCTCGATGGGGTCGCCCTTTATGATCAGCGCCCGCGCGCATTCCTCGCACCAGTACTGGTACTCCTGGTTGACCGGTTCCATGTCGCGGACGATCGGCGTACCACTGCCGCACCAATCGCATTTCCGCCTGTGCGCACCCATCGATCAGCTCCAGCTGTGGCCGCAGGCGGTACACACGTACGAGACTCCGCCGTTGTCACCGAGTACTTGGGCGACGTGGGACGAGCCGCAGGAAGGGCAGTCGAGGAGCGTGCGGAGCGCGGGCCGTGCACGTACCGCCGCCGCTTCGGGGAGGCGGTCGGCCTCTCCGAAGATGCTCGCAGGCATCGCTCTCTCCCTCCCGTCGGGTTGCGTCCCCTTCCGGCCGTCCGATTCTGCCACGGTCTGCGCGAGCCGGTCAGCGACGCATTCGTACCAGTCCGGACACGGCGCCGGGTGCGGCCACCCCCGTCCGCGCACAGGCGCACACCGAGAGCGCACTCCCTGATGAATACGCCCCGGGAGCCCCCACCGCTCAATGACCGACAGCGCAATGGCCGACAGCACAGAAAATCCCGCCCCCTGATGGGGACGGGATTTCCGGGACTGTGGAGCTAAGGAGAATTGAACTCCTGACCTCCTGCATGCCATGCAGGCGCTCTACCAACTGAGCTATAGCCCCTTGCGTTCTTCCCGCTCGGCGGGCGAACAAGAAGAACTTTAGCCTGCGACCAGCCGGAATGTGAAATCCGGCCCCGGGCGCCCACCGGGAGGCTCAGTCGTCGTCGCCGAGCACCGGTTCCGGCAGCGTGCCCGCGTTGTGCTCAAGGAGGCGCCAGCCCCGCGCGCCCCGTCCGAGGACCGACCAGCAGCAGTTGGTGAGACCGCCGAGCCCCTCCCAGTGGTGGGGCTCGAGGCCGAGGAGACGGCCGATCGTCGTGCGGATGGTGCCGCCGTGGCTGACCACCACCAGCGTGCCGTCCTCGGGCAGCTTCTCGGCGTGCCGCAGCACGACGGGAGCGGCCCGGTCGGCGACCTCGGTCTCCAGCTCGCCGCCGCCGCGGCGCACCGCCTCACCGCGCTTCCACGCGGCGTACTGATCGCCGAAGCGGGCGATGATCTCGTCGTGCGTCAGACCCTGCCAAGCACCGGCATACGTCTCCTGGAGCGCCTCCTCGTGCGTGACGGGGAGGTCGGTGATCGCGGAGAGCTCAGCAGCCGTGGCCGCGGCGCGCTTGAGGTCGGAGGCGACTATGGCGTCCGGCTTCAGGGAGGCGAGCAGCCGGGCGGCGCGCCTGGCCTGGGCGACACCCGTCTCGGTCAGCTCGATGTCCGTGGAGCCCTGGAAGCGCCGCTCCAGGTTCCACGCCGTCTGGCCGTGCCGCCACAGGATGATCCGCGGGCCGCGGTGGGTCACCGCAGCTCACCGTCCAGGTCGGCCTCCTCCGCGGCCTGGTGCTCGGCGTGCTCGGCGGCCTTGCCGCGGGTCGCCTTGGCGTCCTCGGGCAGGTCAATCTCGGGGCAGTCCTTCCACAGGCGCTCGAGCGCGTAGAAGACACGCTCCTCGCTGTGCTGGACGTGCACCACGATGTCCACGTAGTCGAGGAGGATCCAGCGGGCGTCGCGGTCTCCCTCGCGGCGGACCGGCTTGGCGCCGAGCTGCTTGTTCAGCTGCTCCTCGATCTCGTCGACGATCGACTTGACCTGGCGGTCGTTGGGTGCGGAGGCGAGCAGGAAGGCGTCCGTGATCGACAGCACGTCGCTGACGTCGTACGCGATGATGTCGTGCGCGAGCTTGTCGGCAGCCGCCTGGGCGGCGACAGTGATGAGCTCGGTGGAGCGGTCCGTGGCGGTCACTAGTGAGCTTTCCTTCGGCTGGTGGATACACCCCAAGGGTCTCACGGACCGCCGACAGCGCCCCAGACGATTACGTCACCGCCTCGGCGCGGGCCCTCCACGGCCATGGCGCGGGCGGCTCGACACCGCCCGCGCCGACCGCTCTCACCCGGTCCGGTAGTCCTGTCCGAGCACTACGGAGACGTCGGCGTTGGCTGCCGTCTTCCCCTTGCGGACCGCGCTCGCCGGCAGGCCCAGGGTCTTGGCGACCTCGGCGGCCTGCGTCTTCTTGTCCGCGTCGGCGTAGGTGACCTGCGATGCGGGCTGGGCCGCCGAGCCCGCGCCGCCGTCGATGAAGGTGTAGCCGCCGTTGACCAGGGAGACCCGGGCGTCCTGGGTCGCGGCCTTCTTCCCGGAGGCGTTCTTGACGCCGACCCGTACGGCCGCGTCCTTCTCCGGGCTCTTCACCGCGCCGCCGAGGACGTCCTTGACCACGGCCTCGCCCGCGCCGTCGGTCAGCGTGCCGTTCTGCTGCACCGGCAGCAGCGTGGTCTTGTAGTCGCCGCCCTTCGCGCGGTCGGCGAGCTTGGCGAGGAAGGCGCCGAGGTCCTTCTCCTCCAGGGAGGGATCGAGGATCTGGGCGAGCGACTGCACGGTGGTCGTGGCCGCCTGCGGGTCCGACGACAGCTTGCGCAGGACGCCCTGCATGACCGCGCCGAAGCGCTGGAGCTGGTCGGCCTCCGTCTCGCCGGCCGCGCGGTAGGTGGCGTACGCGACGGCCATCGGCCCGCTCAGGGTCTGCTGCTCGCCCTTCTTGACGAGGGGCGCCTCGCCCTTCTTGGCCTTGGGGTCGGGCACGTCGGTGTCCGTGGTGACGTCGATGTTGCCGACGAGCTCGACGAGGTTGTTCAGGTACGGGGTGTCCAGCCGCCAGGTGCCCTCGACCTGGGTGCCGAGCACCGTGTCGATCGAGTCGCGGGTGCCGGTCGAGCCGTCGTCGTCGACGGACTTGCCGAGCGTCGTCGGCGTGCCGTCGTCGTCCGAGACGGCGAGGGAGTTCGGCAGCAGGACGGTGGCGCCCCGCTCCGTGGTGGCGTTGTTCACCAGGAGCGCGGTGGAGGTCCCGCCGCCCTTGGTGTTGTGCAGGTGCAGGACGACCACGTCGCGCTTCTGCGGTCCGGTCGCGGCTGCCGCGCCGCCCTTGTCGTCGGACTGGCCGGGCAGCTTGCCCGCGAACCACAGGTAGCCGACGCCGCCCGCGATCACCAGGGCGAGGACCACGACGAGCGCGACGACCCGGGAACGCCCGCGCCGCTTGGCCTCCTCGCGCCGCTCGGTCCGGCTCTCGGTGAACTTCAGCCAGTCGATGACGTCTTCGGATTCCTCGTCCGGCTCCTCGATGAACGAGAACTGCTCGGTCTTGTACTCACCCGGCTGTTCACGCCGCGCCCCGCGCTCCGGCGCACGCCGCGCGGGCTCCGGCTGCTGCGGCGGCTGCGGCGGCTGTCGCCGAGGCGGCTGCTGGGGCTCCGGCGCGGCTTCCGGCTGGGGCTCCGGCGCGGGCCGCTGCTGCTGCTGCGGGATCCATCCCGTGTCCTGGGCCGCGGTCGTACCGTAGGAGGCACCGGTGTTGTCGTACGAGGTTCCGGCGCCGCCGTACGCGCCGTAGGTCCCGTTCTCGTACCCCTGCTGCTGTCCGCCCTGCTGCGGCCCGCCCGCGTACGGGTCGTAGCCGTACCCCTGGTGCTGCTGGGTCTGCTGGTGCTGCTGCTGGGTCTGCTGCTGAGGCACCTGGGGCTGCGGCTGCGTCGGCTGGACCTGCTGGTACACCGGCCGCCCGTACTCGTCGTACCCGACGACCTGGTACTGATCAGCCGCGTACTCGCCCGCATACGGGTCGCTGCCCGCATACGGGTCGTACTGTCGGTCGTTCACCGGTGCCCCTCTCGGCTCATTCGCCGCGGTACAGCTCGCGCTTGTCGATATAACGCACCACGCCGTCGGGCACCAGGTACCAGACCGGGTCTCCCTTGGCGACCCGCGCGCGGCAGTCCGTGGACGAGATGGCCAGGGCGGGCACCTCCACCAGGGAGACGCCGCCCTTGGGCAGTCCGGGGTCGGCCAGCGTGTGGCCCGGCCGGGTGACCCCGATGAAGTGCGCGAGGGAGAACAGCTCTTCCGTGTCCCGCCAGGTGAGGATCTGGCCGAGGGCGTCGGCGCCCGTGATGAAGAAGAGGTCCGTGTCGGGGTTGAGGGCACGCAGATCGCGCAGCGTGTCCGTCGTGTAGGTGGCCCCGCCGCGGTCGATGTCGATGCGGCTGACCGAGAACTGCGGGTTCTCCGCCGTCGCGATGACCGTCATCAGATAGCGGTCCTCGGCGGGCGAGACCTGCTTGTCGCTCTTCTGCCACGGCTGGCCGGTCGGCACGAACACCACCTCGTCGAGGTGGAATTGCGCCGCGACCTCACTGGCCGCCACGAGGTGTCCGTGGTGGATCGGATCAAACGTTCCGCCCATGACGCCCAGGCGGCGCTTGCCGTTGCTCACCGGACCGGTAGGCATGTCCTGCTCTCCCATGCGTGCAGACCCTACCGGCCCGGCGGACGGGCTCTGTTTCAGCGGTCCCGTTCAGCGGTCCCGATTGAAGCGGGTGGTGATCCACAGGAGCACCAGGAGGATGACGAACGCGCCGCCACCGGTGAGGAGGGGGCTGAGGCTTTCGTGGTTGCCGCCGTGCTCGCCGCCCTCGGAGGCGAGAGTGACCAGCTGGGCGGCGTTGCTGTGGAGGCTCATCTCAGGCAGGACCTATCCGGAGGTGGGATGGACATAAAGACTTCGGGCCCATCGTAAGCGGGAGGCCCCTTCCGCCTTACGTCGACTCAGCCGTTGCGGTTGTCGGCACCCTCGTCGACGCTCTTGTCAGCACCCTCGTCGGTGCTCTTGTCGCTGCCGGTGCCAGGACCCGTACCCGTACCCGCACCCGTACCGCTGCCCTGCCGGTAACCGCGCAACAGGAACCAGCCGACCAGTACGCATCCGACGACCATGACGATCAGCACGATCCGCAGCAGATTGCCCGGTCCCTGCTGCTGCGCGGCCTTGGCCGCCTCCGTGAGCCAGTCGGCCCCAGGGTTGTGCTCCATGACGGAAGACTCCTTCTGTGTGCTGCCCTGTCACGGTATCTCCGCCTAGGCTTGGCCCCACCTCGGGGGCACGAGAGGACGAGACATGGGGGATGCGGCATGACCGACGACAACCACCGCGACGGGGACGGCGAGGGCCACGAGCGGGTGCCGAGCCGACAGCGCAGGCGCTTCCCCGGCATCTCGTCGCGGGCCTACGAGCACCCGGCGGACCGCTCGGCCCTGGTGGCCCTGCGCAAGCTCAGCGGCTTCGACACGGTCTTCAAGGCCCTCAGCGGCCTGCTCCCCGAGCGGAGCCTGAGGCTCCTGTTCCTGTCGGACTCCGTGCGCGTGTCCGACGCGCAGTTCACGCACCTCAACACCATGCTGCGGGACGCCTGTTACATCCTGGACCTGGAGAAGGTCCCGCCGATGTACGTCAACCAGGACCCGAATCCGAACGCGATGTGCATCGGCCTGGACGAGCCGATCATCGTCGTGACGACGGGCCTGGTCGAGCTGCTCGACGAGGAGGAGATGCGGGCGGTCGTCGGCCACGAGGTGGGCCACGCCCTCTCCGGCCACTCCGTATACCGCACGATCCTGCTGTTCCTCACGAACCTCGCCCTCAAGGTCGCGTGGATCCCGCTCGGCAACGTCGCGATCATGGCGATCGTGACGGCGCTGCGCGAGTGGTTCCGCAAGTCCGAGCTATCGGCGGACCGGGCGGGCCTGCTGGTCGGGCAGGACCTGAAGGCCTCGATGCGCGGCCTGATGAAGCTCGCGGGCGGCAACCACCTGCACGAGATGAACGTGGACGCGTTCCTGGAGCAGGCCGAGGAGTACGAGGCCGGGGGCGACCTGCGCGACTCCGTGCTGAAGATCCTCAACGTCCTGCCGCGCACGCACCCCTTCGCCGCGGTCCGCGCCGCCGAGCTGAAGAAGTGGGCCGAATCGCGCGACTTCCAGCGGATCATGGACGGCCACTACCCCCGCCGCGACGAGGACAAGGACACCTCGGTCTCCGACTCCTTCCGGCAGTCGGCGTCGTCGTACGCGGACAACATGCGCAGCAGCAAGGACCCGCTGATGAAGCTGGTCAACGACCTTGCGGGCGGCGCGGGCGACCTGGGCGGCAAGCTGCGCGGCAGGTTCACCGGGCAGGGCGGCCAGGACAACGGCGGCAGCGCGCCGGAGGACAAGCAGCCGTAGCCGCACGGACCCGGCTCAGGACGCGGAGAGCGAAGGCTGGGCCGACGCCGCGAGCGACCCGCACAGCGGCGTCGCGCCCCCGGTCGCGTACGGATCGGTACCGGCCGGGCCGCCCGCCTTCGCCTTCTCCCCGGCGAGCAGCGGCCGCAGATGGCTCGCCGACTCGGCGGCGCAGGCCAGCGGGCCCGCCTGGGTGACGGAGCTGAGCAGCTCGGCCCGGTGCATCCGCAGGTCGTCGCGGTCGAAGCGGAAGTGCAGCTCGCGGCGGACGGTGAACAGGGACGCCTTCGCCTGCTCGTCGTCGGCGCCCTTGGCGCTCCCGGCGTCCGGGGCCCCGCGCAGCGCGTAGACGAACGTGTGGTCCGAGGTCACCTCGAGGGTGTTCTTGTCGGTCTCGACGATCCGCAGCGTGCCCTCGGTCCTGACCCTCTTGTCGGCGAGCGCGGTGCGCGCCGGGTCGAACCGCACGAGCCAGCCGGTCGCCGCATGCCGCCCGTCGGCCTCCGGGCGGGCGAGACTCTGGTCGAACTGGGCGTACTGCTCGGGGTCGATGAGGAGGCGCACGTCGCGCGGTGAGCCGCCGACGAGCACGTCCGGGTCGAGCGCGGACTCGACCAGATAGTCCTTGGCGGTGACCAGCGCCGCCATCACCTGGCTGTCCGAGAAGTGTGAAGTGCGGCGCGCGGGCGGGAGGTTGATGCCTCCGGCGCCCACCCGGAGCTCCGCGGCCGGGCTGTGCGCGTAGAGGTCGGAGACGCTCCTGGAGCCGGGCACGCGGCCCGTCGGTGCGAGGGGCGTCACCGTCATGCGCAGCGGTTCGGGGCGCTTGGCCGCCGGGGACTGATACGGACTGCGCAGGCCCATGTAGATCGCGGTGCCGAAGGCGACCGCTATCAGCACGACGAGTATCAACAGCTGCCGGGAGAGCGTCCGGTGGAGGCCGGGGCGGCGGCGCACGGCGCGCGTGTGGTCGCCCATGCGCTCCTGCGCGGAGAACTCCTGGAGGCGGGCAGCCCGCACGAACGACTCGTCGAAGACCACCGACCGATACTCGTCCTCGCCACCGCTGGGAGCGCCCTCGGGTGTCCCCGCGGGTGGATCTCCTGGCCCGCCCATACCTTCAGGGTAGGTCTCCGGGCCCCCAGGTAAACGCCCTGGTACGCGACAAGTTCCGACAATCCTTCACGGCGTGCGCGGCACCGCGGGCACGGCGGACTGGCTGAACTCGGCCGAGACCGAGGGGCTGGGCGACGCCTCCTTGTCGGCGCTCTGCCCGACCTCGGTGGAGGCGGGCGCGGGCACCTGGCCCTGGCCGCCCGACGAGGCACCCCGATAGACGGCGGTGAAGGCGAGGGCGACCATGCCTATGCCCATCAGGAGGGCGAGCATCCAGGCTATGGGGCGATGCCAGCGGACCTGGCCGGGGTGGCGGCCCGGGCGGCCGTACCCCCCGGGTGGGTCGTGTTCGTAGGCGTCGTCCAGGTCGTCGTCGCGGCCGAACTCGGCGCCGTCGTCGGGGCCGAACCCGTCCTCGTACAGCTCGTCGTCCGCCGTGTCGTGGCCACGGCCACGGGTGCGCGCCCGGCGGGCCTCCGTCTCGGAGGCCTCGGCGCGCGCCTGGGCGGCTGCCAGCAGCCGCTCCACGGCGGTCGGTTCATGGATCTCCGCGGCTCGCACGAAGTCCTCGTCGAAGACCACGGAGGCGAACTCTTCGTCCGCACCCCCGCGGTCGCGGTCGTCGTCGGGCTCCCAGCCGTCAGGGAAAGACGGCGTGCCCCCCACGTCCTCCGGCACCCCTCCAGCCTAGACCCGGAAGGGGCAATTTGGGCAGACGGTACGGGAATTCAGCGGATGTGACCGTCGCCCGTGACGATGTACTTGGTGGAGGTCAGCTCGGGCAGTCCCATCGGGCCGCGCGCGTGCAGCTTCTGGGTGGAGATGCCGATCTCGGCGCCGAAGCCGAACTGGCCGCCGTCGGTGAAGCGCGTCGAGGCGTTCACGGCGACCGTGGTGGAGTCCACGAGCTGGGTGAAGCGGCGGGCGGCCCGCTGCGAGGTGGTGACGATGGCCTCGGTGTGCCCGGACGTCCACAGCCGGATGTGCTCGACGGCCTGCTCCAGCGTGTCGACGACGGCGGCCGCGATGTCGTACGAGAGGTACTCGGTCTCCCAGTCCTCGGTGGTCGCGGGGACGACCGTGGCCTTGCTGCCCTCGGCGTAGGTGATGGCGCGCTCGTCCGCGTGGACGGTGACACCGGCCTCGGCGAGGGCGTCCAGGGCGCGCGGCAGGAACGCGTCGGCGATGTCCCGGTGCACGAGCAGGGTCTCGGCGGCGTTGCAGACGCTGGGGCGCTGCGCCTTGGAGTTGATCAGGATGTCCACGGCCATGTCGAGGTCGGCCTCGGCGTCCACGTACACGTGGCAGTTGCCGGTGCCGGTCTCGATGACGGGGACGGTGGACTCCTCGACGACGGTCCTGATCAGCGAGGCGCCGCCGCGCGGGATGAGGACGTCGACGAGGCCGCGGGCGCGCATGAGCTCGCGCACGGAGTCGCGGTTCTCGCCCGGGACGAGCTGGACGGCGTCGGCGGGCAGTCCCGCGCCGTGCACCGCGTCGCGCAGGACGCGCACGAGGGCGGCGTTCGACGCGTACGCCGAGGACGAGCCGCGCAGCAGGACGGCGTTGCCGGACTTCAGACAGAGGGCGGCCGCGTCCACGGTGACGTTCGGGCGGGCCTCGTAGATGATCCCGACGACGCCGAGGGGGACGCGGACCTGGCGCAGGTCGATGCCGTTGGGGAGCGTCGAGCCGCGGACGACCTCGCCGACCGGGTCGGGCAGGGCGGCCACGTCGCGCACGTCGGCGGCGATGGCGCGGACCCGCTCGGGGGTGAGGGTGAGCCGGTCGACGATCGACTCACTGGTGCCGGCCTCGCGGGCGCGCTCCGTGTCCTTGCCGTTGGCCTCGACGATCTCGGCGGTCCGCACCTCGAGCGCGTCGGCGATCGCGAGCAGCGCGTCGTCCTTGGCGGCGCGCGGCTGTGGGGCGAGCGTGGCGGCGGCGCCGCGGGCGCGGTAGGCGGCCTGGGCGACCGGCGAGAGGTTGTCGTAGGGCGAGACGGGAGAGAGCGACGTCATGCCCGCAGGGTAATCCCCGTGCGGGGAGCGTCCACCCGGTATCCCATTCCCCGAGACCGGCTCCGGGGTGTGCCATTGGAGCAGAGGATCGGCGCCCCGTCGGGACGACGGCTCAAAACGGGTGCACACCGACGGGGGTGGCCGGTAACGGTCCGTAACCCTCCGCGATGCGTTGGTGATATGTGTCGCGGCCGATCACTTCGAGCCCCACGATCTCCCACGGGGGCAGCTGCGCGCTCTGCCGGTGCTCGCCCCACAGCCGCAGCGCGACCGCGGCGGCGTCGTGCAGGTCGCGGGCCTCCTCCCAGTAGCGGATCTCCGCGTGGTCCGGCGCGTACCTGCTGGTGAGCAGAAAGGGATGGTCGTGGGCGAGCTGCTCCAGGCCCCGCCTGACCTCGTCGAGCGGCGCTTCGGTGCCCGAGACGCTCAGCGTGACGTGCCAGAGGCGGGGCGTCTCGACCGGCTCGCCCTCCCGGCCCTCGCCCGCGTCGGCCGCGCGTGGCCCGTGCGGATCGCTCTCGTACGCCGTCCCCGCGGCGACGCTCGTCAGCGCCCGCTCAGCCGAGCCGCGGGACGCCGCCCCTGGGCGCACTCGTCTCACGACGGCCTCCTTTACGCAATGGTGTGCCGATACGCAACGGTCATGCAGAACTGTCTTCAACAAAGTTGAGCAGGCCAAGCAGTCCCGCGGGGCGGTTTTGGGGAGTTTCACCTTCCGCGGGGCGGTCGGCCGGGGCCGTGCGCGACGGTTTTCAGCCGGGGCGGGTGAGGCGTATGGGACGGATGGTCCGACGCCACCTGGGGCTTTCCCGCGGGCTATCCGTGCAGCAGGACGAGGTCGTCCCGGTGCACGACCTCCCGCTCGTACGCAGGTCCGAGTTCCCGTGCGAGGTCCCGCGTGGAGCGCCCGATGAGCAACGGGATCTCCTTGGCGTCGAAGTTCACCAGACCGCGCGCCACCGCCCGGCCCCCGGCGTCCCGCAGCTCGACGGGGTCGCCCGCGGTGAACTCCCCCTCGACCGCGGCGATCCCGGCGGGCAGCAGCGACTTGCGCCCCTCGACGACCGCGCGCACCGCGCCCTCGTCCAGGGTGAGGGCGCCCCGCGGCTCGGAGGCGTGCTGCAGCCACAGCAGACGGTCGGCGGAGCGGCGTCCCGTGCGGTGGAAGTACGTGCCGGTGGCGCGGCCCGCGAGGGCGTCGCCCGCCTGGCTCGCGGAGGTGAGGACGACCGGAATGCCCGCGGCCGCGGCGATCCGTGCCGCCTCGACCTTGGTGACCATGCCGCCCGTGCCGACGCCCGCCTTGCCCGCGCTGCCGATCTCGACGTGCGCCATGTCGGCGGGGCCCGTGACCTCGTCGATGCGGGAGGTGCCGGGCTTCGCGGGGTCGCCGTCGTAGAGACCGTCCACGTCGGAGAGGAGGACGAGGAGGTCGGCGTGGACGAGGTGGGCGACGAGGGCGGCGAGCCGGTCGTTGTCGCCGAAGCGGATCTCGGCGGTGGCCACGGTGTCGTTCTCGTTCACGACCGGCAGCGCGCCCATCGCGAGCAGCTGGTCGAGGGTGCGCGAGGCGTTGCGGTGGTGGGCCCTGCGGGCCATGTCGTCGGAGGTGAGGAGCACCTGTCCGACGCGTACGCCGTAGCGCGCGAAGGAGGCCGTGTAGCGGGCCACGAGCAGGCCCTGGCCCACGCTGGCCGCGGCCTGCTGGCGGGCGAGGTCCTTGGGGCGGCGCACCAGGCCGAGCGGGGAGAGGCCCGCGGCGATGGCGCCGGACGAGACGAGCACGATCTCGCGCCTGCCGCCGTCGCGGCTCTTGGCGAGCACGTCGACGAGGGCGTCAACACGGTCCGCGTCCAGGCCCCCCGATGCGGTGGTCAGGGACGACGACCCGACCTTGACGACGACCCGCCGGGCCTCTGCCACTGACTGCCTTGCCGCTGCCACGCTCTTCCCCAAATGATCCCGATGCCCCGGACCTGCGATCCCCGGACCTGCAATCTACGTGAGGCACCGGGCCCGGCGCCTTCCCGTTCCGAAGGGCGGACCGGGGCCTGAGGGGCCTGTGGGACCGGGCCCCGAGGGAGTGGACGTATTCACGTCAGAGGCGAAAATCGGCCTGGAGGTTCAGTCCCTTTGACCCTTTATCCGGTGATTGACGTCACGGAAGATTGCTAGGGAGCCACTGCACGTCATACGGTCAGTGGTCGACTTCCCCCCATTCCCTCTGACACCCCCGCCAGGAGCCCAAGCCCGTGCCCTCTGCCGGACTCGCCCCCCGACGCATCGTGCAGCTGTCCGCGCTGTTCGCGATGTTCGCGCTCTTCGCGACACAGCTCGCGACCGCGCTGATCCCCTACGTCCCGGTGTTCGTCGCCGCGGCCGCCGCGAACCTCGCGCTGGACATCTATCTGCAGTACAAGCAGCCGGGCCTCCTCTCCCTCCTTGGCAAGATCCGCTTCGACGTCACGGTGCGCCAGCTCCTGCGCGACATGCTGATCCTGGTCGGCCTGCTGCGCATCGACGGCATCGAGCCGCTGGCCGAGCAGTCGCCGCTGACGATCGCGCTGCTCTCGTTCTACGTGCTGCACTTCGGCTGCCAGGCCGTCGCCGTGCTGGTGCGCCGCACCCGCTCGCTGCCGATCGTCACGCGCAACATCGACACGTCGAAGCTGCACCTGACGGCCGCCCCGCCGCGGATCCTGTCCCGCCGCCAGGCCCACCGCCTGCTGACCTTCTCGGTCCCGACGACGGTCGGCCTGCTGGTCACCGCGGCGACCACCGACGCGTACTGGGGCGGCATCGGGCTCGCCGTCTCCATCCTGCTGATCGGTGCCGGTGCGCTCCACCTCGCCACCTGGCTGCTGCCGAAGAAGCGGGCGCTGCACGACCAGAAGGTCATGGAGTGGCTCGACGAGTGGCTCGCCGACTACAAGCCGACCGTCGCCATGTACTTCTCGGGCGGCACGACGTCCGCGTACCAGGCGAACATGTGGCTCTCCACGCTCTCCGAGCTCGACGGCAAGCCGCTGATCGTGCTGCGCGAGCGCTTCATGGTGCAGAAGATCGACGCGACGGACGTCCCGATCATCTGCTTCCCGAAGGTCGCCACGATGTTCTCGCTGGAGACGTCGACGCTGAAGATGATGCTGCACCCGGCGAATGCCGCGAAGACCTCGCAGGTCCTGCGCATCCCGACGATCAAGCACGCCTTCATCAACCACGGCGAGAGCGACAAGCTCTCCTCCTGCAACCCCTACGCGAAGGCGTACGACGAGGTGTGGGTGGCGGGCCCCGCGGCCCGCGACCGCTACCAGCTCGCGGACATCGGCGTCGAGGACAAGGACGTGGTCGAGGTCGGCCGCCCGCAGCTGTCCCCGATCCGCCCGTACGTCGGCGCGCCCACCAGCGCGTTCACGACCGTTCTGTACGCCCCCACCTGGGAGGGCTGGGACGGCAACCCCGGCAACACCTCGGTGGTCCTGGCGGGCGAGAACATCGTCCGTGAGCTCCTCGCGGACCCGGCCGTACGCCTCGTCTACAAGCCGCACCCGATGACCGGCTCGCAGAACCCGCTCGCGGGCGCCGCGAACGAGCGCATCAAGGCGATGATCCTCGCCGCCAACACCAAGCGGTCCGGCGCCCGCCCCGGTGCCGACGCCGCGGCCGAGCTGGTCGCCCGCGCCGCCGACCTGGACCGGCTCACCGCGCGGAGCTTCCGCAAGAGCGCGGACGAACAGGAGCGGATGATGCTCCAGGGCGCCCCCGAGGGCGACCAGCAGGCGCAGGTGGCGGCGGCGACGGCCGCGTGGGAGACCGCGTTCTGGGCCTCCTTCCCCGAGTGGGAGCACCAGATCATCACCACCGCGCGCCCCGCGATCTTCAACTGCTTCAACCAGGCCGACCTGCTGATCAGCGACGTCTCCTCGGTCGTCTCCGACTGGCTGAGCAGCGAGAAGCCGTACGCGGTCGCCAACACCGCGGGCATGACGGAGGCGGAGTTCCGCGCGAGCTTCCCGACGGCGTCCGCGGCGACGATCCTTAACCCCGAGGCGGACGGCGTGGCTGCCCTTCTGAAGGCCGTACGCGCCCCGGAGCTCGACTCCCACGCCGAGGCCCGCGCCGGGCTCAAGGAGCACCTCCTGGGCCCGTCCGACCCGCCTTCCCTGGTCCGCTTCAACGCCGCGGCGCTCGCGCTGAGCGCCCAGGCCGACGAGCGCCGTGCCCGCATGGCCTCCCGCGTCGACGCGGACATCCCGGGCCAGCGCGTCGCTGAGGAAGCGGCGGAGGAGATGGAGCAGGACCCGACGGAGTCGAACGGCGCGGAGGACACGGTCACCGCGTGACCGTCTGAAGACGCCTGAGGACGCCTGAGCGCGCCTGTACGCGAACGAGAAGGGCCCCGGAGCTTGATTAGCTCCGGGGCCCTTCTCGTCGGCTTCAGCCAGCGGTTCCAGCTGCGATTGCTAGAAGGGCTTGAAGTCGTCGTACTCCCGCTGCGCCTCGTCCCGCTCCGCGTCGCGGTCCCTGCGGCGCTGCGCGGCCGGGCGGGGCGCTTCGAGGCGGTGGTCCTCGCCACGGCGTCCCAGCATCTCCGCGCCCGCCATCATGGTCGGCTCCCAGTCGAAGACGACCGCGTTCTCCTCGGGGCCGATGGCGACGCCGTCGCCGTTGCGGGCGCCCGCCTTCATCAGCGATTCCTCGACGCCGAGGCGGCTGAGACGGTCCGCGAGATAGCCGACGGCCTCGTCGTTGTTGAAGTCCGTCTGGCGCACCCAGCGCTCCGGCTTCTCGCCGCGCACGCGGTACAGGGGCTCGCCGTCGGCGTCCTCGCGGGTGACCGTGAAGCCGCTGTCGTCCACGGCCTTGGGACGGATGACGATGCGGGTCGCCTCCTCCTTGGGCTTCGCGGCACGCGCCTCGCCGACCAGCTCGGCGAGGGCGTAGGAGAGCTCCTTGAGACCCTTGTGCGCAACGGCCGACACCTCGAAGACGCGGTAGCCGCGCTCCTCCAGGTCGGGCCTGACCAGGTCGGCGAGGTCCTGGCCGTCCGGGATGTCGATCTTGTTCAGGACGACCATGCGCGGCCGGTTCTCCAGGCCCGCGCCGTACTCCCGCAGCTCGGCCTCGATGACGTCGAGGTCGGAGACGGGGTCGCGGTCGGACTCCAGGGTCGCCGTGTCGAGCACGTGCACGAGCACGCTGCAGCGCTCGACGTGCCGCAGGAATTCCAGGCCGAGGCCGCGGCCCTGGCTGGCGCCCGGGATGAGGCCGGGCACGTCGGCGACGGTGTAGACGGTCGACCCCGCGGTCACCACACCGAGGTTGGGGACGAGGGTCGTGAACGGGTAGTCCGCGATCTTCGGCTTCGCCGCGCTCAGCACGGAGATCAGCGAGGACTTGCCCGCGCTCGGGTAGCCCACCAGGGCCACGTCCGCGACGGTCTTGAGTTCGAGGACGACGTCCCGCTCCTCGCCCGGCACGCCGAGCAGCGCGAAGCCGGGGGCCTTGCGGCGGGCGGAGGCCAGCGCCGCGTTGCCGAGGCCGCCGCGGCCGCCCTGGCCCGCGACGAAGGTGGTGCCCTGGCCGACCAGGTCCGCGAGGACGTTGCCGTCCTTGTCGAGGACGACCGTGCCGTCCGGAACGGGCAGGACCAGGTCCTGGCCGTCCTTGCCGGAGCGGTTGTCACCGGCGCCGGGCTGGCCGTTGGTGGCCTTGCGGTGCGGGCTGTGGTGGTAGTCGAGGAGCGTGGTGACGTCCTGGTCGACGACCAGGATCACGTCACCGCCGCGGCCGCCGTTCCCGCCGTCGGGACCGCCGAGCGGCTTGAACTTCTCACGGTGGACGGAGGCACAGCCGTGGCCCCCGTTACCCGCGGCGGCGTGCAGCTCGACGCGGTCCACGAAGGTGGTCATGGTTCGGTGCCTCCAGAAAATTACGGAAATTCTTAGCTGTAACTATTTACAACACGCGAAAGGCGGACCCGCTTCCCGATCATCGGGAAGAAAGGTCCGCCTTCGCAGAACTCGCTCGACGAGCGCCCAGTCAGTCAGTGAAGACGGACTCAGACGACCGGAACGATGTTCACGACCTTGCGGCCGCGGTGGGTACCGAACTCCACCGCACCCGCGGCGAGCGCGAACAGGGTGTCGTCCTTGCCACGGCCGACGCCGGAGCCCGGGTGGAAGTGGGTGCCACGCTGGCGGACCAGGATCTCACCGGCGTTGACGGCCTGACCGCCGAAGCGCTTCACGCCGAGCCGCTGAGCATTGGAATCGCGCCCGTTCCGAGTGGACGATGCGCCCTTCTTGTGTGCCATCTTGTCTCAGTCCCTTACTTCGCAGCCGTGGGGATACCGGTGATCTTGATCGCCGTGTACTGCTGACGGTGACCCTGACGACGGCGGTAGCCGGTCTTGTTCTTGTACCGCAGGATGTCGATCTTGACGCCCTTGTGGTGGTCCACGACCTCGGCCTGCACCTTGATGCCGGCAAGGACCCACGGGTCGCTGGTCACAGCGTCGCCGTCGACAACGAGCAGGGTCGAGAGCTCGACCGTGTCGCCAACCTTGGCAGTGGAAATCTTGTCAACCTCAACGATGTCGTCGACAGCAACCTTGTGCTGGCGACCACCGCTGCGCACGATGGCGTACACGCGGATCTCTCTCTCGCTCGGAACGGGACCCCCGCAGTCCAGCCGCCCGCGCAAGCGGAACGGCCTCTCTCGCGGCCTGGACCGGGAGAGGAAAAAGGTTTACAGGGGGCGGGCGTGCATAGGAACACGCCGACGGTCAAGGTTACGGGGCCGCCCCGGAAGGGTCAAACCGGCCCCGCACCCCCCGGTCATCGGACCGGATTCTCACCGTCCGGCGGCAGCGGCTTGACGCCCTTGCACAGGTCCGTCTTGTCGGCGCTGCCCGGCCAGGCCACGGCCCGCGTGCGGTCGAAGTGCGAGCGGTACGTGTCGTGCACCGAGTCGTCGTCGATCTTGACGATCGCCTCGTCGTTCTCGCGCAGCGCCGGCGCCGTGTAGTTCTGCGAGCCGGTGAAGGAGACCTTGTTCCGCTTGCCGTCGTACATGCCGTCGACGAGCAGGTACTTCGAGTGGATGATGTACGGCGTCGTGAGGCGGGTGCCGGGGTGCAGCGGGTCCCGGTCGTCGTTGTAGCAGCGCATGGACGGGCCGCCCGCCTTGTGGAGCTGCTCCCAGGTGCCCGGGGTGCCGTTCTGGCTCTTGGCGCTGTCCGTCTCCGCGTACAGGATGCTCACCGAGCAGCCCGCCTTCTTCAGCGAGACGAGCTTGTCGGCGATCTGCTTCCGCGTGATCTTGAAGATCGCGGCGCGGACCTTGGTGTGCTGCGTGGTGCCCGCGGTGTCCTTGTAGGTGCACTTCACGTTGTTCAGGACCGAGTACATGGTGTCGGTCTCGTTGACCGTGCCGTTGCGCGGGAAGAAGTACGCCTTGTAGCGGCCGCTGCTGACCGTGCGGTAGTCCCAGTCGGCCCAGCGCTTGCCGAGCATGTCGGTGAAGTAGTCCGCGTACGCGTCGTACATCGCCGGGTTGTCCGGCAGCAGCAGCGCGTCGTTGAAGAACTTGGTGTGCGCCGACGGCGTCGAGTTCGACGTGGTCTGCACGACCACGTCCTTGGCGCCCTCGACCTCCGAGAACAGCCAGAACTTGTTGTGCATGATCGATTTGCCGTACCGCGGATCGCCCAGGCAGGACTTCCCGGCCGGACAGAGCGACACGAACGACGTCTTGTTCTTGTCGGTGCCGAGCGCCGTCTTCAGCGTGTTGTACGAGGTGTTCGTGGGCCGGTCGCTCTTGCTGGACTCGTCGAGCAGCATCTGCACATGCACGCCGCGGTTCTTGGCGTCGACGAGCGCGTCCACGACCGACGCCTCCCACACGTGGTAGACCGCGACCTTGATCGTCGAGCCCGGCACCGCGGCGTTCGTCAGCTCGATCAGGCGGGCCCGGATCGCGTACTGCCCTTCGACGTCGCCCTTCGGGTCGTTGAAGATCGGCCCTTCCGTCCAGGTCGGCCCGGGGTCCGCCGAAGCGGTCCCGACGGAGCCCACGGCCTGGATCCCTGCCGCCGAAAGGACCGTGGCCAGTGCCACTGCCTGGCGGCCGCCCTTGACCGGTTTCACGGCACGGTGTCGCCCCGTGCCTCTCAGGCGCCCGTGCGCCATCTGTCATCCCTCCCCCGGACGCGGGCTCGCAGTCTCCCCAAACGCGTGCTTACGTCCCTGTTCATTTATCAGACCTCATGAGTTTTACAGGTACACCCTTGAGCTCCAAGACCGGGGCGACCCACTTCACGCTTTCGGGCTGTAGTGACCCGTTCGCCGGACACAGCGGTGCCCCCTGCCCGGCGAGAACGCCGTGCAGGGGGCACCGGTGTGACGAAAGGTCAGGCCCCGTCGGCGCTCGCGGAGACGCCGGACGGCGTCTGCTCCGCCGCCGCGGCCTTCTTCGCCGTCGCCTTCGTCGCCTTCTTGGCCGTCGTCTTCTTGGCGGCCGTCTTCTTGGCCACGGTCTTCTTGGCGGCCGTCTTCTTCGCGGGCGCCTTCTTGGCCGCCGTCTTGCGCGCCGTCTTCTTGGCCGGAGCGGCTTCCGCGGCGGGCGCCTCGGGCTCCGTCACGGCCTTCTCGGCGGGCTGCTCGGCGACCTTGTCCGCGGGCTTCTCGGCCGACGGGACCACCGTGACGGCCGCGTCCGCGGCGGACGCGGTCGGCGCGGTGGCCTTGCGCACCGCACGACGGCGGGCACGCGGCGGCGCGGCGTCGGCGACGGGCGCCTCCGCCACGGGCTCGGCCACCGGCTCGGCGACCTGCTCCGTGACCTGCTCCGCCTTGGGCGCCTCCGCCACGACGACCTCGGTGGCCTCGGGCTCAGCGGCCTTCGGCGAACCGGCGGGCGACGTCGCCTTGCGGACCGCACGACGGCGCGTACGTCCCTTCGGCGCGGCGTCGTCCACCGGAGCCACCGGGGCCTCCGGAGCCGCTGCGGTCTCGGCGTGCGCCTCGTGTGCCGCCTCGACGGCCGCGGGGGTGCCCACCATCGGGTCCTCGGCGGCCGGGGCCTCCGTGCGGGCGACGTCGGACTCGACGACCGGCACCTCGGCGGCCTTGGCCGCCGCCTTCGCGGCCCGCTCCGCCTTCTCGGCGGCCTTGGCCTTCTTGCCCGACTTCTTCGCGCCCTTGGGAGCGTCGGCCTTCGGAGCCTCCGAGGCCTCCGGCACGGGCGCGGTCTCCGCGCGGGGAGCGCCCGCGGGAGCCGACGCGCGACGGGTCGCGCGACGCCGCGAACGGCCACGGGACGACATCGCCGCCTCGGCCTCGGCCGCGCTGCTGTAGAGCTCCTCGTCCGCGACGAACTCGGGCTCGGGCAGCGCCACCGGAGCGGCCGCCTCGGCCGCGACCTCAGCCGCAGTCTCGGTCTCCGGCTCGGCCGAGCCGTCCGCCGTCTCCACCTCGTGCGTGTGCTCGTGACCGTGGTCCTGCTGGTCCGAGCCGCCACGGCCGCGCTTCTTGCGCTTGCCGCCGCCACCGACGGAGGTCGGCTGCTCCATGTGCACGATGACGCCACGGCCGTTGCAGTGGACGCAGGTCTCGGAGAAGGACTCCAGGAGGCCCTGTCCGACGCGCTTGCGGGTCATCTGGACCAGGCCGAGCGAGGTGACCTCGGCGACCTGGTGCTTGGTCCGGTCCCGGCCCAGGCACTCCAGGAGACGGCGCAGGACCAGGTCCCTGTTCGACTCCAGGACCATGTCGATGAAGTCGATGACGACGATGCCGCCCAGGTCGCGCAGGCGCAGCTGGCGCACGATCTCTTCGGCCGCTTCGAGGTTGTTCCTCGTCACGGTCTCTTCGAGGTTGCCGCCCTGCCCGGTGAACTTGCCGGTGTTGACGTCGACGACGATCATCGCCTCGGTCTTGTCGATCACCAGCGAGCCGCCGCTCGGCAGCCAGACCTTGCGGTCCAGGGCCTTGGCGAGCTGCTCGTCGATCCGGTACGTCGCGAAGACGTCGACCTCGGACGTCCACTTGGAGAGGCGGTCCGCCAGGTCCGGCGCGACGTGCGAGACGTATCCGTGGATGGTCTGCCACGCCTCGTCACCGCTGACGATGACCTTGGAGAAGTCCTCGTTGAAGATGTCGCGGACGACGCGGACGGTCATGTCCGGCTCGCCGTAGAGCAGGCTCGGCGAGCTCGTCGAGGCCGCCTTCGCCTTCTTCTGGATGTCCTCCCACTGCTGCTGCAGACGCTCGACGTCGCGGCGCAGCTCGTCCTCGCTCGCACCCTCGGCCGCGGTGCGCACGATGACGCCCGCGTCCTCGGGGACGATCTTCTTGAGGATGGTCTTCAGACGCGCGCGCTCGGTGTCGGGCAGCTTGCGGCTGATGCCGGTCATCGAGCCCTCGGGCACGTACACCAGGTAGCGGCCAGGCAGCGAGACCTGGCTGGTCAGGCGGGCGCCCTTGTGGCCGATCGGGTCCTTCGTGACCTGCACGAGGACCGACTGGCCGGACTTGAGGGCGGACTCGATGCGCCGGGGGCCGTTGGCCATCCCGAGCGCCTCGAAGTTGACCTCACCGGCGTACAGGACGGCGTTGCGGCCCTTGCCGATGTCGATGAACGCGGCCTCCATGGACGGCAGCACGTTCTGGACCTTGCCCAGGTAGACGTTGCCGACGTAGGAGGTGGCCTGCTCCTTGTTGACGTAGTGCTCGACGAGCACGTTGTCCTCGAGGACGCCGATCTGGGTGCGCTCGCCGTTCTGGCGGACGACCATCACGCGCTCGACGGCCTCGCGGCGGGCCAGGAACTCGGCCTCGGTGATGATCGGGACGCGGCGGCGGCCCTGCTCGCGGCCCTCGCGGCGACGCTGCTTCTTGGCCTCGAGGCGGGTCGAGCCCTTGATGGACTGGACCTCGTCGGCGCCGGTGCCGAGCTCGCGCTCTTCCTTCTTGCGCGGCTCACGGACCTTGACGACCGTACGCTCCGGGTCGCTGTCGCCCGGCTCGCCCTCGGCGGAGTCACCGGCACGGCGACGACGACGGCGGCGGCGACGGCTGCTGCTCGAGCCGCCGGACTCCGAAGCCGACTCCTCGGCGTCGTCGGACTCATCGGCATCCTGCTCGGCGACGTCGGACGCCCCCTCGTCGGACCGCTCCGCCTGCTCGGCGTCGTCGTCGGACTCGCCGGACGCGTCGTTCTGCTCGTTGTCCTGGTCGGCGGAGTCACCGCGGCGACGGCGGCGGCCACCGCGACGGCGACGGCGGCCCTGGCGCTCGCCGGACTCCTCCGTGTCGTCGTCGGAGTCGGCCTGCTCGGCGGCCGCCTCTTCGGGCTCGTCGGCCTGCTGCTCCTCGGCGGCGGCCTTGACGGGCTCGCGCTCCTCGGCGGCAGCGGGCTGCTCGTCCGCGGCGCGACGGCGGCGGCGACGGCGCGGGGTCGTCTCCTCCTCGGCGACGGGGGCGGGCGCGGCAGCGGGGGCGGGCTCGGCGGGCGTCTCCTCCGCGGCCTCGGCGGCGGCCGCCGCGGCGGCGCGCTCCGGGGTCTGGAACATCGGCTCGGCGAACACCGGGGCCTGGAAGACGGCGACGGCGGGGCGGGCGTTCTTGCGGCCGCCGTCCTCGCCGGACTCCTCGGCGCGCTGCGCCTTGCGGGCCTTGTGGGCGGACGGCGCGGAGAATCCGGTGGCCGCGGTCTTGCGGGTGGCGCGGCGGCGACGGCCACGGGGCGCGTCGTCCTCGGCGGCGTCGGCTTCCTCGACCTGCGGCTTCTCAGCCGGTGCCGTCTCGGCGGCGGGCTGCTCGGCGAGCTTTGCGGCCACCTCCTTCTCGGCGGCCTTCGGGGCACCGGCGGGAGCGGAGGCACCACGGGTGGCGCGACGGCGCGTACGACCCTTCGGCGCATCTTCCTCGGCGACCGGCTGGGCCTTCGCGGGGGCCTCTTCGACGACGGCAGCGGTCTCCTCGACGGCGGCCTGCGGCTCGTCGGCGGGAGCGGAGGCACCACGGGTGGCGCGACGGCGCGTACGACCCTTCGGCGCGTCCTCCTCGGCGACCGGCTGAGCCTTCGCGGGAGTCTCTTCGACAGCGGCGGCCGTCTCCTCGACGGCGGCCTGCGGCGCACCGGCGGGAGCCGAGGCGCGACGGGTCGCACGACGGCGCGCACGCGGCGCGGGGGCCTCGACGACCTCGGCGGCTGCCGCTTCCTCGGCTGCCTCGGCTTCCTCCGCCTCGACGGCGGGGGCGGGCGCGGCGGCGGGCTCCGTCGTCTCGGCTGCCTGCGGCGCACCCGCCGGAGCGGAGGCACGGCGGGACGCACGACGGCGCGCACGCGGCGCGGGGGCCTCGGCGGCCTCGGGCGTTGCCGCGCTCTCCGCGGCCTCGGCGGCGGGAGCCTCTTCGGCGGCGGGGGCGGCCGGTATGGCCGGAGCCGCGGCTTCGGCGGCGCCCGTCGGCGGACCCGCCGGACGCGACGCGGCGCGACGCCTGCGGCGCGGCGGCAGGGTGTCGCTGGGGGTGTTGTTGTCCGAGCCCTCAGTGGGTTCGATCGGCTCAAGCATGCGGGCGGTTCTCCCGTCACGCTCCCGGGCGCCGCGCCTGGTCCGGTGATGTCCACGGCTCGCGCTTCATGCGCGGGGCCGCCATCCGGGGGCGTGGGCGCCGCACGGGAGCTCTATGTCTTGTCTCGCCGGTTCCGTACGCCCATGTGCGGACGGCCTGGCGAAAGTCTCGGTCAGTGCGCGGCCCGACCCAGGTGGCTCCCGAGTACGAGGGCTGCGCGGTGACGTACGTCCCTCAGCGGGGACCTTCCGGCGCCGGCGCCTTCGCGGCGGCAGGTACGGCGGCCGTGGGTGGAGCGGCCGTGTCTGCCTCGCGGTCGGGCGCGAGCGGGTCGGTCACCGTGCCGGTCTCTTCATCGAAAAGCCCCTGCGCCAGCCTGGTCACCGCTGCGGGGACCGGCGGCGCCAGGTCGGCCACAGCTCGGAGACCGGACAGGACGTCGTCAGGTCGTACGGCAGGTGTCACGTGCCGAACAACCAGCCGCAGTATCGCACAGGGCTTGTCGGTCGGCCTATCAGCGTCGTCGGCGGGGAGTCCGCCGTCGACCGTCGTCAGGCTCACCACGGCCTCGCGGGCGTCGAAGGTGCGCATGCCGTTCTTCGTGCGGCGCTGGACCTCGACCTGCTCGGCGGTCGTGAACTGTTCGGCGGCGTGCTGCGCCGCCGCGGGCTCCACGCCGTCCAGGCGCAGCTCCCAGACGGAGGCCGTCAGCCGGTCGGCGAGCCCCGAGGTGCGGGACTCGACGGCGTCGACGATGTCGAGCCCGGGGGGCATCGACTCGTCGAGGAGCTCGCGGAGCTTGTCCGGGTCGCGCGGTGCGGTGAGCGCGATCTCCAGGTACTCGGCCTCACTGCCCGTGCCGGTGGGTGCGGCATTGGCGTACGACACCTTGGGGTGCGGGGTGAACCCCGCCGAGTACGCCATGGGCACCTCGGCGCGGCGCAGCGCACGCTCGAAGGCGCGCTGGAAGTCACGGTGGCTGGTGAACCGGAGGCGGCCGCGCTTGGTGTAGCGCAGTCGGATGCGCTGCACCGCGGGTGCGGGCGGCGGGCCTACGGGCTGTCGCTTGCCCAGTGTCGTCAGTCCTTCATGAGTGCGGTCGTACTGCTGCCTAGAGTACGTGTCTCCGGCGTGTCGGGTTCCCGCCGGGCCACGGGTTGCGGTGCCCCGAAGAGCATCCGTCGTACGTCGGCCCGTGCCTGGCGGACGCTGTCGCGGGCCGAGGCGAGCGCGAGGCGCGTGGTGCGGCCGACGCTGCGGGCGGCCGCGGCGGCGGGGCGCCACACCGCGTCGCGGACGACGTGCCCGATGGGGGTGAGCACCGAGCGGTACGCCCACCGCACCGGCTCGACGAAGATCCACCGAAGGAGGGTGCCGAGGAAGCGGCCCACGGCGAGGGAAATGTGCCCGGCGATGCGCCATGCGTGTCCGAAGGCGTCGCCGACCTCCCGCGCGACGACGGCGCAGGCCCGCCCGACGGGGGCCAGCACCCAGCGCCACAGGGCGACGACGGGCACGACGAAGATCCAGCGGAAGAGCGTCGCGACGCCGTGCCCGAGCGGCGTCAGCAGGGCCTCGTAAAGCCACACCACGGGCACCACGACCAGCGTCCGCACCAGCCAGGCGATCCCGATCGCGACCGGCACGACCACGTACCGCCACAGGCCCACCCACGGCCACACGAACACGGCCTTGCCCAGCCACACCAGGGCGATCCGGAGGCCGTGCCCGAGCGGCCTCAGCACCTGCGCGTAGAGCCAGGCGGCGGGGATGACGAGCAGGACCCGGCCGAGCCAGGCGATGCCGCGGCCGATCGGGGTCAGCACGCGCGCGTAGAGCCACGCCAAGGGGACGACGAACAGCGTGCGGCCCAGCCAGCCGAGGGCCTTGCCGACCGGCACGAGCACATACCGCCACAGGGCCACCCACGGCCATACGAAGACCGCCTTGCCCAGCCACGTCAGCACCGCGCCGATGCCGCGCCCGACGGGCCGCAGCGCGTTGCGGTACAGGAAGCGGCCGCACACGGCGAGCGCGTCCCACACCAGGCGCACGGGGACGACGAGCACGAGCACGACGATGCGCACCGGGATGCGGATCGCGACGGCGAGACACCCTTCGGCCTGCGCGGGCGCCGTGAGCTGCACGGGATGCACGGGCTGCACGGGCTGCGCGGGCTGCACGGCGGGCGCCACGGGCTGCCCGACCTGTGCGTCAGGCCGTTTTTCCAGGTCCATGTCGTCCTAGACGCGCGCGGCGCCGGTTCGGATCCAGTACCGCAGCTTCCCGCTCCGCTCGTCCTCGAACGTGCCGCCCGCCGCCTCGATGACCTTGCGCGAGCCGATGTTGTCGGTGTCGCAGGTCACCAGGACGGATTCCAGGCCGAGTTCGGCGGCGTACGGGAGGCAGGCGCGCAGCATGTCGGTGGCGTGGCCGCGGCGTCGGGCGGTGGGCCTGACGTCGTAGCCGATGTGACCGCCGTACTCGCGCAGGAAGCGGGTGGCGACGGTGTGGCGGACGGAGATGCGGCCGAAGTAGTCGGCGCCGTCGACGTACCAGAGGGTCGTGACGGGGACGGCGAGCGGCGCGGCGGGGTGGGCGGCGGCGCGGACCTCGGCGACGTACGCCTCGAAGACCGCACGGTCGCGCCATCGCGTGCCGTAGTCGCGCAGGGTGGCGCCGAGCGTCGTGTCGTCGTCCGGCCCGCCCTGCCCTTCGGCCCGGAGCTCCTCCATCGCGGCGATGAAGGAGCGGTGCACCAGGCCGGTGGGCGGGGCGAGTCGGGGCAACGGAGGGTCCGGCTACTTCACGACCGTGAGCGGCAGGAGCTTCTTGCCGGTGGGGCCGATCTGGATCTCGGTCTGCATCTGCGGGCAGACGCCGCAGTCGAAGCACGGCGTCCAGCGGCAGTCCTCGACCTCGGTCTCGTCGAGCGAGTCCTGCCAGTCCTCCCAGAGCCAGTCCTTGTCGAGGCCGGAGTCCAGGTGGTCCCAGGGCAGCACCTCTTCGTAGGTGCGCTCGCGCGTGGTGTACCAGTCGACGTCGACGCCCACCTCGGGCAGCGTCTTCTCGGCGCACCGCATCCAGCGCTCGTACGAGAAGTGCTCGCGCCAGCCGTCGAAGCGGCCGCCCTCTTCGTAGACCGCGCGGATGACGGCGCCGATGCGGCGGTCGCCGCGCGAGAGCAGGCCCTCGACGATGCCGGGCTTGCCGTCGTGGTAGCGGAAGCCGATCGAGCGGCCGTACTTCTTGTCGCCGCGGATCTTGTCGCGGAGCTTCAGGAGACGGGCGTCCGTGTCCTCGGCCGACAGCTGCGGGGCCCACTGGAAGGGCGTGTGCGGCTTGGGCACGAAGCCGCCGATCGACACCGTGGCACGGATGTCGTTCGATCCCGAGGCCTCGCGGCCCTTCTGGATGACCTTCGTCGCCATGTCGGCGATCTGCAGGACGTCCTCGTCGGTCTCGGTGGGCAGGCCGCACATGAAGTACAGCTTCACCTGGCGCCAGCCGTTGCCGTACGCGGTCGAGACGGTGCGGATGAGGTCGTCCTCGGACACCATCTTGTTGATGACCTTGCGCATGCGCTCGGAGCCGCCCTCGGGGGCGAAGGTCAGGCCCGACCTGCGGCCGTTCCTGGTCAGCTCGTTGGCGAGGTCCACGTTGAAGGCGTCGACGCGGGTCGAGGGGAGGGACAGGCCGATCTTGTCCTCCTCGTACCGGTCGGCGAGGCCCTTGGCGACGTCGGCGATCTCGCTGTGGTCGGCGGAGGAGAGCGAGAGCAGGCCGACCTCTTCGAAGCCGGTCGCCTTGAGACCCTTGTCGACCATGTCGCCGATGCCGGTGATGCTTCGCTCCCGCACGGGGCGCGTGATCATGCCGGCCTGGCAGAAACGGCAGCCACGGGTGCAGCCGCGGAAGATCTCCACGGACATGCGCTCGTGGACGGTCTCGGCGAGCGGGACGAGGGGCTGCTTGGGATAGGGCCACTCGTCGAGGTCCATGACGGTGTGCTTGGACACGCGCCACGGCACGCCGCTGCGGTTGGGGACGACGCGGCCGATGCGGCCGTCCGGGAGGTACTCGACGTCGTAGAACCCCGGGACGTAGACCGAACCGGTCCTGGCGAGGCGGAAGAGGACCTCCTCGCGGCCGCCGGGGCGGCCCTCGGCCTTCCAGGTGCGGATGATCTCCGTCATGTCGAGCACGGCCTGCTCGCCGTCGCCGATGATCGCGGCGTCGATGAACTCGGCGATCGGCTCGGGGTTGAAGGCGGCGTGACCGCCGGCGAGCACGATCGGGTCCTCGACGGTGCGGTCCTTGGCCTCCAGCGGGATGCCCGCGAGATCAAGGGCGGTGAGCATGTTCGTGTAGCCGAGCTCGGTGGAGAAGCTCAGGCCGAAGACGTCGAAGGCGCCGACCGGGCGGTGCGAGTCGACGGTGAACTGGGGGACCTGGTGCTCGCGCATCAGGGCCTCGAGGTCCGGCCACACGCTGTAGGTGCGCTCGGCGAGCACGCCCTCGCGCTCGTTGAGGACCTCGTAGAGGATCATGACGCCCTGGTTGGGCAGCCCCACCTCGTACGCGTCGGGGTACATGAGCGCCCAGCGGACATCGCAGGCTTCCCACGGTTTGACGGTGGAGTTCAGCTCACCGCCGACGTACTGGATGGGCTTCTGCACATGCGGGAGCAGAGCTTCGAGCTGTGGGAAGACCGATTCGGCAGACATCGCGAACCTTCATGAGCGGCAGGGGTGACCATCCAGCGTACCCCGGCGTTCAGCCGCCCAGCGCCGACCGCACTTTCGCCCGGGACGCCGCGGCCCACACCTCGGGCAGTTCCCGCTCGCGATCCCTGCCCGCCGCCTCCTCCTGGCCGTACAACAGGCCCCAGGTGAAAGCGGATTCCCCGGCCAGATGCGCCTGGATGGCAAGGGCGCGCAGGGCCTCGCGGGCGACGACGCTGTCCTGGTGGTCGCCGAGCACCTTCTGCACGGACTTCATCCGCTTGGCGAACCGCTTCGCGGGCTTGCCGAGCGCGGGCGTCGCCGCCTCGCCCGCGTACCGGGCGCGCTTGGCGGCCTTGCGGGCGTCGTGCAGGGCGAGGTCCCGCTCGTGGCCCGGGGGCAGGTCCAGGGCGTGCTCGACGCGGGCGGCCAGGCGGGCGTAGTCCTTGAGGGCCGCCTTGGTCAGGACCTGCTCCGGCGGCCGGGGGGCCGCGGGGCGCAGCGGGGGCGCGGCCAGCAGGGCGTCGAGGGTGTCCAGGAGGGCGAGGTAGCGCTTGCTGTCCAGGACGGCGACCGTCCTGCGCCGGGAGCCCGCGCGGCGGGCCACGGTCCAGATGCGCAGCCGTCCGCGCACCGGGCCGAGGAGGAGGGTCCGCGGCAGGGCGCCGATGCGGCCGGTGAGGCGCTCGGTGAGGACTTCCTGATCGCGGTCGACGCCCAGCTCGGCCGCGAGCCACTTGAGTTCCTCGCCGACGGGATCGGTGACGGTCCGGTCGAGGACATTCCGGTACGACTTGAAGGCGCTGCGCATCCGGCGGGTGGCGACCCGCATCTGGTGCACGGAGTCGGGCAGGTCGCGGCGGACGGCGGGGTCGAGCGAGAGGAGGGCGTCGCGCTGGGCGCGGAGGTGGGCGAGGACGTGGTCGCCCGCGGTGACGGGGGTGTCGTCCCTGAGGTGGACGACGGCGTGGCCCGTGCCCTCTTCGTCCGTCCAGTGGGTCTCGGGGTCCGGGGGCGCCGTCGTCCGCAGCGCCCGGCCCAGCTTGGAGGGCCACATCGAGCGCCGTACGCCCGCTTTCCGCAGCTTCTTTTCGACCTTGTCGAGGAATTTCGGGTCGCCGTCGTCGGCGAGCTCGACCTCCAGCTCGGACCAGCCGATCCGCTCGCCGCCGGGGGCGCACCGCTCGGCCCGCACCGCGTCGAGGCTGACCTCGGCGAGCATCGCGCCCTTCTCGTCGACGAGGTGCCGCACGTGGCGCGAGGTCTCCAGGCGCAGCAGCGGCACCAGTTCGGCCTCGCGCACCCTGGCGCGTACGAGACCGAGCAGCGCGCGCGGCACCGCGTCGGAGAGCGGTGCCTGGACCTCGTCCCGCACGCCCTCCGCGAGCGAAACCGGAAGCTTCAGGTGCCAGCCCGCGTCGTGGCCTCCCGTGCGGCGCCGCAGCGTGATCGAGGCCGCGGCGAGACGCTCGTCGGAGGTGTCCCAGTAGACGGCGTCCAGGTCCGCCGTGCCTCTGTCCACGACGTCCGTGACCCCGGTGACCCTGGAGAGGTCGGGCAGCTCGGTGCCCGCCTTGACGTCGTACTTCCGCTCGATCTCGCGCTTCGTCTCCGCCATGAACCGAATCTAGACGCGAAAAGCGAAGGCAGACATGCCTTCGGCAGCCCTAGGCCGACATCGGCCGTTGCACCTTGATCGACTGCAAGAGCCCGACCGCCACCCAGACCGCGAACATGGATGTGCCTCCGTACGAGACGAAGGGCAGCGGAAGGCCCGCGACCGGCATGATGCCGAGGGTCATCCCGATGTTCTCGAAGGCCTGGAAGGCGAACCACGCGATGATTCCGGCGGCCACGATGGTGCCGTAGAGCTCGGTGGTCTCGCGTGCGATGCGGCAGGCGCGCCACAGGACGATGCCGAGCAGGACCAGGATCGCGCCCGCGCCCATGAAGCCGAGCTCCTCGCCCGCCACGGTGAAGACGAAGTCGGTCTGCTGTTCGGGGACGAACTGGCCGGTGGTCTGGGAGCCCTTGGTCAGGCCGGTGCCCGTCAGGCCGCCGGAGCCGATGGCGATGCGGGCCTGGTTGGTGTTGTAGCCGACGCCCGCCGGGTCGAGTGCGGGGTTGGCGAAGGCCGCGAAGCGGGCGATCTGGTAGTCGTCCAGGATGCCGAGCTGCCATATGGCGACGCCGCCCAGGGCGCCCGCGCCGAGCAGGCCGAGGACCCAGCGGTTGGAGGCGCCGGAGGCCAGCAGGACGCCGAGCACGATCATCACCATCACCATGACCGAGCCCAGGTCGGGCATCAGCATGACGATCATGATCGGCACGGCGGCGAGGCCGAGTGCCTGCAGCACCGTGCGGTGGTCGGGGTGCTCCTTGTCGCCCGCGTCGACGCGGGCGGCGAGCAGCATGGCCATGCCCAGGATGATCGTGATCTTGCAGAACTCGGACGGCTGGAGCGACTGGCCCGCGATCACGATCCACGCGTGGGCGCCGTTGATGGTCGCGCCGAGCGGGGTCAGGACGAGCAGCACCAGGAAGACCGAGACGCCGTAGAGGATCGGCACCGCGGTGCGCAGCGTGCGGTGGCCGAGCCAGACCGTGGCCGCCATCAGGGCGAGGCCGACGCCGACGTTGATGATGTGCTTGATCAGGAAGGCGTACGGGTCGTCGCCGACGAGTTCCGTGCGGTTGCGGGTCGCCGAGTAGACGAGCGCGGAGCCGATCATGGAGAGCGCGAGGGCGCAGAGCAATATCACCCAGTCGAGCCTGCGCACCACCGAGTCGCGGGCGAGGAGCCGCGACATTCCGGAGCGCTCCGGGCCGTACCCGGAGACGGAGAAGCCACTGCCGGTCATCAGTCACGCCTCCAGTTGGCCGGGGCACCGGCCAGCTCCTGCTGCCCGGCCGGCGGCTTGGGCGCCTCGGGCTTGTACGGCTTGATCTTCGGGGAGTCGATGGAGCCGTCGGTCTGGATCTTCGGCAGGTTCTTCTCCGGCTCGGGCAGCAGGGCCTTCTTCAGGTTCTGCTTGCCGTCGTCGTCCAGGCCGTAGATCGCGTTGTAGATCTTGCGGACGGCGGGTCCCGAGGCACCGGAACCCGTACCGCCCTGGGCGATGGTCATGACGATCGAGTAGTCCTTGGTGTACGTCGCGAACCACGAGGTGGTCTGCTTGCCGTAGACCTCGGCGGTACCCGTCTTGGCGTGCATCGGGATCTTGTCCTGCGGCCAGCCCTGGAACCGCCAGGCAGCCGTACCGCGGGTCGCGACGTCCGCGAGGGCACCGTCTATGTCCTTCTGGAGCGCCGCGTCCATCGGCAGCTTGCCGTGCGACTTCGGCTTGATCTCCTCGACCTGCTTGCCGTCGGCGCTGACGATCGCCTTGCCGACGGTGGGGTTGTACATGGTGCCGCCGTTGGCGATGCCGGAGTAGATCGACGCCATCTGTATCGGCGTGACGAGGGTGTCGCCCTGTCCGATGGAGTAGTTGACGGAGTCACCGGCGCGCATCTTCATGCCTTCGAGGCAGTTCTCGTACGCGATGCGCTCGGCGTACTCGCCGCCCTTCTTGCCCTGCTTGCACCAGGCGTCCTTGTTGGCCTTCCAGTAGTCCTTCTTCCACTGGCGGTCGGGGACGCGGCCGGTGACCTCGTTGGGGAGGTCGATGCCGGTCTCCTTGCCGAGGCCGAACTCGTGGGCGGTCCGGTAGAACCAGTCCTTGGGGTCCTTCTTCGGTTTGTTCCCGCCGTCCTTGGCCCACTGGTCGTGCGACAGCTTGTAGAAGACGGTGTCGCAGGAGACCTCGAGGGCCTGGCCGAGGGTGATGGAGCCGTGGCCCTTGGACTCGAAGTTCTTGAAGGTCTGGCCGCCGATGGAGTACGAGCTGGGGCACGGGTAGCTGCCGTTGAACCGGTATCCGGCGCGGACCGCCGCGGTCGTCGGGATGACCTTGAAGATGGAGCCGGGGGCCGCCTGGCCCTGGATGGCGCGGTTCAGGAGCGGGTAGTTGGACTGCTTGCCGGTGAGCCGGGAGTAGTCCTTGCCGGAGATGCCGCCGACCCAGGCGTTCGGGTCGTACGTCGGGTTGGAGGCCATGGAGACGATGCGCCCCGTCTTGTTCTCCATGACGACGACGGCGCCCGCGTCGGCCTTGTAGTTCTCGCCGGTGTTCTTGTCGAACTCGTGGCGGGCCTTCTTCATCGCGTCGTTCAGCCAGTACTCGGAGACGGCCTGCACGCGCGCGTCGATGCTCGTCACGACGTTCGCACCGGGCTTCGCGTCGTCCGACTCGGCCTCGCCGATGACGCGGCCGAGGTTGTCGACCTCGTAGCGGGTCACGCCCGCCTTGCCGCGCAGCTGCTTGTCGTACGTCCGCTCCAGGCCGGAGCGGCCGACCTGGTCGGAGCGGAGGAACGGCGAGTCCGTGTTCTCGGCCTTCTTGATCTCCTCGTCCGTGACGGGCGAGAGATAGCCGAGGACCTGGGCGGTGTTGGACTTGCCGGGGGCCGCGTACCGACGGACGGCCGTGGGCTCGGCGGTGATGCCGGGGAAGTCCTCGGAGCGCTCACGGATCTGCAGGGCCTGCTTGGGCGTGGCCTCGTCGGTGATCGGGATGGGCTGGTAGGGCGAGCCGTTCCAGCAGGGCTGCGGCGTCTTGGCGTCGCAGAGGCGGACCTTGCCCTCGACGTCCTCGGGCTTCATGTCGAGGACGTCGGCGAGCTTGGTGAGGACCGCCTTGCCGTCGTCCTTCATCTTCATCAGGTCGGTGCGGGACGCGGAGACGACGAGCCGGGTCTCGTTGTCGGCGATCGGCACTCCGCGGGCGTCCAGGATCGAGCCGCGCACGGCGGGCTGGACGACCTGCTGGACGTGGTTGCCCGAGGCCTCCTCCGCGTACTCGTCGCCGTTGCGGATCTGGAGGTACCAGAGGCGGCCGCCGAGGGTGAGCAGGAGGGAGACGACGAGGATCTGGATGATGATGAGGCGGATCTGGACCCGTGGGGTCCGTCCCGTCTCGGGGATGTTGGTCACTGGTGCCTCCCCCTCTCAGTGTGCGTACGGGTAGTACGTGTACACGCTCAAGCTGTGCGTCCGCGGGGCCGGGTGCGGGGCCAACTGAGTGGCACTCACAGGCGCTTGACCCCCTTGATGCGTCCGGCGCGGGCGACGCGGGCCTTGGCCGCCTTCGCCCGCAGGCCGCCGCGCTGGTTGCCGATGCGCAGTCCGGTGCCGGACGAGAGCCAGCCGGACGAGACGTCGGCCGCCTTGTTGGCCGGTGAGCTCTCCCCCAGCGGGTCGTTGTCGGCGCGCCGGGCCAGCGCGATGATCAGCGGCACGGTGAACGGCGCGAGCAGCAGGTCGTAGAGCGCGGCGGTGAACAGCAGCCCGACCAGGCCCACATGGCGGGCGGCGGTGTCCCCGACGAGGGAGCCGACGCCCGCGTACAGCAGCGTCGAGCCGATGGCGGCGCCGACGACCACGACGAGCGGCCCGGTGGCGGAGCGGAGCCGGCCGCCGTCGGGCTTGGCGAGGCCCGCGAGGTAGCCGATGACGCAGAGCACCAGCGCGTACCGCCCGGCAGCGTGGTCGGCGGGCGGCGCCAGGTCGGCCAGGAGGCCCGCGCCGAAGCCGACGAGGGCGCCGCCGACGTGGCCGTAGACCAGGGCGAGGCCGAGGACGGTGAGCAGGACGAGGTCCGGGACCGCGCCCGGCAGCTGCAGCCTGGCCAGGACGCTGACCTGGACGACCAGGGCGACGACGACGAGGGTGGCGGACAGCAGGATTCGGTTGAAGCGCATGGGTCCGGTCTCCTACTGCTCGTCGTTGCCGTTGTCGGCGCCGTCGGCCTGGGGCCGGCCCGACGGGGTGGCCGTGACGGTCACCGTCGGGGTCGGCTTGGGCTTTTCGGGCTTCTTCGGCAGCACCGTGTCGCGCGGGTCGTCACGGGGCGCTTCAACGACGACACCGACGATGTCGAGCTTGGTGAACCCGACGTACGGCTTCACGTAGACGTTGCGGGTGAGGTCGCCGCCCGAGGGGTCGACGCGGACGATCTCGCCGACCGGGACGCCCGGCACGAACGGCTTGTCCTTGCGCGAGCCGAAGGTCACCAGGCGGTCGCCCTTCTTCACCTTGGCCTTGCCGTTGAGCAGCTGGACGGAGAGCGGACGGTCGCCCTGTCCGGTCGCGAAGCCGAGCTCGTCGGTCTTCTCCATGCGGGTGCCGACGGTGAAGTCGGGGTCGTTGGCGAGCAGGACGGTCGAGGTGTTCGGGCCGACCGTGGTGACGCGGCCGACCAGGCCGTCGCCGTTCAGGACGGTCATGTCCCGCTTGAGTCCGTCGTTCGCACCGGCGTCGATGGTGACGGTCCAGGAGAAGCCCTG
Source organism: Streptomyces sp. NPDC004732 (assembly GCF_040609235.1). Classification (NCBI taxonomy): domain Bacteria; kingdom Bacillati; phylum Actinomycetota; class Actinomycetes; order Kitasatosporales; family Streptomycetaceae; genus Streptomyces; species Streptomyces sp. NPDC004732. The sequence goes on from NZ_JBEXJR010000009.1 coordinate 400,597, forward strand.
GGCCGCTCCTATGCCGATGACCTCGGCGCCCTTGATGCCGTACTGCCCGGCGCCCGCCGTCTTCAGCATGCTGTCGAGCTGGCGCACCCGGCTGCGGTTGCGGTCGTCGCTGCCGAGCTTGGCCTTCAGCGCGGCGTTCTGGCGCTCCAGGTCGGCGATGCGGTTGTGGCGCTCACCGGAGTCGCGCACCGCGCCGATGGCGTTGCCGATCGGGTCGACGGCGGAGGACATGCCCTCCTCGACCGGCCCGAAGACGGTGGCTGCGGCTTGGCGGGCACCGTCGACCGGTGAGTCCTCGCCGCCGCGGATGTCCACCGTGATCAAAGCGAACGCGATGGCTACCAGCAGCACCAGGAGCAGCCGGCTCTCTCGTGTGTCCCTCACGTGCGGCGGCGTGCCTTCCTCAATCGGATTCCGTGGAGTCTGCGGGATCCACGGGCTTCTGGGGAATTGTCGTGCCTTGCCTCTATATCAACGATCCGCCGCACGAGTTGGCAGGCACTCGTACGGCGGATCTTCGCGCGTCAGATCATCTGCGCGGCTGGGCGTCCAGCACCTGCTGCAACGCCTCGAACTCCTCGACACACTTTCCGGAGCCGAGCGCCACGCTGTCCAGCGGGTCCTCGGCGATGTGGATCGGCATGCCGGTCTCCCGGCGCAGCCGCTCGTCGAGGCCGCGCAGCAGGGCGCCGCCACCGGTGAGAACGATGCCGCGGTCCATGACGTCACCCGAAAGCTCGGGCGGGCACTTGTCGAGGGTGGTCTTGACCGCGTCCACGATCGCGTTGACCGGCTCCTCGATGGCCTTGCGGACCTCGGCGGCGGAGATGACGACGGTCTTGGGCAGCCCGGAGACCAGGTCCCGGCCGCGGATCTCGGTGTGCTCGTCGGCGTCCATGTCGTACGCCGAGCCGATGGTGATCTTGATCTGTTCGGCGGTGCGCTCGCCGAGGAGGAGGGAGTACTCCTTCTTGATGTGCTGGATGATCGCGTTGTCCAGCTCGTCGCCCGCGACGCGGATCGACTGTGCCGTGACGATTCCGCCGAGGCTGATGACCGCGACCTCGGTGGTGCCGCCGCCGATGTCCACCACCATGTTGCCCGTGGCCTCGTGGACCGGCAGGCCGGAACCGATGGCCGCGGCCATGGGCTCCTCGATGATGTGCACCTGGCGCGCGCCGGCCTGCGAGGAGGCCTCGATGACGGCGCGGCGCTCGACGCCCGTGATGCCGGAGGGCACGCAGACGACGACGCGCGGGCGGGCGAGGTAGCGCCGCTTGTGGATCTTCAGGATGAAGTAGCGGAGCATGCGCTCGGTGATCTCGAAGTCGGCGATGACGCCGTCCTTCAGCGGACGCACCGCAACGATGTTGCCGGGCGTGCGCCCGATCATCTTCTTCGCTTCGGCGCCGACCGCGAGGATGCCACCGGTGTTGGTGTTGATCGCGACGACGGACGGCTCGTTGAGTACGATCCCCCGACCCCTGACGTACACCAGCGTGTTGGCGGTCCCGAGGTCGACAGCCATGTCACGGCCGATGAACGACATGTTGTTCCCCATGAGGATGCGTCTGGCCTTCCCTAGTGGAGCGTGTGATGGCTTTTTAGGTAGGCGAGGTGGGTGCTGTGTGGCAGTGGAGGCTTCCATCGTAGTCTCGGCTGCGCGAACACGGCGCTAGGGTCTTCGCCATTGTCAGCAGATGATGGGCCGCCTCGCTCTTGGAGACGTGCCATCGGAGGCACGGGTTCCCCCAATTGGGGCGCATATGCCAAAGGACGGCCGAATTCCTTCGGCCGCCCATGGCTGGAACAGCGCGCTTCTGACTCGGGGTCAGAAGACCGTGCGTCGGACTAGACGACACCCGGGAAGAAGATCTTGAGCTCGCGCTCCGCGGACTCCTCGGAGTCCGAGGCGTGGATCAGGTTCTCCCGGACGATCGAGCCGAAGTCACCGCGGATCGAGCCCGGCGCCGCGGCGATCGGGTCGGTCGGCCCGGCGAGCGCGCGCACGCCCTCGATGACCCGCTCACCCTCGACGACGAGCGCGACGACGGGACCGGACGACATGAAGGCGACCAGCGGCTCGTAGAAGGGCTTGCCCTTGTGCTCGCCGTAGTGCTGCTCCAGGGTGTCCTGGTCCAGGGAACGCAGCTCCAGCGCGGAGATCGTCCAGCCCGCCTTGCGCTCGATGCGGCCGATGATCTCGCCGATCAGGCCACGACGGACGGCGTCGGGCTTCAGCAGGACGAGGGTGCGCTGGCTCATGTGCGGCTCCAAGGGGTGTTCGTACGATCTTTGCGATCGGGTGGGATTGGGCCGCACGATACCGGGGTCGGCTACGCCGCGTTACCTCCGGCCTCCGGCTGCCCCTCCGCCATGGCCGCGAAGCGTGCCTTCGCCTCGTCGATCTTGCGGCCGAAGTGCACCGAAGCCCACCAGATGGCGGCGAACACCGCGCCCAGGAAGAACATCGTCGGCACCACGAAGCCGCTCGCGATCAGCGCGACCTGGAGGGCCCAGCCGAGCTGCACCCCGCCCGGCCGCGTGATCATCCCGCAGAGCAGCAGGCTCAGCAGCATCGCGATGCCGCAGACGGTCCAGACCGTGCCCATGGACAGGTCGTCGTCCTTCATGGCGACCAGACCCGCGAAGCCGATCACGAAGAACTCGCCGATCAGCGTCGAAGCACAGAGCGTACGCACAGGAAATCAGCCTCTCCCCAGAAGCAGTCGGGCCTCGCCGACCGTGATGACGGAACCAGTGACGAGGACGCCGCCGCCCGCGAACTCCCCCTCTTCCTCGGCGAGGGTGATCGCCGCTTCAAGCGCATCGTCCAGACGCGGCTCGACCTGCACGCGGTCGTCGCCGAAGACCTCGACGGCGAGTCCGGCGAGCGTGTCCGCGTCCATCGCGCGATGGCTTGAGTTCTGCGTGACGACGACCTCGGCGAAGATCGGTTCGAAGGCTTCGAGGAGCCCCTTCACGTCCTTGTCGTCGCTCGCGCCGACCACGCCGATCAGTCGGCTGAAGTCGAAGACCTCGCTGATCGCGGCGGAGGTGGCGCGGGCGCCCGCCGGGTTGTGCGCGGCGTCCAGGACGACGGTGGGCGAGCGGCGCACGACCTCCAGGCGACCGGGTGACGAGACCGTGGCGAACGCCTTGCGGATCGTGTCGATGTCCAGCGGGTGCGCGTGCTGCGAGCCGATGCCGAAGAACGCCTCGACGGCGGCGAGCGCCACCGCGGCGTTGTGCGCCTGGTGCTCGCCGTGCAGCGGCAGGAACACCTCCTCATACTCCCCGCCGAGGCCGCGGAGCGTCAGGAGCTGGCCGCCGACCGCCACCTGGCGGGCGACGACGCCGAACTCCAGGCCCTCGCGGGCGACCGTCGCGTCGACCTCGACGGCCTTCTTCAGGAGGACCTGCGCGGCGTCCACCGGCTGCTGAGCCATGATCACCGTGGCGTCCGGCTTGATGATGCCGGCCTTCTCCTTGGCGATCTCGCCCGGCGTGTTGCCCAGGCGGTCCGTGTGGTCCAGGTCGATGGGGGTGACGACGGCGACGGAGCTGTCGATCACGTTCGTCGCGTCCCAGCTGCCGCCCATGCCGACCTCGACGACGGCCACGTCCACGGGGGCGTCGGCGAAGGCCGCGTACGCCATGCCGGTGAGGACCTCGAAGAAGGAGAGGCGGTACTCCTCCTTGGCGTCCACCAGCTCCACGTACGGCTTGATGTCTTCGTAGGCCTCGACGAAACGCTCGGCCTCGATGGGGGCGCCGTCCAGGCTGATGCGCTCGGTGATCGACTGGACGTGGGGCGAGGTGTACCGCCCGGTGCGCAGCTCGAAGGCGGAGAGCAGGGCCTCGATCATGCGGGCCGTGGACGTCTTGCCGTTCGTACCCGTGATGTGGATCGAGGGGTACGCGCGCTGGGGCTCGCCCAGGACGTCCATCAGCGCGGCGATGCGGCGGACGGAGGGCTCAAGCTTCGTCTCGCCCCAGCGGCCCGCGAGCTCCGTCTCCACTTCACGCAGCGCCCGGTCCACCTCCGGGTCGGTGGGGCGCGCGGGGACGTCGCTCTCGGGCGGGGCCGCCTGGGTGCGCAGGGTGCGGCTGCCCGCCTCGATCACTGCGAGGTCGGGGTCACGGTCGGTTTCGGCCCCGACGATGTCCTCGAAGGCGTCGTCCGGGTCGGCGGGGTTGTCGGCATGGTCGTCGCGCGCGGGGAGATCACTCACGTACGCCAGTCTACGGAGCGGCACCGACAGCCGTCGTCTGGACCGGTCGGTCGGGGCCCGGGACCTTCGTCGGGACCTTCGGCCCGTCCGATTCGGGACCTTGGTCCCTCCGTATCGGGAAGCCACCGGGCAAACTTGGCGATCATGGACATAGGTATCGACCTCGGCACTGCGAACACCCTCCTCTATGTGCGCGGCAAGGGGATCGTGCTCAACGAGCCGTCGGTGGTCGCCGTACGGGCGGACAAGGGCGGCAAGAGCGGGGTGCTCGCCGTGGGGGCGGAGGCCAAGGAGACCATCGGGCGGACGCCCGGGTCCATCACCGCCATCCGGCCGCTCCGCGACGGCGTGATCAGCGATTATGAAGCCGCGGAGGAGCTGATCCGGCACTTCGTGCGCAAGGCCGTGCCGGGGCGCCGGCCCCGTACGCGCATGGTCGTCTGCGTGCCGAGCGGGGTCACTCCCGTCGAGCGGCGCGCGATCGTGCACGCCTCGCAGCGGGCCGGGGCGCGGGCCGTGCACCTGGTCGAGGAGCCGATGGCGGCGGCGATCGGCGCGGGGCTGCCCGTCGCCGAGCCCCGCGGGTCGATGGTCGTCGACATCGGCGGCGGGACGACCGAGGTCGCGGTGATCTCCCTGGGCGGCATCGTCACGGCCCAGTCGCTGCGGGTGGGCGGCGACCGGCTCGACGCGGCCATCACCGACTTCGTCCGCAAGGAGCACGCGCTGCTCATCGGCGAGCGCACCGCCGAGGACATCAAGGTCGGCATCGGGTCGGCGTGGCCGGTGCCGGGCGAGGACGCCCTGGAGATGCGGACGTTCACCGTGCGGGGGCGGGAGAAGGTGGGCGGGCTGCCGAAGACGCTGGACCTGACGGCACGTGAGGTGCGGGCCGCGCTGGACGAGCCCGTCGAGCAGATCATCGCGGCCGTGAAGACGACCCTGGAGGAGTGCCCGCCTGAGTTGTCCGGGGACATCATGGAGCACGGGATCGTGCTGACGGGTGGCGGTGCCTTGTTGCCTGGGCTTGATCTGCGCATCGCCTCCGCTACGGGGATCCCTGTTTTCGTGGCCGATGATCCGCTGGACAGTGTTGCCATGGGGTGCGGGAAGTGTGTTGAGGACTTTGATGGGCTTGAGCGGGTGATGTCCGCGGCCTGAGGGCTGTGTTCTGGCGTCTCGCCCGGGGTGCGTATGTGGGTGCGGGGCCGCGGGGGGATGTACGTACTCGCCATCCCTGCGGCCTGGTTCGATGTTTCTGGGCGCCTGCGTTTGCTCGGTGCTCCGTGCGCACATCCCCCCGCGGCCCCTCCCGTCTCGTACGCGGCTGACCGGTGGTGCATGCTCCTCAGGTCCTCAGGTCCTCAGGACAGTTCGCCTGCGGAGAGGGTTGCCTTCACCTCGTACGTTGCTGCTTTCGGGCCCGCCGTGAACGTGCCGCCCACTGCTCTGATGCGTTCCGCCATGCCTGTTGTGCCGGTGCCCGCGGAGATGGGGGTGGAGTGGGGGGGCTTTGTGGGGAGGGGGTTGCTGACTGTGATCTTTAGGCGGTCGTCCTTCAGGGCCACTCGGACGGAGACCCGCTCGCCCGGCGCGTGCTTCGCCGCGTTCGTCAGGCACTCCTGGACCACCCGGTGCACGGCTGCCTGGCGGAGCGGGGAGAGGCGGTAGGCCGCGCCGTCGATGAGGAGGTCGACGGGGCTGCCCGCGTGGCCGCTGCGCTCGGCCAGTTCGGGGAGCGCGGCGAGGCCCGGCGTCGGGGCGCCGTCCGTGCCGCGCTGGACGATGATCTCGTTCAGCATCCGGTGGGCGCTGCGGGCCGTCTCCGACAGCTCGTCGAAGTCGTCCTCGAAGGGGCCGCCCTCGGCCCTGCGTGCAAGGACCTGCGAGCGCACGCTCAGGAGCGTCAGCTCGCGGCCCACGAAGTCGTGCACGTCCCGCGCGATGCGGGTGCGCTCCTTCTGCACCGCGTGCAGCGTGTCCGTCTCCGTGCGCTGCGCCTCCAGCGCACGGACCAGGTCCTGCCGGTTCGCGGCGACGCCGACGCCCGCCGCGAGCACGCCGATCGGGACTACCAGGCTGGAGAACTCGCCGAGCGTGTCCCCCCGGTGCACGGGCCAGCCGGGGAGATTGAACATCACGTACGCGAACGCGACGTATCCGACGACGCCGAGGGCGCCCGCGAGGCGGCCCCGGTAGCGACCCAGGGAGTAGAGCGCGAACTGGGCCAGCGTCAGCTCGTGCAGCCAGCTCAGATAGAGGAGCGCGATCGCGTACGTCAGCCAAGGCACCCTGCGGCGCATGAGCAGGGAGGACGCTCCTGCGGCCAGGGCCAGCACGGCCAGCGGGCCGTTCAGGGAGTTGTCCGCCTCGGCTAGGCCGGGGACGTCCAGGCTCATCAGCGCGAACGCGCTCAGTGCGGTGAGGACGTCCAGGGCGCGGGGCTCCCTCGACCAGCGCCCGCAGAGGCGGCCGGCCGTGGCCGCCGCCTGGCGGATCGCCTGGGCGGCGGGCAGGGTGCGCATGCTCTCCATCATCCAAGGTCTTTCGGCCCGTTTCACTGGACTTACGTCCTTGTTTTGGTGATTTGCCGCACCCCGGAGCTTTGCGGATGAACACGGTCGAACCACTTGGGTGTGCACACAACGGGTGTATTAACGGGTGCATTTTCGGCGCGGCTGCCTCGTCCCGGCGCGTGCCGGGGGTCAAATCGGACCATGTGGTATGCCCAGAATCCCGCCAGGCGGACCCATCAGCTCGCCGGTGACGCCGGGGTCCTCCTGTGGACCGCGCTGTGGGCCACCGCGGCCGTCGTCGCGTACAGGCTGGCCTGTCTGCTCGCCCTTCCCCGCGCCCTGCAGCAGCACAACGCGCCGCTCCCGCTGGTCGGCGGACGCGTCGACACCGCGCTGCGGCGCATCGCGGGCGCCGTCGACGCCATGGACCCGGTGACCGTACGGACCGCCGTGGCCGTGGGCGCCGTCGCCCTCTTCGTCGTCCCCGTCGGGCTCGTCCTCGGCGCGTGGCTGCCGCGCCGACTGCGCTGGATCCGGCAGGCGGGCGCCGCCCGGGACCTCGCCGCCTCCGACGACGGCCGCGAACTGCTCGCCCTGCGCTCCCTGCTCCGGCCCCTGCACGAGGTCGCCGTCACCGCATCGGAGATCCCGGACGCGACGCCCGGCAGCCTCGCCTGGGGCTGGCGGCACGGCGACCCCGAGACGCTGGACGCGCTGGCCGAGGCGGAGCTGGAGCGGCTCGGGCTCGATTTCGACCTCGTGACGCCTCAGGCGCCGCCGGGGGGCCTTGCCCGCCCGGTCCCGGCCCAGGCCCAGGCTCAGGCCACCGAGGCTGTGGCGGCCGCTGAGGCTGTGGGTGGCTCTGGGGCTGTGGGGGCCGTGGGGGCGACCGACTCCGTCATCGATCCGATCGGCTAGCGCGGTGCCCCTGAACCTGCGGCTCACCGCGCAGGTCGCCGAAGCCCTGCTCGACGCGGTGCCCGAAGGCGCGCTGCTGGTCGGCGCGGACAACCGGGTGGTGGCCGTCAACCACCAGCTCGTCGAGCTGGCGCGGCTGCAGGACGTCGACACCTCGACGGGCACGTCGGTGGGGGCCCTCGCCAAGGCCGTCGCGAAGCAGCTGCCCGCGGGCAGCACCTCCCTGCGCCAGCTCAACCGCCGCCAGTTTCCGCGGACCGCCGAGGTCCGCTTCCTCGACGGCCGGGTGATCAGGACCAACCGGCGGCCGATCGACGTGGCGGGCGAACGCGTCGGCGTGCTCTGGCTGGCCGAGGACATCACCGAACAGCGCCGCCGCGAGCACGACCTGCGGCGCCACGTCCGCACGCTGGGGGAGCTCGCCCGCGAGCGGTCCGAGTTCACCGCCCGCGCCTCGCACGAGCTGCGCACCCCGCTCGCCACGATCCTCAGCTTCTGCGAGCTGCTCGCGCCGTCGTCGGGCGATCCGCTCTCCGTGGCGCAGGCCACATACCTGGACACCATCCGACGCAACGCGCAGCGCATGCAGGAGATGGTCGACGGGCTGCTGCACGCCGCCACGGCCGCGGGGACCCGCCCGGAGACGACGTACGCACGGGTCGACATGGCTCGGCTCCTGGGGCGCCTCACCGGCGACCTGCAGCCACGCGCGCAGGCCGCGGGCATCTTCCTCGTCCACGCCCACGAACCGGGGCCGCCCTCCTTCGCCGACCGCAGCCAGCTGGAGAACGCGCTCGCCGCGCTGCTGGACAACGCCGTGAAGTTCACCCCGCGGGGCGGCACGGTGACCGTCTCCGCCCACCCCTACGACGAGCCGGACGGTGCGGGCTGGGAGATCTCCGTCGCCGACACCGGCATCGGCATCCCCAAGGAGTTCCAGGAGGAGGTCTTCACCGAGTTCGTACGCGCCCCCAACGCCCGCCGCGGCGCCTACCCCGGCACCGGCCTCGGCCTCTCCGCCGTCCGCGACACCGTACGGATGCACGACGGGCACATCGCCCTGCACGGCGGGGAGGGCGAAGGGACGGCCGTGGTCCTCCGGCTGCCCACGGGCCGTCCCGCCCCGGCCGGGCACGGATGACGGGTCTGCTCGTCGTCGAGGACGACCCCGACCTCGGCCTCGCGCTGCGCACCGTCCTCGACCGGGCCGGATACGAGACGGTGCTCGCCGCGGACGGACAGGCCGCGCTGCGCCTGCTCTTCGCCGAACGTCCGGCCCTGATGGTCCTCGACCTGATGCTGCCGGGTCTCGACGGCTGGGAGGTCCTCGACCGCACCCGGGACATGACCGACCTGCCCGTCCTGATCCTCTCCGGCCGCACGAGTCCCGCCGAACGGGTGCGGGGGCTCCGCGCGGGCGCGGACGACTACCTGACCAAGCCCTTCGACACCCAGGAGCTGCTCGCCCGCATCGAGGCGCTGCTGCGGCGGAGCCGACCGGACCAGTGGCGCGGCGACTATGTGGAGGCAGGGCTCCGGATGGTGCCGGAGCGGCGGTCCGCGGTCTGGCAGGGCCAGGAGATCCGGCTCAGCGACATCGAGTACCGGCTGCTTCAGGTGCTCGTCCGCAATCGGGGGCGCGTCGTTACTACCGAGCAGCTTCTCGACCTGGTGTGGGACTCGCCCGATGGGGCCGGGCGGGAGCGGGTGAAGTTCGCGGTGCTTCGGTTGCGGCGGCGCTTGGCCGTGCGGGGCGCCTCGGGCGGCGATGACCCGCTTGAGTCGGTGCGGGGGGTCGGGTATCGGTATCGGGACCGGGATCGGGACCGGGACCGGGACCGGGACCGGGGGGATCGGTAGGGGGCGTCTGCGGGCAGTGGGGGCTTGGCGCGCAGTTCCCCGCGCCCCTGAGCCACCCGGCCGGGCGCTAGCCCGGTCGTGTCGCCGCACGGACCAAAGTCCCGGGACCGAAGTCCTCGGTCCGGGAAATCGGGGTTCGCAACCGTCGCGCAACCGAAAGCGATCCGGGGCCGCAACCGAGGCACCGCACTCTCCAGGACGTACCCCGTAATGTCCCGTTCCTCCTGGAGTGCCCCCGTGATCACCGCCGCCCCGACCACCGACGCCCGCGCCACCTGCGGCCTCCCCGCAGGGAGCGTCGCCGTCGTACTCGGTACCCGGCCCGAGCTGGTCAAGATGGCGCCCCTCGTGCGGGCGCTCGGCGCGGCGGCACGGCTGATCCACACCGGGCAGCACTACGACGACTCGCTGTCGGGGCGTTTCCTCGCCGAGCTCGGGCTGCCCGAACCCACCCTGCTCGCCGGTGTCGGCGGGCAGACCCGTGCCGTGCAGATCTCCGTCGCGCTCGCACAGCTCGACGCGGAGTTCGCCGCCCGGCCGCCCCACGCCGTCGTCGTACAGGGCGACACCAACGCGGCCCTGTCCGGCGCCCTCGCCGCCAACGCCCGCGGCATCCCCCTCGTCCACATCGAGGCGGGCCTGCGCAGCCACGACCGCGCGATGCCCGAGGAGCACAACCGCGTCCTGATCGACCAGCTCTCCGACGTCCTGTGCGCCGCCACCGAGGACAACCGCGCCAACCTCGCCGCCGAGTCGATCCCCGCCGAGCGGATCGCCGTCACCGGCAACACCGTCGTGGAGGCCGTCCGCGACACGCTGCCCGGCCCCGACGAGCGCGCCGCGCTGCTCGCCGCCCACGGGCTCACCCCGGACGCGTACGTCCTGGCCACCGTGCACCGCCCCGAGAACACCGACGACCCGGCGGCGCTCCGGTCCGTCCTGACCGAACTGGCCGCGCTCGCCGAGCAGGTGCCCGTCCTCGTCCCGCTGCACCCGCGCACCCGCGCCCGCGCCGAGGCCGCCGGGCTCGACGGGCTGCTCGCGGCGCTCACCCTGCTGCCGCCCGTCGGGTACGGGGAGTTCCTCGCGCTCGCCCGGCACGCGGCGCTGCTCGTCTCCGACTCCGGCGGCGTGCAGGAGGAGGCCACCGTCCTCGGGCGGCCGCTGGTCGTCGTACGCCGGTCCACCGAGCGTCCCGAGGCCATGGCCGCCGGGTTCGCCGAACTCGTCGCGCCGGGGCCCGAGGTCGGCCGCGCCGCCCGGCTCAGGCTCGCCGAGGGCGACGCCGGGCTCCGCCGCCTCGCCCACACCCCGAGCCCCTTCGGCGACGCCCTGGCCTCGCAGCGCATCGTCGCGCTGCTGGCGGACCTGGTCGCCTCCCGTGCCGCGGGCGACGCCGCGCTCCCCGCCGCCGCCTGACCCTCGACTCCCCCACCCCACCAGGACTTCCGATGCTGACCTTCGACCGGCTGCTCTTCCTCTTCCCCTTCCTCCTCCTCGCCTGCTTCCTCCTCTACTGGGCGGGCGCCCGCCACGCCTATCTGCGCCGCCCCGCCCACGAAGCCGGTGACCCCGGCGCCTTCGAGTGGCACTTCTTCGTGCCCTGCCGCGACGAGGAGACCGTCGTCGGAGCCACCGTGACCCGGCTGCGCACGGACTTTCCCGCCGCGCACGTGTGGGTCGTCGACGACGCGAGCGAGGACCGCACGGCCTCCGTGGTCGCCGCGCTCGCCGAGGACGACGTCCGCGTCCACCTGGTCTCGCGCCGCAGGCCCGACGCCCGGATCGGCAAGGGCGCGGCCCTCAACGCCGCCTACGCCGAGCTCGACGAGTTCCTGCCGGACGACGCCGACCGGTCCCGCGTCGTGGTGTGTGTCGTCGACGCCGACGGGCACCTCGCCCCCGACGCACTGAGCGCGGTCAGCGGGCCCGCCGGTTTCGGCGACCCCGAGATGGGCGGCGTGCAGGTCAGCGTGCGGATGCGGAACGTCGACGAGCCGCGTCCGCTGCCCGAGCGCGGCCGCGTGCTCAACGCCCTGGCGCGGCTGCTCGTGCGCATGCAGGACATGGAGTTCGCCGTCTCCAACGCGGGCATGCAGCTGCTGCGCGGCCGCACCGGGTCCGTCGGCCTCGGCGGCAACGGACAGTTCACCCGGCTCACCGCACTCGACCGGATCGCGGCGGCCGAGCGCCGCCCCTGGCAGCGCGACGCGCTCCTGGAGGACTACGAGCTGGGCCTGCACATGATCCTCGGCGGCTACAAGGTGGCGCACATCGCGGACACGTACGTCTCCCAGGAAGGCCTGCCGCACGCCCGCCGCTTCCTGACGCAGCGCACCCGCTGGGCGCAGGGCAACCTGCAGTGCGTGCGGTACGCGCCGCGCATCGTCGGCTCGCGCCACTACTCGGGGCGCGGCGTCCTGGAGACGCTCTACACCTTCATGCAGCCCCTCGCGCACGTCGCGAGCCTGATACTCACCGTGTTCCTCGTCGCCGCCCTCGCCCTCGGACACTCCCCGCTGGACTCCGCGCTCGGCGTCTGGCCGCTGGTGCTCGTGCTCTGCCTGCTCTCGGTCCTGCCGTTCGCGCTGTGGGGCCCGGTCTACCGCAGGGACTTCGCTCCCGAAAGCTCCTGGTTCAAGGGCCTGTTGTGGGGCTTCGCGCTGTGGCTGTACGCGTACCACGTCTTCGTCGTCGCCTCGCGCGGGCTGCTGCGCGTGCTGCGGGGCCGGAACGGCTGGGCCAAGACGCGGCGCAACGCCGAGGTCGTGGGTACGGGGCCGGTCGCCACGGAGGCCTGACCGGCCCGGCGGTACGCGAACGAAGGCGCCCGGAACCGAGTGGTTCCGGGCGCCTTCGTCACCCCCGCAACGGCGGGGAACACTGAGCCTTGTCCTTCTCGGCAGCGGCCAAGTCGGGCTCACCTCCGCATGAGCGGAGAGGCATAGCCGCGTCAGGCTACCGGCAGCTTCGCCAGCTGGTCTTCCAAACGCGCGATGTCCTTCATCGCCTTGCTCAGCCGCGTACGAATCTTCTCCACCACCTGGTCCGGAGCCTTCGCCAGGAACGCCTCGTTACCGAGCTTGCCCTCCGCCTGCTGACGCTCCTTCTGCGCCGCCGCCAAGTCCTTGGCCAGGCGCTTGCGTTCGGCGGCCACGTCGATCGTGCCGGACAGGTCGAGCGCGACCGTGGCGCCCGAGACCGGCAGCGTCGCCGTCGCCGTGAAGGCGTCGCCCTCCGGCTGGAGGCGCAGCAGCTGGCGGATGGCGGCCTCGTGCGGGGCGAGCGCCGTGCCGTCCAGGGCCAGCCGGGCCGGGACCTTCTGGCCCGGCTGCAGGCCCTGGTCGGCGCGGAAGCGGCGGACCTCGGTGATGACCTGCTGGAGCGTCTCGATCTCCTGCTCGGCGGCCGTGTCGCGGAAGCCGCTGTCCGACGGCCAGTCGGCGATGACGAGCGACTCGCCGCCGGTCAGCGCGGTCCAGAGCGTCTCCGTCACGAACGGGACGATCGGGTGGAGCAGGCGCAGGGTGACGTCGAGGACCTCGCCCAGGACGCGGGCCGAGACCTTCGCGCCCTCGCCGCCCGCCATGAACGTGGTCTTGGACAGCTCGACGTACCAGTCGAAGACCTCGTCCCACGCGAAGTGGAAGAGGGCGTCCGAGAGCTTGGCGAACTGGTAGTCGTCGTAGAGCGCGTCGACTTCGGCGACCGTCGCGTTGAGGCGCGAGAGCACCCAGCGGTCCGTGGCGGACAGCTGCTCGGCCGGGGGCAGGTCGCCCTCGATCGTGGCGCCGTTCATCATCGCGAAGCGCGTGGCGTTCCAGATCTTGTTCGCGAAGTTGCGCGAGCCCTGGACCCAGTCCTCGCCGATCGGCACGTCGGTGCCGGGGTTGGCGCCGCGGGCGAGGGTGAAGCGCAGGGCGTCCGAGCCGTACTTGTCCATCCAGTCCAGCGGGTTGACCGCGTTGCCGAAGGACTTCGACATCTTCTTGCCGAACTGGTCGCGGACCATGCCGTGCAGCACGATCGTGTGGAACGGCGGGGTGCCGTCCATCGCGTACAGGCCGAACATCATCATCCGGGCGACCCAGAAGAAGAGGATGTCGTAGCCGGTGACCAGGACGGAGTTCGGGTAGAACTTCGCGAGCGAGTCGGTCTGCTCGGGCCAGCCAAGGGTGGAGAACGGCCACAGGCCGGAGGAGAACCACGTGTCCAGCACGTCGTTGTCCTGCGTCCAGCCCTCGCCGGTCGGGGCCTCGTCGTCGGGGCCGACGCAGACGACCTCGCCGTTCGGGCCGTACCAGACGGGGATGCGGTGGCCCCACCAGAGCTGGCGCGAGATGCACCAGTCGTGGAGGTTGTCGACCCAGTCGAAGTACCGCTTCTCCATCTCCTGCGGGTGGATCTTGACCTTGCCGTCGCGGACCGCGTCACCTGCGGCCTTCGCCAGCGGGCCGACCTTGACCCACCACTGCATCGAGAGGCGCGGCTCGATGGTGGTCTTGCAGCGCGAGCAGTGGCCGACCGAGTGCGTGTACGGACGCTTCTCGGCGACGATGCGGCCCTCGGCGCGCAGGGCGCCGACGATCGCGGAGCGGGCCTCCAGGCGGTCCAGGCCCTGGAAGGGGCCGGGGACCGTGATGATCGCGTGCTCGTCCATGACCGCGATGTTCGGCAGGCTGTGGCGCTGGCCGATCTCGAAGTCGTTGGGGTCGTGCGCCGGGGTCACCTTGACGGCGCCGGTGCCGAACTCGGGGTCGACGTGCTCGTCGGCGACGACGGGGATGGTGCGGTCGGTCAGCGGCAGCTTGATCTGCTTGCCGACCAGGTGCTTGTACCGCTCGTCCTCGGGGTGGACCGCGACGGCGGTGTCACCGAGCATCGTCTCGGCACGGGTCGTGGCGACGACGATCGTCTCGTCGCCCTCGCCGTACTTCATGGAGACGAGCTCGCCGTCGTCGTCCTGGTACTCGACCTCGATGTCCGAGATCGCCGTCAGACAGCGCGGGCACCAGTTGATGATGCGCTCGGCGCGGTAGATCAGCTCGTCGTCGTAGAGCTTCTTGAAGATGGTCTGGACGGACTGCGAGAGGCCCTCGTCCATGGTGAAGCGCTCGCGGTCCCAGTCGACGCCGTCGCCGAGGCGGCGCATCTGTCCGGAGATCTGGCCGCCGGACTCGCCCTTCCACTTCCAGACGCGCTCGATGAACGCCTCGCGCCCGAGGTCGTGGCGGGACTTGCCCTCCTTGCCGAGCTCGCGCTCCACGACGTTCTGCGTGGCGATGCCCGCGTGGTCCATGCCGGGCTGCCAGAGCGTCTCGTGGCCCTGCATGCGCTTGCGGCGGGTGAGGGCGTCGATCAGCGTGTGCTCGAAGGCGTGGCCCAGGTGCAGCGCGCCGGTGACGTTCGGCGGGGGGATGACGACGGTGTACGGCGGCTTCTCGCTCTTCTCGTCGGCGGAGAAGTAGCCCCGTTCTACCCAGCGCTCGTACAGCGGCCCCTCTACCTCGGCCGGCGCGTACTGGGTCGGCAGTTCGGGAGTGGTCGCTGGAGGCTGCTGCTGAGCGTTCTCGGTCACGCGGCCAGTTTAGAGGGGCGACGGAGCGGTCCCGAAACCGGAACGTTCGGCATCGGTTGTGGCCTGGTGGTCCGGGGAGGGCTGAACCTCGTTCAGGATGTCCGGAACACGTCAGCGTTCTTAGGGGGACCCACACCATGAGCTACAACGAGCCAGGCCCTTACGGGGGGCAGCAGCCGGGGCCGTACGGGGGCCAGCCGGGGCCGTACGGGGGCCAGCCGCCGCAGCAGCCGCCCGGTCCGTACGGCGGCCAGCCGCAGCAGCCGCCCGGCCCCTACGGGCAGCCTCCGCAGCAGCAGCCCCAGCCGCAGCCCGGCTACGGCTACCCCCAGCAGCCTCCCCCGCCGCAGGCGCCGTACGGCCAGTACCCCGGGCCCCCTCAGGGTGGCGGCAAGAAGAAGACCGGGCTCGTGATCGGTGCGGTCGCCGTGGTCGCCGCTGCCGCCGTCGGCGCGTACTTCCTCTTCGGCGGGAGCGACTCCGCCTCGGTCGAGGACGACGGCGCGCATAAGCTGGTGCCGCCCGCCTCGGTGGGCGAGTACAAGAAGAGCGACTCGTCCAACGACCCCGACGACGGCCCGCTCGGCTCCGGCGACAAGGAGAACGCCGAAGAAATCGGCATCAAGAACCCGGAGAACGTGGCGGCCTCGTACGAATCCGGTGAAGCTTCCGAGGGCAAGCAGATGAGCTTCCAGGGGATGTACGGCGACATCGCCGACCCGGAGAAGGCCGTCGACGACGGCTTCGCCAAGGCCGAGGAGAACTCCAAGGAGGAGTCGGGCAAGGACACCGGCGAACCCGGCCAGCAGATCAAGCTCGTCGGCAGCCCCGAGAGCGTCGAGCCGGACGGCTTCGACAACGCCGTCATGAAGTGCCAGACCGCGACCATCAAAGGCGGCCGCGGCCAGACGAAGCTGCCGCTCTGCATCTGGGCAGACCACAGCACGTACGGCATCGTCTTCGGCATCGACGTGGCCGCGTTCGTGAAGGGCGGCGGTGGCGGTCTGCCCACGGACGACGTCGCCCAGTTCGCCAGCGACCTGCGCAAGGCGGCGCGCGTCAAGGCGTAGCGGATCAGCGGAACATACGCGGAGGAATGGCCCGGGGTGGTGCGCGCGCCCCGGGCCGTCGTACGCCCCTCGTGAGCCCCCGGGGACGCCCCTCGTACGTCCGTCCTCTGGAACAGCCGCTCAACAACTCCGCATCGATCCGCCCCGGCCGCCCAACCCCGCGCTCCCATCCGCCAGGATGTTCGGAACACATAAGCATTGGGAGGGACCCCCAGCAATGAGCTACAACCAGCCGGGCCCGTACGGCGGGCAGCAGCCCCAGCAGCCCGGGCCGTACGGCCAGCAGCCGCAGCAGCCTGGCCCCTACGGCCAGCCGCCGCAGGCCCCGCAGCCCGGCTACGGCTACCCCCAGCAGGCTCCCCCGCCGCAGGCGCCGCCGCAGGCCCCGCAGCAGGGCGGCTACAGCCAGCCCCAGCAGCCCGCCCCTTACGGGCAGCCGCCCCAGCCCCCGTACGGCCAGCAGGCCCCCTACGGCCAGGTCCCGCCCCCGCCCCCCGGTGGCGGTGGCGGCAAGAAGACCGGCCTCATCATCGCGGCCGTCGCCGTGGTCGCCGCCGCCGCGGTCGGCGGCTACTTCGTCTTCGCGGGCGGCGACGACGACAAGGGCGGCAAGAACGGCGGGTCCTCGGACGTGGCGGGTGGCGGGGGCGACGGCTCCGGCATCAAGGACGACGGCCCGCACAAGCTGACGACGCCGTCGCTCGTCATGACCGACTACAAGAAGGACGAGTCGCGCTCCGACGGTCTGAACAGCATCGACCTCGACAAGGCCGAGGCGGCCGGGGTGAAGAACCCCAAGGACGTGCAGGCGCAGTACCAGTCGGGCAGCAAGGACAACCCGATGGCGCAGAAGGTGCTGACCTTCGGCGGTGTCTACGGAGACATCGAGGACCCGGAGGGCGTCGTCGACCACATGTTCACGAACGCCAAGGAGAAGAACGAGGCGGGCGGCAGCAGCGGCGAGAGCGTCACGCTGGTCGGCGAGCCCAAGGAGTACAAGCCCGCCGGGCTGAACGGCGCCGTCCTGAAGTGCCAGGAGATGAAGGTCGACCTGGGCGGGGGCGCGGGCACCTCCGGCTCCACGGCCGGCACCTCCGGCTCCTCCGGGCCGAGCAAGATGTCCGCGGCGACCTGCATCTGGGGCGACCACAGCACCCTCGGCTACGTCGTCACCACGGACGTCGCCAGCGCACTGGCCGGAACGCCCGCCGACCTCGACGCGTCGGCGAGCACCACCGCCAAGTTCCGCGGGGAAGTCCGCGTCAAGCTCTGACACCTGCCGGGCCGCGTCCGGCCCGTCGGCCTCGACGCAGCAGGGCCCGGTCATCCGGCCGGGCCCTGCTGCGTCAGGATGTCGGCAACACTTAAGCATTTCGGAGGGGAACCCCATGAGCTACAACCAGCCGGGCCCGTACGGCGGGCAGCAGCCCCAGCAGCCCGGGCCGTACGGCCAGCAGCCGCAGGGCGCCCCGCCGCAGCAGCCCGGCCCCTACGGCCAGCCGCCGCAGGCGCCGCAGCCCGGCTACGGCTACCCCCAGCAGGCTCCCCCGCCCCAGCCCGGCTACGGCTACCCCCAGCAGGCCCCGCAGCAGGGCGGCTACAGCCAGCCCCAGCAGCCCGGCCCCTACGGGCAGCCGCCCCAGCCCCCATACGGCCAGCAGGCCCCCTACGGCCAGGTCCCGCCCCCGCCCCCCGGCGGTGGCAGCGGCAAGAAGACCGGCCTCATCATCGCCGCGGTCGCCGTGGTCGCCGCCGCCGCAGTCGGCGGCTACTTCGTCTTCGCGGGCGGCGACGACAAGGGCGGCAAGAACGGCAAGAACGGCGGCACCTCGAACGTGGCGGACGGCGGCCTCAAGGACGACGGCCCGCACACGCTGACGACGCCCGCCACGATCCTCAGCGAGTACGACAAGAGCGACGACTCGACCGGCGGCTTCAACTCCAGCGACCTGGAGGCCGCCGAGCAGGCGGGCGTGAAGGACGCGCAGGACGTGGACGCGGGCTACGAGTCCGGGGACGAGAGCAATCCCCTGTCGCAGAAGGCCATCCAGTTCATGGGCGTCTACGGCGAGATCAAGGACCCGGGCAAGGTCGTCGACGCCATGTTCGCCAAGATCCAGCAGGACTCCAAGAAGAACAGCTCGGAGACGGGCGAACTCGTCGGCAGCCCCAAGGACTTCAGCACGGGCGCCGCGGTCCTCAAGTGCCAGGAGTCCGTGATCAAGAACGACAGCGGCGGCAGCGGCTCGGCCTCCGGCCCCAAGGAGATCCGCATGCCGGTCTGCATCTGGGGCGACCACAGCACCGTCGCCGTCGTGGTGCCCGTCGAGGTCGCGAACGCCATGGCGGGCAAGGTCTCGCTCAGCGACGCCTCGGCCACCACGCTCCGCGTCCGCAAGGAGGTCCGCGTCAAGTCCTGACGCACCACCGCACCACCGCATCACCAACGAGGGGAACACGAAGTGAGCTACAACCAGCCCGGTCCATACGGCGGACAGCCGCCCCAGCAGCCCGGCCCGTACGGCCAGCAGCCGCAGGGCGTCCCGCCGCAGCCCCCCTACGGCCAGCCCGCCCAGCCCGCCCAGCCCTACGGCTACGGCCAGCCCCAGCAGCCCGGCCCCTACGGGCAGCCGCCGCAGGGCGTCCCGCCGCAGCAGCCGTACGGGCAGTACCCCGGGCCCCCTCAGGGTGGCGGCAAGAAGAAGACCGGGCTGGTCATCGGTGCCGTGGTGGTCGTGGCGGCGGCCGCGGTCGGCGGGTACTTCCTCTTCGCCAAGAGCGACGGCGGCTCCTCCGTCGCCGACGACGGCAAGACGTACAAGCTGACGGCTCCCGCGACCGTGCTGGGCGGCACGTACAAGAAGACGGAGTCGGCAGGCGGTGGCGGCGGCATGTCCTCCGGTGACCTCAAGGACCTGGAGAGCCAGGGCGTCAGCAATCCGACGGACGTCGACGGCCAGTACAGCAACGGCACGAGCACCAGCCAGAAGAGCCTCAACTTCTCCGGCGTGTACGGCAAGATCGATGACCCCGAGAAGGTCGTCGACGCGATGTTCGCCGAGATGAAGAAGAAGTCCAAGGAGCAGCCCGGGAGCATCACCCTCCTGGGCAGCCCTCAGGAGTTCACCCCCGACGGCTTCGACAACGGCGTCATGAAGTGCCAGAAGGCCGAGTTCCGGTTGGGCGCCCCCGACAAGGCCGAGACGGACGACAGCATCCCGAACACCTTCGAGACCCCGCTGTGCATCTGGGGCGACCACAGCACGGTCGCCTCCGTCGGCCACTCCGACGCGAGCGCCACCGCCAGCGGCGAGAAGATCTCCCTGGACACGGTCGCGGGCCTGGCCGCCAAGCTCCGCGCCGACGTCCGCGTCGAGGCCAAGTAACGCCGAAGGGGGCGCCCCGCGATCACTCGCGGGGCGCCCCCTTCGGCGTAGCGCAAACAGCTGCCGCTTATGCGGACTTCTGCTCCCCGGCGCCCGGACCGCGCGCGTCGCGCGGCACCAGCGTCGGGTTCACGTTCGAGCGAACGACGTCCGCCGTGATGACGACACGGGCCACGTCCTTGCGGGACGGCACCTCGTACATCACCGACTGCAGGACCTCTTCCATGATGGCGCGGAGCCCTCGGGCGCCGGTCTGCCGCAGGATCGCCTGGTCCGCGATGGCCTCAAGGGCCTCACGCTCGAACTCCAGCTCCACGCCGTCGAGTTCGAACAGCCGCTGGTACTGCTTCACCAGCGCGTTGCGCGGCTCGACGAGGATCTGGAGCAGGGCCTCACGGTCGAGGTTGTGGACCGAGGTGATCACGGGGAGGCGGCCGATGAACTCGGGGATCATCCCGAACTTCACCAGGTCCTCCGGCATGATGTCCTCGAACTGGTCCTTCTCCTCCATCTCGCGCTTGGAGCGGATGGTGGCGCCGAAGCCGATGCCCTTGGCGCCCGCCCGGGATTCGATGATCTTCTCCAGGCCCGCGAAGGCACCGCCCACGATGAACAGGACGTTCGTCGTGTCGATCTGGATGAACTCCTGGTGCGGGTGCTTGCGGCCGCCCTGCGGCGGTACGGAGGCGGTGGTGCCCTCCAGGATCTTCAGCAGGGCCTGCTGGACGCCCTCACCCGAGACGTCGCGCGTGATCGAGGGGTTCTCGCTCTTGCGAGCCACCTTGTCGATCTCGTCGATGTAGATGATCCCGGTCTCGGCCTTCTTGACGTCGTAGTCCGCCGCCTGGATCAGCTTCAGCAGGATGTTCTCGACGTCCTCGCCGACATAGCCCGCCTCCGTGAGCGCCGTCGCGTCCGCGATGGCGAACGGAACGTTCAGCATGCGGGCGAGCGTCTGCGCCAGGAGCGTCTTGCCGGAGCCGGTCGGGCCGAGCAGCAGGATGTTGGACTTCGCGAGTTCGATCGCGTCGTCACGGCCCTGCGCGCCGCCGTTCTCTCCTGCCTGGACCCGCTTGTAGTGGTTGTACACCGCTACCGAGAGGGCCTTCTTCGCGGGCTCCTGGCCCACGACGTAGCCCTCAAGGAATTCGTAGATCTCGCGAGGCTTGGGGAGTTCCTCCCAGCGCACCTCGCTCGTCTCCGCGAGCTCTTCCTCGATGATCTCGTTACAGAGGTCGATGCACTCATCGCAGATGTACACACCGGGGCCTGCGATGAGCTTCTTGACCTGCTTCTGACTCTTTCCGCAGAACGAGCACTTGAGCAGATCGCCGCCGTCACCGATGCGTGCCACGAGGTGCTTCCCCTTCGCCTGGGAGACGCCACGTTCAGCGGCTCCTGGTGCCTCATATCCGACGGTACCTTGCCGGGCCCCCCGTTCGGGCCCCCCTTGGCACGGTTCACTTCGACGTGGGTCGTGCGCAAACCGTGCCAAGGAGCGGCAGATGCTACAGCCCTGCGTCAGGCAACCGAGGCATTGTTCATCTTCCGGGTGGAGATGATCTGGTCGACCAGGCCGTACGAGAGCGCGTCCTCGGCCGTGAGGATCTTGTCGCGCTCGATGTCGTCGCGGATCTTCTCGATCGGCGTCGTGGAGTGCTTGGCCAGCATCTCCTCCAGCTGCGAGCGCATCCGGAGGATCTCGTTGGCGGCGATCTCCAGGTCGGAGACCTGGCCGCGACCGGTCTCGCTGTAGGGCTGGTGGATCAGCACGCGAGCGTTCGGCAGCGCCATGCGCTTGCCGGGCGTGCCCGCCGCGAGGAGCACGGCGGCGGCCGAGGCGGCCTGACCCATGCAGACGGTCTGCACGTCGGGCTTCACGAACTGCATCGTGTCGTAGATGGCCGTGAGGGCCGTGAACGAGCCGCCCGGGCTGTTGATGTAGATGGAGATGTCGCGGTCCGGGTCCATCGACTCCAGGCACAGGAGCTGCGCCATGACGTCGTTGGCGGAGGCGTCGTCGATCTGCACGCCGAGGAAGATCACGCGCTCCTCGAAGAGCTTCGCGTACGGGTCGTACTCACGCACGCCCTGCGAGGTGCGCTCGACGAAGCGCGGGATCACGTAACGCGACTCGGCACTGGGGCCGGTGAACTCGGCCTGGCCGCTCTCGGCCTGCGCACGGCCGTAGAGGCCGCGACCGGGGAAGTTGTTCATCTCTGGGTTCTCCTGAGAAGCGAGGGGCTTAGGTGTCGGCTCCGGGGCGCTGAGCGGGGCTCAGGCGCCGGTGCCGCCCCCGCCCGGCATGCCTGCGGCGCTGGACATGATGTCGTCGATGAGGCCGTACTCCTTGGCCTCCTGCGGGTCGAACCAGCGGTCGCGGTCCGAGTCGCGCGTGACCTGCTCGACGGACTGGCCGGTGTGGAACGCCGTGAGCTCGGCCATCTTCTTCTTGGTCAGCAGCAGCCGCTCTGCGTGGATCTTGATGTCCGACGCGGAGCCCGCGAGGCCCGCGGACGGCTGGTGGATCAGGATCTCGGCGTTCGGCAGCGCGAAGCGCTTGCCGGGCGTGCCCGCGCTGAGCAGGAACTGGCCCATGGAGGCGGCCATGCCCATCGCGATCGTCACCACGTCGTTCTTGATGTACTGCATGGTGTCGTAGATCGCCATGCCGGCCGTGATCGAGCCGCCGGGGCTGTTGATGTAGAGGTAGATGTCCTTCTCCGGATCGGAGGCAAGGAGCAGCAGCTGTGCGGTGATCTTGTTGGCAATGTCGTCGTCGACCGGCTGGCCGAGGAAGATGATCCGCTCGCCGAGCAGCCGGTTGTAGACCTGGTCGCCGAGGCCACCACCGATGGAGGGGTCGCCGGCGGCGGAGGGCATCAGATTCGTCACGTATCCACCTGCTCGTCTTACGACGGCGCCGGGCCGTCTCACGTCTTCAGCTGGGGCCTGGGGCACCCGCGTGCTCGCCGCTCCGGGGCGGCTCCGGGGACTCCCCTGCCCTCGTATTCATGGACCCTAACGCTCAGCCCCGTCCGGGGAATCCCGCAAAGGTGACTGTTCGCTGTGAGCGCAGGTTCTGCGGGGCGCCTCGAGTGGTGCCGGTCGTGCCCCGTCAGGGGCGCGGGGAACTGCGCGGTCAGCCCCCGCGGGGCCGCGGGCGCGTCTGCCGCGGCAGGACCCACGGCGGGTGCGGCCTGTGGGGGTTGCTCGCGCAGTTCCCCGCGCCCCTAAAGACACCGGGCCCCCGGGACCGAGAAGTCCTGGGGGCCCGGTGTGCGAGCGTCAGAGCGAGGCTCAGGCCTCGGTCTTCTCCTCGGCCTTCTCGTCGGTCGACTCGGCGGCTTCGGCGGCCTCAGCCGTCTCGGCCGTCTCGTCTTCGTCGTCCTCGAGGTCGACGACCTCACCGTTCGTGTCCTTGACCGTGGCGGCCTCGACGACGACCGCGAGGGCCTTGCCGCGGGCGACCTCGCCGACCAGCATCGGGACCTGGCCGCCTTCGACGACGGCCTGGGCGAACTGGTCGGGGGACATGTTGGAGGACTGCGCGCGACGCATGAGGTGCTCGGTGAGCTCCTCCTGGTTCACGTTCAGCTTCTCCTTGTTGACGAGCTCGTCGAGGACGAACTGCGTCTTGATGCCCTTCTCGGCCTGCTCCTTGGTCTCGGCGTCGAACTCCTCGCGGGACTTGCCCTGGATCTCCAGGTACTTGTCCAGGTCGAGGCCCATCTGGCCGAGCTGGTGGTGCTCGAGGTTGTGCGTGCGGGTCTGGATCTCGTCCGCGAGGAGCTTCTCGGGGACGGGGACCTCGACCAGCTCGAGCAGCTTCTCCAGGACGCGCTCCTGGGCCTGCGTCGCCTGGTCGTACTGCTTCATGTTCTCGAGGCGCTTGCGGCTGTCGGCCTTCAGCTCGTCGAGGGTGTCGAACTCGGAGGCGAGCTGCGCGAAGTCGTCGTCCAGGGACGGGAGTTCACGGGCGGCGACCTGGGTGACCTTGACGGTGACCTCGGCCTCCTTGCCCTGCGCGGAGCCGCCCTTGAGCTCGGAGGTGAAGGTGGCCTCGCCACCGGCCTCCACGCCCGTCACGGCCTCGTCGATGCCTTCGAGGAGCTCGCCGGAGCCGATCGTGTAGGAGACGCCGGACGCGACGCCGTCCTCCAGGACCTCGCCGTCGACCTTGGCCTCCAGGTCGATCGTCACGACGTCGCCGTCCGCGGCGGCACGCTCGACCGGCGAGGTGGACGCGAAGCGCTCACGGAGCTCCTCGACGGCCTTGTCGACGTCCTCGTCGCTGACCTCGACCGCGTCGACCTCGACCTCGATGCCGGAGTAGTCCGGGATCTCGATCGCGGGACGGATGTCGACCTCAGCGGTGAAATTGAGGGTCTCGTTGTCCTTCAGCTCGGTGATGTCCACCTCGGGCTGGCCCAGGACGTTGAGCTCGGCCTCGTTCACGGCCTCGGTGTAGAACTTCGGGAGCGCGTCGTTGACGGCCTCTTCGAGGACGGCGCCGCGACCGAACCGCTGGTCGATGACCCGGTTCGGGATCTTGCCCTTACGGAAGCCCTTCACCGTGACCTGCTGGTTGATCTTCTTGTAGGCCGCGTCGAGGCTGTCCTTGAGCTCCTCGAAGGGCACCTCAACAGTGAGCCGAACCCGGGTCGGGTTCAGGGTCTCCACGGCGCTCTTCACGGTTCGGTCTCCTTGGGGCTGACTTCTTGGGATTCTGCCCGGCTCAGAGACACACGGGCACACAGCTTGCATAGTAACGGCAAGCAGGAGCCGACCGACAATGCGATCTTGGACCGGCATCCCGCGAAGAAGGACGGGACGGTTCCCAGAAGGGGAAAAAGGTGGTCGGGGTGGCGGGATTTGAACCCACGGCCTTCCGCTCCCAAAGCGGACGCGCTACCAAGCTGCGCCACACCCCGTCGGTGCGACACGTAGGGTACATGCCCGCAGGCAGTGCGGCTCCCCGTTAAACGGGGGCGGATCAGGGGGGCACGTGCGGCGAGGCGCCGGGACCCGCTACGATGCCTGTCGTGCCGCGGCTTCCGCTCGTGGCGCGATCTGTGCGGGCGTAGCTCAATGGTAGAGCCCTAGTCTTCCAAACTAGCTACGCGGGTTCGATTCCCGTCGCCCGCTCTCATAGGGAAACCCCAGGCCGGAGACGGCCTGGGGTTTCTGCGTTCGAGCCCGGCCGCGGCACTGCTGCGGCACTCAGGGATGGCGTACGTCGACCGTGTACACGGAGCGTGTGCCGTAGGGGATGTAGAGCGCGTCTCCCGCCAGCGTGAGCCGGGCGCCTTCATCTCCTATCCAGGCCGAGCCGACGCCCCGTCCGGGCCGGGTCCACGCGACGTCGCCGGTCCTGCCGTCCAGTGCGGCGAGGCGGCCGCTGGGCGAGGCGACGAAGACGTGGGTCGCGGAGCGTGCCCCGGCTGAGCGTGACGGACGCCGCCCCGGGCTGGGTGCGGGACAGCCCGATGGTGCGGCGGGTGTGGCTGCCGGTCGCGGTGACGGCGACGATGCTGCGGTACTCGGGACCGGAGGTGTCGGTGAGCAGGAGCCGCCCGTCGGCCTGGCCGACGAGGGTGAGGGTGCCGCGCACGGTGACCGTCCAGGCGGGCCTGCCGGTGGCGGGGTCGAGGCGGGAGACGCGGGTGCTCGGCTTTCCCGCTTTCCCGTGGCGAGGGAGAAGCGGACGGCCTTGACGTCGTCGCCTGCGCAGATCAGGCCGCCGCGGGCGGTGGTGCAGCGCACGAAGGGGCCGGAGGGCGAGGGGTCCTTTCCCTCTGCGGCGGTGACGGCGTCCTTCGCCGTCCAGTCCCGCCAGCCCGCGGGCAGTTGGCTCGCCACCTGGTCGTCGTCCCGTACGAGGCGTACGACCACGCCCGTACCGACCAGCGCGAGCAGCAGCCCGCCCACCGCGGCCGCAAGGAGGAGTCCGCGGCGGCGGCGCCGGGGAGGAGCGGAGCCGGGGGCCGGGGGCTGCTGCTCGGCGGGCGGGGGCGTCTCGCGGCGCGGCGGTACCGGCTCGCCCTTGAGCAGCGCGAGGAGTTCGTCGGGGGTGGGGTGCCCGTGACGACACAGGCGGCCGTCTCGTAGGGGCTGTCGCTGTCGAAGGGGCCGCGTCCGGTCGCCGCGTACGCGAGGACGGCGCCGAGGGAGAAGACGTCGGACGCGGGGCCGACGTCGCGGGGGTTGGTGAGCTGTTCCGGGGACATGTAGGGCGGGGTGCCCTCCCCCGAGCTCTCAAGGAGCAGGGGGCACCCCCATCGCGGCCGGTCTGGGTGAGGGCGTCGGCGCCGAGGGCCTCGGCGGCGCGGGACACCCCGAAGTCGATGACGCGCGGGCCGTCCTCCGCGAGCATGACGTTGGCGGGCTTGAGGTCGCGGTGGACCACGCCCACGCGGTGGATGTCGCGCAGCGCTTCGGTGAGGCCCGCGGCCGGTTCGTGGAGCCGGTCGAGGGGGAGCGGGCCCTCGCGGCGCACATGGGTGCCGAGGTTCTCGCCCGGGATGTGGACCGTGGCCATCCAGGGGCTCGACGCGTCCGCGTCGGCGTCCACGACGGGTGCGGTGAAGGCCCCGCTGACCTGACGGGCGGCGGCCACCTCACGGCGATGGGCGTCCCCCCCTGCTCCTTAAGAGCTCGGGGGAGGGTACGGAACTCCTGGTCGTCGCCCCGCAGCGTACGCGGGTTCGAGAACGCTCCCCCGGGGGACCTCAGAAGCTGATCGAGTTGATGGTCTCCGCCACTTCGTTCAAGAAGCGGTTTATGGAAGGCGCCATGCCTGTGGAGGCGAGGAAGAAACCGAAGAGCACCGCGACGATCGCGGGCCCCGCCTTGAGCGATCCCCCTCGGATCAGCACCACAAGGATGATCGCCAACAGCAGCACCACTGACAGCGAAATGGCCACACTGATCACACCCTAGGTCGGTCGCTCTCCCGGCCCGGGGGGTACGACCCCGCACACCCCCGCCAGGGACCATCGTGCCACCAACAAGCCCCCTCCATGCGGCCGGTGACACATCGTCGGCCAACACGTCACGGCCCCGGAGCGCAAGGGCGCCTTGGGGGCGCAAGGGCAGCGCACTGTCGTACAGCAATTCGACGACCTGCCGTCATCAGGAATTCGCCTTGATCGTTGCCATCGCCACACACGACGTTCGCAGGAAATTCGAATTGTCGCCGAGGGCACATCGAAGGTGCACCAAGAGAGGTGAACTCCGTCGATACCTCCGGCCAACCGGACATTTCACCAGAGTCGCCCGCAGGCGTTATGCACCATTTAAACCGGATGAGTTGTGACGTAACGGACAGAACCGGGCCGCATGCGACCAGATCTCTTTGTCGACTCGACCGAATCTCGGGGTACCGGCTACCCGGTTAAGCGGGATTCACCCACGTGATTGTCGGAGATTGCGTTGAGAGAAGTGACGAGGGTTTTACGAATAGACGGCAGCGACGCTAGGGTGCCTCAGATGTTCCACGCTGCCACCACCCCCGTAGGCGCAGTGCGGTCCCGGGTCGTCTCACCGAGCTCTTGGTGGGAGGGCCTGTGACCAACTCGGTGCACCCGCACGGACGCCACCGGGCGCCCCTCCCCCCGGCCCAGGTGCCGGCGGACGGAGTCCCCACTCCCCGCGCCCCCCAACCGCCCCCGCAGGCCGTCGCCACCGCACCCCCCACCCCGGCAGGCCGCAGCACCGCCCAGAGCGGGTCCAAGCCCGCCAAGCAGCGCGACGCGTTCTTCGACAACGCCAAGTACCTGGCGATCGTCCTCGTGGCGATGGCCCACGCATGGGAACCCCTGACGGATCACAGCCGCGTCGCCGAGTCGCTGTACATGACCGTCTACACCTTCCACATGCCGGCGTTCATCGTGATCTCCGGCTACTTCTCGCGCAGTTTCGACATGCGGGCCGACCGCCTCAAGCGGCTCGTGACCGGCATCGCCGTGCCGTACGTCATCTTCGAGATCGCGTACACCTTCTTCAAGCGCTGGGCGGACGACGACCCCGGTCAGCCGATCAGCCTGCTCGACCCCTGGTACCTCACCTGGTTCCTGGTCGCGCTCTTCGTGTGGCGGCTCACCGTGCCGCTGTGGAAGATCGTGCGCTGGCCGGTGCCGCTCGCACTGGCCATCGCCACGCTCGCCGTGATCTCACCCGACATCGGCGACGACCTCGACCTGCAGCGCGTGCTGCAGTTCCTGCCGTTCTTCGTACTGGGCCTCTTCATGAAGCCCGAGTACTTCCAGCTGGTGCGCCGCCGCGAGGTGCGGATCCTGTCGATCCCGGTCTTCGCGAGCGCGCTGCTCCTGGCGTACTGGGCGGCTCCCCGGATGACCTCGGCCTGGTTCTACCGCCGGGACAGCGCCCAGGAGCTGGGCGCCCCGTGGTGGGCCGGTGTCGTGATGACGCTGGCGCTCTTCGGCTGCTCCGTCGTCCTCACCGCGTGCTTCTTCGCCTGGGTGCCGCGCCGCAAGATGTGGTTCACGGTCCTCGGCGCCGGCACGCTGTACGGCTACCTGCTGCACGGCTTCCTCGCCAAGGGCTCCCGCTTCTGGGGCTGGTTCGACAACTACGAGTGGCTGCACCAGCCGCTCGGCGAGATCTTCGTGTCGGTGGTCGCCGCAAGCGTGGTGACGGCGTTGTGCACACCACCGGTGCAGCGGATGTTCCGTTTCGCGATGGAGCCCAAGATGGAGTGGGCGTTCAAGCGGGACGCGGCGCAACTCGCCCGTGAGCGGGCCAAGTCGACGTAACGGAAGCTACGGGAGCGGGTTCTCCCCGAGCCCCAACAGGGCGCGCATGGTGGCGTACTTCGCCGTCAGGCGCGCCCTTGTCGTTGCGTCGAGGACCGCGAGGCGGGCCGGGTCCGCGTTGTGCGCCAGGTCCGCCTCCTTCACGAGGCGGGCGCCCGGGGTCGCGAGGATGCGCTCGGCGTACGCCTCCTTGGGCTCGCCCGCGCGCTTGGTGAGGGCGAGGACGATGTCCTTGGTGCGCCGGGTCAGCGGGGCGTCCCCGAGCCACTGCTCGGACAGGGCGTCGTCCTCGACGGAGTCGTGCAGCCAGGCGGCCGCGATCTGCTCGTCGTCACCGCCCCGCCGCCGCACTCCCTCGGCCACGGCCTGGAGGTGTTCGGCGTAGGGGCGGCCCGCCTTGTCCTGCTGGGCGGCGTGGGCCTCGCGGGCGATGGCCGCCACCTCGGGCAGGGACAGCGGCGGGTGGCCTCGGTCGGCGGGCGTCATGCGGCCGACCTTAGCGCCGCCCTCGCCGGGATCGTCGCCGAGGCCAGGCCGAGGACCAGGACCGCGCCCACGAAGGAGCCGTACACCAGCGGCGGGACGTACGGGGATTCGCCGGTCAGGCCCCTCATCATCGGGACGAGGGTGGCGAACGCGATCGCCGAGCCGATGACGATGCCCGCGCTGGCCACGAGGAGCGCCTCCCAGCGGATCATCCGGAGGACCTGGCGGCGGGTGGAGCCGATCAGGCGCAGCGTGCCGAGTTCGCGGCGGCGGTCCAGGACCGTCATCACCAGGGTGTTGACGGCGGCGACGGCCGCGAAGCCGCCGAGGACGGCCGCCATCGTGGTGTTGGCCCAGGCGTTGAGTTCATTGTCCATGGAGCGGGCGGTGGCGTAGCCGTCGCGGTCCTTGAGTTCGCCGAGTCCGGAGAGCGCCTGCGCGGAGCCACCCCTGGTCCAGATCTCGGTGGCGAAGGACGAGGTGACGTGCTGCTTGAGGTCGGCCGCGGGCATGGTCACCTGGGAGAGGCCGAGGCCCCTGCCGTACGTGGCGACGATGGTCGGCGAGGCCTTGGTGCCGTCGGGCAGGCGGACGTCGAGGCGGTCGCCGGTCTGCACGTGGGCGGAGGTGGCGAGGGCGGCGTCGACGGCGATCTGGCCCCTGCCGAGCTTCAGGGCGCCGGTCTCCACCTTGAGGTCCTGGACCTTGGCGAGCCCGGCCGCCGTGCCCGTGACGCCCTGGGCCGACGCGGACTCCAGCCAGCGGTCGCCGCCCGAGCCGACCGGCACGAGCAGGGAGGTCTTGAGCAGGCCGACGGCCGAGGTGACGCCCTTCGCGTCGGCGGCCTTGGCCAGCGTTGCCGGGGCGAGGCCGCCTTCGGAGGTGACGATGTGGTCGGCGGTGATGCCCGCGCGCTGCTGGTCGGCGGCGACCCGCTCCTCGCTGGTGTGCATGAAGACGAGGACGGAGGAGAAGGCCATGGCGAGCACGATCGGGGTGATCGCGGAGGCCAGTCGGCGGGCGTTGGAACGGGAGTTGGCGGCCGCGAGCGAGGCGGACGCACCGGCGCCGCGCAGCGGGAGGCCGAACAGGGCGGCGCAGCCGCGGGCCACCAGCGGGCCGAGCAGGGCCACGGCGAGCATGAAGAGCATGACGACGCCGAGCGCCGCGTTCGCCGCGTCCTCGCCGGTGTTGCTGGCGGCGAAGCCGGCGAAGATCGCACCGCCGACGGCGGCGGCGATGCCCAGCGGCGTCCTGATCCAGCCGAGCGGCACCCGCTCCACGGAGGCCTCGCTGAGCGCCTGTCCCGGCTTGATGCGGGAGGGGCGGCGGGCGGCCATGTATCCGGCGCCGAGCGCGGTGAGGACGGCGACTCCGGCGGCGCTGACGAGCGGGATGAAGGAGATGGACAGGTCGACGGCCTCGGGGATCGCGCCCTTCTCCTTCAGCTGCCCGAACCACCAGGTGGCCAGGGCGATGCCGGGCAGGAGGCCGACGGCCGCGGCGGCCGGGGCGACGAGCAGGGTCTCGGTGGCGATGGTGCGGCGGATCTGGCGGGGCGTGGTGCCGATGGCGCGCAGGAGTGCGTACTCGCGGGCGCGCTGGCCCACCGAGAGGGCGACGGTTCCCGCGGCGGTGAAGACGGCGGTCAGGGCGGCGATGCCGCCGAAGGAGCCGCCGAGGCCGGTGAGCATTTCCTTGGCGTAGGCGAGCGAGGAGCCTTCGGCCGCGCTGCGGTCGTTGCCGGTGTGGACGTCGGCCTTCTTGCCGATGGCGTGGGCGACCTGGGACTTGAGGGTGTCGTCGGACACGCCCTTCTCGGGCAGGACGGCGATGGCGTCGACGCGTCCGGGGTGCCCGGAGATGCGGACGGCCTCGGAGTCGGCGAACCAGGCGGTGGGGGCGGACTGTCCGGCCCGCACGGTGCCGGAGACGCGGAAGTCGCGGGGGCCGTCGGCCGTCGTGAGCGTGGTGCGGTCGCCGACGCGGCCGCCGGGCGCGGCGAGGACGACCTCGCCGGGCTGCGGGGCGCGGCCCGCGGTCAGCTTCTCGCCGGTGAAGGCGGTGGAGCCCCAGCCGTGTGCGGTGACGTCCTTGCCGCCGGACTTGACGGGGAAGGTGACGTCGGGGACGGCGGTGCGGGCGCCGGGCACCGAACCGGCCTTGGCTACCAGGGAGTTGTCGATGCGCGCCTGGTCGGGCAGCGGTGTGGCGTCCTCGGACTCGCTGTCGCCGCTGCCGGTGACGAAGTGGATGGACTGGTCCGCGGCGGCCACGACGGGGGCGCCCGCGTAGCGCTCGGGCGGCACGGAGGCGCGTATCCCGGTCTCCAGGAGGATTCCGCAGGCGGCCACGATCAGCGAGGCCATCATGAGGGCGACGAAGGTGCCTGCGAACGCGGCGGGTTTGAAGCGGACGGCCGCGCGGGCGAGGCCGTTGGGGACGTACGCCATTACGCGGCCACCCCCGCGTACGCAGGCGCGGTCAGGGCGGTCATCCGGGCGGCGATCTGAGCGGCGGACGCGCGCTCCAGGCGGTCGACGAGGGCGCCGTCGGCGAGGAAGAGGACGCGGTCGGCGTGGGCGGCGGCGGCCGGGTCGTGGGTGACCATGACGACGGTGGCGTTCAGGCCGTCGACGGCGGAGCGCAGCAGGCCGAGGATCTCGCTCGCGGTGGTGGTGTCGAGGGCGCCGGTCGGTTCGTCGGCGAAGATCACGTCCGGCTCGGTGACGAGGGCGCGGGCGATGGCGACGCGCTGCTGCTGGCCGCCGGAGAGCTGTCCTGGGCGGCGGCGGCCCTTGTCGCCGAGGCCGACGCGGGTGAGCATCTCGGCGGCCTTGCGGCGGTCGGGGCGGTGGCCCGCGAGACGCATCGGCAGCACGACGTTCTGTTCGACGGTCAGCGACGGCAGCAGGTTGAAGGCCTGGAAGACGAAGCCGAGGCGGGTGCGGCGGAGCGCGGTGAGCTTGTTCTCGCTCATGCCGGTGATCTCGGTGCCGCCGAGGCGGACGGTGCCCGCGCTCGGCCGGTCCAGGCCCGCGGCGCACTGCAGGAAGGTGGACTTGCCGGATCCCGAGGGGCCCATGACGGCGGTGAAGCTGCCGCGGGGCAGGGCGAGGTCGATGCCTGCGAGGGCGTGCACGGCGCCGGAGCCGCGGCCGTACTGGCGGCGGACGCCGCGCAGTTCGACGGCCCAGTCGCCGGGCGCCCCGCCGAGAACGCGAACGTCCTCCTCGACGACTCGGTTCTTCTTCCGCCGCAGCCCCATGTCCCTGTCCACCTCTCCATACGAATTCGACCTCTTGAACGTACGGAGACGGGGGTGGTGTGGACCATGAGGACGGCTGGCGAACCCAGGGTGGGGAGAACCCCACCACGCGCGTTCAGGGACACCCTCATCGATCGTTTGGTAACCTAAGTATTGACGCGTTCTTGACGCTCCCTTTGCCATCTTCTTTTTGTTCCCTTACTTGCCACCCCTACGGGAGGAACGGGCCCATCGGACACGCAGACACCTTGATAGCCATGGGCGGCGCCTTTCTCGCCGCCGCAGTCCTCGCCCGCCTCGGCGGCCGCATCGGACTCCCCACCATTCCGCTCTTCATCCTGGCCGGGATCCTCCTCGGCCCCCACACCCCCGGCGTGGTCCTGGTCTCCGACCCCCACGACCTGGAAATGCTCTCGGCGCTCGGCCTGGTCCTGCTGCTCTTCTACCTGGGCCTCGAGTTCCACATGGACGACCTCAAGACCGGTGGCCGCAAGATGGCCGTCGCCGGAGGGACCTACCTCGCCCTGAACGTCGGCGCCGGCCTGGGCTTCGGATTCGCGCTCGGCTGGGGCACCTCCGAAGCGCTGGTCCTCGCCGGAGTGCTCGGCATCTCCTCCTCGGCGATCGTCACGAAGGTCCTCGTCGACACCGGCAGGCTCGGCAACCCCGAGACGAAGCCGATCCTCGGCATCATCGTCGTCGAGGACATCTTCCTGGCCCTGTACCTCGCGGCGCTGCAGCCCATCCTGTCCGGCGCGGACAGTCTCGCCGCCGCCGTGATGGACGGCGGCAAGGCCTTCGGCTTCCTCCTCCTGCTCGCCCTCGCGGCCCGCTTCGGCACCAAGCTCGTCGGGCGCCTCATGGACACCAAGGACGACGAGCTGCTCGTCATCTCCTTCCTCGGCGTCGCCGTCTTCGTCGCCGGTGTCTCCGAGTGGTTCGGCGTGGCGGACGCCATCGGCGCGTTCATGGTCGGCCTGATGCTCGGCAGCACGGCGTCCGGCGACCGCATCCGCACCCTCGTGCACCCGCTGCGGGACGCCTTCGGCGCGATCTTCTTCTTCGCCTTCGGACTCTCCATCGACCCGGGCGACCTGCCGGTGGTGCTCTGGCCGGTCCTCGCCGCGGTCGCGGTGACGCTCCTGATGAACGTCCTCGCCGGGCTCGGCGCGGCGCGTGTGTACGGCTTCGGGGCGGGCCCCGCGGCGAACATCTCCACGACGCTGCTCGCCCGCGGCGAGTTCGCCCTGATCCTCGCCACGATGGCGGCGGGCGCAGGCCTCGACGAGCGCCTCTCCCCCTTCATCGCGGGGTACGTGCTGCTGCTCGCGGTCCTCGGCCCCCTGGCCGCGGGCCGCTCGGAGTGGCTGGCCCGGATCCTGCCGGGCGGCAAGGACGACGACGGCTACGGAGACGGCGCGTCCGGCGGCCCCAGCTCGTCGGAGAACCTGACACGGAGCTCCGCGAGCAGCACGGCGTAGTCACGCCCGACGGTAACGGCCGCGGCGAAGACGGCATCGAGGGCGGCCCGCAGGGGGTCGTCCTCGACCGCGGCGTACAGGGCGGGGAGCGCGGAGAACTGCTGCCGGGTGGCCGCCGGGTACGTCGGCCGGGCCGGGGCCACGGTCGTGTCCGGCACCGCCGGATCGTCGAGGATGCGGCTCACCACGTGGCCATGGTCGTCGAAGGGCGCGGGCAGCGGCCGCCCGCGCTCGGCCGCCTCCAGTGCCGGGACCATCCAGTCGACCCGGTCGAGCCCGGCTTCCTCGGCGGCGCGGCGCGCGGCCCAGCGGGCGACGGCGCGCTGCTGTTCGGGGGCCAACCGGTCCAGGGCATGGGCGAGTTCGGAGTCGAGCTCGAGGACCCCCCAGATGCTGCCGCCCACGTTCCGCAGGCGGTCACTGGGCAGCCGCCCGCCCCAGGTGTGGCGTTCGTACCGTTCGTGCGCCTCCCGGGTGGCCCGCTCCGCCGCTTCCCGCTCACGGCGCTGTGCCTCGGCCCGCTGTTCGGCACGCCGCTCGGCGGACGGGAGGTCGCGGGCCGTTCGGTGCCAGTACGCGGCGCAGTTCCCGGTCTGCTTGACCAGCCGGTCGCGTTCCGGCGGCGCGGGCCAGAACTGCAGGAGGTGCTCCTCCATGCCGGGGGACTCGATCAACTCGTCCTCCCTGTCGACGGCTTCGTCCAGCCTGCTGCCGCAGTAGCGGACCCGGTAGTCGATCTCTTCGAGGCCCAGCTGGAATGCCCCCATGCCGCCCCACAGGGCGAGCGCCGTCTCCGGCCCCACGGGACGGAAGGAGACCTCGACGATCTCCTCCCACTGGTCCTCCAGGAGCGGCGGGCTCTCGTGGACCTCCACCGTGAAGTCGAGCTCCCCGGTGTGCAGGCCCGAGTTCAGGTACAGGAAGCCGGGTATCGCCGCGCCGCAGAGCCCGTTCTCCTGGCCCGCGCACGCGTCGTGGAAGCCCAGGCCCGCGCCGTCCGGGCCGCTCTCCACGTAGAGCTGGCCGTACGCCACGCTCACGAGACCGCTCACCGGCGTCCGCACGCCGCCCACCTCACGCCTCCCGGCAGATCAGCAGCAGCGCCCTGTCGTCGTTCACGTCCTTTGCGACCGCCTCGATCAGGTGCCAGGCCGCGCCGTGGAAGCCGCCGGCCACATAGCGGTCGGCCTCGCCCGTCAGGCGGTCCATGCCCTCGGCGATGTCGCGGTCGGAGGTCTCGACCAGGCCGTCGGTGAAGAGCATCAGGACGTCGCCGGGGCGCAGGACTCCCTTGACGGGGTCGAACTGTGCGCCGTCGTAGACGCCGAGCAGCGGGCCCTGGCCCGCCTTCTCCTCCCAGCGGCCGCTGCCCGCGCTGAGCTGGAGGCCCGGCGGGTGGCCCGCGGAGAACAGTTCGTAGTCGCCGGTCTCCAGGTCCAGGACCAGGTGGATGGAGGTCGCGAAACCCTCGTCCCAGTCCTGGCGGAGCAGATAGCCGTTGGCGGCGGGCAGGAAGGCGTGCGGGGGCAGCGAGCCGAGCAGGCCGCCGAACGCGCCGGAGAGCAGCAGCGCACGCGACCCGGCGTCCATGCCCTTGCCCGAGACGTCGGTGAGGACGGCCTCCAGGGTGCGGCCGCCGTTCGTACGGGCCGCGACCACGAAGTCGCCGGAGAAGGACTGGCCGCCCGCCGGGCGCAGCGCCATCTCGCGGTGCCAGCCGCGCGGCAGCTTCGGCAGCTTGCTCTGGACGCGGATGCGCTCGCGCAGGTCGAAGAGCATGGTGCCGCCGCCGCGCCAGGGCACGCCGACCCGGCTGCGGAACTGGGCGATGAGGAGCCCGAAGAAGCCGCAGGCAGCGACCACGAGGACCGTGCCCGGTGTGACGCGGGAGGGCCCTTCCGTGTACGGGCCGAGGCGGACGGACTCCACGATGAGGGCCACCGCCGACGCCGCGTACAGGCCGAGGAGGCTGGCCGGGCGCAGCAGCAGGCCGCCCGCGACGATGGGCAGGACGAGCGCGGCCGGTGAGAACCACACGTTGTTGATGATCGTGCAGGTGGTGATCACGGGAATGGTCAGGAGCAGACCGGCGAGGGCGACCCAGTCGGAGCCGTCGCCGCGGAAGTAGTCGACCCCGGATTTGCGCAGCGCGATGCGGGCCCGGTGCAGCCGCTTCTTCATCCGGGCCGTGAACGTATCGGCTTCTGCACGCCCTTCGCGTCGATCCCGCCGTACGCGACGTGCGAGCCGTGCTCGTCGTTCTGCCATTGCTCGTGGACCCTATCCAGCGGGCCGCGTACTTCGCACGGGAGGTCCCGGTTGTCCCCCGTCAGGGGCATGCCGGGGACGGGCGGCGACGGGGCCGCGGAGCATGAAAATCCTGTCGCATCGGGTGGTATTGCCCTGGTACGCATGGCATATGACGACGACAGACATGCGGGTGCTCGCGAAGGCCGACTGGGACACGTGGTACGGATCGCTGGAGGTGGCGTTCGGCGGGGTCGCCGAGTCGGCCGAGGAGCGCGAGCTGTGGCGCACGCTCACCGAGCACGACCGTTCGGTGGGCGTGTGGGACGGGGAGGCGTGCGTGGGGACGGCGGGAGCCTTCTCCTTCCGCCTCGCCGTGCCGGGCGGCGCGCTGGTGGACGCGGCGGGCGTGACGATGGTCGGCGTCGCCGCCACGCACCGGCGGCGCGGGATCCTGACGTCGATGATGCGGCGGCAGCTGGACGACGTGCGTGCGCTGGGCGAGCCGCTCGCCGTGCTCACCGCCTCCGAGCCGGTCATCTACGGCCGGTTCGGGTACGGCACGGCGACCCGGCAGATGAAGGTCGACATCGACACGACGCGGGTGTCCCTGTCCGCCCCGCCCGGGACGGACGACGTACGTCTTCGGTACGTGCGGCCCGCCGACGTCCACGAGGACTGTGAGGCGCTGTACGCACGACGGGTGACCGCGCGTCCGGGCATGACGGCCCGGCAGCCCGGCTGGGAGCGGCTCGCGCTGCTCGACCCGCAGAGCGAGCGCAACGGCGCGTCGCCGCTGCAGTGCGTGGTCGCCGAGCGTGCGGGCGAGCTCGTCGGGTACGTGCGGTTCGCGGTGAAGCCCGACTGGGACTGGCAGGGCCCGAAGGGGTCGGTCCAGGTGCACGACATCGAGGCCCTGGACCCGGCGGCGTACGCGGCGCTGTGGCGGTTCCTGTTCGACATCGACCTGACGTCGTCGGTCGTCGCGCGCAACCGCCCGGTGGACGACGCGCTGCTGCAGCTGGTCTCCGACGTCCGCCGCTGCGACATCGCGGTGCGGGACTCGCTGCACGTGCGGCTCGTCGAGGTGGGCGCGGCCCTTGAGGCGCGGACGTACCAGGCGCCCCTGGACGTGGTGTTCGAGGTCGAGGACGCCTTCTGCCCCTGGAACGAGGGGCGCTGGCGGCTCACCGGCGACGCGAAGGGCGCCTCGTGCGAGCGCACGGACGACGCGGCCGACCTCGCCCTGTCCGTACGGGAGTTGGGTGCCGCCTACCTCGGCGGCACTTCCCTTACGTCGCTCGCGGGTGCGGGGCGGGTGCGGGAGCTGCGCCGGGGGGCGCTGGCCGAGGCGTCCGTGGCGTTCGGGTCGGACACGGAGCCGTGGCTGCCGCACGGGTTCTAGCCGGGGGCTTCAGGCGGGCCGTTGGCAGGTGGGGCACCAGAAGAGGTTGCGGGCGGCCAGGTCCGCGGTGCGGATGTCGCCGCCGCAGAGGTGGCAGGGCTGGTTCGCCCTCCGGTAGACGTAGACCTCGCCGCCGTGGTCGTCGACGCGCGGCGGGCGGCCCATCGCCTCCGGGGTGTGCTCGGGCCTGACGGTGTCGATGCGGTTGAGGCGTACGCCTTCGTGCATCAGCTCCACGAGGTCCGCCCAGATCGCGGTCCACTGCGCCTCGGTGAGGTCCTTGCCCGGGAGGTACGGGTCGATGCCGTGCCGGAAGAGGACCTCGGCGCGGTAGACGTTGCCGACGCCCGCGATGACCTTCTGGTCCATGAGGAGCGCGGCGATCGTGGTGCGGCTGCGGGAGATGCGGCGGTAGGCCTTCGCCGGGTCGTTCTCGGGGGCGGTCGCGGGGCGCAGGGGGTCGGGGCCGAGCCGGTCGTGTATCGCCTGCTTCTCCCCGTCCGTGATGAGGGCGCAGGTGGTGGGGCCGCGGAGGTCGGAGTGGTACGCGTCGTTCAGGAGCCGGAGGCGGACGGTGTCCGTCGGGGGCGGGGCGGGGGTCTCCCCCAGGGTGTACTTGCCGAAGAGGCCGAGGTGGATGTGGATCCAGCCGGTGCCTTCGAAGCCGAGGAAGAGGTGCTTGCCGTGGGCCTCGGCGGTGTCCAGCACCTGGCCGGTGACGAGGGCGGCGCTGTCGGAGAACTTGCCCTGCGGGCTGGTCGCGCGGACGGGGCGGCCCTGGAACCGGTCCCGGTGGTCGGCCGCGAGCCGGTGAATCGTGTGCCCCTCCGGCACGGTGTCCCTCCGGGGGTGAGTACGGAGGGGCTGAACGATCCGGGTCGGAAGATCCAGCCCCTCCGGCGTTTGAGGAGCGGGGTCCGGGGCGGAGCCCCGTGACGCCCGCTACTGCTGGGGGTGCCCGGCGGGGATGGGGGGAAGCTCCCCCGACTGCTCGTAGGCCGACAGCATCTCGATGCGTCGGGTATGACGCTCCTCACCCGAGTACGGCGTACCCAGGAAGATCTCGACGAACTTCGTCGCCTCTTCCTGCGTGTGCATGCGGCCGCCGATCGAGACGACGTTCGCGTCGTTGTGCTCGCGGCCGAGCGCCGCCGTCTGCTCGCTCCAGGCCAGGGCCGCCCGCACGCCCTTCACCTTGTTCGCGGCGATCTGCTCGCCGTTGCCCGAGCCGCCGATGACGATGCCGAGTGCCTCCGGGTCCGCGGCGGTCCGCTCCGCGGCGCGCAGGCAGAACGGCGGGTAGTCGTCCTGGGCGTCATAGATGTGGGGCCCGCAGTCGACGGGCTCATGGCCGTGGCTCTTGAGCCATTCGACCAGGTGGTTCTTGAGTTCGTAGCCGGCATGATCCGAGCCGAGGTACACGCGCATGGGTCCGAGTGTGGCACGCCGTGGGGCGGGTAGCCGCGACCGGGCAGGATCTTGATCTCCCTGGTCGGGACCTTGGTCCAGGCCTTAAGCCCGGAATACAACGATCCGGATTCAGGACTTCCGTCCCGTTCACCCCTGAGTTTGAATGCGGGGGCTCGTGACCCGAGAACTTAAGGATTCGTCCATGACCTCGCAACCCTCCCTTGCGAAGGCAGACAGCACCCCCAATTCCCCTGGGGATCCGCAGTCTGGCGACAGTGGTGACACCGGTGACGGCCTGAAGGCGGGTCTCAAGAACCGCCATCTCTCCATGATCGCCATCGGTGGTGTGATCGGCGCGGGCCTCTTCGTCGGATCGAGCTCCGGCATCGCCGCCGCGGGGCCCGCCATCCTCGTCTCGTACGCCCTCGTCGGCACGATGGTCGTCCTCGTGATGCGGATGCTCGGCGAGATGGCCGCCGCACGGCCCGCCTCCGGCTCCTTCTCCACCTACGCCGACCAGGCGCTCGGCCGCTGGGCCGGGTTCTCCATCGGCTGGCTGTACTGGTTCTTCTGGGTCGTCGTGCTCGCGGTGGAGGCCACCGCCGGTGCCGTCATCCTCAACGGCTGGATACCCGCCGTACCGCAGTGGGGCTGGGCGCTCATCGTGATGGTCGTGCTCACCGCGACGAACCTCGTCTCGGTGGGCTCCTACGGCGAATTCGAGTTCTGGTTCGCCGGGATCAAGGTCGTCGCCATCGGCGGCTTCGTGATCATCGGCCTGCTCGCCGTCTTCGGCGTGCTGCCCGGCTCCGACAACCCCGGCGCCGGATTCGCGCACCTCACCGACGCGGGCGGCTTCATGCCCAAGGGCGCGGGCGCCATCCTCACCGGTGTGCTGATGGTCGTCTTCTCCTTCATGGGCAGCGAGATCGTCACGCTGGCCGCCGGTGAGTCCGAGGACCCGCAGCGCGCCGTCACCAAGGCGACCAACAGCGTCATCTGGCGCATCGGCGTCTTCTACCTGGGTTCGATCTTCGTCGTCATCACCCTGCTTCCGTGGAACGACAAGTCGATCGTCAAGGACGGCAGTTACGTCGCCGCGCTGAACTCGATCGGCATCCCGCACGCCGGTCAGGTCATGAACGTCATCGTCCTCACCGCCGTGCTCTCCTGCCTCAACTCCGGCCTGTACACCGCCTCCCGCATGGCGTTCTCGCTCGGCCAGCGCGGTGACGCGCCCAAGGCCTTCGCGCGCACCAACAAGCGGGGCGTGCCGCAGGCCGCGATCCTCGGCTCGGTCGTCTTCGGTTTCGTCGCCGTCTGGTTCAACTACCAGTGGAAGGACACCGTCTTCGACTTCCTGCTGAACTCCTCGGGCGCGGTGGCCCTCTTCGTGTGGCTGATGATCTCCTTCACGCAGCTGCGGATGCGCGGGATCATCCTGCGCGAGGAGCCGGAGAAGCTCGTCGTGAAGATGTGGCTCTTCCCGTATCTGACGTGGGTCACGATCGCGATGATCTCGTTCGTCCTCGTCTACATGCTGACCGACGAGGCAGGCCGCAAGCAGGTGCTGCTCTCGCTCCTCGCCGCCGCCTTCGTGGTCGCCTTCTCGCTGGTACGGGAGAAGGTCCGGCCCAGGGACGCGGTCGACGCCTGACCCCTCCCCCAGCTCCGACGCCGCCCCCGCGGGCCATCCGCGGGGGCGGCGTCGTGCGGTAGTGCACCGGAATTCCGCTGGAGTCACGGAGGAGTTGACGACAGGACGGCCCGCCGGTGAGTAATGCTCTCCTGTGTCAGACACGACAACGGAGGCTCCCGTGGACTACACCGCACAGCGACTCGTGTTCCGGCCGGACGACGCCGGATACGGCGAGGAGATCGCCGGAATGCAGACGGGTTTCGCGACGCGGCCCGACATCGTCTTCGGCGCCGGAAGTGCCGACGACGTGGTCGCCGCGGTGTCGTACGCGGCCGAAGCCGGTCTGCCCGTCGGCGTCCAGGCCACCGGGCACGGCCTGCCGGGGGCGTCGGAGGGCGGCGTCCTGATCAGCACGCGGCGCATGGACTCCGTGCGCATCGCCCCCGAGGCCCGCACCGCCACCTTCGGCGCGGGCGCCCGCTGGGGCCAGGTCGTCGAGGCCTCGGTGGAGCACGGCCTCGCCCCGCTGAACGGCACGGCGCCGTCCGTGGGCGCCGTCGGCTACACGCTCGGCGGCGGACTCGGCATCCTGGGCCGTGAGTTCGGGTACGCGGCCGACCACGTCCGCTCGGTCGACGTCGTCACCGCGGACGGCGTCCTGCGCCACGTCACGCGGGAGAGCGACCCCGAGCTGTTCTGGGGCCTGCTCGGCGGCGGCGCGCACCTCGGCGTGGTCACGGAGCTGGAGATCGGCCTGGTGCCGGTGGCGCGGCTGTACGGCGGTGCGCTGACGTTCGACGGCACGGCGGTCGACCCGGCCGCGGTGCTGCGCGGCTACGAGGAGTGGACGCGGACCCTGCCCGACGAGGTGACGTCGTCGCTCGCGGCGCTCGTCTACCCGGACCTGCCGCAGCTCCCGCCGCACCTGCGGGGCAGCTATCTCGTCCTGATCCGGGTCGCGTTCACCGGCTCGGCGGCCGAGGGAGAGCGGCTCGTGGCGCCGCTGCGCGAGCTCGGGCCCACGGTGTCGGACACGCTGCGGGAGATGCCGTACGCCGAGAGCCCCTCCATCCACGGCGACCCGGACTTCCCGCACGCCTTCTACGGCGACAACGCCGTCCTGAGCACC
Source organism: Streptomyces sp. NPDC004732 (assembly GCF_040609235.1). NCBI lineage: Bacteria > Bacillati > Actinomycetota > Actinomycetes > Kitasatosporales > Streptomycetaceae > Streptomyces > Streptomyces sp. NPDC004732. The sequence goes on from NZ_JBEXJR010000009.1 coordinate 442,002, forward strand.
CTCGACACCGAGGCGGCCGGGAACATCCTCACGCTGGCCGGGCCCGACGCGGCCACGATGCACATCCTGCAGCTCAACCACCTGGGCGGGGCGCTGGCGCGCTCCTCCGAGCACACGCAGAACGCCGTCCCCTACCGCGAGGCGGGCTGGCTGCTCCGGCTCCTGTCGCCGCTGGACGGGACGGACGTCGAGGCCCAGCGGAAGGTGCACGCCGAGGCGTTCGGGCTCGTGGCGCCGCAGACCCTGGGGCGGTCGCTCAACTTCGTCTTCGGCGGCAGCGACCGTCCTGAGGGGCTGTACGACGCGGAGACGCGGAAGAGGCTCGCCGTGTTGAAGGCCACGTACGACCCGGCGAACCTCTTCAGGCGGAACTACAGCGTCGGTTAGGGCCTTGCCCCGCCGCCCGCCGTCAGCGGTCCAGGAACTTCCACGCCGTGGGCAGCGCGCCCATCGCGAGCGCGGCCTTCAGGGCGTCGCCGATCAGGAAGGGCGTGAGCCCGGCGGCGACGGCCTGGGTCAGCGACATGCCGGTGGCGGCGGCCAGGTACGGGACGCCGACCGCGTAGATGATCGCGGAGCCGAGGACCATCGTGCCCGCCGTGCGCAGCACCGAGCGGTCGCCGCCGCGGCGGGCCAGGGCGCCCACCACCGTGGCGGCGAGCAGCATGCCGAGGACGTAGCCGAGGGACGGGGCCGCGGCGCCGGATCCCGCCTGCGCGAACCACGGCATGCCCGCCATGCCCACGAGGGCGTACAGGGCGAGCGAAAGGAAGCCGCGGCGGGCGCCCAGCGACGTGCCGACGAGCAGCGCGGCGAAGGTCTGCCAGGTCACCGGCACCGGGGAGCCCGGCACGGGCACCGCAATCTGGGCGGCGATGCCGGTGAGCGCGGCGCCGCCGAGCACGAGGGCCGCGTCCTTCACGCGGGACGCGGGCAGCAGGTCGGCGAGGACCTGGCCGGGACGGGTGGTGGCAGCGGCGATGCTCATCGGGACTCCGCGGGGGACGTGGGCAGGTGGGAACGCGTTGACGCTATCCCAGGCGACGCGGCGGCAACACGGTCATCGGCCGACAACCCGGGGGCGGGGCCTTGGTGGGCTCCGTACAAAGGGATCCGCGTACACCTCGGGCGGCGTGATGCTCGTCACTGAGGTCGGCGGGTGGGTGCCCCGTTTTGCGCGAGGGGCCGCCCCGCGGGGAGACTGTGGGGTCCCGCCAAAGTCTTGTGACCCCCGAGAGCAGCCTGAGCACCATGCACGACGCACCATCGGACAGCCCGCCCGTGCCGGGTTCGGGACCGGAGCCCCTCGGCGGTGGTCTCAAGCAGCGTCACCTCACCATGCTGGGGCTCGGCGGTGTCATCGGTGCCGGGCTCTTCGTGGGGTCGGGGGCCGGGATCTCGGTGGCGGGGCCCGGCATCGTCGTCTCGTATCTGATCGCGGGCGCGCTCGCGATGTGTGTGATGCGGATGCTCGGCGAGATGTCGGCCGCGATGCCCGCATCGGGTTCCTTCTCCGTACACGCGGAGCGCGCGCTCGGCCGCTGGGCGGGGTTCAGCGTCGGCTGGCTCTACTGGTTCCTGCTGGTGGTGGTGCTCGCCGTGGAGGCGACCGGCGCCGCGCAGATCGCCAACGGCTGGGCGCCCGCGGTGCCGCAGTGGGCCTGGGTGCTGGTCTTCATGCTGGTCTTCACCGCGGCCAACCTGGCGTCGGTGAAGAACTTCGGCGAGTTCGAGTTCTGGTTCGCGACGCTGAAGGTCTTCGCGATCGTCGCGTTCCTGATCCTCGGTCTGCTCGCGGTCTTCGGGGTGCTTCCGGAGACGGACCCGGTGGGCCTGACGAACCTGACCGGACAGGGCGGGTTCCTGCCGCACGGCTGGGACGGCGTCGTCTCGGGCGTCCTCGCCGTCGTCTTCGCGTTCGGCGGCCTGGAGGTCGTGACGATCGCGGCCGCCGAGTCGGACGACCCGGTGCGCTCGGTCGCCCGCGCGGTGCGCAGCGCGGTCTACCGGATCCTCTTCTTCTACGTCGGGTCGATGCTGGTCATCGTGACGGTGCTGCCCTGGACGGCACAGAAGGCGGGAGCGAGCCCGTATGTGACGGTCCTCGACTCGATCGGGGTGCCGTCCGCCGGGACGATCATGAACATCGTGGTGTTCGTGGCGCTGCTCTCCGCCCTGAACGCCAACCTCTACGGGTCGTCCCGGATGGTCTTCTCACTGGCCGAGCGCGGTGAGGCGCCCAAGGTGCTCCTGAAGGTGTCCGGCGGCGGGGTGCCGCGCCGCGCGGTCCTCGCGTCCGTCGCCTTCGGCTTCGTGTCCGTGGTCCTCAATCTGAAGTGGCCGGACTCCGTCTTCCTCTACATGCTCAACTCCGTCGGGGCGGTGCTGCTCTTCGTCTGGGCGCTGATCGCGGTCTCTCAGCTGCGGCTGCGACGGCGCATCGAGCGCGAGGCGCCGGAGCGTCTCGTGCTGCGGATGTGGGCTTTCCCTTATCTGACGTGGGCGGCGCTGGCCGCGATGGTTGCCGTGCTGGGCCTGATGCTGACGGACGAGGACGCGCGGCCGCAGCTGCTGTGGTCGGCGGGGGCGACGGCGCTGGTCCTGGTGGTCGCGGGGCTGCGGGAGTGGCGCGAAAGCCACATGAACAGCAGGTGAACTTGACGTGCGTATTCCTTCACAACGTGTGAGCGTCGTGTCCGTATAGCGGTCAAGTGTTCCCTGTCAGCGGTACCGGACCTCAGACTGTGGGCCGCTCGCTCCCCCGTCTCGGCTACTGAACAGGGCACGCCCATGTCTCGGACGTCCACCCACCAGGACGCAGCACCCGACGAAGCACCGAAGGCCGACTCCCCGCTGGTCCACGGCCTCAAGCAGCGGCATCTCTCCATGATCGCCCTCGGTGGCGTGATCGGCGCCGGTCTCTTCGTGGGCTCCGGGGCGGGCATCGCCGCGGCCGGTCCCTCGATCGTCCTCGCCTACGCCATATCCGGCGCGCTCGTCATGCTCGTGATGCGCATGCTGGGCGAGATGTCGGCCGCGAACCCCGCGTCGGGCTCGTTCTCGGTCCACGCCGAGCGGGCCATCGGCCCCTGGGCGGGCTTCACCGCGGGCTGGGGCTTCTGGTTCCTGCTCTGCGTCGCCGTCGGCCTGGAGGGCATCGGCGCCGCCAAGATCATGGTCGGCTGGTTCCCCGACAGCCCGGAGTGGGCGTGGGTCGCCCTCTTCATGCTGGTGTTCTGCGCCGCCAACCTGACGGCCGTGAAGAACTTCGGCGAGTTCGAGTTCTGGTTCGCCGCCCTCAAGGTCGGCGCCATCACGCTCTTCCTCGGCATCGGCGTCCTCGCGATCCTCGGCATCCTGCCCGGCTCGGACACCTCGGCCCCCGGCCTGGAGAACCTCACCGGCGAGGGCGGGTTCATGCCGAACGGCACGGACGGCCTGATCATCGGCCTCCTCGCCTCCGTCTTCGCGTACGGCGGTCTGGAGACCGTCACGATCGCCGCCGCCGAGTCCGAGAACCCGGTCAGGAGCGTCGCCAAGGCCGTGCGCACCGCGATGTGGCGCATCGCCGTCTTCTACGTCGGCTCGATGCTCGTCGTCGTGACGCTGCTGCCGTGGGACAACAAGGAGGTCGTCGCCAAGGGCCCGTACGTCGCCACGCTCGACCACCTGGGCATCCCCGGCGCCGGCGAGATCATGAACGTCATCGTCCTGGTCGCCCTGCTCTCCGCGATGAACGCCAACATCTACGGCGCCTCGCGCATGTCGTACTCCCTGATCGAGCGCGGCCAGGGCCCCAAGGCGCTCGGCAAGGTCTCGGGCGGCGTGCCGCGCCTCGCGGTGCTCGCCTCCTCGGTCTTCGGCTTCGTCTGTGTGCTGCTCAGCTACTGGCGTCCGGACGACGTCTTCCCCTGGCTGCTCAACATGATCGGCGCGATGATCCTGATGGTCTGGATCTTCATCGCCGTCTCGCAGCTGATCCTGCGCCGCAGGACCGAGCGCGAGGCGCCGGAGAAGCTGGTCATCAAGATGTGGGCGTTCCCGTTCCTGACCTGGGTGGCGCTGGCCGCCATGGCGTACGTCTTCTACCTGATGACCGACCAGCCCGACACGCGCAAGCAGTTGCTCGCCACCGGCGCGCTGACGCTGGCGCTCGCGGTGATCGGAATCGTGCGGCAGAAGATAGCGGAGAAGCGGGCGGCGGCGGCCGCCTAGGGCCCTGGCCGCAGATTCCCCGAGAAGCCCCGGACCTGACGGTCCGGGGCTTCTTCGCATGCGCGGATATTCCCGTACGGACCTAGGACAAAGGGCTGATCAACTTCTCCAGTCACCTGCTGCTAGCCTGCACTTGCGAGAGACTTGCAATAACTTGAGAATCACAGCAGAGCAGCAGTCGGAGGGCTCGGATCATGGCCATTTACACGCTTCCTGAACTTCCGTACGACTACGCGGCGCTCGAACCTGTCATCAACCCGCAGATCATCGAGCTGCACCACGACAAGCACCACGCGGCGTACGTGAAGGGCGCGAACGACACTCTTGAGCAGCTGGAGGAGGCGCGCGACAAGGAGACGTGGGGCGCCATCAACGGCCTGGAGAAGAACCTCGCGTTCCACCTCTCCGGCCACATCCTCCACAGCATTTACTGGCACAACATGAACAGCCCGAAGGACGGCGGCGGCGGCGAGCCGCTGGCCGCGGACGGCGTGGGCGACCTCGCCGACGCGATCACCGAGTCGTTCGGCTCCTTCGCCAAGTTCAAGGCCCAGCTGACCAAGGCCTCGGCGACGACGCAGGGCTCGGGCTGGGGCGTGCTCGCCTACGAGCCGCTCAGCAACCGCCTCATCGTCGAGCAGGTCTACGACCACCAGGGCAACATCGGCCAGGGCTCGACGCCGATCCTGGTCTTCGACGCCTGGGAGCACGCCTTCTACCTGCAGTACAAGAACCAGAAGGTCGACTTCATCGAGGCCATGTGGGAGGTCGTCAACTGGCAGGACGTGGCCAAGCGCTACGCGGCCGCGAAGGAGCGCGTGAACAGCCTCCTGCTGGCCCCGTGAGGCTGCTCCCGTAAAGAACGTCCTGCCTCGTGATCGTCTTCTCAACTTTCGCCGAGGCGGGCGGATAGACGAAAGGCCCCCGTGAGGACATGACTCACGGGGGCCTTTCGGTATGCCCGAGGCTCAGTCGAAGATCGGGCCCTGGGTGCGGGTGCGCTTGATCTCGTAGAAGCCCGGGGTCGAGGCCACCAGCAGGGTGCCGTCCCAGAGCCTGGCCGCCGCCTCGCCCTTGGGGGCCGGGGTCACGACGGGGCCGAAGAAGGCGACCTGCGAGCCGTCGGCGCCGGGGACGGCGATGACCGGCGTGCCGACCTCCTGGCCGACCTTGTCGATGCCTTCCTGGTGGGAGGCGCGCAATTCCTTGTCGTACGCGTCCGAGTCCATGTAATCGATGAGGTCCGCGGGCAGACCGGCGTCCTCAAGAGCCCCGGCGACCGCCTCGCGCGTGGCGCCCTCGCCACGGTTGTGGAAACGGGTGCCGAGCGCGGTGTAGAGCTTGCCGAGGATCTCGTCGCCGTGCTTCTGCTGGGCGGCGATGACGACCCGGACCGGGCCCCAGGCCTTCGTCTCGAGCATCTCGCGGTACTCCGCGGGGAGGTCGTCCAGCTTGTCCTCGTTCAGGACGGCAAGGCTCATCACATGCCAGCGGACCTCCACGTCGCGGACCTTCTCGACCTCGAGCATCCACCGGGACGTCATCCAGGCCCAGGGGCACAGCGGGTCGAACCAGAAATCGACGGGGGTCTTGCTGCCGTTCTCGGACATGTCTCTCCCTAGGGAATGCGTTCGCATCTGGCCAGGAAAACGTCCGGGGCGCACCGGGGCATTCCCGGATGTCGACCGCTGACGGCACATGCGAGGATCGTAGACATTCGTACGAGTGACGCGCGTCATGTGCGTCGTGCGAGCCACAGTCCATGCGAGTCACGAGTCACAAGTCACAAGGGAGTGCCGCCCGTGCCCGGTGAGAATCTGTCCCGCGACGAGGCCCACGAGAGGGCCGCGCTGCTGTCCGTCGAGGGGTACGAGGTCTTCCTCGACCTGCGTTCGGCGATCGGCGAGAGCGGTCAGGAGCCGCGCACGTTCCGTTCGGTCACCACGATCCGGTTCCGCAGCGCCGAGCCCGGCGCCGCGACCTTCGCGGACCTGATCGCGCCGAGCGTCACGGCGGTGTCGCTCAACGGCAAGGACCTGGACCCCTCCGAAGTCTTCGACGGCACCAGGATCGCGCTGGAGGACCTGGCCGAGGAGAACGAACTGGTGGTGGACGCCCAGTGCGCCTACAGCCGCACCGGTGAGGGCATGCACCGCTTCGTCGACCCGGAGGACGGCGAGGTCTATCTCTACACGCAGTACGAGCCCGCGGACTCCCGCCGCGTCTTCGCCAACTTCGAGCAGCCCGACCTCAAGGCGCCCTACCGCTTCGCGGTCCAGGCCCCCGAGGGATGGACCGCGTGGTCCAACGGCGAGGGCGAGCTGACCGACGGCGTATGGAAGTTCGCCGAGACGAAGCCCATCTCGACGTACATCACGGCGGTCGTGGCAGGCCCGTATCACTACGTGACGGACTCCTACACCCGCGTCCTGGAGGACGGCTCCCGCCTGGAGATCCCCCTCGGCGCGATGTGCCGCAAGGGCCTCGCCCCGCACTTCGACGCCGACGACGTCTTCCTCGTCACCAAGCAGGGCCTGGACTTCTTCCACGACAACTTCGACTACCCGTACCCCTTCGGGAAGTACGACCAGGCGTTCGTGCCGGAGTACAACCTCGGCGCGATGGAGAACCCGGGCCTGGTGACCTTCCGGGAGGAGTTCATCTTCCGCGGCAAGGTGACCCAGGCGTCGTACGAGCGCCGGGCCAACGTCATCCTCCACGAGATGGCGCACATGTGGTTCGGCGACCTGGTCACCATGCGGTGGTGGGACGACCTGTGGCTCAAGGAGTCCTTCGCCGACTTCATGGGCTCCTTCTCGATGGTGGAGGCGACCCGCTTCACCAACGGCTGGATCACCTTCGCCAACAACCGCAAGGCGTGGGCCTACCGCGCCGACCAGCTCCCCTCCACGCACCCGGTCACGGCCGACATCCGCGACCTGGAGGACGCCAAGCTCAACTTCGACGGGATCACGTACGCCAAGGGCGCCTCGGTCCTCAAGCAACTCGTGGCGTACGTCGGCCGGGACGCGTTCCTGGAAGGCGCCCGGCGCTACTTCAAGCGGCATGCGTACGGCAACACGGTCCTCGGCGACCTGCTCTCGGTCCTGGAGGAGACCTCCGGGCGCGACATGGCGTCCTGGTCGCGCGCCTGGCTCCAGACGGCCGGGGTCAACTCCCTGACCCCGCAGGTCATCCTGAACGCGGAGGGCCGGATCACCGAGCTCTCCGTCCTCCAGGAGGCCGCCGAGTCCCACCCCGAACTGCGCCCGCACCGCGTGGCCGTGGGCCTCTACCGCAGGGCGGCGGGCGGCGACCTGGAGCGGTACGCACGCGCGGAGGTCGACGTCGACGGGCCGCGCACGGTCGTGTCCGAGCTGGCCGGCGAGACGGCGCCCGAGCTCGTCCTGGTCAACGACGACGACCTGACGTACTGCAAGATCCGCTTCGACGAGAACTCCCTGGCGACGCTGCGGGACCACCTCGGGGACATCACCGACCCGCTGGCCCGCGCCCTGTGCTGGTCCGCGCTGTGGAGCCTCACGCGGGACGGGCTCATGCCCGCGCGGGACTTCATCGGGCTCGTGCTGCGCTTCGCCGGGCGCGAGAGCGACATCGGCGTGCTGCAGATGCTGCACGCGTGGACGAACTCCGCCGTCACGCACTACGCCGCTCCGGAGTGGCGCGAGGAGGGCGCACGGGCGCTCGCCGAGGGTGCGCTGCGGGAGCTGCGGATCGCGGCGCCGGGCAGCCAGCACCAGCTGACGTGGGCGCGGTTCTTCGCCGCGGTGGCGTCGTCGGCGGCCGACCTGCAGCTGCTGCAGGGCCTGCTCGACGGCAACGCCAAGATCGACGGTCTGGAGGTCGACCAGGAGCTGCGCTGGGCGTTCCTGAGCCCGCTGGCCGCGCACGGCGCCGCCGACGAGGAGGCGCTCGCCGCCGAGCTGGCCAGGGACGACACGGCGTCCGGCAAGCGGCACCAGGTGCGGTGCCTGGCCGCGCGGCCCTCGGCGGCGGTCAAGGCGCAGGCGTGGGCCTCCGTGGTGGAGTCCGACCAGCTGTCCAACGCGCTGGTCGAGGCGACGATCGCGGGATTCGCGCAGCCCTCGCAGCGGGAGCTCGCGGCGCCGTACGTGTCCAAGTACTTCGCGGCGATCGAGCGGGTGTGGGCCGAGCGGTCCATCCAGATCGGCATGGACGTGGTGCGGGGCCTGTTCCCGCAGCTGCAGGGCGACGCGGCGACGCTGGCGGCGGCGGACGAGTGGCTGACCGCGCACGAGGCGTCCGCGCCTGCCCTGCGCCGTCTGGTCCTGGAGGCCCGCGACGACCTCGCGCGGTCGCTGCGGGCACAGGCGTGCGACGCGGGCGCGGCGGTCTAGGGCCTGTGTCGGGCGAGGGAAGGGCCTGCGCCGCCGTCTCGCGGCGGTGCAGGTCAGGCGATGTTCCCGGGACTAGGGATCATCGGCTGTCGAACGCCCGTGCTTTAGGGCGAGGTTGTCCTGGTTTGTCGACGGGCGTGTAACAGCGGTTAGCGGGGCGAGGGGGCGCGGGAACGACCGGGTCATGAACCACAACGCCCCGCTCTCCCCCCTCCCCCTCACCCACCTCGCCGACGCCCGCCCCCGCGTCATGAGCACGGCCCAGCTCGGCGAGCACGGCGTCTCCGCCGCGGACGCGGGCGCGCACTGCCGCCCCGGCGGGCCCTGGCAGCAGCTCCTGCCCGGCGTCTGCCTGCTGCACCCCGGCCCGCCGACCAGCGAGGAGCGGCTGCACGGCGCCCTGTTGTACGCGGGACGGCTGCCCGCACGCCAGGCCAGGGCGGTGCCCTCGCAGCCCCGCGCGGGCGAGCCGCACGCCGCCTACGCCGACGCGATGATCACGGGGCTCGCCGCGCTCGCCCTGCACCGCTTCTCGTCCGCTCCCCCACTGCTCTCCCTGGACCGCATCGACGTCCTGGTGCCCCGCACCCGGCGGCTGCGCTCCGTGGGCTTCGCCCGGCTCGTGCGCAGCGCCGCGATGCCGACTCCCCAGCAGATCACGGGGGTGCCGGTCGCCCCCGTGCCCCGCGCGCTCGCCGACGCCGTGGCGCAGCTCGCCGATGCGGGTGCCGTGCGGCGGCTGCTCACCGAGGCGGTGCGCGGCGGACACTGCGAACCGGCCGCTGTCGTACGGGAGTTGAACCAGGCCCGGCTGCTGTCCCGCCCGCACGTGGTGGACGCCGTCGACTCGCTGATCGCCGAGGGGCGGGCCATCGCCGAGGACCGGCTGTACCGAATGGTCGCCGAGCACGGCCTGCCCGACCCGATGTGGAACGTCGACCTGCGCCTGCCCGGCGGCCCGCACCTCGGCGGCGTCGACGCCTACTGGCCCGACCAGGCCGTGGCCGTGGAGCTGGACACGCGGGCGCCCCGGCAGGGCCTCCGGCAGGGGGACGACGACGCGCTGTGGTCCGAGTACGTCCGCAAGCGCGAGCACCTGGAGCGGCTCGGCATCACCGTCGTCCACATCACCCCGCGGAAGCTCAGGGACTCGCTGGAGCAGCAGGCCACGGTGGTGCGGACGGCGCTGATGGCGTCGACCGACCGGGAGCCCGCGGCGTATGTGGTGGTGCTGCCCAGATAGCGCGTCCGCCCGCCCCCCTTGCCGCCCTTGCCGCCGCCTCAGCCCTTCCCGCAGAACTCCGCGTTGAGCACCACCCGCATCTCGCCCTCGGGCCCGTTGAAGTTGAGCGCCACCGCATGGCGGCCGTCCGCCGTCGAGGCCGCGCCGGACGCCGAGCCGTGGATGTCGCCGCCGTGGCCCCAGGCGACCGTGCCGCAGTCGGTCTTGTAGGGCTCCAGACCCAGTCCGTACCGCTGGCCGGGCTTGTTCTCGCCCTTCGGGACGGTGGTCTTCATCTCGGCGAGCTGCTTCCGGGGCAGGAGCTTGCCCCGCAGCAGCGCCGTGTAGAAGCGGTTCAGGTCCGCCGAGTCGGAGATCATCCCGCCCGCCGCTCCCGCGAGGGACGGATTGAGCTCCGTCACGTCGTGGTTCTTGGCGCCGGGGGCGTCGGAGAGCTTGGTGTACGCCCGCGAACTGGGCTGCGGCAGGGTCGGGTCGGTGGCGGGGAGCGAGGTGGCGCGCAGGCCGAGCGGCTCGATGATGCGCCGCTTGATCTCCTGCGCGTACGGCTTGCCGGTGATCCGCTCGATGAGCAGTCCCGCGATGACGTAGTTGGTGTTGGAGTAGTGCCAGCCCTTGCCGGGCTCGAAGTCCGGCTTGTGGCGCATGGCGATGGCGATGTGCTGTTCGGGGGTCCAGGTGTCGTAGCGGTGGTCGAGGAACTCCTCGGTGAACACCTTGCGCTGGACGCCCTCGTCGGACATCACGTCGAAGATGCCGCTGGTGTGGTTGAGGAGCTGGCGGACGGTGATCCGGTCGCCGTCGTGGCCGTTCCCCTCAACGACGCCCGGCAGCCACCGCCCGACCTTGTCGTCCAGGCCGAGCCGTCCCTCGGCCACCAGTTGGAGGACCACCGTCGAGACGAAGGTCTTGGTGATGCTGCCGACCCGGTAGTGGTCGTGGGCGCCGCGCGGGGTCTGCCGGGCGAGGTCGCCGATGCCCGCGGCGGCGTTCCAGGTGCCGTGCCGGTCCTTCGCCTGCACGGTGACGCCGGGGGCGTCCTCGTTCAGGGCGGCCTTCATCGCGCGCAGCGTCGCGCGGTGCCCGTCCCCCCGACTCCCCGACTCCCCCGCCCCGGGCGTCGCGGCGAGCGCGGGGGCCACGAGCGCCCCTGCCGTCACCGTCACGGCCAGCGCCACCGTCACTCCTGCACGTCTTCTACCTGCCGCCATGTTCTGCCCCTCCCGGCTCACGGTTCTTCACTGTCGTCGGGCGAGGGGACCCGCGGCCCGATGCCGGAGGTTGAGCGGTGCACCGGAGTTGGGCGCGATTCAGCCTTTTCGCAGCACGAGTTCCGTGTTCCGGTCGCCCGCTTCCCCGCCCAGCGCGGGCTTCGCACCGGGGGCGTTGAAGGACAGCTCGCGGTAGAGCGCGGCCAGGCCGGTCTGGGAGAGATCGGCGAAATCCGTGCGGTGCGGGGCGGCCGATTCGATGAGCGTGGTGAAGAGGGAAATCGTTCCGTCGTGGTTGTCGGTGAGCTCGATCACCCGCGCGAGCTGCGGGAAGTCGATGTGCGACGCGGTGGAGACCTCCCAGAAGGAGCCGTGCGGGGTGCGGTGCGGGGTGATGGCGTTCTTGTGGCTGTGGCCGTTGACCCAGGCGAGGACCGAGCGGTACCGGCCGAGCACCGACACGATCTCGTCGCCGCCGTGCCGGGCCTCGCCGGGGCGCGCCGGGTCGTCGCGGAGGTTGCGCATCGTCTTGCTGGTGTGGTGGCTGAAGACCACGACGTACGAGGGTCCGCCGTCGCGCCGCTCGTTGGCCTTCAGCTCGCGCTCCAGCCAGCGGAGCTGGGCGGTGCCGAGCGAGCCCTCGTAGTGGCCCCCGGGGTCGGTGCTGTCCAGGCTGATGCCGAGCACGTCGTCGCTGATGCGGAAGGAGTAGTACTGGGTGGCGGCGGCGAGGTTCTCCTGGGTGTAGCCGTGGCCGACGGGGCCGGGGCCCGCGTGGGCGGGGTCCAGGTGCGCCTGGAGGTACTCGGCGGGGGTGAAGGGGGCCCGTGACGCGTCCGGGGTGACGGACCGCATGCGCCGCTTCTCGCTCTTGAGGAGCTCCTTGAAGTGCGCGCCCTTGGGGTCGCGGCCCTTCTTGACCGCCTTCCAGAGGGCCGCCCCGCGCTGCTCGTCCAGGGACATCAGCTTCTTGCCGCCCGTGGCGAACTCGGTGAAGTACGGGTCGCGGGGCGCCCAGCAGCCGCCGGGCAGGGCGTCGTGGTTGCCGACCGTGGAGTACCAGGGCAGGCCGAGGCCCGGGCTGTTGACCTCGCGGATCGCGGCGTCGAGGAAGCCGTGCAGGCGCGGGAAGCCGAGCCGTTTGTCGGCGTCGCGCAGGGCGTCGTCCGGGTGCCAGTACAGGCCGAGGCCGCTGGCCTGCACGCCTTCGTAGCGGCGCGGGTCGCCGGTGTTGGGGGTGATGCGGCCGCCGCTCATCACCTTGAGGAACCAGTCGAGTTCGGCCCGGGAGTTGTTGTCGGTGTTGTCGCCGGTCGTCACGACGCAGTGCAGGGGCGCGCCGGTGGCGGGCGCGCCGCGCAGGGCGTTGACCCGTTCGACGAGGGCGACGGCACCGGCCACGGAGAGGGACTCGTGGGGCCGCCAGGCGCTAGCGGTCTGCGCCCGCAAGTACTCGTACCGCAGCGGGTGCTGTACGTCGACGAGGTGCAGGTCGGTGAATTGCACGAAGGCGGCGAGTGCGGTCCGCCGCCCCTCGCGGCCCGCCCCGGCCGCCGCGAGGTCGCCGCGGACGACGCGCGGCCAGGCCGGTCCGTCGCCGAGCCGCCGGTAGCCGGTGGCGCCCTGCGGGGCGGCGACGGAGAGCAGGGTGGTGCCGTTCTTGTAGGGCATGAGGGGCGCGGCGGGCGCCGGGCGGGAGTGCGGGACGGTGGAGCGGCCCGCGGGGGCGGCGTTCCCCGAACCCGCGCCGGGGCCCAGCGCGTAGCCGATACCGGCGGAGAGGGTGACCGCTCCGGTGGCGGCGAGGAGGGCACGGCGGTCGAGTACGGCGGCGGCGCCCGTGGCGGTTGCGGTGGCGACAGAGCGTATGCGCGGCATGGCGCGGTCTCCCCGAGTGCGAACGCTTCGGCAGTGGTCGCGGGAGGCCCGGGCCCGACTGCGGCCTGCGGACTTCCCGCTCGTACTGGATCGTTGGCATCGGGGGTGACCTGCGCGTGAACGAGACAGCAACGCGCAACGCCGATCACCGTACGTGGATCACCCGGCACCCTGCGCGGTCACGCACCCCTCCCCCGGCGGAGAGGAAGCGGTCACTCCACGTTCACCTTTCGGGGAAGGGAGGGCGGTACGCGGGGTCAGTGCACCGGTCCCGTGGCCTGGCTGTGTCCGTCGGCCGGACGGGTGCGCCACAGCTCCAGACCGATGTCGACGAGCCCGACGCGGTCGAGGTCCGGCACGTCCTCCAGGGGGTGCCAGGCCGCGAGGTCGGTGGACCCTTCGGTCTCGTGGCGCAGGTCGCCGCCGGTGACGCGCCCCTCGTACACGATCCGCAGCCCGTGGAAGTCGGCGACGGCGCCGAGCCTGCGCGGATAGCGGCGGCGCAGGGAGTCGACGCCGAGCAGGGCGACGGGCTCGACGACGTATCCGGTCTCCTCGTCGGCCTCCCGGATCACGGTGTCGTAGGGGTCCTCGCCGTGGTCCATGCCGCCGCCGGGCAGCGTCCAGCGTTTGCTGCCGTCGCCCGCGACCCAGCGGGCGAGCAGCACCTGCCCGTCGCGTACGCATACGGCGTAGGCCGCCACCCGGAGTTCTTTGTGCACGGACCGACGCTAGTCGCCGTTCCCCGGGTTGGCAGGGGAGAACTCGGGGTCGGTCCAGCGCCAGGGGCTCGCGGAGGGCGTCTCCAGCGCCTCGGTGAGAGTGAAGCGGACCGTGCGGGACGCGCCGTCGAACGAGGTGCGGGCGGTGCCGGTGAGCTGGAGGGTCGTGCCGGTCGTCCAGTCGGGGAAGAGGAGGCCCGCGCGGGGGTCGGCGGCGAGGTTGCCGAGGCTCAGGAACATGGCGTTGCCGGGGAAGTCGTCCCACTCCAGCGTGTACGGGGACGGGGTGCGCACGAAGCCGGGGTTGCCGCCGCGGTGGCTCGCGTCGGCGCCGTGCGCATGGACCGTGGCGAGGAAGAAGGTGTCGGCGGCGGCGACGAACGCCCGCTGGCCGTCCGTGAGCCGGGTGCGGCGCAGGGGCTCACCCGGGCGTTCCGGCCGCCTTCCCTCGTACAGCTCCCGTTTCTGCAGGTACTTCGGGCAGTTGGCGAAGACCTGGTCGGCCTCGATCGCCAGGCCGCGGGGCGTGGGACGGGACGTGCCGTTGAGGCGCATGCGGCGCCGGGTGCGGGGGTCGAGGGCGATGGTGCCGACGGGGGTGCCTTCGCGGGCGAGTGCGGTGGCGAGGGGGTCTCCGGCGGGCGGGGCGCCGGTGACCGAGATCTGGCGGGGGCCCGTGGCGCGCACGAAGCCGGGGTCGCCGGTGAGCTGCGAGGCCCAGACGGCGCCCGCCCGGTCGGCGCCGCCGATCACCAGCATGGGCTGGAGCTCCAGGAACGCGGCGGCGACGGGCCGTAGGCCTTGGGCGATGGAGCGGCCCACGTGGTCGGCCAGGTCCGTGACGCCGAGCTTGGCCTGCACGGTGCGGGAGCCCTGGTGGTAGGGGGTCTGCACCGGGGTTCTTGGTGTCATCGGTGAGCTCCTGTCTGCGGGTGCGTCGTGGCTGGTCGCGCAGTTCCCCGCGCCCCTGGGTAAGACTCCTCACGCCCGCTCAGAAGAAGCCGCAGGTCGGGGACGACTCCACCGGGGCCGTCGCCTCTTCGGCGCCGGACGCCGTGAAGATCTCCAGGCGCGTGCCGTCCGGGTCGTGGAAGAAGATTCCGCCGGACGCCGTGCCCTCGCCGTGCGGCACCACGCCGTCGTACGCGAACTCCACGCCGTACGCCCGCAGCGCGGTCTCGTACTCCCTGACCCGCTCGATCGTGTCGACCTCGATCGCGAGGTGGTGCAGCCCCGCGTGCCCTGCGGAGTACGCGGCGTCGGCCTGCTCCCAGAGCGTGAGCACGGGGCGGCCGCCCTCCCCGAGGAAGGCGTGGCGGCGGCCCTCCTCCTTGCCCTCCGCGAGCACGCCGTACCCGATGACGTCCCGGTAGAAGGCGAGCGAGCGCTCCAGGTCCCTGACGTTCAGGCCGATGTGGCCGGTGCGCGGAGCCGTGGATGCGGTGGATGTGGTGGATGCAGTCATGGCTCTCCCCTGAGTCCGCCGGTCGGCCACCCACTGGCTAACCGTTGAAATAGAAGTTAGAGGTTAGGGGCGAGTCCGTCAACCGGTCACGTACCCTTGAACGGTTAGCGCCGAAGGGAGCCCGCCATGTCCGCCGCCGCCAAGGCCCCGCACGACCCCCGCCCCCTCATCGGCGAACCCCTCTCCCTCGACCTGCTCAACACCCGCTGGATGCAGGACGGCGTCCGCCAGGACCTGCTGACCGGCACCGAAGGGCTCGCGGTCTGGCTCGCGGCGAACGGGCTCGACGGCGACGGCGCTGGAGCCTTCGCCGCCGACGGGCCGACCCTGGAGCACCTCCTGCACGCCCGCGACGCCCTCGCCTCCCTCGTGGACACCCCGGAGGACCCCGCAGGCATCGCCCGCGTCGACAAGGTCCTCCGGCACGGCCGCATCCGCGCGACGCTCACCGCGGCAGGACCGGGCGAAGAGCCCGAGTTCAAGGACCCGTCCTGGGGCCCCGCCTGGCTCGCGGCCCGCGACTACCTGCGCCTCCTGGCCGCCGCGCGGGACCGGATCCGCGGCTGCGCCCACGAGTCGTGCGTCCTGCACTTCTTCGACACCTCGCGGAACGGCACCCGGCGCTGGTGCTCAATGGCGGCCTGCGGCAACCGCGCGAAGGCCTCCCGGCACTACGCGCGCTCGCGCGAGACCTGATCCGGCCGGAAAGAGTTCCCGGGGCAAGTCCCCTTATAGAACGCCTTGTCCGCCATGGCGTATGGCGGAATTGCGTCACGCCCCGATCACAGCTCGGACAACTCTCCCCAAACACCTGTCACTTGCGTAAGGCTGAGCGGTCATCCGGCCCCGGATTCCGGACCTTCCCGGAATTCGGGCCGTTCGACCCTCCTTCCCGACCTTCACGCACAGGGATGCCGATGCCCAGATCCAGTTCCAGCGCCAGACGCGCGCCCCGTCTCGCGATAGCCGTCGGTCTCACCGCCGCGCTCTGCGCGACCGGGGCCGCCCCTCTCGCCTTCGCGGCGGACGAGACGCCCGCGCCCGCCCCCAAGTCCGCGAACGGCAAGCTCGGTTCGGCCGACGCCGACCTGCTCGCCGACGCCAAGGCGGACGGCGAGAAGACCGTCACGATGATGGTCGCCACCGAGCCCGGCGCCACCGAGCAGGTCGCCGACCAGCTCGACGGCGTCAAGGGCGGCTCGGTCGGCCGCACCTACGACAAGCTCGGCTACGTCCGCGCGACCGTGCCGACCGGCAAGGCCGACGCGGCGATCAAGTCGGCCTCGAAGCTGTCGTCCGTGCACGCCATCGACCTGCGCCACGAGATCGAGCTGGACGACCCGACCCCCGCCGCCGACCGCGCCAAGGGCGCGAAGGCCGGGGCGAAGGGCACGTACCCGGGTCCGGACAAGAAGACCCCGGCGGACAACCCGTACAACCCGTCCGCCGAGACCGGCGCCGTCGACTTCGTGCAGAAGCACCGCAAGGCGGACGGCCGGGGCATCACCATCGGCATCCTGGACTCCGGCATCGACCTCGGCCACCCGGCGCTGAAGAAGACCACCACCGGCGAGCGCAAGATCACCGACTGGGTGACCGCGACCGACCCGATCGTGGACGCGGACGGCACCTGGCGCCGCATGACCAACCCGGTCACGGGCCCCGTCTTCACCTGGAACGGCCAGACGTGGAAGGCCCCGGCGGGCTCCTTCCAGGTCAACCGCTTCCAGGAGTCGGCCACCACCGGCGGCGACGCCAAGGGCGACATCAACCGCGACGGCGACACCACCGACAGCTGGGGCGTGCTCTACGACCCGGCCGCCGGAACGGTCCGCGTCGACCTGAACGACAACAAGGACTTCACCGACGACGAGCCGATGAAGCCGTACAAGGACGACCACCAGGTCGCCTACTTCGGCAAGGACGACCCGGCGACCGACGTCGTCGAGCGCGTCCCGTTCGTCGTCGAGATCCGCAAGGACGTGCCCACCGACCCGTACGGCGGCGACTGGGTCGGCAAGAAGGCCGACTTCGTCAACATCGGCGTCATCGAGTCCGAGCACGGCACGCACGTCGCGGGCATCACCGCGGCCAACGGCCTGTTCGGCGGCCGGATGAACGGCGCGGCGCCCGGCGCCAAGCTGGTCTCGTCGCGCGCCTGCACCTGGACCGGCGGCTGCACCAACGTCGCGCTCACCGAGGGCATGATCGACCTCGTCACGAACCGCGGCGTCGACATCGTCAACATGTCGATCGGCGGGCTCCCGGCGCTGAACGACGGCAACAACGCGCGCGCCGAGCTCTACAAGCGCCTCATCGACGAGTACGGCGTCCAGCTGGTGATCTCCGCGGGCAACAGCGGCCCCGGCGCGAACACCATCGGCGACCCCGGCCTCGCCGACAAGGTCATCTCGGTCGGCGCCGCGATCTCCAAGGACACCTGGGCCGCCAACTACGGCTCCCAGGTGGAGAAGAAGTACGCGATGATGCCGTTCTCCTCGCGCGGTCCGCGTGAGGACGGCGGCTTCGCGCCGATCATCTCGGCGCCCGGTTCGGCCATCAACACCACGCAGACCTGGCTGCCCGGCGCCCCGGTCACCGAGGCGGGCTACCAGCTGCCCGCCGGATACTCGATGCTGCAGGGCACCTCGATGGCGTCCCCGCAGGCCGCGGGCGCCTCGGCGCTGCTGCTCTCCGCCGCCAAGCAGGAGCGCATCGACCTGACCCCGGCGAAGCTGCGCACCGCGCTGACCTCGACCGCGAGCCACATCCGCGGCGAGCAGGCGTACGCGCAGGGCACCGGCCTCATCGACGTCGTCGAGGCCTGGGACGCCATCGAGGACGGCGCGAAGGCGCACACGTACACGGTGCAGGCCCCGGTCGACACCGCCCTGGAGCAGGAGCTGAAGAAGCCCGGCACCGGCATCTACGACCGCGAGGGCGGCCTGCGGACCGGCCAGAAGCGGACGTACGACGTGACGATCACCCGCACCTCGGGCCCGGACCGCGGCGTCCGCCACGAGCTGGACCTGGTCAACAACCACGAGGGCACCTTCAAGCTGCTCGGCGACGACGAGGTGACGCTGCCGCTGAACAAGCCGGTGACCGTCAAGGTCCGTGCGAAGGCCAAGACGGCCGGTCTGCACAGCGCGATCCTCACCGTCGACGACGAGCGCACCGAGGGCATCGACCAGCAGATCATGTCGACGGTCGTCGTCTCGGCGCCGCTCGCCAAGCCGTCGTACACCTTCTCGGCGTCCGACTCCACGCAGCGCAACACCCCGAAGTCGTACTTCGTGACGGTCCCCAAGGGCGCCAAGTCCCTGGAGGTCTCCCTCGGCGGCCTGAAGGACAAGAGCCAGACGCGCTTCATCGCGGTGCACCCGTACGGCGTCCCGGTCGACTCCACCTCGTCGATCGTCTGCTACCCGAACTACGAGAACCCGGCCAACACCTGCCGCCCGGACCTGCGTTCCTACGCGGAGCCGCAGGCGGGCGTCTGGGAGATCGAGGTCGAGTCGCGCCGGACGTCGCCGCTGCTCGACAACCCGTACAAGCTGAACGTCGCCGCGCTCGGCGTCGACTTCGACCCGGCCGTGCAGACGGTGCCCGAGGCGAAGGTCGGCACGCCCGCGCCCGTCTCCTGGAAGGCCACGAACGGCTTCGCGGCCGTCGACGGCAAGCTGAAGGGCGGCTCGCTCGGCTCGTCCAAGTCGGCCCGGCCCGCCATCAAGCAGGGCGAGACGCAGACCACCGAGGTCGTCGTGCCCGCGGGCGCGGAGCGTCTGGACGTCGCGATCGGCTCCACCGCGGACGTCGCCGCCGACCTGGACCTCGCCGTGAAGAAGGACGGCGCGGTCGTGGGCTCCTCGGCGGAGGGCGACTCGGAGGAATCGGTCAGCCTGAAGAAGCCCGCGGCCGGTACGTACACGATCGAGGTGACGGGCTACTCGGTGCCGTCGGGATCGACCGCGTACGACTACCGTGACGTCTTCTTCTCGGGCGCGCTCGGCCAGGTCACCGTCGACGAGTCGAAGACGGTGCAGCTCGCCAACGGCGCCTCGGCGCAGATCGACGCGAAGGTCGAGGCGAAGGCCCCGGCCGCGGCGGGCCGTGAGCTGTTCGGCGAGGTGTCCCTGCTGAACGCGGGCGGCACGGTCGCGGGCAGCGGCAGCGTGAAGGTCGAGAAGGTCACGCCGTAACGGTGTGACCCCCAGGCGCCGGACGGACTCGACCGAGCCCGTCCGGCGCCTTTCTGCTGGTGCGACCGCTACCGGTCCGCCCCCGGCCCGTCGTCGCACCGGATCCCCTTCGAGGCGGGCAGGGCCTCGGTGATCATCTTGCGGAGGCGGTCGCGCTCCTTGCCGACGGCCCAGTTGGCGGGCTCCGCGGAGCCCTTGTCGACGGTGATCAGGACGCGGTCGCCCTTCTTCAGGCGCGGGTCCACGGCGCGGTCCATGGGGAACTTGACCGTGGGGCTCCCCGACTTCGGCTTCAGGTAGCGCGTCACATCGACCGTGACCCGGTCCTGCAGACCGCCCGGCACCGGGTCGACCGCCGTGACCGTGCCCTCCACGATGAGCCGTGAGCACGCCACGAACCCCTCGGCGCTGAGGTCGGCGTCCGCGCCGCCCTCCGGCCTGCTCTTCGCGCCCGACGCCTTGTCGGCGCCGCCGTCAGCGTCCCCCGCCCCCTGCCCGGCGTCCACCACGAGCCAGGCGAGCCCGCCGACCAGGGCGGCGGCGGCCGTCGCCGCGGCCACGCCGAACGCGACGGCCATCCGGCGCCGGGCCGGGCGCGGTGCTCGTACGGGTACAGGCTTCTCCCGCGCCGGTCCGGGCGCCGCGAGCGTCTCCCCCAGGACGGCGAGGTGCCCCCGCAGCGCCTCGACGTCCGCGAGGGCCGCCGTGTGCTCGGCCGCGAAGCCGGGGTCGTGCAGCGCCTCGTCCGGCACGGGCTCGTCCGTGATCGCCGTCATCAGCGCGTCGGCGGCGGCGTCGGCGCCCTCAGCGGCGGCGGAGTCGTCGTACCGCATGTCACACCACCTCCCCTTCGTGCAGCCGCGCCCGCAGAAGCCGAACCGCCGTGTGCAGTCTGCTCTTGACCGTTCCCTCCGGAATGCCCAGTTCATCCGCTATCGCCCGGACCGGCAGATCCGCGTAGAAGCGCAGGACCACCACCTGCCGCTGGGCGTCCGGCAGCTCGCCGAGCCCCTGGGCAACGGCCATCGAGGTGGCCCGCTTCTCCGCGCCGTCCTCGTCCGTCGCCTCCCGCCACAGCACGGAGAGCCGCTCGCCGAGCCGCTCCTGCCTGCGCCGGGCCCGGTGCCAGTCCATGGCCAGGTTGGAGGCGACCACGGCCGCCCACGCGGACACGTCACGCGGCGCCTCGCGCCCGTCCGCCGCCCGCTCCAGGAGCTTCAGGCGGACCTGCTGCACACCGTCGGGCAGGTCGGCGTGCGGCACCCCGCCCAGCGCGAGCACCGCCCGGACCCGGTCCTCCTGGGCCGCGTCCAGCGGATCCGCTCCCCCGTCCCCCGTCTGCACGCGGCGCACTTTCCTGCGCAGCAATGTGCCCCTCCCGTCCCCGCGTTTCTCCTACGACGCCCGGGGCGCCCGAAAGGTTCACGGCGACGCGGCACAAATGTGGCGTCCCGCACCTCGGACAATGGATTGGACAACGCGGCCCTGGACAGACGCATCATGGAGCCACCCCCACAGACCGGCCGAGGTCACGAGGCCGCACGCACATATGGAGGAAGTCCCTGTGAAGGTCGGAATCGTCGGAGCCACCGGTCAGGTCGGCAAGGTCATGCGCAAGATCCTCGCCGAGCGGAAGTTCCCGGCCGACGAGCTGCGCCTCTTCGCCTCGGCCCGCAGCGCGGGGAAGGTCATCGACGGCGTGACCGTCGAGGACGCCTCCACGGCCGACTACACGGGCCTGGACATCGTGCTGTTCTCCGCGGGCGGCGCCACCTCCAAGGCCCTCGCGGAGAAGGTCGCCTCGCAGGGCGCCGTCGTGATCGACAACTCCTCCGCCTGGCGCCGTCACCCCGAGGTCCCCCTCGTGGTCTCCGAGGTGAACCCGCACGCGATCAGGAACCGCCCCAAGGGCATCATCGCGAACCCGAACTGCACGACGATGGCCGCGATGCCCGTCCTGCGGCCGCTGCACGCCGAGGCGGGCCTCGAAGCGCTGGTCGTCGCCACCTACCAGGCGGTCTCCGGCTCCGGCCTCGCCGGTGTCGAGGAGCTGTTCGAGCAGGTCAAGAAGGTCGGCGAGGAGGCTCCCAAGCTCACCCACGACGGCTCTTCGGTCGACTTCCCCGAGCCCGACAAGTACGTCGCGCCGATCGCGTACAACGTCCTGCCGATGGCGGGCTCCGTCGTCGACGACGGCCTGAACGAGACGGACGAGGAGCAGAAGCTCCGCCACGAGTCCCGCAAGATCCTGGAGATCCCGGAGCTGAAGGTCTCGGGCACGTGCGTGCGCGTCCCCGTCTTCACCGGCCACTCCCTCCAGGTCAACGCGCGCTTCGCGCGCCCCCTGAGCCCCGAGCGCGCCACCGAGCTGCTCGAAGCGGCCGAGGGCGTCGTCGTCACCGAGGTGCCCACGCCGCTGGTCGCCGCGGGCAAGGACGACGCGTTCGTGGGCCGCATCCGCAAGGACGAGACGGTCGAGAACGGCCTGGCGTTCTTCATCTCCGACGACAACCTCCGCAAGGGCGCGGCGCTGAACGCCGTCCAGATCGCGGAGCTCGTCGCCGCGGAGCTCAAGGGCTGATCCCCGGCCCGTACGCCGAAGGGGGCGGTCACCTTTTCCCGGTGGCCGCCCCCTTCGCGCACGCCACGGCCACCAGCGCGAGCCCGGCGAGCCCGCCGCCCAGCCACAGCACCGCTCCGGCCCCGTGGCCGTCCGCGACCCGGCCGCCCGCGAAGGCGCCGAGGGCTATCGCCACGTTGAACACGCCCGCGAAGAGCGCCGATGCCGCCTCACGGGCGTGCGGGGCGGCGGTCATCACCCAGTTCTGCGCGGAGACCGACACCCCGCCGTACGCCAGACCCCACGCCACGAGCAGCGCCACCGAGGCGGCGAGCGAGCCGCCCGCGGGCACCATGAGCAGCACCACGGCGGTGAGCCCCGCGCAGATCGCGAGCAGCGCCCGGCGCGGGTCGCGGGACGCGACGGCGCCGCCCGCGAAGTTGCCGACGATGCCTGCGGTCCCGTAGGCGAGGAGCAGCCCGCTGATCAGGCCCGCGCCGATGCCGGGCACCCGCTCCAGGACGGGGCGGATGTACGTGTACGCGGCGAAGTGGCCGGTGACCAGGAGCGTGACGGCGAGGAGCCCGGCCCGCAGTCGGCCGATGCGCAGGAGTGCGGGGAACGCGCCGAGGCTGATGCCCTCCTGCGCGGGGAGCCTGGGCAGGACGGTGCCGAGCAGCCCCGCCACGGCCAGGGCCAGCACGGCGAGGGCCGCGAACCCCCAGCGCCAGCCCGCCAGTTCGCCCAGCAGAGTGCCCGCGGGCACGCCGAGTACGGAGGCCACCGCGATCCCGCTGAAGATCACCGCCGTGGCCCGGCCCGCACCCTCCTCCCGGACGAGCCGCACCCCGAGACCGGCCGCGATGGCCCAGACGCCGCCGATGCAGACGCCGACGAGGACGCGCGCGACGAGCAGGACGGCGAAGACGGGCGCGAGCGCGGAGACCACGTTGGCGGCGGCGAGCAGCGTCATCAGTACGTACAGGACCGTGCGCCGGTCCGCGCGGCGCACCGCGACGGGCAGCAGCAGGGCGGCGAGCGCGGCGACGAGGCCGGGCAGGGTGACGGTGAGGCCCGCGGTGCCGTCCGAGACGTGCAGACCGGAGCCGATGGAGGTGAGGAGTCCGACGGGGAGCATCTCCGTGGTGACGACGGAGAAGGTGGCCGCGGCGACGGAGAGGACGGCGAGACGCCCGCGTGGAGGCGGCAACGCGACGGACTGCGTGGGTATTCGAGTGCTCTGTGACATGGCATCCACCCTGTGTGGGCGCCCGCCGGGGAACAACGCGGAAGATCTCATCCTTGAATGAGCCGGGTTCATCGATGTCGGCAGGAAGAGGGACCGCGCGCCATGAGCGGGAACGGGCTGGAGATCCGGGAGCTGGAGTGCTTCCTGGTGCTTGCCGAAGAGCTGCACTTCGGACGGGCCGGCGAGCGGCTGTACGTTTCGCAGAGCCGTGTCAGCCAGTTGCTCGCCGCCCTGGAACGGCGGATCGGCGCGCGCCTGGTGGAGCGTACGAGCCGACGGGTGGCCCTGACCACTCTCGGGGAGCGTTTTCTGGCCGAACTCAAGCCTTCCTACACCGAGTTGGTGTCCGTGGTGGACCGGGCGAAGGCGTCGGCGCGGGGTGTCGAGGGCACGCTGCGGCTCGGCTTCCAGGGCACCGCGGACGCCCGTCTGATGCGGGCCATCGAGTCCTTCCAGGAGCGGCATCCGGCCTGTGCGACGGAGATCGTGGAGATCCCCTTCGCCGATCCGTTCGGGGCGGTGCAGCAGCGCGACGTGGACGCGGCGATCGTGCTGCTCCCGGTCGCCGAGCCGGATCTGGTGCTCGGCCCCGTCTTCTCCAGCGAGCGGCAGACCGTCGCCGTGTCGGTGCGGCACGCGTTCGCGGGGCGTTCCTCGCTCACCGCCGCGGAGCTCGCGGGGACGCCGCTGATCGCGGCGACGGCCCCGGCACCCGCGTACTGGCGGGCGGCGCAGGCCCCCTCGGGCCCGCCCGCCCCCGAGGTCCGTACGCTCCAGGAGGGCCTCACGCTGGTGGCGGCGGACCGGGCGGCGATGCTGCTGTGCCGTCCGACGTCGGAGTACCACGGCCGCAAGGACGTCGTCTTCGTGCCGGTCGACGGGCTCCCCGACTCGGTGCTCGGGATGGTGTGGCACCGGGACGGGGAGACGGAGCGGGTACGGGAGTTCGCGCGGGCCGTGGCCGCCGACGCGGGCTGACCGTCAGACCGGTCGGCGCACCTCGAAGTGGAAGCAGCCGTACTCCAGGGCCCTGACGTGCACGAGGGCGACCTGCGGGTCGGTGAAGGCCTCGGCGATGGCGGCGTCGAAGCCCTGCTCCTCCTCGGCGGGGATCTCCAGCAGGCGGCCGCCGACGATGTGTCCCTCGGCGCTGTACCTGCGGACCGTGCGCAGGGAGCCCGCACGGGAGAAGGGGTAGCCGCCGCTCTCCCGCGACGGCCCCGCGCAGGGGTCGGCGTGGATGAAGACGGGCCCCTGCTCGTCATAGGCACCCGGAGTCGCGTCCGTCTCGGCGGCCCAGCGGCGCAGCGGCGCGTACGAGACGAGGGCGATGCGCTCGCCGGGGGCGGCGAGCCGCAGGCAGCAGCGGAGCGGGGAGCCGCCCTCCTGGTCGACGAAGGGGAGGCAGGGCTGCCCGGCGTCGTCGGCGGCGCGGAGCTGGGCGAGGACCTCGGGGGCGATGGGCAGCGGGGTGTAGGTGGTGCGCGGGTACGTGGTGGTCATGGGTCGAGCCTCGCGCGTGGGGGCGGACGGGGCTGGCGGTTTCCGGACGTCGCACTGCGCATCACCCGTCCCGGGACCCGTCTCTCGCACCGCGCCTCACGCCAGCCCCCAGGAACCCCGCCCGTTCAGTTCCGCCACGTCCATGCCTGTCGTCCTGCGGTACGCCGCGTCCATCTCCCCCAGTTCCTCGGGCGTCAACACGTCCTCGACATGGTCGAATCCGTCGGGCGCGCGCTCGGCGACGGTGTGCAGGATGCGGTCCGCGGGCATGTTGCGGTTGGCGAGGACGACCGCGTTGGCCGCCTCCCGCCGCACCTCCTCGTACGCCCGCAGCCCCGCCTCCCGGTCCGGCGCGGTGTGGACGAGGCAGCGCGCGAGGACCCGGGCGTCGAGGATCGCCTGGGAGCCGCCGTTCGACCCCACCGGGTACATCGGGTGCGCGGCGTCGCCGAGCAGGGTGACCGGGCCGTGGCCCCACCGGGGCAGCGGGTCCCTGTCGACCATCGGGTACTCCAGGATGTGCCGGGTGGCGGCGAGCAGCGCGGGCACGTCCAGGTCGCCGATGCGCCATCCCGCGTAGTGCGGCAGGACGTCGGAGAGCCGCCCGGAGCGGTTCCAGTCGGCGGGCCCCGCCATCCCGTGGTGGTGCGTGGCAGGGAACCGCACCTCTGCCACCCAGTTGAGCAGCGCCCTGCCCCGCTCCTGGAACGGCTGCGAGACGGGGTAGACGACGAGTTTCGCGGTGACGTTGCTGCCCGCCACGGCGACGGTCCGCCCGCCCAGCACGGGGTGCCACTCGGCCATCCCCCGCCACATCCGGATGCCGTTCCACAGCGGCGGCCCCTCGCCGGGGTGCAGCACGGCCCGCACCGTCGAGTGCAGCCCGTCGGCGCCGACCAGGGCCCGCACCCGTACGCCGTACTCCCTGGCCCGCGACATGTCCCGCAGAATCACCCGCAGTCCGCCGCCCTCGCGCTCGGCGAGGCGCACGAAGGCGGTGCCGGTGCGCACGGCGTGGTCGCCGAGCCGGTCGCGGACCGCGTCGAGCAGGAGCAGTTGGAGGGCGCCGCGGTGGACGGAGTACTGGGGCCAGCGGTAGCCGAGGGCGAGACCGCGCGGCTCGGCCCAGATGCGGTTGCCGTGCCGGTCGAAGTGGACCATCTCGTCGGGGGCGACGGCGGTCGCCGCGAGTTCGTCGCCGAGCCCCAGCTCGGTCAGCTCCCGCACCGCGTGCGGCAGCAGGTTGATGCCCACGCCGACGGGGCGCAGCTGTTCCGCGGCGTCCACCACACGGACCCCGATGCCCGCCTCGTGCAGGCTGAGCGCGGCGGTGAGCCCTCCGATGCCCGCGCCCGCCACCAGTACGTCGGTCATGGCCGTCGTGCGGCCGGGCCGGTGTCGGCCGGCCTCTCGGTCCCCAGCATCTCCCGTATCCCCCTGTGGTCCCTGCCCCGCCCTTGCGGCCGTGGTCTGCGGCCTGTCGGGACGGGTGCGAACGCGCGGAGCGTAACCGCACGGCAGCGGGAGAACAATGGGCCGGGCGGCCATCCCCGGGGGCATGGAAGGATGGCCGGAAACACCACAAGTCGCACCCCCCGACGACCTGATATTTCTCAGCCACAAGACCACAAGTCGTACCCGAGGAGATGACCGCGTGCCCGGCACCAATCTGACCCGCGAAGAGGCGCAGCAGCGGGCGAAGCTGCTCACCGTTGACTCGTACGAGGTCGATCTCGACCTCTCCGGCGCGCAGGAGGGCGGGACCTACCGGTCCGTCACCACGGTGCGCTTCGACGCCGCGGAGGCGGGCGCCGAGACCTTCATCGACCTGGTGGCCCCCGCGGTCCACGAGGTCGTCCTGAACGGCCACGCGCTGGAAGTCGGCGCGGTGTTCCGTGACTCGCGCATCGCGCTGCGGCACCTGCAGGCCGGTACGAACGAGCTGAAGGTCGTCGCCGACTGCGATTACACCAACACCGGTGAGGGCCTGCACCGCTTCGTCGACCCGGTCGACCAGCAGGCCTATCTGTACACGCAGTTCGAGGTGCCGGACGCGCGCCGCGTCTTCGCTTCCTTCGAGCAGCCCGACCTGAAGGCGACCTTCCAGTTCACCGTGAAGGCGCCGAGCGGCTGGACGGTGATCTCCAACTCGCCCACGCCGGAGCCGAAGGACGACATCTGGTCCTTCGAGCCGACGCCCCGCATGTCCACGTACGTCACGGCGCTGATCGTCGGCCCGTACCACTCGGTGCACTCGTCGTACGAGGGTCCCGGCGGGCAGTCCGTGCCGCTCGGCATCTACTGCCGTCCCTCGCTCGCCGAGTTCCTCGACTCGGACGCGATCTTCGACGTGACGCGGCAGGGCTTCGACTGGTTCCAGGAGAAGTTCGACTACGCGTACCCCTTCGCGAAGTACGACCAGCTCTTCGTGCCGGAGTTCAACGCGGGCGCGATGGAGAACGCGGGCGCGGTGACCATCCGCGACCAGTACGTGTTCCGTTCGAAGGTGACGGACGCGGCGTACGAGGTGCGGGCCGCGACGATCCTGCACGAGCTGGCCCACATGTGGTTCGGCGACCTCGTCACCATGGAGTGGTGGAACGACCTGTGGCTGAACGAGTCGTTCGCCACGTACGCCGAGGCCGCCTGCCAGGCCTACGCGCCGGGGTCGAAGTGGCCGCACTCCTGGACGACGTTCGCCAACTCCATGAAGACGTGGGCGTACCGCCAGGACCAGCTGCCCTCCACGCACCCGATCATGGCGGACATCCGTGACCTGGACGACGTCCTGGTCAACTTCGACGGCATCACGTACGCGAAGGGGGCGAGCGTCCTGAAGCAGCTCGTCGCCTATGTCGGCGAGGACGAGTTCTTCCAGGGCGTGCAGGCCTACTTCAAGCGGCACGCGTTCGGCAACACGCGCCTGTCCGACCTGCTCGGCGCCCTGGAGGAGACCAGCGGCCGCGACCTGAAGACCTGGTCGAAGAAGTGGCTGGAGACGGCGGGCATCAACGTGCTGCGGCCGGTCGTGGACGTCGACACGCGGGGCGTCATCACGTCCTTCGCGGTCAAGCAGGAGGCCCCCGCGCTGCCCGAGGGCGCCAAGGGCGAGCCCACCCTGCGCCCGCACCGCATCGCGATCGGCTTCTACGACCTCGACGACGAGTCCGGCAAGCTGCTCCGCACGGAGCGCGTGGAGCTGGACGTCGACGGTGAACTGACGGCCGTGGACGCGCTGGTGGGCAAGGGCCGTCCGGCGGTCATCCTCCTCAACGACGACGACCTGTCGTACGCCAAGGTCCGCCTGGACACGGAGTCGCTGGCCTTCGTCACCGCCCACATCGGCGACTTCGAGGCCTCGCTGCCGCGGGCGCTGTCGTGGGCGTCGGCGTGGGACATGACGCGGGACGCGGAACTCCCGACGCGGGAGTACCTCTCCCTGGTCCTGTCCGGCATCGGCAAGGAGTCCGACATCGGCGTCGTGCAGTCGCTGCACCGCCAGGTGAAGCTGGCCCTCGACCTGTACGCGGCCCCGGCGGGCCGTGACGCGGCGCTGGCCCGCTGGACGGAGGCGACGCTGGAGCACCTGCGGGCGGCGGAGCCCGGCAGTGACCACCAGCTGGCGTGGGCCCGCGCGTTCGCGGCGACGGCCCGCACGGACGCGGACCTGGCCCTTCTTGAGGGGCTGTTGGACGGCTCGGAGTCCGTGGACGGCCTCGCCGTCGACACGGAGCTCCGGTGGGCGTTCGTGGCGCGGCTCGCGGCGACCGGCCGCCTCGACGAGGCGGGCATCGCGGCGGAGCTGGAGCGGGACAGGACGGCGGCGGGCGAGCGGCACGCGGCGTCGGCGCGGGCGGCGCGGCCGACCGCGGAGGCGAAGGCGGAGGCGTGGGCCTCGGTCGTCGAGTCCGACTCCCTGCCGAACGCGATCCAGGAGGCGGTGATCGGCGGCTTCGTCCAGACCGAGCAGCGTGAACTCCTCGCTCCCTACGCGGAGAAGTTCTTCGCCTCCGTGAAGGGGGCGTGGGACTCCCGCTCCCACGAGATGGCCCAGCAGATCGCCGTCGGCCTCTACCCGTCGCTGCAGATCTCCCGGGCGACGCTGGACGCGACGGATGCGTGGCTTGCTTCGGCGGAGCCTTCTGCTGCGTTGCGGCGGTTGGTCACGGAGTCTCGGGCGGGGGTTGAGCGGGCCCTGCGGGCGCGGTCTGCGGACGTGTAGCCCCGCCGGGCCGCGGGCGGCCTCGGGCCGGGGGGATCTCCGGCCTGCGGCCGCCTGCGGTGCGCTTCGGCTGCGGGCCGTGGGGGTTGTTCGCGCAGTTCCCCGCGCCCCTGAAACGGCCCGCCCGTCCCGCGGGGTTACCTGTGTCTCTCGGGGACTGCCTCTCTGAGGGAAGTCAGGACTCGGGAGACTGCTGCGCCTGTTGCGGCGCCGCGGCGGACTGCGGCGATGACGTGGCGGGTCGGGTGGTCCTCGGAGAGTTCTCGCATCACCACGCCGTCCCTGCGCACCGCCGCCATCCGCGGGACCAGCGCCACCCCCATCCCCGCCTCCACCATCGCGAGGATCGACGTCCAGCCCGACGCCGAGTGGGCCTGTTCCGGAGTGAAGCCCGCGCCCTCGCACGCCGCCCGCGTGATCTCGGACCAGGGACCGCTGCCGCCGAAGATCCACGGCTCCCCGGCGAGGTCCGCGAGGCGCAGACCCGCCTCCGAGGCCAGCCCGTGGTCGCCGGGCAGCGCCACGTCCAGCGGGTCGGCGAGCAGTGACTCCCGGGTGAAGCGCGTGTCCGCGTCCACCGCGGCCGGGGCCTGCACCGCCAGGGACAGCGCGATGTCGACCTCACCGGCCGCGAGGAGCTCGTACGCCTGGGCCGCCTCGGTCTCCCGTACCCGTACGGAGATGCCGGGCGCCGCCGCCCGCAACGCCCGCACCGCGGGCACGACGAGCGCGGGCACCGCGGTCGAGAACGCCCCGACCCGCACCTCCCCCGCCTCCCCCTGCACATACGCCGTCAACTCGGCATCCGCCCGCTCCAGTTGGGCGAAGACCGCCTCCGCGTGCCGCAGCACCAGATGCGCGGCGTCGGTGAGGCGGACCCGCCTCCCGTGCGCCTCCAGGAGCGGTACGCCCAGCTGTTTGGCGAGGTTGGACAGCTGCTGGGAGACGGCCGACGGCGTCATCTGCAGCGTCTGCGCCGTCGCCGTCACCGTGCCCCGCTCGCTCAACGTGCGCAGGATCTGCAGCTTCTTGATGTCCCACTCGCTCATGAGCCCAACGTACCGACTGGTCAGAAGCGCGGAACCCACCGGCCGCGCCCCCTGGCTCACTTCGTGCGGGCCGCGCCGAGCACGACGCCGCCCAGGATCAGGCCCATGCACAGCACCTGCAGCCACCCCATCGCCTCGCCGAGTACCGCGAAGGAGAGCAGGGCGACACAGACCGGCTGGAGGTAGTAGACGACCCCGGCGCGGGCCGCCCCGATGATCGAGATCGCCTTGTTCCAGGCGAAGAAGGCGACCGCGGACGACACCACGCCGACGTAGAGGAGCGGGGAGACCGTGGCGGCGGTCGGCTCGAAGCCGCCCTGCAGTACGTAGCTGGCCACGAACACCGGGAGCAGCAGCAGCGCGCCGAGCACGAACGTCGAGAAGAGGAAGGGGAGCCCGCCGATCTCCGCGGGCTTGCGCTTGAGCAGTGCGCTGTACGAGCCGAAGGAGAGCGCGGCCGCGATGATCCAGAGATCGCCGACCGCGAAGTCCATGGTGAGCGAGCCCTTGCTGACCAGGAGCAGGACCCCGGCGCAGGCGACGAGCATGCCGGTGACCCGCCGCGCGCCGAGCCGGGCGCCGCCGATCCGTTCGTAGACCGCCATCAGGACCGGCGACGCGGCCATGATCATGCCCATGTTGCTCGCGGTGGTCGTCATACCGGCCTGGTTCACCAGGGTGTTGTAGACGGTGACGCCCAGCAGGGAGGCGAGGAGCAGGAACTTGAGGTGCTCGCGGAGCAGTCTCCGCTGCCGCCAGGTCTGCCGCGCCGCGAACGGCGCGACCGCGGCGATGGCGATGATCCAGCGCCAGAACGCGTGCTGGACGGGCGGCACGGCATCGTGCAGGGCGCGGGAGGTGACGAAGCTGCCCGACCAGACGACGGTGGCGAGGGCCGCGAGGGCGAGGCCGACACCGATGGGGCGCACGGCTCCCGCCGTGGCGACCGGCTCGGTCGGCTGCGTCTGCGCGGTGCGGGTGCTGGTCCGGTCGAGGACGGTCACGAGGTATCCCTTGCCTGTCTCCCCGGCTCCGCGGGGCGTCTCGGTCATGTTCGGGACAACCGTCGCACCCCACCATTCATCACGTCCATCGAAACTTTTCGCGGTTAATGTTAAGCACTAGCGAATAGTCTGGTGGGTGGTCGTGCTCTGGTTCAGCGCCCACTTCCCCAGTTCCGCCTCCACCTCCTCCGCCCACGTCTCCTCCGCCGCCCACGCCACGTACCCGTCGGGGCGGACCAGGACCGTCGTGCGGCGGTCGCTCGCCCAGTGGGCCCGGACCGCGTGGCCCGTCGCGCACTTCTCGTTCTCGGGGGCGATCAGCACGAACTCGCCCGCGCGTAGGACCTCGTAGAGACGCCCCTCCTTGAGCGCGACATCCGGGACCCTGCGCCCGACGAGGCGGTGGGCGCCCCTGGGGGCCGGGTACGCGATGCCGATGCCGGTGATCTGGCCCGCCGCCCCGGCGCGCGCCGCGGGCACCCGGCTTACGACGGTGGCGAGAGCGGCGCGGGCCGCGCGCGTCCACGGGCGCTTGGCCATCGCGAGCCTGACGAGCCCGCCGCTGCTGCGCAGCACCGCCTTGCCGACCGGGTGCCGCTCGGCCTCGTACGTGTCAAGGAGGCCCTGCGGGGCGCGGCCGTTGACCGCGGCGGCCAGCTTCCAGCTCAGGTTCGCGGCGTCCTGCAGCCCGGTGTTCATGCCCTGGCCGCCCGCCGGGGAGTGGACGTGCGCGGCGTCCCCGGCGAGGAAGACGCGGCCCACCCGGTAGGCGGGCGCCTGCCGCTCGTCGCTGTGGAAGCGGGACATCCAGCGGGCGTCGTGCATCCCGAAGTCCCGGCCGAGCGCCTGCCGGACGATGCCCCTGACCTCTTCGAGGTCGAGCGGCTCGCTGTCGGGGACGTTGCGCGAGCGGTCCCAGCCGATGACGCGGTGGTAGCCGTCGGCGAAGGGTGCGATGAAGGCGAAGGAGTCGCCGTCGGCGTCGACGGTGAGCAGCGAATCCGGCCGCTCGGCGAGCTTGACGTCCGCGAGGACGAGCGAGCGGATGACGGACCTGCCGGGGAAGGACAGGCCGACCGCCGCGCGCACGCCGCTGTGCAGGCCGTCGGCCCCGACGACGTACGTGGCGCGCAGGGTGCCGGATCCGCCGCCGGGGCCGCGGACTTCGAGCGTGACGCCGTCCCGGTCCTGGGTGAGCCCGGCGACCTCGGTCTCGTAAGCGAAGCGCACCCCGGCATCGACCGCCCGGCGCTCCAGGACGCGCTCGACCTCATACTGCGGGAGGACCAGGACGTGCCGGAAGCGGGAGGGCAGCCGCCCGAGGTCGAGCGCGAGGCGGTCGAAGAGGCGCAGCCGGTCGAGCGGCTCGCCCTTGGCCTCCAGTTCGTCGGCGAGGCCGCGCGCGTCGAGCTGCTCCAGGGTGCGGGCGTGCACGACCATCGCCCGCGAGAGGTTGCTGATGCCGGGCGCCCGCTTCTCGACGAGGGTGACGGGGACGCCCGCGGCGGCGAGGTCTCCGGCGAGGAGCAGGCCGGTGGGGCCCGCGCCGACGACCACGACGGCCTCGGTGGTGGTGTCGGTGGTGTGTGCGCTGTCCGTCGTACCGTTCATGGCCGCCTCCGGCGCCTCAGGGTGCCAACACTTGTTGGTCAACGCTTGTTGACCAACGTAGAACCGCGCCCATGGACTGTCAACGCCTGTTGGCCTACGTTTGTGGGCATGATGGAGAGAACCACCGAAGCGCCCCGCCGCTCGGACGCCACCCGCGCCGGGATCCTCACGGCGGCCCGCGAGCGCTTCGCCGCGGACGGGTACGAACGCGCGACGATCCGCGCCATCGCCAAGGACGCACGCATCGACCCGTCGATGGTGATGCGCTACTACGGCAACAAGGAGGGGCTTTTCGCCGCGGCCACCTCGGTGGACCTGCGGCTGCCGGACGTCGGCCGGGTGCCGCGGGCGGACGTGGGAAGGGTGCTCGTGCGGCACTTCCTCACCGTCTGGGAGGGCGACGGGGTGCTCACCGCGCTGCTCCGCGTGGGCATCACCAACGACGCGGGGGCCGAGCGCATGCGGGCCGTCTTCGCGGAGCAGCTGCTGCCGGTGGCACGCGAGGTCTGCCCCGACCCGGCCGAAGCTCCGGCCAGGGCCGCGCTCTGCGCCTCACAGCTGCTGGGAGTCGCCCTGACGCGGTACGTGCTGCGCTTCCCGCCGTCGGCCGCGCTGTCGGGCGAGGAGATCACGGAGTGGCTGGCACCGACGCTGCAGCGCTATCTGACGGCAGAGCGGCCGTGACTGACGGCCGAGGGGCCGTGAGCGCGCCGAGGGCACCCTGCGGCGACGTACTTGCATACGTACGCGACAGGGTGCCCTCGGCGTGAAGTCGTGCGTCGGAGCGAGGGCCCGGTCAGCCCTGCTTCTGCTGCTTCCGGGACTTGTCGCCGACCATCACGAGGCCCGCGATCACCAGGAACAGCACGATGGGCGCGGCGACGTACAGGCCGAGCGTGTCGATGACGCTCAGGCCGGGGCCCGGGTCGTCACCGTCGTCGCGCGCCGCGAACGCGGGGGACGACATGAGCAGCATCATCAGCGTCGTGCCGGAGGCCAGGGCGCCGGCGCGCAGTGCGTTCTTCTTGTCCACGGTGCCAACGTAGCGAACTCCTCAACGGGGTGCGCGCCCGGGGTGCCGTACGGGCGCACTCGCCCTAGCGGAACACCGCCATGAGGGCGTGCAGACGCGGGGAGGCGGCCAGTTCTTCGAGGGTGACGGGGCGTCCGGCGGCATCGGCGACCGGCAGACGCCAGTTGGGGTACTCGTCCCAGGTGCCGGGGAGGTTCTGCGGGCGGCGGTCGCCGACCGCGTCGGGGAGCCAGATGCCGATCATGCGGGCCGGGGTGGCGAGCAGGAACCGGTGCACGGCACGGATCTCGTCCTCCTCGCAGCCGGTGCCGCCGGGCAGCAGGCCGAGCCGCGAGAGCAGCCCCAGCCACTCGTGCACGTCCGCGGCGGCCTCGGCCCGCTCCTGCGCCAGCGGGCGGGTCAACAGACCGAGGTCGTGGCGGAGTTGGACGTGCTCGCCGGTGAGGCGGGCGGCGGTCGGGGGCAGGTCGTGCGTGGTGGCGGTGGCCACGCAGTCGGCGCGCCAGGCGTCGGCGGGGAGCGGGCGTCCCGTGCCCTCCCAGTCCCGCTCGAACCAGAGCACGGAGGTGCCGAGCACGCCGTGCTCGCGCAGGGTCTCGCGGACGCCCGGCTCGACCGTGCCGAGGTCCTCGCCGATGACGAGGGCGTCCGCACGGTGCGCCTCCAGGACGAGGACGGCGAGCATCGCCTCGGCGTCGTAGTGGACGTACGTCCCCTCGGTGGGTTCGCGGCCCTCGGGGATCCACCACAGGCGGAACAGGCCCATGACGTGGTCGATGCGGAGCGCGCCCGCGTTCCTGAGCAGGCCGCGCAGGAGGGCCCGGTACGGGGCGTAGCCGGACTCGGCGAGGCGGTCCGGGCGCCAGGGCGGCAGGCCCCAGTCCTGGCCGCGCGCGTTGAAGGCGTCCGGCGGGGCGCCGACGGACATGCGCGGGGCGAAGTGCCGCTGCTGGGCCCAGGCGTCGGCGCCGCCGGGGTGCACGCCGACCGCGAGGTCGTGCACGAGGCCGATGTCCATGCCCGCATCCGCCGCGGTGCGCTGGGCGGCGGCCAGCTGGGTGTCGGTGAGCCAGGCGAGGCGGCTGTGGAAGTCGACGCGGTCCATCGCCTCGCGCCGGGCGCGGGCCGTGCCGGGCGAGGCCGGGTCGCGGAGGGCGGCGGGCCAGGAGTGCCAGTCGGGGCCGTAGGTCTCGGCGAGGGCGTTCCAGGTGGCGTGGTCCTCCAAGGCGGTGCCCTGCTCGGCCAGGAAGGCGTTGTAGGCAGCGCGGCGGCCGGGACCGAGGGGGACCTCGTGGAGCAGTTCCAGCGCTTCGCGCTTGAGGGCCCAGACCGCGTCGCGGTCGATGAGCTCGCCCCGCTGAAGCACCCCTTCGCGCAGCGCGGCGGCCCGGCGGCACAGTTCGTCGGCCCGGTCACGGGCCTTGCCCGTCAGGTACGCGAACTCGGGGACCGCCTCGACGCGCAGGTGCACGGGGTCGGGGAAGCGCCGGGAGGAGGGGCGGTACGGGGAGGGATCGCTGCCCGGCCCCTGCGCGGGTCCGGGCACGGCCGCGTGCAACGGGTTGACCTGGACGAACCCCGTGCCGAGGGTGCGGCAGGACCAGTCGGCGAGCTCGGCGAGGTCACCGAGGTCCCCCATGCCCCAGGAGTGCCGGGACAGCAGTGAATAGAGCTGGACGAGCAGTCCGTGCGTGCGTCGCGCCGGGGTTCCGAGCCGCCGTGGAGCGACGACGAGGTGGGCTGTCTCTCCGGTCTCTCCGGTCTCTCCGGTCTCTCCGGTCTCTCCGGTCTCTCCGGTCCCGGCGCCCTTCCCCGGGCCCGGGGGGCGTATGCGGAGCCGGTGGACGCCGGTGGGCAGCGCCTCGGGGAGCCGCGGGGTGCGCGCCGCGGGGACCTCCCACTCGGCCGTTCCGCCCTCCTCCTTCTCCACCCGCACCCGCGTCCCTGGCGGCAGCCCCGCGAGGGACGGGGGCAGCGGACCGTCCGTCCACGCCACCACCGTCGGGGGCAGCAGCCGGGCGGCCTGCTCGGCCTCGCGTGCCGACAGCGCCGCCCCGACGGCTTGCGGAGTGCTCGCGTCCACACCCAGCGCGGCCAGGGCGGCGATCACCGCGGACTCGGTGGCGGGGACGGTGCGTCCCGGAGACGGGGAGTAGGAGGTGGCCACGCCGTACGAAGCGGCCAGCCGGGCAAGGGGCATCAGACCCCCATGAAGTCCAGGCCCGAGGCCATGCCGGTGGAGGTGGGCTCGCTGGTCAGCGGGGCGGCGTCGGCGAGGGGCGGCTCGCTGGTGAGCGGCGCGGCGTCGGCGAGCGGAGGCTCGCTGGTGAGGGGCGGCTCGATGCAGCCGCAGGAGCAGGAGCCGTCGAGGCCCGAGTCGGGGTGGGAGACCTGTTTGGAGAGCGCGGACAGCAGAAGATTTGCGGAGGCGGCCACGTGGGAGCTCCTTCTCAGGGGGCAGGTCTTGCCAGCCCTACCCCGTGCGCGGGCGCGCAGACGTATACGGTGCCACAACGTGACCCTGGTCACATACCTTTCTTGCTGCGGAAGTTGTTTCACGGGGGCCGCCCCGCCCCGGAAGAACGGGCTCCGGCCCCGCGGCTCCCGGGAAGATGTCCGTCACGGCGGAACCCGTCACGGACCCTTCGGGGCCCCGTCCCCGACCGGCCCCCTACCCCCTCCACCCCCCGATTCGCGCAGGTTCCGCGAAGAATCCCCCGCCCGGTACCCGGCCCCGTTGACACCCCCGCCGCCGCAGTGGTGGGCTCGCTGCCACATGTGACGCAAGGGACCGCAAGGACCCCAGGGGCAGAGACAGGGGCAAGGCCCGTGCAGGTGCGGCGGAGGAAGGGCGTGACCGCCGTCGCGGTCGCCGTGATCGCGGGCGCGCTCGGCGGCGCGCCCGGCGCCCTCGCGAACCCGGGGGCACCCGGCGGGCCCGGCGCCCCCGCCACCTCTCCGGACGCCCTGGACGCCCTGGACGCCGCCAGTAGCGACGCGCCCAGGAGCGACTCCCGGCTGCCGTCCGTCTGGCCGCGCCCCCAGTCGATGAGCGACTCGGGCAGCGCCGTCACGCTCGGCGACGACGTCGTGCTCGTCGTCCCCCGCGGCGAGCCGCACCGAGCCGCCTCCCTTTCCGGCCCCGCCATCGACCCGTACGCCCTGGAAGCCCTGCGCGCCCTCCTCCGCGACTCCGGCGCCCGGCACGTCACCGAGGTGCGCGACGGCGACCCGCTGCCCGCGGGCGGCCTCGTCGTCCGGGCCGGCGGGGCGGGGGCCGACCGTGCGCTGCGCTCGCTGGGCGCCCGTGAGCTCGGCGACCTGCCGAAGGGCGGGTACCGGCTCGCCGTCGGACGTGTCGACGGGCGGGACACCGTCGCCCTCGCGGGCACCGGTGAGGACGGCCTCTTCCACGGCGTCCAGACCCTGCGCCAGCTCACCGGCCCTGCGGCGGACCGTACCCGTCCCCGCACCCTCCCCGGCGTACAGATCCGCGACTGGCCGGGCACCGCCGTGCGCGGCCTCACCGAGGGGTTCTACGGCACCCCGTGGACCCGGGAGCAGCGCCTCGCCCAGCTCGACTTCATGGGACGCACCAAGCAGAACCGGTACCTCTACGCCCCCGGCGACGACCCGTACCGCCAGGCCCGCTGGCGCGAGCCCTACCCCGCGGACCAGCGCGCCGACTTCCGCGCCCTGGCCAAGCGCGCCGAGGCCAACCACGTCACGCTCGCCTGGGCCGTCTCGCCCGGCCAGGCCATGTGCCTGTCGTCCGAGCGGGACGTCAGGGACCTCACCCGCAAGCTGGACGCCATGTGGGCGCTCGGCGTGCGCGCCTTCCAGCTGCAGTTCCAAAACGTCAGCTACAGCGAATGGCACTGCGAGCAGGACGCCGAGACCTTCGGGTCGGGTCCGGAGGCCGCCGCGAAGGCGCAGGCCCGGGTCGCCGACGCGGTCGCCGCGCACCTGGCCGCGCGCCACCCCGGCGCCGGGCCGCTCTCCCTGATGCCGACGGAGTACTTCCAGGACGGGACGACGGAGTACCGCGCGGCCCTCTCGCACGCGCTGGACCGCCGTGTCGAGGTGGCGTGGACGGGCGTCGGCGTGGTGCCGAGGACCATCACGGGGCGCGAGCTCGCGGGCGCCCGCCGGGCGTTCGGCCCGCACCCGCTGGTCACGATGGACAACTACCCCGTCAACGACTTCGCGCAGGACCGCATCTTCCTCGGCCCCTACACGGGCCGCGAGCCCGCAGTCGCCACCGGCTCGGCCGCCCTCCTCAGCAACGCCATGGAGCAGCCGTCCACCTCCCGCATCCCCCTCTTCACGGCCGCCGACTACGCCTGGAACCCGCGCGCCTACCGCCCCCACGAGTCCTGGCTCGCCGCCATCGACGACCTCGCGGGCGGCGACCCGAAGGCGCGGGGCGCGCTGCGGGCCCTGGCGGGCAACGACGCCTCGTCCGTGCTCGGCGCCGACGAGTCCGCGTATCTGCGGCCGCTCCTGCGCGACTTCTGGGCGGCCCGTACGACGCCGGACCGGGCGCGGAACGAGCGCGCGGCGCGGAGCCTGCGGGCCGCCTTCACCGTGCTGCGGGAGGCGCCGCGCCGCCTGGCCGACAGCGAGCTCGACGGTGAGGTGCGCCCCTGGATCGAGCAGTTGGCGCGCTACGGCGAGGCGGGCGAGAGGGCGGTCGACCTGCTGGCCGCGCAGTCCACCGGTGACGGCGCGGCCGCGTGGCGGGGCTCGCGCGCCCTGACGAAGCTCCGCAAGAAGCTGCGGACGAGCGGCGTCACCGTCGGCGAGGGGGTCCTGGACCCGTTCCTCGCGCGTACGCAGAAGGCGTACGCCGCCTGGGCGGGGACCGAGGGGAAGCGGGCCTCGCAGGGCGCGACGGCCCGGTTCGGCCGCGTCCGCCCGCTGACCGCGGTGACGGCGCTGACCGACCCCGGTACCGAGGGCACCGTCGAGGCGCACGTCCCCGGCGAGGGCTGGCGGCGGGTCGGCGCCCTCTCGGAGAGCGGCTTCACCGAGCTCGACCTCACGAAGCACAAGGATCTGCGCGCCGACGCGATCCGCACCGCCCTCACAGACGACACAGGCAGCACGGGCGGCACAGACGGCACCGTCCGCCACCTGGTCCCCTGGTTCGCCGACACCCCCGACGCCCGTCTGTCGCTGGCCCGCACCGAGGCCGACGCGGAGATCGGCGGGGGCCCGCTGCGCGTCTCGGCGAAACTGCGCTCGCTGCGCCCCGGCGACGTCCACGGCCGACTCCGGGCGAAGGCCCCCGGCGGCATTGAGGTGAAGGTCCCCGGGGAGTCGACGCTGCCGCGCGGCACGGAGGTCGACGTGCCCCTCGACATCACGGTCCCCGCGGGCACCCGCGCGGGGACGTACGACATCCCGGTGACCTTCGGCGACGAGACCCGCACGGTCTCGGTCCGTGCCTTCCCGCGCACCGCCGGGCCCGACCTGGCGCGCGGCGCGAAGGCGTCGTCGTCGGGCGACGAGACGAAGGACTTCCCCGCGTCGGCGGCGGTCGACGGGGACCCGGAGTCCCGCTGGTCGTCCCCGGCCGAGGACGGCGCGTGGTGGCAGGTGGAGCTCGCGGAGCCGGTCAGGCTCGGCCAGGTGGTGCTGCGCTGGCAGGACGCGTACGCGGCGGGTTACCGCGTGCAGACGTCGGCCGACGGCAGGACCTGGCGCACGGCGGCGACCGTGCGGGACGGCGGGGGCGGCCGTGAGGCGGTCCGCATGGATGCGCGCGACACCCGCTTCGTCCGGGTGCAGGGCGACCGGCGGGCCACGCGCTTCGGCTACTCGCTCTGGTCCGTGGAGGCGTACGCGGTCGCCGACAGGTAGCGACCGCCGCACGCCCGTCGTACGCGTCCGCCGCACGCCTTCACATGCATCACTTCACGTACGACACCTCACGTACATCACTTCACGTACAACAAAGCCCGGATCGATTGCTAGGCAGAAATGCCGTCGATCCGGGCCATCGCGTCCTCCGCGCCGAACGGCTGCAAGTACGGCAGCCAGCGCGGATCCCTATGTCCGGTCCCGATGATGCGCCACGCGAGGCCCGATGGCGGCGCGGGCTTGTGCCTCAGCCGCCAGCCGAGCTCCATGAGGTGCCGGTCGGCCTTGACGTGGTTGCAGCGGCGGCAGGACGCCACCACGTTGTCCCAGGCGTGCTGGCCGCCTCGGCTCTTCGGAATGACGTGGTCGACGCTGGTTGCGACGCCACCGCAGTACATGCACCGACCGCCGTCGCGGGCGAACAGCGCCCGCCTGGTCAGCGGAACAGGCCCCCGGTAAGGGACCCGGACGAACCGCTTGAGGCGGACCACGCTGGGTGCGGGGACGGTGCGCGTTGCGCTGTGCATGAAGGCGCCGGATTCCTCGAGGCAGAGAGCCTTGTTCTCCAGGACGAGGACGAGCGCGCGGCGGAGCGGTACGACGCCGAGGGGCTCGTACGACGCGTTGAGGACCAGGACATGCGGCACGGATGCCTCCTTGTACGCCGGCGACGCGTGGCTCGCGCCGGGACGATCTGTAGTCAGTCTCCCCTCATGCCTGGTCGTAGCGCCAGCATGTCCCCGTAACGGCCTTGAAGTGTTTTCGACCACAGCGGACGCGGTACGGGGACAGCACTCCGTTCTTCCTCGTTCTTCCCCAGGTGAGCACCGTCTCTCCCTAGAACATGACAACGATCCACACACGATGCCCCGTTAGTGTGGTGGGTCTGCCCGGTTCCCCCGGTTCCGCTTAGATGGCGGTTCTTCGTTCGCCGGGCAGGCCGCGATACCTGGAGGTACCTGCCGTGTTCCTGTCCGTCCTGTCGGCAGCCGGAACGGACCCGGACGACCCGCAAAAGACCAAGCCGCCCACGCTAGAGGACGCTCAGGAGAGCGCCACGAACGCGGCGAGCTGGGTCGAGCAGAACTGGTCCACGTGGCTCGGCATCGGTCTGCGCATCGTGCTGATCGTCGCGATAGCGGTCGTCCTGCGCGTCCTGGTGCGCCGCGCCATCACCAAGCTCATAGACCGCATGAACCGCACGGCCCAGGCCGTGGACGGCACGGCGCTCGGCGGGCTCCTGGTGAACGTGGAGCGCCGCCGCCAGCGCTCGCAGGCCATCGGCTCGGTGCTTCGCTCGGTGGCCTCGTTCCTGATCCTCGGCACGGCCGGGCTGATGATCCTCGGCACCTTCGAGATCAACCTGGCGCCGCTGCTCGCCTCCGCGGGTGTGGCGGGCGTCGCGATCGGTTTCGGCGCGCGCAACCTCGTCACCGACTTCCTGTCCGGCGTCTTCATGATCCTCGAGGACCA
The DNA here is from genome assembly GCF_040609235.1 of Streptomyces sp. NPDC004732. Taxonomy (NCBI): domain Bacteria; kingdom Bacillati; phylum Actinomycetota; class Actinomycetes; order Kitasatosporales; family Streptomycetaceae; genus Streptomyces; species Streptomyces sp. NPDC004732. The sequence goes on from NZ_JBEXJR010000009.1 coordinate 482,886, forward strand.
GTACGGCGTGGGCGACTCGATCGACGCGGGCGTGGCATCGGGCGAGGTCATAGAGGTCGGCCTGCGCGTCACGAAGCTGCGCGGCGACAACGGCGAGATCTGGTACGTCCGCAACGGCGAGGTCAAGCGCATCGGCAACCTCTCCCAGGGCTGGTCCACGGCGGGCGTCGACGTGACGGTCCGCCCTGACGAGGACCTGGAGAAGGTCAAATCCACCCTGGCGGAGGTCGGCGAGGCCATCGCGAAGGACGAGCCGTGGAACGAGCGGCTGTGGGGCCCGGTGGAGATCCTGGGCCTGGACAGCGTGCTCCTCGACTCGATGGTGGTCCGCGTCTCCGCGAAGACGATGCCGGGCAAGTCCCTGGGCGTGGAGCGGGAGCTGCGCTGGCGCATCAAGCGGGCGTTCGACGAGGCGGGCATCCGCATCGTGGGCGGCCTGCCGCTGGCAGCGGAGGAGGCGGCCCCCGACCCCTCGGCAGGCGTCTCGGCCCCCTCCGCCTACGCCTCGGCGACGTCCCCGCAGTCTTTGGCGGCGTCCCCGATACCGCCGCCGAACCTGGCGAAGTAGTGAAGGGGGCGCTGCGCTGAAGGCCGGTTCGGGCGGCGCTGACGCACTCACGGACAGCGCCCCCGCCCGGAGGGCTGCCCCTGGGTCTCTGGAGGAGCGCGGACCCGACGCACCAGGGTGGAATCCGTGGCTCAGCCACGCCTCTGAGTATGACCAGCTCAGAACAGGCAGGACGAGCAAGGAGAAAACCATGAAGTCGTGGCGTACTCGTATCGGTGTCAGCCTCGCTGTCGGCGCGGCGGCCATCGCCATTCCGCTGACCAGCACCACCGCCTTCGCCGCTGATCCGCCCGGCGCGGGCTGGGTCCCCATCGGCGCCGAGGCCTACCCCTCGAAGGCGGCGTGCGAGGTGTCGGAGCTTCCGATGGCTCATGACGCCGGGTACAACGAGGTGTGGTGCGACGACAGCAAGCACATCATGCCCATCTACTACCGCTGACATCGCTGACATCGCACCGAGAGCCCACTGCCCCTGGCGCACCGCGCCGGGGGCAGCAGGCGACGGCGACGCGGGGCCCCGACCTCGCCGGTTCGACCGGCCTTAACTCCTCTGCCCCGTCCAGAGCGTCGCCGCCCTGATCCACATCGCCTGCGAAGGTCGACGGTCCGAAACACGGGGACCTCCGCCGACAGCGGACCGGCCTTCTGGATGTTCAGCCCAGAGGGGGCCGAGCCTCCCGTGCCTCTCTGAATCGGTCGGCGACTTCGGTGAGCCGGTGTCTTTGAAGGTCACCGGGGCCGCCCGGTGTTTTGCGGAGTGTGGCGGTTCCGGGCCGGGAGTAAAGGGCGCTCCCTGCGGTCGCGTCGGCTGCGCCGATTCCGCTTCGCTCCACCCTTGACTCC
>NZ_JBEXJR010000010.1:0-52987 GCF_040609235.1 Streptomyces sp. NPDC004732
ACTCTTTCGTGTCCGACTTCCTCGGTGCCTTTCCGGTTCCCGCTCCGGCCTTTCGGCTTTCGCGTTTCCCTTTCCGGCGGTTCCGACTTTATCAGAAGTTCTTGGCCGGTCTTACCGGCTTCAGATTCCGAATAATTCGGTGCGGCTTCTTGCGAGATGAGATTCAAGAAGCAGGCAGACTCTAACCGCCGCCACTGGACTTGTCCAGTTCTAGGCAACTGTTCGAATCTACCTCCCCGGTCCTTCCGTGTCAACGGTTTTTCCGGCGCGATGAGGAGACTAGCAGGTCAGATGCGGCGCATGCACATCACGCTGCGAGAGGGACGGAAGCGCTGCGTTCGTCCCTGTCGAGGTCGCCGGTCTCACCTGCACGGGCGGCCCTTCCGCCCAGCACGTAGACGTACACAAGGAAGGCCAGCTCGGCGCCGATTCCGATGGCGATGCGGGCCCACGTCGGGAGGCCCGAGGGGGTCACGAAGCCTTCGATGGCGCCCGAGACGAAGAGGACCAGGGCCAGGCCGATGGCCATGCCGAGGGCCGAGCGGCCCTCTTCCGCCAGGGCGGTTCGGCGCGTGCGGGGTCCCGGGTCGATGACGGTCCAGCCGAGACGTAGGCCCGTTCCCGCCGCGACGAAGACCGCGGTCAGCTCCAGGAGGCCGTGCGGCAGGACCAGGCCGAGGAAGGTGTCGAGACGGTCGGCCGAGGACATCAGGCCGATGCCGACACCGAGGTTGAGCATGTTCTGGAAGAGGATCCAGATGACCGGGAAGCAGAGGAAGGCTCCCAGGACGAGGCACATCGCGGCTGCCTGGGCGTTGTTCGTCCACACCTGGGCGGCGAACGACGCCGCGGGATGACTGGAGTAGTACGTCTCGTACTCGCCCCCCGGGCGGGTCATCTCCCGGAGCTCACTGGGGGCGGCGATCGTGGACTGCACTTCGGGGTGGGTAGCGATCCACCAGCCGATGACCGCCGCCAGGACCGTCGAGAGCAGGGCCGTGGGGATCCACCAGCGACGGGATCGGTAGACCGCCGCGGGGAAACCGTGTGTCAGGAAGCGGGTCACGTCCCGCCAGGAGGCCCGTCGCGTACCGGTGACGGCGCTGCGCGCGCGGGCCACCAGGTGCGTCAGGCGTCCGGTGAGCTGTGGGTCCGGGGCCGTGGACTGGATCAGGGAGAGGTGGGTGGCGGTGCGTTGGTAGAGGGCGACGAGTTCGTCGGCCTCGGCTCCGGAGAGGCGGCGCCGACGGCGCAGCAGGGCGTCCAGTCGGTCCCACTCGGCTCGGTGGGCGGACACGAAGACGTCGAGGTCCATCGGAAGACTGCTCCTCGTACTGCGGCGCGTGATTGTTCAGCTTGGCAGACTGGCCAGTCCTACGGCAGGGCAGGGAAGGGTGGCGGGCGTGAGTGAGCTTGTGACGGGCGAGGCGGTGGCGCTGGAGCTGCGGCCCGCGAAGCTGCCGAGCCGGGCGCTGGCCGTGCTGATCGACCTGGCCGCAGCATGGACGGTGTATCTGGTGGTGACCTTCGCGGTCATCGCCTCGACTTCTTCGTTGGACGATGCCGCGGCTGCCGCGGTCGCGGTCGCGGGCTTCGTCCTCGTGCTGATCGGGGTCCCCATAGCGGTGGAGACCCTCAGCCATGGGCGGTCGCTCGGGAAGCTGGCGTGCGGGCTGCGGGTGGTGCGGGACGACGGCGGGCCGATCCGGTTCCGGCACGCGCTGGTGCGGGGGGCCGTCGGGGTCGTCGAGATCCTGATGACGTTCGGGGTCGTCGCGTGCATCGCCTCCTTGGTGTCGGCGCGTGGGCGGCGGCTCGGGGACGTGTTCGCGGGGACGCTGGTCGTACGTGAACGGGTGCCTGCGGGACGGGCCGCGGCCGTTCCTCCCCCGCCGCCCTGGCTCGTCGGGCGGTTCGCCGAGCTGGATCTGTCCGGGGTGCCCGAGGGGCTGTGGTTGGCGATCCGCCAGTACCTCACGCGCATGGGGCAGCTGGATCCGCAAGTGGGCTGGACGATGGCCGAGCGGCTCGCGGGTGATCTGGTGGAGCGGACCGGGGCGCCTGCACCGCACGGGGTTCCACCGGCCGCGTATCTCGCTGCTGTGGTGCACGAGCGGCAGGCCCGGGACGCTCGGCGTGCATTTGGTGGCCATGGCTATGAAGGCGGCTCTGGTTACGGGCCTGTGGCTGGTGCCTATCCCGCTGGTCCCGTTAGGCCCGCTGATCCCGTTGGTCCCACAAGGCCCAGTGGGTCTGGTGGGTCTGGTGGGTCTGGTGGGTCTGGTGGGGACGAGGCTCCTCCGGCCACGGGGTTCGCGCCGCCTGCCTGAGCGGAGTGCCGTGGCGTGGCGTGGCGTCAGGTGAACGTCGACGGTGGGGTTTCGAGGTGTTCCAGCTCGATTCCCGGGGCCGCGAGGACGACGTCGCCGGCGATGTGGACGGCGTGCTGTTCACCGGTATCCAGGGCTGTGACCTGGTATTCGTCGACGGTCAGGGGGCCGTTGTCAGTGGCGTGTGCTTCGCTTTTCAGCAGGGCCCAGGACTGGTCGAGGGTGCGGGGGGCGAGGACCGGGTCCGTGAAGGCGACCAGGCGGAGACGGGTCGCGGGGGACGCGGGGGTGAGGCTCAGGAGCCTGGCCGTCGCGACGAGGAAGGCGGGGGATGTGCCGGTGAAGGCGTGGGCGGGGGCGTTCTCTTCGGTGGCGTGAGCGCCTGTGGGGTCGGTGCGGACCCAGGTGACGCCGTTGAGGGCACCTGCGCGGACCTGCCAGTCGCCCGCGTGGAGTTCGAGGCGGATGGGGCGGCCGCGGGCGTCGAGTGCGAGGTCGACGGAGCCTGCGGGGGTGCCTGAAGGGGTGGTTCGTTGGGAGACGTAGCGCCAGCCGGAGGGGCCGGGTGCGCAGTGGAAGTGTTCTTCACCGAGGGGGGTGTGATCGTGTGGATCATGGAGCGAATATCGGCCGCGGGGCATGGGTCTCGGTCCTCGGTCCTGTTCCTGGCGTGAGTCTCGTGCGTTTCGTGAGTCAGGTGAGTCTCGTCGGCGCAAAGGGGCAGGCCCCCGCCGCTGGGGCGAGGGCCTGCTGAAGTGGTGCGTGCTGACCGGCGGCCGGTGGGCCGTCAGTAGCGGTAGTGGTCCGGCTTGAAGGGACCCTCGACCTCGACGCCGATGTAGGCGGCCTGCTCCGCGCTCAGCGTCGTCAGCTTCACGCCCAGCGAGTCCAGGTGCAGGCGCGCGACCTTCTCGTCCAGGTGCTTGGGCAGCACATAGACGCCGGTCGGGTACTCCTCCTGCTTGGTGAACAGCTCGATCTGGGCCAGCGTCTGGTCCGCGAACGAGTTGGACATCACGAAGGACGGGTGGCCCGTCGCGTTGCCCAGGTTCAGCAGGCGGCCCTCGGACAGCACGATCAGCACCTTGCCGTCCGGGTGCGTCCAGGTGTGGACCTGCGGCTTGACCTCGTCCTTGACGATGCCCTCGATCTGCGCGAGACCGGCCATGTCGATCTCGTTGTCGAAGTGGCCGATGTTGCCCACGATCGCCTGGTGCTTCATCTTGGCCATGTCCGCGGCCATGATGATGTCCTTGTTGCCGGTCGTGGTGACGAAGATGTCGGCCTTGTCGACGACCTCGTCGAGCGTGGTGACCTGGTAGCCGTCCATCGCCGCCTGCAGCGCGCAGATCGGGTCGATCTCCGTGATGATCACGCGGGCGCCCTGGCCGCGCAGGGACTCCGCACAGCCCTTGCCCACATCGCCGTAGCCGAGGACGACGGCCGTCTTGCCGCCGATGAGGACGTCGGTGGCGCGGTTGATGCCGTCGATCAGCGAGTGCCGGCAGCCGTACTTGTTGTCGAACTTCGACTTGGTGACGGCGTCGTTCACGTTGATCGCCGGGAAGAGGAGCGAACCGTCGCGGTGCATCTCGTAGAGACGGTGGACGCCGGTGGTGGTCTCCTCGGTCACGCCGCGGATCTCCGAGGCGAGCTGGGTCCACTTCTGCGAGCCCTCGGTGATGGTGCGGTTGAGGAGCTGCAGGATGACGCGGTGCTCGTCGTTCTCGGCCGTCTCGACCGCGGGGACCTTACCGGCCTTCTCGTACTCGACGCCCTTGTGCACCAGGAGGGTGGCGTCGCCGCCGTCGTCCAGGATCATGTTCGGGCCGCCGGTGGGGGTGTTCGGCCAGGTCAGCGCCTGCTCCGTGCACCACCAGTACTCCTCCAGGCTCTCGCCCTTCCAGGCGAAGACCGGAATGCCCTGCGGGTCCTCCGGGGTGCCGTTCGGGCCGACCGCGATGGCGGCGGCCGCGTGGTCCTGGGTGGAGAAGATGTTGCAGGACACCCAGCGGACCTCGGCGCCCAGGGCGACCAGGGTCTCGATGAGGACGGCGGTCTGCACGGTCATGTGCAGCGAGCCCATGATGCGGGCGCCGGCCAGCGGCTGCGCGGCCGCGAACTCCTTGCGGATCGACATCAGACCGGGCATCTCGTGCTCGGCCAGGGTGATCTCCTTACGGCCGAAGGCCGCCAGGGAGAGGTCGGCGACCTTGAAGTCCTTGCCGTTGGTGAGAGTCATGAGTGAGCTGCTCCTCGTGGATCGATCGAGGGTGGACATGGCTGACCTGCGGCGTTGGGATGCACGGGTGCACCGACGCGCGCAGCGCAGTCCGTCGGAGGCCCTCTCTCCCTCGGACAGTCCGTGCGCGGACCGCCCGACCGCCATCAGCAGCGACGTCTGGCTCGGTCTCCAAGCTACACCGATTGGCCCAGCAAGCCCCAGCCCGCCTTCCGGCACGTGATGACTGGCGAATAGGCCGTCAGACCCGGACGATATGGGACCTTTGCGCTTTTGATCCTGCGCTTATGTGTTGCAGGATGCCTTGAGATCGGGAACATTTGCGCGATCTTGTTCGGCAAAGGCGTTAGGAGATCCACGTGACCAGTCCGGCCGATCCCCCCATAGGCGGGGGCAGCAGCGGGCAGAAGAAGCTCAAGCTGCTCGCCGTGACCGCCTGTCCGACCGGTATCGCTCACACGTACATGGCGGCGGAGAAGCTCTCGCAGGCCGCGGAGAGCCTCGGTGTCGACATGAAGGTGGAGACCCAGGGCTCCATCGGGGCCGAGAACGTCTTGACTGACAACGATGTCAGAGAAGCCGACGGCATCATCATCGCAGCCGACAAGGACGTGGACCGCTCCCGGTTCGCCGGAAAGCGGGTGCTGTCCGTCGGCGTCTCCGAGGGCATCAGCCGTCCCGAGCAGCTCATCGAGCAGGTGCGGAGCGCGCCCGTGCACGGCGGTGGCGCGGGCGGTGGCTCCGCCGAGGGTGCCTCGACGGGCAGCGGCGGAGGTGGCGGCGGCCGGGAGCGCAGCGTCGCGTACAAGGCGCTGATGAACGGCGTCTCGTACATGATTCCGTTCGTGGTGGTCGGCGGTCTGCTGATCGCCATCTCGCTGTCGCTCGGCGGGCACACCGACCCCAAGGGCGGGCTCGTCATCCCCGACGACTCGTTCTGGATGCACGTCAATCAGATCGGGACCATCGGGTTCACGCTGATGGTGCCGATCCTCTCGGGATACATCGCGTACGCGATCGGCGACCGGCCCGCATTGGTGCCGGGCATGATCGGCGGCTGGATCGCCAACACCGGTGAGCTGTACGACTCCAAGGCGGGCGCGGGCTTCATCGGCGCCATCGTGACCGGCTTCCTGGCCGGTTATCTGGTGTTGTGGATCAAGAAGGTCAAGGTTCCGAAGTTCGTCCAGCCGATCATGCCGATCATCGTGATTCCGATCATCGCGACGACGGCGCTCGGTCTGTTCTTCATCTACGTCATCGGAAAGCCGATCTCGTGGGTCTTCGAGCATCTGACCAGCTGGCTCAGCGGCATGACGGGGACCAGCGCGATCCTGCTCGGCGCGATTCTCGGGCTGATGATCGCCTTCGACATGGGCGGCCCCGTCAACAAGACCGCCTTCCTGTTCGGCGCGGGGCTCATCGCGACCGGCAACCAGACCGTCATGGGCATGTGCGCCGCGGCCATCCCGGTCATGCCGCTCGGGCAGGGTCTCGCGACGCTGATCCGCAAGCGGCTCTACAGCGAGCAGGAACGGGAGACCGGGCTCGCCTCGCTCTTCATGGGCTTCTTCGGGATCTCCGAGGGCGCCATTCCGTTCGCCGCCGCGCGGCCCGCGCAGGTCATCCCCGCCAACATGCTCGGCGGCGCCGTCGCCGGTGCCATCGCGGGCATGGCGAGCGTGAAGGACGCGGTGCCGCACGGCGGGCCGATCGTGGCGATCCTCGGTGCGGTCGGCGGTGTGCCGATGTTCTTCGTGGCCATCGCCATCGGTTCGGTCGTCACGGCGCTCACGACCGTGACGCTGGTCGACCTGACCGAGCGCAAGCGGCGCGGGGCTCCCCTGGTCGACGCGCCGGGCGGGCTCGGCGGTCCCGAGCCGGTGCTCGCCGGGGTCGGGGCGACCGCGGGCGGCGCGGCCGTCGCCGCCGGGTCCCTGCAGAAGCAGCCCACGGCTCCCGCCGCCGCCTCCCCCGCGCCGGAGCAGGCCGGTGAGGTCCTCTCCGGCTATCTCACCCGGGAGACCGTGCAGGTCCAGCTGGCCGCGGGCGACAAGGAGGCGGCCATCCGGGAGATGGCCGCGCTGCTCGCCGCCACCGGCAAGGTCAACGACGTCGAGGAGCTGGTGCGGACCGCGCTGCGGCGCGAGGCGCAGGGCACCACCGGGCTCGGCGAGGAGATCGCCATCCCGCACGCCAAGACCGACGCCGTGGATTCGCCGATCGTCGGGTTCGCGCGGTCGGCGGAGGGCATCGAGTGGGGCGCGCTCGACGGTACGAAGGCCAAGCTGATCTTCATGATCTCCGTGCCGGAGGCGGCCGCGGGCGACGAGCACCTGCGGATCCTCGCGCTGCTTTCGCGCAAGCTCATGGACACGGGCTTCCGGGAGCGGCTCGTCGCGGCGCCGGACGACGCCGCGATCCTCGACGTGCTGCGTGAGGTCCAGTAGCGGTCGGGTCTTCCCGGATACGTCGATGGGGCCCCGCACCGAGCATGGTGCGGGGCCCCATCGACGTACGAGCGCAGCGCGCCGGGCTCAGTGGCCGCCGGGTGCCTTCGCCGGGTTCTGGCCCGCGGCTGCCGCCGACTCGCTGTAGATGTCCGGCTCCAGGTAGATCACGCGGGCGATCGGGACCGCGGCGCGGATGCGCTCCTCCGCGGCGTTGATCGCGGCGGCGACCTCGGCGGCCGTGTCGTCGTGCTGGACGGCGACCTTGGCGGCGACGAGCAGTTCCTCGGGGCCGAGGTGGAGCGTGCGCATGTGGATGACCTTGGTGACGGTGTCGCCGTCGACCAGGGCCTCCTCGATCTTGTTGACCTCTTCCGTGCCCGCGGCCTCGCCGAGCAGCAGGGACTTGGTCTCCGCGGCCAGGATGATCGCGATCAGGATGAGCAGGACACCGATGCAGAGCGTGCCGATGCCGTCCCAGACGCCGTCGCCGGTGGCCAGGGCGAGGCCGACGCCGCCGAGGGCGAGGACCAGGCCGACGAGCGCGCCGAGGTCCTCCAGGAGGACGACCGGCAGCTCGGGGGCCTTGGCGCGGCGGACGAACTGCGCCCAGCTGAGGCCGCCGCGCGTCTGGTTGGACTCCTTGATGGCGGTACGGAAGGAGAAGCTCTCCGCGATGATCGCGAACACCAGGACCCCGACGGGCCAGTACCAGTGCTCCAGCTCGTGCGGGTGCTTGATCTTCTCGTAGCCCTCGTAGATCGCGAACATGCCGCCGACCGAGAAGAGGACGATCGAGACGAGGAAGGCGTAGATGTAGCGCTCGCGGCCGTAGCCGAACGGGTGTTGCGGGGTCGCCTCGCGCTGGGCCTTCTTGCCGCCGAGGAGCAGCAGGCCCTGGTTGCCGGAGTCGGCGAGCGAGTGGACGCTCTCGGCGAGCATCGAGGACGAGCCGCTGAAGATGAACGCGACGAACTTCGCCACCGCGATCGCGAGGTTCGCGGCGAGTGCCGCGACGATCGCCTTTGTTCCGCCTGACGCGCTCATGAGTGCGGGGTGTCCCTTCGCCTTCGTACGTATCGACCCTGCCGGGGCAGTGCTTTGCCCTGCCTTTGCGGTGGGTCATTGTTGCAGCACGGGAGGGCGGTGGTGTGTCAGGCCACCACAGTGGCCCGGAAAACCGTGCCGTCCCCGGACACTTCGGCCTTTTCACCCGCAGGGACGAATACGGACCGGCCGGGCGTCAGGGCGAGTTCACCGGCGCGGACCGCGCCCGCCGTGCAGAGCAGGATCTGCGGGGTGGCGGCGGTGAGGTCGTGCGGGGCGGTGCCTTCGGGCAGGACGAAGCGGGAGAGGCGGAACTCGTCGATCGGGGTGTCGTAGACCTCCTCGCCGTCGGGGGACGCCTCGGGGCGCAGCACACCGGGGTCGGTCGCCTCGAAGCGGACGATGCGCAGGAGTTCGGGGACGTCGACGTGCTTGGGGGTCAGGCCGCAGCGCAGGACGTTGTCGCTGTTGGCCATGATCTCGACGCCGAGGCCGTCGAGGTAGGCGTGCGGGACACCGGCGCCGAGGAACAGGGCCTCGCCGGGCTGCAGTCGGACGAAGTTGAGGAGCATGGCCGCGATGACGCCGGGGTCGCCGGGGTAGTGGTGGGCGATGCCCGCGTACGGCTCGTACGCTCCGCCGAGGCGCTGGGCGGCGGCCGTGACCTCCGTGACCGTCTCGGCCATCTGCTCGCGGTCGGCGGTCAGTACGGCCGTCAGGACCTCGCGCAGGGCGGCCTCTTGGGGCTGGGCGCGCAGCAGGTCGACGTACGGCTTGAGGGAGTCGACCGCCAGGGCCTCCAGGAGGTCCGCGGTCTCGGCGGGCGGGCGGAAGCCGCACAGGCCGTCGAACGGCGTGAGGGCGCAGATCAGTTCGGGCTTGTGGTTGGCGTCCTTGTAGTTGCGGTTCGCGGCATCGATCGGGACGCCGCGGCGCTCCTCGTCCGCGTAACCCTCCTTCGCCTGCGCGAGGTCGGGGTGCACCTGGAGGGAGAGCGGGGCGCCCGCGGCGAGGATCTTGAGGAGGAAGGGCAGGCGCGGGCCGAACTTGGCGGCCGCGTCCTTGCCGAGCTCGCGCTCCGGGTCCGCGTCGATGACCTCGTTCAGTGCGCCGCGCTCGGTGCGCGAGGGTGCGCCCGGGTGGGCGCCCATCCACATCTCGGCCTGCGGTTCGCCGGTCGGTTCGGCGCCGATGAGCTCCGCGATGGCGGTGGTGGAGCCCCAGGCGTAGGGGCGGATGGTGTTGGTGAGGCGGTCCACGGAGGGGCTCTCCCTTACTTACTGCGTACGCGAGTGCTGACGTGCGGCGGTGACCGGCGCGAGGGTCATGATCCGTCCCCGGGGGCGAGCGCCAGGTAAACGGCGGCGAAATCCGTGACGGCGATCAGCTCCGCGAGGGCTTCCAGTTCGTCGCCGGTCTCCGGCTCCAGCTCGCTGAGCGCGACGTCGTGGCCGTTCGCCAGCTCGCGGGCGGCGGGGGCCGCGGTGAGGCCTCCGGCGTCCGCGGGACGGTCGCGGAGCAGCACCACGCGCGCGCGGAGGGCGGCCCGGTCGTCGACGCGGTCGCGGAAGAAGTCGTCGGTGTCGTCGCCGCCCGTCGGGTTTCCGGCGAGGACGGCGCCGTGCGCGGGGAGCGCCTCGGGCAGTTCGGCGGCAAGCGCGGCGTGCCCGGCGAGCTCGACGAGGATGGCGGCGAAGCGGCGTCCTGCCGCCCCCGCGGACTGCCCCTCGGTCCAGATCAGCGGGAGCGCGTCGGTGAGCTCGGCGGCGAGGGTCTTGGCGGGATTGCTGTACGTCGCGATGGCGGGCCCGCAGCGTTCCGCGACGTGGTCGAGGCGGTCGGCGACCTTCTGCAGGGCGTCGACGGGGGCGGTGACCAGGCCGGTGCGGTCGAGGAGCACGAGCAGCGGGACGAGGAGGGCCCACAGGGTGCCGGGGGCGCCGGGCGCGGCCTCGTCCTCGACGCGGCGTGCCTCGTACGAGGCGGAGTCGCGGGCGGCCTCGTCGTGCGCGCCTTCGTACGCGCCGTAGGGCGAGGTCGCCATGGGGACGGTGAGGCCGTGGCTGCCCGTCACGCTCTCGGCCAGGGGGGTGCGCGCGGGGGCGACCGCGACGACGGTGCAGCCGCGGCGGTAGGCCTGCTCGGCGAGGAGCGAGAGGCCGGGCTCGGTGCCGTCAGGGGTGGCGATGAGCAGCAGGTCGACGGGGCCGACCCAGCCGGGCAGCGCCCAGCGCAGGGCTCCGGCGGCGGGTGCGACGCCGGTCGGGGCGAGGCGGACGACGGGGCAGCCGGAGCCCACGAGCCCGTCGAGGAGGTCGGCGACGCAGCCTGCGGCGGTGCCAGGACCCGCGATGAGGACGGCGCGCGGGCGGCCGTCGGGCTTGAGCTCCGTCAGCCCTGCCTCCGCGGCGTGCCGGACCGCGGTGCGGACGCGGGCGCCTGCCTCCGCCGCGCCGCGGAGCAGGCCGCGGCGGTCGGCGCGGGCGAGCGCCTCGGGGTCGTCGAGCAGCGACTCGTCGAGCATGGGGTCAGGTCTCCGATCGCGGTGCGCGGCTTCCTGCGGGTGCCGGGTCGTGCCGGGCGGTCGGCGCTACGCGGGGCGGCGTGCCTCGTCGACCAGGAGGACGGGGATGCCGTCGCGGAGCGGGTAGGCAAGGCCGCACTCCTTGGCGTCCGCCGTGCAGACCAGCTCGGTCTCCGTCTCCTTGAGGGGAGCGTGGCAGGCCGGGCAGGCGAGGATCTCCAGGAGGCCGGCTTCGAGCGGCATGGGGTGGGTCCCTTCGAAAGGATGCGGTGGGTGGTGCGCTGCTGCGACGGGGCGTTCGCACGCGGTGATCCGCCGGGAACCGCGCCGCCGCCGCGCAGGATGCGGCCTGGTCAGCCTACCTCCGTGCGGGGCGGGGCGCGGGGGGCCTGCGGGGGCGCAGGGGCGCCGTGCGCGGGACCCCGTGCGGCCCTCAGGCGCGGATGATCGCCAGGGCCTCGTCCCGCACCTTGGCCATCGTCGCCTCGTCGCGTGCCTCCACGTTCAGGCGCAGGAGGGGCTCGGTGTTCGACGCGCGTACGTTGAACCACCAGTCCGCGGCGGTCACGGTGAGGCCGTCGAGCTCGTCGAGGGTCACGCCGTCCTGGTCGGCGTGCGCCGTCCTGATCGCGGCGAGGCGGGTGCTCTGGTCCTCGACCGTGGAGTTGATCTCGCCGGAGCCCGCGTAGCGGTCGTACTGGGCGACGAGGGCGGAGAGCGGGCCGTCCTGGCCGCCGAGGGCCGCGAGGACGTGGAGGGCGGCGAGCATGCCCGTGTCCGCGTTCCAGAAGTCCTTGAAGTAGTAGTGCGCGGAGTGTTCGCCGCCGAAGATCGCGCCGGTCTTGGCCATCTCCTCCTTGATGAAGGAGTGGCCCACGCGCGTGCGCACGGGCGTGCCGCCGTTCTCCTTCACGACCTCCGGGACCGACCAGGAGGTGATGAGGTTGTGGATGACCGTGCCCTTGCCGCCGTGGCGGGCGAGCTCGCGGGAGGCGACCAGAGCGGTGACGGCGGACGGGGAGACCGGGTCGCCGTTCTCGTCGACGACGAAGCAGCGGTCCGCGTCGCCGTCGAAGGCGATGCCGAGGTCGGCGCCCTCCTCGCGCACCCGCGCCTGGAGGTCCACGATGTTGGCCGGGTCCAGGGGGTTGGCCTCGTGGTTGGGGAAGGTGCCGTCGAGCTCGAAGTACATGGGCACGACGTCCAGGGGCAGGCCCTCGAAGACGGTGGGGACCGTGTGCCCGCCCATGCCGTTGCCCGCGTCGACGACGACCTTGAGGGGGCGGATGGCGGTCAGGTCGACGAGGCCGCGCAGGTGCGCCGCGTAGTCGGTGAGGGTGTCGCGCCGGGTGAGGGTGCCCGCGGTCGCCGCGGACTCGGGGGCGCCGGACGCGCTCCAGCCCTCGACCAGGGTGCGGATCTCCGCGAGGCCGGTGTCCTGGCCGACCGGGGCGGCGCCCGCGCGGCACATCTTGATGCCGTTGTACTGGGCGGGGTTGTGCGAGGCCGTGAACATGGCGCCCGGCAGGTTCAGCGCGCCCGACGCGTAGTACAGCTGGTCGGTCGAGCAGAGGCCGATCTCCGTGACGTCGACGCCGCGCGCGGCCGCACCGCGTGCGAAGGCCCGCGAGAGGCCGGGCGACGAGGGCCGCATGTCGTGCCCGACGACGATGGCGTCCGCCGCCGTGATCTGCGCGAAGGCCGCCCCGAACAGCTCGGCGAGCGACTCGTCCCACTGGTCTGGGACCACCCCGCGGACGTCGTACGCCTTCACGATCTGGGACAGATCAGCAGTCACGGCCAACCCTCTCTGCAGGTTCTGCGAGTTCAGCGCGTACGGCGAGTCCACCGCGCAGCACAAAACTACCCGCTGGAGCCGACAGCGGGCCGGGCACCGGCCACACACGTCTCACGCCTCGGAAGACCGAAGCCGAAGCCGAAGACGAAGACGGCTCACGGCAGCATCCAGCCGAGCACCGCCGTGCTCTGCCCCACCACGATCAGACACATCACGAGGAGCAGGCCGAGGCTCCACGGCAGCACCTTGCGCAGCAGGTCGCCTTCCTTGCCCGCGAGTCCGACGGCGGCGCACGCGATCGTCAGGTTCTGCGGGGAGATCATCTTGCCGAGGACGCCGCCGGAGCTGTTGGCGGCGGCGAGGAGTTCGGGCGAGAGCCCGGACTGTTCGGCCGCTGTCACCTGGAGGGCGCCGAAGAGCGCGTTGGCCGAGGTGTCGGAGCCGGACACCGCGACGCCGAACCAGCCGAGCACCGGTGACAGGAAGGCGAGTCCCGCGCCCGCGGCGGCTACGTAGTGCCCGATCGTGGCGGCCTGTCCGGAGAGGTTCATGACGTACGCGAGAGCCAGCACGGAGGTCACCGTGAGGATCGCGAAGCGCAGTTCGTGGACGGTGGCGACCCATTCCCGCACCGCCACGCGCGCGTGCACCCCGATGATGGCGGCGGTCCCCACGCCCGCGAGCAGCACCAGCGTCCCGCCGGTGGAGACGAGCGGCATCGAGAAGACGTTGCCGCCGACCGGCTTCCCCGAGGGGTCGGCGACGTTCAGGAAGGGCCAGTCGAAGGTGCGCGTCGCCTTGGCCAGGAAGTCCTTGACGGCCGGGATCTGGGCGAGCGAGAAGATGGCGACGATCAGGGCGTACGGGGCGTAGGCGCGCAGCACTTCGGGGCGCGGGTCGTCCTGGTCGAGGTCTTCGCTGCGGGCGCCGGTGAGGACCGCGGCACGGACGGGCTCGGCGGCGGGCCTGCGCGCCTGCGGCACGGCCATCAGCGCGCCCGCGCCCGCCAGGGCCGCGCCGATGTCGGCGAGTTGCGCGGAGACGAAGTTGGATGCCGCGAACTGCGCGGCGGCGAAGGCGAATCCGCAGGCCAGGGCGGGCACCCAGGTCTCGCGGAGGCCGCGCCGCCCGTCCACGAGCACCACCAGGAGGAGTGGTACGACCAGGGCGAGCAGCGGTGTCTGGCGGCCGACGACCGTGGCGACGGTGTCGAGCGGGATCCCCGTCACCTGGGCCAGCGTCACCACGGGGGTGCCCATGGCTCCGAAGGCCACGGGCGCGGTGTTGGCGACGAGGGCGACGACCGCGGCGCGCACCGGGTCGAAGCCGAGCGCGACGAGCATGACCGCGCTGATCGCGACGGGCGCTCCGAAGCCCGCGAGCGCCTCCAGGAGCGCGCCGAAGCAGAACGCGACGACGAGCGCCTGGATGCGGGGGTCGTCGGAGAGCCTGCCGAAGGAGCGGCGCAGGATGTCGAAGTGCCGGGTGCGGACCGTCATGCGGTACACCCACAGGGCGTTGACGACGATCCACAGGATGGGGAAGAGCCCGAAGAGGGCGCCTTGGGCGGCGCTGGACGCGGTCTGGCCGAGCGGCATGCCGTACGCGAGCCAGGCGACCAGGACGGCCACGGTGAGGCCGATGAGTCCCGCCCTGTGGGCCTTCATGCGGACAACGCCGAGGAGGACGAGGACGGTCAGGAGGGGCAGGGTCGCGACGAGTGCGGACAGGCCGAGCGAGTCGGCCACGGGCTCCAGTTGCTGCACGAACACAGGACGCCTCCCGGCTGTGGGGTGGCGAAATCGTCAGTGCGTGGGCGAACGCGCGTCAACGAGGCGGACGGCGAAGATCCAGTGAAGGGGCTCGGGAATCCGGTGAGCGCAGCTGACGGAGCTCAGGAATCCGGTGAGCGCAGCACCCTGAGGTGACCGCGTCGCGCGACCTCCATCGGGTCGGCCCTGCGGGCGCCGCCACCGGCCTCTGCCGTGCGCTGCTGCGGGCGGGCCGCCTCGCGCACGGCGTTGGCGAGCGCTTCGAGGTCGTCGCCGGACGGGCGGGCGGGACCCGAGGCGTCGGCGAGCCGGACGACCTCCCAGCCGCGGGGGGCGGTGAGGCGCTCGGAGTGCTCGGCGCACAGGTCGTAGCAGTGGGGTTCGGCGTAGGTGGCGAGGGGGCCGAGGACCGCGGTCGAGTCGGCGTAGACGTACGTCAGCGTCGCGACGGCGGGACGGCCGCAAGCGGTGCGCGAACAGCGACGTACAGGGCTCACAGCGTTGGACGGTACCGCACTCTTGAGCGGGCCGCGACGACTCTCCCCGAGGTCACCCCACCGTGTCGTGCGCGGGCCCGCGTGTCGAGGCCTCCCCCGGGCACGGCTGTGACCTGCAGAGACACCAGTGACCACAGGGGCGGGTGGTATTGAATCCGGTCACCACATGGCTGGGATCACGTCATTCGGCGCGAGATCGACGGTCCAGGAGAGATGCGGAATTGAGTCCGAGCCCGGCCGGAACGGTCCGGAAGCGACATGCCGCGCACCGCGCGGAAAGGGCGATCTCGGGGACTACTCTTCGTCAGTGATGGACGACCCCGTACAGCCCCGCTCAGCAGACCCGAGGCCCCGCCGACGCGACCGCCACGGCAGAGGCATGCGCGGCCCCGTCGCACCGCCTCAGGTCCCGCTCTCCAGCAGCCGCGGCGAGGCCTTCACCGACCTCGTGCAGGACTCCGTGGAGCGTCTGGAGCGGCGCTGGCCGCAGCTCGCCGAGATCGAGTTCGTGGTGCTGGAGGTGCCGCCCCTCGGCGGGCCCGATGCGGACTGGCAGGACGAGGTGGTGCCGCTCGGCGGCACGGTCCAGGCGGCCGAGGGGCAGCCCGCGCGGGTGATCATCTACCGTCGCCCCGTCGAGATCCGCACCAAGGGGCGCGACGAGCGTGCGCACCTCGTGCACGAGGTGGTCGTCGAGCAGGTCGCGGAACTGCTCGGTCTCTCCCCGGAGTCGGTGGACCCGCGCTACGGGGACGAGGAGTGAACCGACGCCCCACGCGCGCGGGCAGAGCCACTACGGCAGCGTGATCACTGCCGCGGCGCCCTCACTTCTGCAGCACCGCCAGATCCCGCTCCGCCTTCGGCACCTCCACCGTCCCCCGGTCGTCCGGCAGCGTCTGGATGGTGAACATCGGGACGCCCTCCTCGGGCACGGACAGCATCCGCGAGCCGTGGACCGGGCCGCCCGACACCCGCTCCACCGTGAGGGCATAGGCGCCCTTGAGCCCCGCGGGCACCGGCGGGTCCGCGATCTCCAGGGTCGTGCCGCCCTTGACCGTGTACGTCTTGCCGGCCGGTGAGCCGCCCTCGGTCCCTGCCGACGCCGTGACCTTCACCTTCGCCGACTTGCCCGGGGCGACCAGCGCGAGCGTGGAGCCCTTGGCGCGGTTGTCGGCGACCGTCGCGCGGGCGCCGACCGCGGGGGTCGCCGGGATGAACGCCGTCTCCTGCTTGCTTCCCTTGCCGCGGGTGACGCGCAGCGCCGCCACCACGGGCACCGACCTGTCCGTCGGCGTCAGGAGCAGCGAACCGGCCTCGCCCTTGGTGACGTCGCCGAGGTCGACGGCGGCCGTCATGCCGGACTTGACCTGGAGGCTCTCGTTCCCTGCCGGGGTGATGGTGCCGGTCGGCGAGGCCAGCTGGACCTTCAGGTCGGCGTCGTCGGAGCCCGGCGCATAGGCCACCAGGCGGACCGAGGTGGCGTCCTTGGGGATGCCGGGCAGGACGAGGCTGTCCGCGGGGTCCGCGGCGGCGGGCAGCCAGTCGCCGCCCAGCTTCTCGTCGGAGGACTGCACGGCGGCCGCGACCCGGCCGCTGCGCGCGGTCACGTGCATGGTGAGGTTCGTCTGCTGCTTGTCGGCGAGCGTGGACAGCAGCACCGGGACGCTGGAGTGCGGCTGGACCTGGATGGAGTCGCCCACCGCGGACGTGACCTCGCCGTCGGGGCCGTAGAGCTGCACGTCGACGACGGCGGCGGAGTCGTCCGGGTTCGTCAGGTGGATGTAGTCGCTGCGGTCCTTGGCGGTGCTCGCGCCGGGGAACCAGAAGTCCGTGTCGGGCGCGGTGCAGTTGGCGCCGTGCATGCCACGGCCGCTGCCCGCCGCGTACGTGGTGGTCTGCTGCACGGTCCAGCCGGGAGCGAGCCTGCCGTCGGCCGTGCCGATGAGCGCGGGCGACTCCGCGCCGGACTCCTCGCCCGCGACCGGCTCGCCCGGCGCCTTCTGGGTCAGGAAGGGCTTGGCCTTCTTGTCCTTCTCCTTGGCCGCATCGGTCAGCGCCTTGCTCACGGGGAGCAGTTCCGCCTTGCCCTTGGACTCGGCCTCCGCGCCGCTCGCCTTGGGCGTGAACGCGGTGTACGAGGTCTCGGCCAGGTCGGAGGAGCTGGGCACCGGGCAGAGCAGGCTGGTGCGCTCTACGGGCAGCCGCGTCGCGGCCTTGGCCCCGTCGTCGTCCGTACGGTCCGAGCCGCCGAACGCGGCGAACCCGGTGACGGCGCCGAGCGCGACGACCACGGCGATCAGGGACTGGGTGGGGCGGTTCACTGCTGGCTCCCGTCGGGGCGCTCGCTGTCGGTGCCGTGGGGCGGTTGCGGGGGCAGCGGCGGCATCGGGGGCTGCTGCTGGTCCTGGTGCTGCTGCCGGTCGTACGACGCTTCGTAGGAGGCGTCGTACGAGGCGTCGAAGGACTGGCCGTACTGCTGCTGCTCTCCGTAGACACCGCCCGCGCCTCCGTAGGACGCGTACGGGTCGTACTGGCCGCCGTTCTGATAGGCGTCCTGCTGGTACGACGGCTGCTCATAGGTCCCGGCCGGGGCCTGCCCGCCCGGGTACTGCCCGCCTTGGTACTGCTGTCCCGCGTCGTACGCATCCTGCCCGGCGCCCTCGTGGGCGGACGCCTGCCAACCCTCGTCATAGGACTGGGGCTGAGAAGGGGACTGGGGCTGGGACTGCTGCTGCGGGACCGCGGCGAATGCCTCCTCCGAAGGAGGAGGCGGTACGTCCTGGCCCGCCTCCTGCGCGGCCTGCTCGCTCTGGGCCCGCAGCCTGCGCGCCCTGCGGCCCTCGCCCTCGACCGCCTGGGCCGGGATGACGGGCTCGTCGGGGAGGTCGTCGTCGACGTCGCGGCGGCGGCCCGGGAGGGCCATCACCACGAGGACGAGGGCGAGCGCGCCCTGCGCCCACAGCCAGGCGCTGTGGGTCATCGAGGCGTCGTAGGTGACGTCCAGGCGGCCGCCCGCGGTGGGCAGTTCGAAGCCCTGGGCCCAGCCGTCGACCGTGGTGCGGGGCAGCAGGCGGCCGTCGAGGGTCGCCGTCCAGCCCGGGTCGGCCGAGTCGGAGAGCCGCAGGACGCGGCCCGCGTCACCGGATTCGATCTTCGTGTGGAGCTCGACGGGGCCTGCCGCGACGGGTTCCGGGTCGCCCGTCCTGTGGACGATGGCGGCCCGCGCCACCTGCCGGTCCACGCGCCACAGGGCGCTGCCGTCCTCCTGGCTGAGCCGGGTCAGGCCCGGGGTCGCGTCCAGGGTGCGGCTCATCTGGCGGGGGGCTCCGTCGCGTACGAGCACGTATCGCACTGCGTAGCCACCGAGCTGGTCGGCCTGGTCGGCGCCGGAGCCCGCGACCAGGCGGGCGACGATCTTGTCGAGGCGCTCGTCGTCGGCGGCCGCCGAGGCGAGTTCCGCGTCGCCGAGCCGGGCGCCCGAGCCGCGCACGAGCGAGTACGAGACCTGGGCGTCGGATTCGCTGCCGAGGACGAGGGTGCGGGCCTGGTCCTCGGTGCCGCTCTCCTCCGCGACGAAGGCGGGCACCTGCACGGGGTCGCGGCGCTCCAGCGGGCCGTCGGCGCCGCCGATCATCCAGCCCGCGGCGACGAGCAGCGGTCCGGCGGCCGCGGCGAACGCGATGAGCGCGGCCACCGGCTGGCGCCAGCCGAAGCTCTGCTCGGCGACCCGCGCGCGTGCGCCGTCGGCGCCGAGCGCGGCGGCGGCCAGGAGCGCGATGCCGTAGCCGAGGGTGGCGGGGCCTGCCCAGGCCGAGCCGTTCGACAGGACGGCGAAGACCAGCGAGACCAGGGCGACGGCCCAGGCGGTGCGGACCGCGAGCTGCCGCTCACTGCGCAGCAGGGCGCCGAGCGCGGCGAGGACGATGCCGATGAGCAGCAGGCCGTCCACGGTGCCGGGGCCGCCGGGGCTGGCACCGAGCAGGTCGGTGGCGGAGGCGGAGCCGGAGCCGAACTCCAGGCCCGCTTCCGTGAAGAAGCCGAAGGGCAGCAGCGTCAGGGACCACGGGGCGAGGACGAGCAGCGGGGTGCCGAGTGCGGCGAGGAAGCGCAGCCCGTAGGCCGTGATGTCGCCGCGGCGGACCACGAGGAGGGCGAGGCCCAGCACCAGGGCGATCGGCCAGACGATCGGCGTGAAGGCCGTGGCGAGGGTCAGGAGCAGGGTGTACGCCCAGGTGGCGCGCCAGGTGCCGCGGGTGCCGCGCGGGGAGCCGAGGCCGCTCGCCGCGATGCCCGCGCGCGCGATGAGCGGCAGCAGGACGGCGAGGACGGCGGTGCCGATGCGGCCGCCCGCGAGGGCGCCGGTGGCGGCGGGCAGGAAGGCGTACGCCACCGAGGCCCAGGCGCGCAGCAGGCGCGAGGTGACGAGCGGGCGCGAGGCGAAGTACGCGGCGAAGCCCGCCAGGGGGACGGAGCCGACGAGCAGCACCGTGACCGCAAGTCCGGTGGAGCCGAAGAAGAGCGTGGACAGGCCCGCGACGAGCGCGACGTAGGGCGGTGCGCCCTGGGTGCCGCCGGTGCCGACGGGGTGCCAGCCGTCCAGATAGCGCGCCCACAGGTCCGAGGAGTCGGCGGGTGCGGGCAGCAGTGCGCCGCCCGCGAGCGCTCCGGAGCCGAGCAGCGCGCGGCAGGCGATGAGGGAGGCGAAGAGGAGCACTACGAAGAGCATCGGTCCCGGTTTGCGGGCGATGCGCTTGAGGCGGGCGAACTGCTCGATCTGCAGGAAGTCGGCGTCGTCGCCGCCGGGTCCCGACTCGACGACGCCGTGCCGGCCCGCGCCTGCGGGGGCTTCGGTGTCGTTGCGGCCGACGAGGCTGCCCGCGGCCTGTTCGACGGTGGCGCGCACGGTGGCGCCCGGCGGCGGGAAGAGGGGCCGCATCTCGCCCGCGTCCGGCACGGGCTTGCCGCGCTGTTTGCGGGCGCCGAGGATGCGTCCGGGCCGCAGCAGGGTGGCGAGCAGACCGGCGACCTCGTCGATGGCCTGCACGGGTGCCTTGCCGACGAGGTAGGCGACGGTGCGCAGGAGCGTGCCGACGACGACTCGGAAGAGCACCCAGGGGAGCACGGCCGTGCGGGCGTTGACGAGCAGGGTGTATGTGGCGCCGGCCTTGTCGACGCGGTGCGGTGACGTCGCCGTGCGGCCGACGCAGTCGACGGTGCGGCGCTCGCGCGAGGAGGCCTCGGCGTGCCGGACGACGGCGTCGGGGGCGACGAGGACGCGGTGGCCCGCGGCGTGCGCGCGCCAGCACAGGTCGACGTCGTCACGCATCAGCGGCAGGCGGCGGTCGAAGCCGCCCAGCTGTTCGTAGACATCCCGGCGGATCAGCATGCCCGCGGTGGACACGGAGAGGACGGGCCGCACGTGGTCGTGCTGGCCCTGGTCCTGCTCGCGCCGGTCGAGGCCGGTCCAGCGGCGGCCGCTGTTGGCGATGGAGACGCCGACTTCGAGGAGTTGCCTGCGGTCGTACCAGCCGCGGAGCTTGGGGCCGACCACGGCCACGTCCTTGCCGAGCTCCCGTTCGTTCTCCACGACGCGGAGCATTTCGGTGAGGGCGTCGGGGTCGGGCGCGCAGTCGTCGTGCAGCAGCCAGAGCCACTGCACGGGCTCGCCGTGCGGCAGGTCCGGCATGTCGTACGCATCGTCGCGCCAGGTGCGGCTCACCGGGTCCCAGCCGCTGGGGCGCTTCAGATACGGCAGCTCTTCGGGGGTGAGCACCGGGGCGGTGCGGACGGCCTCGTCGACGGCGGTGCCGAAGCCGGAGCGGCGGGCGAGGTGCAGCACGCGGTCGGCGCCGAGGGCTTCGGTGACCAGGCGGGCGGAGTCGTCCGCGCTGCCGGTGTCCGCGGCCACGGCGCTCTGCACGGGGCGCTCCTGGCCGAGGAGGCCTGCCAGGGCGTCGGGCAGCCAGCGGGCTCCGTCGTGGGTGACGAGGACGGCGGTCACGACGTGCCGCGGGAACGCGGGCGGGTGGGTCGGGTCGAACCCGGCGGCGGCGGCCTCTTGGTGGGCTGCCGAATGGCTGTGCACGGACATCGAGGTACGGGCCCCGGTTCGATGGACTGCGGTGGACGCCTGCGCCCTGCGGGGGCGCCGGGGCGTCTCGGACGGGGCCCCACACTAACGGCTGGCACCGGAACGGCCCGCCGCCTGTGGATAACCCTTGGGCGACGGGCCGTTCGTTGCGCATTGTTTGAGGGATATGTGTGCCGGATCGGCCGGCCGGGGCATGCCGTCGGGGTTTTCAGACCGCGGCCTTCTTCAGCCGGCGGCGTTCGCGCTCCGACAAGCCGCCCCAGATACCAAATCGTTCGTCGTTCGCGAGTGCATACTCAAGGCATTCGGAACGGACTTCGCAGGCGAGGCAGACTTTCTTGGCCTCACGCGTGGAGCCGCCCTTCTCGGGGAAGAAGGACTCGGGGTCGGTCTGGGCGCACAGTGCGCGCTCCTGCCAGCCGAGTTCCTCGTCCGCGTCCTCGACCAGCAGTTCCTGAACCAGCTCGGTCATGTGCGCCCCTCGTCTGTCTGTGCGTCCCCGTGGTGCGGCCGTTACCGATTTCGGCTGAACGACACGAGTGAAATTACAAGTGTGCTGATCCGGGCCAGTCAAGCCGAGATCTGCTATTGGGCCCCTTATTCACTCTGCGGAACCAAGGCTGTGCGGAAAGTGTTCAAATCGGCCTAAACCATGACACCGTTCGGCAGCCCGTCCGGCACCCCGCAAACGCGTTCCCCTGAAACGTGATCCCAGTCGAACTTGAGCCGGTCGGGCCTCACGGAGAAAGACGTCGATGTTTGAGTGCCGGTTGCTGCGCGATGTGTCCGGAGCGGCATCTGCACAAACCTTTCGCCTGACAGAACAACCGGATGAGGTGAAACATATTCCACATAGTGGACATTGAGTTGACACCGAAGGTGTAAGACGCTGTCCTGGTGGGCATGCTCGCGAACCTGGCTCTTTCGATGACCCGCACCAGCGGGTCCATCGGTGCTGCCCACGCGCGCTGTTGCTGTTCCTGCTCCAGCTGTTGAGTTTCTCCAGCTGTCGAGCCGCTTTCCCCGCTTCACTTCTTTCGCGTCCTCCCGGGCCTCCGCGGTCCGGCACCCGCTCTCTGCGCTCCACCTTCCTTCGCGAGATCCCAGCACTCTTACGTTGAGGAACCACCGCACGATGAACAGCGACAGCGACCTCCAGATCGCCGGCGACATCCTCGAAGTCCCGCACCTCCTGCAGCCCGCCCGCGAGCACCCGGCCACGGTGGCCGAGTTCGTCGGCCTCGCCCGCACCATCGCCGCCGACCGCTCCCAGTGGGAGCACCTCGTCCAGTACGACGCCACCAGCCGCTGGTACCACCGCCTCACGACAGGACCCGGCTACGAGGTGTGGCTGCTCTCCTGGGTGCCGGGTCAGGGCAGCGGGCTGCACGACCACGGGCGCTCCTCCGGCGTCCTCACCCTCCTGGAGGGCGAGCTGACCGAGCGCACGGACCGGGGTACACGGGCGCTCGGCGCGGGCGCGCAACGCGTCTTCGCGCCGGGGTACGTCCACGAAGTCGTCAACGACTCCCTCGAACCCGCCGTCAGCCTGCACGTCTACTACCCCGGCCTCACCGAGATGCCGATGCACTCGGCCCAGTGCGCCGCCGCCGTCACGCCGGACATCGCGGAGGATGTCGTAACCGCCTGACACGGTGTCGTACCCGCCTGACATGCTGGTGGTTATGCGCATTGTTGTTCTGGCCGGCGGCATCGGCGGCGCCCGTTTCCTCCGCGGGCTCAAGAAGGCCGCGCCCGACGCGGACATCACGGTCATCGGCAACACCGGTGACGACATTCACCTGTTCGGGCTGAAGGTCTGCCCCGACCTGGACACCGTGATGTACACGCTCGGCGGCGGCATCAACGAAGAACAGGGCTGGGGGCGTACGGACGAGACGTTCAAGGTCAAGGAAGAGCTCGCGGCCTACGGCGTCGGGCCCGAGTGGTTCGGGCTCGGCGACCGCGACTTCGCCACGCACATCGTGCGGACGCAGATGCTGGGCGCCGGATATCCGCTCAGCGCCGTCACGGAGGCGCTGTGCGAGCGGTGGCAGCCCGGGGTGCGGCTCATCCCCATGTCGGACGACCGCATCGAGACGCACGTCGCCGTCACCGTGGACGGCGAGCAGAAAGCCGTGCACTTCCAGGAGTACTGGGTGCGGCTCCGCGCCTCCGTGGACGCGCACGCCGTGGTGCCCGTCGGCGCCGAGCAGGCCAAGCCCGCGCCCGGCGTCCTGGAGGCCATCGCCGAGGCCGACATCGTGCTCTTCCCGCCGTCCAACCCGGTCGTCAGCGTCGGCACCATCCTCGCCGTGCCCGGCATCCGCGAGGCCATCGCCGACGCGGGCGTGCCCGTGGTCGGCCTCTCCCCCATCGTCGGCGACTCCCCCGTGCGGGGCATGGCCGACAAGATGCTCGCCGCCGTCGGCGTGGAGACCAGCGCCGCCGCCGTCGCCGAGCACTACGGAAGCGGTCTGCTCGACGGCTGGCTCGTCGACAGCGTCGACGCGGGCGTGGTCGAGCAGGTGGAGAGCGCCGGGATCCGGTGCCGGGCCGTGCCGCTGATGATGAGCGACCTCGACACCACCGCACAGATGGCGCGCGAAGCCCTCGCGCTGGCCTCGGAGGTCCGCGCGTGACACCACCGTCGTACAGCGTCTGGGCCGTGCCCGGACTGCCCGAGGTGCGGGCGGGCGACGACCTCGCCAAGCTGATCGCGGCCGCCGAGCCGGGGCTCGCCGACGGTGACGTCGTGCTGGTCACCTCCAAGATCGTCAGCAAGGCCGAGGGCCGGATCGTCGAGGCGGCGGACCGCGAGGCGGCCATCGACGCCGAGACCGTACGGGTCGTGGCGCGCCGCGGGACCCTGCGCATCGTCGAGAACCGGCAGGGGCTCGTGATGGCCGCGGCCGGGGTCGACGCGTCCAACACTCCCGCGGGAACCATTCTGCTGCTGCCCACCGACCCCGACGCGTCGGCCCGCGCGGTGCGCGACGGGCTGCGGGACGCGCTCGGTGTCGACGTGGGCGTCCTCGTCACCGACACGTTCGGGCGGCCCTGGCGGGCCGGGCTCACCGACGTCGCCATCGGGGCCGCGGGCGTGCGGGTCCTCGACGACCTGCGGGGCGGCCAGGACGCGTACGGCAATCCGCTCAGCGCGACCGTCGTCGCCACCGCGGACGAACTCGCCGCCGCGGGCGACCTCGTGAAGGGCAAGGCCGCGGGGCTGCCGGTCGCGGTGGTACGGGGGCTGCCGGGCGTGGTGGCGGGGGCGGGGGACGGTTCCGATGAGGGGGCCGATGCAGGAGCCCGGGCGTTGGTGCGCAATGCGCGCGACGACATGTTCCGGCTCGGTACGTCCGAGGCGGTACGGGAAGCGGTGACGGGGCGGCGGACCGTCCGGGAGTTCACGGACGAGGAGGTCGACCCGGGCGCGGTGCGGCGGGCCGTGGCCGCGGCGATCACCGCACCCGCGCCGCACCACACGACGCCGTGGCGCTTCGTGCTCCTGGAGTCCGCCGCGTCCCGGGTCGAGCTGCTCGACGCGATGCGGGACGCGTGGATCGCCGATCTGCGGCGGGACGGGAAGTCCGAGGAGTCCGTCGCCAAGCGGGTGCGGCGCGGGGACGTGCTGCGCAAGGCGCCCTATCTGGTGGTGCCCTGTCTGGTGACGGACGGCTCCCACACGTACGGGGACGCGCGGCGGGATGCGGCCGAGCGCGAGATGTTCGTCGTCGCGATGGGGGCGGGGGTGCAGAACTTCCTGGTCGCGTTGGCCGGGGAGCGGCTCGGGTCCGCGTGGGTTTCGTCGACGATGTTCTGTCGGGATGTGGTGCGGGAGGTTCTGGGGTTGCCGGGGTCCTGGGATCCGATGGGGGCGGTGGCTGTGGGACATCCGGTTCGTGAGGCTGCGTCGCGGGGTGGGCGGGTGGTGGAGGACTTCTTCGCCGTGCGGTAGCTGGCGTTAGCTGGCCGGGGGCCTTGGGGGGTGTTGCGCAGTTCCCCGCGCCCCTGATCGGTCTCGGCCGGGGTTCGTTGTCAGGGGGAGCGCCGTGGGTTTTTTTGCGCAGTTCCCCGCGCCCCTGACATGTTTCCCGCGCCCCTGACACCGCGCCCCCTAACATCGCAACCCCCTAGCAGCGCGACCCCTGGCACCGTGCGCCTGACTTCGCGTCGGCGCGGCTGGGGTTACCAAGTGGCGATGTTTGTTTTTCGCATTTTGGGGGTTCTTCGGGGTGGGGTTCTGCCGCTCAGGAGGATCAGGCGGGTGGCTCTGTGGCGTTGGCCCTCGTAGGGGGTCAGGAGGGTCAGCATTTCGGAGTCGTTCGCGTCTCTGTTGTTCGCCAGGGCGTGGCCGATGATGCCTGGGAGGTGGACGTCGCCGAGCGTCACCGCGTCGGGGGCGCCGTTGCTGCGCTGGACCGTTTCCGCCGAGGTCCAGGGGCCGATGCCGGGGATGAGTTCCAGGCGGGCCTGGGCCTGAGGGGGGTCCATCGACGCCGCTTCCTCCAGGCGGGCCGCCCGGGCCACCGCGCGCAGGATCGTGGACGCCCGCTTGTTGTCGACGCCCGCCTTGTGCCACTCCCAGGAGGGGATGAGGGACCAGGTGCGCGGGTCCGGCATCACACACATGTGGAGTGCGGGGCCGGGGGCCTGCTCGCCGTACTTGCGGACCAGGAGGCGCCAGGCCCGGTAGGCCTCCTCCGTCGTGATCTTCTGCTCCAGAATCGACGGGATCAGGGATTCCAGGACCAGGCCCGTACGGGTCAGCCGCAGGCCCGGGCGGCGGTGGGCCGTCGCGGCGACCAGGCTGTGGCGCGGGGTGAAAAGAGCGGGGTCGTCCGACTCGCCCAGGAGCGCGGGCAGTTGGTCGAGGAGCCAGGCCGCGCCCGGGCCCCACGCCTCCGCCTCCACCGAACCGCCGCGCGCGGCGACCCTGAGGGTGCCCGCGCCCTGCGGCGTGCGGCTCGCGCGCCAGACCGAGCCGTCCGGCGTCGTACGGAACGTGGGGTCCGCCGGGCCGCGGCGCAGCGGGCCCAGGGTCAGGCCCAGGTCCAGCGGGAAGGGCGGCTGCCAGGTGCGGGACAGCGCCGCGGTCGACTGGCGCGGGACGCCCTCGGGCACGGCCGTCTCGCCCCCGCGCACGGTGGTGCGTGTGGGACGCGGGGCGAAACGGGACGACATCTGTACGAGGGTAGAGGGTAGGTAGAGGGTGCGGGAGGGACGTACGCCTTACTGGTCCGAGGAGAAGCGGACCGCGCCCGCAGGCAGCGTCGCCTCGCACCAGACGCGTACGCCGTCGCGCAGCTCGTTGTCCGCGCCGACGGTCGCGCCGTCCCCGATCACCGTCCCCGAGAGCGTCGAGCGGGCGCCGACGCGGGCGCCCGCGCCGATCAGGGAGTCCGCGACGACCACGCCGGGCTCGATGACCGCGCCGGACAGGATCGTGCTGCCGGAGATCCGCGCACCCTCTCCGACCTGCGCGTTCTCGCCGACCACCGTGCCGCCGGTGAGCTTGGCGTCGGGGGCGACGGAGGCGCTGGGCAGGACCAGGTGCTCGCCGCAGCGGCCGGGGACCGCCGGGGAGGGGGCGCGGCCGAGGACCAGGTCGGCGGAGCCGCGTACGAACGCCTGGGGCGTGCCGAGGTCCAGCCAGTACGTCGAGTCGACCATGCCCTGGAGGTGGGCGCCGGAGGCGAGGAGGTCGGGGAAGGTCTCGCGTTCGACCGAGACGGGGCGGCCCGTGGGGATCGTGTCGATGACCGAGCGGCGGAATACGTACGCGCCCGCGTTGATCTGGTCGGTGACGATCTCCTCGGGGGTCTGCGGCTTCTCCAGGAAGGCGGTGACCCTGCCGGTCGCGTCGGTGGGGACCAGGCCGTAGGCACGCGGGTCGTCGACCTTCGTGAGGTGCAGCGAGACGTCGGCGCCGGACTCCTCGTGGGTGGCGACGAGGGCACGGATGTCCAGCCCGGTGAGGATGTCGCCGTTGAAGATCAGGACCGGGTCGTCCGGGTCCGAGTGCAGCCGCGACGCCACGTTGCGGATGGCGCCGCCCGTGCCGAGGGGCTCGGTCTCCGTGACGTACTCGATGTGGAGGCCGAGGGCCGAGCCGTCCCCGAAGTACGGCTCGAAGACCTCGGCGAGGTAGGAGGTGGCGAGGACGATGTGGTCCACGCCCGCCGCGCGGGCCCGCGCCAGCTGATGGGTGAGGAACGGGACGCCTGCCGCCGGGACCATCGGCTTGGGGGTGTGGACCGTGAGGGGTCGCAGCCGGGTTCCCTTGCCGCCGACCAGGAGGATCGCTTCTGTCACCTGTCGTCTCTGCTTCCTGCTGGGGCCGGCCGAACTTGAGTTTCGGCCGGCCAGTGTATGCAGACGGATGTGCAGGTCGTGCAGGTCGTACGGATCGAGCGGGTGCCTCGGACCTCAGCGGCCCTGGAAGCGGGCCGAGGTGGTCCGGGCCTTGCCGAGCTTGTTGTACAGGCGGCTACCGGGGCACTCGGTGGCGAATCCGTCCCGATGACCGGAGATCACCCGGAGCCGGACGTTCTTGCCTTTCTTGTACAGGTTGCCACCGCCGGACTTCAGGTAGGTGGTTCCGCGCGGATTGGCGCCGTACAGGCCGAGCTTCCACGCGGTCAGCCGGGCGACGGCGTCCACGGCCGCCTTCGGCGGGTTGGAGTAGCTGTACGTGCCGAGGACGGCGATGCCCATGCTGTTGGTGTTGAACCCGAGAGTGTGGGCCCCCAGGACCGGCTTGGCCACACCTCCGGCACGTCCTTCGTAGATGTTTCCGCAGCGGTCGACGGCGAAGTTGTAGCCGAAGTCACGCCAGCCACTGCTCTTGACGTGGAAGCGGTAGATGCTGCGGAGCACCGCTCCGGACTGTGAGCAGCGGTAGTAGTTGCCGGACGCGCTGTGGTGCACGAAGGCGGCCTTCACCGTCTTCGTGTACGCGAAGTCCTTCTCGCGGAGCTTCTCGTCGGCGCCCCAGCCCTTGCGCGTGATGATGCGCGGGCGCGGGCCGACGTAGGGCCCCGCCTTGCTGCCGGACTTGCCGCCGCCCTTGGCGACCGCCTCGATGCCGCCGCGCGCGGCGGTCAGGTCGGCCTCCGTCTGCCGCTTGGTCAGCGCGGGGAT
Source organism: Streptomyces sp. NPDC004732 (assembly GCF_040609235.1). Lineage (NCBI taxonomy): Bacteria > Bacillati > Actinomycetota > Actinomycetes > Kitasatosporales > Streptomycetaceae > Streptomyces > Streptomyces sp. NPDC004732. Next base: position 27,898 of record NZ_JBEXJR010000010.1, read on the forward strand.
CACCGAGGCTCCGATGGGTGCGAGGTCGGCGTTGACGGCGGAGGAGGCGGCGGAGGCGGAGGCGGCGGACTGGGCGCTCGTCGCGGAGGCGCGCGGCGCTTCGGCCTGGGGGCCCTTCGGCGGCGGTTCGTCGCCCGGGTCGACGAGTTCGAGGCGTAGGCCCTTGGGGAGGGAGGCCCCGGAGGGGGTGGCAGCGGCGCGGTTCGTGGGGGCGGCCTGTTCCGGACGTACGCGGATCTCGACGCCGTCCGAGTCGCCGACCCACAGCGGTGCGGTCGAGCCGCGGACCGCGCCGCCGCCGCGCTCGGGGGTGCCCGGGTCGGCGGCGTGTTCGTGGTTGTGGGTCTCCACGCGCCGCCAGCCCGACCAGGTGGTGGTGCCGGTCGCGCGGGTGCGGACCTGGACGGTGCCGTGCAGTTCCGCTTCGGGGTCGTGCCAGACGACGCCCACCAGGGAGAAGGGGTGGACATCGCGTCGGTCCAGGCCCTGTTCGCGCGCCCCGGCCGAGCCGAGCGCGCGATCGGAGCCGAGGGAGGCGAGCGGGATGGACTGGGTGCTGCCGGGGACCGCCTCCGCGGCGGGCCCGGCGGCCGACGGTGCGTCGGGCGCCGCGGCTCGGGCGCCGGACGACGGCAGGGAGAGGGGCAGGGCCAGGGCGGCCGCGCACGTGACGCCGATCGAGGAAGCTAGAAATCCACGCATACGTACGATCGTTGGCATAACGGTGCATTTCTGTCCATTGGGAAACTGACGGCCCGTCGGCCAAGTGTGGGCGATCCAGCCACCCGCGCTCCCCCGCCACGCCGGGGGCACGCGGCGGCCCGCGTACCCTTGCGCCCGTGAACGCCAACGACCGCACCCCTGCCGACCTGCTGCGATCCGCGCTCGCCTCGGACCCGGCCCGCCCACTGGTCACCTTCTACGACGACGCCACCGGTGAGCGCGTGGAATTGTCCGTGGCCACCTTCGCCAATTGGGTGGCCAAGACCGCCAATCTGCTCCAGGGCGACCTTGCCGCCGAGCCGGGCGACCGGGCCGTTCTGCTGCTGCCCGCGCACTGGCAGACGGCCGTGTGGCTGCTCGCCTGTTCGTCGGTGGGCGTGGTCGCGGACGTGGGCGGCGATCCGGCTGCGGCGGACCTCGTCGTCAGCGGGCCCGACTCGCTCGACGCCGCGCGCGCCTGCTCCGGGGAGCGGATGGCGCTCGCGCTGCGGCCGCTCGGCGGGCGCTTTCCGCAGCCGCCGGTGGGCTTCGCCGATTACGCGGTGGAGGTGCCGGGGCAGGGTGACCGGTTCGCTCCGTACGCCCCTGTGGACCCGGACGAGACCGCCCTCGTGGTCGACGGGGTCGAGCTGACGGGCTCGGAGCTCGTGGAGCGGGCGCGGGCGGATGCGGGGCGGCTCGGGATCGAGGCCGGCTCCCGGGTGCTGTCCGGGCAGTCGTACGGGACCTGGGACGGGCTCAGTGTGGGGCTGTACGGGGCGCTGGCTGTGGGCGGGTCGGTGGTTCTGTGCCGGAATTTGGGGCGGCTGGCTGAGGGTGGGCTGGAGAAGCGGGTCGAGGATGAGCGGGTGGGTGTGGTCCGGCCCTGACGGTAGGGCGGGCTCCCTCCCGGGGGGCGGGTGTGCTTTCGGGTTCGCTTTCGGGTGCGGGTTCGTTGTGGGTTTTGCGCAGTTCCCCGCGCCCCTGAATTGCGCCCCCTGGATCGGTCGTCTGCCGGTTCGTTGTGGCTGGTCGCGCAGTTCCCCGCGCCCCTGAGTCGCGTCCCTGGATCGTTCGTCTGCGGGTTCGTTGTGGGTTTTACGCAGTTCCCCGCGCCCCTGAATTGCGCCCCCTGGATCGGTCGTCTGCTGGTTCGTCGTGGCTCGGCGCGCCGTTCCTCGCGCCCCTGAGTCGCGCCCCTGCGTCGCGGCCCTGGAGCGGTCGTCCCCCGTTCGGCTCAGTCGGAGCGGCGGTCCAGAGGCCGGGCGGGGCTTGGCGGGCCATGGTCGTAGTGGACGCATCACGGACCGACGCAGCCATGAGGGGTGGACGCACACGTGACCGAGAACGCAGGCATGCCCTCCGGGGAGGACGGTGTCGCGCCTGAGCCGAAGGCCACGTATGGACCGGGCGCGGGCGCCAGCCCCACCGGCGCGGGCACCGTCCGCCGCAGGCGCCGCTGGCTGCGCTACACCGCGATCGGCGTCGCCGTCCTCGTGCTCGGCGCGGGCGGCGTGGGGTGGGCGGCGTACCAGAAGCTCAACGGGAACATCACCGAGGACACGGACGCGGCCGCCGAGCTGGCGCGCTACGAGAAGGAGCGCCCGACACCGCTGGTGCAGGACGCGCAGAACATCCTGCTGCTCGGCTCCGACACCCGTGCCGGCAAGGGAAACCGCAAGTACGGGAGGGATCCGGGCACCCAGCGCTCGGACACCACGATCCTGCTGCACCTGGCGGCCGACCGGCAGAGCGCGACCGCCGTGTCCATCCCGCGCGACCTGATGGTGGACATCCCGGGCTGCCGCAAGCCGGACGGCACCCGGACCGACGCCCAGTTCGCGCAGTTCAACTGGGCCTTCGAGTTCGGTGGGACGGCCTGCACGATCCGTACCGTCGAGAAGCTCACGAACATCCGCGTCGACCACCACATGGTCGTGGACTTCGCGGGGTTCAAGGACATGGTCGACGCGGTCGACGGCGTGCAGGTCTGCCTCCGGGAGCCGATCGACGACACCGACGCGCACGTGAAGCTCGCGCCGGGGCTGCGGACCCTCAACGGCGAACAGGCGCTGGGTTATGTGCGGGCCCGCAAGAGCCTCGGCAATGGCAGCGACACCGACCGGATGGACCGCCAGCAGGAGTTCCTCGGCGCCCTCGTCAACAAGGTGCAGAGCAATGACGTCCTGCTGAATCCGACGAAGCTCTATCCCGTTCTCGATGCGGCGACTTCTTCGCTCACCACCGACCCGGGACTGGCGAGCCTGCGGGGTTTGTACGAACTGGTGCGCGGCATGCGCAATATCCCCACAGAACGGGTGCAGTTCCTCACCGTGCCCCGGCAGTCGTACACCTACGACGCCAATCGCGACGAGCTCGTCGAGCCCGCGGCGGCACGGCTCTTCACGCGCCTCCGCACGGACACTCCGGTGGCCGTGACCCCGCAGAAGCCCGCGGAACAGGCGGGGCGGGACTCCTCGGACCAGTCGGCCGAGTCGGCGGAAGAGGGGGCCTCCTCCGAGGAGGAGTACGACGACTCCGGCGAGGACTGGAGCGACGAGAAGCCGGACGACCCTTCACATACGCCGTCACCCGCGCCGACATTCCGGGGCAACACGGCCGCGGGATCGAGCTGCGAGTAAAACGCTCCCCAAGGGAAGGGCTCGCCCCACAAAGAAATAGGGCGGATTGCCCAGTTGTAGGGGAGTGGAATTTGTCACCGGCGTCGTTCGACGCTGAACTGGGCGGATAGTGTGAGCGATCCGGTGCGCCAAGGCCCTCTCGGCCATGCACCGATGGAACGACTGACCGAGCGCCTTCTTGAGGGGGGAAAGGCGCCGCGTGGCCCCGACGGAGGACGCAAACAACCGTGGACGCGCAAGGCCGTGGGCGGGCGGAGAACATCGACCCCGCAGACCAATGGGTTCTCAATCCGGATACCGGTGACTACGAACTGCGACTGAGCCCCTCCGCAGGGCAGTCGCCGGTGCCAGGACCCCGTGGATCGTCATCCCGTACGGGCGGCCGTGGCCGCTCCGCACCGGGCCGTGAGCGCTCCCGCCCCGACGAGCGCGACGAGCGCCGTGAGGTGCCGGGGCAGCGCAGGCGACGCGTGAAGGAGCCGGAGCCGGGCTCCGGTGGCCGACGCAAGCAGAATTCCCGCAAGTCCAAGGGCAAGGGCAAGGGGAAGTCCAAGGGCAAGAAGGTGATGATCTGGACGGGCGGCACGCTGGCCTTCCTGCTCGTCGCGGGCTGCACCGGCGGCTATCTCTACTACCAGCACCTCAACGACAACATCACGTCGATAGACGACGACGGCGCGGGCACCGGCGGCTTCAGCAAGGACCGCGCCATCAACATCCTCGTGATGGGCACCGACAAGCGCAGCGGCAGCGGCAACAAGGGCTACGGCGACGAGGGCAGCGTCGGTCACGCGGACACGACGATCCTGCTGCACGTCTCCAAGGACCGCACGAACGCGACCGCGTTGAGCATCCCGCGCGACATGATCGTGGACATTCCGAACTGCCCGACGAAGCAGGAAGACGGCAGTGTCAAGGACATCCAGGGCACGGAGAAGTCCCGCTTCAACGAGAGCCTCGGCCAGTTCGACCGCACGCCGAGCTGCACGATGCGTACGGTCAAGGCGATCACCGGCATCACGCCCGACCACTTCATGGTGGCCGACTTCAACGCGGTCAAGACGCTCTCCAGCGCGGTCGGCGGCGTCGACGTGTGCCTCGCCAAGGACATCGACGACCCGAAGTCGCATCTGAAGCTGCCCAAGGGCAAGCACACGATCGAGGGCGAGGACGCGCTGGCGTTCGTCCGCACCCGGCACTCGGTGGGCACGGGCGGCGACTTGAGCCGGATCGAGCTGCAGCAGCAGTTCCTGAGCGCGCTCATGCGCAAGCTCAAGTCGAACGACACCCTGACCAGCCCGAAGAAGATGATAAGCCTCGCGGAGGCGGGCACCGAGGCCCTCACCGTCGACTCCAAGATCGCCGACATCATGAAGCTGAAGGACCTCGGCATGGAGCTCGGCAAGCTCGACATGAAGAACCTGAGCTTCGCCACGGTGCCGGTCATCGACAACCCCGCCGAGAAGGTCCACACCACGGTCGTGCCGGACCCGACCAAGGCCGAGCAGCTGTTCGCGATGATGCGCGCCGACGAATCCCTGACCGTGGTGAAGAAGAAGGAGAAGAAGGAGAAGGCCGCGGTGGCCGCCCGCCTCAAGGGCCCCAAGGCCGACCCCTCCGAGGTCCGCGTCGACATCTACAACGGCAGTGGGAAGACCGGCGCCGCTCAGACAACTCTCACGTGGCTGCAGAACACTGAGGGCGTGCTCAAGTCCAGCCAACTGGGCAACGCGCCCTCGGACATCAAGAAGACGACGCTCGAGTACGCGCCTGACCAGGCGGACCAGGCCCGTCGGCTCGCCGACATCATGGGTCTGTCCGGCGCCGCCCTGAAGCCTGGCAAGAGCGAGAAGAACGCACAGGGCCTCCCGGCCATGAAGCTGACGCTCGGCGGAGACTTCAAGGGCGCGGGGGTGCCCATTGATGCTTCTTCGAAGGCACCTAAGGACATCAAGAAGGTCGAAGCGGACAAGGTTATGTGCGCCAAGTGACCTGAAGCGGTCGTTCTGCGTCTAACAATGCGCCAAGGCGCCGCAGGGCGACCGCAGTTCACGAATGGGCGGGGAGGGGCTGGGGATGAGGCAGAACAGCGTGCGTAAGGAGGGGGCGCGACAACGCGCTCCGCACGCAAGTGATCACGGCTGGGACGAGGGTACGCAGGACGGTGCACCCGCCGGTACGCAGCAGGGCTCCAAGGATGGGGAGGGCCGCTCGGGGAAGTCCCGGGACAAGGGCGACGATCCCCCGGAGGGCAGTGCAAGACATCGCCGAGGCGCGGGCGGCGGTGCGCGTCCGCCGCGCCGGAAGCGCCGTGTGCTCCGCTGGTCGGCGACGATCCTGTCGGTCCTGATACTCGGCACGGCCGGCGCCGGATACCTCTACTACCAGCACCTCAACGGCAACCTGGAGACGGACGTCCTGAACCTCGGCGACCACCGGGCCCCCGAGCCCACGCCGAACGCCGCGGGCCAGACCCCGCTGAACATCCTCCTGATCGGGTCGGACGCGCGGGACTCCAAGGCGAACCAGAAGCTCGGCGGCGCCAAGGAGACCTTCGGTTCGCCGCCTCTCGCGGACGTCCAGATGCTGCTGCACCTCTCGGCCGACCGCTCCAACATGTCGGTCGTCAGCATGCCGCGCGACACCCTGCTGCAGATCCCCAAGTGCACCGACCCGGACGACGGCAAGGTCTATCCGCAGACCGGCCCGAAGTACATGACGAACGAGTCGCTGGGCCGCGGCGGCCCCGGCTGCACGGTCGCCACCTGGGAGAAGCTCACCAACATCCACATCAACCACTTCATGATGGTCGACTTCTCGGGTGTGGTCTCCATGGCGGACGCCATCGGCGGCGTACCGGTCTGCGTGGACAAGAACATCCACTCGCGCGACAGCGAGGGCCACGGCTCGGGCCTGAAGCTGAAGAAGGGCACCACGGACGTCAAGGGCGAGCAGGCCCTGCAGTGGCTGCGCACCCGCTACGGCTTCGAGGGCGGCACCGACATCAGCCGTGCCAAGGCCCAGCACATGTACATGAACGCGCTGGTCCGCAAGCTCCGCGAGAACACCGGCCTGACCAGCCCCAACCAGCTGCGCAAGCTGGCCGAGAAGGCGACGAGCGCGCTGACGGTCGACGACGGCCTGGGCAGCCCCATGAGGCTGTACGACCTGGGGAACGAGCTCAAGAAGGTCTCGCCGAGCCGTACGACGATGACGACCATGCCGTTCGACTACGTCGGGGCGCGCGTCGTCCCCAAGCCCGAGGACGCGGAGCAGCTCTTCCGCCTGGTCCGCGACGACGTCGCGCTGGACGGCAAGGGCAAGAAGAAGCCCGCCAAGGAGAAGGTGTCGGACGACCCGGCCGCCGCGGACGACGAGATCGCGGTGCAGGTCCAGAACGGCACGCGCAGCGCCGTGGAGCCCCCGGTCAGCGGCCGGGCGACCACGGTGGCCCAGCTCATGGCGGGCAAGGGCTTCAAGAAGGCGACGCCGGACACGACGACGGCACTGGCCGAGGAGCAGACGGTCGTCCGCTATCCCAGCGCGGATCTGGAGGGCGACGCCCAGCGGATCGCCAAGTCCCTCGGGCTGCCGCTGAGCGCGGCGAAGAAGTCGACGGACGTGTCCGGTGTGACGCTGGTCGTCGGCGCCGACTGGCGCGAGGGCGACACCCCGCCCAAGAGGAAGAAGAAGGACGACAGGACGCCGGATTCCGCCGATGCGCTGAGCGGGTCCGACAAGAAGGCGTGCATGAAGGTGGACCCGAACTTCACCTGGTAGCCGTCCAGGACGCACGAAGGGCCCCGGCACACTGCCGGGGCCCCTTCTGGCGTGGTGGTGGGGCCCTCTCAGGCCCCTCCTGGCCCTCTCAGGCCTCCTGCGTCTCCTGGGTCCCGCCGAGGACCGCCGGGCGGCGCGAGGCGATGACCCGCTTGGCCAGCGAGCGCGGGCTGGTGAGGAAGCCCCAGCCCCACGACATGTGCATGGTCGCGAGCGCCACCGGGATCTGCAGGCGTGCCTTCAGGGGCAGGCCCTTGCCCGCGGGGACGGACCCTGCGGCGATCGCCGCGAGGTAGCCGCCGGGGATCACGAAGCCCCACGGCGTGAGGGCCGCGCCCACCACGATGCCCGCGGCGATCGCGCAGACCGCGGTCGGCGGCGCGAGGTAGCGCAGGTTGATGGAGCCCTCGTGGTAGCGGGCGACGACGTGGCGCCAGCGGCCGTAGTCCTTGTACTGCTTGGCGAGCGCCTTCACGCTCGGCCGCGGGCGGTACGAGACCTTCAGCTCGGGCGAGAACCAGATCATGCCGCCGGCCTCACGGATGCGGAAGTTCAGCTCCCAGTCCTGGGCGCGGATGAACTCCTCGTTGTAGCCGCCCTGCTGCTCGAGGGCCTCACGGCGGAACACGCCCAGGTAGACCGTCTCGGCCTGCTGGGCGTCGCCTCCGGTGTGGAAGGCGGCGTTGCCCACGCCGATCTTCGACGTCATGGCGGCGGCGACCGCGTGCTCCCAGTCGTTCTGCCCCTCGGCGTGCATGATGCCGCCGACGTTCATCGCGCCGGTCTCCTCCAGGAGGCGGACGGCGGTGGTGATGTAGCCGGGCGAGAGCGCGGCGTGGCCGTCGACGCGCACCACGATCGGGTGACGGGACGCCTTGATCGCGGCGTTGAGCGCCGCGGGCGTGCGCCCGGTCGGGTTGGGGACCGTGTGCACCCGCCCCCAGGCATTCGATTCGGTCTCGCGGACCAGCTCGGCGGCGATCTCGTCCGTGCGGTCGGTGGAGGGGCCGAGCGCGACGACGACCTCCATCTCGCCCGCGTACTCCTGCTGCAGGATCGCGTGCACGGCCTCGCGCAGATGCCGCTCCTCGTTGAGGACGGGCATGATCACGGATACGGCTGGAGGCTGCACCTCAGACTTCGCGTTCATCACGCGTCACGTTACCGCGAATGGGGGACACCGGTGCGCGCCGTCCGGGTCGCTACCCCGGGCCGCATTTCGTATGGCCTTACGTTTCTAGGGTTAACCGGCTCATCCCCAACCGGGCCACGGCCCGTCTCGCGGAGGTGCCCCGCACGTGCCCACACCGCCCCGCCGCTCCCCCGCCCCTCCACCGCGCCGCCCCCGCCCACCGGCTCCGAGGGCCGCGCGGGCCGAGAGGGCTCCCCGGAAGCCCGCGGGACGGCGGCGGCCGCGCTGGGCGATGCGGGTGGCGACCGCCTTCTCCGTGACGGTCCTGGTCGCGGCGGGCATCGGGCACTCGGTCCTGAGCAGCCTGGACACCGGCATCAAGCGGGTCGACGCCTTCAAGGACATGAAGAACAGGCCCGCGGCGGGCAACGGCATGAACGTCCTGCTCGTCGGCACCGACGGCCGCGACAAGCTCTCGCCGGAGGACAAGCAGAAGTACCGCCTCGGCGGCGCTCCCTGCCACTGCACGGACACGATCATGATCGTGCACATCTCGGAGGACCGGGACCGGGCCAGCGTCGTGAGCCTGCCCCGGGACAGCTATGCGGATCTGCCCGCGCACACCGACAGGAACACGCGCAAGAAGCACCACGAGCACCCCAACAAGATCAACGCGGCGTACGCGGAGGGCGGCCCGAACCTCACGGTGCGCACCGTCGAGCACATGACGAAGGTCAAGATCGACCACTATCTGGAGGTCGACTTCACCAGCTTCATGAAGACCGTGGACGTGCTCGGCGGCGTGGAGATCTGCACGGCGACGCCGCTGAAGGACTCGCACACCGGCCTGAACCTGGCGGAGGGCACGCACCTCATGAACGGCGGTGAGGCGCTGCAGTACGTCCGCTCCCGGTACGTCGACGGGGCGTCGGACCTCGGCCGCATGCAGCGCCAGCAGCGCTTCCTCGCGGCGCTCATCGCCAAGGCGACGGGCAGCGGCGTACTGCTGAATCCGGTCAAGTTCCGCGACGTGACACGGACGCTGCTCGGCGCGGTCCGTGCGGACAACGGCTTCGGGACGGACGAGATCCTCGACCTCGGGCGGGCGATGCGGGGCTTCTCGCCGTCGTCGTCGGAGTTCACGACCGTGCCGCTGAGCGCCAAGGGGACGAACATCCCGGGCATCGGGTCGACGCTGAGGTGGCACCCGAAGAAGTCCGAGAAGCTGTTCGCGGCGCTGCGCGAGGACCGTCCGCTCGCGGTGCGCCGGGGCAAGGGAAGGGCCACCCTGGTCGGCGTCGCGCCGCAGCAGATCCGGGTCCAGGTGGAGAACGGCACCGGGACCCCGGGGCTCGGGAAGCAGGTCGACGCGGGGCTGCGGGGGACCGATTTCCGGACCTCGCGGCTGCCGGTGGACGTGCCCGGGGCCAAGGAGAAGCCCCTCGGGCGGACCGTCGTCGCGTACGACCCGCGGTGGGACCGCTCGGCGAAGGCCCTGGCCACGGCGTTGCCCGGGGCCCAGATGCGGCCGGTGAAGGGGCAGGGGGCGACGTTGAAGGTGATCGTGGGGAAGGACTTCAAGGCGGTGCGGCCGGTGCGGGCCGAGGATGTGCGTCAGGGGGAGTTCGGTGCGGTCACCGGGGACGAGGTCGTCTGTTCCTGAGTCCGGTCTCAGGGCTTCCTGAGTCCGGTCTCAGAGCTTCCTGGGGCGGGCCCCGTGCTCCCTGAGGTCGGGCCCCGTCTCAGTCCTCGAACTCAGTCCTCGAAGCCCTCGGCCGCCCGGGACTCGCGCAGCTCCTTGATCGCCCGGCGGCGTGCCAGACGGTGGGTGCGGCGGATCTGGGCCTCCTGGTAGCGGCGGCGGTCGCGGTCGGTCTCGGGGACGACCGGGGGGACCGTGCGGGGCTTGCCGTCCGCGTCGACCGCGGCGAAGACCAGATAGGCGGAGCCGACCTGCTGCGCGGGCGTCGACTCGTTCCAGCGCTCGGCCAGGACCCGGACGCCGACCTCCATGGAGCTGCGTCCGGTCCAGTTGACCTGGGCCTTCACATGAACGAGGTCGCCCACGCGGACCGGCTCAAGGAACACCATCTCGTCCATCGACGCGGTGACCGCGGGGCCGCCGGAGTGGCGTCCGGCGACGGCTCCTGCCGCGTCGTCCACGAGTTTCATGATCACGCCACCGTGCACCGTGCCGAGGAGGTTGGTGTCGTTGTGGGTCATGATGTGGCTGAGCGTGGTGCGGGATGCCGAGGTCGGCTTGCCCGGAATCTCCGATTCCGAGCGGGGAGCCTGGTCTGTCATGCCCTCCACCCTATGCCGGACGTATGTCCGAGCTCTCCCCGGCCGCTTTGCATCAGCTCTGCAACAGCCGTGACCCGAATTCCCGACCGCCCTGTGAGGCACGGCCCCCGAGACGGCAGACTGGGCCACATGAGCGATTGGCCTGACGATCAGGGGGGCGGCCGGGGATACGGCCGCGGCAGCGGGAACTCCCAGCCCGAGGGAGCCCGCGCGATGCGGCACGTCCAGCCCGGCCGGTCCTCCCGTCCGGCCGGACCACCGCCCGGTGGCGTCCCACAGCAGTCCGCGTACGACGACGGCTACGACGGCTACGACGAGCCGCGCGGGAACGGGCAGCCGTACGGCGACGCCCGTGACCAGGTCTTCGAGCCGCGCGCCGCGCGCCAGGACCCGTACGCCCAGAACCAGAACCAGGGCTACGACAGCGGCTACAACACCGGCCAGGTCTACGGCAGGCCCGGCCCGGGCGAAGGTGGCCCGCCGGGCGGCGAAGGACACCCGCCGCGCGCCGCGCGCCCCGCGCCGAACTGGCGCAAGCGGATCAAGTGGACCGCGATCACGCTGGTCAGCGTGTTGCTCGTGACCTCCGTCATCACGTACTTCTGGGCCGACTCCAAGCTCAAGCGCGAGGTCGACCTCTCCAAGGTCATCGAGCGGCCCGAGGGCGGCGACGGCACGAACTACCTGATCGTGGGCTCCGACAGCCGCGAGGGCATGACCGCGGAGGACAAGAAGAAGCTCCACACGGGCTCCGCCGATGGCAAGCGCACGGACTCGATGATGATCCTGCACGTCGCGGACGACGGCGGGAACACGATGATCTCGCTCCCCCGCGACTCGAACGTCACGATCCCCTCGTTCAAGGGCGCCGAGTCCGGCAAGCTCTACCCGAACCAGGGCCGCCAGACGAAGCTGAACGCCGCGTACGCGGAGGACGGCCCCGAGCTGCTCGTCCGTACCGTCGAGTACAACACCGGCCTCAAGATCGACCACTACGCCGAGATCGGCTTCGGCGGCTTCGCCAAGATCGTGGACTCGGTCGGCGGCGTCGAGATGGACATCCCCAAGGCCTTCAAGGACAAGTGGTCGGGCGCCGACTTCGAGGCGGGCAAGCAGACGCTCAACGGCCAGGAGGCCCTGGCCTTCGTCCGCACCCGGCACGCCTTCTCCAGCGACCTGGACCGTACGAAGAACCAGCAGAAGTTCCTCGCGTCCCTGGCCCACCAGGTGGCGACGCCCGGCACGGTCATGAACCCGTTCAAGCTCTACCCCACGATGGGCGCGGGCCTGGACACGCTGATCGTCGACAAGGACATGGGGCTGCTGGACGTGGCCTCCATGTTCTGGGCGATGAAGGGCGTGACCGGCGGCGACGGCAAGTCGATGAACATCCCGATCTCCGGCTCCACCGGCAGCAACCTCGTCTGGGACAAGGCCAAGGTCAAGCAGCTGGTCAAGGAGCTCAACAACGACGAGAAGGTCACCGTCTCGGGCGACTGAGCCGTCTCGCAGAAGGGCCCCGCCGATTCGTCCGGCGGGGCCCTTTCGCGTCCCCTGGCGGCGCCCCGTACCCCGAACGCGTACCCCGAACGCACCGTCCGCCGCGAAGCCCTGGCCGTGCCGTGCCACGGTTTGTTGGAACTGCCGCCCGCCGACGTCCGGAGCACCTGCCATGGCAGACCTGCAGGAGGAACTCAACACCACCGCCGAGGCGGGGGCGCTCGACCAGGCCCTCGCCCCACCCGACCCCGCCCCTGACCCCGACCCCGACCCGCTGCCCGAAGTCGCCCCCGAGACCGCCCCCGCCCCGGAGACGGCCCGCCGCGCCTCCCCGGCGGAACGCGCCCGCGCCCTGCTCACCGCCCACCCCGTCGCCGACGGGTACAGCGGGCTGCCGTGGGCCCTGAGCGCGCTGCCCTGGCACGACTTCGAGACCGGCGACAGCGGGCTGGAGAGCGACGTCCCGCGGCTGCGCTCGGGCCGCGTCGGCGCGCAGTTCTGGTCGGTGCACGTGCCCGAAGGGCCGGGCGGCGACCGCACCGTCCGCGCGACGCTCGAACAGATCGACCTGGTGCGGCACGTCGTCGCCGCCCACCCCGAGGCCCTGCGGCTCGCCCGCAACGCCTCGGAGACCGCCGACGCGCGCAACTGCGGCCGCATCGCCACCCTGATCGGCCCGGCCCGCGGCGCCGCCCTCGGCGACTCGCTCGGCACGCTGCGGGCCATGCACAGCCTGGGCCTGTGCGTGGTCACCCTCTGCGGCACGTCGTGGGCGGGTGCGGGCGGCCTGACGCCGTTCGGCGAGGAGGTCGTCAGGGAGATGAACCGGCTCGGGGTCCTCGCGGACCTGTCCGGCGCCTCCGAGGCGACGGCGCGGCGGGTGCTCGCCGTCTCCAAGGCCCCGGTGGTCTTCATGCGCTCGGGTGCCCGCGCCCTGTACGACCATCCGGCGAACCTCTCGGACGAGCTGCTCGCGGAGGTCGGCGCCGCCAAGGGCCTGTGCCTGGTCCCGCTCGCCGCGGGGCGGACCGGCCCCACGGTGCGCACGGTGGCGGACCATCTCGATCACGTGCGCCGGGTCGCGGGCCCGGAGTCCGTCGGGCTCTCCGGGACGTACGACACCCTTGAGGCGCACCCGGAGTCCCTGGCGGACTCGGCGGGTTACCCGCGGCTGATCGCCGAGCTCGTCGAACGCGGCTGGCCCGAGGCCGACTTGGCGCTGCTCACCTGGGGCAACGTCCAACGCGCGCTGCGCGGCGCGGACTTCACGGCGCGGGCGACGCGGGAACGGCGGCCCGCGTCGACGGCGACGATAGACCGCCTGGACGGGACGGACCGCCCGGAGGAGTGAGCCGTCCCGGTCGCCCCTAGGGCTAGGGGCTAGGGCCTAGGCCGCGGGCCTGCCCATCGCGCGGTACGTCCAGCCCGCGGCCCGCCACGCCGCGGGGTCCAGGGCGTTGCGGCCGTCCAGGATGAGCGGGGCGGCCGCCGCCGCGGCGAGCTCCGCCGGGTCGAGCTCGCGGAACTCGCGCCACTCGGTGAGGTGCAGGACGACGTCGGCGCCGCGGACGGCGTCCAGCGCCGTCTCCGCGTAGCCGAGGGTGGGGAAGAGCCTGCGGGCGTTCGCCATGCCCTTGGGGTCGTAGACGGTGACCTGGCCGCCCTGGAGGTGGATCTGCCCGGCCACGTTCAGGGCCGGGGAGTCGCGCACGTCGTCCGAGTCCGGCTTGAACGTGGCACCGAGGACGGCGACCCGCTTGCCGAGGAAGGACCCGCCGCCGAGCGCCTCGCGCGCCATCTCGACCATCTGGCCGCGACGCCGCATGTTGATGGAGTCGATCTCGCGCAGGAAGGTCAGGGCCTGGTCCGCGCCGAGCTCACCGGCCCGCGCCATGAACGCGCGGATGTCCTTGGGCAGGCAGCCGCCGCCGAAGCCGATCCCGGCCCGCAGGAACTTCTTCCCGATCCGGTCGTCGTGGCCGAGGGCCTCCGCCAGCTTCACGACGTCGCCGCCCGCGGCCTCGCAGACCTCGGCCATGGCGTTGATGAAGGAGATCTTCGTGGCGAGGAAGGAGTTCGCCGAGGTCTTCACGAGCTCGGCGGTCGGGAAGTCCGTGACGATGAAGGGCGAGCCCTCCCCCATCGGCGTCGCGTACACCTCGCGCAGGAGCTTCTCCGCGCGCTCGCTGCGCACGCCGACCACGATCCGGTCGGGGTGCAGCGTGTCCTTGACGGCGAGGCCCTCCCGCAGGAACTCGGGGTTCCAGGCGAGCTCGACCGCGTCGCCCGCCGGGGCGAGCTCCGCGAGGCGGGCCGCGAGCCGGTCCGCGCTGCCGACCGGGACGGTGGACTTGCCGACGACGAGGGCCGCCTTGGTGAGGTGCTTGGCGAGGGACTCCAGGGCGTTGTCGACGTACGACATGTCGCACGCGTACTCGCCGTGCTTCTGCGGGGTGTTCACACAGACGAAGTGGACGTCGCCGAAGTCCGCGACCTCCGCCCAGTCCATCGTGAAGCGCAGCCGCCCGCTGGAGCCCTCGATGCCCGCGACGTGCTTGCGCAGCAGCTCCTCCAGACCGGGCTCGTACATGGGGACCTCGCCCCGCTGGAGCATCTCGATCTTCTCGGGCACGACGTCAAGACCCAGCACCTCGAAGCCGAGCTCGGCCATGGCCGCGGCGTGCGTGGCGCCGAGATAGCCGGTGCCGATCACAGTGATCTTGAGGGCCATGCGGTGCTCCAGAGGTCTGCGGCTTCAGTGCGCTGACGAGCATAGTCCCGCGTGTCTCGGCCTCTCACCGGGTGTGATTCACGCTGTCGCGAAGCTCACGTATCCCTTACGTGGGGGGCACCACTAAAATTTGGGTTACTTAACGGTAATTAGCGTCCTTGGAGCGTGAGAGACCTTGGCCGGATCGGCTGATTTCGACCTGTACCGCCCGTCCGAGGAGCACGACATGCTCCGTGACGCGATCCGCTCGCTGGCCGAGGCGAAGATCGCGCCGTTCGCCGCCGCGGTGGACGAGGAGGCCCGCTTCCCGCAGGAGGCCCTCGACGCGCTGGTCGCGAACGACCTGCACGCCGTGCACGTCCCCGAGAGCTACGGCGGCGCGGGCGCCGACGCCCTCGCGACGGTCATCGTCATCGAGGAAGTGGCGCGCGTCTGTGCCAGCTCCTCGCTAATCCCCGCCGTGAACAAGCTCGGCTCGCTGCCCGTCATCCTCTCCGGCTCCGAGGAGCTGAAGAAGAAGTACATGACGCCGCTCGCCGGTGGCGAGGGCATGTTCTCCTACTGCCTCTCCGAGCCGGACGCCGGTTCGGACGCGGCGGGCATGAAGACGAAGGCCGTGCGCGACGGGGACTTCTGGGTCCTCAACGGCGTGAAGCGCTGGATCACCAACGCGGGCGTCTCCGAGTACTACACGGTCATGGCCGTCACGGACCCGGAGAAGCGCTCCAAGGGCATCAGCGCCTTCGTCGTCGAGAAGGGCGACGAGGGCGTCTCCTTCGGCGCCCCGGAGAAGAAGCTCGGCATCAAGGGCTCCCCCACCCGCGAGGTCTACCTCGACAACGTCCGCATCCCCGCCGACCGCATGATCGGCGAGGAGGGCACGGGCTTCGCGACCGCCATGAAGACCCTGGACCACACCCGCATCACCATCGCGGCCCAGGCCCTCGGCATCGCCCAGGGCGCCCTCGACTACGCCAAGGGGTACGTCAAGGAGCGCAAGCAGTTCGGGAAGCCGATCGCGGACTTCCAGGGCATCCAGTTCATGCTCGCCGACATGGCGATGAAGATCGAGGCCGCCCGCCAGCTGACGTACACGGCTGCGGCCAAGTCCGAGCGCGGCGACAAGGACCTCACCTTCCAGGGCGCGGCCGCCAAGTGCTTCGCCTCGGACGTGGCGATGGAGGTCACCACGGACGCGGTGCAGCTCCTCGGCGGCTACGGCTACACCCGTGACTACCCCGTCGAGCGCATGATGCGCGACGCGAAGATCACGCAGATCTACGAGGGCACGAACCAGGTCCAGCGCATCGTGATGGCGCGCAACCTGCCGTAGCCTGCGGCGCTTGAGCGGTGACGGTGGCCTCTCCCTGGTTTCAGGGAGAGGCCACCGTCTTTAGGGGCGCGCCTGACGGGGCGCCTCCGTCTCAGCCGTCCAGTTGCTCCAGCGTGGCGACGGACGGGCCCCGTCGGGAGCTGATGTCCCGGGAGACGTCCTCCGCCGCGCCAAGCACCCGCACCGCGTTCTGCCACGTCAGCTGCGCGAGGTCCGCCTTGGACCAGTTGCGGTCCAGGAGCTCCGCGACCAGGTTCGGGTAGCCCGCCACGTCGTCCAGGCCGGACGGGGTGAAGGCCGTGCCGTCGTAGTCGCCGCCGATGCCGATGTGGTCGATGCCCGCCACCTCGCGCATGTGGTCGAGGTGGTCGGCGACCGTCGCGGCGGTGGCGACCGGGCGCGGGGTCGTCGCCTCGAAGGCCTCGTGGACCTTCATCGCCTCCGGCGTCGTGTCCAGGTGGTGGAAGCCGTTGGCCCGCATGTTCTCGTCGGCGGCCTGGGTCCAGTCGACCGCTGCCTGGAGGACGAACTTCGGGACGAAGGTCGCCATCGCCACGCCGCCGTTGGCAGGCAGGCGCTCCAGGACGTCGTCCGGGATGTTGCGCGGGTGGTCGCACACCGCGCGCGAGGACGAGTGGGAGAAGATGACGGGCGCCACCGAGGTGTCCAGGGCCGCCCGCATCGTCGTCGCCGCCACGTGCGAGAGGTCCACCAGCATGCCGACGCGGTTCATCTCGCGCACGACCTCGCGGCCGAAGGGCGAGAGGCCGCCGACGCCCGGCTCGTCCGTCGCCGAGTCCGCCCACGCGATGTTGTCGTTGTGCGTGAGCGTCATATAGCGGACGCCGAGCGTGTGCAACGCCCGCAGCGTGGCGAGGGAGTTGTTGATGGAGTGGCCGCCCTCGGCCCCCATCAGGGAGGCGATGCGCCCCTGCGAGCGCGCCTCCTCCATGTCCGCGGCGGTCAGCGCGCGGGCCAGGTCGGCGGGGTAGCGGGTGAGGAGCTGCTCGACGCAGTCGATCTGCTCCAGGGTCGCGCTCACCGCCGCGTCGCCGGTCAGGTCGGTGCGCACGTACACCGACCAGAACTGCGCGCCGACGCCGCCCGCGCGCAGCCGGGCGATGTCCGTGTGCAGACTGCCCCGCTGGTCCGTGGCGATGTCGAGCTTGTCGATGTCGTAGCCCGCCTTCTCCCGGAGGGCCCACGGCAGGTCGTTGTGGCCGTCGACGACGGGGAAGTCGGCAAGGAGTGCGCGTGCTTCGTCGAGAGATGTCATGCGATCACTTTCCCGAGCCGAAGCCGAATCCGGAACCCGCTCCTTCGACCTTGGCCCGGAGCCGCTTGCCCTTCTCCGTCGCCTGGTCGTTCAGCTCCTGCTGGAACTCCCGCATGCGGCCGAGGAGTTCGGCGTCGTGCGCGGCGAGGATGCGGGCCGCGAGCAGGCCCGCGTTGCGCGCGCCGCCGACGGAGACCGTCGCGACCGGGACGCCCGCGGGCATCTGCACGATGGACAGGAGGCTGTCCATGCCGTCCAGGTACTTCAGCGGGACCGGCACGCCGATCACGGGCAGCGGGGTCACCGACGCCAGCATGCCGGGCAGGTGGGCGGCGCCGCCCGCGCCCGCGATGACGGCCTTGAGGCCGCGGTCCGCGGCCTGCTCGCCGTACGCGATCATCTCGTGCGGCATGCGGTGCGCGGAGACGACGTCGACCTCGAAGGGGATCTCGAACTCGTCGAGTGCCTTGGCGGCGCCCTCCATCACCGTCCAGTCGGAGTCCGAGCCCATGACGATGCCAACAACAGGTGCGGTCATTCGGTGATCGTTCCTCTGAGGTAGCCGGCTGCGTGACGGGCGCGGTCGAGCACCTCGTCCAGATCGTCGCCGTAGGTGTTCACGTGACCGACCTTGCGGCCGGGCTTCACGTCCTTGCCGTACATGTGGATCTTGAGCTGCGGGTCGCGGGCCATGCAGTGCAGGTACGCGGTGTACATGTCGGGGTAGTCCCCGCCCAGCACATTGGCCATCACGGTCCACTTGGCGCGCGGGCGCGGGTCGCCGAGCGGCAGGTCGAGCACGGCGCGGACGTGGTTGGCGAACTGCGAGGTGATCGCGCCGTCCTGCGTCCAGTGGCCGGAGTTGTGCGGGCGCATCGCCAGTTCGTTGACCAGGATGTGGCCGTCAGGGGTCTCGAAGAGCTCGACCGCGAGGTGTCCGACCACGCCGAGCTGCTTGGCGACGCGCAGCGCGAGCTCCTGCGCCTCGACCGCCAGGCCTTCGTCCAGGCCGGGCGCCGGGGCGATCACCGTGTCGCAGACGCCGTCGACCTGCTGGGACTCGACGACGGGGTAGGCGACGGCCTGGCCGTGCGGCGAGCGGACGACGTTCGCCGCCAGTTCGCGCACGAAGTCGACCTTCTCCTCGGCGAGCACCGGGACACCGGCCCGGAACGGGTCTTCGGCGTCCTCGACGGAACGTACGAACCACACCCCCTTTCCGTCATAGCCGCCCCGCACCGTCTTGAGGATCACGGGGAAGCCGTCGCCGCCGTCCGTCGCGCCCTCGGCCGCGAAGGCGGCCACGTCGGCCGGGTCCTTCACGATCCGGTGGCGCGGACAGGGCACTCCGATCTCCGTGAGCTTCGCGCGCATCACACCCTTGTCCTGGGCGTGCACCAACGCGTCGGGCCCCGGACGGACGGGGATGCCGTCCGCCTCCAGGGCCCGTAGGTGCTCGGTGGGTACGTGTTCGTGATCAAAAGTGATCACGTCGCAGCCCCGCGCGAACTCACGCAGCGTGTCCAGGTCGCGATAGTCGCCGATGACGACATCGCTGACGACCTGCGCCGCGGAATCCTGCGGGGTGTCACTGAGGAGCTTGAATTTCAGGCCGAGGGGGATACCCGCCTCGTGGGTCATGCGGGCGAGCTGACCGCCGCCGACCATGCCGACTACCGGGAACGTCACGCCCCCAGGGTATCGGCCGGTATCGGCCACCGGGGAACGGCCGGAAGCCGCGCTCCGCGACCCCTTCCTGTCACAGCGGTGCCACAGAGTCCGGGCACCCGCGCGCGCCCGTGAGGGCCGCTGGTTAGCATGGCTGGGTCGACACGACCGAATCACAATCCGTCGGCACGTACATGACCGGTACGGAACGACCGTGCGAACGACCGGTACGCAATCGACGGGGGCTGGGGCGACACCATGACAGAACGGGGCTCAGTGCGCTTGCGGCTGGACCGGCTGGGGCGCGAGATTGCCAAGTTCGGGGCCGTGGGGGCGGTCGGAACCCTGGTGAACTTCGCCGTCTTCAACCTGGTGCGGCACGTCACCGATCTCCACGTGGTGCGCGCGAGCGTGGTCGCCACGGTCGTCGCCATCGCCTTCAACTACGTGGGGTTCCGCTACTTCACGTACAAGGACCGTGACAAGAGCGGCCGCACCAAGGAACTCACGCTGTTCCTGCTGTTCAGCGCGGTCGGCCTGGTGATCGAGAACGGCGTGCTCTACGCGGCGACGTACTGGTTCGGCTGGGACGGCCGGCTCGAGGCCAACTTCTTCAAGTTCCTCGGCATGGGCATCGCGACGCTCTTCCGCTTCTGGTCGTACCGCACCTGGGTGTTCAAGGCCCTGCCCGCCCGCGAGACCACCGTTGCGCATGCGGAATCGTTCCTGGAGGAGACGGACGAGAAGCCCGTCGTGCGGCGTTCCTAGCGGATCGTCTTGTCCTCCGCTTCGCCGTCCGTGCTCCGCGAGAGCGGCGTACGGGACAGGAAGAGCCCGAAGACCGGCGGCAGTGTCTGCAGCATCTCCAGGCGGCCCCCGTCGGCCTCGGCCAGATCCCGGGCCACCGCGAGGCCGATACCCGTCGAATTGCGGCCGCTGATCGTCCGCTCGAAGATCCGCGCCCCCAGGTCGGCGGGGACGCCGGGCCCCTCGTCCGTGACCTCGATGACCGCCTGGTTGCCGGTGACACGGGTACGCAGCGCGACCGTGCCGCCACCGTGCATCAGCGAGTTCTCGATCAGCGCGGCAAGGACCTGGGCCACCGCTCCCGGCGTGCCCACCGCCTCCAGGTGCCGCTTGCCGGAGCTGACGATGGCGCGGCCCGCGCTGCGGTAGGCCGGGCGCCACTCCTCCAGCTGCTGCTTGACGACCTCGTCCAGGTCGAAGGCGACGGCGGAGCCCGTGCGCGGGTCGCGGGAGTTGGTGAGCAGCCGCTCCACGACGTCGGTGAGGCGCTCGACCTGCGCCAGCGCGATCGTCGCCTCCTCCTTCACCGTGTCCAGCTCCTCGGTGACGGTGATCTCCTCCAGGCGCATGGAGAGCGCGGTCAGCGGGGTGCGCAGCTGGTGCGACGCGTCGGCGGCCAGGCGCCGCTCGGCGGTCAGCATCCGCCCGATGCGCTCGGCCGAGGAGTCGAGGACGTCGGCGACCCGGTCCAGCTCCGGCACCCCGTACCGCTTGTGGCGGGGCCGTGGGTCGCCCGAGCCGAGGCGCTCCGCGGTCTCGGCGAGGTCGGTGAGCGGGGAGGCGAGGCGGTTGGCCTGGCGGACGGCGAGGAGCACCGCCGCGATGATGGCGAGCAGCGCCACGGCGGCGATGATCAGCAGGGTCCTGCCGACCTCGCGGGTGACGGCGGCCTTCGGCTCCTGGACGGTGACCTTCTCGCCCTGTTCGCCGGGGCGGGTGGCGCTGATGACCTCGCCGCCGGGGCGGGTGCCGATCTCGATGGGCTTGCGGCCGGGGATCTCGATGCGGGCGTACCGGTCGGTGGCGACCTGGTCGCGCAGGATCTCGCCGCTGATCTTCTCCTCGCTGATCAGCCGGCTGTCGACGATGCTCGCGAGGCGCAGCGCCTCGGAGTCGACGCGCTCCTGGGCGCTGCTGCTGATCGTCCTCGTCTCGACGATGACGAGGCTCACCCCGAAGACCGCGATGACCACGAGGACGACGGCGAGTGTGCTGTTGATCAGGCGACGGCGCATGCACCCAGTGTCTCGCGTGCGGGAAGCGTTTCAGGGGCGCGGGGAACTGCGCGACCAGCCCGGACGCGCCCGCACCCGCCGTCGGAGCACCGCGGGCAGACGCGTCTGCGGTTTCGTCGTGGCCGATCGCGCAGTTCCGCGCGCCCCTGGGGAGACTTCGGGTACCGCCCCGGAAGGGGTGCGGGTCAGCTCTTCTCGAAGCGGAAACCGACGCCCCGCACCGTCGCGATGTACCGCGGATTGGCCGCGTCGTCCCCGAGCTTCTTGCGGAGCCAGGAGATGTGCATGTCGAGGGTCTTCGTGGAAGACCACCACGTCGTGTCCCAGACCTCGCGCATCAGCTGGTCCCGGGTGACGACCCGGCCCGCGTCGCGCACCAGGACCCTGAGGAGGTCGAACTCCTTCGCGGTGAGCTGGAGCTCCTCGTCGCCCATCCACGCGCGGTGCGACTCGACGTCGATCCGCACGCCGTGCGTGGCGGGCGCCTCCTTCGGCTCGGTGGCGCCGCGCCGCAGCAGCGCCCGGACCCGGGCGAGGAGCTCGGCGAGGCGGAAGGGCTTGGTCACGTAGTCATCCGCGCCCGCGTCCAGACCGACGACGGTGTCCACCTCGTCGGCGCGCGCGGTCAGGATGAGGATCGGCACCGTGAGCCCGTCGGCCCGCAACCGGCGGGCCACCTCCAGGCCGTCCATGCCGGGCAGCCCCAGGTCGAGTACGACAAGGTCTACGCCGCCCTGCAGGCCTGCGTCGAGGGCGGTCGGGCCGTCCTCACGGACTTCGACCTCGTAACCCTCCCTGCGGAGGGCACGGGCCAGCGGCTCCGAGATGGACGCGTCGTCCTCGGCGAGCAGTACACGGGTCATGGAGTGATGGTAGTCCGCAGTGGACAACGGCAGGGCGGTGATCGCACAGTGGAGGTGCGGCCCTGCGGCTATGGGAAGCGATTCACAGAAACACCTTTGAATGTGCGCTGTTGGTTGCAGGGACACCTGTGATCCATCTCTCAAGTCCTTCCATATGCATCCCTGACGTGTCGTATGGTGACCCAACGCCTGATGCACTACTCAAGGACCTTTGGCCCGCTGTGCGCGCCTTAGGTCTCTTTTATGTGTGCGGGCCGGTTCCGGCCGGCCTTGAAAGGAATGACCTGTGGTCGGGCCCTGCGCGCGAGGTTGCGCCAGGGTGTGGATCCCGGAGTCACCGCCCCTCGCCTCTTCTGCGGGGTGAACTCCCCCCGGGCGTGGGGGTGGGCGGCATGACGACGGTGCCGACCGCCCCCCACCGGGCGCGCTCACGCTCCTGCCGCGCGCGTCCCGAACCCACGAGGATCGACCCATGGCGTCCAGCCTGACGAAGGACTCCGCCAGTACCCCTGGCTCCGAGAAGACCTTCTTCGGCCACCCCCGCGGACTGGCCACTCTCTTCATGACCGAGATGTGGGAGCGCTACAGCTTCTACGGCATGAAGGCACTGCTCCCGCTGTACTTGATCGCCCCCGGCGGCATGAACATGAGTGCCACGACGGCGACGGCGATCTACTCCGTCTACATGTCGATGGTCTACCTGCTCGCCATGCCGGGCGGCTGGATGGCAGACCGCTTCTGGGGTCCGCGCAAGACCGTCATCATCGGTGCCGCCGTGGTCATCCTCGGCCACATCACGCTGGCGCTGCCGAGCTCGGCCACCTTCTTCGCCGGTCTCGCGCTCGTCGCGCTCGGCTCCGGCCTCCTGAAGGCCAACATCTCCGTGATGGTCGGCCACCTCTACGACGGTCCGAAGGACCCGCGTCGTGACGGCGGCTTCACGCTCTTCTACATCGGCATCAACCTCGGCGCCTTCTTCGCCCCGCTGTCCATCGGCACGGTCGGCGAGAACGTCAACTGGCACCTCGGCTTCGCGCTCGCCGCGTTCGGCATGGCCCTCGGCCTCGCCCAGTTCATGATCGGCTCGCGCCACCTGAGCGCCCAGAGCAGCGTGGTCTCGCAGCCCGCGACGCCGCAGCAGCGCGCCACCGCCCTGCGCAACGGCCTGATCTGGCTGATCGTCGCCGCCGCGCTCTACACGTTCATGGGCGTGACCGGCAACTTCGCCGACTGGGCCCTGATGCCGCTGATCATCGCGGGTCTGGTCATCCCGGTCACCGTGCTGGCCCGCATGAAGCGCGACAAGGACCTCTCGCAGCTGGAGCAGTCCAAGCTGTCGGGCTACATCTGGTTCTTCGTGGTCGCCGCCGTCTTCTGGATGATCTACGACCAGAACGGCTCGACCCTGTCGATCTTCGGCAAGGGCTCGACGACGAACAGCCTGCTCGGGTTCGACTTCCCGACCTCCTGGTACCAGTCGCTGAACCCGATCTTCATCATGGCGCTGGCCCCCGTGGTCGCCTCGGCGTGGCTGTGGCTGAACAAGCGGGGCAAGGAGCCGAGCACGGCCGTCAAGTTCGCCTCCAGCCTGACGCTGATCGGCATCTCCTTCGCCGTCTTCCTCATCCCGCTGATCGACACCGCCAACAACGGCGGCAAGGTCAGCCCGATGTGGCTGGTCGCGATCTACTTCATCCAGACCGTCGGCGAGCTCTGCCTCTCCCCGGTCGGCCTCTCGCTCACCACGAAGATGGCCCCGGAGAAGTACAGCGCCCAGATGATGGGTGTCTGGTTCCTCGCGGTCACCGCGGGCGACTCCGTCACGGGCCTGCTGACCTCGCCGCAGCTGGGCGTGGACCTGAACAATTCGGGGGCGGTCGCCGTCGAAGCGATCATCGCCGTACTGGCGGGTGTCGGAATCTGGACGTCCCGCAAGAAGGTCAAGCAGCTCATGGGCTCGGTCAACTGACCCTGTCGCTGTGAGAAAGGGCCGCTGCTCCTAGAGCAGCGGCCCTTTCTGCTTTCTTCAGGTCTCTTCAGGCAGACGCGTGCGAACAGAGGAACGTCCCGCCACCCGCACAGGTGGTGCGGAGGCGTTGCGCGGGAAGCGGGCGGCCGTGCGGTGCAGCATCTCGCCATGCGTCGTACGTTGCTGAGCGTTGCCCTCTGTGGGGCGCTGTTGTCGTCGAGTGCCGCCGCCCAGGCGGCCCCCGAGCCGCCGCACGGGCAGCTCTTCCGTTACGGGGCACACCCCCGCCAGAACATCACCGTGTACGGCGACAGCGGCCCCCCGCTCGTCATCCTGCACGGCGGCTACTGGTCGAAGGACACCGACTGGAGCGGGTGGGCGCGGTGGTTCGCGGCCCGTGGGTTCACCGTGTACGACACCGACTACCGGCTGACCTCGGACGCGGTCTGGCCCGCACAGCGCGACGACGTCCTCGCGGCGCTGCGCTGGGTGGGGCTGCGGGAGGGCGGCGGGCGGCCGCTGGTGCTCGGGTCGTCGGCGGGCGGGCACCTCGCGCTGCAAGCCGGGGCGTACGGGGCGGGGCGGGCGCGGACGCGCGGTGTCGTCGCGCTGTCGCCCGTGGCGTCCCCGTACCGCGCCTGGCGCGACGGCGCGCGCCCCGGGGCCTCCGCCGAGCGGCGGGCGCTGCGGGGGGCCGCGGAGCGGCTTGCGGGGTGCGTGCCGGACGGCGGGGCGGGGCGGGCGTGCCGGGCCCGGTGGGCCGACCTGTCCGTCGCGTCCCACGCCTCCGGCGCGGACGACGCGCCGCTGCTCCTCATCCACTCCACGGGGGACTTCGTGCCGCGGGCCCACTCCTCGGAGCTCTCGAGTGCAGAGGCCGACGCGGGCCTCAGCGACATCACCCTCCGCACGGTGTCGGGCTCCGCGCACGGGGGCCCGCTCCTCCGGGCGCCGGGGATGGCGCAGTCGATCCTGCGCTGGCTGCGGGCCCATGCGTAGCGTCTGCGTCTGCCTACGGCGGCTCGTCGGCGGCTGCGGGCCGCCCTGGGCCGCTCGCGCAGTTCCCCGCGCCCCTGACGGGGCGCCGGAGGCGCCCTTTAAGGGGCGCGGGGGACAGCGCCGCCCCGCACCCAACGCCCCCCCCAGGG
>NZ_JBEXJR010000010.1:52997-392366 GCF_040609235.1 Streptomyces sp. NPDC004732
GGGGGGGGGGGCGCCCCGCCCGCCGCGCCCCGCCCCCCCCGCCCCCCGCCCCCCTGGGGGGCGCCGCAAGCGCCCTTCTTGGGGGCGCGGGGAACTGCGCGACCAGCCACGAACGGCCCGCGGATGGGTGCGGGTCAGCGCAGGCCGCCTCGCCTCCTGGGGAGGAAGGTGAAGACGGCTCCGCCAAGGAGGATCACCGTTCCGGCGACCAGGCCGAGCGCCCGCAGCGCCCCGTTGTCGTCGGCGCCCGTGTCCGCCAGGCCGCCGCCGCCCGAGGACGAGCCGCCCCCGGTCGCCGTACCGGAGCCGCCCGTGCCGGAGCCACCCGCGTCGGAGCCGCCCGCCGTGCCGGAGCCGCCCGCCGCCCCGCCCGGCTGCGCGGACGTGTCGAGTTCGAGGGAGACCTCGCTCTTGGCCGGTGTGCACGTCGTGGTCGTGCCCAGGGCCTTCACGGTCAGGACACCCGGTGACAGCGTCGACTTGCCGTCGGCGCCCGGCTTGTACGTCCCGGTCAGGTCGGGGATGGTCATCGGGTCGCCGGACTTGATCGGCTCCTTGTTGGTCGGGCCCTCGACATGCACCGTGCCCTTGTCCGCCCCGCCCAGCTTGACCTCCATCGACGGCTTCACGGAGTCCGCGGGGATGTCGGCCGGGCTGTCCATCACGGCCTTCTTGAACTGGACGGTCAGGCCGTAACTCCCGCCGCTCTTCTTGGCGTTGATCTGGACCGGCGAAGTCGCTTCCTTGTCGCCGATGGGCGTCTTGCACTTGTACGGGGTCTGGACCTCCTTGCCGGGGAAGTCGGTCTTCCCGTCGCCCCCGCCGGAGGAGCCGCCAGAGGTACCAGATGTGCCAGATGTGCCAGATGTGCCAGAGGAGGATCCGCCCGCGTTCCCGCCGGTGGAACCACCCGACGTACCGCCCGACGTACCGCCCGAACTGCCGCCCCCCGCCGTCACCTTGATCGTCGCGCCCGCCTTCACCTGCTCCTTCGGCGTGCACTTGGTGTCGGTCGAGATCGGCTTGTTGACGTTGATGTTGTACGCGTCCGGGGTCAGCGTCACCTCGCCCGCCGCGGTCAGCTTCAGCTTGCCCTTCATGTCGGAGAGGAGCATGGGGCTGTTCTTCTTGATGGGCGGGTTCTTGCGCTCCCCCGCCATCTTCAGGTCACCGGCCTGGCCGCCGCCCAGCTTGATCGTGCCGGTCGGCAGCACCGTGTTCTCGCCCAGGTCGAGGACGTCCGGGTTCTTGGAGGCGGCCTGCGTCGTCTTCCACACGACGTCGACCTCGTCGCCCACCTTCGCCGTGGCCGGTGCGGTGATCTCGACCTTGGTCGTGCCCTGCACGGGCGGCAGGTTGGAGATCGGCGGGGGGATGCACTCCGTCTTGTAGGCGACTTCTGCGGCCTCGGCGGCCGGGGCGGCCTGTGCGGGGCCTGCGGTCAGCAGGATGCCCGCTCCGCCCAGCAGGAGCGCGACCGAAGCCGCGCCCGCTCTCCGTCGTTGCGTGCTCACGTGGTTCCCTTCGTCGGACTGTCGTCGGACGGTGCGGAGAGCCGGCCTGCGGGTGCGCCGGGGTCTGTGTCGGGGGTGAACCAGGGCAGGGCCGCCGTGGACTCCGTACCGGCGGAGCCGCTCGCGCCAGGTGCCCCCGTGGGGTTCGTACGAGGTGCGGACGCCGCGTGGGACGACGTACGCGAGCCGCCCGCCGCCCGGGCCGTCCCGGCCTTCCTGTCCGCGTCGACCGCTCCCTGCGGGAGCCTCAACTGCGGCATGCGGCGGGCAAGTTCGGCCAGGCGGCCGGTGCGGTGGCGGCCTGAGCGTGCGGCGCGGCGCCGGTTCGGCCTGAGCCGGTCGACGACGGCCATGCCGATGCGGAAGACGGCCGCGGGCACGACGATGCAGAGGAGGATCCAGAAGACGGTCACGCCCCACGGGCGGCCCACGCCCCAGGGCTGCTCGGCGAGCACCTTCCCGCCGAACTTCAGCGAGACCAGGTAGTCGCCGTGTGCGCCCGCCGAGAGCTCCACCGGCAGCTTGATCTGCGCCTTCTTGCCGGGCGCGATCGTGCCGCGCCACTGCTGCTCCTCCCACTCCGGCGCGAACACGCCGTGGGAGGTGCCGACCTGGAAGACCGGGTTCTTCACGGGTGCCGAGCCGACGTTGCCGACGGTGAATTCGAGCTTGCGCTGCGGCGGGGCGCCGAACCAGGTGAGCACTCCGCTGGAGCCCTCCAGACCGGTGTCCGTCAGGACGGAGAGCTTGCCGCCCCCGGCCTGCTCGGGCAGCGCCTTCACGGGGTGGCCCGCGACCTTCAGCACCGCGTCGACCTGCTGTTTCTCGCCGGTCACGGTGGCGACGTGGACGACACAGGGGCAGGGCTCCGGCGGCTCGGCCACGGGGAGCTTCTTGCTGAAGGCGCCGTCGCCGTCCGTGGTGACGGCCCGGCCGTCGGAGTTGGCGCAGGAGTTGGTGCCGCCGACGACGCCCTTGCCGGGGGCCGACTGGCCACAGACGAGCATCATCAGCAGGGCGTCGGACCGCCACCCCGCGCCCTTGACGGTGACGGAGCCGCCCTTGCCCGCCTGGGACGCGGAGAGCTTCACGGTGGGCCTGGGCTTGTCATCCGCGGCGGCCGCCGAGGCCTGCGGCAGCAGCGCGAACCCGAGCCCAGCCAGCACAGCCACCGCGGCCAGCACGGCCAGCACGGCGGTCGCCCCCGAGCCGGGCCTGTTCTTCCCGTTCACAGTTCGTCTCCCGTCCCCGCTCGCGCCAACTGCGTTGCTCCACGCTTCTGTTCGGGCTCATCCCCGGACCCGGCCCCGGACCCGGCCCCGGGCTCCGGCTCCCGCGCCCGCTCCTCCTCCGTACGCCGCCTCCGTCTGCGTACGAGATGGAGCGCCCCGCCCGCCGCGGCGAGCAGCAGCACTCCCCCGCCCGCCACCGCGCCCCACGGCACGAAGCGGGCCGAGGCGGTGGCGGTGTCGCGGGCGCCGCCCGACGCCGTGGCCGTGAGCTCGACGTCGACCGCGTCGAGCGCCGGAGCGTCCGGCCACGGCTCGGTCAGGGACACCCTGCGGCCGGGCAGCAGCTCGACCGGCAGCGTGCGCGCGGGGCGGTCGATGAGGGTGCCGAAGACACCGTCCGCGCGCACCGCGAGCTTCGGGGTCAGCACGGTGTTGCCGCGGTTGACCAGGTCGTACGCGATGCTCCCCGCGTCGGTGTCGACCTTGACGCGCTCGACGGTGAGCGCCGAGAGCGTCGGCCCGCCGACCCGCAGGTCCACGCGCACCCCCACCGTGCGGCCGCCGCCGCTCGCGACGATGGCCCCCGGGTGGTCGCCGGGCAGCGCGCCCGTGGGGACGGTCAGCGTGAACGGCACCTCGGCCCGGGTCCGCGGCGGGACCTTCACCTGGCGTTTCGCGAAGGTGATCCACGCCCCGGTGTCCTTGGGCGTGCCCTTGGCGGGGGTGACGGAGTATGCCCCGGAGCCGGTGTTGCCCGCGTCCGCGCCCCGCAGGGAGATCGTGCGGGGCTTCGGGCCCGGGTTGGTGACGGCCAGGGTGTCCTGGAGCACGGCGCCCGGGGTGCCCTCCGCGTAGAAGGAGGGCCGCCCGTCCTTCGCGGGCCGTGTGCCGCCGCCCGCGAAGGGCGCGACGGACCACTTCGCCGAGCCGCCGCCGTCCGCGTACGCAGGCACCGCGCCCGCCACCACCGCCGCCACCAGGGCGGCCGCGCACAGCGCACCCCGCGCGGAGGACGTCATCCACGGCTTCAGCGGCTTCGGCAACCTCGACGGATCGGGCGACTGGGGCGACTCTGGCGGCTTCGGCGGCATCGGCGGCTCCTGATCTTCCTGCGGGTCCTGCCGGGCTACCGCGAGCGAGCCGCCTGGTTCCTGCGGGTCAGCCAGAGCGCACCGGCCGCTCCCGCGAGCAGCACGGTGCCGCCGAGGGTGCCGAGGGCGACGGCGGAGTCCGCGGGCCCGGTCTGCGGCAGCTCGCCGCCCGAGGGTGCGCTGTCGGAGCCGCCCGTGGTGCCGGAGCCGCCCGACGTACCGCCCGAGTCGGACCCGCCCGTGCCTCCGGAGCCGCCCGTGCCGCCGCCGGAGCCCTTGACGTCCAGTTCGAGGGACGGCTTGGGGTTGTTGGCCGGATTGCAGGTGGTGGTCGTGCCGAGCGCCTTGATCGTGAGGACCCCGGCGGTGAAGGTGACCTTGCCGCTCTTCTTGGGCGTGTACGTCCCCGACAGGTCACTGATCTTGATCGGGGTGTTGGCGGGGATGGCCTCGGCGTTCGTCGCGCCGGAGACCGGCACCGTGCCGCTCTCCGCGCCGCCCAGCTTGATCAGCGCACTTGGCTTCATCGCGCCCTTGCCGAGCTCCACGGGGCTGGAGGAGACGCCCTTCTGGAAGGACATGGTGAGCTTGTAGCCGCTGCCGCTCTTGACGCTCTTGATGTCGATGGGCGAGACGGCCGACTTCTCCCCGATCGGCGTCTTGCACTTGTAGTTGACGTCCTGGACGGTGGCCTGCGCGGCGGGGGCGGCCATCAGCACCGCTGAGCCGCCGGCCAGGACGGTGGCGAGCGCGAGCGCGGCCGATTTTTTCGTGTGCGACACCTCGTTTGTCCCCTCATGCCGGTCGTGGCGTGCCGCGGTGCGGAGTTACTGGTGTTACTGACGGCACATCAGATTGGGCGCTCAAGGTACGCCCGGGACCTTGACGAGGGAAGACAAAAGACGCGCCGGATCCGTAGTGATCCGGCGCGCGTACGAACCGTGGGTAACACCGGTGGCCAAGGCCCAGCCGCAGAGGGCGGACGGGCGAGCTGAGCGGGCAGGCGGGCGCGCTAAGCGGGCGCGCCCAGCTCCGCCCAGACCGTCTTGCCCGCGACCCCGGGACTGCGGACGACGCCCCAGTCCAGGCAGAGCCGCTGCACGATGAACATGCCGTGCCCGCCGGGCCGCCCGGCGCGGTGCGGGGTGCGCGGCGCGGGCTGTCCCGTGCCGCGGTCGGAGACCTCGATGCGCAGCACCTTGCCGTCGGTGGACAGCCAGAGCTCGTCGGGGCCCTCGGCGTGCAGGCAGGCGTTGGTGACCAGCTCGGACACGACGAGGAGCACGTCCTCGGCGGCGGCCCGCCGGTCGGCGTTCTCCGCGGGCAGCCAGCCCCATGCGTGGAGCGCCTGCCGTGTGTAGTCGCGGGCGAGCGGGACGATGCCGCTCGCGCCGTTCAGGCTCAGCCTGCGGACCTGCCGGGCGGCGGGCGTCCCGGGGGCCCGGTCCGCGGGAGCGTCCGCGACTGCGGCCTCGGACTCCGGGCCGCGGTCGCCCGGCGAGTAAGGCCGGGTGGTGCTCATCAGCGCTTCACCTCACCGACAAGAGGACTGAGGACTCTGAACTGTGGACGAGTAGAGAGCTCGGGGCGAGTAGGGAACATCGGCTGCTTGCCGTTCTGACTGTTGACTTTGAGGACCGCTGTCAGCGGATCCAGGTCTCTCCTGCCCGGACGAACCGTGAGAACACCCACTAGTTCGACACGGCCCGTGTGACGCTGGTAACGCCATGATCACATGGCGACAACTGCCGCATAACTATCGCGTGGGAACATGACGGGCCCATGACCGGCTCACTCACCCAGGGCCGCTTCAAGGGTCTCGTGGACGGTGAAGACGGCCTCCGCCCCGGTGATCTCGAAGACCCTGGCGACCACCGGAAGCATCCCGGCCAGATGGACGCCGCCGCCCGCGGCCTCGGCCTTGAGCCGGGCTCCGAGCAACACGTTGAGCCCCGTGGAATCACAGAATTCAAGGCGTGAGCAATCGACGACAAGCCGTGCATAGCCGTCCGCCAGGCAATTTTCGAGTGGTTCGCGCAACACATCGGCGGTGTGGTGATCCAACTCACCCGCCGGGGTCACGACGGCACTCGTCCCCACCTTCCGGACTTCGACCAGAAGTCGGCCCCTGTGTGCGCTGCCGACCGTCCCGCGGTCCATGCCGTCTCTCTCTTCCGACCGTCGTGGCTGTTGATGACGCCCCTGAACATTACGCCCTCCTGGCGTTCCGGGGTACCCGAACATCCCCCCGAATTCGGACATTTAGCCGCAGAACGCACTTGCGACCGGAGCGCGGAAGCGGGTAGGGGTAGAAGGGACAGCAATCGACACGGACGGCTTTGGAGGCGCCGCACACCGCAGTGCACGTATTGGCATCGGCAGCCATATGCCGAGAACGATGGAGGACACCATGTCACCCCGGCTCGACGAATCGCATACTGACCAGGCGACGTCGACACTCCCGCCGCACCGCTCCGCCACCGAGATCCCGGGTCCTGCCCACGAGCCCGTACAGGCTCAGCATGCCCACGATGGCGCTCAGGACACCCACGAAGTCCTTGAGGGCCTTCCGGAGATCCCGCCGTACGACGAGGTGGCGCCGCTGGACGCGAGGGCCCTGTCCAAGACCCTCTTCGAGCGCCTCGAATCGCTTGAGGAAGGCACGCACGAATACGCGTACGTCCGTAACACCCTGGTCGAACTGAACCTCGCTCTGGTGAAGTTCGCGGCCTCCCGGTTCCGCTCCCGCAGCGAGCCCATGGAGGACATCATCCAGGTCGGCACGATCGGCCTCATCAAGGCGATCGACCGCTTCGAACTCAGCCGCGGCGTGGAGTTCCCCACCTTCGCGATGCCGACGATCGTCGGCGAGATCAAGCGCTTCTTCCGCGACACCAGCTGGTCGGTGCGGGTCCCGCGCCGCCTCCAGGAACTCCGTCTGGACCTTGCCAAGGCGGGCGACGAACTCGCCCAGCAGTTCGATCGCGCCCCCACGGTGGGCGAGCTCGCCGAGCGCCTGGGCATCTCCAACGACGAGGTCGTCGAGGGCATGGCCGCCTCGAACGCCTACACGGCGAGCTCCCTGGACGCGCAGCCCGAGGAGGACGACTCCGAAGGCGCCCTCGCGGACCGCATCGGCTACGAGGACCACGGCCTCGAAGGCATCGAGTACGTCGAGTCGCTGAAGCCGCTGATCGCCGAACTGCCGCCGCGCGACCGCAAGATCCTCTCCCTCCGCTTCGTCGCCAACATGACGCAGTCGGAGATCGGCGAAGAGCTCGGCATCTCGCAGATGCATGTCTCGCGCCTGTTGTCGCGCACTCTCGTCAAGCTCCGCAAGGGACTGACGGTCGAGGAGTGAGCGCGCGCGATGACGCCGCGCCGCACTTGCACGCCCCGGTGGGGCCCGCCTCTTGAATCCCTGGGAAACCTCGGGAGAGGCGGGCCCCACAGCCGCCTCCGTCTCCGTCTCCGTCTCCGTCTCCGAGGAGGTCAGCTCAGCGCGGCCTCGACGGCGGCCTCAGCGTGCAGCCGGGTCGTGGGAAACACCGGCACCGGGCTGTGCTCCTGCCCGATGAGCAGCTCGATCTCCGTGCACCCGAGGATCACACCCTCGGCCCCCGCGTCCACGAGCCCGCCGATGACCTCCTGATACGCGATACGCGACTCCTCCCGCACGACGCCGAGGCACAACTCCTCGTAGATCACGCGGTGAACGACGCCGCGCCCGGCCTTGTCCGGGACCAGGACCTCCAGCCCATGCCCCACGAGCCGCTCCCGGTAGAACTCCTGCTCCATGGTGAACGCGGTGCCGAGCAGCCCGACGCGCGTGACGCCCGCCGCGCGCACGGCCTCGGCGGTGGCGTCCGCGAGGTGCAGCAGCGGCACGGAGAGGGCGGCCTGCACCTGGTCGGCGACCTTGTGCATGGTGTTGGTGCAGATGAGGACGAGGTCGGCACCGGCGGCCTCAACTCCCTTGGCAGCGGCGGCGAGCACGTCCCCGGCCCGCTCCCACTCCCCCTTCACCTGCAGCCGCTCGATCTCCGCGAAGTCGACGGAGTACAGCACGCAGCGCGCGGAGTGCAGCCCGCCGAGGCGCTCACGTACGCGTTCGTTGAGCAGCCGGTAGTACTCGGCGCTGGACTCCCAGCTCATGCCGCCGATGAGGCCGATGGTCCGCACGATCAGCGCCCTTCCCGGAACAGACGGATCTTCTCGCGGGCCGTCTCGACGGCCTTCGAGACGTCCCCCGCACTGCAACGCCCGGCGCCGTACGAGTCGACTCTCCCCACCACGGCCACCAGCCAGGGCCGCACCTGCTCCGGGGCGTCGGCCTCGACCTTGCTGAGCCGCTCCGAGAGGCTGTCGAGTTGCTCCGGGGTGGGCCCGGGCTGGCGCCGGAAGGCGACGTCCACGTCCACGAGCTCGCTCTGCGCCGCCGCAGTGTCCGACTTGCGATCCAGCTGCGCCTGGCGGCGCACTCCCGGCCGGTCCTTCACCCAGTCGAAGAACCACTTCAGGAGCGCGCCCACCACCAACAGAAGGATGGCCAGCGCGATCTCCGTACCACTCACGGGTGCGCCTCCCCCGGGTGAGTACCCACTTCACTCTCCAATCCGCACGTACCTGGACCACTGAAACGCCAGGTGCGCCTCAGATGGATGAGTAGTGTGAGGATAGCGAAGACAGCGGGGGCTCGTTCGCCACAACTACCGCATTGTGCGCAGAAGTTGACGCCCCCAGGCCCTCAAGCTGGAGTTTCTCTCAGAAAAAACTGCGGGGGACCCCCGCAGTTGAACTGCGGGGACACCTCCTAGGGGGTGCCCCTCGTCTCAGACCCCCAGCGGGCGCCCATTCCGAACCCAGTCGAATCGCGGAGAACCCGGGTCTCCCAGGGCCGCAGCGGTCTTGGAGCCGTTGTCCTTGATCCCTCCGGCGAGCGAGAAGGAGCCCGTGGCCGTCTGCTTTCCGGCCGTGCCCTCCCAGTAGGCGGGGTCTCGATCCCACTGGACGTCGCTCAGCAGCTCCATCAGCTCGTCCGGGGTGAGGACGTCCCCGCTCTTGTTCCACGACATGGCGCGGTGCGCGACCGCCCCGAGTGCCGCGAGCACGGCCGGGGAGGCGATCACCGTGTTGTTGCGTCGCTCGAAGGCCCGGGCGAACGCCGACAGGATCCTTTCCAGCACCTCACGGATCTCCGCCGTCGCCACGTCCCGCGTACAGCCTTCGGGGAGGTCGGAGATGGGGCCGCTCGTCTTCTCGAAGCCCGCCTTGCCGAAGAGGGCCGTAATGACGAACGACCGCAGCGACGAGAGCGTCATCCACTCCGTGTCGGTCGCCTTCAGCTGCCGCTGGCGGACGGAGACCACCGACTCGAGCGGCGCCAGCCCCTCCCCGGACGGGGCTACCACCTGCACCTCCTTGAGCAGCGACAACGTGATGTTCGTGGCAACGTTCGACGAGTCCGAGGAGAGCGCGATGTTCTTGTTCGGTACGACGCCCAACAGATTGCGGTCATGGAAGATCTGCCGGGCGGCCACCAGGTCGATGTCGTGGTAGATCTCCACGCCGACGAGGCGCGCATTGACCTGCTGCGTGGTCACGCCGAACGACGCGGCGTCCTCACGCAGCAGGTAGTGGGCGAGATGCTGTGTCTCCGCGTCCATGAGTACGCCGATGGCGTCGAACGGCAGATACGCGATGACGTCCACGCCGAAGGGGCTCTGCGCGCGCACCGTATCCAGCCGCTTGGGGATCCACAGCGCCAGCGGCGGGGTGGCCCAGCGCTCCTCGCGCTCCCCCTTGAGCACCTCGGCGAGGTAGCGGGCGTACGCCTTGGCGTTCGCCGCCTTCTTCGTGGCCTTGATGTTCCGCTGGACTTCGTTGCGGGTCTCCGCCTGCTGGCGTTCGTCGGGGGAGAGATAGCGCAACGCCTTGGTGTTCTCCGCCTTGCGCGGGTCCGGCACGATCCTCGCGAGCTGCCCCCACGGCATGGTCGCCAGCAGGCGCGTGGGACTGAGCTCCAGGACCCTCAGCGGGTCACCGCGCTGCCGGTCTATCTCCGTTACGTACTCGGCCGTCTGCTCCGTCACAACGAATCCCTGTCGAACGAGAGTTACTCGGGACGTCTGAGGCCCGCGAGGTCGTACGACGGCCGATCATAACGAAGTACGGGTGTGCATCAGGCGGAGTTGCAAGTCCCGTAGTCCGCGCTGAACTTCGGGTCCGTGCTCGCATGGCGGGGCGGGGCGGGAGTTTCAGGCGGGCAGTGCCACGCCGTGAATGACTCCCGGACCGCAGTCCACGCCCTCCAGCGCGAGGGCGAGCGCCAACCGCCGTTCTGCCTGGAGGAGGCGGAGCTCGGCGGTGCGGTAGTAGGGGCGGGTGAGGGGAACTTCGCTGACGTCGACGGTGCGTCCCTCGGCGGCCTCACGTGCGTAAGGGCTGCGCGGGAGGCGGGGGCCGTCGGCCTCGGGGCGCGGCGGCCGGGTGGCCTGGTCCGGCGGCTCGACGGCGCGACGGGATGTGACGGCACCCCCTGCCACGACGGCCCGTCGCGCGCCGGTCCCGGGCAGCAGCCGGGCGAGAATACGGCGCAGCACCTACCCCTCCCCCAGTTCGCACCAGACGGTCTTGCTGTCGGGCCCCTGCTCGACGCCCCAGCGCAGCGAGACGGCGTCGAGCAGCGCGAGCCCTCTTCCTGTCTCGTCGTCGCGGCCCGCGCTGCGGAGCAGGGGCCAGGCGCGGGGGTCCGGATCGGTGACGGCCACGCGGATCCGGTCGCGGGAGGTGGTGAGGCGGACGGTGACGGGCGTTCCCTCGCCGAGGTGCCGGATCACGTTGCTGAGCAGTTCGCTGACGCAGAGCTGGACGTCGGGGTGGGGGCTGCCGAGGGGGTGGTTGCTCAGGGTGC
Source organism: Streptomyces sp. NPDC004732 (assembly GCF_040609235.1). Taxonomy (NCBI): domain Bacteria; kingdom Bacillati; phylum Actinomycetota; class Actinomycetes; order Kitasatosporales; family Streptomycetaceae; genus Streptomyces; species Streptomyces sp. NPDC004732. The sequence continues at coordinate 63,748 of NZ_JBEXJR010000010.1, forward strand.
GGCGGACTTCGGGAACTGCCTTGGGGACGGCGAGCAGGGAGAGTTCGAAGTCTGGGGAGGTGGGGGGTGGTCCTTGCATGGGGGTACGCCTTCCGAGCGCTCTGTGACGATGCGGTCACACAGTGGCGTGGGGTCGGCGTAACGTGACAGGGGTTCGGGTTGCGCAGAGTAACTGGCAAATGGCGGTGGTGGGTTGTGCCTCCTCGTAAGGATCCCGACGCGTCGGCGAGCGTCCCGGCCTTCTACGGCGCGGAGTTGCGCTTCAAGAGGGAGGCGGCGGGCCTCACGCTCGAAGGTCTGGCCGCGGGGAGCTTCCGCGCCGTCTCCTTCCTCAGCCAGATCGAGCGCGGCGAGCGACGCATGCCGTCCGATCTGGCCCAGCACGTCGACGACAAGCTCCAGACGGACGGCTTTTTCCAACGCCGTTGCGAAGATGCGCGCAGGGCCCGCCAGGGCGGGCATGCCGAGTACTTCGCGGATGTCGCGGAGATGGAGCGGTTCGCGGAGAGCATCGAGGAGTGGGCGCCGATGCTGGTTCCCGGATTGCTGCAGACGCGGGCGTACGCCGAGAACGTCGTACGGACGTCACTGCCCTGGCTGCGGCCGGACATCGTGGAGAAGCAGGTCATCGCGCGCTTGGAGCGTGCGACGCTCTGGGAGCGGGTCGCGCCTCCTGGCTTCTGGGCAATCCTGAACGAGTCGGTGATCCGCAAGCCTCTGGTTCCGCCCGAGCAGATGGCGGACCAACTGAAGCGAATCCTGGCGGTGGTCCGCTCCTCGCAGGGCGTTCTGCAGATTCTTCCGGAAACCGCAGCAGCCCACCCCTTCATGATGGGCATGAGCAAGGTCATGACCTTCCCGGACGCCCCACCCGTGGTCTACACCGAGGGACTTCACAGTGGCCAGCTCATCGACTACCCAGCGCTCGTGAAGGACTACCGCAGGTCGTACGATCTGCTCAGGGCCGCCGCATTGCCACCCGAGGCGTCCCTGGCCATGGTCGAGGCAGCGGCAGAGGACTACGGAAATGGCGTACAGCCAGATTGACTTGAGCGCAGCTGTTTGGCGCAAGAGCAGCCACAGCAACGGGTCGGGCGGCGACTGCGTCGAAGTTGCCGAGCGCTTCCCTGGCGCCGCCCACTGGCGCAAAAGCAGCCACAGCAACGGCGATGGCGGCCAGTGCGTCGAGGTTACCGACGGCTCCCCCGGCCTCGTCCCCGTCCGCGACTCCAAAATGACGGACGGCCCCACCCTCGTGTTCCCGGCGACCGCGTGGGCACCCTTCATCGACGCCGTCACGACGGGCGAACCAGCCATCTGAGCGGCCGAGAGGCCTACGCTTTGAGCGTCGCGACCTCGCGTGCCCTCTCGGCCAGCGCCCGGACCCCGTGCGATGTCCGGTGCGGGCGCATGCTCTCGCGCATCGTGCGGAAATGATCGTCTCCGCGGGCCGATGACACCTGGTCGTACTCGTCGAGGAAACAGCCCCAGGACTGGCATGCCGAGTCGACATGTCCGAGCTGCAACTGACGTTGGGCAAGCAGCGCGTACGAATGCACCCGTCCTTGGCGTTCCTGCGCTGGCTGTACCTCGATGGACTCCTTCAACGCCTTGATGGAGCCGGGCAGGTCGTTCTCCTCCGACAGCACATGCGACACGTGGAACAGCCACGCCGTCCTGTCGTACCCACCGACCGCGTCCCGGCGGTTGTCGGCCTTGGAGAGGGCGTCCTCCGCCTCGCGCAGCCGGAGGTGGGCCTGCCGACGGTCTTTGACCATGGAGGCGGCGTGGGCCTGCTGCCCCCGGAGGAACGCGACCAGACGCGGTCCGGCCTTCGGGGCGGCCTCGGCGGCGGAGTCGGCGAACTCCAGCCCCTTCTGCCCGTACCGCAGGCTCGTCATCTGGAGCGACATGCCGCGCAGGGTGCGGCAGTACGTGACGTGATCCTCGGCCTTGTCCGCCAGGTCGAGCGCCTTCAAGTACCAGCGCTGGGCGACGACGTGGTCCTTCTCGTACATCGCCATCCAGCCGGTGAGATAGGTCAGGTCGGACGCGGCGGCCTTCATGTCGTTCCCCACCTGCACGGTGGCCTGTGCGCGCAGCCAGGGTGCGACGGTGTTCACGAGGTACGCCGCCGCCATGGGCCGAGCATGACCGGCGCCGTCCTCGTCGAGGATGTCGGCGATGCGTCCAGTGGTGCGGCGCACGCTCGCGACCTGCGAAGCGCCGATGCGGGTGGTGGCCTTGCCCGGCGCGACCGGTTCGTCGGCGTGCGCGTACGGACTGCCGAAGACCGGGACGGCCAGCGCCGCCGAGAACACACCGGCGGCGAGCACGCCGCGTCGGGACGGATCCATGTCCGCCCGACCGAAGTCGAGCAACTGCTCGACTGTGTCGAGGTGCTGCTCGCCCCCGGTGGACGCATGCGCTTCCAGACCAGCTTCCTCATGGCTGATCGGGCGGCCGCACTTCTCCGACAGAGCAGCCAGCAACAGAGGCTTGACCTGGTCCTTTGGCTTATTGGCACCACTGATCCAGTTGGAGACCGCCTGACCGGTCAGATGCAACGGAAATCCCGCGAGGACACTTACCCGGTTGATGGCCCTCGCGAGCTCCTGCCGTTGGCACCCCGCCTGGTCAAGTAGCGCGCTGAGCTTGCGGTTCGGCGTACGTGAAGTAGACGGCATGGCGAATCTCCCGACAGCTCCGACAGCTCTTTCACAGCTTTCACGATGCCCGCCTCTCCACGGTACCCGCGGACCATCGGCCGGTGATTACCTGAGTGTCAGAACCAGCCGTAAGTGATCAATCCAGCGGAGCAGGTACTCCTGGGGGCAGACATGCCGGAAGGTAGCGCAAAGACCTGGGACGAGCTTCACCAGGAAGGTATGGGACCGACACAGGAAGCCTTCTTGAATCTGGTCAGGGAGACCAAGGAAACCAAGCACTATTGCCCCGACGTGATCTGGGGGAATCTCCAGACCCCCGAGTACGTGAGAGCGATGCTCACCCTTGTCGTCGACTTCCTCGAAACGCCGCGGGACATCGAGGCCGGTGTCCGGGCCCGCACCGCGCGCGCCGAGCTGTTCGGCAAGGACGGGCGTACGTACAGGACCCTGCTGGGCGAGCAGTCCCTTCGCTCCAACATCGGCGGCACCGACGTCATGCGCGGTCAACTCAGTCGGATTCTTGAGTCGTTCGCGCTACCGGGAGTGACGCTCGGAATCATCCCGAGCCGCACCCAGCTCCATGTGTTCCCCGGCAACAGCTTCGGGATCTTCGACGGAAAGCGCGTAGAAGTCGAACTGTTCGGAGGAGCCCCGACGTACACCGACGATGCCCAGGTCCAGCGCTATCAGAAGGCTTTCAGTCTCCTGGAGCGGTCAGCGGTCTACGGAGAGGACGCGAAGGCCGTGGTGCGTGCCGAACTGGCGGCCTTGGGCTCGCCGGGCTGACGGAATCACCGCCCGCCCCAACGAAACCCCGACTCGACGAATCGACGAAACAAGGAGGACCCGTGGACAAACACAAGGGTGAGCCGAGCGACAAGCCGTGGACGCCGCCTCCGGCTCCACCGAGCCCCGACGGCGGCGGCCCGAGTCGGTAGCTGACATGGACTACCGAGCAATCGCTCGCCGAGAGCTGGAAGCCATGGGGGCCTTCCGGTCCCCGTGGCTTCGGGCGGCCTTCGATGTCGTAGACCGCGAGGTCTTCGCTCCCGACGCGTTCTGGGGGTACGGCACGGACGACCATGGCCGACACGTGGTGATCGACAGGGCGGCCGACGAAGACGCGTGGCGCAGGGCCGTGTGGAACACCCATCGTTCACTCATCACGCAGATGGACGACGGGTCTACTGCGGAACAGGGCCCACTCAAAGGGGACTTCACTTCCTCGATCTCGGCGTTGGACATCGTCTTCGAGAAGCTGAACCACCTCTCGGTCGAGCCTGGCCACAGGGTTCTACACATCGGCACCGCGTCGGGCTACGACTCCGCCTTGCTCAGCGAAGGCGTAGGGATCGGCAGCGGGAGCCTGACCACGGTCGAGTTCGATCCCGTCCTGGCTGCGGGTGGGGCCAAGAACCTCCGGGGTGCCGGATACACGCCCACAACCATTTGCGGCGACGGGTTGGAGGGCTGGGCGGCGACCGCCCCCTACGACAGGGTCATCTCTACGGCGGCCGTACGGAGCATCCCTCGTCCGTGGCGTGAGCAGCCCAACGACGGCGCGATCATCCTGACGCCCTTCAACACGCTCTACGCAAGCGGCGGCCTGTTGAAGCTGCGCGTACAGGGGCGGGTCGCCTCAGGGCGCTTCGTGGGCGGGGCCTGCTACATGTGGGTGCGCAGCCACCGGCCCACGCGCCAGCTCACTCCACCGGCCGACAGCCGTAAGGAAGCCTCGCCCATTGATCCCGCAGAGGTCCTGGGGCGTGGCTGGGCCCAGGACTTCGCGCTGGGGCTGTATCTGCCGGACGTGTCCTTCTCCCACCGCGGGGAGGGCGAGGACAAGCAGGTGCAGCTCTGCGACGAGAAGGGAACGTCGGTCACGATCGTCAACTACGACGAGTGGTGGCGTGACAGGGCGGTGACCGTCTACGGGGAGCGCAACCTCTGGGAAGAGCTGGTCGGGGCGTACAGCGCGTGGCGTCTGGTAGGGCAGCCTCACTACACGCGCCTCGGTCTCACCTATGACGAGGCCAGTGAGCATCTGTGGCTCGACCATCCCGGAGAAATTCTGCGGTCCGGAAAGTGACCTCGACAACAGCGGAGGAAGACAAAAATGGCAAGCATCCCGACTGACCTCGGCGCCGCCCAGTGGCGCAAGAGCAGCTACAGCAACGGCGGCGGTGGCCTCTGCCTCGAAGTCGCCGACGGCCTCCCCGGGCTCGTCCCCGTCCGGGACTCCAAGATGACGGCCGGCCCCACCCTCGTGTTCCCGGCGACGGCGTGGGCCCCCTTCATCACCGCCGTCGCGGCGGGCGAACCGACTGGCTGAGGAGGGCGGCCCATGCCGCTGGACGGCGAGGACTGGCGGCGGTTCTTCGACGCCTTCACCCACGAAGCGTGGCGGTTCGAGGCGCAGCCGACGTACACCATGCCGAAGGAGCAGGAGAACGTCGCCCGCTTTCTCCGGGGCGAGGCCAAGCCCTCCGGCCACAACGCCCGCTGGCACGAACGCGTGCGCGGATGCGTCGGGTCCGGCCGACGCATCGGCCGCGTCCGCGTCGTGCGCCAGCCGCTCACGTACTACCAGCGGTACCAGTTCGCGTGGGGAATCCCCGGCAACATCGCGGCGGGAGAGGACATCCGCGTCCTGGACGTGACGCGGGAGGACTTCGGCCTGCCGCTCTCGGGGCGTGACTGGTGGGTGTTCGACGAGTCCCGCATCGCGCACCTGAACTTCCGCCCGGACGGGACTCAGATCGGCCGCGAGGCGTACGAGGGCGATCCGTCCCCGTACCGGGAGTGGAAACGCGCGGCCCTGGCGCACGCCGTGCCTTTCCGGCAGTACGTGAATGGCCTGCCCGACTGAGCTCGGGGGCGCTGGACGAACCATGAGGGAGGAACCCGTGCCCGTGGATGGCGCTAGCCCCGTCCTGCTGGACGGCGACACCTGGCAGGCGTGCTTCCGCGACTTCAAGCGTTCCGCCTTCCGGCTCGAAGTGCACCAGACGTACACCATGCCCGCCGAGGCCGAGACGGTGCGCGACTTCCTCGCCGGGGCCGAGAAGCCTGGTGATTTCAACGCCTCATGGCATCGGACTGTCAGCGACAACGCTGCGGCCGGGCGGACGATGGCACGCGCCAAAATCGTGCGCCGACCGCTCACGCCGTACAGCCGGTACCTGTTCGAGTGGTGCGTTCCCGGGAATGTCGCGGCCGGGGAGGACTACCGGATCGTTGATGTGACGGACCGGCCGAACCCGGGGCTGCCTGATCAGGACTTCTGGATGTTCGACGAGACGACGGTCGTACACCTCAACTACCGCCCCGACGGTACGCAGATCGCCCGAGAGCTGATTCAGAACCCCGACATGGACAAGTACCTCGCCTGGCGGGACCTCGCACTGGAAAGCGCCGTGCCGTTCAGTGTCTATCGAACCTGAGACACAAGCACAGGAACGGAGCCCAGGAGCTATCAGGGTCTCCCGCGCTCCCGCCGTGGGCGTCCCGTTCCAGCGTTCCATCCGTGGTTTGTTTCGCCTGGTCAGTGGAGGGGTCGTACGTCCCGGCTTCCCGTTCTGGCCGCTACTTGTGGCGGCCGGGGCCAGGCGGCTCGCAGACTCAAGTCGTCCAGCACAAGCGGTCGTTGACCGGTGAGTGTCAGGGAAATGGTCCCGGCCCGCCGTCGACGGCAACACCCAGCCCGGGACGGCGTCCCTCAGCATGGTGGACACCTCGGGCAATGCGACGAAGCAGTACACCCTGCAAGAGCCCAGGGTCATCAAGGTCGACGACCCTCAGACCGGCAACGCCCAGAGCGTCACGGTCCGGTTCACGAACCTGACGGTCGGCTAGCGGCACTCAGCCCGGTACGTCCATCCGCTGCGTGCCCACCACCGACAGCAGCCTCATCGCCTCCTCCGAGCCCGGGGCCGCCGTGTAGATGAAGACGCGCTGGTCGCGGTCCGTGATGTCCAGGACGTCGCAGTGCACGGTGACCCGGCCGACCAGGGGGTGCTGGAAGGTTTTGCAGAGGGTGGGGCGGGCGGATATCTCGTGGGTCGACCAGAGGGACGTGAACTCCTCGCTGTTGGCGCGTAGTTCCCTCACCAGGGATGTGACCTCCGGGTCGTCCGGGTAGCGCGCCGCCGTCGTGCGGAGGTGTTGGGTCATCGTTCGGGAGAACTCGTCGGCGTCCGAGACTCCGTACAGGCGTCCGCCGTCCTCGTGCGGGCCCAGGAACGTGCGTCGGACCAGGTTGCGGTCGCGGCGCGGGAGCAGCGAGAAGTCCTCCATCAGCGCTGCCGCCAGGTTGTTCCAGGCGATGACCTCGTACGTCGCCGACAGCACGATCGCCGCCGCCTCCGGGAGTCGGTCCAGGAGTTGGACGATGCTCGGCCGCACCTCCCGCGAAGGGCCGGGCGGCGGGCCCGGTGGGACGCCTGCCAGGTGGTGGAGGTGGTCGCGTTCCGGGTCCGTCAGGCGCAGGGCACGGGCGAGTTGGGCCAGGACCTCTCGGGACGGGTGCGGGGCGCGAGCCTGTTCCAGGCGCGTGTAGTACTCCGTCGAGATGTACGCCAGCTGCGCCACCTCCTCGCGGCGCAGGCCCGGGGTGCGGCGGCGCGGGCCCGCGGGCAGGCCCACGTCGGTGGGGGCGATGCGCTCGCGCCTGCTGCGCAGGAAGCCCGCCAGTTCGCGTTCCCGTTCCCGTTCCCGGCCTTGTCGGTTCACCGTTCAAGTGTGCGGGACATCGCAGGTGGTCAGCCAGGTACTGGTGGTGCCTGGATGAGGGTGGCGGGGCCCCGCAGGCTCCTCGGTATGGACATCAATACATCGAACGTCGTCGGCGCAGGTCTGCTGACTGGGAAAGTCGCCCTCGTCACCGGCGCCGGGCGCGGCATCGGCGCCGCCGCCGCTCGGCTCTTCGCCCGGGAGGGGGCGCGGGTGGTGCTCGCCTCTCGTACCGAGGCGCAGCTGAAGAGCGTGGTCGAGGGGATACGGGACGAAGGTGGCGTCGCGGAGTACGTCGTGTGCGATCTCTCCGACGCGGGGAGCGTCCGGGGGGCGGTCCAGCGGGCCGTCGAGGTTTACGGGCGGCTCGACGTCGCCTTCAACAATGGGGCTACCGGGCAGCCTCCCGGGCCCATGGACGAGCTGTCCGAGGACGACTTCGACCGGGTGTGCGCCGTGAACCTCAAGGGGCCTTGGCTCGCCATGAACGCCGAGGTCGCCGCCATCCGCGCCACGTCGCAGCGCGGCGCCATCGTCAACACTTCCAGCGTCGGCAGCCTGCTGGCCAACCCCGCCCTGCCCGCGTACGGGGCGACGAAGCGGGCGCTCAACAGCCTCACCGCGTCCGCCGCCGTCACGTACGGGCCGGAGAACATCCGCGTCAACGCCGTCGCGCCCGGCACCACGCTCACCGAGATGCTCCGCGAGTGGGACGCCGAGTCCCCCGGCACCATCGACAACCTCAATTCCCAGACGCCTCTGGGGCGTGCCGCCGATCCCGAGGAGATCGCGCAGGCCGCCGCTTGGCTGCTCAGCGACCGGGCCTCGTACGTCACCGGCACGGTCCTGCGGGTCGACGGCGGGATGTGGGCCTGAGGTCACGTCACGCGGAGCTCACGTCACGCAGCGCTCAGGCCACCCGCGCGCCCCGGCGCCACACCTCGCTGACCAGCGGGACGCCCGGACGGTAGGCGAGGTGTACGTGGCTCGGGGCGTCCAGGAACGCCAGGTCCGCTCGGGCCCCTGCCACGACCCGGCCCACGTCGTCCCTGCGCAGGGCCGCCGCGCCGCCTGCCGTCGCCGACCAGATCGCCTCGTCCGGGGTCATGCCCATGTCCCGTACGGCCAGGGCGATGCAGAACGGGACCGAGGACGTGAACGACGAGCCCGGGTTGCAGTCCGTGGAGAGGGCCACCGTCGCGCCCGCGTCCAGGAGGCGGCGGGCGTCGGGCCACTCGGCGCGGGTGGAGAACTCCGCGCCGGGGAGGAGCGTGGCGACCGTGTTGCCCTGAGCCAGTGCGTCGACGTCCGCGTCCGTCAGGTGCGTGCAGTGGTCGGCGCTCGCCGCGTCCAGTTCCACCGCGAGTTGTACGCCCGGGCCGTACGACAGCTGGTTCGCGTGGATGCGGGGGTGCAGGCCCTTCGCCTTGCCCGCCGTCAGGATCGCGCGGGCCTGGTCGCCGTCGAACGCGCCCTTCTCGCAGAAGACATCGACCCAGCGGGCGTGGGGGGCGCAGGCCTCCAGCATCTCGCCCGTGACCAGGTCCACGTACGCTGCCGGGTCCTCCGCGTAGTCCGGGGAGACGATGTGCGCGCCGAGGAACGTGACCTCGTCGGTGTGGCGCGCCGCGATGCGCAGGGCGCGGGACTCGTCCTCGGTGTTCAGGCCGTAGCCCGACTTCGTCTCGAACGTGGTCGTGCCCTGGCGGAGGGCCTCGGTGAGGTAGTGGGTGAGGTTCGCCTCCAGCTCGGCGTCCGTGGCCGCGCGCGTTGCCGCCACCGTCGTGCGGATGCCTCCCGCGGAGTAGGCGCGGCCCGACATGCGGGCGTTGAACTCCTGGGTGCGGTCGCCCGCGAAGACGAGGTGGGAGTGGGAGTCGACGAAGCCGGGGATCGCGGCGCGGCCCTGTGCGTCGTACGTCTCGTCCGCCGAGGGGGCCTTGGCCGCCGGGCCCACCCACGCGATGGTCTCGCCGTCCAGGACCACGGCGGCGTCCGTCAGCAGGCCCAGCGGGGTTCCGTCGCCCTGCGCCGGGTCGTTCGTGACGAGGCTGGTGATGTTGGTGATCAGGGTGGTGCGGGGCATGGGCGTCTCCCGGGTGGGTGGGGGTAGAGGTGCGAGCGGGGTTCTTTCCCCGATCCCGCCCCTTCCCGAAACTGGGGCTCCGCCCCAGACCCCGCTCCTCAAACGCCGGAGGGGCTGAAATCGGCCGGGACGGGATCAGAGAAGGGTGCGTCAGTCTCTCAGCGCCGCAACCGCCTCCATCAGCGCCGACGGCACGTCCTGGACCAGGGCGTGTTCACCGTCACGTACGACATGGCGGCCCCCCACCACCGTGTGCCTGACATCCGCCGCCGTCGCCGCGAAGACCGCCGTCTCCGCTGCCAGGCGCGGGACCGGGCCCGCCGTGCGGACCGAGTCCAGGGCGATGGTCGTCAGGTCGGCGAGGGCGCCCGGCTCCAGGGTGCCCGCATCGGGCCAGCCCAGTGCCGCGTGGCCGTCCGCCGTTGCCGCGCGCAGCAGGGCCGCCGCGGTCCAGTGGCCGCGCGTGTGCGAGCGGAGGCGTTCGTTCAGCTCCATCGCGCGGGCCTCCTCCAGGATGTCGATCACCGCGTGGCTGTCGCTGCCCAGGGAGAGGGGGCTGCCTGCCCGCTGGAGGCGGAGCGCCGGGCCGATGCCGTCCGCGAGGTCGCGCTCCGTCGTCGGGCACATGCAGGTGCCCGTCGTCGTGCCGCCCAGCAGCGCGATGTCCTCGTCCGTGAGGTGCGTGTTGTGGACGCCCGTGGTGCGGTCGCCCAGGACGCCGTGCTCGGAGAGGAGCTGCGTGGGTGTGCAGCCGTGGACCGCACGGCACGCGTCGTTCTCCGCCGTCTGCTCGGAGAGGTGGACGTGGAGGGGGGAACGGCGGGCCGCCGCCCATTCCGCCACCGTGCCCAGTTGCCGCGCCGGGACCGCTCGTACGGAGTGGATCGCCGCGCCGATCCTGGCGTGCGGGCGGTCCTTGAGGAGCGAGGCCCGCTCCGCCCACGCCTCCGTCGTACCGTCGGAGAAGCGCAGCTGGTGGCGGTCGGGCTGCTTGCCCCGCTCGGCGTCGAGCAGTCCGGAGGCGACGTACGCCGTGTCGAGGAGCGTGATGCGTACGCCCGCGTCGGCCGCCGCCTGGATCAGCGCCTCGCCCATCGCGTTGGGGTCGGCGTACGGAGTGCCGCCGGGGCCGTGGTGGAGGTAGTGGAACTCGCCGACCGTCGTGATGCCTGCCAGCGCCATCTCCGCGTACACCGCCCGTGCGAGCGCGTGGTACGTCTCGGGGGTGAGGCGGTCGGCCACCGAGTACATGACCTCGCGCCACGTCCAGAACGTGCCGGAGCCGACCTGGACCGTGCCGCGCAGGGCGCGGTGGAAGGCGTGCGAGTGGGCGTTCGCCAGGCCGGGGAGTGTCAGGCCGCGCAGGACCGTCGCGCCGGGCGGGGGCGCGTCGACGCCCTTGCGGACGGCCGTGATGCGGTCGCCCGCCACGTCGACCGCGACCCCCGGCTCGACGTTCGTGTCCAGCCAGGCCTGCTCAAGCCAGTAGGTCTCCGTCGTCACCTGCACGCCAGCCCTTCCAGTACGTCGGCCAGTGCGGTCACCCCGGCCAGGCAGTCGTCCTCGGCGGCGTACTCGGCCGGGGAGTGCGAGACACCCGTGGGGTTCCGTACGAACAGCATGGCGGTGGGGATCGAGCCGGACAAAATACCCGCGTCGTGTCCGGCGCCCGTGCCGAGGACCGGGAGCGGGCGCTCCGCCCGGGGGTCCAGGATCGTGCCCAGCTCGTCACGGAGTGCGTCCTCGAACTCGATCACCGGCGTGAACGACTCGCGGACGACGTCGAGGTCGATGCCGTGGCGCTCCGCGTACTCGCGGGCCGCCTTCTCGATGCCCGTGACGACCGTGTCGAGGGTGGCCTGGTCGGCCGCCCGCGAGTCCAGCCAGCCGCGCACCAGCGACGGGATCGCGTTGACGCCGTTCGGCTCGACGGAGATCTTGCCGAAGGTGGCCACCGCGCCCGCGAGTTCGGCCTCGCGGCGGGCGGCGAGGACCGTCTCCGCGTACGACAGCATCGGGTCCCTGCGGTCCACGAGGCGGGTGGTGCCCGCGTGGTTGGCCTCGCCGCGGAAGTCGAAGCGCCAGCGGCCGTGCGGCCAGATGGCGGACGCGATGCCGACCGGGTCGCCGGAGAGGTCGAGGGCGCGGCCCTGCTCGACGTGCAGCTCCACGAACGCGCCGATGCGGGCGAGGCGTTCGGGGTCGGGGCCGATGCCGTACGGGTCGTAGCCCGCCGCTTCCATCGCCCGCGGCAGCGTCACGCCGTCGCCGTCCGTGAGCTTGTGCGCGGCCTCGACGGTGAGCTGTCCGGCGGTGAGCCGGGAGCCCACGCAGGCCAGGCCGAAGCGGGCGCCCTCCTCGTCGCCGAAGTTGACGATGGCGAGGGGGCGGGTGAACTGCGCACCCCGGGAACGGAGTTCGTCCAGGGCGGCGAAGGAGGAGACGACGCCGAGCGGGCCGTCGAAGGCGCCGCCGTCCGGGACCGAGTCCAGGTGGGAGCCGGTGACGACGGCGTCACCGGCCGCGGGGTCGCCGAGCCAGGCCCACTGGTTGCCGTTGCGGTCCAGTTCGTAGGTGAGCCCGCGGGACTCCGCCTGCGCCTTGAACCAGGCGCGGCAGTCCGTGTCGGCGCCCGTCCAGGCGTAGCGGCGGTAGCCGCGAGAACTGGCGTCCCGCCCGATGGGTGCCAGGTCTCGCCACATCTCCTGGAACGACGGGGCGGAGGACACGGGGCTCCGCCCCGGACCCCGCTCCTCAAACGCCGGAGGGGCTGAACCTGCTGCCCCCGACCCCGGGAAAGCCGAGTTACTCACGCCCCGCCCTCTCGCATGGGAACGCGCACGCCCCGCTCGTCGGCGACAGTCTCCGCGATGTCGTAGCCCGCGTCGACGTGCCGGATCACGCCCATCCCCGGGTCGTTCGTGAGGACGCGGCGGATCTTCTCGCCCGCGAGCTTCGTGCCGTCGGCCACCGAGACCTGGCCCGCGTGGATGGAGCGGCCCATGCCGACGCCGCCGCCGTGGTGGATGGAGACCCAGGAGGCGCCCGACGCCACGTTGACCATGGCGTTCAGGAGCGGCCAGTCGGCGATCGCGTCGGAGCCGTCGAGCATGGCCTCCGTCTCGCGGTACGGGGAGGCCACCGAGCCGCAGTCCAGGTGGTCGCGGCCGATCGCGAGGGGGGCGGCGAGGGTGCCGTTGCCGACCATGTCGTTGAACATGTCGCCCGCCTTGTCGCGCTCGCCCTGGCCGAGCCAGCAGATGCGGGCGGGGAGGCCCTGGAAGTGGACGCGCTCGCCCGCCATCTTGATCCAGCGGTGCAGGGACTCGTTCTCGGGGAAGAGGTCGAGGAGTGCCTTGTCCGTCTTGTGGATGTCCGAGGCCTCGCCGGAGAGCGCCGCCCAGCGGAACGGGCCCTTGCCCTCGCAGAAGAGCGGGCGGATGTAGGCGGGGACGAAGCCCGGGAACGCGAACGCCCGCTCGTAACCGGCCAGTTGCGCCTCGCCGCGGATCGAGTTGCCGTAGTCGAAGACCTCGGCGCCCGCGTCCATGAAGCCGACCATGGCCTCGACGTGCTTGGCCATCGACTCGCGGGCGCGGGTCGTGAAGCCCGCCGGGTCCTTCGTCGCGTACGTCTGCATGTCGTCGAAGTCGACGCCCGTCGGCAGGTACGCGAGCGGGTCGTGGGCGGAGGTCTGGTCCGTCACGATGTCGATGGGCGCGCCCTCGGCGAGCATCCGCGGGAGCAGGTCGGCGGCGTTGCCGAGGAGGCCGATGGAGAGGGGGCGGCGGGCGTCGCGCGCCTCGACCGCGAGCTGGAGCGCGTGCTCCAGGGAGTCCGCCTTCACGTCCAGGTACTTGTGCTCGATGCGGCGCTCGATGGCGCGCGGGTCGACGTCGATACAGATCGCGACGCCGTCGTTCATCGTCACCGCGAGCGGCTGGGCGCCGCCCATGCCGCCGAGGCCCGCGGTGAGGGTGATGGTTCCGGCCAGCGTGCCGTTGAACTTCTTCGCGGCGACCGCGGCGAACGTCTCGTACGTGCCCTGGAGGATGCCCTGCGTGCCGATGTAGATCCAGGAGCCCGCGGTCATCTGGCCGTACATGGTGAGGCCGAGCTGCTCCAGGCGGCGGAACTCCTCCCAGTTCGCCCAGTCGCCCACCAGGTTGGAGTTGGCGATGAGGACGCGCGGCGCCCACTCGTGGGTCTGCATCACGCCGACGGGGCGGCCGGACTGGACGAGCATCGTCTCGTCCTGCTTGAGGGTCTTCAGGGTGCGGACCATCGCGTCGAAGGAGCGCCAGTCGCGGGCCGCCTTGCCGGTGCCGCCGTAGACGACGAGCTTGTCGGGGTGCTCGGCGACCTCGGGGTCGAGGTTGTTCTGCAGCATGCGGAGGGCGGCTTCCTGCTGCCATCCCAGGGCGCTCAGTTCCGTACCGCGCGGTGCCCGTACGGGGCGGGGTCCTGACATGGCGATGCCTCCTCGAAGCTGTGACCTGTTACCTGTGACCTTGTTATTCACATCCTGGGGTCCTGAATAGAGCTAGTCAATAGCGAACGAATGCACGAGTACGCCAGCGGGGCCCCGCGCCGGATGATTGGCTGGATCACATGGGCCACGACGAGGACAACGACCAGACCCAGGTGCTCCGCGGCGACGCGGCACCCGGTGCCGAATCCGCCGCCCGCCGCGACCGGGCCGTCGCCGCCGCGGTCGAGCAGGGCGTCGTCGGCCCCGCCGCCCCCGTCGCGGGCCTGCTCGACGTCGCAGGCATCCGCGCGAGCTGCGCCGCCCTGCACGCCGCTTTCAACGCCGTCACCCCGCCCGGCACCCCCGTCCTGCACGCCTTCGCGGTGAAGGCCACCCCGCTCGTCCCGGTCCTGCGGCTGCTGCGCGGGGCGGGGATCGGCGCCGAGGTGGCGAGCCCCGGCGAGCTGGCCCTGGCGCGGGCCGCCGGGGTGCCGCCCGCCGAGACCGTCCTGGACTCGCCCGCCAAGACCCAGGCCGAGCTCCGCGAGGCCCTGGCGCTCGGCATCGCGGTGAACGCGGACAACCCGCAGGAGCTGGCCCGCATCGACGCCATGACCCGGTCGGCGCTGACCGGCTCCCCGCTCGGCATCCGCGTGAACCCGCAGATCGGCGGCGGCGCGATCGGCGCCCTCTCGACGGCCACGGCCACGTCCAAGTTCGGGGTGCCGCTGCGCGACGAGGAAGCCAGGGAGTGGGTGGTCCGAGCCTTCCTCGACCGCCCGTGGCTGACCCGCCTGCACGCGCACTCCGGGTCGCAGGGCATGCCCCTGGAGATGATGGTGCGGGGCGTCGCGGCGACGTACGAACTGGCCGAGGAGATCAACGGACGCGCCGGGCGGCACCAGGTCGACACCGTCGACATCGGCGGCGGCCTGCCCGTGAACTTCGGCTCGGACGAAGAGACCCCGACCCACGCGCAGTACGCGCGCCGCCTCAAGGCCCGCGTGCCGGGGCTGCTCGACGGGCGGTACGGCATCGTCACCGAGTTCGGCCGCTCGCTGCTCGCCAAGCACGGCACGATCCTGGCCCGCGTCGAGTACGCGAAGCGGGCTGGTGGCAGGCCCATCGCGGTGACGCACGCGGGTGTGCAGGTGGCGACCAGGACCGTGTACGCGCCCGCGTCGTGGCCGCTGCGGATCGCCGCGTTCGATGCGAAGGGGCGGCCCAAGAGCGGTCCCGCCGTCGGCCAGGACATCGCGGGCCCGGCCTGCTTCGCGGGCGACCTGCTCGCCGAGAACCGCCCGCTGCCGCTGCTCGAACCGGGCGACTACGTGGCCGCCCTGGACACCGGCGCCTACTACTTCGCCCAGCACTACTCGTACAACAGCCTTGCCAGGCCCGGCATCCACGGCTTCTCCGCGTACGACGACGCGATGCGCTTCGCGGTGGTGCGCGAGCCGCAGACCCTCGACGAGATCGTGGCGGAGGCGGGCGGCGGCGCGGAACGGGACGCGCTGCGCAGCCTCTGAAACGCGCCGCGAAGTCCCTGACCGCTGTCGCTGTCGCTGTCGCTGTCGTGCTGAACTGCCACCGGATGCTCTGAGCTTCCTCAACTCCCGCATAGTGACCTGGATCACGGGCACACCCTCCCTCGACCCGTACCCGGTCTCGGGGGAGGCACCTGTGACGACATCCGACACGTCCACCACCGCATCACCACCCGCCGAAGAGGGCGCGCTGCACCGCGCCATCGGCCCCAAGCTGCTGATCCTCTTCGTGATCGGCGACATCCTCGGCACCGGCATCTACGCCACCACCGGCAAGGTCGCGGGGAAGGGCGGCGGCGCGCTCTGGGTGCCGTTCGCGATCGGCTTCGTGGTGGCGATCCTGACGGCGGCGTCGTACGTCGAACTGGTCGGCAAGTACCCCAAGGCGGCCGGTGCCGCGCTCTACACCCAGAAGGCGTTCAAGACGCCGTTCCTCACCTTCATCATCGCCTTCATGGTGATGTGCTCCGGGCTCTCCTCCGCGAGCGCCGCCGCCCGCGCCTTCAGCGGCGACTACCTCGCCGAGCTGACGGACGACGCGCTGCCGCCGACCCTGATCGCCATCGCCTTCATCGTGCTGCTCGCGGCGCTGAACATGCGGGGCGTCTCGGAGTCGGTGAAGACGAACGTGGTCCTCACCCTCGTCGAGCTGACCGGCCTCGCGATCATCCTCACGATCGGCGCGTACGCCGTGCTGACCGGGGACGGCGAGCCTTCGCGCCTCACCCAGTTCGAGTCGGACGGCACGGGATACGCCCTGATGACCGGGGTGCTGGGCGCCACGGCCCTCGGCTTCTTCGCCTTCGTCGGCTTCGAGGACTCGGTGAACATGGCCGAGGAGACGAAGGATCCGGTGCGCACCTTCCCCCGCGCGATCTTCATCGGCGTCGCGGTGACCGGCACGATCTACGTCCTGGTCGCCCTGGTCTCGTCCCTCCTGGTCGACTACAAGACGCTGGAGGGATCGAGCGGCCCGCTGCTCGAAGTCGTCAAGGCGGGCGGCGTCGACTTCCCGCACGAACTCTTCGCCCTCATCGCCCTGTTCGCGGTCACCAACTCGGCGCTGATCAACATCATGATGGCCTCGCGGCTCTGCTACGGCATGGCCAACGAACGCATCCTGCCGCGCGCCATGGGCCGGGTCCTCGCCGGGCGCCGCACCCCGGTCGTCGGCATCGTCTTCGTCTCGCTCCTCGCGATCGGCCTGGTCTCCACGGGCGAGATCGAGGGCCTCGGCGACACGACGGCGTTCCTGCTCCTGTGCGTGTTCGCGGTGGTCAACGTGGCGGTCCTGGTCCTGCGCCGCGACCCCGTCGGGCACCAGCACTTCCGCGCGCCGACCGTCCTCCCCGTACTCGGCGCGATCACCGCCCTGATCCTCGCCAGCCCCCTCGCGGACCGCCCCGCGGAGGTGTATATCCGCGCCGGTGTGCTCATCGCCATCGGCATCGCGCTGTGGGGCGTGAACAAGGTGGTACTCAGGACCCGCGGCGAGGACTGAGACCGCCCCGGGGGACGCCTCGATCGCTTGACCGGCACATTCGGTCAGCGATGGGCCGCCGCGGGCCATGACCGAACGCGTCCCGTCGACCTCGGACGTGTTCCCGCGGAATATGCCCAATCACCGCGGAGCCCCGGCTCCCCTGCGTACTTTCCTCTGCACCGGACGGCGAGAGCCGCCCGGTCGGGTGGTGGGGACCGCCCGGTTCCACCTTGGGGAAGGGGAGGCCGCGTGCCCGGAATCGACGAGTGTCTGTACGAAGCCATGACACTGCCCGGTGCCCGTGGAGCCGCGATCGTCGACTGGACCAGCGGGCTCGCCCTCGGTTCGGTCGGCGATTCCCCCAACGGTGACTACGAAGCGACCGCCGCGGAGACCGCCGAGGTGGCCCGCGCGGCCGCCGAGTACCAGGCGTTCACCCCGGTCGAGGACGGCGCGGACCTCAAGGGACTCCCGGTCGAGGACCTCATGCTCACCACGCGCACCGGATTCCATCTGATCCGGTACGTGGAGACGACCTTCGACAGCAGCGTCTTCCTCTACCTCTGGCTCGACCGGGACACCGGCAACCTCGCCATGGCTCGAATACGGCTGCGGAGCCTGGCCGAACGACTGGTGCTGGTGTGAACGCCCTGCGGGCCGCGGAGCCCGCCGCAGTCCCGCAGGCCATCACCGCGCCCGCCATCTCGCCCCTGCTCACCCGGCTCGCCGCCGAGCGGGCCAGCGGCGCCTTCCTGCGCGCCCAGGGCACCCTCTACCTCGTCGAGGGGCGCGTCGTGCACGCCGAGAGCCCCGCCGCGCCCGGCGTCGACGTCCTGCTGACGGCAGGTGGCGCCCTGGAACAGCAGGGCTGGCAGGAGGCACTCTCGGCGGCGGGGACGCGGCACGAGGTGGGGCGTGAGCTGGTCGCCAGCGGCCGGGTCACCGCGGGCGAGCTGGAGATCTGCCACCTCGGCGCGCTCTTCGACGCCGCGTTCTTCGTCCTGGGGGCGGCGAACGGCCCCACCCGGTTCCGCTACGGCGTCGCGCACTGGCTCGGCCCGGTCCGCCCGGTGCCCGCCGCGGCGGTCGAGCGCGAGACCGTGCGGCGCCGTGCCTTCCTGGACAGCATCTGGCCCCGCCCCGAGGTCGACACCGCGCCGGTCGTGCCCCGCCGGCCCGCGCCCGGCCAGGCGGTCACCGTGCGCCAGCGTGCGCTGCTGCGGCTCGCGGACGGCGTGCGGACGCCGACGGCCATCGCCTGGGCCCTGGGCCGCCCGTCCTTCCACACCCTGGTCGAGGTCAGGAGGCTGGCGGCCGCCGGTCTCGTGGAGGACCCCGGAACACCGGGGGACGAGCAGGTCACGGCGGCCCTCCCCTTCACCGACCCGGCGGGCTGCGCCGAGCCCGACATCGCACTGCTGCGCCGGGTCCGTGACGCGCTGGAGGCGCTGTGAATCTCCCTGCCGCCCCCTGGGCCGGGACCTCGTCCACATGAAGTTCTTCGCGCCCTGGAGGCGCGCAGGGAGGAGAGAGCTGGTGGCTGCCGAAGCCGACGTACTCGGCGAACTGAAACGGCTGCGGACCCGGCTTCCCCAGCTCCGCGGCGCCCTGACGGCCAGCGTCGACGGGCTCCTGCTCGCGCAGGACGCCTCGGACGTGGAGGCGGAGGGCGTCTGCGCGCTCACCGCCGCGGCGCTCGGCGTGGCCCTGCGGCTGTCCGACGCCACGCATCAGGGCGGCTTCCGCGAACTGCTCATCCGAGGCGAACAGGGCTACGTGGCCACTTACGCGGCCGGTTCGTCCGCCGTGCTCACGCTGCTCGCCGAGCCCCGCATCAACGTGGGCCGGCTGCACCTGGAGGCCCGCCGTTCCAGCGCGCTCATCGGAGAGCTGGTCGACGCCGCCGTCGAACGAGCGGAGGAAACCTGACTCATGCCCCCCACCACACCCTCGTCGTCCTCTTCAGCACGGACGCCCGGCAGACGGAAAGGAAGCACGAAGCACATGACCGACACGGAGACCGCACTCAAGGAAGCGACCACCACGATCGAGGGCGTCATCGGCGCCGCTCTGGTCGACTACACGAGCGGAATGGCCCTCGGCACCATCGGGGGCGGAAAGGACCTGGACCTGTCGGTGGCGGCGGCCGGGAACACGGACGTGGTGCGCGCCAAGCTGCGCACCATGGAGATGCTCGGGCTCAAGGACGAGATCGAGGACATCCTGATCTCGCTCGGCTCGCAGTACCACCTCATCCGGCTGATGAAGGGGCGCAACAACAACGGCCTCTTCCTCTACCTGGCCCTCGACAAGGACCGCGCCAACCTGGCGATGGCCCGCCATCAGCTGAAACGCATCGAAGCTGGCCTGGACGTCTGAGATCTGACACCTGACGTCCGGCCGACCGGCGGCGCCGCGCTCCCCCCGGGCGTGGCGTCGCCTTCATGTCTGCTCACTCTCACTCCCCTACTCCACGAACAGGCCCCGCGCCGCCGCCCGCACGTCGAACTCCTCCAGGCGGGCCTGGGCGTCCGGGAGGTTGTCGCACATGGCCTCCAGGAGGACGCGGCCGAGGAGCATCGGGGCGCACGCCGTGTCGAAGGCGAGGCCGGTGCCGACGGCCGCGGGGAGGAGGAGGTCGGAGTGGGCGGCGACCGGGGCGAAGGCCGAGTCGGCGACGGTGACCACGGTCAGGCCCGTGGACTGCGCGTAGGCGAGGGCGTCGACGACCTCGCGGGGGTGGCGGGGCAGCGCGAAGCAGAGGAGGGCCGTGGCACCGGCCCGGACCGCCGCGTCGACGCGGTCGGCGAGCATCGTGCCGCCCTCGTCGAGGAGGCGTACGTCGGGGTGGACCTTCGCGGCGAAGTACGAGAAGCCGTACGCCTGGGAGGCGGCGGCCCGCAGTCCGAGGACGGGGAGGGGCCGGGACTCGGCGAGGAGCCGTCCCGCGCGCTCGACCGGCGCCGGGTCGGCGAGGACCTCCGCGAGGTGCCGGAGGTTCTCGATCTCCGCGTCGACCGCCTGCTGGTACTCGTTGGCGGCCGTGACCCCGGACTCCTCCGCGGGCGCCACGTCCCGCAGGTGCCTGCGCAGCGCCGGATAGCCGTCGAAGCCGAGGGCGACCGCGAAGCGGGTGACCGAGGGCTGGCTGACGCCCGCGAGTTCGGCCAGCTCCACGCTGGAGAGGAAGGGCGCGTCGGCGGCCCTGCGCACCATGCAGTGCGCGATGCGCCGCTGGGTGGGCGTGAGCCGGTGGCCCTCGAAGAGCACTTGCAGTCGCGCGGCAGGGCTGTCACTCATGCCGTCCCCCTCAGGATGTCCGTACCCGCTGTCGTTCCGGCGCCGAGTTCCGACCACAGGATGGTGAACCGGTCGAGCAGCCCCGCCGCCGCGGTCACATCATCCGTCAACGGCCGGTCCGCGAGCTCCGCTTCCAGGACGGAGTCGGCGAGTTCGAAGGCCCGGGCGAGCGGTGTGTCCGGATCGAGACGCATGTCCCGCTGCCGCAACGCCCGGATGGCGGCGACCAGTTCGCATCCGACCACCATGCGGAACGCCTCGCAGGCGCGCAGGGTCTGGCGGGCGGCGAGGGAGGCGAAGCTGGCCTGTTCCTCGACGCCGCGGGAGAGCACCGCGTGGCCCAGGGAGGCGGGCGCGGAGAAGGCCCGCAGGTCACCGAGGGCGGCCCCGGCCGCGTATTCGAGGATCATGACGCCGGACGAGGCGGGTTCGCCGTCCGCGAGGAAGGGGCGCAGGCGGGTGAAGGCCGGTTCGTTGAGGGTGGAGAGGCGGGAGGTCGACAGGCGCGCCGCCTGGGTCACGGCGAGCCTGAAGTGGTCGAGCGCAAGGGCGAGTTGGGCCAGGTAGAAGCCGCCGTGGTGGTACGCGGCCATGTCGTCGGGCGAGATCAGGGGGTTCTCGGCGGCCGCGTTGATCTCGACGGTGAGGACCTCTTCCAGGGCGTCCGCCGCGTCGTGCGCGGGGCCGTGGATCTGCGGCACGCAGCGGAAGCCGTAGGGGTCCTGGATACGGCCGAGGGGCGGAGTGGGGCGGTCGGGGGCGCCCAGCAAGCGGCGCATGCGCTCGGCGACCGCGTACGAGCCGGGGTGTCGCCGCGCCTCGTGCACGGGCAGCGCGTACGCCTCGTACGAACCGTCGACCGCCATCAGTGACAGCGCGGCGACGACCTGCGTGGCGCCGATCAGGCCGCGCAGCTCGTGCAGGGCGAGCGCGGACTGGCCGAGGGTGAGGGCGTTGCTGCTGATCAGGGCGAGGGCGTCGTTGTTGTCGAGGGGCTGTGACTCCGGCGGCTCCCCCGGACCCTGCCAGGGGTGTTCGCCGGCCAGCGCGAGGCCCATCTGGGAGAGGGCCGCGATGTCGCCGGTGCCGACCGAGCCGAACTCGTTGACCGTGGGGTACGCGCCGGTCTCCAGGGCCGCGCAGAGCGCGGTGACGACGGTGGGGCGCAGTCCGGCGCCGCCCGCGAGGAGCTGGTTGGCGCGGACCGCGAGCATGGCGCGGACCTGGGTGGCGGGCAGTTCGGCGCCGATGGCTCCGGCGTGCGAGCGGAGCAGTCTGAGGCCGTGGTCGGCGGCGGCCTCGGTGGGCACGTTCTCGTTCCGGTTGGCGCCGACGCCGGTGGAGCGGCCGTAGACGCGGCCCCAGGCGGCGATCTCTCTCGCGGCGTTCCAGGAGTCCTCGGCGCGCTTCATTCCATCGGTCGCGGGCACCGGCCGGGCACCGGATTCGGCCAGGCGTACGACGTCTGCGACCATCAGTCCCCAGCCGTCGAGGACGACGACCGCTTTCCTGTCGCCGGTCGCCCTGTCCGCGATACGAGACGACTTCACTCGCATTCCTCCTCAATCGGACGCCCTGTCTTGCCTGTCGGCCTGCAATCGCGAGCGATTTGCGTTCGAGCGCCGACTAGGTATTGACAATCTATTCAGACAACGAGAACTCTGCATGACGATATACAGCCGGGCAAGGGACTCCTCATGATCCAGTTCGACACGGTCAACAAACGCTTCCCGAACGGCACGACAGCGGTCCACGACCTCACCCTGGACATGCCGGAAGGCGGCGTGACCGTCCTCGTCGGATCCTCCGGTTGCGGCAAGACGACGACCCTCCGCATGATCAACCGGATGGTCGACCCGACCTCGGGGACGATCCGGGTCGGCGGTCGCGACGTCCTGGAGCAGGACGCGGCGGAGCTGCGCCGCTCCATCGGCTATGTGATCCAGCAGGCCGGTCTCTTCCCGCACCGCACGGTCCTCGACAACGTCGCCACGGTGCCGCTGCTGCTCGGCTGGGGCCGCAGGAAGGCGCGGGCGCGGGCCGCGGAGCTCCTGGAGACGGTCGGCCTCGCCCCCGACGCGGGGCGCCGCTATCCCCACCAGCTCTCCGGCGGCCAGCAGCAGCGCGTCGGCGTGGCCCGCGCGCTCGCCGCGGATCCGCCGGTGCTGCTCATGGACGAGCCGTTCGGCGCGGTCGACCCGGTGGTCCGCACCCAGCTCCAGGACGAACTGCTGCGACTTCAGCGGGAGTTGAGCAAGACCATCGTCTTCGTCACGCACGACATCGACGAGGCGGTGCGGCTCGGTGACCGCATAGCCGTGTTCCGCACCGGCGGCCATCTCGTGCAGTGCGCCGAGCCCGCGGAACTCCTCGCCCGTCCGGCGGACGACTTCGTCGCGGACTTCCTGGGCGCGGAGCGCGGCCTGAAGCTTCTTTCCCTTTCCACTTTGGCCGGGGTCCCGCAGGGCCCTGCCCCCGAGGGCGGCGCGTGGACGCTGCGCCTGGACTCGGCGGGGGCCCCGCTGGCCTGGCGGCACAAGGACGGTGACGCGGCGGACGTCCCCGTACGTCCCCTCCGGGACACGGACTCGCTGCTCGCGGCACTGGACGAGTCGCTGTCCGCCCCGACGGGGCTGGTGGCCCGCGTCGACGCGGAGGGCCGCCTGACGGGGGTCTCGTCCCGGGAGGACATCCACGACGGGGCGAGTGCGGCGCACGAGAAGGGCCGTTCCGTCCGCGGCCCGGTGGGGGCTGATCGCGCAGTTCCCCGCGCCCCTAAGTCGACCACCTCACCCGGCACGGAGAAGTCCCGCCAAGAGGAGGACCAGTCAGGGGCGCGGGCTGAGGAGGACCCGTCAGGGACGCGGAACGAGGCGGCCCACTCAGCGGCGCGGGCCGAGGAGGACCAGTCAGGGGCGCGGGGAACTGCGCGAGCAACCGACGACGGCCCGCAGCCGAGCACGACGGGAACGCCCCCAGGGGCGCGGGGAACTGCGCAACAAGCCCCCACCGACCCGCGCCCAGAAGACGGCCCCGCGACAGCGAAGCGCGGATCATGACCGTCGACTGGTCGTGGATAGCCGACCACACCGACGACCTCACCACCCTCACCCTCTCCCACCTCCAGGCCGCCCTCTCCGCCGTCGCCCTCGGCCTGCTGATCTCGCTGCCGCTGGCCGTCCTCGCCCACCGCGTCCGCCCCCTGCGCGGACTCCTCCTCGGGCTGTCGAACGTGCTCTTCACCATCCCGTCCATCGCCGTCTTCGTACTGCTCCTGCCGGTCAGCGGGCTCACCCGCACCACCACCGTCATCGGCCTGACGATCTACACGCTCGTGGTGCTCCTGCGGAACACCGTCGAGGGCCTGGACTCCGTCCCGGCGAAGACGAAGGAAGCGGCCAAGGCCATGGGCACCCGGCCGCTGCGCACGCTGCTCACCGTCGAACTCCCCCTCGCCCTGCCGGTGATCATGGCGGGCGTACGGATCGCGACGGTCATGTCGATCTCGCTGGTCTCCGTGGCGACGTACATCGGCGACGGCGGTCTCGGACAGCTCTTCACCGACGGCTTCCAGCGCAACTTCCCCACCCCCGTGATCGTCGGCGTGGTCCTCACCCTGCTCCTCGCGCTCGTCGCGGACGCGCTGCTCGTCACCCTCCAGTACGTCCTGACGCCCTGGACCCGTCGCCGGAGGAGCGCCTGACATGTACGAACTCTTCAAGGACCTCGGCGCCTGGCTGGTCAGCGGCGAGCAGTGGACCGGGCCCGACGGCATCGGGCACCGCCTCGTCGAGCACCTGCAGTACTCGCTGCTCGCGACGGTCATCGCCGCCGCCATCGCGCTGCCCGTCGGCCTGCTCATCGGGCACACCGGACGCGGCGCCTTCGTCGCCATCAACCTCTCCTCCTTCGGCCGGGCGCTGCCCACCGTCGGACTCGTCGTGTTGGTCTTCCTGGCCAGCGGCCTGTCGATGTGGCCCGTCTACATCGCGCTCGTCGCGCTCGCCGTGCCCTCCATCGTCACCAACACGTACGCGGGCATGACCGCCGTCGACCCCGAGGTGCGGGACGCGGCGCGCGGCCAGGGCATGCGGGCCCACCAGGTGCTCCTCCAGGTCGAGTTGCCGCTCGCGCTGCCGCTGATCATGACGGGCCTGCGGCTCGCCCTCATCCAGGTCGTCGCGACGGCCACCATCGCCGCGTACGTCTCCTTCGGCGGCCTCGGCCGCTACGTCTTCGACGGACTCGCCCAGCGCGACCTCGTCCAGGTGCTCGGCGGCGCGGTGCTCGTGGCCGTCGTCGCCGTCGTACTCGATCTCGCGCTCTCCGGCCTCCAGCGCGCCCTCTTCCGCCACCGTCCCGCCAAGCAGGCCTGAGCAGGCCCAGGAGCGATCCCATGAACCGCAGAACCCTCCTCGGCGGACTCCTCGCCACCGCGTCCGTTCCCGCGCTCGCCGCCTGCAGCGGCGGCATCACCTCCCTCGACGGCGGGGGCGGGGGCGGCGGCGGAGGCGGCTCGAGCAAGAACGGCGTCACCATCGGCACCGCCAACTTCACCGAGAACCAGGTCCTCGGGTACCTGTACGCGGCCGCCCTGGAGGCGGCGGGCGTGAAGACGAACGTCCGGCCCAACCTCGGCACCCGCGAGATCCTCATCCCCGCGCTCAAGGGCGGCGACATCGACCTGCTCCCCGAGTACCAGGGCGCCCTCCTGCACTACTTGGACCCCGAGGCGAAGGCCACGGAGGAGGGCGAGATGCAGAACGCCCTCGCCATGCGCCTCCCGCGCGGCCTGCAGATCCTCCCGTACGGGCGGGCCGAGGACTCCGACGCGTTCGTCGTCACGCGCGACACCGCGAAGGAGTACGGCCTCAAGTCCCTCGCCGACCTGGCGAAGCACAACGGCAAGCTGGTCATCGGCGCCGCCGCCGAGGTGAAGAAGCGCACGGTGGGAGCGGTCGGCCTCAAGGACGTCTACGGGGTCGAGTTCAAGGAGTTCAAGTCGCTCGACTCGTCCGGGCCGCTGGTGAAGGGCGCCCTGCGCAAGGGCGACGTCGACGTCGCGAACCTCTTCACCACCGACACCGACATCGCCGCCGAGGGCTGGGTCGTCCTCACCGACCCCAAGAACCTCGTCCCCGGCCAGCACATCGTCCCGCTCATCGCCGACCGCAAGGCCGACTCGACGGTGCGCAAGGCGCTCGCCCGCCTGGGCGCGCTCCTGACCACGGCCCAGCTCACCGAGCTCAACCGCCTGGTGGACAAGGACAAGAAGGACCCGGAGGACGTCGCGCAGGACTGGGCGGAAAAGCACGGCATCACGAAGAAGTAGGCAGCCACAGAAGTAGGCGTACGAGCAAGGGGAGTTGACCGGCATGGCAGCTGAAGACCTGGTGGAGCGGCGCTCCATCGACGTCGTCCCGGACGACGAACGGCACGGCACGGCGTTCAGCCAGTTCACGCTCTGGCTCGGCGCCAACCTGCAGATCACCGCGGTCGTGACGGGCGCACTCGCCGTCGTCTTCGGCGGCGACGTGGTGTGGTCGCTCGTCGGTCTCGTCCTCGGCAACCTCCTCGGCGGCGCGGTCATGGCGCTGCACTCGGCGCAGGGGCCGAAGCTGGGGCTGCCGCAGATGATCCAGTCGCGGGCCCAGTTCGGGGTGAAGGGCGCGGTCGTTCCGCTGCTCCTCGTCATCCTCATGTACGTCGGCTTCTTCGCGAGCGGCAGCGTCCTCGCCGGGCAGGCGACGGCCGAGCTGACGCACACGAACGACACCACCGGCATCATCGTGTTCGCCGTCGTCACGGCGGTCATGGCGGCGGTCGGCTACCGCGTCATCCACGTCCTGGGCCGGGTGGCCAGCGTGATCTGCGCGCTCGCCTTCATCTACCTGGGCATCCGGCTCCTGGACCGCGTGGACCTGTCGGCGCTCCTCGGCGACGCCCACTTCGACCTGCCGATGTTCCTGCTCGCCGTCTCCCTGTCGGCGTCCTGGCAGCTCGCCTTCGGTCCGTACGTCGCCGACTACTCGCGCTATCTGCCGCGCACGACGTCGACGAAGGCCACGTTCTGGTGGACGCTTTCGGGGTCGGCGATCGGCTCGCAGTGGTCGATGACGTTCGGGGTGCTCGTGGCGGCGAGCGCGGGGGACGCGTTCCTCGCCAACCAGGTCGGGTACGTCGTCGGTCTCGGCGGCACCGGCCTGATCGCCTCGTTCCTGTACTTCGTGATCGCGCTCGGCAAGCTGACCATCAACGTACTCAACACCTACGGCGGCTTCATGTCGATGGTCACGAGCATCAGCGGCTTCCGCGGCCAGAAGGTGCTCGGGCCCCGCGGGCGGGCCGCGTACATCGCCGTGATCATGGTGGCGGGCACGGCGGTCGCACTGCTCGGCAAGGACAGCTTCCTGTCGTCCTTCAAGGACTTCCTGCTGTTCCTGCTGACGTTCTTCACGCCCTGGTCGGCGATCAACCTGGTCGACTACTACCTGATCTCCCGCGAGCGCTACGACATCCCCGCCCTCTTCGACCCGCACGGCCGCTACGGCGCCTGGCGCTGGGACGCCCTCGTCGTCTACGGCGTCGGTGTCCTCGCCCAGCTGCCCTTCCTCGCCACCCACTTCTACACGGGCCCACTGGTCGACCCGCTGGGCGGCGCCGACATCTCCTGGATCGTGGGCCTCGTGGTGCCCGCGGTGCTGTACTGGACGCTGGCCCGGCGGAACCCGCCCGTCCCGGGGGATGGACCCCGGGTGGAAAGGGGGGTTAGCCCCACCGCCCAGGACGCCCCGGCGCCGTAACGTAAACGGGTATGGAAGCCCGTGACGCCGAACTCAAGAAGGAACTCGACGCCACTCTGCATGCCCGCAGAGAACTCGGCGAAGAGTACGACTCCGCCTTGGTCGACTCGTTCCTCGGGAAGATCGAGCAGCGCCTGGACGGCACGATCGACCGCAGGATGCGCCGCCACCTGGCCGAGCAGCAGATGGTGGTCGCCCGTGGCGCCCGCTCCCCCGCGAGCGGGGTCGACTCCTGGGGCGAGCGCTTCGGGTTCGGCGTCGTCTCGCTGATCCTCGCGGTGCCGCTCTCCGCGATCGCCGTGGTCAACGCGGGCCTGACCGGACTCTTCGTGTCCTGGGCGGGCATCGTCGGCGTGAACGTGGCGGCCTCCTACCGCGGGTCGCCCTTCGGGCGGCGGCGCGACGAGCGCAGGTCGGAGTGGGACGACTGACCCCGTCCCCGCCGGGACGGCTCACGCCTGACGCGTGGGCAGCACGATCAGCTGGCGCAGATTGACGTGGCGCGGGCGGCTCGTCGCATAGGCGATCAGGTCCGCGATGTCCTCCGACTCCAGCGCGCCGACCGCGCCGAACATGCCTTCCAGCTGCCCGCTCAGCTCGCCGTTGTCGATGTGCCCGCGCAGCTCGGTGTCCGTGAAGCCCGGCTCGACGTTGGTGACGCGCACGTCGCGCGGCCCGAGCTCGGTGCGCAGGGACTCCGACAGATAGGTCAGCGCGGCCTTCGTCGCTCCGTACACCGCGTAGTTGGTGAACGCGAGGTGCGCGCCGATCGAGGAGATGTTGACCAGGTCCGCCGCCCCGCCCTCCGCGGCCGCCGCGATCAGGTCCGGCGTGAAGGCGCCGATGATGCGCAGCGCCCCCGCCACGTTCGTGTCCAGCATCCGCTGCCACTCGTCGGTGCGGGCCTCGGTGACCGGGTTGGGCAGCATCACGCCCGCCGAGTTCACCACCAGGTCCACGCGTCCGTAGACCGCCCTGACCCGCTCGGCTGCGGCGTCCACCGACGCCTGGTCGGTGACGTCGGCGGTGACGGCGAGCGCGCGGCCGCCGTCGGCCTCGATCTTGGCGGCCAGCTCTTCGAGCCGGTCCGCGCGGCGGGCGAGCAGGACGACCCGCGCTCCCCTGGCGGCGAGCAGCCTGGCGGTGGCCTCTCCGATGCCGCTGGCCGCGCCGGTGACGAGGGCGGTGCGGTCCTGAAGCGTCTCGTACGACATGAGTGATCTCCCTGATGGTCTGCTGATCTGCGCCGGAGACTCTCCCGGCGGCGAGAACCACTCTGTGCGGACCGCTCCCCGCCACCCAGGGCTCCGCTCTTCCTGGGTCTGGCAGTACCAGGATGGAATCGGCCCGCCCACCTAGAATCGAACGCATGGACGGCGACCTCGGTGACTTCCTGCGCTCACGGCGCGCCCGCATCCAGCCCGCCGACGTGGGCCTCACCTCGTACGGCAGGCGCCGCGTGCCCGGCCTGCGCCGCGAGGAGGTCGCGCAGCTGGCGGGCGTGAGCGTGGACTACTACATCCGCCTCGAACAGGGCCGCGGCCCCTCGGTGTCCGACGCGGTGCTCGACGCCATCGCCCGCGTGCTGCGCCTGGACGAGACCGAGCACGCCTACCTGCGCACCGTGGCCCGCCCCGGGGCCCGCCCCCGCAAGGCCAGGACCACGGCACAGCAGGTCCGCCCCGGGCTGCGGCTGCTGCTCGACAGCATCGACCGGGCCCCGGCGTTCATCTTCGGCCGCCGCATGGACGTCCTGGCCTGGAACGGCCTGGCCGACGCCCTCAACGGCTTCTCCAGCCTCTCCCCCGCCGAGCGCAACATCCCTCGCCACGTCTTCCTCGAAAGCTCCGGGCGCGACTGCTATCCGGAGTGGGAGTCGGTGGCCGCGGATACGGTCGCGTATCTGCGCCTGGACGCGGCGCGCTTCCCCTCGGACGGCGAACTCTGCGCGCTGGTCGGCGAGTTGTCCGTCAAGAGCGAGGACTTCCGCCGCCTCTGGGCCGACCACCAGGTCAAGGAGAAGACGCACGGCGTCAAGCGCATGCACCACCCGGTCGTGGGGGAACTGGTCCTGCCGTACGAGACCCTGACGTTGCCCGGCGACCCCGACCAACTCATGGTCGTCTACACGGCGGAACCGGGCACGGAGAGCGCGGACCGCCTGTCCCTCCTGGCCAGCTGGACGGCCCCCGCGCTGGCCCCAAGGTCCACAACCTCCTGACCGCCCGCCGTGACTGCTCGCGCAGTTCCCCGCGCCCCTGAAAGACCACCGGCCTGTTCTCGTCTGCGGGTAGGTGGGGGTTGCTCGCGCAGTTCCCCGCGCCCCTAACAGGCAACCGGCACGTCGATCCCGGGCCCCGGCAGGGGCTTTCAGGGGCGCGGGGAACTGCGCGACGAGCCCCCACCGGCCCGCAGACGGAAATGTGCCGGTGGTCTTTCAGGGGCGCGGGGAACTGCGCGATCGGCCACGTCGGGCCCGCAGACAAAGACCGCCCAACCCAGCGGAGCGATACCGCGCCACCGCGAGGACCGCCGCACCCCCAGGGAACACCCCAGGGGGCGGGACGACGGCGGTCCTCGCGCAGGACGCGTGACGGGTCAGAGCCGTCCGCGTCCAGACGTCCATGGATCCGGGAGCCGCTCCGGAGTTCCTGACGCCGACAACCACCAATGTGCCCGAGCCGTGTTAAGCGTGTGCTGCGTACACGTGTCGTGCTCGTACCACTTGCGCGAAGTTCCCTCGCGGAACGCGACTCGCGGGACCCGGGCCACAGGGATCAGATCACTGGGACTGCTGCTCCGCGAGGAACGCGAGGAGGTCCTGCCGACTCACGACACCGGTCGGCTTGCCCTCGACGAGCACGATCGCCGCGTCGGCGCCGCCGAGCACCGACATCAGGTCCGCCACCGGCTCACCGGAGCCGACCTGCGGCAGCGGGTCCGACATGTGCTTCTCCAGCGGGTCGGAGAGCGAGGCGCGCTGCGCGAACAGGGCGTCCAGGAGCTCGCGTTCGACGACCGAGCCGATGACCTCCGCGGCCATGACGTCCGGGTGGCCCGCGCCCGGCTTGACGATCGGCATCTGCGAGACGCCGTACTCGCGAAGAACCTCGATCGCCTCCCCCACCGTCTCCTCGGGGTGCATGTGGACCAGCGAGGGCAGCTCGCCGCCCTCCTTGCGGCTCAGCACGTCGGCCACGCGCGGCTGGTCGCCCGCCTCCTCCAGGAAGCCGTAGTCGTTCATCCACTCGTCGCTGAAGATCTTGCTCATGTAGCCGCGCCCGCTGTCCGGCAGCAGGACGACCACCACATCGTCCGGACCGAGCCGCTCCGCGACCCGCAGCGCCGCCACGACGGCCATGCCGCAGGACCCGCCGACGAGGAGCCCCTCCTCCTTGGCGAGCCGCCGCGTCATCTGGAAGGAGTCCTTGTCGGACACCGCGACGATCTCGTCGGTCACGTTGCGGTCGTACGCGGTCGGCCAGAAGTCCTCACCGACGCCCTCGACGAGGTAGGGCCGCCCGGACCCGCCGGAGTACACGGACCCCTCGGGGTCGGCACCGACGACGGTGACCGCGCCCTTGGAGATCTCCTTCAGGTAGCCGCCAGTCCCGGAGATCGTGCCGCCGGTCCCGATGCCCGTCACGAAGTGGGTGATCTTCCCTTCCGTCTGCTCCCAGAGCTCGGGGCCCGTGGAGTGGTAGTGCGAAAGGGGGTTGTTCGGGTTGCTGTACTGGTCGGGCTTCCAGGCGCCGGGCGTGTCGCGCACGAGCCGGTCGGAGACGTTGTAGTACGAATCCGGGTGCTCGGGGTCGACGGCGGTCGGGCAGACCACCACATCGGCGCCGTACGCGCGCAGCACGTTGATCTTGTCGAGGGACACCTTGTCGGGGCAGACGAAGATGCACTTGTAGCCCTTCTGCTGGGCCACGATGGCGAGACCGACTCCGGTGTTGCCGGAGGTGGGCTCGACGATGGTGCCGCCGGGCTTCAGCTCCCCGCTCTGCTCGGCCGCCTCGATCATGCGCAGCGCGATGCGGTCCTTCACGGAACCGCCGGGGTTGAAGTACTCGACCTTGGCCAGGACGGTCGCCTGGATGCCCGCGGTCACGTTGTTGAGCCTCACCAGCGGGGTATTGCCGACGAGACTGATCATCGAGTCGTGGAATTGCACCGTTGTCTCCGGGCTGCGATGTAGTGCGACGAATTGGTGCGGTCAGCCTAAGGGTCCGGCTCATCCGTTCACCTCTGCTTGCGATTGGCCGACCGTGCTTACGGGGCAATGAGTGGATGTGCGGCCGTACGCAGCGGTACGGCACGAGGAGGTGGCTGCAGGGCATGTCGAGGGCGAGGGTGGCGCGGCGGATCGCCGCGGGCGCGGCGTACGGCGGCGGAGGCATCGGGCTGCTCGGGGCTGCCACGGTGGGCGTGGTGCTCGCCGAGGTGCAGCTGGCGAAGCGGAACGTGGGCAACGGGCACGTGGATCCCCCACGCGCCGACGGGCGCTACGGCGGGGCTTTCGCCGCGGAGGCCGCCCGCCCGACGCACGCCGAACCGGTGCGGTTCGCGATGCTCGGGGACTCCACGGCCGCGGGGCAGGGCGTGCACCGGGCCAGGCAGACCCCGGCGGCACTGCTCGCCTCCGGGCTGGCCGCGGTCGCCGAGCGCCCCGTCGACCTGCGGAACGTGGCGCTGCCCGGCGCCCAGTCGGACGACCTGGACCGCCAGGTGACGCTGATCCTTTCGGACCCCGCCTGGGTGCCCGACGTCTGCGTCATCATGATCGGCGCGAACGACGTGACGCACCGGATGCCGCCGACGCGGTCGGTGCGCCACCTCTCCGCGGCGGTACGCAGGCTGCGTACGGCCGGTTCGGAGGTGGTGGTCGGCACCTGTCCCGACCTGGGCACGGTCGAGAACGTCTACCAGCCGCTGCGGTGGCTGGCCCGTCGCGTCTCGCGTCAGCTGGCCGCGGCCCAGACGATCGGCGCGGTCGAGCAGGGCGGCCGGACGGTGTCGCTCGGCGACCTCCTGGGCCCCGAGTTCGCGGCGCACCCCCGGGAACTGTTCGGCCCCGACCGCTACCACCCCTCCGCGGAGGGTTACGCGACCGCGGCAATGGCGGTACTCCCCACGCTGTGCGCGGCGCTGGGCCTGTGGCCGGAGGAGGAGCGCCCCGATGTCTCGCGTCGCGAGGGCTTCCTGCCGGTGGCGCGGGCGGCGGCGCGGGCGGCGTCGGAGGGCGGCACGGAGGTCACTGCGGCGATGCCTACGGGCCCCCGGGGGCCGTGGGCACTCCTCAAGCGGCGTCGCCGCCGCCGCATCCACACTCCGGAGCCGTCACCGCTGCCGCACTGACCCGGTCCGTCTCCGCCTGCGGGCCGGTGGGGGCTGATCGCGCAGTTCCCCGCGCCCCTGACAAGCCGCCCGGCACGGTGGTGGAGCCCGTACCTGGCGGAAATGGCGTGTCCGGTACGGCGGGCCGCCTTGTCCCCGGCGGAACGAACTGCGTAGGAGGGCCGGGGGGCGCCCCTCATCCCCTCCCGCCCGCCTGGGCACTCTCACCGACCGGTCACCACCCTCACCCGAGACATGCCCTGATTTGCTGTCCGGGACGGTCGCCCACTTCTCGGATCGTGGCGGTGCGCGACACATACGAGCCAAGAGTGATCAATGGTGACTCAAACTCTGCTGGTATACGCCTATATATGCCATTGACCAGCGCCCCTGCCGCTGGTGTCCCCCACCCCTCCTGGATAGCTTGGTTCACTCCAGAGAACCCTCGCCCCCAGGAGCTGACCGTGAACCGCCGCCCCACCCTGCTCGCAGCAGCCGCCATGACTGCTGCCGCGGTCCTCTCGCTCTCGGCGTGCGGAGGGGGTGACGGCGACGGCGACTCCAAGGACAAGATCGCGGGCGCCGACACGGACTCAGGCAGCAAGAAGGAGTCGCCGTCTCCGAAGGCGTCGGAGGGCGGGGTCGACCGCCCGGAGATCAAGCTGCCGAAGGACGTGAAGAACGTCTTCGAGGGGGCCAAGACGGGGGACCCGAAGAAGGATGCGGTGCTCGCCGATCACGAGCGGATGCTCGATTCCATCGACGAGGCCATCACCGTCCACGCCGGGGACCACCCTGCGCTGAAGTTCTACTCGAAGGGCGACGCACTCCTCAGTGCGGGTCGGTATGTCGAGTCGTTCTCCAAGGCCGACACGACGTGGGTCGGCGAAACCCGGTACTTCAACCGTGAGGTCACCACGCTCAAGGGGGGTGCGGCCGCGGTGACGTATTGCGGTGACGACACGAAGGCCTACAGCAAGGATCTCAAGACCGGCAAGGTCGACAGATCAGGCGATTCAGACGACTCGAACGACTTCACCTTCTACAACACCCGCATGGAGAAGAACTCGAAGGGCGTATGGCAGGCAGCCCGAATCATCTCGGATGAGAAGTCGGAGAAGTGCCAGCGGTGAAGCCGACCCAGCTCCGCACCCTGATCGTCTCTGGCCTCGTCCTGGCAGCGATGGCGACTGTCGCCCCTGCGCATGCCCGTGACAAGAATCCCGGCGCCGCCCTCGGCAGCGCGAAAGGCGATCGCCAGGACAAGCGCCTCACCGTCGAGACGAAGGTCCAGACGACGGTCGAGGGCAGCCCGAAGTCCGCGAAGACCGGCACGCTCACCCCTGCCAACAGCAACTGGGATCCGCCTGCTTGCTGGTACGAACCTGCGTACTCCCCGAAGGGGGTCCAGGCCACAGTCAAGGCGATCCGGCAGATCGGCGTCCTCGGGATCGGTGAACTTGTCGGCGGGGTCTTCGACTCGTACTTCAAGGAGGGCCACCCCTACAAGAACTACAACCTCGACAAGCAGGGCGAGGGACAGTTCTGGGCGGCGGCGATCGACGAGACGCGCAAGGACGAACCAGAGGCCCAGGCCTGCGACAGGATGCCGTTCTGGGTGGCCAAGGGCGACCCGCCCAAGGAGCGACTCGCGGTCTCCCCCAGGATCCTCGCGGAGTACGCCTACGGCCAGATCCCGGTCCCCGACACGGAGATCAAGATGGCCCCCGAGGGCGAGACGAAGGTCAACCTGCCGACCTGGATGTGGCTCGACAAGGCCAAGTTCAAGAAGATCTCGGTGACCGCGAGCCTGCCGGGAACGGGCCTCTCCGCGACGACGACCGCCGAGCCCGTCTCCCTGAAGCTCGAACCGGGAACGTCGGACGCCGAGACGTACCCGTCGTCCGGCGAGTGCCCGATCGGCGACGACGGCCGGATCGGCAAGCCCCGCGCCAAGGGAACCCCGGCGGACACGGACCCGCCGTGCGGCGTGCGCTATCTGCGCTCGTCCGGCGACGCCTCGTACGAACTCGGGGCCACCATCACCTGGCGGGTCACCTGGAAGAGCACCACGGAACCAGGCGGCGACCTGCCCCCCGGCGAGTTCGGTGCGACGCAGGACGTCGTCGTACGCGAGATCCAGTCCGTAAACCGCTGACCACGGCCAGGGCCGGGGCCACGACCACGACCACGACCGCCCAGGGAGTCAGGACACCGACATGAGCGACCTCCGCCTCGACGGGACGATCTTCGAGGACCTCAAGAAGACCTTCTCCTCGGTCAGCGACCGCATGGACGCGGCACGCCGCACCCTCAAGAACACCGACGGCTCGGTCGTCGGCGCCTCAAAGCTCATCGAGGACGTCCACGAGTTCGCCGACGAGTGGGGCTACGGCGTCAAACAGCTCGGCAAGCACACCCAGGGTGCCGTCAAGATGATCAACAAGATCGACGAGGAATTCAGCAAACTCGACCAGGCCCTCGCCGAGTCCCTCAAATCCGCCAAGAAGAAGAGCAAGTAGCGGCGTGACCGGCACCAAGCGCCCCGCGCTCCCGAACATCGGCTGGGACCCCACCCCCGGCAACGTCGAGGACACGCGCGACTTAGCGAAGAAACTCGGCGGACTCGCAGGTGAACTGGGATCTGCAGCCCGGGACTTGGAACGCATCGAGTGCGGTGCCTGGAAGGGCAAGGCGGCGCTCGCGTTCACCGAGTACATCGGCGAGGACGTCACCCCACTCATCCGCAAGAGCCACGAATCCTTCGACAAGGCGTCGCGCGCGCTGCACCGGTGGGCCAGGGAACTCAAAGAGTTCCAGGACGAGACCGACCGCCTCGAGAAGAAGGCCGGGGAGAAGCTGGACGCCCGCTCGGAGGCGAAGCCCAACAGCAAGGAGAGCGGGAAGGCCTCGGGGGACGTCGACGAGGTCATCGGCCAGGTGCACGACCTGGAGGACCGCTACGCCAAGGCGGCCGGGGCGATCAGCAAGGAACTCGACAAGGCGGGCGACATCGCCCCGGACGAGCCGGGCTTCTGGGACAAGTTAGGCAAGGGGCTCGCCGAGGCGTGGGACGCCACTGGAGAGTGGTTCAAGGAACACGCCGACATGATCAAGGCGATCGGCGACGCACTGAGCCTGGTCAGCAACGCCCTCGGTGTCCTGGCCATCATCACCGCCCCCTTTGAGCCTCTCGGAGCCATCTTCGCCGTCGCTGCCATGGCGACCAGCGGAGCAGCGCTTCTGACCCACTTGACGGCCATGGCGGCTGGCGCGGATGTCAGTTGGACGTCCATCACGTTCGATGCTCTCGGTGTCCTTCCCGGCATCAAGGGGCTCACCGGAGGGGCTGCGCTGGCCAAGGGCGGCAATGCCGCGGCGCGTGCCGCCAAGCTCGGCTCCGGCTATCGCGGGGTGACTAGCATCGGCAAGGCGTACAAGCTCTTCGGGCCGCTGAAGGCCACGCCCGTCGTCAAACTTGGACAGGGCGGCAGCCGCCTGAGGCTTGCTGCGGAGAGCGGTCTGCAGAACTTTCGAAGGGGGCAGCTGGCCGGTACGAAGACAGTCAACGCCCTCGGCTCGAAGCTTCCGTTCGTCAAGAGCGATGAGCTGATCGCCCCCATGAGCAACGGTGGTCGCACCCTGGACGCCGCCATCAAGACCGGTCTGACGGGCTACAAGGGCCACACCATCGCGCACACCGACTACGGAAACTGAGAGCAAGCGCTATGAACGGTATCGGCCCACCCAGTGGCTCCGACAGCACAGCCGAGCGGTCCCTCTCGGTTGAGGGAGTCTCGCTGCCGCCCATGACGTTCGACCTCCCCGAAGGCATGCATGCCATCGAGGTCTCTCTCGACGCCGACGAGCGCGCGGCGGCCGCACGGCAGCTCGTGCGCGACATCTACCCGCACGGCGACCAGCCGCTCTGGGAAGCCATGAGCAAGGTGTACAGCGAGACGGCCGACGGAATGCTGGCCGACGGTGTCGCCTTCTTCGGCATCGGGTTGTACGAGATCGACGGCGGCGGCGTCGCGCATTGCTCCCTCACGTTGTCGGTCTTCGAATCCGACTCCGTCGATCAAGAGATCGTGGCCCAGGGAATTCGAGCCGTCCTCGGTGCCGACCCCCTACACGACGTGACATGGCTCGATCTGCCTTGCGGGCCCGCGGTGTCGTCAATCTCCGTGCGACGCCTCCTCATTGACGGTCAGTACACCCAGAGCGGTCATGACGAGGAACTGGTGATGGGCCAGTTTCAGGTGCACATCCCCTTTGGGAACGGCCCGTACACGGCAGTTGTCACTCTGGATACGGCGTCCATGGAACAGTGGGAGGAATTCACCCATGCCGTCGCTGGCATCGTCGGATCCGTAGCGTTTCCCGCGGACTCAGATGAAGGACCACACGGTGTCGGAGACCCGCAGAGGCAGGCGACATACTGATGGATTGGTACCCGAACTCCGATGAGCAGTTGCTCCTGCGTACATCGGCCAAGTTCGCCACCGGCATGGCACCGGCCGTCTCAGGCTCACGCTGGTTCCGCAACCTCGAACGCGACGATATTCAGGCGGAATTGACCGGTTGGCCGCCAGGGCCCGCCTACCAGCTGCGGTCAGCCGGGGACAAAGCCGCCCGTCGTACCGGTCGCGCTCTGCTCGTGGGCATCCCACTGGTCGCGAACCTCATCGCGAACCTCGGGGGAGCCTCGGGCACTCCTCTGGGAGACGTTCCTGGCCGGGGCAAGCCGGACGAGCCCGAGAACGAGGTGCACGACTTTCCCGTCATGTGGGCTGCGCCCGGCAGCCTCGCCAGGACCGTCCCGTGGCAGCTCGATCCCGGGCGGCGCCCCGAGGACTGCGTGACCGATCTGGTCCTGACGGACCGCCGTCTGCTCTTCCTCGCGACCCGTAAGGGCAGTCTGGCGAAGGCCGACGTCCTCGGCGAGTTCGCGCGGGATGCCGTCGCCGAGGTTCGCCGCATGAAGTTCAGCGAGGTCAACGCGGATGTGCGCGTCACGTTCGCCGACGGCTCCTGGGTGAGGTTGGCTGTCGGCAATCCGGACAACGCCGAGAGGCTCGGTCAGGTACTTGGCGGCGCCGTCCGCATGCTCGCGGAGCACGAGTTGTCCGAGGGGCAACTTGACCGAGTGACACGGTTCATGGCCGACCTTCCGAAGACGGCTCACCCGCCGACGTACAGCCGTCTGCGCAGTGGCGTCACGCTGGTCGAGTCGCGCATCCCGGTGAAAGCCGGGTCGGGTCTCTTCGAGACCCACTCGATACTGATGGACGACTCGGGGCGGCCCGCGGAACCGGCCCCTGGCGATCTGTGAGGTAGGAGTTTCCCCGGCGAGAGTCGAGTCGTACGCCGCGTCCGTTGCCGACCGTGATCCGGCCGTGTCCCCCGTGGTCACCCGTCGCCCGAGCGGTCGGTTCCTGATCGAAGTCAGCACGACAGCACCAGTCACGGCGGAGGACGGTCTCGAGAAGAGCCACGATGTCTGAGCTAGATCGTCAGCTCTCAGAGGGCCCGGCCGCCCGCCACGGGGAACTCGGCATGACCTCGGCCCACAACAACTTCCCCGCATGCCCCCTCCCCATCGGATAGGACCCCCACCTGTCCGCGCACGCCCGCACGATGTGCAGCCCCCGCCCGCCCTCCGCCATACCCGGCGGCTGCCGGTCGAGGACGTGGCCCCCGAACCCGGGTGGAATCTGCGGATTGGAGTCCCACACGGCCACGCGGATCCCTTCCGGGGAGGAGGAGCGGAGGCGGAGGGCGTAGGGGCCGTCGGTGTGGCAGTGCGCGTTGTTGAGCAGTTCGCCTGCGAGGAGTTCGGCGGTGGGGGTCAGTTCCCCGAGTCCGTACGTTTCCAGGACCGCGCGGAGCGTGGCGCGGGCGATTCCTGGGGCGCGGGGGTCGTGGGGGAGTTGGAGGGTGTAGGTCCAGGGCGGGACTACGGTTGCGGGCATGGAAGTCCTCGTCGGGTGTGGGTAGTTGCCGAGTGGGCCCAGTGACTTTGTCGCTCCGTCGAGCGGGGTTCTTCTGGGTCGTGGCGCCACTCACAAGGTAGCGACGTCGAGTTAAGGTGTTAACCGAAAACCTATAAAGCCCTGCACAACCACTCATGTGAGTGACGGGATACGAGGAGAGGCGAACGCGCCCGTGAGAAGCCATCCGACGGGACGTCAACTCCGTTTGGGCAACGAGCTGCGCAAGCTCCGCGAACGTGCCGGTCTGACGTCAACGGAGGCCGGGAAGCTCCTCGGCGTCAAGCAGAACCAGATCAGCAACATAGAGTCCGGGCGGCTCGGTGTGAGCTCGGCGCGGGTGCGCGCGCTGGCCTGCCATTACGACTGCTCCGACAAACCCCTCGTCGACGCGCTGTCCGGCATGACCGGTGAACGTGCGCGCGGATGGTGGGAGGACTACCGCGAGATACTGTCCGCAGGCCTGCTGGACCTCGCCGAGATCGAACACCACGCCACATCCCTACGCACCGCGGTGACGGTGCACATCCCCGGCCTCTTCCAGACCACGGACTACGCCCGCGAGATCTTCCGTCAGAGCGTTCCCGAGCTGTCGCCGCCGGACATCGAGCACCGGATCTCGTACCGCATCAAGCGGCAGGCCGTGCTCTTCCGAGAGCCGCCGACACCTCACCAGGCAATCGTCCACGAGGCCGCCCTGCGGATGCAGTTCGGCGGCCCCACCGTGACCCGCGCTCAGCTCAAGCACCTCATCGACATGAGCGAGCGGGAGCACATCGCCGTCCACGTCATCCCATTCACCGCCGGAACATTCCCGGGCTCGGGCCAGTCGATCTACTACTCCGCAGGCCCCGTGCCCCAACTCGACACGGTCAACCTCGACCAGTCGCACGGCCCGGTGTT
Organism: Streptomyces sp. NPDC004732; assembly: GCF_040609235.1. Lineage (NCBI taxonomy): Bacteria > Bacillati > Actinomycetota > Actinomycetes > Kitasatosporales > Streptomycetaceae > Streptomyces > Streptomyces sp. NPDC004732. The sequence continues at coordinate 103,071 of NZ_JBEXJR010000010.1, forward strand.
CCTGGACGCCGCAGCCCAACTCGACAAGTACCGCGTCCTCCTCGACCGCATGGAAGCCACGGCACTCCCACCCACGAAGTCACGCGACTTCATCCACAACATCATCCAGGACCTGTAGAGGAATCCCACGATGCCCGAGCTCACCTGGCAGAAGTCCTCCTACTGCCAAGAAGGCAACTCCTGCATACATGTCGCAGCGACAGCGACCGGCACGGTCCATCTCACCGAAAGCAGCGACCCCACCGCCGCGATACTCAGCACCGCCCCCACAGCCTTCGCCGCACTGCTCCGCACCGCGAAGACGCGGCCCGCAGGCGCCAAGACGGCCTGAGGGGACGCGGAGGTATGTGCGCCCGGAGCACGGTGAGCCACGCTCCGAGTTGCCAGGACCGAGGCCCCGCACCGGGATGGCGAGGACGCACATACCTCCGCGGCCCCGCCCCACAGACGAAGAAAGGGCGCAGACCCCAGCCATGACCGAGAAGCCCCGCATCCCCACCGACCTCGACTGGACCCGCGCCGCCCCCGAGGACGAACAGGGCCCAGGCCCCTGGATCGAGATCGCCTTCGGCAACGGCGACGACGCCGTCTACCTCCGCGAGACCAGCGACCCGGACAACGTCGTCACGACCACCCGCAAAAAGTGGGACGCCTTCGTACTCGGCGTACAAGCAGGCGAGTTCGACCACTTCGTAGAAGGCACAGAGGGTCCCTGACCTCTACGGAAAAACCAGTACAGGACCCCCGCACACCCCCTGCTACCGTCCCGCCATGTCCGGACCCAGAGAACCCGTCACCCCCGCAGACGTCACCACCGCCGTCCGCCTCGCCGTAGCCACCCTCCGCCAGGCCCCGCCCGACGCCGACTGGAGCGTCAAGGCGGGCGGCATCGACTGGGACTGCTGGGAGACCGTCGAGCACCTCGCCGACGACCTCTTCGCCTACGCCGCCCAGCTGGGCCCCGAGCACCCGCCCCAGGACACCGAGGTGCCGTTCCTCTGGTACCGGCGCAGGGACGGCGGGCCCTCCAACGTCACCTTCGCCGACCGCGACTCCGGCACCGCCGGACTGCTCCAGGTCCTGGAGTCCTGCGGAGCCCTCCTGACCGGCATGGTCGCGACCACGGCACCGACCGTGCGGGCCCACCACACGTGGGGCGTCTCCGACCCGGAGGGCTTCGCCGCGATGGGGATCGTGGAGACCCTCGTCCACACGTACGACATCGCGGGCGGCCTCGGCATCGGCGACACCTGGACCCCGCCCGCCGACCTCTGCACACGCGTCCTGCACCGCCTCTTCCCCGACGCCCCCACCGACACGGCCCCCTGGCCGACCCTCCTGTGGTCGACGGGCCGCGGCGACCTCCCGGGACACGCCCGGCTCACCACGTGGCGCTGGTACGGAGAGCCAAGGGGCTGAGCCGCCGGGGGCGCCGCGCCCCCGCGCCCTGAGCGCCCGCTTAGAAATGCGTCCGGAGTCACATCATCCAGCCGATGACCGATAGCGATACGTGCAGGTAACTTCCCAGTGAGTCCTGCCCCTTCGCCACTGGAGAGTCCTGATGCCCGAAGCCGTGATCGTCTCTGCCGCCCGCACCCCGATCGGCCGCGCCTTCAAGGGCTCGCTGAAGGATCTGCGACCGGACGACCTGACCGCCACCATCATCGAGGCCGCCCTCGCGAAGGTGCCCGAGCTGGACCCGAAGGACATCGACGACCTGATGCTCGGCTGCGGGCTGCCCGGCGGCGAGCAGGGGCACAACCTGGGCCGCATCGTGGCCGTGCAGATGGGCATGGACCACCTCCCGGGCTGCACCGTCACCCGGTACTGCTCCTCGTCCCTGCAGACGAGCCGCATGGCCCTGCACGCCATCAAGGCGGGCGAGGGCGACGTCTTCATCTCCGCGGGCGTGGAGATGGTCTCCAGGAGCGTGAAGGGGACCAGCGACGGCCTCCCCGACACCCACAACCCCCTCTTCGCCGACGCCGAGGCCCGCACCGAGGCCGTCTCGAAGACCGAGGGCTCGACGTGGCACGACCCGCGTGAGGACGGCCTCGTCCCGGACGCGTACATCGCGATGGGCCAGACCGCCGAGAACCTGGCCCGCACCAAGGGCGTCACCCGTCAGGACATGGACGAGTTCGGCGTCCGCTCGCAGAACCTCGCCGAGGAAGCCATCAAGAACGGCTTCTGGGAGCGCGAGATCACCCCGGTCACCACCCCCGACGGCACTGTCGTCAGCAAGGACGACGGGCCGCGCGCCGGGGTCACCCTGGAGGGCGTCCAGGGCCTGAAGCCGGTCTTCCGCCCCGACGGCCTGGTCACCGCGGGCAACTGCTGCCCGCTCAACGACGGCGCCGCCGCCCTCGTGATCATGAGCGACACCAAGGCCCGCGAGCTCGGCCTGACCCCGCTCGCCCGCATCGTCTCCACCGGCGTCACCGGCCTCTCCCCCGAGATCATGGGCCTCGGCCCGGTCGAGGCGAGCAAGCAGGCGCTCCGCCGTGCCGGTCTCACGATCGACGACATCGACCTGGTCGAGATCAACGAGGCGTTCGCCGCCCAGGTGATCCCGAGCTACCGCGACCTGGGCATCGACATCGACAAGCTCAACGTCAACGGCGGCGGCATCGCCGTCGGCCACCCCTTCGGCATGACCGGCGCCCGCATCACCGGCACGCTCATCAACTCCCTCCAGTTCCACGACAAGCAGTTCGGTCTGGAGACGATGTGCGTCGGCGGCGGCCAGGGCATGGCGATGGTTATCGAACGCCTCAGCTAATAACGGCCGGTAACAGCAGAAAACCGCTGACACACAGTTCTCTCTGCTGACGCTCAGTCCCTGCATCACTTCGTGACCCAATCTCCCCCAGGATGTGACCTATCTCCTGGGGGAGAGGGATATGCCCAGCTCAGGACAGATCCAGGGGTAAACATCGGGCCCAAAGTCCTGTCCCATTCGTGACGTAATGCACTGACAGGTGGATCGTGCAGGCTTCAAGCTGATGTAGGAAGTCGGGGGTCGACTTGAAACCGGGAGTACGTCAGTGAGCGCCTTGCCTCTTGCCCTGCTGCTCTCCACGGCCGCTGCCACGGCCGTGGGCGTCGCTGCCCTGCACGCGGTGCACGGCCTGCGGAAGCAGCTCGCCGAGATCACAGCCCTGCACACCGAACTGGCCGACAGCCGTGCCACGAGCGCCCCGCACCCCACGGTGCCGGGCGCCCGCACCACGGTGGACACGGACGAGATACGCGCGGCCGTGACCGAAGCCCTCGCCGAGGAGCGGGAGCGCGAGCTCGCCGAGGCCCGCGCCTTCTGGGCCGCCCAGGAGGCCCGTGAGGGCGCCGACGGGCCCTCGCTGCTGAGCGGGCTGCCCGGGATTCCGGACGGCATCGCAGACGAGCTGTTCCTGCCCCGGCAGGCCGACTTCGCGGGCATCGAGTCCGACAGCCTGGAGCCGGTGACCGAGCCGTTCGCCGACGCGACGGGCACCGACGAGTACGCCGGGGACTCCCCCGAGCTCGCCGCCGCCCGCCGCCGCCACCCCTCGCACCCGGACTTCGTGCCGGTGCAGACGCCGACACCCGAAGGCCACGGCGACCACGGCGACCACGGCGACCACGAGCGCACGGTGGCGTGCCTGGAGGAGCTCGCCGACGCCCGCACCGCCCTCGCCGACGTCCGTCCCGGCCCGCTGGGCACGCTGGACGTGTACGTCTTCGCGGACGGCACGACGCTGTGCATGACGCCCGGACACCGCGAGACCGCGGAGCTCCTTGCGGCCGCGCTGCGCGAGGGCAGGACCCCGTTCCTGCTCGGCGGCTCCGGCATCTCCGGTGCGTACGCCCTGACGTTCGAGTGCGGCGCCGAGAACATCTACATCCTGGCCGACCGCGTCATCGCCTCGGTCTGAGCACCTGTCGGAACGGGCCCCAGGGTTCAAAGACAGGCTCTTAGACCCCGGCCCGTTTCTGCGCCTCCTCCACGAGCTCCAGCGTCCGCGCGAGCTCCTCGGGGTCCGTCAGGACAAGGGCGAGATCCCGCCCCGCGACGGTGATCTGGTCGGCCGCGGCGAACATCCCCGCGTCCGGCATCTCCCGGGGTCCCGCGTCCGGTTCCTCGATGCGCTGGGTGCGGACGGCCAACTCCCTGGCCAGAGCGAGCGCTTCGGTCGCCGCTCCCCGCTGCAGGCGGCTCTGCGGGGCGGCCCGCAGACGGTCGGCGAAATGGTCCACTGCGGCTGTCAAAGGCGTCGTATCGAGCACCCAGCGACCTTATGCGCCTTCCCGGGACTGTTGCCAACGCCCCAACGCTCAGGCACGGTGGCGTGAAGGACGGAACACATCGCGACGCGTCCGGAGGCGCCGATGTCCCAAGTCTTCTCCGAGGAGACCCACCGCAACCTGCTCGCCCGAATCCCCCACTGCACCGGTCGTGAAGTCTCCGACTGGCTACGCGCCGTGGACGAAGGCCCCTCTCTCTTCCGCTTCGAGGAGAAGGTCAGCTGGCTCCGCGCAGAACACAACCTCGCGTACGGGCACGCGAAGGCAATCATCCATGAGTACGACCTCAGGCGGGCTGCCCGCAAACTCCTCTGACCAGTTCCCCCGAAGACACCAAAGACACTGAAGACACCGAAGGCACCACTCCACCCCCGCACACCCTCGACAGCAAACGGCGAAGGGCCCGCGGACCGTTTCGGTCCGCGGGCCCTTCGGTGCTGTGCGCCTCAGCGGGTGGGCGCCTCAGCCGTGCGACTAATCGTTGCCCGAGAAGATCGCGATCAGGCGCAGGAACTCCATGTAGATCCAGACGAGCGTCATCGTCAGACCGAACGCGGCGAGCCAGGCCTCTTCCTTCGGCGCGCCATAGGCAATGCCGTCCTCGACCTGCTTGAAGTCCAGGGCCAGGAAGCAGGCGCCGAGCAGGATGCCGACGATGCCGAACACGATGCCGAGGCCACCGCTGCGGAAGCCGAGGCCGTCACCGCCGCCGAAGACCATGAACAGCAGGTTCACTGAGGTCAGCAGCAGGAAGCCCATCGCGGCGGCCATCACGAAGCCGTAGAAGCGACGGTTGACGCGGATCCAGCCCGCCTTGTACGCCACGAGGACGCCGAGGAAGACGGCCATCGTGCCGAGCACGGCCTGCATGGCCGCGCCGCTGGCGATGCGGTTGTCGACGACGCTGGAGACGACGCCGAGGAAGACACCCTCCAGGGCGGCATACGTCAGGATCAGCGCGGGCGAGGCCTTGCGCTTGAAGGCCTGGACGAGGCCCAGGACCATCGCGATGAGACCGGCGCCGATGGCGATGCCGTACGACTTGCTGATGTTGGCGTCGTCCACCGGCAGCAGCGCCCAGGCGAGCGCGGCCGTCACCACGAGGGTGCCGAGCGTGGTCGCGGTACGCATGACGACGTCGTCCATCGTCATGCGTCCCGCGGTGGTCACGGGCGCCTGGGGCGCGCCGTGCTGCAGGTCCTGCTGGGCGTACGGGTTTGTGGCGTAGGGGTTGCCCGCGGGGGCCTGCTGGCCGGCGTACGGATTGCCCTGCGCGTACGGGTTGCCCTGTTGGGTCTGGGTCGCGCCCGCGGGTCCCCCGGCCTGCGGCTGCTGGCCGAAGCCGGCGAAGCCGTTGTCGCGGCTGAACCCCCGTCGCGAGAAGACCGGGTTACTGCTCCTCATTTCACTCCTCCATGGCCACCGTGTGTGGCTTTGCCTCAAGAGTAATGCGTAGGCAAAGGGGTGAGCCTAGTGCTTGGGGAGGATCTTTCCCTCACTGTGACGGAGAACGCTCGACAAGGGGCCCACTGTTCCCGGATCGGTACCGTTACGCCGCCCGGGTGACCCGGCGGCGGGGAGTAACAGTCCGTATTGATGTCGCTACGGTTCACCGCGACAGCGCGACCCGGGGCGAGGGCACCCCCGAAGGCCGAAGACCGAAGACCGAAGATCAGAGACCGAAGTTCGGAGACCGGTCACGTGATCGTCAACACCGTTGCTCAGCACGTGAGCTGACGCGCCATCAGAATGCGCACCCCACGCCGCAGTCGATCTTCAGCGTAAAGGCGTGGACGATCATGATCGAGGGGGCACCCCAAACCGTCACAAAGTACGCACAAGCCGCACGCACAACGGCGACGGCAGTGCAGCGGATGTGCCCGGAGCCGGACTCGAACCGGCACGCCCCCGAGGGGCAGCGAGGTTTAAGCTCGCCGTGTCTGCATTCCACCATCCGGGCAGGCCATGGGCTCCGCGTCGAGGCTTCGACCCTATCGGGAGGCATCCCCCGAACAGCGGAAGGGCAGCCCGATGTTGTCTTATTTTATTGACGTCTGAGGGTGCATCAGTCGCGGTCACGGTCCGTTGGTACATGCCGGAGGCCTTTCCGCGGGCGCGGCCGGTCTCGTGGGCCTCTGCGCGGAATGACGGAATTTAGCCGCCCGAACGCTCCCGGTCCCGCTTTCTCCCTCTTCTTCTCCCTCTCCTCCTCCCCGTGTCAGGGATACGTGTCATCCCCAGGTATGACAGGCCGACCTCAAGTCCGACTGGAGAGGGCCACGGGAACCGGAACAGCGGCTGACTACAGGGCACTGATCGGCCAGGACGATTGAGTACGTCCCCACTCGTCGTCCCGACAGGAGCATCGCCCCGTGACCACCACCCCCTTCGCCGCCCGCGCCACCGCCGTGGCAGCGCGCGCCACGGATCTTTCCAAGGTGTACGGACAGGGCGAGACCCAGGTGGTCGCCCTGGACCATGTCTCCGTCGACTTCGGGCAGGGCGAGTTCACCGCGATCATGGGTCCCTCCGGATCCGGCAAGTCGACCCTGATGCACTGCGTCGCCGGTCTGGACAGCTTCAGCTCCGGCTCCGTGCGCATCGGCGAGACCGAGCTGTCCACGCTCAAGGACAAGCAGCTCACCAAGCTCCGCCGGGACAAGATCGGCTTCATCTTCCAGGCGTTCAACCTGCTGCCGACGCTGACGGCCCTGGAGAACATCACGCTGCCCATGGACATCGCGGGCCGCAAGCCGAACAAGCAGTGGCTCGAGCAGGTCATCGAGATGGTCGGCCTCTCCGGGCGCCTGAGCCACCGGCCCACCGAGCTCTCCGGCGGCCAGCAGCAGCGCGTGGCCGTCGCCCGCGCGCTGGCCTCCCAGCCGGAGATCATCTTCGGCGACGAGCCGACCGGAAACCTCGACTCGCGCTCGGGCGCGGAGGTCCTCGGCTTCCTGCGCAACTCCGTGCGCGACCTCGGCCAGACCGTCGTGATGGTCACGCACGACCCGGTGGCGGCGTCGTACGCGGACCGCGTGATCTTCCTCGCGGACGGGCGGGTCGTCGACGAGATGCACGGGCCGACCGCGGACGGGGTGCTCGACCGGATGAAGCACTTCGACGCGAAGGGCCGGACGAGCTAGTGGCCGCTCGGCCTCGGGCGGTTTCCCCCTACCGCCGTCGAGGCCGGGCATGTCTCGGGACTGCGGGCCGTCTGTGGCTTGTCGCGCAGTTCCCCGCGCCCCTGGGAGGCCCCTGCGGGGCTCTCCCCCCTCTCACTTGACCCAGGACTCACACCCATGTTCCGTACCGCCCTGCGCAACGTGCTCGCGCACAAGGCCAGGCTGCTGATGACCGTGCTCGCCGTCATGCTCGGCGTCGCGTTCGTCTCCGGCACCCTGGTCTTCACCGACACCTTCGGCAACGCCTACAAGAACAAGTCGGCGAAGAGCTTCGACCACGTCTCCGTCGCCATCCAGTCCGACGGCGGCTCCTCCGACGAGGACGGCGAGACCAAGGAGCCCGCCCGCCTCACCGACGGCCTCCTGAAGAAGGCCGGGTCCCTGCCCGGCGCCGACTCCGCCATCGGCTCCGTCAGCGGCTTCACCGCGCTCGCCGACAAGAACGGCAAGCTCGTGGGCGGCGAGTGGGGCACCACCGGCACCAACTACTACCCGGCCAAGGACGGCAAGGACCCCCGGTACGACTTCACCAAGGGCGGCGCCCCGAAGTCCGGCGCCGACATCGCCCTCGACTCCCGCACCGCCGAGCGCACCGGCTTCAAGGTGGGCGACACCGTCCGCTACTCCACCGACGGCCCCGTGCACACCGCCAAGGTCAGCGGGATCTTCGACACCGACGACGGCAGCGTCGTCGCGGGCGGCAGCCTCGTCGTCCTCGACAACAAGACCGCGATGAAGGCGCTGAACAAGACCGAGTACGACGAGATCGACGTCAAGGCCGCCGGGGGCACCTCCGAGTCGGCGCTGAAGAGCTCGGTCGAGAAGATCCTGCCGAAGGACACGGACGCCGTCACCGGCGGTCAGCTCTCCGACGACCAGGAGCGGATGATCGAGCAGCAGACCAGCTCCATGAGCCAGGTCCTGCTGATCTTCGCCGGTATCGCGCTCTTCGTCGGCATCTTCATCATCGCCAACACCTTCACCATGCTGGTCGCCCAGCGCACCAAGGAGCTCGCGCTCATGCGCGCCGTCGGCGCCTCGCGCCGCCAGGTGACGCGCTCCGTGCTCATCGAGGCGTTCCTCGTCGGCCTGGTCGCCGCCGTGGCCGGATTCGGGCTCGGTCTCGGTGTCTCCGTCGGCCTGGAGGCCCTGATGAACTCCGGCGGCGCCTCGCTGCCGGACGGCCCCCTCGTCATCGCCCCGACGACGATCGTGGCGGCGCTCCTGATCGGCGTGGTCGTGACCATGCTGGCCGCCTGGCTGCCGGGCCGCCGCGCCGCGAAGATCCCGCCGGTCGCCGCGATGAACAGCGTCCACGCGACGCCCACCACGCGCGGCCTGGTCGTCCGCAACACCCTCGGCTCGCTCATCGTGGCGCTCGGCGCGGTCATGATGTTCATGGACGACAACTATGTGATGGCGGGTGGCGCGGCCACCATCCTCGTCGGCGTCATCGTCCTCACCCCGCTGCTCTCCCGGCCCTTCATCGCGGCCTCCGCGCCGCTCCTGAAGCCGTTCGGCGTCACCGGCAAGCTGTCGCGCCTCAACTCGGTGCGCAACCCGCGCCGCACGGCCTCCACCGCCTCGGCCCTGATGATCGGCCTCACCCTCATCACCGCGATGACGGTCATCGCGGTGTCCATGGGCAGCGCCATCAACAAGATGGCCGCGGGCTCCATGAAGGCCGACTACAGCGTCTCCATGGCGAACTTCGAGGCGCTGACCCCCGAGGTCCGCCAGAAGCTGGACAAGATCCCCGAGGTCGAGGCGAGCACCCCGCTGCGCACCGCGTACGGCGAGGCGGACGGCAGCTACTCGAGCATCAACGGCGTCGACCCGAAGACGTTCGGCAAGCTCGTCGGCCTCGACTTCACCAGCGGCTCGATCGACGGTCTGAAGGCAGGCACCGCGCTGGTCGACGCGGACACGGCGAAGGACAAGGGCCTCAAGGCGGGCGACACCTTCCCGCTGAAGTTCGACGCCGACGGCAAGACCGTCCAACTGAAGGTCGCGGGCGTCTACGAGGGCAACGAGATGCTCAACGGCCTCTTCGCGCCGACGTCCGTCGTCGACCCGCACCTCTCCAAGCTGGTCGACAAGCAGGTCCTGGTGAAGATGAAGGGCGGCCCGTCGGACCAGGCCGAGAACGCCATCATCAAGGCCCTCGGCGACAACCCGGCCATCACCGTCCAGGACAAGGACGATGTCAGCAACGCGGTGGCGGGCGGCATCAACATGATCCTGAACATGCTGTACGGGCTCCTCGGCATGGCCATCCTGATCGCGGTGCTCGGCGTCATCAACACGCTGGCCATGTCGGTCTTCGAGCGCAAGCACGAGATCGGCATGCTGCGGGCCATCGGTCTGGACCGTGCGAAGGTCAAGCAGATGGTGCGCCTGGAGTCGGTCGTGATCTCGCTGTTCGGCGCGGTGCTCGGCATCGGCCTCGGCCTCTTCATGGGCTGGGCCGTGGGCGGCAGCATCGCCGAGAAGGTCGCCACGTACTCCATGGAGATCCCGGTCGGCCGGATCGTGATCTTCCTGGCCATCGCGGCCGTGGTCGGTGTCATGGCCGCGGTGTGGCCCGCCCGCAGCGCGGCGCGGCTGAACCCGCTGATGGCGATCAAGAGCGAGTAGCTGCGGCGGCTGGAGCGGTGAGTGAGTGGGCCCGGACGTCTCTATGCGTCCGGGCCCACTCGCATGCCGCCCCGGGGGCTCCGCCCCCGTATCGCCGCTGCGCGGCTCGTCCTCAAACGCCGGACGGGCTGGATCCCAGCCGGACAGGCTGGATCTCAGCCGGGCGGGCTGGGGCTCAGCAGGGCGGGCCGGGTCTCAGCCGGGCGGGCCGGATCTCACCGCCAGTCCCTCGACCTCAGCGCCATCCCCGAGGCGCCGCTCTCCGGGGTCTTCACGGCGAGGACCTGGTTGACGCCTATGCGGTTGCGTTCGAAGGCCAGCGCGGAGGCTGCCATGTAGAGCCGCCAGATGCGGGCCCGGCCAGGCGAGGTCAGCCGCTGGCCCTCCGGCCAGCGCGCCTCCAGGTTCGCGACCCAGCGGCGCAGCGTGAGCGCGTAGTGCTCGCGGATGGTCTCCACGTCGCGGACCTCGAAGCCCGCCTGCTCCAGGAGCGAGACGGTGGTGCCCACGGGCGCCAGCTCCCCGTCGGGGAAGACGTAGGCGTCGATGAACTCGTCCACGGAGTACGCCGTCTCGTCGGTCTGCGGCCGCCGGGCGATCTGGTGGTTCAGCAGCCGTCCGCCGGGGCTCAGGAGGGCGTACAGGTCGTTCGCGTACTCCAAATAGCGTTCGGCTCCGACGTGTTCGGCCATGCCGATGGAGCTGATGGCGTCATACGGTCCGTCGCGTACGTCGCGGTAGTCCTGGACGCGGATCTCGATCCGGTCCGTAAGGCCCTCCTCGGCGATCCGCTTTCGGGCGTAGGCGGCCTGCTCCTGGGAGAGGGTGACGCCCACGACGCGCACGCCGTGCTCGCGCGCCGCGTGGACCGCCATGGAGCCCCAGCCGCAGCCGACGTCGAGCAGGCGCATGCCGGGCTTGAGGGCGAGCTTGCGGGAGATGAGTTCGAGCTTGTCGCGCTGGGCGTCCTCCAGGGTGCCCTCGGGCGACTCCCAGTACGCGCACGAGTAGACCATCGAGGGGCCGAGCACCAGCTCGTAGAAGTCGTTGCCGACGTCGTAGTGGTGGCTGATGGCGCGGCGGTCGCTGCCCTTGGTGTGCAGGTGGAGGCGGCCGTGTCTGCGCATCTCCTCCGGGGGTGGAGCGGGCGGCAGGAAGGGCGCGGAGAGGGCGACGAGAGAGCGGACCCCGGCGCGGAACTGCGGTTCGCGCAGGGACTGCAGCAGGCTCTTGGAGTCCTCTTCCTGCTGGGGCCCCCGCTCCCAGATCAACCCCGCCATGGCGTCCAGGGCTTCGTACAGATCCCCGTCGACGTCGAGGTCACCGGCCACCCAGGCGCGGGCCAGGCCGAGCTCGCCGGGCTTCCACAGGATGTGGCGCAGGGCCCTGCGGTTGCGCACGACGAGGGCGGGGGCGCCCGGCGGGCCCGCCTCCGACCCGTCCCAGGCGCGGATACGTACCGGCAGTGGGGTTCCCATGAGCTGCTCGGCGAGGGTCTTCAGCCGCTGTGCGGCGTCCTGCATGGCGCACACCTCCGTGGATGGGTCCAACACCACGTAAACACCAAAGGGCGCCGTGCGCAGTCCCGTTGCCGCGTCACGGAAAGGCAAAATAGATGCGGGGGGCACCTAGTTATTCGGCCGGTCGTGCGGTTGGTTGCGCGGCGGAGAAAAGCCCGAAGGGGCCACTCGCACCACGGATGGCGAGCGACCCCTTCAGGTTCGTACTGAGGACCTCAGGAAGCCTTGGCCTTCTCCTCGACGGGGGCGGCCGTCGGCTCGGCCTTGGCGGCGGGCTTCGGGGCGGGCTTGGCCGCCTCGTAGAACTCCTCGCGCGGCGTCTCCATGGCGCCGAGCGAGACGACCTCGCGCTTGAGGAACATGCCCAGCGTCCAGTCCGCGAAGACGCGGATCTTGCGGTTGAACGTCGGCATCGCCATGCCGTGGTACGCGCGGTGCATGTACCAGGCGAGACGGCCCTTGAGCTTGATCTTCATCTTGCCCATGACGATCATCGCGACGCCCTTGTGCAGGCCGAGACCGGCGACCGCACCCTTGTTGGCGTGGCTGTACTCCTTCTGCGGGAAGCCCCGCATGCCGGAGATCACGTTGTCGCCGAGGACCCTGGCCTGACGCAGCGCGTGCTGGGCGTTCGGCGGGCACCAGGCGTTCTCGTTGCCCGCCTTGCGGCCGACCATGTCCGGCACCTGGGCGTTGTCGCCCGCGGCCCAGATGTAGTCGGTGCCCTGGACCTGGAGGGTCGTCTGGGTGTCGACGTGGCCACGGGGGCCGAGCGGCAAACCGAAGCGGGACAGCGCCGGGTTGGGCTTGACGCCCGCGGTCCACACGATGGTGTTGGAGTCGACCTCGAGGCCGTTGTTGAGGACCACGTGGCCGTCCACGCAGGAGTCCATGCCGGTCTTCAGGTAGACCTCGACGCCGCGGCCCTCAAGGTGCTCCTTGCCGTAGGCGCCCAGCTTCGGGCCCACCTCGGGAAGGATCTTGTCGGCGACGTCGACCAGCACGAAGCGCATGTCCTCGCGCTTCACGTTGTTGTAGTACTTGGCCGCGTCGCGGGCCATGTCCTCGACCTCGCCGATGGTCTCCGCACCCGCGAAGCCACCGCCGACGAAGACGAAGGTGAGTGCCTTGCGGCGGACCTCTTCGTCCGTCGTGGAGTCAGCCTTGTCGAGCTGCTCGAGGACGTGGTTGCGCAGGCCGATGGCCTCCTCGATGCCCTTCATGCCGATGCCCTGCTCGGCGAGGCCGGGGATCGGGAAGGTGCGGGAGACCGCGCCCATCGCGATGACGAGGTAGTCGAAAGGCAGCTCGTACGCCTCGCCGACGAGCGGCGCGATCGTGGCTACCTTGCGGTCCTGGTCGATGGTGGTGACCCGGCCGGTGAGGACCTCGGCCCTCGGGAGTACGCGTCGCAGCGGTACGACGACGTGCCGAGGCGAGATGCTGCCGGCGGCGGCTTCGGGGAGGAAAGGCTGGTAGGTCATGTACGACCGGGGGTCGACGACCGTGACGGTCGCCTCTCCGAAGCGCATCTTCTTGAGAATGCGCCGAGCTGCGTACAGGCCTACGTACCCACCGCCTACTACGAGGATCCTGGGACGCTCCGTGGTGCTCATGCCATCGAGTATCCACCTGCCCGCCGGGGGTCGCTCGTGCGCCCCTTCACAAGCATGCCAAGGGCCTCTGCTACACTTCGCCGCCCACGTGACCCAGGTCATGGTGCCCGTGGGGAACCACGGTGTCACGCGAGTCGTTGTGCACCCCTTGTGAGCTGCACTCCGAGGCCCCGCCCCGACCGAACCGGGCCCCCGCGTCACACGCGCGCCACCCGCACGAAGCATCCCCGAAACGAGCCCGGCCCTTCGGAATGCCCCCTTTAGGCGGCCCACCACCGACGAACCTCGTCCATCAGGGCCGTTTTCCTTGTGAAGAACTTCACGAAGTTTCCCGACGGAGTGTCGCCGGAGAGCCTTCCGACCCCCCTGCCGACCGCTCAGACGCTACAGGACGCGCTCAGGCGATGGACCAGCCGATGCCGTCCAGGATGTCGTGCTCGCTCACCACGACCTCCCGGGCGCCGACCCTGTCCATGATCGCGAGCAGCACGAGGGCGCCCGACGCGATGACGTCGGCGCGGCCCGGGTGCATCACCGGGATGGCGGCGCGCTCCGCGTGCGTGGCGTGGGTCAGGTGGTCCACGATGGCGTTGACCTGGTCGTACGGGATGCGGGCGTGGTGGATCGCCTGGGAGTCGTACGCGTCGAGGTCGAGGGCGATTGCCGCGATCGTGGTGACCGAGCCCGCGAGGCCCACCAGCGTGCGGGCCTCCTTGAGCGGGACGGTGCGTTCGGCGAGGTCCAGGGCGGCCTCGATGTCCGTGCGGATCGCGTCGAGCTGGCCGGGCTCCGGCGGGTCGGTGACCACTCCGTCGCGTACGAGGTGCCGCTCGGTCATGCGGACGCAGCCGACGTCGACCGAGCGGGCGGCCTCCACCCGGTCCGTGCCGACCACGAACTCCGTGGAGCCGCCGCCGATGTCCACGACGAGATAGGGCTTGGCCAGGTCGTCGCGGCCCGTCAGTTCCTTGGTCGCGCCGGTGAAGGAGAACTCCGCCTCCTGGTCGCCGGTGATGACTTCCGGCTCGACGCCCAGGATGTCCAGGACGCCCCGGACGAAGTCGTCGCGGTTCTCGGCGTCGCGGGACGCGGACGTGGCGACGAAGCGGATGCGCTCGGCGCCGTGCTCCTTGATGACCGCGGCGTACTCACGGCAGGCCGCGAAGGTGCGGTCCAGGGCCTCCTGGGCGAGGCGGCCCGTCCTGTCCACCCCCTGGCCCAGGCGGACGATCGTCATCCGCCGGTCGAGGTCGACCAGCTCGCCGGTCTCCGGGTCGGCGTCCGCGACGAGGAGCCTGATGGAGTTCGTGCCGCAGTCGATGGCGGCGACCCGGGTCACTCGGCACCCTCGGTGGCGCACGGCGTGACGCACGGGCCCTTCGCCCACCACTCCGGCAGCATCGCGATGGCCTCGTCGCCCAGCGGGTTCACACCGGGGCCCGCGGCCAGGGAGTGGCCGACCAGCACGTGCAGGCACTTCACGCGGTCCGGCATGCCGCCCGCGCTCGGGAAGCCCTCAAGGACCTCGATGGCGTCGCGGCGCTCGATGTAGTCCTCGTGCGCGGCGCGGTACTGCTTCGCCAGCTCCTCGTCCGTCGTGAGCCGCTCCGACATCTCCTTCATCACGCCGTTGGCCTCGAGCGTGCCGATCGCGGAGGCGGCCCGCGGGCACGTCAGGTAGTACGTCGTGGGGAAGGGCGTCCCGTCCGGGAGGCGCGGCGCCGTCTCGACGACGTCCGGCTGTCCGCAGGGGCAGCGGTGCGCGATGGCCCGCAGGCCGCGCGGCGGGCGGCCGAGCTGCTGCTTGAAGGCCTCGACGTCGGCGTCGGTGGGCTCGGTGCGCGGGGTGCTCGGCGGGGGCGTTTCCATGCCTGTCTTTCGTGTCAGTGGTCAGTCGTCGGGGCGGTCGGCCTTGTCGACGCCGTCCCAGACGTTCGAGTACCAGGGGCGCGTCGCCGCCCCCTGGTCCGCACGGCGGCTCTTCGCCGCCGCGGGGTCGATCACCGTGAACCCGGTCTCGCCGGGCATCACGTAGTGCAGGCGGTCGCGGACGCGCTGCTCGGCATACGCGTCGTCCTGCCAGCGGGCCTTCTCGTCGCGCAGCTTCTCGACGTCCGCGCGGTGCTCGGCCTGCTGCCTGCGCAGGTCGTCGATCTCGGCGCGCTGCGAGACGTACTGCCTTATCGGATACGCGAGCGCGACGACCAGCGAGCAGAGCACGAGCGCGAGGAGCGCGGCACGGCCGGTGAGCCGGGAGCGGCGCGCCTGCCGCTTGGTCTGGGAGCGGTAGACGCGCTCCGCGGTCTGCTCGCCGAGCAGCCGCAGGCGGGTCGCGGTGGAGAACCGGTCCTTGGTCCCGGCCTTGGCCATGGTTCCGCCTCCCCAGAGCTGCGCGTATACGTGCGTACGTCCCCGCACACGGTACGGGACCGGATGCGGGGACGTACGTAACTACGTGCCTGGGAGAGCTGCCTGCTCAGTCAGGTGGCGAAGCTCAGCCCTTGCTGTGCTTGTTAGTCCGCAGAGCGGAACCGCGGGAAGGCCGAGCGACCGGCGTAGACCGCCGCGTCGTCGAGGATCTCCTCGATGCGCAGGAGCTGGTTGTACTTGGCGACGCGGTCCGAGCGGGCCGGGGCGCCGGTCTTGATCTGACCGCAGTTCACCGCGACCGCGAGGTCGGCGATGGTGACGTCCTCGGTCTCGCCGGAGCGGTGCGACATCATGCACTTGAAGCCGTTGCGCTGGGCCATCTCGACGGCGTCCAGGGTCTCGGTCAGCGAACCGATCTGGTTGACCTTGACGAGCAGGGCGTTGGCGGAGCCCTCCTCGATGCCGCGGGCCAGGCGCTCCGGGTTGGTGACGAAGAGGTCGTCGCCGACGATCTGGACCTTGTCGCCCAGGCGCTCGGTGATGACGTTCCAGCCGGCCCAGTCGTCCTCGTACAGCGGGTCCTCGATGGAGACCAGCGGGTACGCGGAGACGAGCTCCTCGTAGTACTCGGTCATCTCGGCGGCCGAGCGGGACTTGCCCTCGAACTCGTACTTGCCGTCCTTGTAGAACTCGGACGCGGCGACGTCGAGCGCGAGGCCGATCTGCTCGCCGGGGACGTAACCGGCCTGCTTGATGGCCTCGATGATGAGGTCGAGCGCGGCGCGGTTGGAGTCCAGGTTCGGGGCGAAGCCGCCCTCGTCGCCGAGGCCCGTGGACAGGCCCTTGGTCTTCAGCACCTTCTTGAGGGTGTGGTAGACCTCGGCGCCCCAGCGAAGGGCCTCGGAGAAGGACTCCGCGCCGATCGGGGCGATCATGAATTCCTGGATGTCGACGTTCGAGTCGGCGTGCGACCCGCCGTTCAGGATGTTCATCATCGGGACGGGCAGCAGGTGCGCGTTCGGGCCGCCGAGGTAGCGGAACAGCGGCAGGTCGCTGGCCTCGGAGGCGGCGTGCGCGACGGCGAGCGAGACGCCGAGGATGGCGTTGGCGCCGAGCGAGCCCTTGTTGTCGGTGGCGTCCAGGTCGAACATGGCCTGGTCGATCAGGCGCTGCTCGGTGGCGTCGTAGCCGACGAGCTCCGGGCCGATCTGCTCGATGACGGCGAGGACGGCCTTCTCGACACCCTTGCCCATGTAACGGTTGGGGTCACCGTCACGGAGTTCGATGGCCTCGAAAGCACCGGTGGAGGCACCGGACGGAACGGCGGCACGACCGGTGCTGCCGTCGTCGAGGCCGACCTCGACCTCGACCGTGGGGTTGCCTCGGGAGTCCAGGATTTCCCGGGCTACGACGACGTCGATGGACGGCACGAGCATCTCCTTCTGGGATGTGACGCATTTACGCGGGCCGCGTCGGCCCTGCGTCTCCTGAGCCTAACGGGCTCCGGGCCTTCGGCCAGCCGACCGCCCGTCCCCTGGGACGGACGAGGGCCCAAATACCTTGGAAACCGGGCGTAAGGCCACGTTTTCTACTCGCTAGTAGCGAACAGCGGAGGGCCGACGCGGGGGCAGACATGGCCCCGCCCCGGTGCGTACGGGGGATACGCGCACCGGGGCGGGGAGCCCGTGGGGACGGGGGTACGGCCGTGCGTCCGCCGAGGCACGGCCGCTACCGGGTGGGGTCAGCTCAGGTGGAGCTGCTGGCCCGGGTAGATCATGTCGGCGTTGTCGATGATGTCGCCGTTGAGCTTGTAGACCTTGTGCCAGCCGCCCTTGACGTGCTTGGCCTCGGCGATCTTGGACAGGGTGTCGCCCGTCTTGACCTTGTACTCGCCGTCGCCCTTCTTGACCGTCTTGCCGGTCGGGGTCTCGACGGTCTTCTTGGTCTCGGTCTGCGGCTTGGGCTGCGGCTTCGGCGCGGCCTGCTGCTGCGGGGCCTGCTGCTGCGTCTGCTGCGGCTTGGGCGCGGCCTGCTGCTGCTGCGGGGCCTGCTCCTGCGAGCCGCCGCCGCTGCTGGGCGAGGCGCCCGAGAGGCCGACGCCACAGCTCGGCCAGGCACCCTTGCCCTGGCCCGCGAGGACCTTCTCGGCGATCTCGATCTGCTGGGCCTTGGAGGCCTTGTCGGCGGTCGGCGCGTACTTCGTACCGCCGTACGCGGCCCAGGTGGACGGCGAGAACTGCACGCCGCCCTGGTAACCGTTGCCGGTGTTGATGGACCAGTTGCCGCCGGACTCGCACTGGGCGACGGCGTCCCACTCGGCACCGGTGGCGGCGTTGGCCGAACCGGCCGCCATCAGCGGGGCGGCGACGGCCGCACCGGTCACGCCGACGAGCGTGGCGACACGGGTGGCCTTGGACGGGCGGCGGTGCTTGCCCTTGCCGGAAAGCAGCATGAGTTGATCCCCTCACCGACGCCTGCGAGGTGAGCTGTCGGGTTCGGGCCGATGTGGTTGCCCGGCCGCGCTCCTTGAGCGCGGCTTCACCCCTAGCCGTTTCCGGCACTTACCTTGGGTCCCCCGCTCCTGCCTACGGCGCTCAAAGCGACGACTGTTCCCGTCCGGCCGTTGGCAGGATTCGGCGTACCGACCGGCGGGGCCCACCAGTGGCGAGCGGTGACGACCGTAGACACGCGATCGCCGGAATTTCAAAGACGATCAGGGCTTCTGAGACCCATCTCTCACTTGCGCCAAACCAGACATACGACGCGAAGCCCCCGCCCGACTCTTCGTCAACTTCCGTTACTTTTCGCCCAGATCGAGGCTCTGACCGGGGAGGATGAGGTCCGGGTCGCCCCCGACGGTCTTCTTGTTCTCGCTGTAGAGCTCGTGCCATCCGCCGTCGACGCCGAGGTCGTCCGCGATGACCGAGAGGCTGTCTCCGGAGCGCACCGTGTAGGCGCCGTCGGCGACTCCGCCGGAGCGGTTCTCGCCGCGCGAGGCGTGCCGTCCGGAGCGGCCGTCGGCGCCCTCGCTCTCGTCCGCGCGGTCGCCGCGGTGGCGGCCCGCGGAGTCGTCGGAGCCGTCCGCCTCGTCGGCGGGGTCGGTCGACTTCTCGGGCGTGGGCGAAGTGGCGTCGTCCTCGCCCGACTTGCCGGAGTCGTCCTTCTTGCCGTCGGCCTTGCCGCCAGCTTCACCCTTGTCGTCCTTGTGGTCCTTTTCGCCGGACTCGTCGTGATTCTTGTCTCGGGAGTCGTCGGCGCCGCTGGAGGGCTCCTCCGGGCCGTCGGACGGGTCGGCGGAGTCCGAGGGCTCACCGGTCTCCTCGCCCTTGTCCTTACCCTTGCCGGAGTCCTTGTCGGAGTCCTTGCCGGAGTCGTCGTCCGAGCCCTTGCCCGAGCCCTTGTCCGAGTCCTTGTCGCCCTTGGAGCCGTCAGAGCCGTCGGGGTCTGTCGAGCCGGACGGCTCGGAGGGCTTCGGCGTGACCGGGGCGCCCGGGTCGACGTCGGCAGCGGCGCCGTCCTGGGTGAGGCCCGCGATCGGGGCGCAGCTCGGCCAGGCGGCGGTGCCCTGGTCGTCGAGGATCTGCTCGGCGACGGCGATCTGCTGCGAGCGGCTCGCCTGGTCGGCGCTCGGCGCGTAGTCGAGGCCGCCGTACGCCTCCCAGTTGTCCTGGGAGAGCTGGAGGCCTCCGTAGTAACCGCTGCCGGGGTTGGCGCTCCACGCGCCGCCGCTCTCGCACTCGGCGAGCTTCTCCCACGTCGTGGTGTCGGCGGCGCTCGCGCTCGTGGCGCCGAGCAGCGGGATGGCGATGGCTGATCCGGTGACTCCTGCCGCGACGATGATGGCCGGGGCTTGGCGGGGGCGTCGGTGACGACCAGAGCCGGAGAGCATGCGGGTGCCTTTCACGAGACTGCAGCGACGACTTGAGCGCCGGGGGCGCTCAAGTCGTCGTGAACGTAGTCGCAGTCGAACGCTTGTCACAAGTCGATGCAGCGGAGATCACGTGAACATCACAGTCGTGACGGGCCGTCAGTCGGACACCGTTGTCTGTGCGGTTGTGAACTTCACGGGCAGCGTGCGCAGTCCCCGCATGATCAGCCCGCCACGCCACCGCAAATCATCCGGTTCCGCCGCGAGTTGCAGGTCGGGAAGGCGCCGCAGCAGCGTCGTGAGGGCGGTCAGGCCCTCCAGACGGGCGAGCGGAGCGCCCAGGCAGTAGTGGATTCCGTGCCCGTATCCGAGGTGTTGGTTGTCACTCCGGGAAAGGTCGAGCGTGTCTGGATTCTCGAACCGGGCGGGGTCGCGGTCGGCGGCGGCGAGCACGACGAGGACGGGGTCTCCGGCGGCGATGTCCTGCCCGCCGATGGTGAGCGCCTCCGTCGCGAACCGCCACGTGGCGAGCTCGACGGGCCCGTCGTAACGGAGCAGTTCCTCGATGCCGGTCTCCAGGAGCCCGGTGTCACCCTCCGCCAGCGCCTGCTGGAACCGCGCGCGCTGCTCGGGGTGGGTGAGGAGCGCGTACAGCCCGTTGCCGATCAGATTGACCGTGGTCTCGAACCCGGCGAAGAGAAGGATGAAGGCCATGGCTGCGGCCTCGTTCTCGGTGAGGTGCTCGCCGTGGTCGGAGGCCTTGATGAGACCGGAGATGAGGTCGTCGCCCGGCTCCAGGCGCTTCCGGTGGATCAGCTCGGCGAGGTAGCCCCGCATCTTCTTCACCGACCGGGCCACGCCGCCCCGCGGCCCTCCCCCGTGCCGGATCATCATGCCCGCCCAGTCGCGGAAGTCGTCCTGGTCCTCGCGGGGGACGCCGAGCAGGTCGCAGATGGCGTAGATGGGGAGGGGGAAGGCGAACTCGTGGATGAGGTCGGCACTGCCCTCTGCCACGAACGTGTCGATGAGCTGGTCCGTCAGCTCCTGTACCCGGGGGGCGAATTCCGCGACTCGGCGTGGCGTGAAGGCCTTGGAGACGAGGCGGCGCAGCCGGGTGTGGTCCGGCGGGTCGATGTTGAGCAGATGCGTCATGAGGTTGGCGCTTCGCTCGCCCGGGATCCCGGTCTTGCTCTTCGCGTGCGCGGGCTCGTCGTGGTGGGCCGGGTTCTTGCTGAGCCGCTGGTCGGCGAGGGCCTGCTTGGCGTCCGCGTACCGGGTGACCAGCCATGCCTCGACCCCGCTGGGCAGCCGCTGCCTGCGTACGGGCTCGTGCGTGCGGAGCCAGGCGTATGCGGGGTAGGGGTCGGAGGCGAACTCCCAGGTGAAGAGTTCTGGTCCCTGGGCGGGGTCTGGCCCCTGGGCCTTGGGCGGGGGCGGCGGCTGGTCTTGCATAGGTCGACGGTATCCGGGGGTGGGGGGTGCCTCGGTCGTGCGCGGGGTGCGGGTGCTTTGTGGCTGGTCGCGCAGTTCCCCGCGCCCCTGGGGTTGACCGGTCCCCTTTCGGGTGCGGGTTCGTTGTGGCTGGGCGCGCAGTTCCCCGCGCCCCTGTACGGGCCGCTGAAGGCGGCCCCTACTCGTCCGCGGTCTCCGTTGCGAGGATTGCGTCGCGGTAGGCGCGGGACGCCGACCTCAGTGCTGCCTCCGGGTCCACGCCCTCCGCCTCGGCCCGCAGGGCCAGGGTGAGGAGGTCGTAGCCGATGCCCTCCCCCGTGGGGGGCCGCACCGTGAGTCCCGCCGTGCGGGCGCGGGAGGAGAGCTTGGCCGCCAGGGCCAGGGCGGGCTGGCCCAGGGGGATGCCCTCGGTGAGGGATGTGCGCCGCTTCTCCTCCGCCTTCGTGCGGAGCCAGTGCTCACGTACGTCCTCGGGGGTCTGCGCCGAGTCGTCGCCGAAGACGTGCGGGTGGCGGTGGATCAGCTTCTCGACGATGGCGCCCGCGACGTCGTCGATGGAGAACACCTCGTCACCGCTCTCGCCGGACGCCTCCTCCGCGATCCTCGCGTGGAAGACGACCTGGAGCAGGACGTCGCCGAGCTCCTCGCGCAGCTCCTCCCTGTCGCCGTCCTCGATCGCCTCGACGAGTTCGTACGCCTCCTCGATCGCGTACTTCGCGAGGCCCTTGTGGGTCTGCTGGGAGGACCACGGGCACTCCTCGCGGATCCGGTCCATCACCTGGACCAGGTCGAGCAGGCGCGCGCCCGGCAAGTCGTACGAAGCGGGGAGGAGCTCCAGGTCCGGCATGGCGACGCGGCCCGAACCCGCGAGCCGGGCCAGGCCGTCCGTGAGCTGGCGGTCGCCCTCGGCCGTGGCGACGACCAGGACCGTGCGGCCGCCCGCGCAGGCGTCGACCAGCTCCTGCGCGGTGGGCTCCGCCTGCTCGACCCGCACGCCCGCCTCCCGCAGATACGGCAGCTGCGGATGCGTGGCGTCGGCGCACAGCACCTCGTCGGCGTCGTGCAGCGCCTGCCAGGCGGGCCAGGACAGGAGGCCGGGCGCGACCCGGTGGCTGGTGGTCAGCAGGATGACGCGGCCGACGGGCTCGTCGGCGGAGTCTGCGGAGTCGGCCGGGGGCGGGGTCTCGGTCTGGTTCACCTGTCGAACGTAACCCAGCCCACTGACAGCGCCCCGGCCCTGCGACGCCTTCGCCGCCCTGCTACGCCGGCTGTTCCGCCGCGCCCGACCCGGCCCCGGCCTCGGTGACCTGGCGCACCCACGGCGTCTTGGCGTCCGTGCGCTTGTTCTTGTCGACGTCCCACGTGCCGTACCGCGGGTTCAGGTCGATGTCGAGCTTCTTCGACGCGGCCGACAGGGCCTTCCAGAAGACCGCCTGGCCCTGCGGCGAGTTCATGTCCGCGCCCAGCTTCGCCGAGAGCTTCTGCGCCTCGATCTCCGTGCGCAGGCTGCCCTCCAGGCGGGCCGGGGCGACGTTGTACTGCTGCAGCCAGCCCTGCTCAAGGGCCTTCTTGCCGCCCGCCTGCTGCTCCAGTCCCGTCCGCATGGTCTGGATGTCGCGGCGCGTGACGTCCACCCCGGCGTCGGTGGCCGCGCGGTGCAGGACCTTGTCCAGGACCATCGTGTGGAGCGTGCTGCGGGTGAGGCCGCCGGACTTGGCGATGGCCTGCGAGTACTGCGCGTCGTCCGGGATGGCCGACCGCTGCGCGTCCCGCACCTCGTTCACCCGGCCCTCCAGCTGCGCGACCGTGATGCGGTCGCCGCCGACGACGGCCGCGGCACCTGGGTGCGCGTTGCTGCCGCAGGCGGTGAGGAGGGGGGCCGCGGCGATCGCGGCCGCGGAGAGGATGAGCGCTGTGCGACGACGGCGGTGCAAGGAAGCCTCCCGTGGAGATTGTGCGGCGGTGCACAAAGTCTTGCGGTGATCGATGGTAGGCAGTGGCCGTCGTCCCGGCCAGCCATTCGACACCTATTCGACCAACGATTTCCCGGGAGTTGGGGCACCCTGCAGCGCGCCGTACGGGCGTCAGCCGCGCACTTGTCCGAGCCACTGCAGGGTCCGCATGACCTCAGCGGGGAACGGATGCCCCGGCCCGTGCAGCCGCTCCGCGTCGTGCAGCAGCCGCGCCAGCGTGTCGTGGGCGGCGGTCCGGTCGCCGAGGGCGAGGAGCAGATGGCCGATGCGGCGACGGATCTCCAGGGAGTGGCGGCGGTCGTCCGTCGCGTAGTGGTTCTCGTAATAGGGGAGCAGGGAGCGGTACTCGGCGAGCGCGGCCGCCGGTTCGCCGAGCTGCTCAAGGCACTGTGCGGCCTCGTACCGGAACTGGAGCGAGTGCGGGTCGGCCTGGCCCGACTCGGCGGCGCGCTCGTCGGCCAGGCGCCGCAGCTCGGGCAGGGCGCGGCGGTACTGGCCGTCGTCCATGAGCGTCGCCGCGTACTGCTTGCGCAGGGTGCGGACGACCGGCGAGTGCTCGCCGTGCTTGGCGGCGGCGGCCGGGAGGATCGCGCCGAGGATGTCCACGGCCTGGGTGATGCGGCCCTCGCCGAGGAGCCGCTTGACGTCCTCGACGGCCTGGGCGAGGTCCGGCTGGGGCGGTGCTCCCGCGGTCCCGGGCGACCACGACGGCCGCGGCGGCAGGTCGGGGGCGGGCGCGGGTGTCGCCGCGCGGTCCGGCCACGGCGCGTGCGGCCGCAGGAAGGGGCGGGTGGGGTCGAGCGGGCGGCCCGAGGGGATGCCGCGGGCGGGCAGCAGCGGCGCCAGTTCCTCGTAGACCTCTTGGGCGCTGCCGTGGCGGTGCTGGGGGTCCTTGGCGAGCAGCCGCAGTACGAGGGATTCCAGGGCCTCGGGCACTTCGGGGCGCAGGCGGCGGACCGGCAGCGGCGGCTCGTAGAGGTGGCGGTGGAGGACGCCGAGCGCGGTGGATCCGGAGAACGGCACGTCGCCGCTGAGGAGTTCGTGCATCAGCACGCCGAGCGCGTACAGGTCGGTGTAGGGGCCGACCGCGCCGCCCATCGCCTGTTCCGGCGCCATGTAGGCGGGGCTGCCGATCGGTGAACCGGTGTGGGTGAGGCGGGTGGTGTCCGTGTCCATCACGGAGGCGATGCCGAGGTCGAGGATGCTGAGGGTGCCGTCCTGCTTGACCATGACATTCCGCGGCTTGAGGTCGCGGTGCACGATCGGCACGGCGTGGACGGCGGAGAGCACGGCGCACAGCTGGGCGGCGACCGCGACGGCCCACTGCCAGGGGTAGGGGTCGTGCTCGGCGAGGTGGTCGCCGAGGTCCGCGCCGTCGACGTACTGCATGACGAGGTAGAGGGCCCCGTCCTCGGCGGGCTCGGTGCCCGCGTCGTGCACGGTGACCAGGCCGGGGTGGTCGACCTGCGCGGTGACACGGCACTCGCGCACGAAGCGGCGGCGCAGCTCCTCGGCCTGGGCGCCCGCGACCCGGTCGGGGCGGAGCAGCTTCACGGCGACGCGGCGGTCGAGCTGCTGGTCGTAGGCCGTCCAGACCTGGCCCATGCCGCCCTGGCCGATGAGCGTGGAGAGTTCGTAGCGTCCCGCGACGACGCGCACGGTCAGCTGCCGCCTTCCTGCTTGCGCAGGTAGTCGCTCAGCTCGTCGAGCTCGGCCCGGACCTGGTCTATGCGGGCGGGAGCGGGAGCGGGGGCAGGGGTGGGGGCCGGGGCGGGAGCGGGCGTGGGCATGGGCATGGGCGTGGACTGCTGCGGGTACCCGTACGAGGCCTCCGGCCTCGTCTGCGCCATCGCCTGCGGCGGTACGTAGCCCACGTACTGCGGCTGCTGCTGAAGCTGCTGCTGCCGGTACGGGCTGAAGTGCCGGATGTCCCCGTACAGGTAATAGGCGACGGCGGCCACCATCGTGCAGAGCATGACCACCATGCCCGCGCTGCCCGGACCCTGGAATTCGTCCTGGCCCGGGTCGACGCCCATGAGGGCGACGGCCAGCACGTCGAGCGCCGTCACGAGGGCGAAGAGGAACCAGTTGTACGCCTTGCGGGTCACCAGGGCCAGCCGCAGCATCGCGGCCCACGCAAGCAGGCCGCACGTGAGCACCGTGAGCACCACGAACAACACGCGCAGCGTCACATGCGTCCCACTGGAAGAGGGGGGCGGTTGCTGCGGCGCGTAGCCGTAGCCGTGCATGGCTGCTCCTGGTGCCTGATGAACGAACGGATGAGGGTTCGAGCGTATAGGCCGACTGCGACGACGGATCCCGGGTTGTACCGAACCGTTGTCGTACTGGTCACGCGGCCCCCGGCGGAAGGGTTCCCTCCGTCAGTCCGTCGTGCATGCCGCGCACCAGCCGGTCGCCGAGCAGGGCCGCGTGCCGCACGGCGTCCTCGAACTCGGCGAACTCGGCGAGGCGGCGGAAGCGTTCGCCGTACCCGAGCTGCCCGGTGAGCGGCAGCCGGGGCAGCCGGGGCAGCCGGAGGCGGCGGACGTCGAGCCGGGCGGACGTCGACGCGTAGCTGCTCGCCTGGCGGTGGTTGGCGGTGCCGCGCAGGAACCCGGCGAGGAACCACGGGGCGAGCGCGGCGGGGTCCGGGCGCAGCAGGACGAGGCCGCGGCCGAGGGCGGCGCCCGCGGTGGCCCCGTCGATCACGCGAGCCGCGGCGCCGCCGCCGGACACCGGGACGACGACATCGCCGGGCGCGGTGCGCACGGGGGCGTCGTCCACGGTGTCGCCCGCCGCGCTCTCGTGGGCGGTGCCGGTGTGCAGGGCCAGGGCGCCCGCGCAAGCCAGTTCGCCGATGGTCGTCAGCGGTGGCCGGACGTCACAGCGTGTGCCGCACCCACACGTTCGGCTCGACGTACACCGCATAGCCGCGGGCGGGCTCGCAGTGGACCGGCACCAGCGCGCCCGGCACCTCGACCGGCCCCTCCGCGTCGAAGGGCAGCCCCGTCCACTCCCGCCACTGCGCGGTCGAGCCGGACACGGTCATGGAGGCGTGCGCGACCTTCTCGACGACGCCGCCCGCCCGCACGTGCACCCGCAGCCACGGGTCGTGCGGCAGACCGTCCTCCCGCGTGCGGTACGCGTACTCGTCGATCTGCGCCGCCGGTTCGCGGTGCTTGGCGTTGGGGCGCACGGGCGCGACGACCTCGGTGAAGCCGCGGGCCCGCGCGTTGTCCCGCATTGCCGCGAGCATCCGCCCGGAGATCCCCTTGCCCTGCGCCTCGGGGGCGACGGTGATCTCGATGGCGCTCACCGTGTCGGCCTGCTTGCCGTGCCGCAGGTCCGAGAAGGCCCACAGGAGTACCTGGTCCCAGCCGCCGTCGGGCAGTTCGCCGTCCCCGCGGGCGCGGAGTGCGAAGGGCACGCTGAAGCCGCGGGCGACGACCTTGCCGCCGGCATCCTCGTCGGTGGCCACCAGGACGTACTCCGGGAGATCCTTGACGATCCGTCCGATCAGCGACCAGCCGACCGGGTCGTGCAGGATGAACTCCGGCCAGTCCCCGGCCATGCGCCAGAGCGGGTCCGCGAGTTCCGGGCGCTCGGCCAGGGTCGTGATCTTGAGGTCCATGGGTCGGGACGGTACGCGTCCCGCGGGGGTGACGGTATTGGTTTTCTCCGCGGGTGCGCGGGGGCTGGTCACGCAGTTCCCCGCGCCCCCGGAAGGGCCCCGTCGGGGCCACCTGGGGGCCCCTTGGGATCCCGGTTCAGCGCGCGTGGAAGCGGGGCGGGGCGACTGTCGGAGCCGGGCCCGACGGCAGCTTCTCGGCCGGGCACGTCGTGAGCACCTTCTTCATGGCGTCCCGTTCGGCGCCGGTCACCCACACCCCGTACTTCTTCTTCACCGCCACCTGCCCGGCCACGTACGTACAGCGGTACGCCTTGTTCGGCGGCAGCCAGGTCGCGGTGTCGCCGTCGCCCTTGCCGCGGTTGGGGCCCGCGTCGACAGCGAGGAGGTTGAGCGGGTCGTTGGCGAACGCGATGCGCTTGCCGGGCTCCCACTGGAAGGCGCCCTTCTGCCAGGCGTCGGAGAGGGCCACGAGGTGGTCGATGTCGACCTGGCTGCGCCCGCGCCGGAACGTCACGTCCTTGCCCGTGTACGGATCGGGCGCGAGCGTCCCGGAGGCCACCCGGCAGTCGCCGCCCTGGTACCTGACGTCCTTCAGGTCCCGCTTGAGGATGTCGTCCCGGGTCGGGCAGCGGTTGGAGTCGGTGTCGGCCCACGCGGTGCCGAACCTGCCGCGCTCGTAACCGGTCTTGGGCGCGCGGCCCTTGACGGTGAGCGTGTCGACGGCGGCGAGCGCGGACCCCGCCTTCGCGTCGGCCCCGGCGGCGCCGCCCTCCCCCTTGTCCTTGTCCTTGGTGCCGGTCTCACAGCCGGTGAGGAGCGCGGGCACGGCGAGGAGGGCGAGCAGCGCCGAGGTGGTGCGTCGGTTCAGGTGTCGGTTCATGTGTCGGTCACGTCCGTCCATACGTCGCTTCATCGGACGACCACCGTGTCGCCGAGGGCCAGCGGGGCGGGCGCCACCATGTCCGTGTGGACGCCGATGCACATGCCGCGGGCGGCGGTGAGGGTCTTCAGGACGCGGTTGTCCACGGGGAGTCCGGGCTGGGCCTGGGTGACCATGACGCACCGCTTCACACGCTTGATGACGTGCAGCCGCAGCGGGTCGGTCCCGTGCCCGCCGCCGAGGACGATCTCGCGGCCGACCCAGCTCTCCTCGATCCACGGTTCGTCGGTCTGCACGACGATGTTCTTGCGCAGCCGCCGTACGTCGACGGGGTCGGCGTCGCCGAGCAGGTCGCCGAGCGCGCGCAGCGAGGCGGTGCCGACGAGGGAGACCGGAGAGACGTCCTTGTGGGACTCCTCGCCCGCACGGACCAACTCGATGCCCTCGCCGAAGCGTTCGGGTATCCGCGGGTCGCCGGGGCGCAGCGTCGCGCCGTCCGGCCCGTGGACGACGGGCAGCCCGTCATCGTCGTAGGTCGCACGGTGTTCGAGCATGCCGGGGGTGCGGCGGAAGCGCTGGTGGTGCTTCCCGCTGGCGAGCTTGCCGTCGGGGTAGCGAAGGGCCCACAGCCGGTCGCCGACGACGCCGCTCGCGTCGAACTCCAGCCGGTCGTGCTCGTCGCCGAGCATCGACTTCACCGGAAACCGGTGCAGACCCACGACCTCGAACGTCACTGCGCTCTCCCCTCCCCTGGGCGGACTTCCGCGGCCCCCACGGTACGGCGCCCCCGACGTGACGCCGCCTCCGGCTCGCGACACGGAAGATCATGAGAATATCTCCTGTTCCTTCCATATCAGGAGATTCATGCACAAGCGTCCGCCGCGCCTCGCCCTGTTGTTGCTCACCGCCGCCGCCTTCGGCACGACGGCGTGCGACGCGTCGAGCACGGACTCGTCCGCCCCCTCCGCCGCCTCCTCCGCTCCGTCCGCGAGCACTTCACCGTCGGCGAGCGCGGCCCCCACCCCCCAGGGACGCGGCCTGAAGGGCCCGGCAGCGGCCCTCTTCCTGAAGACGCTGCGCGAACACCACCCGGACCTCGACCACATCGACGACGACGCACTCGTCGCCGAGGGCGACGCGCTGTGCACCGTCCGGGGCGCGGCACTCGGCGAGCAGTTCACGAAGTCCACGCACCGACTCGGCACCACCAAGAAGCAGACGTCCAGCATCATGGGCGCCGCCCACGCCCTGTGCCGGGACAAGGACGACCAGCTCTTCGCCCGCTGACGATTACCTTCGCGGTAATCGACCGCTCTCCCCTCCCCCGGCAGGATCGACCACATCAGCCGAGAGCCGAGATCCGAACCCCGAGGAGAGCCCGATGAGCACCGACACCACCACCGCCACCGACACCCGCACCGTCGTCCAGGACTTCCTCAAGGCCCGGCTCTCCGGAGACACCGACCGGATGGTGGAGCTCTTCGCCGACGACGTGGACTGGCTGCTCGCCGAGAACCCCGCCGTGCCGTGGATCCGCCCGCGCTCCACGGGCGCCGAGTGCGCGGCCCAGTCCGGGGAACTGGCCGCGCACACGGTGCCCGAGGACGCCCGCGCCTCCCTCGACACCTTCCTCGTCGACGGCACCGACGCCGTCCTGTTCGGCCACCTCTCGGGCACGGTGCGCGCCACCGGCAAGTCCTTCGAGGGCCCCTTCGCCCTCCGCCTCACGGTGGAGAACGGCCGGATCACCCGACACCACCTCTACGAGAACAGCCTCTCGGTCGCGGCGGCTTGCACCGCCTCCTGATCCCGGGGCACGCCCTGCCCCTCACTCGTAACGGGGCAGGCCCTCCGTGGAGATGGCCCACTCAGCGATGGTGACGTCCTCGCCGTAGATGAAGTCCTTGCGGGTGGCGTAGCGCGGGCCCTCGGGCGTGGAGTGGATGTCGGAGAGGACGGCTCCGGGGCCGGTTCGGGGGTTGAAGGAACCTTGGCCTTCCATGTCCGCCTGGGCGATCACGATGATGTCCGGGAGCCGCATGATGTTCTCCGGCTCGTCCTCGACATCGGGTGCCCCCGTATGTGCCAGGAGCTCGTCCGGCATGACCCGCTCCAAACGGCGGCTGATCTGGGCCGAAGTGAATTCGTGGGGCCGGTTCGGCGCCATCATGTCGTGGACGATCCCTTGCTTGGTGATCTCGAATTTGCCGGGAAGGATGTCGTCCATCGACTGAACGAAGTCCCGCATGGCTCGATAGACGTGATGGGACGTGGCCCGCCGGGCGTCACCTGAGGCGATGGTCATGACGTGCGCTCCTCGTCTGTGCCCAGGGGCAAGGGTCGTCACGTTCATGCTAGGCGGCCCGCCGCAGGTCGGGGCGGCAGTCGCGGCAGTGGCCGGGCGTCGGGGCCCGGAAGGCCCGGTCGCACCCCTCGCAGTTCTGGAGCGGATCGGGACGGGCCAGGGCGGCACCGACCGGCCTCGCGGGCAGGGGCGGCGGCAGCAGGGCGGTGAGCCGGTGGGCCAGCAGGGCGGCCGGGTGCCGCAGATCGTCGGGGAGCGCGGCCGCGAGAGTACGGCGTACGGCATCGGGGGCGGCCCCGCGCTCCAGCCAGGCGGCGACCGCGGGGGCGAGACGGCGGACGTCCCGCTCGGCGAGGAGCAGGCGGAGGTCGTGGCGCCGCAGGTCCACGAGGAGATCGGTGGCGGCCCGGTGCCGGTCGAGGTCGGGGGTGTCCGGCTCGGGGAGGGGCTCACAGGGAGGCTCGCGATCCGCTCGTACGGGCTTCTCCGGTACGGGCGCGGGAGCCGGTACGGGGTCGGAGCGGGAGTCGGCCCGGGCGTCGGGCTGGTTGTACGAGACGGTCCGGGTGACGACCTCGCCACCGGCTAAGCGCTCGCGGGTCCGGGAGAGATATCCGTGCCGCTCCAGCTCACGCAGGGCCCCGGCGATGCGGTGCTCGCTCTCCGGGAAGCGGGCGGCGAGGAACTTGATGCCGATGCGGGCCCCGGCGGGCAGCGACTGGATGTGGACGGCGAGCCCGATCGCGAGGAGGGAGAGCTCGCGGTGCTGGGCGAGGTGGTTGCCGACGACCGTGTAGCGGGTCGTGTGCCGGACGTTGACGTGAACGACACCGGATCGGGGGGTGTCGGCGGGTACGAAGGACTCGGCGCGCGAGGGCGCGCTAGGCTGCGGGAAAGCCATCAGGAAGGTTGGTCTTCCTAGTTGGTCAGGCCCTCGGCCGGGATTGCCGTCCCGCCGGGGGCCGTCGTATGTCTGCGGTTGTCGCGGCGAGCATATGCCCGCGAACAGGCAGGAAATCCAGCTCAGTTGGCGAATGTCACCCGCGCGAGTGACGGACGCCAAAGCGTCGACGGGTGGGTTGGTGGGGAGGTATTTCCCCAAAGGCTTTCCCGGAAGACTTTCAAGCTTTTACGTCGTGGGAGACCAGGTCGCGGCGCACCGGTTCATGGTCGACCGGGTCGCGGACGTCCGCGACCCGGTCGACCCCACCGGCCTCGTGCCCTACGACCCCAGGATCGACGTAAGGAACTCCCCGACCCAGCCCAGCAGTTCCCGCCCGACCAGCGGCTTGCCGCCGACCCTTGCGGTTTTCGGGCGGGGGACCAGGACCTGGTTGGCGGCCGCCTTGATGACCGTGCCGGGGTAGAGCCGCTTGAGGCGCAGCTCCTGGGATTCGCGGAGGTCCACCGGGGCGAAGCGGATGTTGTTGCCCTGGAGGACGATCTCGCCGACGCCGCATGCGCGGGCCAGCATGCGCAGGCCCGCGACCAGGAGGAGGTTCTCCACCGGCTCCGGCAACTTGCCGTAGCGGTCGGTGAGTTCCTCGCGTACGGACCTGATGTCCTCCTCCGTGTTGGCGGAGGCGATGGCGCGGTAGGCCTGGAGGCGCAGGCGCTCGCCGGGGGCGTAGTCGTGCGGGACGTGGGCGTCGACCGGGAGCTCGATCTTGACCTCCAGGGGCGGCTGCTCATCCGAAGACCCGTCACCGCCCTCCAGGGACGCGCGGTAGTCGGCCACGGCCTCGCCGACCATGCGGACGTAGAGGTCGAAGCCGACGCCCGCGATGTGACCCGACTGCTCGCCGCCCAGAAGGTTTCCGGCGCCGCGGATCTCCAGGTCCTTCATCGCCACGTACATGCCCGCGCCCATCTCCGTGTGCTGGGCGATCGTGGCGAGGCGCTCGTGAGCCGTTTCCGTGAGGGGCTTCTCCGGGGGGTAGAGGAAGTACGCGTAACCCCGCTCGCGGCCTCGGCCCACTCGGCCGCGCAGCTGGTGGAGCTGGGAGAGGCCGAAGTTGTCGCCGCGCTCGACGATCAGCGTGTTGGCGTTGGAGATGTCGATGCCCGATTCGACGATCGTCGTCGAGACCAGGACGTCGAACTTCTTCTCCCAGAAGTCCACCACGACCTGTTCCAGGGCCTGTTCGGACATCTGGCCGTGGGCCGTCGCGATGCGCGCCTCGGGGACGATGTCCCGCAGGCGGGCCGCCGCGCGGTCGATCGACTCCACGCGGTTGTGGATGTAGAAGACCTGGCCCTCACGGAGGAGTTCGCGACGCACGGCCGCGCCGATCTGCTTCTCCTCGTACGGGCCGACGAAGGTCAGGACCGGGTGGCGCTCCTCGGGGGGCGTCGTGATCGTCGACATCTCGCGGATGCCGGTCACGGCCATTTCGAGCGTACGGGGAATGGGGGTGGCCGACATCGTCAGGACGTCGACGTTGGCGCGGAGCTTCTTCAGCTGCTCCTTGTGCTCGACGCCGAAGCGCTGCTCCTCGTCGACGATGACCAGGCCCAGGTCCTTGAACTTGGTCTCGGAGGAGAAGAGGCGGTGCGTGCCGATGACGATGTCCACGGAGCCCTCGCGCAGGCCCTCCAGGGTCGCCTTCGACTCCGTGTCGGACTGGAAGCGGCTGAGCGCCTTCACGCTGACCGGGAACTGGGAGTACCGCTCGGAGAACGTGCCGAAGTGCTGCTGGACGAGGAGGGTCGTGGGGACCAGGACCGCTACCTGCTTGCCGTCCTGGACCGCCTTGAACGCGGCGCGGACCGCGATCTCCGTCTTGCCGTAGCCGACGTCGCCGCAGATCAGGCGGTCCATCGGGACCGTCTTCTCCATGTCCTCCTTGACCTCGGCGATCGTGGTCAGCTGGTCGGGCGTCTCCGCGTAGGGGAAGGCGTCCTCCAGCTCGCGCTGCCAGGGGGTGTCGGGGGCGAAGGCGTGGCCGGGCGCCGCCATCCGCGCGGAGTAGAGCTTGATGAGGTCGGCGGCGATCTCCTTGACCGCCTTCTTCGCGCGCGCCTTCGTCTTCGTCCAGTCGGCGCCGCCCAGGCGGTGGAGGGTCGGTGCCTCGCCGCCGACGTACTTGGTGATCTGCTCCAGCTGGTCCGTGGGGATGTAGAGGCGGTCGCCGGGCTGGCCGCGCTTGGCGGGGGCGTACTCCACGACGAGGTACTCGCGGGTGGCGCCCTGGACGGTGCGCTGCACCATCTCGATGTAGCGGCCGACGCCGTGCCCCTCGTGGACGATGTAGTCGCCGACCTCCAGGGTCAGCGGGTCGATCGTCTTGCGGCGGCGCGCGGGCATCCGCTGGCCGTCCTTGCCCGCCGCCTTCTGGCCGGAGAGGTCCGTCTCGGTGAGGACCGCGAGCTTGAGGGCCGGGTCCACGAAGCCGTAGTCGATCGAGCCGCAGGAGACGTGCACCAGCGAGGGCGTGAGCTCGCCGAGGTCGCCGTCGAGGCGGGCCGCGATGCCCTCGCCGCCGAGGACCTCGACGGTGCGGGCGGCGGGGCCGTGGGCCTCGGTGACGTAGACGGTGCGCCAGCCGTCGGCCAGCCAGCCCTTGGTGTCCGCGAGGGCCTTCGCGGTGTCGCCGCGGTACGTCTCCGGGGCGTGCATGCCGAGCTTGAGCGTGTTGTCGTCGAGCTCCTCGTCGGCGGCGAAGGGGCTCACCGACCACCACATCATGTCGAGCTCGCGGGCGTGGTCCCGGACGTCCGCGATGCCCCACAGGGAGGCCGCGCCCACGTCGATCGGTGCCTCGCCGCCACCCGCCGTCGCCGCCCAGCTGGCCTGCAGGAACTCCTGCGAGGTCGCCACCAGGTCGGCCGCGCGCGTCCGCACCCGCTCCGGGTCGCAGACCACCGCCATGGAGCCCTTGGGCAGCACGTCGACGAGCAGCTCCATGTCGTCCACGAGGACCGGCGCCAGGGACTCCATGCCCTCGACCGCGATGCCCTCGGCGATCTTCCCGAGCAGTTCGCCCAGCTCGGGGTGTTGCTCGGCGAGGGCGGCGGCCTTCTCGCGCACCTCGTCGGTGAGCAGCAGCTCACGGCAGGGCGGCGCCCACAGACCGTGCTCGGCGACCTCGAGGGAGCGCTGGTCGGCGACCTTGAAGTACCGGATCTCCTCGACGTCGTCGCCCCAGAACTCCACGCGCAGCGGGTGCTCCTCGGTGGGCGGGAAGACGTCGAGGATGCCACCGCGCACGGCGAACTCGCCGCGCCTCTCGACCAGCTCCACCCGGGAGTACGCGGCTGCCGCGAGGGCCTCCACGATCGCGTTGAGGTCCGTGGTCTGCCCGGTGCGCAGCGCCACGGGCTCCAGGTCGCCGAGGCCCTTGACCTGCGGCTGGAGGACGGAGCGGACCGGCGCGACGACCACCGAGACCGGGCCGGTCTCCGGGTCGTCCGTGCGGGGGTGGGCCAGGCGCCGCAGCACGGCGAGACGGCGGCCGACCGTGTCGGAACGGGGCGAGAGGCGCTCGTGCGGCAGCGTCTCCCACGACGGGTACTCCGCGACGCCGTCCGGCGGCAGGATCGTCCGCAGCGCCGCGGCCAGGTCCTCGGCCTCCCGGCCGGTGGCCGTCACGGCCAGGACGGTGCGGCCGGACTCGCGGGCCAGCGCCGCCACCGCGAAGGGCCGGGCCGCGGGCGGGCCGACCAGGTCGACGTGCATGCGGTGGCCGTCGGTCGCGGCCTTGGCCGCTTCGGCGAGCGCCGAGTCCTTGACGACAACGTCGAGCAGACCGTGCAGGCTCATTGAAGGCTTTCCGTCCAGATAACCGGAGTGAGTGGACAACTAACCGGAAGTGAGTGGGCAACGCGAACCGCCCGGCACGTCGCACGGGCCGGGGGTCTCCAGCGTACGACTCCGTGCTGATCCGCGCGGCCCGGTCGGGGCGAGCCCGGCCGCGGGGGCCCCGAGCGCCCTGCCGCACAATGTCCGGAAACCACCGCCCGAAAATTCTTTCCCCGTCGCGTAAACCGGACGCGCGTCCCAGGCGTAGTGCCTTCGAGAACACCACACACACCGCACGCCACAGATGCCGCACACGCGCGCACGCACCAGGAGAGCACTTGACCGACGAGGAGTTCGAGGCGTTCTACGCGCACTCCGTGAGACCGCTGGTCGGACAGGTGTATCTGATGACGGGGGACCTCCACGAGGCGCAGGACGTGGTCCAGGAGGCCTTCGTCCGCGCCTGGGCGCGCCGCGCCCGCCTGGAGCGGGACGCCGGGCCCGAGGCGTGGGTCAGGACCGTCGCCTGGCGGCTCGCCGTCAGCCGGTGGCGGCGGCGCGGGCGGGCCGCGGACGCCTGGCGGCGCCACCACGGGGAGCGGGCAGGCACCGCGCCCGAGCCGGAACCGGGGACCGTGGCGCTGGTCGCCGCGCTGCGGCAGCTGTCCGAGCGGCAGCGCCGGGTGGCCGTTCTGCACTACGTGTGCGACCTGTCCGTGCAGCAGGTCGCCGCGGAGACCGGGATCGCGACCGGGACCGTGAAGTCCCATCTCTCCCGTGCCAGGGCGGCGCTCGCGCCGCATCTCGACGACGCGCCCACCCCGGAGGAGCACCGTGACTGAGCCCAAGGCCCCGGCCGACGACGGCCTCGCCGTCGCGCTGAAGCGGGCCGCCGCGTCGGGCGGCGGGCTCGCCTCGCCGGCCCCGCCCCACCAGGTGTCCGCCCGCGGGGCCCGCCGCAGACGCCGGACGTACGCGGTGGGCGCGGCGCTCGCCGTGTGCCTGGTCTCGGGCGGCGCGGCGTTCGCGGCGCTGCAGCTGGGCCGAGGGGGTGACCCGGTGGCCCCCGCGGCGCCGCCGAGCCCGACGAGGTCCGCCTCCCTCCCGGCGTCGCCCCCGGCGGCGACGCCCTCGACCTCACCGCCGCCCACCGGGTCGGCGACACCGACCACACCCACCCCGCCCACGGCGAGCGCGTCAGGGGGCTGAGATTCACCTCGGCCTCCCCCGCACCGCACCGACGGGAACGGCCACCCGTCCCCCGCACGTCTCAGCGACCGAGCCCCACCCCGCCCCCATCAGAAAGCCACCCCATGCCCGGAGCCAACACCGACCTCCCCGTCCAGGAGCGTGCCGACGAGCTCATACCGGCGCGGGACCGGACCGTCGCACCCGCCACCGGCGGGTGGAGACGGCTCTGGGACCGCGCCCCGTACCTGCTCGCCGCCGCGCTCTTCGTCGCGTACGCCGTCGTGTCCGTCTGCCGGTACCGGCGGCTGGACAACCTCTCCTGGGACCTCGGGATCTTCGAGCAGGCCGTGCGCTCCTACGCGCACCTCCAGGCGCCGGTGGCCGACCTCAAGGGGCCCGGCGCCAACATCCTCGGTGACCACTTCAGCCCGGTCACCGCCCTCCTCGCGCCCGCCTACCGGGTCTTCCCCTCGCCGCTCACGCTGCTCATCGCGCAGGCGCTGCTCGTCGCCGTGTCCGTGGTGCCCGTCACCCGGGCCGCGACCCGGCTCCTGGGACGGATGTCGGGGCTCGCCGTCGGTGTCGCGTACGGGCTGTCGTGGGGGATCCAGCGCGCCGTCGACTTCGACTTCCACGAGATCTGCTTCGCCCTGCCGCTGATCGCCTTCTCCCTGGAGGCGCTGCTGCGGCAGCGGTGGCGGGCCTCGCTGCTCTGGGCGCTGCCGCTCGTCCTCGTCAAGGAGGACCTGGGGGTGACCCTCGCGGCCCTCGCCGTGGTCGTGGCGATCCGGTGCCGCCGCTCGGACCCGAAGGTGCTGCCCTACGCGCTCGGCGTCGCCGCGTTCGGCGCGATCGCCACCCTCGTCACGCTCACGATGGTCATACCCGCCTTCAACTCGGTCGGCTCGTACGACTACTGGGACAAGGTCGGCGAGGCGGGCCCCACCGCCGGGGCCTTCGACGGGACCGGCACCAAGCTGCGCACCCTCGTCTGGCTGCTCCTGCCCACCACCGGGCTCCTCGCCCTGCGCTCGCCGCTGCTCCTGATCGCGCTGCCCACCCTCGGCTGGCGCTTCCTCTCCGCCGACGACCACTACTGGGGCACGGACTGGCACTACAGCGCCGTCCTGATGCCGGTCGTCCTGCTCGCCCTCGTCGACGCCGTCGACACCGCCCGCCGCAGCGAGAAGCCGTGGCTGCGCACGTACGCGGACCGGGTGCCCGCCTGCGCCGCCGTCGCCGCGCTCGCCCTCACGCCGTCCCTGCCGCTGGGGACCCTCACCGAGGCGGCGACGTACCGCAAGAGCCAGCAGGTCGTCGCCGTGGAGAAGATGCTCGACCGGATCCCGGACGACGCCACCGTCGAGGCGAACATCGGACCCATCACCAGGCTGACCTCCCGCGCCCGCGTCTTCTGGACGGGCTCGGCCCGCCCGGTCGTCCCCGACTACTTCGCTCTCGACGTCCGGTCGGGCTGGACGAAGGACCCGGTCGCGTACGCCAACGGCCTGCACCCCGGCGCCCGTTACGTCGCCGAGGACACCGCCTTCGGATACGTGCTGCTGCGCAGGGACTGACGCCGGGACAGCGGCGGGCCCCGGCAGGCACGTGGTGCGTGCCTGCCGGGGCCTGCTCCCCCGTTCCCCCGTTCCCCCGTCGGTGTGGCTATTCGGTGGCGATGGCGTTGAGGACGTTCATCCGGCCCGCCCGGAAGGCCGGGACCAGCGCCGCGAAGAGGCCCACGAACGCCGACCCGATGAAGACCGCGATGATCGTCGGCCACGGGATCTCAAGGACCTTCAGGCCCTCAAGCGCCAGGAGCTTCTGGGCGGTCGCTCCCCAGCCCATGCCCAGGCCGAGGCCGAGCAGGGCGCCGAAGAGGGCGATGACCACCGACTCCATGCGGATCATGCGGCGCAGCTGGCGGCGCGAGAGGCCGATCGCCCGCATCAGGCCGATCTCGCGGGTGCGCTCCACCACCGAGAGGGCCAGGGTGTTCACGACGCCCAGGATCGCGACGATGATCGCGAGGCCGAGCAGGCCGTAGACCATGTTCAGGAGCTGGCCGACCTGATCCTTCAAGGTCTGCTTGAAGTCCGTCTGGTCCATCACCTTGTACTGCGGGTACTTGTCCATGGAGTGCTTCAGGGAGGCGTACGCGGCCTCCTCCTGGCCCTTGTCGGCCGAGGCGAACATCATGTCGTTCTGCGGGATGCGGTCCGCGGGGACGTACTTCTCCATCGTCGTGATGTTGAGGTACATCGCCTCCTGGTCGACGGAGGTGTCGTCCGAGGTGATCGCGGCCAGCTTCAGCTTCGCGGTCCTGCCGTGCTCGAAGGCGACCTTCAGCTCGTCGCCGACCTTCAGGCCGTGCTTCTTGGCGAACTCGTCGCCGACCGACATGGCGTTCTTGCCGTACGCGGCGGACAGCTTGCCCGCGATGGTCTCGCGGCGCAGGTCCGTGGCGTAGGTGGGGTCGGCGGCGCTCAGGCCGACGCCGTCCACGGTCTTGCCGTCGGGCGTGGTCATGTCCGCGTTGATCTGCTTGTAGCGCGTGATGTGGGAGATGTGGTCGGCCTTGCCGAGGGCCTGCGCGGCCTTCTCCGTGATGGCGATGCCGGGCTGCGTGGGCTGGACGATGAAGTCCGCGCCGACCGACTTGTCGAGCTCGTCGGTGGCCGACGCGACCATCGAGGAGCCGACGACGGAGAGGCAGGCGACCAGCGCGAGGCCGATCATCAGGGCCGCGCCCGTGGCGCCGGTGCGGCGCGGGTTGCGCAGCGCGTTGCGCTCGGCCATCCGCCCGACCGGGCCGAACATCCGCAGCAGGACCGCGCTGATGACGCGGACCACGCCGGAGGCGAGCACGGGGCCGATGACGACGAAGCCGATGAGGGAGAGGACGACTCCGCCGCCCAGGAGGAGCGAGCCGTCCTTGGCCTTGTCGGCCTGCGAGGCGGCCCACAGTGCGGCGCCGCCCGCACCGGTGAGGACGAGTCCGATGACGGCGCGCAGCGCGCTCGCCCTGCCGTCGGCGGGGGTGCCCGCGTCGCGCAGTGCGGCCATCGGCGAGACCTTGCCGGCCCGTCGTGCGGGGAGGTAGGCGGCGAGGACGGTGACGACGATGCCGAGGACCATGCCGATCACGGGCGTCGTCCAGTTGACGGTGAGGTCGCCGGTGGAGAGTTCCATGCCCATGCCGGACATGAGCTTCATCAGGCCGACGGCGAGTCCGACGCCCGCGCCGACGCCGAGGATGGAGCCGAACACGCCGAGCAGCAGCGCCTCGACGAGGACGGAGCGGTTGACCTGCTTGCGGCTGGAGCCGATGGCGCGCATCAGGCCGATCTCGCGGGTGCGCTGGGCCACCAGCATCGAGAAGGTGTTGATGATCAGGAAGATGCCGACGAGGAAGGCGATCCCGGCGAAGCCGAGCATCGCGTACTTCATGACGTCGAGGAAGCTGCCGACGGACTCGCGGTTGTCGTCCGCGGTCTCCTTCTGGGTCTTGATGTCGTACGTGGCCGCCTTGGCGTCGAAGACCCCGGCGACGTTCTTCTTCAGCTGGGTGTCGCTGACGCCCGTGTCAGCGGTGAGGTTGACGTTCGTGAACCGACCGGTGGTGCCGAGCAGTTGGCGCTGGGCGGTCGCGGTGTCGAAGTAGAAGATCGCGGCGCCGGGGTTGGTCACCTTGAAGGTGGCGATGCCGGAGATCTTCGCGGTGAGGTCGCCGGTGGCGGCGATGGTGCGCAGCTCGTCCCCGAGCTTGAGGTCGTGCTTGTCCGCGGTGTCGGCGTCGATCATCACCTCGGTGGGGCCGCGCGGGGCGTGGCCGGAGGTGATGTCCATCGAACGCAGGTCGTTGTGCGTCCAGTTGCCCGCGATGGTCGGGCCGCCGCTGCTGGGGCCCATGTTCTTGTTCTTCGCGTTGACGACGGTCACGCTCTGGCTGCTGACCGCGCCCTCGGCGGCCTTGACGCCCTTGGCCTGCTTCGCCTGCTGCACGACGGAGGCGGGCATCGACTCGGGCTTGCCGCTGCGCGGGGTGTCTCCCGCGTCCTCGGCGGACTTGGGGGTGACGGTGACGTCGGCGGAGGTCGCCGCGAAGAGCTTGTCGAAGGTGGTGCTCATGGTGTCGGAGAAGACGAGCGTCCCGCAGACGAACGCCACCGACAGGATCACGGCCACGGCCGAGAGGGCCATGCGGCCCTTGTGCGCGAAGAAGTTGCGCATCGAGGTCTTGAGGACGGTCATGACGTGCGCCCCCGCGCGTCGAACGACTTCATGCGGTCGAGGACCTGGTCGGCGGTCGGGTGGTGCATCTCGTCGACGATCCGGCCGTCGGCGAGGTACAGGACGCGGTCCGCGTAGGAGGCGGCGACCGGGTCGTGCGTGACCATCACGATGGTCTGGCCGAGGTCGGTCACCGAGCGGCGCAGGAAGCCCAACACCTCTGCTCCGGCCCGGGAGTCGAGGTTTCCGGTCGGCTCGTCGCCGAAGATGATCTCGGGGCGGGACGCGAGCGCACGGGCCACGGCGACGCGCTGCTGCTGGCCGCCGGAGAGCTCGGTCGGGCGGTGCTTGAGGCGCCCGGCGAGGCCTACGGTCTCCACCACCTGGTCGAGCCAGGCCCGGTCGGGCTTGCGGCCCGCGATGTCCATCGGGAGC
Source organism: Streptomyces sp. NPDC004732 (assembly GCF_040609235.1). Classification (NCBI taxonomy): domain Bacteria; kingdom Bacillati; phylum Actinomycetota; class Actinomycetes; order Kitasatosporales; family Streptomycetaceae; genus Streptomyces; species Streptomyces sp. NPDC004732. Next base: position 143,389 of record NZ_JBEXJR010000010.1, read on the forward strand.
GTGATGTTCTCTATCGCGTTCAGGGTCGGGAGCAGGTTGAACGCCTGGAAGATAAAGCCGACCCGGTCCCGGCGCAGCCGTGTGAGCTTCTTGTCCTTGAGGCCGGTGATCTCGGTCTCGTCCAGGTAGATCTGGCCGCTGCTGACCGTGTCGAGGCCCGCGAGGCAGTGCATCAGGGTGGACTTGCCGGAGCCCGAGGGACCCATGATCGCGGTGAACTGCCCGCGGGCGATGTCCACGTCGATGTGGTCGAGCGCGACGACGCGGGTCTCCCCGGAGCCGTACGCCTTCACGACCTGGCGCGCTCGTGCCGCCACGGCCGTACGCCCTCCAGTGCCCCCGTGCCTGGGTGTGGTTACAGCCGTTGTCACGGTAAATCTCCTATGTCGGTCCTGCTGCGAGCCGGGTGGATACGCTGCGCGCTCTCGCGCTTCAGTCTGGTGTCAGGACTGGCCCCCGCGCGCTGGTGCTCAGCGCAGTCTTTTCCGGGGGAAAACCCCACCCTCGCCGGTGTGGTTCTCCCGTCCGGCGGGGTGGGTTTCACGAACCGGCCCCGTGCCCGGCTCGTAAAGCAAATCTAAGGACCGCCGCGGCCCGGCTCATCCTCCAGTGGGACGAACGCTCCCCAGTCCGTTGTACGGAGGTACCCCTAGGGGATCTCCACCCGCCGGTGGAGTCCGACTCAGGGTTGCCTCCACCCCGCCGTCCACCCTGCCCACGGCCTCCACCGGGTGAGAAGGTGACCCGGCAGCAACCGGATGCAGGGGGAAGGAAGTTCCGTGGGCACCCAGGACGCGATACGCGGCAGGGGCGCGGTCGTCGCCGCGCTCATGCTCGCCATGGCGCTGGCCGCCGTCGACTCCACCATCGTGTCGACCGCCGTCCCGCAGATCGTGGGCGCGCTCGGCGGCTTCTCGATCTTCTCCTGGCTCTTCTCCGGCTATCTCCTCGCGGCCACCGTCACCCTGCCCGTCTACGGCAAGCTCTCCGACACCTTCGGCCGCAAGCCCGTCCTGATCGCGGGCTGTGTGCTGTTCCTGCTGGGGTCCGGGCTCTGCGCCCTCGCCTGGAACATGGAGTCGCTGATCGCCTTCCGCGTCGTCCAGGGCCTCGGCGGCGGTGCCATCCAGGGCACCGTGCAGACCCTCGCCGCGGACCTCTACCCGCTCAAGGAACGCCCCAAGATCCAGGCCAAGTTGTCGACCGTGTGGGCCACATCGGCGGTCGCGGGGCCCACGCTCGGCGGTGCCATCACCTCGTACGCGGACTGGCGCTGGATCTTCCTGATCAACCTGCCCATCGGGGCGGTCGCCCTCTGGCTGATCGTGCGCCACCTCCACGAACCGCGGCGCGAGGCCGTCCCGCGCGGCCGCATCGACTGGCCGGGCGCGCTCGCCGTCTTCGCCTGCGGCGGCACCCTCCTGACCGCGCTCGTGCAGGGCGGGGTCGCCTGGGACTGGGTGTCGGCGCCGTCGTTCGCGCTGTTCGGCGCCGGGCTCGGGCTCATCGGCGTCGTCGTCATCGTCGAGCGCAGGGCCGCGGAGCCGATCATCCCGGGCTGGGTCTGGCGGCGGCGCACCATCGCCGCCGTGAACCTCGCCCTGGGCGCGCTCGGCCTCCTGATGGTGGCGCCCACCGTCTTCCTGCCCACCTACGCCCAGTCCGTGCTCGGACTCGCCCCGGTCGCGGCCGGGTTCGTGCTCTCCGTGATGACGCTCAGCTGGCCGGTCTCCGCGGCCCTGAGCCAGCACGTGTACCGCAGGATCGGCTTCCGCAACACCGCGATCACCGGCATCTCCGCGGCCGCGCTGATCCTCTTCGCCTTCCCTTTCCTGCCCTACCCCGGCACCGCCTGGCAGCCCGCGCTGCTCATGCTGCTGCTCGGCGCGGCCCTCGGCCTCTTCCAGCTGCCACTGATCGTCGGCGTCCAGTCCAGCGTCGGCTGGGCCGAGCGCGGCACGGCCACCGGCTCCGTCCTGTTCTGCCGCCAGATCGGCCAGACGCTCGGCGCCGCCCTGTTCGGCGCGGTCGCCAACGGAGTGCTGAGCGCGCGGCTCGACGGGGCCGGGTCCCTCGACTCGGTGGCGCGCATCCTGGACGACCCGGGGTCCGTGGCCGACCCCGAGCCGCTGCGGCGGGCCGTCGACTCCGCCGTCGACACGGTGTACATAGGCGCGGGCTGCGCCGCTCTCCTCGCCCTCACCGTCCTGCTCTTCCTGGCACCCCGGCGCTTCCCGGTCCTCCAGGAGAAACAACTGGCCGCACAACAGGACCAGTTGTCACCCACACAACAGACCGACTGACTTGTTCACAGAAAACCCCGCACGCCACCACTACTTACGAGTAACGTCTCGGCTCCCCTCGCTCCCTGCGGCCCGCACACCGGGCCGGAAGCCGCGCAAGGAGAACCGGGATGACCCACCCTCCGTACGACGCCCCCGTCCCGCACGAGCCGTACCCCCCACAGCAGCAGCCGCAGACCCCGTCACCACGGCAACACCCCTCCTGGCAGCCGCAGCCGCACCTCACCTACCCCTGGCAGCCGCCGCCCGCGCCCCCGCCACCCGCGCCCCGCCTCCCCCGCCACCCCGCACCGGGCCGCCACAGCGACCTGCGCAGACTGCGCGGCGCCTACCGGATCCAGCGCCGGGTCGCCACCTTCACCACGCTCGGCTACTTCACGCTCTTCCTCGTCCTGTCCGCCCTCGCGCCGTCCTTCATGACCGGCACCGTCTCCGGCGGCCTGACCACGGGGCTGCTCCTCGGCCTGTGCCAGCTCCCCGTCACCTGCCTCGCCCTCGTGCTGTTCGAGCGCACGGCCCGGCGCCGCCTCGACCCGCTCTCCGAACTGCTGCGCAGGCAGACCGGGGCGGCCGCCGCGCGGGACGGCGGGGGCCGCCCATGACCGAGGAAGCGCAGACCATGTCCCTGGTGGCCTTCACCGTCGTGGTCACCCTCACCCTGCTGCTGTGCGTCATGACCGGACCCGACAGGGACGACCTCGACGAGTTCTACACCGGCTTCGGCGGGCTCTCCCCGATGCGCAACGGCCTGGCCATCGCGGGCGACTACATCTCGGCGGCCACCGTCCTCGGCACCGGGGGCGTGATCGCCCTGCTCGGGTACGACGGCGTGGTCCTCGCCCTGAGCACGGCGCTCTCCCTGACGCTCCTGATGTTCCTGCTGGCCGAACCCCTGCGCAACGCGGGCCGGTTCACCATGGGCGACGTCATGGCGCGCCGCATGCCGGGCCGCGCCGTCCGCATCGCCGCGTGCACGGCCACCATCGCCGCCCTGCTCCCGCTGATGCTGGTCCAACTGGCGGGCGCGGGCGATCTGCTGGCCTTCATCCTCGGCTTCTCCAGTGACGGCCTGAAGACCGCCTGCATCGTCGCGCTCGGCTTCCTGATGATCAGCTACGCGGCGATCGGCGGCATGAAGGGCACCGCCCTCATCCAGATCCTGAAGATCGTGATGCTGCTCGGCTCCGGCGCGGTGGTCGCCGTCCTGATACTGCAGCGCTTCGACTGGAACCCGGGCGCCCTGCTGGCCGCCGCCGAGAACCGCAGCGGCGCGGGACCGGCCTTCCTCCGCTCCGGGCTGCAGTTCGCGAACAGCCCCAACCCCCGTCTGGACATGATCAGTTCGGAGCTGACCGTGGTCCTCGGCGGCGCCGCGCTCCCGCACGTCACCATGCGGATGTACACGGCCCGCAGCGCCCGCGACATACGGCGCTCCATGTCCTGGGCGGTCTCGTCGGTCGCCCTGTTCGTCCTCGTCATCACCGTCGTCGGCTTCGGCGCGACCGCGCTGCTCGGCCGTGTGACGATCGCGAAGGACGACCCGCAGGGCAACACCGCCTACCTCCTCGGCTCCCGCGCGGCGTTCGGCGCCGACACCTCGACCGCCGAGACCCTGATCTTCACGACGGTCACCACGGCGCTGTTCCTGACGCTGCTCGCCTCCGTCGCGGGCATGATCCTCGCCTGCGCCAACTCGCTGGCCCACGACGTCTTCGCACAGGGCCGCCGCACCCCGTCGCCCCGCCGCGAGATGACGCTGGCCCGCGCCTCCGCGCTGGCCATAGGGGTTCCCGCGATCCTCCTCGCCGTCCTGGTCAAGGACCACAACCTCCAGCCCCTGGCCACCCTCTCCTTCTGCCTGGGCGCGTCGGCCCTGACCCCCGCCCTGGTCTACAGCCTCTTCTGGCGGCGCTACACACGGACGGGCCTGCTCTGCACGCTGCTCGGCGGCACGCTCGGCTCGCTGGTCCTGATGACGGGCACGAACCTGGTCTCCGGCGGCCCCGGCGCCGCCTTCCCGAACCACGACTTCAACTGGTTCCCGTTCACGACGACGGGCATCGTCTCGATCCCGCTCGGCTTCCTCCTCGGCTGGCTCGGCACCCGCTTCACCGGCCGCACGGAGGCGGCGGAGCACCGCAGGCAGTACGAGGCCGTGGAGGGCTGGATCCTGGCGGGGGCGGCACGGCGGGGGAAGTGAGGATTTGATGAGGGAAAGTCAGACATTCCAGGATGACGCGGTGTTATCGTACTCGCTGGTAACCATTTCTGGCGGGTACCCGTCAGAAAGGCAGCTCCGGGGGGTCACATCGTCATGGGCGTAGTGCCCCCATGACTTAGGAACGCATGCACCACAGAACCACCACCCGGCTGGTCACGACGGTGACCGCCCTCTCCCTCTCGTTCACGTCGGCCGTCGCGGCGGGCAGCACGGCGGCCGCCGCCGAGAAGAAGCCCGCGAGCCTCCTGGAGATCGCCGAGCGGGTCTCGCACTACGCGCACTGCGACGATCTGGGCCTCGTCGAAAAGGCGTCCTGCCTGCGGGAGTTCAGCCGCAAGGCGCTCATCGCGGGCGTCGGCACCGCCCTGTTCCTCTACGGAACACAGTCGATCATGAAGGACCACGGCGCCCGGTTCAAGACGCTCGACACGGAGCTGAACGCGCTGGGCAAGCTGAAGCTCGCCGAGCTCAAGGACCCCTCGTCGACGTCCGACCCGAAGGAGCAGGAGAAGATCCTGACCCAGGCGGTCAAGACCGCCAAGGCCGCGGGGCCGCACCTGAAGAACCTCGCGAAGAACGTCGCCAAGGCCGACGAAATGATGGGCACGACGAGCGATTCGCTCTACGCCCTCAGCATCCTCACCGTCGTCGTCGGCGACTACGGCTTCCCGCCGTCGAGGGACGTCAAGCCCATCAAGGACACCACGGACTGGGGCAAGGAGCTCAGGGAGCTCAACGCGGCGTTCGACCAGATGAACAAGGGCTTCGCCCAGATGGACCGCGGCCTCAAGACGATGAACGAGGGCGTGGACGAGGTCAACAAGGGCCTCGCCAAGGCCAACAAGGGGATCTCCAAGGCCAACAAGGGCATGAAGGAGATGAACGACGGCATCGCCCAGGCCAACCGCGGCATGAAGACCGCGAACAAGAACGTCCCCGGCATCAAGAAGGGCGCCGAGCGGCTCAGCGAACTCCCCGACATCGACTTCGACTTCTCCCGCATCGGCGACTCCTGGGGCTCCGGCTCCTCCGGCCTGGACGAGGCCACCCAGCAGCGCCGCATGTCCCTCTTCCTCGACCTGATGCCGGGCATCGGCGACGGCAAGGGCATCGTGGAGGCGCTGACCGGCAAGGACCTCGCCACCGGGCAGCAGCTCAGCGGTTCGGAGCGGGCGGCCGGTTCGCTCGCCGTCCTGCGCTGGCTCAAGGTCGGCGCGAAGGTGGGCGCGAAGGCCCTGACCGCCGACGACGTCCGCAAGGCCCGCAAGGGCGGGGGCGCCGCCGCCACCTGCGCGAGCAACAGCTTCCTGCCCGGCACCCGGGTGCTCATGGCCGACGGATCCGCCCGCCCCATCGAGCAGGTCGTCGAGGGCGACCGGGTCCTGGCCACCGACCCGGGCACCGGCCGCACCGAGGGTCAGCCCGTCACCGACCTCATCGTCGGCAGCGGCGAGAAGAACCTCGTCAAGGTCGGCGTGACCACCGACGGCGAGAGCGGCGACCGCACCGCCTCGATCACCGCGACCGACCTGCACCCCTTCTGGACCAGTGACCTGGACCAGTGGACCAACGCGGCCGACCTCGCGCCCGGGATGACGCTGCGGACCGACGCGGGCGCGCCCGCCAAGGTCGACGCGGTCACCTCCTGGACCACTGCGACGCCCGAGGTCCGCAACCTCACCGTGGCGGGCACGCACACGTACTACGTGCTCGCGGGCGACACCCCCGTCCTCGTGCACAACGCGACCCCGTGCAAGCTCATGACGTCGGCCATCGGCAAGGACTCCCAGCTGTCGAAGGCCGCGCAGCAGGCGGGCAAGAACCAGACGGTCCAGCGCGACCTCGACGGCCTCTTCGAGCAGCTGTCCCGTGGAAACATGAATCCGGGTCTCGGCAGCAAGGCGCTGACGGGCACCGACATCACGTACGCCCGCGGCCGGAACGGCGGACGCCTGTTCTTCCGGAACGTGGAAGGCGGCATCGAGATCGTCGGCAAGTCCGACAAGGGCAACGAGTCCAAGGTGATTGCGAGGCTGAAGCAGCTCTATGGAAAGTGACCCGCAACTGCTGGTCGAGGACGACCGGTTCACGGCGCTGTTCATGCTGGGCGCGGACGACCGCGCCGAGGACGTCGAGAACGTCGACGCCGAACTCCGGCTGCCCGACGGCACGCGGTGGAGCGCCACCTTCATGACGCTCCGCGAGATCGCCGCCGTCATGGACCGCTGGCAGCGGACGGGCGAGGCCGCGGGCGGCGCGTTCTTCCAGTGCCAGGACCTGGTCGTGGTCCCGACGGGCGGGGTCGCCGCGATGATGACGGCGTTCCGCGCGATCGTGGACGAGGGCGGACCCGAGGGCGTCCTGCCCCAACTGGAGGACTAGGGCCTGCCCGGCGGGTCCCTGCCCCACACTCCCCCGCCCGCCCACCGGGCGAGCGGGGGAGATCGCCTACGGCGTCCCCTACGGCGTCTCCTCCGCCGGAGCCCGCCCCGTCAGCGCCGCCAGGCTGCTGCGTACGTGGTCCATGTGCGCCCGTACCTCATCCCACTGCTCGCCGTGCTCGCGCAGGATCCGTTCCGTCTCGCGGGTCACCCGTTCCTCGCTGAGGACCGCCTCCGCGACGATCTCCGCGCCCCGCGCCTCCGCGTCCTCCTGCCGGTGCCTGGCGGACTCCTCCGCCTCCGCGAACGCCCGCGTCGCCTCGGAGAGCCTCGCCTCCGCCGCGGCCACCCGCTCCGCGTCCCGCGCGTCCGACGCCGCCTCGCGCTCGGCCGCCTCCCGCCCGGCGGCCTCCCACCGCTCGCCCTGCTCCTTCTCCTGCTCGGCGAGCAGCCCCTCGCACCGCTGCCGCATCTCGCGCAACGCCGCCAGCGCCTCGCCGCGCCACGCCTTCACGTCCTGCCGGGCCGAGATCCTGGTCTCGTCGGCCGTCGCCCGGTCCGCGTGGAGGCGCTGCCCGGCCCGCTCATCCGCCGCGGCCCCGACCCGCTCGGCATGGTCGCGCGCGGCCTCCCGCACCTCCCGCGCCCCGGCCTCGGCCTCGCCCGTCAGGGCCTGCGCCTCGGCCGCCGCGGTCTCCCGCAGGGCGGCGGCCTCCGTCTCGGCGAGGGTCAGGATCTGCCGGGCCCGCTCGCCGAGCGTCTCGTACGTCTGGGGGGCGAGCCGCGACACCGCGTCCCGCAGATGCTCCGCCTCCGCCTCCATGTCCTTGGCGAGGACGGTCAGCCGGGCCGCGCGCTCCCACGCCCCGTCCCGCGCCCCGGAAAGACCGGCGGCGTACGCCTCGACCTGCTCGGGGCGGTAGCCGCGCCCCCGCACGGTGACGAAGCCGTACGGCGACGACGATGCACCGCTGCTGCTCATCCTTGGATCCCCTCTCCGACGTACCGCACGCGTACAGCGCGATTGGCGCACATCTTGATGGATCAAGCGGAAGCGCTCATAACGCGACACTCCGCCCACCCCACCGGTCAAGGATGCGTCAATTGGTGCCAGAAGTCGGAATCGGGGCGTCATTCCTGCCGTGCACGCCCCAAATGGGGGAGGCGCCCGCCCCGTACCCGGGTCGGGCGCCTCCTCCTCACGTACCGCAGCGGGCTACAGCAGCCCGTCCCACATCTGCTCGAGCAGCACCGACCACCAGCTCTCCGGCGACGCGAGCGCCGCCGGGTCCAGCGCGGCCAGCTGGTTCTGGAAGTCGACGGTCCAGCGGCCCGCCTGCTCCTGGTTGAGCCCGAAGCGCAGCCGCCACATCCGGCCGAGCAGCGCCATGCAGCGCGCGAACTCGGGCAGCCCGGTGTTCACGAACTGCGGCGGCACGGGCGCACCGCCGGGACCGGCCTCCACCGGCACCGCCACTATGTTCGCCGTGCCGTACTGCACGCACAGCGCACGACCGAAGTCACTGCCCATGACCAGGTACGACCCCGCGTCGGACGCCGGCTGCACCCCGCGCTCCTGCGCCAGCTCCGCCAGCGTCGGCACCGGACGTCCCGGCTGCGCCTGCGCCCAGAAGAACGGCCCGAAGTCGACGGGCAGACCCGCCACGACGAGGGTGTGCGCCACGATGTCCGGCACGCCCTGGCGCGACACGGCCCGCTGGTCGAACCGGAAGACGCCGGGCCCGAAGGCCCCGGCCAGCTCCTGCGCGACGCCTTCCGGCGGAATCGCGGGCGCGGGCGGCATCTGCTGCAGCGGGGCACGCACCGGCGCGGGCCTTGCGGGGCCGTCCGCGACCTGGTGCAGCTCGCCCTGGTGCGCGAGGAGCTGCTGCATGCCCTGCCGACGGGACGCGTGGTCCCTGCCGTACGGGGCGATCGACGTGATCCGCGCCTGCGGCCAGGTCTCCCTGATCATGCGCGCGCAGTACGCGCCGGGCAGCTCGCAGGACTCCAGCTCGGTGTGGAGTTCGAGCACCTGCTGCGGCGGCACGTTCATGCCGCGCAGCTCGTGCAGGATCTGCCACTCCGGGTGCGGAGTGCCGGGCGCCGAGCGGCGGATGAGCTGCTGCTCGGAACCGTCGGCCGCGCGGTAGCGCAGCACGGCCTGGTAGCCGGGGCCGACGGTCGGCTGACCGGTGGGCTGCTGGGGGTAGCCGTAGGGCTGCCCGCCGGGGGTGCCGGGCATTCCGGGGGCGCCGGGGGCGCCGGGGACCTGCTGGCCCGGTGCGGGCGGCGGAGGCATGCCGGGGCCGCCGGGGCCGCCGACCGCGGGTCCGGCCAGCATCGTCGCGGCGTGGTGGACGCCGCCGCCGGGGGGCTGGGGGGTGCCGGGGGCGCCGGGCGGGGCGGGGGGCTGGGGGGCACCAGGCGCGCCAGGAGCACCGGGCGGGCCGGGAGGCTGGGGCGCGCCGGGAGCGCCGGGCGGCTTCAGTCCACCGCCCAGGCTCGGGTCGGCCAGCATCGTCGCCGCGTGGTGCACACCGCCGGGAGGTGTGCCGGGGGCGCCGGGCGGGCCGGGGGGCTGGGGGGCGCCGGGAGCACCAGGCGGACCGGGAGGCTGCGGGGCACCAGGAGCACCAGGAGCACCAGGAGCACCAGGAGCACCAGGCGGGCCAGGAGGCTGGGGCGCGCCGGGAGCGCCGGGCGGCTTCAGTCCACCGCCCAGGCTCGGGTCGGCAAACATCGTCGCCGCGTGGTGCACACCACCCGGAGGCGTACCCGGAGGCGTACCTGGAGGCGTCCCCGGAGCACCGGGCGCACCGGGCGGCGTCGGCGCTGCCGGAGGCGCCGGGGCGGCAGGGGCTCCGGGCGGCTGCGGTCCTTCCGGGCCCAGTGAGGAGACGAGCTGCGTCGGAACGTAACCACCGGCGGGCGTGCCGGGAGCGCCGGGCCCGGAGGGCGGCGGCGCACCCGCCTTGCTGGTGGCGGCGTCCGCGATGTCCCCGGTCCCCGGAGCGGCGGGCGGCCGCGGATATCCGTACGCGGAGGCGTCGGGGACGCTCGGCGGCGGAGGCGTCGGCGTCGGCGAACCGGCGGGCGGCTGCGGCGCGTTCGGCGGCGGCCCGGCGGGGGCGGCCGGAGCGGGCGCGGGACCGGCGGAAGGCGCGGGACCGCCGGGCGCCCGGTTGTCCAGCGCGGGCGCGATCGACGTCGCGGGCAGCTGGCTGCCCCCGTGCATCAGGGCCGTCTTGGCCTCGGGCGCGGTGGCCGGGGGCGGGGTCTCGTCGTCGTCCAGACCGGTCAGCTGGGGCGCGAACACCGTCGCGGGCAGCGGCACCGAATGGTCCTCGCCCGCGTCGGCGTTGGTGTCCGTACCGGCCCACGGGGTCGCCCCTGCGGGCACGCCCGCGGACGTCGCGGGCAGGCTGTCGTCGGGCTCGGGGACGGCGTCCCCGACGGAACCACCGGCCGCGGGCCACGGCGTACCGCCACCGGGAGCGGCAGGCGCGGCGGGGGCTTCAGGAGCGGCAGCCGCGGCGGGAGCCACGGGTGCGGCGGGCGCCGCCGGAGCCGCCGGCTCCGAACTCCCCGCGTTCGCACGCCGGTCCGGGATGCCGAGCTTGTCCGCCGCCTCCTGGAGCCACTCCGGAGGAGTCAGCAGGAACGACGTCTGATTGAGGTCGACCCGCTCCGGCGGAGTCGGCGGCGCATCCTCCGGCACCGCGTCCGGCAGCCCGTACTCCTCCTCGTACCGCCGGATCACCTCGCCCACCGCGAGGCTCGGCCAGAGCGTGGCCTCGCCGCTGTCCCGGGCGATCACGAGCCGCTGCCCGCCGCCGTCGGACACCGGACCGTTCTCCCGGTCCTCGGCCCACACCACGAATCCGAGTTCGAACTCCCGGACCCGCACCTCACGGTGCTGGTAGCCGGGCACATCGCCGTTGATCCATTCCTCGGCGCGCTCCTGCGCCTGCGCGAAGGTCACCATCGTTACGTCACTCCCCACCCGAGGACACGGGGACGGCCTGCGCGAAGCCGCCGTCCACCATCAGGTTCGCCACGGTCTCCAGCTCCGGCGGATTGCCCGCGAGCCGGGACAGGAACGCGTCGAAGTCGTCGCCGCACGGCAGCAGCAGCTGCCGCACCCGCTCGGCCGGGGGCCACCCGGCCGCTTCCGAGACGTCACGCGCGTCGTCGTACGCACAGAACCACACCGAGCCGATGCGGTCGCCCTTGACCTTCACCGCGAGCAGACCGCCCTGCACGAAACCGACGCACAGATAGTCCTTGGTGAGATGGTCGCGCAGGCACTTGTTCACGTACACCAGGTCGTTGACCGCTGCCTCGTCCCGCACCGTGAAGAACGGCTGGTCGACAAGGAGCCCCAGCTCGGCGTCGAGCGCGGCGCCGACCGGCGCACAGCCGCCCGCGGCCTTCAGGAACGAGCGGTAGGCGCCCGGCAGCCGGTAGCCGAGGTCCTCCTCGACGCCCTGCACCTGCTGCTCCGTCACCGCGACCGAGGCCTTCGGCAGGTCGAAGTGGGCCGGACGCGTCTCCTGCAGCGGACGCGTCCCCCTCTTGTTCTGGTCCACCGTCGTCGTCGCGATGCCGCCGTGGTGCCGCAGCAGCGCCTTCACCTCGACGGGGACCAGTTCGAGACGGCGGCTGTTCGGCACGTGGTGCCAGGTCCAGCCGTGCGGGGTCGCCACCGCGGGAATCGTGTCCCACAGGTCGTGGCCCGCCGCCGCGAGCGCCGCGTTCGCCGACACGTAGTCCGTCAGGCGCAGTTCGTCGACACCGAAGCCCTCCGGGGGCTCGGCGATCTCTGCGGCCGCGCGGGCGTACGCCGAGAAATCCGGGTAACCGTGCTCGTCCACCCGCACACCTCTGGGATGGCGGGCGGCACGGACCGGATCCGGGAAGTGCACTACCTGCCCGGCGTAGGCCGCGTTCGGCGGCGCGGACTGCTGCCCCAGCCGACCTGTCGTCATGGCGGTTGCCCCCTGCGGCACTGTGGAAGGTTCTGATTCAGTTTCTGCGGTTTCTGGTCCTGCGATGTCGACACAGCCTATGCGCAAGGACGACACCGGTCACCGGGCCTCCGGTTCCATGACCACCAGCCACCGGATGGTCACCGTGTGGCGAAACCCGGCGGAAAGCCAGGCGTGTCGCAGTGCCCCAGCTTCCGCACCACCCGCCCCATTTGGCAGGCTGTCCCCGCGACGCGGGGGCGTTGTACGCGCGGTGACGACCGCGAGCAGGGGGAGGGAAGAGAACGATGCAGACGGCACAGAGCGGCATGTCCGGCCACACGCTGTCCACGACGGCAGGCGCCACGACCGACGACGGCGCGGCCCAGGGCACGGTCCCGACCGCCGCACAGGCCGCCGGGGACCCACGCGTCGGCTGGAGCGCCACCGCCGCCCACGCACCCGTCCTGCGTCAACGCCGCGACGGCATCCTGCCCACCGTCGCCGCCGCCCTCTCCGTGCGCGGCCAGACCACCCTCACGTGCACCGCGGGCCGCGGCGAGGAGCCCCCCACGCTCCACCCGCTCGTGCAGGACTTCCTGGACGCCCTCACCAGCGGGCAGCGCGAGCGCTTCACCGGCCGCTGCGCCGAGGCCATCCTCGTCTCCCGCCACCTCACGGCGGCCGACGCGAGCCGCTCCAAGCGTGCCTCGCGCAAACCCATGACCAACGGCGAGGCCCGCAAGGCACTCAAACACGCCAAACTCACCACCCGCCGCATCCGTGAGGACGGCGACCCCCTGCACGGCCACTTCGCGCAGCCCTGCCGCTCCTGTACGGCCCTCACGGCCCACTTCGGCGTCCGTGTCGTCGACCCCACGGCCACCGAGGCCTGAGCGCCTGTCCTTGGACCCCCGCCTGCCGCCCGCCCCCACCACCGAACGAGGGCCACCACCCGATGCACCCGGACCACCCCGCCACGGCCGCCGCACCCGGCACCGGCGGCAGCACCCGCTTCCCCGTCCCCGTCGACGCCGCCCTCCGCGCAGCGGGCTGGCGTCCCGGCCACTGGGACATAAAGCAGGCCGAGATCTGGGCCGACGCACTGCGCCGCCACACCTCACCGGCCGGACACCGGCACACCGTCTTTCCCGCGGCCGTCGAGGCCTGGGCCGAATTCGGCGGCCTGCACATCACCCCGCAGGGCCCCGGCCGCCAGATAGCGCCCGCGACCGTGCACCTCGACCCGATGTACGGCCTCCACCTCGCCCGTACGCTCGGCGACCTGGGCCGCGCCCTGGACACCGAGGTCTGCCCCATCGGCGAGGAGCCGGACACCCAGGCGCTACTCGCCATCGACACCGAGGGCCGCGTCTACAGCCTCGACCACAGCGGCGACTGGTTCCTCGGCGCCCACATCGACCAGGCCCTGGCCACCCTCGTCACCGGCGCCCAGCCCACCCGCCTGTCGGCGAGCTCGGGGATATAGCTCAGGAGACAGCTCGGGGCTATAGCTCAGGGAGACGGCTCGGGGACACCGGACCGACTACCCCGCCGCCACGGCCCCCGCGGGCAGCACCGCCGACACCCGGAAGCCGCCGCCGTCCGTCGGGCCCGACACGAACACTCCGCCCAGGCCCGTGACGCGCTCCTTCATGCCCACCAGGCCGTTGCCGCCGCTCGGGAGGCGGGCGTCGGCCGAGGCGTCGGCCTCCGGCGGGGGTTCGTTCTCCACCTGCATCGCGATCTCCGCATGGCGGTGCGCGAGCCGCACATACGTCTTGGCGCCCGCCGCGTGCTTGTGGACGTTGGTCAACGCCTCCTGCACCACCCGGTACGCCGTCTGTTCCACCTCGGCGGCATAGTCGCGCGGGTCGCCCTCCACCGACAGGTCCACCGCCATCCCCGCCGCCCGCGACTGCCCCACCAGCTCGTCGAGCTCCGCGAGGCTCGGGCCGTCCTCGTCCACCGCGCGCGACGCCGCCGCGGCGGCCGCGAAGCCCACCGCGGCCAGCGGCAGCGGCTCGGCGGACGTCTCGGTCTTCGCCTTCGTGCCGTCGACGGTCCGCAGCACCCCGAGCATCTCGCGCAGCTCGGTCAGCGCCTGGCGCCCCATGTCGCCGACCAGCGCGGCGTTCCTGACCGCTTTCTCCGGGTCCTTCCGCGCCACCGCCTGCAGCGCCGCCGCGTGCACCACCATCAGGCTCACCCGGTGCGCCACCACGTCGTGCATCTCGCGGGCGATCCGCGTCCGCTCCTCGTTCCGCGCCCACTCCGCGCGCTCCTCGGCGCGCTCCGCGAGGAGCTGCAGCTCGCGCTCCAGGCTGTCCGCGCGCTCGCGCATGCCTTCCACGAGGCGACGGCGCGCTCCCACGTACAACCCGAGGAGCACCGGGGGCGCGGTCACCCCGACCGCGGCGGTCACCGCGAAGAAGGGGATGAACTCACTGCCGATCGACGGGCTGCCCTCCGCCATGTCCTGGTTGGCGCGCACCAGCGCGACGACCAGGGTGCCCGCCATCGACATTCCGGCCAGGGCGCCGATGATGCGGCGCGGCAGCTCCGACGCGGCCAGGGTGTACAGGCCCACGACGGTCAGCAGGACGCCCATCTGGGCGGGCGTGATCGCGATCGATATCAGGACGACGGCGATCGGCCAGCGCCGCCGGATCAGCAGCGAGGCACCCGCGAGCACACCGAAGCCGACCCCCACCGGCACGGGCAGCCCCGCGTCCCGCGCGAAGGCCACCCCCTCCGCCCCGCACTCCGCCGCGGAGAGCAGGGCGAGCCCCACGTCCAGCGCGGCACCGCGCCACCGTTCCCACCACCACGGCCCGGTCATGGCCGTGGTGCGGTCGTCCCCCGTCGTGGTCATGTCTTCCAGCGTACGGGCGTTCCGCCCCGGTTTTCCGGTGAGTTTCCGGCTCGGTGATCCAGCACACGCCCCGTTCGACCGGAAGCGAAACCTGCCGTTATCCCTCGAACTGCTGAACCCCTCATGGTTTAGGAGCGGACGTCCGCATTCCGCGACCGGATGCCGATCTCCACCGTCGCGTCGGAGGGGCTCGGTACGGCATAGTGTTGCGTGCCGACTCGGCAACCTGGCGGAATGTCCGGTTCGTTCGAGATTGATCCCCCATGGTGTAATCAGGCAGCACTGCGGTTTTTGGTACCGTCTGTTCAGGTTCGAATCCTGATGGGGGAGCTGCGCTTTTTCTCCGGGTCCTGACCGCCGAGGTCGGGACCCGCCCTCATTTCCACGCCACTACGCCCCGGTATCCTGCGGATGTCCTCCCACAGAGGAACCCCAACCCATCCGAAGCCGAAGGGCATCCCCGTGAGCGCAACCTGCCCGGCAGCCGTCGTCGTCCTCGCAGCGGGTGAGGGCACCCGTATGAAGTCGGACCGGCCCAAGGTCCTGCACGACATCTGTGGACGTTCCCTCATCGGGCACGTGCTCCACGCCGCCTCCGCGCTCTCGCCCGAGCAGCTCGTCACCGTCGTCGGTTTCCAGAGCGACCAGGTCCGCGAGCACCTGGGGGCCATCGCCCCGCAGGTCCGCACCGCCTACCAGGCCGAGCAGAACGGCACGGGGCACGCCGTCCGCATCGGGCTCGAGGAGCTCGGCGGCCCGGTCGACGGCACCGTCGTGGTGGTCTGCGGCGACACCCCCCTGCTGACCGGCGCGACGCTGCAGAAGCTCGCCGCCGTGCACAGCGGCGACGGCAACGCCGTGACCGTGCTGACCGCCGAGGTGCCGGACGCGACCGGCTACGGCCGCATCGTGCGCGACATCACCGACGGCTCCGTCACCGCGATCGTCGAGCACAAGGACGCGACCGAGTCGCAGCACGAGATCCGTGAGATCAACTCCGGGGTCTTCGCCTTCGACGGCCGGCTCCTCTCGGAGGCCCTCGGCAAGGTCCGCACGGACAACAGCCAGGGCGAGGAGTACCTGACCGACGTCCTGGGGATCCTGCGCGAGGCCGGGCACCGCGTCGGCGCCGCCGTGGCGGACGACCACGAGGAGATCGCGGGCATCAACAACCGCGTCCAACTGGCCCAGGCCCGCCGCACGTTGAACGACCGGCTGCTGACCGGCGCGATGCTCGCCGGTGTGACGGTCGTGGACCCCGCATCGACGTGGGTGGACGCGACGGTGACGTTCGAGCGCGACGCGATCGTCCACCCGGGCACCCAGCTGCACGGCGCCACGCACCTCGGCAAGGGTGCCGAGGTCGGCCCGAACACGCGGCTGAAGGACACCTCGGTGGGCGCCGGTGCGCGCGTGGACAACAGCGTCGCGGACAGCGCGGAGATCGGGGATCAGGCCATCGTCGGCCCGTTCGCGTATCTGCGGCCCGGCACCCGGCTTGGAGTGAAGTCCAAGGCGGGTACCTATGTGGAGATGAAGAACGCGACGATCGGCGACGGCTCGAAGGTGCCGCACCTGTCGTACGTGGGCGACGCGACGATCGGCGAGCACTCCAACATCGGTGCCGCGAGCGTCTTCGTGAACTACGACGGCCAGTCCAAGCACCACACGACGGTGGGGTCCCACTGCCGCACGGGTTCGGACAACATGTTTGTGGCTCCTGTCACGGTCGGGGACGGTGCCTACACCGCCGCCGGGTCCGTGATCACGAAGGACGTACCGGCGGGTTCGCTGGCCGTCGCGCGGGGCCAGCAAAGGAATATCGAGGGCTGGGTGGCCCGCAAGCGTCCGGGGAGCGCGGCCGCGAAGGCGGCGGAGGCGGCGTCCCGGGAGCCGGACAGCGCAAGCTGACCGGAAACAGGTGCGCCTGACACGGCGTACCGTGATAGGTGCACACAATCGGCCGACTCGACGCACCGGGACGCGTGAGTACGGCAGCGGGACGAACTCTCTGAGGAGACAGTGCTGTGACCGGGATCAAGACGACCGGCGAGAAGAAGTTGATGCTCTTCTCCGGCCGCGCCCACCCCGAGTTGGCCGAGGAGGTCGCACACAAGCTGGGTGTCGGCATCGTGCCGACGAAGGCCTTCGATTTCGCCAACGGCGAGATCTACGTCCGCTACCAGGAGTCGGCGCGCGGCGCCGACTGCTTCCTGATCCAGAGCCACACCGCTCCGATCAACAAGTGGATCATGGAGCAGCTGATCATGATCGACGCGCTGAAGCGCGCGTCGGCCCGCTCCATCACCGTCATCGTGCCGTTCTACGGTTACGCGCGGCAGGACAAGAAGCACCGCGGACGTGAACCGATCTCGGCGCGCCTGATCGCCGACCTGATGAAGACCGCGGGTGCCGACCGCATCCTCACGGTCGACCTGCACACCGACCAGATCCAGGGCTTCTTCGACGGCCCCGTCGACCACCTGTTCGCGCTGCCGATCCTCGCGGACTACGTGGGCGCGAAGGTCGACCGCTCGAAGCTGACCGTGGTCTCCCCCGACGCCGGGCGCGTGCGCGTCGCCGACCGCTGGTGCGACCGCCTCGGCGCTCCGCTGGCGATCGTCCACAAGCGCCGCGACAAGGACGTCGCCAACCAGGTCACCGTGCACGAGGTCGTCGGTGAGGTGAAGGGCCGCGTCTGCGTCCTGGTCGACGACATGATCGACACGGGTGGCACGATCTGCGCCGCCGCCGACGCCCTGTTCGCGCACGGCGCGGAGGACGTCATCGTGACGGCCACGCACGGTGTGCTGTCCGGCCCGGCCGCGGACCGTCTGAAGAACTCCAAGGTGAGCGAGTTCGTCTTCACGGACACGCTGCCGACGCCGCACGAGCTGGAGCTCGACAAGATCACGGTGCTCTCGATCGCGCCGACGATCGCGAACGCGGTCCGTGAGGTCTTCGAGGACGGCTCGGTGACGAGCCTCTTCGACGAGCAGTAGGCACTGCCTCGTCCGATCGTCCGGGGTCTTAGAAGATCCTTTTGGTGCGGCCTCCCGCGCCGAGTAGACTGCTGAAGTTGCTCGGCGAGGGAGGCCGCACTTTTGTGTGGCTGTCCGTTATCGACGCGCTCTTCGTAGCAGGCCGTTCGTGGCCGGGTGACCGATCTCTTTTCCGTCACTGCATATACGAGGAGTGCACATGTCCGAGGTGAAGATCACCGCCGAGACCCGTACCGAGTTCGGCAAGGGCGCCGCCCGCCGTCTGCGTCGCGCCGACAAGCTGCCCGCCGTTGTCTACGGCCACGGTTCGGACCCGATCCACATCGCCCTTCCGCACCACGACACCCTCATGGCGCTGAAGTCCTCGAACGTCCTGATCAACCTGGACATCGAAGGCAAGAGCGAGCTCGTCATCCCGAAGGCCGTCCAGCGCGACGCCCTCCGCATCGGCATCCTCGAGCACGTCGACCTGCTCATCGTGAAGCGCGGCGAGAAGGTCACCGTCGAGATCCCCGTCCACACCGAGGGCGACCTGGCGCCGGGCAACAACCTGCTCGAGCACGTCCTGAACACCCTCCCGGTCGAGGCCGAGGCCACCCACATCCCGGAGTCGGTCACCGTCTCCGTCGCGGGCCTGGACGCCGGTTCCTCCGTCCTCGCCAAGGACATCCCGCTCCCCGCGGGCACCACGCTGGCCGTCGAGGAGGACGCCGTCGTCCTCCAGGTCCTGGCCGCGCAGGCCGAGGAGGCCCCGGCCGAGGACGCCGCGGGCGACGCCGCCGAGGCCTGAGCCCGGCGACGCACGTACACACGGCAGCCGCCGCTCCCACTGGGGGCGGCGGCTGCCGCGTATGAGCCCATGAGCCAGTAATGCGCGTATGAAGGAGACATGCACGTGACGACCGACGCCAGCGCCCCCTGGCTGATCGCGGGCCTCGGCAATCCGGGCCCCGACTACGCCATGAACCGGCACAACGTGGGCTTCATGGTGGCCGACCTGCTCGCGCAGCGCATGGGCGGCAAGTTCAAGCGGGCGGGCAAGGCGCAGGCACAGGTGGTCGAGGGCCGCATCGGGGCGCCCGGCCCGGCGAGCCGCCGCGTCATCCTGGTCAAGCCCATGTCGTACATGAACGTCTCGGGCGGTCCGGTCACGGCGCTCCGCGACTTCTACAAGGTCCCGACGGCGAACATCGTCGCGGTCCACGACGAGCTGGACATCGACCACGGCACGCTGCGGCTGAAGCTGGGCGGCGGCGACAACGGCCACAACGGTCTGAAGTCGATGACGAAGGCGATGGGCCCGGACTACCACCGGGTGCGCTTCGGGATCGGCCGCCCGCCGGGCCGTATGCAGGTCGCGGACTTCGTCCTGAAGGACTTCTCCTCGACGGAGCGCAAGGAGCTCGACTATTTCGTGGACCGGGCAGCCGACGCGGTCGAGGCGCTGGTCACGGAGGGTCTGGAGCGCGCGCAGAGCACGTACAACTCCTGAGGTTCGCCCCGGGATCCCGCCCGGGGTCCGTTCTGCCCACTGTTGACTGAGCGGAGTCAAGTGGCCAAGGATCCCGGCCATGAATCTGCTGCTCCTCGGCCGCCGCACGGCAATGGGCGCGCTCGCCGCGCTGCTGCTCGTCGCGGGCGTGTGGGCGTCCTGGGGCACCGCGCAGCACGTGATGCTGACGGAGGGCCGTGAGCGCGGCGTGATGACGGTGACCCGCTGCGACTCCGACGCGTGCGTCGGCTGGTACGCCTCCTCGTCCCACGGCACGGGCCCTCGCCGACGGGTCGTGATCGAGCGCTCCATCGCGGAGAAGAAGGGCGAACGCATCCCGGTCGCCCTCAAGCCGGGCACGCACGACGCGGTCCGCACGGGCGGCCCGGGCTTCCTCCACGCCTGGCTCCCCTTCGGGGGTGCGCTCCTCCTCTCCTCAGTGGTGGTAGCAGGCGGCCTCCGCCTCCGCCGCACGGCCTGGACCCTGGCCCTCTCGGGCACGGCCCTACTGACGGCATCTTTCGCGACGCTGGCGTTCTGAGTACGGGTTACGGGTGGGGCGTGCCTGATGAGGTGCGGGGGATGTTTTAGGGGCGCGGGGAACTGCGCGACCAGCCACAGCCCGCCCGCACCCGGGCGACTAGGAGTGCCGCCCCCTCCGCCGCGTAGCGGCGAAGAACACCCCACCCGCGGCGGTCAGCGCCGTAGCGAGCCCCGCCGCAAGCGGAATGAGCGAGGACCCGGTCTCCGGAAGCGTCGGCGGCTCCGTGGGCGGCACGGTCGGAGGAACCGTCGGCGGCACGGTGGGCGGAGTCGTGGGAGGAGTCGTCGGGGGCTCGGTCGGCGGCTCGGTGGGCGGCTCCGTCGGGGGATCCGTGGGCGGGTCGGTCGGGGGGTCCGTCGGAGGGTCCGTCGGGGGAATCGACGACACACCCACCTCCGCCACCACCCACGGCGCCTCCGTCGCAAGCAGCGCCCGAATCGTCCCGTCCGGCTCCCGCCGGTCACCCGCAATGGCGATCTTGTTCCAGGTACGCTCCCCGCCACCGAACGGCGTGCCGTCCGAGGCCCGCTCGGGCACCGTCATGCGCCACCGCAAGGTGTACCGCTCCCCCGCACCGAACACATGCCCGTCGAAGTCGAAGCGGACGGACCGGACCTTGCTCCAGTCGGTCACGGCCGAGGCGGACACGAAGGTCGGGTCGGGCTTGCCGCCGCACTGGAACGGCGCGCTGTTGTCGGGGGTGTTGTCCATCTCGGGCCTGCACGGGTCGGCCTGCACCGAGTACGTGATCGTCACCGGCGCGGAACCCGCGTCGATGGGACCCGTGAGGACGGGCCGCCACTCGCTGGTCACGTCGTCGCCGTAGCGCCCACTGGTCGTGCCGGTCGTGCCGGGCGCGGGCAGCAGGTCGTACGCGACGACATGGGTGAGGTCGGTGTTGCCCATGTTGCCGAGCACGGTGCGGTACTCGACGGTGCCGCCCGCCGTGGACCGGCCGACCTCGTCCTCCTTGCCCGGCACTTCGGCCGAGCCCTGGAACGCGCTGTCCTTGTCGCCCTTGACCTCCTTGGTGACGAAGAGCGACGCGGACTGGGCGATGGCGAAGTCGTCGGTGGCCTCGGCGACCTTCTCGGTGGAGTCGCCGTTCCCGTTGATGTCGTGGGTGTCGGTCTCGCGGGTGTTGACGGGGCGCTGCGCGTCGTAGAGCCCGCCGCGGTTGCCGCGGTAGTCGGCGTCGGCCGGCGTTCCGCTGTAGGTGCCGCTGGCCACGCCGGGCCGCACCGTGGTGCGGAACTCGTACACGCACGTGGAGTCGTTCGCCGGGATCTCCGCGCCGCGGTCGGCGGTGAGCTCGACGCGGGTGCGGCCGTCGGGTCCCGCGGTGACCTTCTCGGTGTAGCGGTCCGCGGCGGGGCAGTACGCGGGCTGGCCGTCCGCGAGGGCCCAGGACCCGGGCTCGTACGCGAGCTGGCGGGGCACCAGGTCGACGAAGCGGGGACGCAGCGGCGAGGAGTCCGTGCGGTAGCGGTCGTTGCGGATCGTCACGCGCCAGGTGTGGGTCCCGCCGGGCCCGACGGGCGCCGGGTCGGTGGACTTGCTGAGTTCGGGC
This sequence comes from Streptomyces sp. NPDC004732, assembly GCF_040609235.1. NCBI lineage: Bacteria > Bacillati > Actinomycetota > Actinomycetes > Kitasatosporales > Streptomycetaceae > Streptomyces > Streptomyces sp. NPDC004732. The sequence continues at coordinate 164,747 of NZ_JBEXJR010000010.1, forward strand.
TGGGCGACCTCGGGCTCGATGCGGAAGGTGGCGCAGTCCTCCTCCGCCGCGGTGCCGCCACCGCTGCCGGTGAGTTCGAGCTGCGCGCAGTTGCGTACGTCGCCGCTGCCGCCGGGCACCTCGGTGGCGTCGGCGCGGCCCACGAACTGGGCGACGAGTCCGGCTCCCGCGGCGAGGCCGGGCACGTCGATGCGCACGGAGACGGGATCGTCGCCGAGGTCGACCTGCTGCCCGCTGGGCGTGAGCGTGTCGGTGCTGCCGTCGCGCCGGGTCACCACGGCGGTCCAGGTGCCGCTGTAGGTGCCGCCCGCGGGGGTGGACACGCGCAGGGTGGTGGCGTCGAAGCCCTTGGGCAGGGCGTCGGTGAGGCGGACGTCGGCGGGGACGGTGCCGGTGTTGCTGAAGCGCAGGACGTACGACAGACGCTGGCCGTTGCCCGCGAGCGGGGTGTCGACGGACTTGTCGAGGGTGCCGGTGACCGTGCCCGAGCCGGTGCCGACGGTGGTGTCGGCGGTGGCGGACTTGGAGATCTTGCCGGTGCCGGGGCCGTACGGGTCGCCCGTGATGGTGGCGGTGTCGGTGAGCACGGTGTCGTCGGCGACGTCGTCGCGCACCTTGACCCGGATCTCGTGGACGACGCCGTACGGATACTCCTTGACCTGCGCCAGCTGGTCGCCGGGGCGGCCGGGTTCGGTGTCCACGGGCCAGCTGATGGTGCGGGTCGCGGGGTCGTACGTGTACCCGGCGGGGGTGGCGTCGACGAGGTCCACGCCCTTGGGGAGCACATCGGTCAGGACCGTGTTCTCCAGGGCGAGGTTGCCGCGCGGCCGGTTGGCGTTGCGCGGGTCGTTGGTGGCCGTGACCTTGTAGGTGACGGTGTCGCCGGGGCGGGCCGCCTTCGGGCCCTCCTTGGTGATCGCCGGGTTGGGTTCGGCGGTGACGTCGACCGAGGCCGTGTCGGTGCTCGGCGTGCCGTCGCCGTTGGCCGCGGTGGCGGACATCGAGGCGGTCTGTCCGCCCGGGGCCGTCCAGTAGTCCGTGGTGGGCCAGCTGACGGTGAGCTGGGAGCTCTGGCCGCTGGGGATCTCGTCGTAGGTGACGGTCACGGTGCCGTCGGCGTTCGGCGTGACGGCCGTGACGCCGGGCGGGTAGGGCCGGGAGACCTGGCCGGGCCCGGAGGCACCCGGCGGCGGTGTGAAGGTGACGGTCACCGACCGGCAGTCGCCGGGGATCGAGCACTGGATGTTCGCGTTGTACGTGACGTGGTCGCCGGAGGGGACGGGCGAGGTCGCCGGGTCCAGGCGGACGGCCATGCGGGCGTCGGCGTGGGCGGTGCCGTACGGGACGAGGGTGAGCGCCGCGAGGAGCGCGAACAGGACGGCGAGCGCCGGGGCGAGGTGACGGCGGTGCCGTTCATGAACGGGGGTGACGGGGGTCACGGTGCTCCCGAGCGGCGTGGGGAACTTCAGGACCCGTTCACTGTGCTCCCCGAGGTGGCGCGAAATACCGTATGACCACTCCGTACGACCGCCGTTTCACCTGATCAGAGGCTGAACCCGAGGCGGGACCGGAGGCGGGACGCGAGGCGGGACCGGACGGCGAAGGGCCCCGCGCCGCCGGAGCGGTGCGGGGCCCTTCGCGGAGTGCCTGCCGGGTCAGCCGGTGTTGCGCAGTCCCGCCGCGACACCGTTGACGGTGAGCAGCAGGGCCCGCCCGAGCAGCGGGTCGGGCTCGGTGCCCGCGGCCGCCTCGTCGCGCTGGCGCTTGAGGAGGGCGACCTGGAGGTACGAGATCGGGTCCAGGTAGGCGTCGCGGATCGCGAAGGTCTGCTGCAGGGCCGGAGAAGAGCCGAGGAGCTCTTCCCCGCCGGTGATGCGCAGGACCTCGCGGACGGTCAGCTCGTGCTCTTCCTCGATCATGGTGAAGACGTGCTTGAGCTCGTCCGGCACCAGGGTGTCCACGTAGTGCCTGGCGATCCGCAGGTCCGTCTTCGCGAGCGTCATCTCGACGTTGGAGACGAAGTTCTGGAAGAAGTGCCAGTGCTCGTGCATCTCGTCGAGGACGGTGTCCAGGCCCGCCTCGCGCAGCGCCTTGAGACCGGAACCCACGCCGAACCAGCCCGGCACGATCTGCCGCGACTGGGTCCAGCCGAACACCCACGGGATGGCGCGCAGGCCGTCCAGCGAGACGCCCGAGCCGGGGCGGCGGGAGGGCCGGGAGCCGAGGTGCAGGTCGGCGAGCTGGTCGACCGGCGTCGACGCGAGGAAGTACGTCGGCAGGTCCGGGTCCTCGACCAGCTTGCGGTACGCGGAGTGCGCGGCGTCGGAGACGACGTCCATCGCGGCGTCCCAGCGGGCGAGCGCCTCGTCGGACTGGCGCGGGGCGGTGTGCAGGGCGGAGGCCTGCAGCGTCGCCGCGACGGTCAGTTCCAGGTTCTCGCGGGCCAGCGAAGGCACGAGGTACTTGTCGGAGATGACCTCGCCCTGCTCGGTCACCTTGATCTCGCCCTCCAGCGTGCCCCACGGCTGCGCGAGGATCGCGTCGTGCGAGGGGCCGCCGCCGCGGCCGACGGTGCCGCCGCGGCCGTGGAAGAGGCGCAGGCGCACGCCGTAGCGGTGCGCGACGTCACGGAGCCTGCGCTGGGCGCGGTGGATCTCCCACTGGGAGGTGGTGATGCCGCCGAACTTGGAGGAGTCCGAGTAGCCGAGCATGACCTCCTGCACGTCGCCGCGCAGGGCCACGAGACGGCGGTACGACGGGTCGGCGAGCATCTCGTCGAGGATGACGTCGGCGGCGCGCAGCTCGTCGGTGGTCTCCAGGAGCGGCACGATGCCGATCTTCGCCCAGCCCGCGTGCAGGTCGATGAGGCCCGCCTCGCGCGCGAGGACCGCCGCGGCGAACACGTCGTCCGCGCCCTGGCACATCGAGATGATGTACGACTCGATGACCTCGGGCCCGAAGACCTGAAGGGCCTTCTTCACGGTGAGGAAGACGCCGAGGGTCTTCTCGCCCGCGGCGTCGACCGGCGCCGGGGACGGGCCGAGCGGGCGCCGGGACCTGAGCTCCTTGGCGAGCAGCTTCTGGCGGTAGTCGCGGGGCATGTCCGCGTACCGCCAGGACTCCTCGCCGAGCCGGTCGAAGAGCTGGCCGAGCGCGTGGTGGTGGGCGTCGGCGTGCTCGCGTACGTCCATCGTGGCCAGCTGCAGACCGAAGGCCGCCAGCGTGCGGATGGTGCGGTTCATCCGGCCGTCGGCGAAGAGGGCGCCCTTGTGCTCGCGCAGCGAGGTCTGGATGAGCGTGAGGTCGTGCAGGAGCTCGGCGGTGCCGAGGTAGTCGCGGCCTTCCTCGTGCGGGACTCCCTTGGCCAGGCGCTCCTTGGTGTTCTCCAGCTTCTGCCGGATGCAGGTGGCCTTGAGGCGGTAGGGCTCCTCGGAGTTGAGGCGCTTGTAGCGGGGGCTGATCTCGGGCAGCCGCTCCAGGTCGCACTGGAGGGAGGCCTTCAGCTCCTCGGTGGCTCCGGTGTAGCGGATGGAGTTGGAGAGGAAGCCGCGCAGCTCGTCGATCATGTCGAGCGCGTCGTTGATGCCGTGCTCGTGCTGGAGGATCAGGACGTCCCAGGTGACCTGCGGGGTCACGTTGGGGTTGCCGTCGCGGTCGCCGCCGATCCAGGTGCCGAAGCTGAGCGGGCGGGTGCCCTCGGGCAGCTCGACGCCGACGCGCTCCAGCTCCGCGGTGAGGTCCTCCAGGACGTCGCCGACGGCGCCCGCGTGCAGCTCGTCGAGGTAGTAGATGGCGTTGCGGGCCTCGTCGGCGGGCTCGGGGCGCACCACGCGGAGCTCGTCGGTCTGCCACACCAGGTCGATGTTCTCGGCCAGGCGGATGTCGTGGCGGCGCCGGTCGGACTCGATGACCGGCGTCTCCAGGAGCTCGGCGACGCGGCGGAGCTTGTTGAGCACGGAGCGGCGGGCCGCCTCGGTGGGGTGCGCGGTGAAGACGGGGCGCACGTTGAGGTTCTGCACGGTCTGGCGCAGGTGCTCCGGGTCGGCGTCCTTGAGACGGTCCGCGGTGCGCGCGAGCAGGCCGCCCTCGGCGGCGCGCCTGGTGCGCAGCTCGCGGCCGCGGTGGACCTGCTCGGTCACGTTGGCCAGGTGGAAGTACGTGGAGAAGGCGCGGACCAGCTTGGCCGCGGTCTCCAGTTCCGTACCGCCGAGGAGGTTGGCTGCTGCCTCGCCGTCCTCGCGCGTCAGGCGGCGGACCTTTTCGACCAGTTCGAGGAGCTCGGGGCCCTCCTGGCGTACGAGGGTCTCGCCGAGCAGGTCGCCGAGGCGGCGGATGTCGGCGCGCAGCTCGGTGCTGGCGGTGCTGGTGGCCTGCTGGCTCTGGTCGTCGGCACTGCTCACAGGTGCGGCTCCTTGCAGTGTTGAAGCGCTTCAAGACTGGGAGGGGTCCCCGGTGGGGATACCGGGGGAGATACAGAGCGGACCGCGCTGTCCGACCGTCTCCAAGGATAGGTGTCACATCGGGCACGGAGCTCGCGGCCTCTTGCCGCGGGGCTCCGCACTGCCATACTTACGTCGCCGTAGGTTACGGAACCGTAGGAAACGCGGCATTGCAGCCATTGCGGCCGTTGCAGGAACCGTGCCCGTGCACTGCTCCCACCTCAACCCTCGACCCCACAGGGGACGTGCCCATGACGACAACCTCCGATGCGTACTCCGACTCCGATGTGATCGAAGACGCTTCACCGGCGGGCGTGAGCTCCGCCGCCCCGGCGCCCATGGCGACGCTGGGCGGCGAGCAGAAACGCTCGCTCGAACAGGTCGCCCTGCTGCTGTTCATCACCGTCCCCTTCCTCGCCCTGGTCGCCGCGGTGCCGCTGGCCTGGGGCTGGGGCGTGAGCTGGCTGGACCTGGGCCTGCTCGTCTTCATGTACTACCTGGGGTGCCACGGCATCACGATCGGCTTCCACCGCTATTTCACGCACGGCTCCTTCAAGGCGAAGCGGCCGCTGCGGATCGCGCTGGCCGTCGCGGGCAGCATGGCGGTCGAGGGGCCTCTGGTCCGCTGGGTGGCCGACCACCGCAAGCACCACAAGTTCTCGGACGCCGAGGGCGACCCGCACTCCCCCTGGCGCTTCGGTGAGACGGTCCCCGCCCTGATGAAGGGCCTGTGGTGGGCGCACATCGGATGGATGTTCGATGAGGAGCAGACGTCACAGGAGAAGTACGCACCGGACCTGGTCAAGGACCCGGCGATCCGCCGGATCTCGCGGCAGTTCCTGCTCTGGACGATCGTGTCGCTGGCGATCCCGCCGGTGGTCGGCGGTCTGGTGACGATGTCGTGGTGGGGCGCGTGCACGGCCTTCTTCTGGGGGTCGCTGGTCCGCGTCGCGCTGCTGCACCACGTCACGTGGTCGATCAACTCGATCTGCCACGCGGTGGGCAAGCGCCCCTTCAAGTCCCGTGACCGCTCGGGCAACGTGTGGTGGCTCGCGGTGCTGTCCTGCGGCGAGTCCTGGCACAACCTGCACCACGCCGACCCGACGTCGGCGCGGCACGGGGTGATGAAGGGCCAGGTCGACTCGTCGGCGCGGATCATCCGCTGGTGCGAGCAGCTGGGCTGGGCCTCCGACGTGCGGTGGCCTTCGCAGTCGCGCATCGACGCGCGCCGCAAGCCGGAGGGCGAGGCCGAGTCCCGCCGCGGGGCCACCGCCTCCGAGGCGGCATGATTGACGACGTGGCGACCGACTCCAGCAATTCAAGCCCCTCCAGCAAAGAGAAGCAGCCCCGGCGTGCCCGGCGGACCCGGATGACGGGTGCCGAGCGCCGGGAACAGCTGCTGGACATCGGCCGCACCCTGTTCGCCGCGAAGGGCTTCGAGGGCACGTCGGTGGAGGAGATCGCCGCGAAGGCGGGGGTCTCCAAGCCGGTCGTGTACGAGCACTTCGGCGGGAAGGAGGGGCTGTACGCGGTCGTGGTGGACCGCGAGATGCGGCAGCTCCTGGACATGGTGACGAGCGCGCTCACCGCCGGGCATCCCCGGGAGCTCCTCGAACAGGCGGCGTTCGCCCTGCTCGACTACATCGAGACGTACACGGACGGCTTCCGCATCCTGGTCCGCGACTCCCCGGTGGCCCAGTCCACCGGCACCTTCGCGTCCCTGATCTCCGACATCGCGACGCAGGTCGAGGACATCCTGGGCCAGGAGTTCAAGGGCCGCGGCTTCGACCAGAAGCTGGCTCCCCTGTACGCGCAGGCGCTGGTCGGCATGGTCGCGCTGACGGGCCAGTGGTGGCTGGACGCCCGCAAGCCGAAGAAGGCGGAGGTGGCCGCGCACCTGGTCAACCTGGCCTGGCACGGCCTGGACGGCCTGGAACCGAAACCCCGCCTGATAGGCCACCGCAAGAGCTGACCCCCGGGGGCCAGCCTCTCTCCTGCCGCCCCCGTGCCTGCTGTGAGTACGGTCGCCCGTCCGGCCGGGTCCCCACACCGCACCCTGCCCCGCCGCTCCGCGGCGGCCATTCCCACCCGCCCACCCACCCGTTTACCCCGCACCGCGAGGTGCGCCCTCCAGGAACTCCAGCCTGTTCCCCACCGGATCCTCCGAGTAGAAGCGGCGGTGACCGGGGAGGTTCGTGTCCCAGGTGACCTTCGCCCCGCGGGCGGTGAGGCGTTGCGCGTACGCCTCGATTCCCGTGACCCCCAGGCCGGGGTGCGCCTTGCGGGCCGGGCGGAAGTCCGTCTCGACGCCCAAGTGCAGGCGCACGCCGTCCGCCTCGAACCAGCAGCCGCCCCGCGCCGCGAGCACCGGCGGCTTCGGCGCCTCCGTCATGCCGAGCACGTCGACGTAGTACGCGCGCAGCGCGGGCTCGCTGCCCGGGGGCGCCGCCAGCTGGACGTGGTCGATGGCCGTCAGCATCAGGCGTCCCCCCTGCGCGCCACCGCGAACACCCTGCGGAACGGGAACACCGTGCCGTGGGCGGTGGGTGGGTATGCCTTGCGGAGGAGGGTTCCGTACTCCGTCAGGAACGTCTCCGTCGCTGCCTCGTCATCCGCCAAGGTGGTGAGGACCGGGCGCAGGCCCGTGCCCTTCACCCAGTCCAGGACCGGGGCCTCGCCCGTCAGGAGGTGCTGGTACGTGGTCTCCCAGGCGTCGACCTCGCAGCCCAGGTCCGCGAGCTGTGCCAGGTAGGACCCCGGCGACAGCACCGCGTCCGCGTGGCGCAGGACGTGGCCCAGGCGGTCGTGCCAGCGGGGGGAGGCGGCCAGCTCGCGCATGAGTACGTGGCTCGGGGCGTCGAAGTTGCCCGGCACCTGGAAGGCGAACGTGCCGCCGGGGGCCAGCGCCTCGATCCACGCGGGGAAGGAGTCCGAGTGGCCCGGCACCCATTGGAGGGTGGCGTTGGAGAGGATCAGGTCGTACGTGCCGGGGGGCGGCGTCCACGTCGACGCGTCGGCGGGGGCGAAGTCGAGGCGGCCGCCGCCCGCCGTGGGGCCCGCCAGCTCGTCCGCCCTGGCCAGCATCGCCGGGGAGTTGTCGAAGCCGGTGACGTGCGCGGTGGGCCAGCGGTCGGTGAGGAGGCGGGTGGTGTTGCCGGGGCCGCAGCCCAGGTCGGCGATGCGGGGCGGGCGGCCCGCGGCGGGGAGTTCGGGGACGCGGGCGAGCAGGTCGACGAAGGGGCGGGAGCGGTGGTCCGCGTGGCGCAGGTACTGCTGGGGATCCCAGGTGGCGGCGGGCATGTGGCCTCCTCAGGCGACGGTGTCGGCACCATCCTGAACCCGAGGTATCTTGACGTCAAGAGACTTCATGTCGACAGACCCCCTACACTGATCGCCATGGAGGACGAGGTCGATCGGCTGGTTGCAGCGTGGCGCCGGGAGCGCCCTGACCTCGACGTGGAACCACTCGAGGTGCTCAGCCGCGTGAGCAGGCTCGCGCGGCATCTGGACCGGGCCCGCAGGCTCGCCTTCTCCGAGCACAACCTGGAGCCGTGGGAGTTCGACGTCCTGACGTCGCTGCGCCGCGCGGGCGCGCCCTACCAGCTCTCCCCCGGCCAGCTCCTGACCCAGACCCTCGTGACGTCCGGCACGATGACGAACCGCATCGACCGCCTCGCGAAGAAGGGCCTCGTCGAGCGTCTGCCCGATCCGAGCGACCGCCGCGGCGTCCTCGTGCGCCTCACCCCCGAGGGCCGGGACCGCGCGGACCAGGCCCTCGCCGGGCTGCTCGAACAGGAGCGGGCGATCCTCGCGGAGCTCTCCCGGGCACAGCGCGGCGAACTGGCCGGGCTGCTACGCCAGTTGACCGCCCCGTTCGACAACATCCCCGGCTAGGTCGGCCGGGCCGACGCCCGCGCGCCGGGCGAGCGCCACGGCGGCGAGGGTGGAGTGGACGCCCAGCTTTCCCAGCACGTTCTGCATGTGCGTACGCACCGTGTGCGGGGAGAGGAAGAGGCGCTCGGCGACCGCCTTGCGGCCCAGGCCCGCCACCATGCAGCGCAGGACCTCGCGCTCGCGCGGGGTCAGCGACTCCACGAGCCGCTCGGACTCGGTGCGGTGCTTCCGGGCGGCGGTCAGCTCACGCAGGACGCCGGTGAGCAGGGCGGGCGGCAGGTGGGTCTCGTCGCGCAGCACGCCCCGTATCACCGTGAGGAGCCGGGACAGGGAACAGTCCTTGGCGACCCAGCCGGAGGCGCCCGCCTGCAGCGCGAGGGCCGCGCGGCGCGGGTCGTCCTTCTCGGCGAGCACGACGGTGCGCACGGCGGGCTGCCCCGAACGCACGCCCGCCACCAGGGAGATGCCGTCGACGAGCCCGTCGGCGTTCCCTTCCTGAACGGGAACGGCGGTGACGGCGGGGCGGACGCCCTGCAACGCGCTTGCCGTGCTGCCGAGGTCGGCGTCGACGAGCAGCACGTCGTATCTGCGGCCTTCGTTCACCGCCCGCTCCAGGCAGCGCAGCGCGGCGGGACCACTGCCGGCCGCGGACACGTCGACGTCCGGCTCGGCCGCGAGCGCGGCGGCCAGCGACTCGGCGAAAATGCGATGGTCGTCGACGACCAGGACTCGAATGCGAACCACAGAAACCCCCTTCCCCACGCTCCCTCAAGGAGCAGGGGATACCCCATCATCGGAGAACGGCTGGTGCGGGTACGGCGCACGGAGCGGGAGCCGACGCGGTCGCACGGCCGCCGCCGTGCTGTGACCACCACCCCCACGCCGGGCGCCGTACCCGACTGTCTCGCCCCCTGATCAGTACCGGCCCCCACCGGCACTGCCCTTCAGAGTAGGGCCGGACGCCGGGAGCGGAAGCTGATTTGCAGAACTGGTTGGCCAGCGCGTTTATGGTGAGCCATATGTTTCGTATTGAGACGGGAGTCGACAAAGAGCGGCTCGGTCTGCTTCGCTCGCGGCTGAGCGAGACGAACACGGCGGCGTCACCGGAGCTCAGAGCCCTGCGCGGGACGCCTGAGGACCAGGAAGTACCGCTGGCGGTCTGGGCGTTGGACGGGCGGGGCGGCCTCGCGGCGGGCCTCGCCGCGCACACCTGGGCCCGCTGGCTCCACGTGAACCATCTCTGGGTCGACGACCGGCACCGCGGCGCGGGCCTCGGCTCCCGCCTCTTGGCCGAGGCGGAGCGGGTGGCCCGCGAGGACCGGGGGTGCCTCAACTCCCGTGTGGAGACGTGGGACTTCCAGGCCCCCGGCTTCTACCGGAACCAGGGATACGAGCTGGTGAGCGTGATCCCCGACTACCCCGAGGGCGTCAAGGAATTCACGCTCACCAAGCGGCTGGGCTGAGACTGCCGGGACCTCCGGGGGGTCAGGCGGCGAGCCCCAGGGCCAGGGCGCCGACCACCGGCGCCGCGTACATCAGCGGGAACGGGATGTGCGTGTACCAGCGCGCCCGCACCACGGTGACGACGGCCCCGGCGAAGTACACCACCAGGGCGATGCCCGCCACGCCCCCGACGACCGGCACGAACAGGCCCGCGACCAGGCCCGCGGCGCCCGCCGCCTTGGCGGCGCCGAGCCAGGGCAGCCACGCCATGGGGATGCCGTAGTCGGCGATGGGCCGCACCACCCACTCGGCGCGCAGGAAGACGGAGACGGCGGAGAAGCCCACCATCGCGGCGGCGATCAGCGTGACGACTGCACAGGTTGTGGACATGGCGGGTGCTCCTCATCGGGCGGCGGCTTTTCACTGCCCTGACGGAACCGGCCACGGGAGTGTGACCGGTCCACGGCACCTTTTTCCGGGAACTTTCCCAGGAACTTTTCCAGGAGCTCTTCCAGGAGCTCTGCCGGGCGCTCAGGCCTCCCGGCGTGCCCCCGCCGACGCCTCCGCGGGAAACACCCGCGGCGCCGTGAAGCCCGCCGCGGCGAAGGCCTCAAGGACCGACTTCGTCACCGTGTCCTCGTCCGCCGACTCCACCAGGACGACCGCCGAGCCGCCGAAGCCGCCGCCGGTCATCCGGGCGCCGAGCGCGCCCGCCGCGTTCGCGGAGCCCACCACCAGGTCCAGCTCCGGGCAGGAGATGCGCAGGTCGTCGCGGAGCGAGGCGTGGCCCTCGGTGAGGACGGGTCCCGTCGCGCGGACGTCACCCGCGTCCAGGAGGGCGATGACCTGCTCGACGCGGTGGTCGTCCGACACGATGTGGCGCACGTACCGGCGGATCTTCTCGTCCGTCAGCCGCTCCAGCGCCGCCGGGAGTTGGTCGTACGCCACGTCCCGCAGATGGGAGACGCCCAGGATGCGCGCGCCCTCCTCGCACCCGGCCCGCCGCTCCGCGTACGCCCCGTCGCCCAGCTCGTGCTTGACCCGGGTGTCGACGACGAGCAGCCGCAGGCCGTGGGCGGCGAGGTCGAAGGGAACCTGCCGTATCGCCAGGTCCCGGCAGTCCAGGTGCAGGGCGTGGCCCTCCGTGGCGCACGCGGAGGCCATCTGGTCCATCACTCCGCACGGCACGCCGACGAAGGCGTTCTCGGCGCGCTGGGCGAGGACCGCGAGGCGCGGCCGGTCCAGGCCGAGTCCGTACAGGTCGTTCATGGCGAGTGCCGTGACGACTTCGAGGGCCGCCGACGAGGACAGGCCCGCCCCGGTCGGCACGGTCGAGGCGAGATGGATGTCGGCGCCCCCGGAGACGTCGTGGCCCGCGTCCCTGAGCGCCCACACCACACCGGCGGGGTAGGCGGCCCAGCCGCCCTGCCCGTACTTCGAAAGGGGCGTCAGCTCGTCGACGCGCAGTTCGGCGACGGGCGCGTCGATGTCCGCCGAGTGGAGCCGCAGGACGCCGTCGGTGCGGCGCGCCACCGCCGCCACCGCGGTGTGCGGCAGCGCGAGCGGCAGCACGAAGCCCTCGTTGAAGTCCGTGTACTCGCCGATCAGGTTGACCCGGCCGGGGGCCGACCAGACCCCGTCCGCCGCGTACCCGTACAGCTCGGCGAACTTCCCCGCTACGTCCATCAGTTACCCCTTGATCCCGGTCAGCGCTGGGCGAACGCCCATGCGTCGGCGACGATGCCCGCGAGGTCCGCGCGGGACGGATTCCAGCCGAGCCGGTCCCGCGCGGTGGCCGCGGACGCGACGAGGACCGCCGGGTCGCCGCCGCGGCGCGGGGCCATGACCTCGGGGATCGGGTGTCCGGTGACCTGGCGGACGGTCTCGATGACCTCGCGGACGGAGAAGCCGTTGCCGTTGCCGAGGTTGCAGATGAGGTGCTCGCCGGGGGTGGCGGCCGCGACGGCGAGGAGGTGCGCCTCCGCGAGGTCGGCGACGTGGATGTAGTCGCGGACGCAGGTCCCGTCGGGGGTCGGGTAGTCGTCGCCGAAGACGCTGATCGCCTCGCGCCTGCTCTGCGCGACCTGGAGGACGAGCGGGATGAGGTGCGACTCGGGGTCGTGGCGCTCGCCGCAGTCGCCGTACGCGCCCGCGACGTTGAAGTAGCGCAGCGAGACGGCGGCCAGGCCGTGCGCGGCCGCCTCGCCGGTGATCATGTGGTCGACGGCGAGCTTGGAGGCGCCGTAGGGCGAGGTGGGCGCGGTGGGGTCGGTCTCCGTGATGGGGGTGTTCACGGGCTCGCCGTACGTCGCGGCCGTCGAGGAGAAGACGAGCCTGCGCACATCGGCGTCGCGCATCGCGGCGAGCAGCGCCATGGTGCCGCCGACGTTGTTGTCCCAGTACTTCTCGGGCTTGACGACGGACTCGCCGACCTGCGAGAAGGCGGCGAAGTGCAGCACGGCGTCGAAGGAGGAGTCCAGCCACTTGGCGGCATCGCGGATGTCGCCCTCGATGAACGAGGCGCCCGCGGGGACGCCTTCGCGGAAGCCGGTCGAGAGGTTGTCGAGGACCGTCACCTCGTGCCCGGCCTCGAGCAGATGCTGGGCCACCACACTTCCCACATAGCCCGCCCCGCCGGTGACCAGGTACTTACCGCTCATGAACTCGCTACCTCTCGCAGTCGCTGGGCCGCGGCTTCCGGCGGCACGTCGTTGATGAACACGCTCATACCGGATTCGGAACCCGCGAGGAACTTCAGCTTGCCCGAAGTGCGGCGAATCGTGAAAAGTTCGAGATGGAGGGCGAAGTCGTCCCGGTTGATCCCGTCATGTCCCTCCAGCGTCCCGAAGGGCGCCTGGTGCCATGCGGCGATGTAGGGCGTCGACGGCTGGCCTTCCCCGAAGATCCGGTCGAAGCGCCTCAAGAGTTCCAGATAGATCTGTGGGAACTCCGTGCGTGCCGCCTCGTCGAGCGCGAGCAGGTCGGGCACCCGGCGCTTGGGGTAGAGGTGCACCTCGTAGGGCCAGTGCGCGGCGTACGGCACGAAGGCGATCCAGTGCTCACCCTCAAGGACGACCCGCTCCCCCTTGCTCTCCCTGGCGACGACGTCGTCGAACAGGTTCTGGCCGCCCGACGCCTCCTTGAACTCCGCGAGCGAGCGGAGCATCAGGTTCGTGCGCGGGGTGACGAAGGGGTACGCGTAGATCTGCCCGTGCGGGTGGCCGAGGGTCACGCCGATCTCGGCGCCGCGGTTCTCGAAGCAGAACACCTGCGCCACGGAGGGCAGGTGGGAGAGCTCGGCGGTCCGGTCGGTCCAGGCCTCCAGGACGAGCGCGGCCTGCTCGGGGGTGAGGTCCGCGAAGGACGCGGCGTGGTCGGAGGTGAAGCAGACGACCTCGCAGCGGCCCGCGTCGCCCGCGAGCGAGGGGAAGCGGTTCTCGAAGACCACGACGTCGTACGAGGAGTCGGGGATCTCGCTGAGCCGGTCACCGGCCGAGGGGCACAGGGGGCACTCGTCGGCCGGCGGGTGGTAGGTGCGCCCCTGGCGGTGCGAGGCGATGGCCACGGAGTCGCCCAGGAGGGGGTCCTTGCGGACCTCCGACGTCGTCGAGACGGGCCCGAGCGGGCGCCGGTCGACGGCGTCGCGCACGGTGTCGTCGCGCACGTCGTAGTAGATGAGCTCACGACCGTCGGCGAGACGGGTCGAGGTCTTCTTCACGTTCAGGGCTCCTCACCAACACCCACCAAACAGAACCGCACATAACAAACCACGACCGACCAGGCCAGTCAAGGGATCACCCGCTCACCGTGGGCGACCACGGCGAGGTTCCGGTCACAATCAAACAAAGAACATCACGAGAACTGTTCACTTATTGAAAAGTGAGGCGTAGGTTCCCGTCTGATTCAGTTCGCGCAACGAAGCGAGTTCCCCATGCAAACCCTCGCCGAAGGGCTTCGGCTCCCCACCAACGGGCTCGATTACGCGATCCTGGCGATCTACTTCGTGGTCGTCCTCGGTATCGGCTTCGCCGCCCGGCGCTCCGTGAAGACGAGCCTCGACTTCTTCCTCTCGGGCCGCTCACTGCCCGCCTGGGTCACCGGTCTCGCCTTCGTCGCCGCGAACCTGGGCGCCACCGAGATCCTGGGCATGGCCGCAACCGGCGCGCAGTACGGCGTCGCGGTCGTCCACTGGTACTGGATCGGCGCCATCCCGGCCATGGTCTTCCTCGGCCTGGTCATGATGCCGTTCTACTACCGCAGCAAGGTCCGTTCCGTCCCCGAGTTCCTGCTCCAGCGCTTCGACAAGTCGGCGCACGTGCTCAGCTCGGCGCTCTTCGCCTTCGCGGCGATCCTCATCGCGGGCGTGAACCTCTACGCCCTCTCGATCGTCGTCGAGGCGCTGCTCGGCTGGCCGCAGTGGGTGGCGATCGTCGTCGCAGGGCTCTTCGTCCTCGCGTACATCACGATCGGCGGACTGTCCTCGGCGATCTACAACGAGGTCCTGCAGTTCTTCGTGATCCTCGCGGCGCTGATCCCGATCTGCGTCATCGGCCTCAAGAAGGTCGGCGGCTGGGACGGGCTCACCGGCTCGATCGAGAAGCAGCACGGCGAGAACTTCATGACCGCCTGGGGCGGCACCGGCATCGGTGACGCCAACCCGCTCGGCGCCAACTGGCTGACGATCATCCTCGGCCTGGGCTTCGTGCTCTCCTTCGGCTACTGGACGACGAACTTCGCCGAGGTCCAGCGCGCACTCTCCGCGAAGAACCTCTCCGCCGCCCAGCGCACCCCGCTGATCGCCGCCTTCCCGAAGATCTTCATCGTGTTCCTGGTGATGATCCCGGGCCTGGTCGCCGCCGTCCTCGTCCCGAAGATCGGCACGGCGGGCTCCGATCTGACGTACAACGACGCGATCCCTTACCTGATGCAGGAGTTGCTGCCCAACGGTGTGCTCGGCATCGCGGTCACCGGTCTGCTCGCCGCCTTCATGGCGGGCATGGCGGCGAACGTCTCGTCCTTCAACACCGTGTTCACGTACGACATCTGGGCGCGGTACGTGGTCAAGGACCGCGAGGACGGCTACTACCTGAACTTCGGACGGCTGATCACCGCGATCGGCGTGCTCGCCTCGGTCGGCACGGCGTTCATCGCCTCCTCGTTCTCGAACATCATGGGGTACCTGCAGACCCTCTTCTCCTTCTTCAACGTCCCGATGTTCGTGGTCTTCATCATCGGCATGTTCTGGAAGCGGGCCTCGATGAAGTCCGGCGTGTGGGGCCTGCTCGCGGGCACCTCCGCCGCGATGGTCAACTACTTCTGGATCTACAAGCAGGGCGTCATCGACATCCCGACCGACCAGGGCGCCAACTTCGTCTCGGCGATCGTCGGCTTCGTCGCCGGTGCCGTCGTGATGGTCGTCGTCACGCTCTTCACCGCGCCCAAGCCCGAGGCCGAGCTGGCCGGTCTGGTCTACGGGACGGCCTCGCCCGGCCTGGAGGACGACGGGGTTGAAGAGGGGGACGACGCCTGGTACCGCAAGCCCGCCCTGCTCGGCTGGGGTGCCATCGTGCTCGCCGCGGCCTGCTACCTGCCGTACTCGCTCTAGACCCGATCGGAGGACAAAGACATGTCTGACCTGCCCGACCTGCACAACGAAGTCTCCGAGCTGGAGCGCAAGTCCGCGACAGCCGCACGCCTCTTCGACATCCGGCGCATCATCGGCGGCCTGTTCGTCGTCTACGGAATCATCGTGACGATCGCCGGGATCACCGCGTCCGACGCCGACCTGAAGAAGGCGGAGGACATCAACATCAACCTCTGGACGGGCCTCGCGATGCTCGCCCTCGGGCTCTTCTTCCTGGGCTGGCTCTGGCTGCGCCCGGCGGTGACGCCCGCCGAGGAACCGGCGGACGACTGACCCGCGGACGAACGACGACGGGGTCCGGGCTCACCGCGGTGGCTCGGGCCCCGTCGTCATGTCGGCGCCCCCGGCGGCGTTCGCATGGTGCGCATAGGCGGACGCGGGCCGCTCGGCACGCTCCAGGAGACCCGTGCGCGCGGCGAGGGCGGCCGCCTCAAGCCGTGACCCGACGCCCAGCTTCATCAGCACCCGCTGCACATGCGTGCGCGCGGTGCTCGGGGCTATCCCCATCCCCGCGGCGATCAGCCGGGTGTCCTCGCCGTCGGCGACCCGCACCAGGACCTCGACCTCGCGGGGCGTGAGCATCTGCAGCAGCCGCTGGCCCTCGTCGTCGGGCTGCGCGGCCGGATTGAGCAGTTCGCTGAAGGCGCCCTGCAGCAGCTGGGGCGCGACGGCGGCCTCCCCGGCACGCGCCTTCATGATGGCGCGCTCCACTCCTTCTATGCGCTCGTCATGGCGTACGTAACCGGAGGCGCCGGAGGCGAAGGCCGCGGCGATCCCGCGCGGGCTCGGCACCGGGCCGAGCACCACGACCGCCACCTGCGGACGCTCCCGCTTGATCTTCACCACCGGGTCGAACATGCCCGGTTCGGCCGGTGTGGCCGTCCCCAGGAGGCAGACCTCCGGAGCCCTGCTGATGACCAGCTCCGCCGCGCCCGCGGCGGGCGCGGCCGCGGCGAGCACCCGGTGCCCGCGCAGTTTCAGTGCCGAGGCGAGGGCCTCGGCGAGCAGTCGGTGATCGTCGACCACCATGAGCCGCACACCCATAGCAACCCCCCCAGTTCCCCGCGGGCCCCCCGACCCTTCATCCCCCGGAAGCTACACGCTTGTTCGAGGTTACGCGCCCCCTCCCGGTCAGAAGCGGCACGGAATGCCGAAATCCGAGCCATTCAGGGGGCGTTGGGAACGGTCGGGTGGTACGCGAACGGCGGCGGCCGCCCCCCGTTGCGCGAGGGGGCGCCCGCCGCCGTTCATGGCGCCGCGGAACGCACGGTTCCGGCGTTACTTCGCCAGGAAGCCGATCGCCACGTACTCCTTGTCGTCCTCCGAGTAGGGCTTGCTGAGCAGCTTCTTGCCCAGGAACAAGTGCCCGTTGCCGTAGAGGAGTTCGTTCGACTTGGGGACCATGCCGCTGATCGCCTCGGTGACCGACTCGGTCCCCGGGGTCTCCAGGAGCTTGGTCTCCTTCATCGTCTTGCCGTCGAGCGAGACGACCTGGGCACCCTGCTTGTAGCTGTGCGCCTTGTACGCGAGGACGTTGCCGCCGTCCATGCGGATCGGGAAGATCTCGCCGTTCTCACCGGCGTCCGCGCGGTCGCTGGTGGGCTTGCCGGTGGCCAGCGAGAAGGACACGATCTCGTTGGTGCGGTTGTAGCTGTCGCCGCTGCCGTCGTGCGGGCGCGTCGGGACGTAGAGCCGGTCGTTGCCGACCGCGATCGCCTTGCAGGCGTTGACCATGTTCACACCGCAGTCATGGTCGTACTTCCCGTCCTCCAGGGAGATCTTGGCGCGCAGCTTGCCGTTGCTGCCGAGCGAGAAGACGTCCGTGACGCCGGAGGCCGTGATCTTCGTGGTGTCCTGGCCGAAGACGACCGGGTTCGTCGAGATGATCTTGGCGTTGTCGATGCCGGGGGCGATCGGGTACGTCCACTTGTCGTCGCCGGTCTTCGGGTCGAGGAGCTGGACCTTCAGCGTCTCGTCGCCGTACGTGCCGCACTTGCGGACCGCGACGAGCTGGTCGCCACCGGCGTAGCCGACGTCCTTGCACTTGCCGACCTTCGGCGCCCACAGGGACTTGCCCGTGACGTCCCAGGCGGCGCCGCCGCTGGAGGTGCCCGCACCCGCGGCGATCGTGGTGCCCGAGATGGTGACTTCCTTGAACGTCGCCTTCATGCCGTTGGTCTCGGCACTCTCGGTCCAGAGCTTCTTGCCGGACTTCAGGTCGACCGCGGAGACGTTGCTGCAGTCCTCGTAGTCGCCCTTCTTGTTCCGCTTGGCCTCTTCGGTGACGATCGCGGCGATGCCGTCATCGGTGACCTCGGGCGACATCGCGCAGGCCATGCCGGAGAGCGGGATCGTCCACTTCTTCTTGCCGGTGTCCGGGTCGTAGCCGTTCAGCTCGTTGACGCCCGCCTTGGCGTAGACGTCATCGGTGAGCGCGGATCCGGTGGCGTTCCAGATCTGGTCCTTGGGGACCTTGGGCTGCGGGAGCTGCATGAGCACCTTGGCCGAGGCGTCGGCCGGGGCCTTCTCCTTGGCCGGGCCCTGCTCGGGCAGGGCGTTGCCGCCCTCCTTGCCGCCCTTCCCGCCCTTGCCGCCCTTGCCGTTCTTGCCGCCGGACTCCTGCGCGGTGTTCTTGGAGTCGTCGTCCTTCGTCGAGGCGTAGAAGACACCGCCGCCGACGATCAGCGCGATCGCGGCGACCGCCGCGATGATGATCGTCGTCTGGCTGCTGATCTTCTTGCCGCCACCGCCGGAACCGGAGTCGCCGGGCTGCGGCTGCATCGGCATGGTGGGCGGCTGCTGGTAGCCCTGCTGGTACTGCTGCTGGTAGCCCTGCTGCTGATACTGCGGCTGGGCGGGCTGGGTCGGGTAGCCGTAGCTCTGCGGGGCCTGGGGGGCCTGCGGGGCCGGAGGCGTCTGCGGGTAGCCGTAGTTGGGCTGCCCGGCCGGGGGCGCCGGAGGTGCCGCGGGCGGCGGGGCCTGCGGGGGCTGGCCGGGGGGCGTCGGCGGGGCCACGGGAGGCGCCGCGGGCGGCGGCGTCTGCGGGTAGCCGTACGACGGGTCGGGGGCCTTGCCGAAGCCTCCGGGCGGAGGGTCCTGCGGGGCGCCGAATCCGCCCTGCGAGGGCCCGTTCGGTGGCTGCTGAGGTGGCTGGGGCGGCTGGGTCATGACGTCGTCAATTCCTTGGGACGAGAGCGGTCGAGCGAATGACTGGGTGGGGGCGCGTCACTTGCCGAAGGCGAGCATCAGCTTCGCCTGCGTGGTGGTGCGCATGATGTTGGTGGTCGAGATGTAGAAGCGACCGTCCACGTAGTCGACGTCCTTCGAGTAGAAGCCGCTCTCGATCCGCGACGTGCCCTTGGGGTGCTGCAGAAGGGTCTTGGGCTGGTGCGAACCGGACGTCGCGATGGAGACCACGCGGCCGCCGGAGTCGTACGACGGCTTCACGTACGCGATCAGCGAGCCGTCCTCCATCTTCAGCGGAAGCATCGTTTCGTCCATCGGCGACTTGACCCGCCAGGCCTCCTTGCCGGTGGCCAGACTGAACGCGACGATCTCGTTGGCGCCGCTCTTCTTGTCGGTCGGCAGGTAGATGTACTGGTCGTCCGTCGTCACGCCCAGGCAGCCCGCCAGCTCACGGCCGAGGATCGCGGTGTCGCACTCCGGCGCGTAGTTCTCGTCGGTGATGACCTCGGAACGGGTCTCGTCGCTGTTCTCCTTCAGCACCGAGACGTTCCACTTCTTCTTGCTCTCATTGGTGAGGTACACGACCGTGGGGCTGACCGAGTAGACCTTCTCGACCCGCCAGCCCTTGGGGAACTTCTTGGTCCACAGGGCGCGCCCGGTCTTCGGGTCGAGCTGCTGGAGCTCGTCGTGCTCGGTGGGCGTGCTCGCGCCGCAGGACAGGGCCATGATGAGCTTCTTGCCACCGGCGAAGCCGTTGGGGAAGCAGGTGCCCTCGTCCTTCTTCTTCGCGACATAGAGCTTCTTGCCGTCGCTCATCCGCAGCGCCGTGCCGGACTGGTCGCGGCCGACCATCAGCACGTCGCCGACGAGCTCCAGGTTGCTGGAGAGGGCCGAGTCGAACAGCCCCTCCTTCTTGACCGGCTTGCCCCAGCCCTTGTCACCGGTCTTCAGGTCGACGACCTGCATCTGGTTGCACTCGGCGCCGCTCTGCGAGCCGTCCTTGTACGCGACGACGATCTTGCCGTCATCGGTGGCCGTCTCGGTCGCGGCGCAGATCTTCTCCGGGAACTCGATGGCCTTCCAAGCGGTCCTGCCGGTCTGCACGTTGTAGGCGAGGAGCTGCTTGTACGCGGCCTTGACCACGATGTCGCCCTGGATCCACATGCCCGGGGCGTCGCCGCCGGAGCCGGGCACCTTGGGCGCTTCCTTGTACCAGAGGACCTTCGCCTCACCGGCCTTGCGGCCCGCGTTGAGGTTCTCCTTGCCCTCGTGGCCGTCGCCGCTGCCGTTGCCCGGGTTGACCGGGGCGGAGGCGGTGGGCTTTGGATCCTTGTTCTTCGCCTCGGGCTTCTTCTCGCCGCCGTCGTCACCGCTGACGACGGCATACGTGACACCGCCCGCGACGAGCAGCGCGGCCACGGCCGCGGCAACGATCACCACGAGCTTGTTGCGCTTGCCGTTGCCGTTGCCGCCGCCGGGCGGGGTGCCGGGGCCGGGGAACTGCGGCTGCGTCGGCGCCTGCGGATATCCGTACTGCGGCTGGTTGCCGTACGGACCGGGCTGCGTCGGCTGGTCGTAGGGGCCGGGCTGCTGCGGCTGGCCGTAGGGGCCCGGCTGCTGCGGCTGGGCGTAGGGGCCCTGCTGCGTCGGCTGGCCGTACGGGCCGGGCTGCTGGGGATAGCCGTAACCCGGCTGGGGCTGCTGCGGGTAGCCGTATCCCGGCTGGGGCTGCTGCGGCGGCTGGCCCGGTGGCTGTGGTGGCTGACCGGGTGGCTGCTGCGCACCTGCCTGGCCTGGATCCTGCGGTGCTCCGAAACCGCCGGACGACGGCTGGTTGGGCGGCTGAGTCATCAGCGCTCCCCCCTTCACTGATTTTTCGGCACGCCAAAGGGTGCTTTCAGGTCAGCCTTTCTATCACCTTGCACCCGTACCACACGGGGCCGGTCCTGTCCCTGTACCCAAGGGAGGACCGGCCCGTGATGCGTCCGTTACGCGAGCTCCACGGGAGCTCTACGCGTCCTCCGCCAGCTCCAACCAGCGCATTTCCAACTCGTCGCGCTCGCCGATCAGTTCACGGAGCTCGGCGTCCAGTTTAGCGACCTTCGCGAAGTCCGTGGCGTTGTCGGCGATTTGTGCGTGGAGCTTGGTCTCCTTTTCGGAGACCTTGTCCAGCTGCCGCTCGATCTTCTGCAGTTCCTTTTTGGCCGCACGGGCGTCCGCGGAGGAGACCGTCTTCGCCGCCGCGGACTGCGCGGGGGCGGCCGCGGGAGCCGACGGGGCCGCGGCCGCCGCCATCCGCTTCCTGCGCTCCAGGTACTCGTCGATGCCGCGCGGCAGCATCCGCATCGTGGCGTCACCCAGAAGCGCGAACACCTTGTCCGTCGTCCGCTCGACGAAGAACCGGTCGTGGGAGATCACGACCATGGAGCCCGGCCACCCGTCGAGCACGTCCTCCAACTGCGTCAGGGTCTCGATGTCGAGGTCGTTGGTGGGCTCGTCGAGGAAGAGGACGTTCGGCTCGTCCATCAGGAGGCGGAGCAGCTGCAGCCTGCGCCGCTCACCGCCGGAGAGGTCGCCGACCGGCGTCCACTGCTTCTCCTTGTTGAACCCGAACGTCTCGCAGAGCTGCCCCGCGGTCATCTCCCGGCCCTTGCCCAGGTCGACGCGCTCGCGGATCTGCTGCACGGCTTCGAGGACCCGCAGCGTCGGCCGCAGCTCGGCGACCTCCTGCGAGAGGTAGGCCAGCTTCACCGTCTTGCCGACGACGACCTTGCCGTCCGCGGGCTGCACGTCGCCCTCGCTGCGGGCGGCCTCGGCCATGGCGCGCAGCAGCGACGTCTTGCCCGCGCCGTTCACACCGACCAGGCCGATGCGGTCGCCGGGGCCGAGCTGCCAGGTCAGGTGCTTCAGGAGCAGCTTGGGCCCGGCCTGGACGGTGACGTCCTCCAGGTCGAACACGGTCTTGCCGAGCCGCGTCGTCGCGAACTTCATCAGCTCGCTGGTGTCCCGCGGCGGCGGCACGTCCGCGATCAGTTCGTTCGCCGCCTCGATGCGGAACTTCGGCTTGCTGGTGCGGGCCGGAGCGCCGCGGCGCAGCCAGGCCAGCTCCTTGCGCATCAGGTTCTGCCGCTTGGTCTCCTCGGTGGCGGCGATGCGCTCACGCTCCGCGCGCGCGAAGACGTAGTCGGAGTACCCGCCCTCGTACTCGAAGACGGAACCCCGCTGCACGTCCCACATGCGGGTGCACACCTGGTCGAGGAACCAGCGGTCGTGCGTCACGCAGACGAGCGCCGAGCGCCGCGTCCGCAGGTGCTCGGCCAGCCACGAGATGCCCTCGACGTCGAGGTGGTTGGTCGGCTCGTCGAGCACGATCAGGTCCGGCTCCGCGATGAGCAGCTTCGCGAGCGCGATGCGCCGCCGCTCGCCGCCGGAGAGCGGGCCGATGACGGTGTCGAGCCCCTGCGGGAAGCCCGGCATGTCGAGCCCGCCGAAGAGCCCGGTCAGCACGTCCCTGATCTTGGCGCTGCCCGCCCACTCGTGGTCGGCCATGTCGCCGATGACCTCGTGCCGGACGGTGGCGGCCGGGTCGAGTGAGTCGTGCTGCGTCAGCACGCCGAGCCGCAGCCCGCCGTTGTGCGTGACGCGGCCGGTGTCCGCGTCCTCCAGCTTGGCGAGCATCCGGATCAGGGTCGTCTTCCCGTCGCCGTTGCGCCCCACGACGCCGATCCGGTCCCCCTCGGACACACCGAGCGAGACACCGTCGAGCAGGGCACGGGTGCCGTACACCTTGCTGACTGCCTCGACATTGACCAGATTGACGGCCATTTCACTCCTGACAGGGGGGACGATCGACTTTCCAGCGTAGTCGCCCGCGCGAGTGACCCTTCGGCCGTCCGCCCGGAGGGATCAGAGCAGCATCGCGCCCGGTGCGGGCGACTGGGCGACGCGTGCCGCACGGCAGGTGCCGGATGCCCGCAGCGCGTCCGCCACCCGCTCCGCGGAGTCCAGGTCCCGGGCGAGGAACGCCGTGGTCGGGCCCGATCCGGAGACCAGCGCGGCGAGGGCGCCCGCCGCCGTGCCCGCCGCGAGGGTGTCGTGCAGGGCGGGGAAGAGGGACAGGGCCGCGGGCTGCAGGTCGTTGCTGACCGCGGCGGCGAGGGCGTCGACGTCACCGTCGCGCAGGGCGGCGATCAGGGCGGGCGAGGCCTCGGGGGCGGGCGCGGCCGGGGTGAGCCGGTCGAACTCGCGGTACACGGCGGGCGTGGAGAGGCCGCCGTCGGCGACGGCGAACACCCAGGAGAAGGCGCCCCCGACGTCCAGCACCTCCAGCTTCTCCCCGCGCCCGGTGCCGAGCGCGGCGCCCCCCAGCATGCTGAACGGCACGTCGCTGCCGAGCTCGGCGCAGATGTCGTTCAGTTCCCCGTAGCTGGCCCCGGTCCCCCACAGCGCGTCGCACGCCACGAGCGCGCCCGCGGCGTCCGCGCTGCCGCCCGCCATGCCACCGGCGACGGGAATGTCCTTGGCGATGTGCAGGTGCACGTCGGGGGCGATCCCGTGCCGGGCGGCCAGCAGCTCCGCGGCCCTGGCGGCCAGGTTCGTCCGGTCCAGGGGCACTTGGTCGGCGCCGGGCCCCTCGCAGGTCACCCGCAG
Organism: Streptomyces sp. NPDC004732; assembly: GCF_040609235.1. NCBI lineage: Bacteria > Bacillati > Actinomycetota > Actinomycetes > Kitasatosporales > Streptomycetaceae > Streptomyces > Streptomyces sp. NPDC004732. The sequence goes on from NZ_JBEXJR010000010.1 coordinate 188,003, forward strand.
CTCGTCGGCGGCCGTGACGGTGACGTCGTCGTAGAGCCCGACGGCGAGGAAGACGTTGGCGAGGTCGTGGAAGCCGTCGGGGCGCGCGGCGCCCACCGCGAGCTGGACGTTGACCTTCGCGGGAACCCGTACCGTCACGCTCACGCCCCGGCCCCCTTGTGCTCAGCGATCCGCGCGAACTCCTCCACGGTGAGCGCCTCGCCGCGCGCCTGCGGCGAGACCCCCGCGGCGACCAGCGCGGCCTCCGCGGCGGCGGCGGACCCGGCCCATCCGGCGAGGGCGGCCCGCAGCGTCTTCCTGCGCTGCGCGAAGGCGGCGTCGACGACGGCGAAGACCTCCCGCTTGGAGGCGCTGGTCTTGACCGGCTCGGCGCGCCGCACCAGGGAGACGAGCCCGGAGTCGACGTTGGGCGCGGGCCAGAAGACGTTGCGCCCGATGGACCCGGCGCGCTTCACGTCCGCGTACCAGTTGGCCTTCACGGACGGCACCCCGTACACCCGCGAGCCCGGTCCCGCGGCGAGCCGGTCGGCGACCTCGGCCTGCACCATCACCAGGGTGCGCTCGATGGTCGGGAAGGTGTCGAGCATGTGCAGCAGCACGGGCACGGCCACGTTGTACGGGAGGTTCGCGACCAGTGCGGTGGGCGCGGGGCCCGGCAGCTCGCCCACGAGCATGGCGTCGCTGTGCACGAGCCCGAAGGAGCCGGTCTTCTGCGGGAGGCGGGCCTGCACGGTCGCGGGCAGCGCCCCGGCGAGCACGTCGTCGATCTCGACGGCGGTGACGTGGGCCGCGGTCTCCAGCAGGGCCAGGGTCAGGGACCCCAGGCCCGGGCCGACCTCGACGACGACGTCGTCCGGGCGGACCTCCGCGGTGCGGACGATGCGCCGTACGGTGTTGGCGTCGATGACGAAGTTCTGGCCGCGCTGCTTGGTCGGGCGTACGCCCAGGGCAGCGGCCAGCTCGCGGATGTCGGCGGGGCCGAGGAGGGCGCCGTGCTCAGTGCTCACCGCACCAGGTTACGGGGGCAGGCACCTACAGCCGACCGCCGCAGTGCGGCCACGGGCTCGCGCCGCGTTGGACGTACAGCTTCTTCGCCCGGAACGTCTGTTCCGCCGCCGGTGCGTGCTGCGGGCTGCCCGAGCCGCCGAGCGCCTGCCACGTCCTCGTGTCGAACTGGTAGAGGCCGCCGTACGTCCCGGACGGATCCACCGCCCCGGCCCGCCCGCCCGACTCGCAGTGCGCGAGCGAACCCCAGTTGAGGTCGTCCGCCCCGGCCACCGACATGGGCATCTGCTTGGTGCCGACCTTCACCACCCGCTTCTGCGGCTCCCGCACCACCTCGGCCCCGACCCGTCTCGGCTTCTGCTTGACGCCGTTCACCGTCCGCACCGTGTACGTGACCCGTCTGACGCCCTCCTGCCCGGCCTGCGCCACCACCTCCGTGCCGCGGAAGAGCGACGGGTCCTCGGTCTTCTCCACCTCGAACGGGATCTGCTCCTCCCGCACCTCCTTGGTGCCGGTGACCCGCATGACGGTCACCGTCTGGCCGTCGCGCGGGAAGCTCTCGGGGGCGACCGACGTCGTGTCCTGCCCCCGCAGCGTCACCCCGGACTCGGCGACCGCCTCCTGCACGGTCGCCGCGTTCGTGCGGATGGTCCGCTCCCGGCCGTCCGCCATGATCGTGACGGTGCGTTCCGTGCGGACGTCGAGCGCCAGCCCGTCCCGCCCGATGCGGCTGCTGCGCGACGCCGACAGGTGTGCGCCCTCCGCGCGCACCCCGAGCTGCTGCAGCGCCCCGTCCACCGTGCGCGCCGTGGTCCACACCCGGCGGCGCTCCCCGTCGAGGGTGAGGTGGACGGGCCTGCCGTAGCGGACGGCGATCTCGTCGCCGCTGGCCAGGGCGGTACTGGAGGTGGGCGCGACGATGTCGTGGTCGCCGACGGCCACGCCCTCGTCGGCGAGGAGTTCACCGACGTCGTCCGCGAAGGTGTGCAGGGTGCGCGGCTTGCCGTCGACGATGAGCTGCACGGCCTTGTCGTTGGCGACGAACGCGGACGTGCCACCGGCGAGGAACGCCACGACGAGGGCCTGCGGCACCAGGCGCCGCATCGCGTCGTGCCGTTCGGGGGCCGCGGCCCCGCGGGAGGACTTCCTGCCGCGCCCGCCGCGCCGCGCCCCGGCCCGCCCGGGGGCGGGAATCTGCACGCAGTCCGGTTCGGGTTCAGGTTCTGGAGCCGGGTCCGGCCCCGGATCCGGTGCCTCGTAGGGGTACGGCACGTCCTGCCACTCGTCGTGCGAGGGCTCGTACGAGGGCTCGTACGACGGCGGGCTGTACCGCGGCTCGTACGCCGGGGCGTACGTCGTTTCGTACGCCGTCTCGTACGTCTCGTACTGCGAGTTGCTCACGATGACGCTCCAGGGGTCCGTACCGGGCGGACAGAACCTAGCGGAGCTCTCGTCACTCTCCAAAGCAGCACGGCTACGCTGTGTCGCCGCGTTGACCTGAGCTGCCCCCGTGCGGGGCCCGTGGCGTTATCGGTCAGTAAGCAAAGGCGCGCGCGGTGTTCGCGGAGACGGCCGTGGCCATGGCGTCCTCGTCGATGCCGCGAATTTCGGCCATGGCGCGCACCGTGACCGGAATGAGATACGGGGCGTTGGGCCGTCCGCGGTACGGGGCGGGCGTGAGGAACGGCGCGTCGGTCTCCACGAGGACCAGTTCGAGGGGGGCGACGGCCAGCGCGTCGCGCAGCCCCTGGGCGTTCTTGAAGGTGACGTTGCCCGCGAAGGACATGAAGTAGCCGTGCTCGGCGCAGATTTGGGCCATGGCGGCGTCGCCGGAGTAGCAGTGGAAGACGGTGCGCTCGGGGGCGCCCTCCTCCTTCAGGACGCGCAGCACATCGTCGTGGGCCTCGCGATCGTGGATGACGAGGGCCTTGCCGTGCCGCTTGGCGATCTCGATGTGGGCGCGGAACGACCGCTCCTGGGCGGCCATGCCCTCGGGGCCGGTGCGGAAGTGGTCGAGGCCCGTCTCGCCGACGCCGAGGACCTGCGGCAGGGCGGCGAGCCGGTCGATCTCGGCGAGCGCCTCGTCGAGGGCGGCGTCGCCGCCGGGCGCACGTTCGCCCTGGCGGGACCAGCCGTCGGGGTCGCCGAGGACGATGCGGGGCGCCTCGTTGGGGTGCAGGGCGACGGTGGCGTGCACGCTGTCGTGCGCGGCGGCGGTCTCGGCCGCCCACCGTGATCCGCGGACGTCGCAGCCCACCTGGACGACCGTCGTGACGCCGACCGACGCGGCCTTGGCGAGGCCCTCCTCCACCGTGCCCGACTGCATGTCGAGGTGGGTGTGGGAGTCGGCGACCGCCACCCGGAGCGGTGCGGGCAGGGGCGGCGGCACGTCGGCGTTCTTCGAAGGCATGCCCCGATCCTACGAAGGAGCCCGCGGACCGCCCCCGAAACCCCCCGCCGCCCTCAGTGCTCCCTGCGGTGCTGGAAGGGGTGCAGCAGGTCGGACAGGTGCCAGTGGTGACGCTCCGAGCCGTCGCCGTCACCGCCCGGCTCGACCGCGTCCACGGGCCCTGCCTGCTTCCCCACGCTCTTGCCCGCGTGCTGCCGCCGCATCATGTCCAGCACCGACGACACCTGCCCGGCCCGCATGATCCGCACGACGTGGCCACCGCAGTTCAGACACGTGGGCCGGGTCAGCGGCGACGGGACGCGCGCGCCGTCCGCGTGGTACAGCACGAATTCCTGGCCCTTGACGTCCACGTGGTGCTCTATCTCGTAGGACTGTTCCCAGCCGTGCCCGCACCGCATACAGGCGAAGGCATACGACTCGTGAACGACGTTTGTCGCCGTGGTGGGGTGGCCGGTGTCTGCGATCTCACTCATGCCAGCTGCTCCTCTTGCCCGAGGGACAAGCACTGCCGGAGTCCGGGAAGGATCCCGGACCGGAAGCGTGGGGACGGGTGCGTCCCTTCAACCAGTGGACGCCTTTCCCGGAGCGAGCGCATCAGACCTGTCGAGCATTGGAGCCGTTTTGGCCTTTCCTTAGGAAAGAGGCCTGAAAAGAGCCTGGTGCGCGGCCCGCGCTTTGCTTTTCACGATAGTCCTTTGCCTGCCGATGGGGCGCCTCGATCCGCATTCTTTGCCGCTACGACGGCATCGAAGACGTCGCGTTTGGGAAGGCCCGCTTCAGCGGCCACCGCGGCGATCGCCTCCTTGCGTCGCTCGCCCGCCTCCTCGCGCACCCGCACCCTGCGCACCAGCTCATCGGGGCCGAGATCCCCGGCGCTCTTCTCGGGCGCGCCCTCCACGACGACGGTGATCTCGCCACGTACGCCGTCGGCCGCCCACTCGGCGAGCTCCTTCAGCGAACCGCGCTTGACCTCCTCGTACGTCTTGGTCAGCTCGCGGCAGACCGCGGCCCTGCGCTCCTCGCCGAACGCCTCGGCCATGGCGACCAGCGTGTCGTCGATGCGGTGCGGCGCCTCGAAGTAGACGAGCGTCCTGCGGTCCTCCGCGACCTCCTTCAGGCGCGAGAGCCGCTCGCCCGCCTTGCGCGGCAGGAAGCCCTCGAAGCAGAAGCGGTCCACGGGCAGCCCCGACAGGGCGAGGGCGGTGAGCACGGCGGACGGGCCGGGCACGGCCGTCACCCGCACGTCCCGCTCCACGGCGGCCGCGACCAGGCGGTAGCCGGGGTCGGAGACGGACGGCATCCCCGCGTCCGTCACCAGCAGCACGCGCGCGCCGCCCACCAGTGCCTCGACCAGTTCGGGCGTGCGGGCGGTCTCGTTGCCCTCGAAGTACGAGACGACGCGCCCGCCCACCTGCACGCCGAGCGCCTGGGTGAGCCTGCGCAGCCGCCGCGTGTCCTCGGCGGCGACGACATCGGCCGACGCCAGCTCGGCGGCGAGCCGCGGCGGCGCGTCGGCGACATCGCCGATGGGGGTGCCTGCCAACACAAGGGTTCCGGGGGAATCAGCGCTTCCTGTCACGGATCCATCCTCGCAGGGCCCACGGGCGGGACTCGCACAGTCTGGTTCCCTACGATGGCGCGGTGACCAGTACCGCGTCTTCCCCGGACACCCGTGAGGGCCAGGCAGCCGAGGAGCAGCAGCCCCCGTGGCAGCGGCGGCTGCGCCGATTCGGCCATGTGGAGCGGCCGAGAGAAGACGTCGGGGCGCGCCTCGTGCCCGCCTACACACGGCCCAGCCCCCGCCTGTGGATGACGCTCGGTCTGTCGAGGCGGGCCGCGGACCAGGTGGTCCGGCTGTCCGGCTGGGTCGGTCCGCTGCTGATCACGCTCGTCGCCGGGGTGACCCGCTTCTGGAACCTCGGCAATCCGAAGGCCGTGATATTCGACGAGACGTACTACGCGAAGGACGCCTGGGCGCTCATCCACCGCGGCTACGAGGTCAACTGGCCGGAGAAGATCAACGGCGACGTCCTGAAGCAGGGCGGCGACATCGCGATCCCGCACGACGCGTCGTACGTGGTGCATCCGCCGGTCGGCAAGTACGTGATCGGCGTCGGCGAATGGATGTTCGGCTTCGACCCGTTCGGCTGGCGGTTCATGACGGCGGTGCTCGGCACGCTGTCGGTGCTGATGCTCTGCCGGATCGGGCGGCGGCTCTTCCGCTCCACGTTCCTCGGGTGTCTGGCGGGCGCGCTGCTCGCGGTGGACGGGCTGCACTTCGTGATGAGCCGCACGGCCCTGCTCGACCAGGTCCTGATGTTCTTCGTGCTCGCCGCGTTCGGGTGCTTCCTGATCGACCGGGACAAGGCGCGGGCGCGGCTCGCGGCCGCCCTGCCCGTCGACGAGAACGGGCGCGTGCGCCCCGACGCGGACATCGCACAGACGCTGCGCCTGGGGTGGCGGCCGTGGCGGTGGGCGGCCGGGCTCTGCCTGGGGCTCGCCTTCGGCACCAAGTGGAACGGCCTGTACGTCATGGTCTTCCTCTGTCTGATGACCGTCTTCTGGGACGTGGGCGCGCGCCGGGTGGCCGGGGCGGTGCGGCCCTACCGCGCGGTGCTGCGGCGGGACGTGCTCCCGGCGTTCGTGTCGACGGTGCCGGTGGCCCTGGCCACGTACGTGGTGTCCTGGCTCGGCTGGATCCTCTCGCCCGCGGACGGCAGCGGCGGCTACTACCGCGACTGGGCGGCGACGGCGGGCAAGGGCGGCGGCTGGACCTGGCTGCCGGACTGGGTGCGCAGCCTGTGGCACTACGAGCACGCGGTGTACGAGTTCCACGTGGGCCTCTCCTCGCCGCACACCTACCAGTCCAACCCGTGGAGCTGGATCGTCGACGGCCGGCCCGTCTCGTACTTCTACGAGTCGCCGCTGCCCGGCAGGGACGGCTGCCCCTCGGACACCACGGAGAAGTGCGCCCGCGAGGTCCTCGCGCTCGGCACGCCGATGCTGTGGTGGGCGGCGGGCTTCGCGCTCCTGTACGTCCTGTGGCGGTGGATGTTCCGCCGCGACTGGCGGGCGGGCGCGATCCTGTGCGGCGTCCTGGCGGGCTATCTGCCCTGGTTCTTCTACCAGGAGCGGACGATCTTCTACTTCTACGCGGTCGTCTTCGTGCCGTTCCTGTGTCTCGCGGTGGCGATGACGATCGGTGCGATGCTCGGGCCGCCGGGGTCGAGTGAGCGGCGCCGGGTCGTGGGCGCGGCCGCGTCGGGCGTTCTGGTGCTCCTCATCATGTGGAATTTCATCTACTTCTGGCCGATCTACACGGGCACCGCGATCCCCATCGATTCCTGGCGCTCCCGCATGTGGCTCGATACGTGGGTGTAATCCACCGCGCGCAATAGACCCCGCGTACACCCGGTGTAATACACATCTTGGACACCTTCGGATAACGACAGTCCCATACATCACCCTCGTCCCCCCGGGCCCTTTAGGGTTCAGGGCGAACGACCTTCCCGAATACGTTCGGGAGGGCTCCTGGGGAGGGGGCGCATCGTGCGCAAAGGAGTAAAGGCCGCGCTGGTCGGCGGGGTCTTCACGGTCATGGTGGGGGGCGCCGGATACGGCGCGTACAACCTGGTGAACGGCGTGACCGGGGACGGGGGTTCGCCGGGGTCCGAGTCCGCCGAGGTGAAGTCGGGGCCGCCCACGGACGACGAGGTCAGGGAGACGGCCGCGAAGTTCCTCGCGGCCTGGGCCGACGGCGACGCCCGGCAGGCCGCGGCGTACACGAACAACTCCGGGGAGGCCGCGGCCGCGCTGACCGGGTTCCGCGAGGACGCACACCTGACGAAGGCGAAGCTCGTGCCGGAGAAGGCGTCGGGCGCCCGCGTGCCGTTCTCCGTTTCGACAACGGTGTCGTACAAGGGGAAGAGCAAGCCCTTCGCGTACGACTCCCAGCTCACCGTCGTCCGCGGGAAGACCACCGGGCGCGCGCTCGTCGACTGGTCACCGGCCGTCGTCCATCCCTCGCTGGAGAAGGGCGACACCCTCGTCACGGGCGAGGCGGCCACCCCGCCCATCCAGGCCGTGGACCGCGCGGGCACCGTCCTGCGCAAGAAGGACTACCCCTCGCTCGTGCCTCTGCTGGACGCACTGCGCGAGAAGTACGGAGAGAGCGCGGGCGGCAAGCCGGGCGTGGAGCTGTACGTCGAGCGCGCGAACGAGGACGCGGGCTCCCGCACGCTGCTCACCCTCGCGCAGGGCAGGCCCGGCAAGCTGCGCACGACGCTCAGCGCGGGCACGCAGAAGGCGGCGGAGCAGGCGGTCCTGCGGAGCGACGAGTCCTCCGTGGTCGCGGTGAAGCCGAGCACCGGCGAGATCCTCGCGGTCGCCAACAACCGCAAGGACGCGTTCAACGCGGCGTTCCTCGGCACGAGTCCGCCCGGCTCGACGATGAAGATCGTGTCGGCGGCGATGCTCATCGACAAGGGCGTCACCAAGGCGAGCGGCCCCGCGCCCTGCCCCGCGTCCGCGACCTGGCAGAGCCAGACGTTCAACAACCTCAAGGGCATGACGCCGAACGAGTCCGCGACGTTCTCGGAGGACTTCGCGCGGTCCTGCAACACCGCGTTCGTGAAGCTCATCGACGAGGACGGCGTCTCGGACGCGTCGCTCTCCGAGCAGGCGCGGAACAACTTCGGTCTGGGCCGGGGCGACTGGAAGGTCGGTGTCCCGACCTTCGACGGCCGCATCCCCGAGTCCACCGGGCCCAACCGTGCGGCGAACGCCATCGGTCAGGGCGAGGTGCAGATGAACCCGCTGAACATGGCGTCGGTCACGGCGACGGCGATGACGGGCGCCTTCCACCAGCCCGTGATCGTGCCCGCGTCCCTCGACGACCGCGACCTGGCCACCGCGCAGGGCCTGCGCGCCTCCACCGTCCAGCAGCTGCGCCAGATGATGAACCGCACGGCGGTCAGCGGCACCGGCGCACGCGCCATGGCGGGGCTCGGCAGCGACGTCGGCGCGAAGACCGGATCGGCCGAGATCGACGGCCACGAGACGTCGGACAGCTGGTTCACGGGATACCGGGGCGACGTCGCGGCGGCCGCGATGGCGGAGCGGGGCGGGCACGGCGGCGACTCGGCGGGGCCGATCGTGGCGGCGGTGCTGGGCGCAGGGTAATAGGTCCGGGCGTGCGTCGCCCGGCCGGGCGACGAAGTGGTCAAGGGCTTCTCCGTACGCCTCTAAGGTGGCCTTCCGGTGAGGAGCCGGGGGTTCTGGGGAACTGCGGAGGGTTTGTGGGCAAGCGAAGGCGCGCCACGGAGCGCAAGAGTGCCGGCGTCGGCGTCGGAAACATGAAGGTGCACCCGGGTGTGCTCGGCGGGGCGGCTGCCGTGGTCGTGTGCGGCGTGGGGGCCGCCGCGTTCGCGCTGTCCGGCGGCTCGGGTTCCGGGGACGGTTCGAGCGTCGACGAGAAGCCGGTGGCCTCGGGCCCGCCGAAGCCCGCCGAAGTCCGCTCCACCGCGCGGGCGTTCCTGACCGCGTGGGCCGAGGGCGATGTGGCGCGGGCGGCCGCGCTCACGGACGACACCACGGCGGCGAAGCAGGCCCTGACGTCCTACCGCAAGGACGCCCACCTCACGAAGCCCGTCCTGACGCCGGGCAAGCGCGCGGGCGCCGACGTGCCGTTCAAGGCGGCGGCCACGGTCTCGTACGAGGGAAAGAGCAAGCCCCTCTCGTACGAGTCCGAACTCACCGTCGTCCGCAGGAAGAGCGACGGCAAGACGCTGGTCGGCTGGCAGCCCTCGGTGCTGCACCCGGAGCTGAAGCAGGGCGACCGGCTGGTCACCGGCGAGGCGGGCGACCCGCCGATCAAGGCGGTGGACCGGGACGGGGCGGAGCTGACGGCGGCGAAGTACCCGTCGCTGGGCACGGTCCTCGACGGGCTGCGCGAGAAGTACGGCAAGAAGGCGGGCGGCAAGGCGGGCGTCGAGCTGCGGGTGGTCCGCGCGGACAGCGGGAAGAAGTCCGGGTCCGCCACGGCGAAGAAGAAGGACGACGCGAAGTCGACGCCCGACAAGACGCTGCTCACGCTCTCCCCCGGCACGCCGGGGACGCTGAAGACGACGTTCAGCGGTTCGCTGCAGTCGGCCGCCGAGCGCGAGACCACCAAGCGGCAGCGGGCGTCCGTGGTCGTCGTGAAGCCCAGCACGGGCGAGATCCTGGCCGCCGCCAACTCCAGACCCGGCGGCTTCAACACGGCGTTCCAGGGGTCCATCGCGCCCGGCTCCACGATGAAGGTCATCAGCTCGTCGATGCTCCTGGAGAAGAAGCTCGCCGGGGTCGACAAGAAGCACCCGTGCCCCAAGTACGAGACGTACGGCGGCTGGAAGTTCCAGAACGACGACAAGTTCCAGATCAAGAACGGCACGTTCCGGGCGAGCTTCGCGCGGTCCTGCAACACGGCTTTCATCAGCCAGGCCAAGAAGCTGGAGAACGACTCCCTCACCAAGCAGGCCCAGGAGGTCTTCGGCCTCGGCCGCGACAACTGGTCGATCGGCGTCTCGTCCTTCGACGGAGCGGTGCCGGTGCAGAGCGACGCCCAGATGGCGGCCTCGCTCATCGGGCAGGGCGGGGTGCGGATGAACCCCCTCAACATGGCGTCGGTCGCGGCGACGGTGAAGTCGGGCACGTTCAGGCAGCCCTACTTGGTCTCGCCGGACGTCGACGACCGCGAGCTGGCGACCGCGTCGCGCAAGATGTCGGGCTCGACGGCGTCGGCGCTGCGGGACCTGATGCACTACACGGCGGTCGCGGGCACGGCGGTCGAGCCGATGTCGGGCCTCGGCTCCGACATGGGCGCGAAGACCGGCTCGGCGGAGGTCGACGGCCAGAAGAAGCCCAACGGCTGGTTCACGGCGTACCGGGGCGACCTGGCGTCGGCGGCGGTCGTCCAGGAGGGCGGCCACGGCGGGGACTCGGCGGGGCCTGTGGTGCGGGCGATGCTGCAGGCGGGCGGTTGATGCTCCCGGCCGGGGGCTGAGGTCACTCGGCGGACGGTCACTCGACGGACGCTCACTCGGTGGACGCCGCTGTCCGCTATGCGGATACATGGTCGCGTGCCTCGTACACGGACCGCTAGCGTGCCGGGCATGAGCGCTGAAGCACCCGGTGCGCCCGACGCACCCGACGCCCCTGAACCGTCACCGTCACCGTCCCCATCCGCATCCGCATCCCCGTCCGACGCCCACCCCCGATTCGCCGAGGCCCTGCTGGAACTGGGCCTCGGCGATCTGCTTCCCCGGGTCCGCCGCTTCCCGGAGCAGACGCGCACCGCGGCGGAGGCGGCAGCGGCCATCGGCTGCGAGCTGAGCGAGATCTGCAAGTCGCTCATCTTCGCGGCATGGGGGTCCCCCCTGCTCGAGCAAGGTCGAGAGCTTGGGGGAGGCGTCCCCGTCCTGGTCCTGATGGACGGCTCCTCGCGAGTGGACCTGGATCTCGTACGCCAGGAACTGGGCGCGGAGAAGGTGACCCGGGCCAGGGCGGACCTCGTCCGCGAGACCACTGGGTACGCGATCGGCGGCGTGCCGCCCTTCGGTCACGCCACGAGGACCCGCGTCCTCGCCGACCGCTCGCTCCTGGACCACGAGGTGGTGTGGGCGGCGGCAGGTACGCCCTATGCGGTCTTCCCGATGGCACCCAAGACGCTGATCGCCCACGCGGGCGGCACGCTGGTGGACGTGCGCGAGACCGCGAAGTGACCCCCCTGGTAGCGGCGGCCGTCCTGCTCGCCGCCGTCACGCACGCGTGCTGGAACGCGATAGCCCACCACATCACCGACAAGCTGGTCGGCTTCACCCTCATATCCGGCGGCGGCACGCTGATCGGCCTGCTCCTGGCCCCCTTCGTCCCGATCCCGGACGCGGAGGCCTGGCCGTACCTGATCTTCTCGGCACTCCTCCACGTCGCCTACTACGCCCTGCTCATGCGGTCGTTCAAGCTCGGCGACTTCGGCCAGGCCTACCCCATCGCGCGCGGCACGGCGCCCCTGGTCGTCACCGTCCTCGCGGCGCTCTTCGCGGGCGAGGTCCCGGACAGCTGGCAGGCGGCGGGCGTCGCCGTCTCGTGCGCGGGCCTGACGGGCCTCGCCCTGTGGGGCATCCGGGGCTCGGGCCGCCGCCCCGACTGGGCGGCGATCGGCGCGGCGCTGGCGACGGGCGTCTCCATCGCGGCGTACACGGTGGTGGACGGCCTCGGCGTACGGGCCTCCGGCTCCTCCATGGGCTACATCGCGTGGCTGATGATCATGGAGGGCATCGCGGTCCCGGTGTACGCGGCGTACCGCTGGCGCGGCGAACTGATCCCGCGCCTGCGCCCGTTCGCCCTCGTCGGCCTCTGCGGCGCGGCCCTCTCGGTCTCCGCGTACGGCCTGGTCCTGTGGGCCCAGACGAGAGCGGACCTGGCACCGATCTCCGCACTCCGCGAGTCCTCGATCATCGTCGGCGCGGCGATCGGCGCGATCTTCTTCAAGGAACGGTTCGGGGCACCGCGGTTGGTGGCGGCGGGGCTGATGGTGGCGGGGATCGGGTTGATGTTGCATGCGGGGTAGTGGGGGCTTGGCGTAGGGGGCCAGGCAGTCCCCGGGTCAGCCCGCCGCCGGTTGTGCTGGGCTCAGTCCCACACAGCGGCGGCACGCCCTCACCGATGTCGCCACCACCGCGTGGGACGCCGCCGCCAGGACGCCCGCCGCTGCCAGCAGGAGCCAGTTCGTGGCGAGGACCGCCGCGACGGTCAGGGAGAGGGCCGCCACCGCCATGGCCGCGCTGGCCGTCGTGCCGACCCATGCGACCGTCAGCGGCAGGCGGTGCGGGGTGGGCAGGCGGCGGGCCAGGGCGCCCGTGGCCGCCAGCGTTGCCGCCGCCAGCAGGGCGGCCAGCGTGGCGATCAGGGCCAGGTGCGCTGCCAGTTGCTGCCAGAGCAGGTCGCCCCGCGCCAGATACCAACAGGCCAGCAGGAACGGGACCGTCAGCGTGAGCGTCCGGGCCGTGTGCCGCGCCTGGGCGATGGTCAGTTCATGCTGGCAGGCGGGGGCCAGCTCCTCGACCGTGCCGAAGTCCCGTACCGCGAGGCGGGCCGCCTCCGCCTCCGGTACGCCCGACTCCACGAGCGCCTCCGCCGTGCCCAGCAAGCCGTCCCGCATTTCCTCCAGGAGGCGGGACTTGGCCCTGGGCGGGCCCAGCAGGGTCGCACTCAGCCTCGCCACGTGCTCCTCGACGGGGTCCCGGGGCGCCGCGACGCTCATGTGGCCAGGCCCGGCTGCGTACCCGGCTGCGTGCCCGGATTCAGGACCGCGCCGATCGCCGTCGTGAACTCCGTCCACGCCGCCCGTTCACCGGTCAGCGAAGCCCGTCCCGCGTCGGTCAACTCGTACGCCCTGCGGCGCCGCTCACCGGACGCCGACTCCCAGCTGCTGCTCAGCAGACCGAGCCGCTCCAGGCGGTTCAGCGCCGGATAGATCGTGCCCGTACGCAACTCCAGCGCGCCGCCGCTGCGGCGCTGCACCGCGGTGATGATCGCGTACCCGTGCAGCGGGCCCGGCTCCAGCACGGCCAGCAGCAGTCCGTCGAGGTGCCCTCGCACCGCATCCGCCTTCATGAGTAGGCAGCCTACACAAAGGAGGCGTTGGCAGTGTATGTATTGGCAGCCAACATATTTGCGTCCTGGAGGTCGAGGTCCCGCCGTGACGAAATTCCTGCTGTCCGTACATGTCCTCGCGGCGATCCTGGCCGTCGGGTCGATCACCGTCGCCGCGTCGATGTTTCCGCGCTACGCGCTGCGGGCGCTGGGGGTCGACGGGGAGTCGGGTGACGGCGACCGGGCACCCGGAATCGCCGCGCTCCTGCACCGCGTCTGCCGCGCCTACGCCGTCGCAGGCCTCGCCGTACCCGTATTCGGCATCGCCACGGCCGCGCAGCTCGGCGTCCTCACCGACGCCTGGCTGATCGCGTCGCTCCTCCTGACGACGATCGCCGCGGCGCTCCTGGCGCTGGCCATCCTTCCGGGCCAGCGAAGCCTGCTGGACATGGCGGACGTGCGGGATCCGGCGGAGCGGGGCGATGGGAGGCAGCCCGTGCCCGTGCCCGTGCCGGACACCGCGCGCCCGACGGCGGCCCGCCTCACGATGCTGACCGGCATCTTCAACGTCCTCTGGGCTGCGGTCACCGTCCTGATGATCGTCCGCCCCGGCTCCACGACGGGGGCGTGACCGCCGTGCGCACGCTCCGCATCGCGGCGGTGGTCGAGGCCGCGTCCTTGATCCTCCTCTTCGCCAACCTGCTCACGGTCCACGCCCGTCCACTCTCGGGACTGCTGGGCCCGCTGCACGGCACGGCGTACTTGGTGGTCATCGCGGCCACGTGGCTGCTGCCGTCCACGGCGTCACCGGGGACGCGGTGGCGCGCTGTCGTACCGGGCGTCGGGGGGCTGTTGGTCCTGCGTGGGGTCGAGAGGGCGGGGAGGGTGGAGAGGACTGGCTGAGCGGGGGCGGGCCGAGGGCTCCGGCCGGGCCGGGGGGAAAGGGGGGCCTGCCCGGTGGCTCCGACCGGCAGCCGGTGGCGGGGGCGGTGCCGAGGGATGAGGTGCGGTCGGGTGCGAGGTCGCCGGGCGGGGCGGAGCGGCGGGAGGTTGGGGCTCCTACGTCTGCGGGGCGGTGCGGGGCAAACGGGTGGGCGGGTGGGATAGATCCGCCGCGAAGCGGCGGGGTTGGGGCTCCTGCGTCCGCGGGGCGGTGCGGGGCAAACGGGTGGGTGGGTGGGATGGATCCGCCGCGGAGCGGTGGGGTTGGGGCTCCTGCCCCGCAGAGCGTCGCGGAGGACCGGGGCCCCCGACGGTTACAGGGAGTCTCGGAGGGCCCGGACCAGGGACTGGGCCCGCGGGTCCGCCGTCACGCCCTTGTTCATGCCGTTCGTGACGTAGCCGAAGGCCAGCCCCGACTCCGGGTCGGCGAAGCCGAGGGCGCCGCCACGGCCGGGGTGGCCGAAGGAGCCGGGACCGAGGAGCGGCGACGCCGCCCCGTGGAGCATGTAGCCGAGGCCGAAGCGCGTGCCGACGACAAGGACGCGGTCCGGCCCCGCGGACGCCTCCGCCCGCGCCAGCTCGACCGTGGCAGGAGTGAACAGGCGCCGCCCACCCTCCACGTCACCGATCAGCCCCGCGTAGAAGCGGGCCAGGCCGTCCGCCGTAGCGACACCGTTGGACGCAGGCAGCGCCGCCGCCCGGTAGGCCGGGTCGTTCTCGTCCGGCGTGGGGTCGATCGCGCCGAACGCACGACGGGTCAGCGAGTCCGCGTCCGCATACGCCTCCGCCACGTTCCGCTTGGGCCGCACCCGGAGCCCGCCCGGCCCCGCCGGAGCCTCGATGCGGCCCAGCCGACCGGCCCGGCCCGCCTCCGCTTCCGGCACTCCCAGCCACAGGTCGAGCCCGAGCGGCCGCGCGATCTCGGCCGCGATCCACTCCCCGACGGGCCTGCCCGTCACGCGCCGCACCAGTTCGCCGGTGAGCCAGCTGTACGTCTGGGCGTGGTAGCCGTGGTCCTCGCCGGGTTCCCAGAAGGGGGCCTGCGCCGCGACCACCGCGGCGGAGAGGTCCGGGTCGAGCGCCTCGGCGGGCGTCAGCGGGCGGTCCAGGGCGGGCACACCGGCACGGTGCGCGAGGACGTGACGTACGAGAACACGCTCCTTGCCGCGCGCCTTGAACTCCGGCCAGTAGGAGCCGACCGGCGCGTCCAGGTCCAGTTCGCCCCGCTGGTGCAGCAGGAGCAGCGCGGCCGCCGCGACGCCCTTGGTCGCCGAGCGGACGATCTGCGCGGTGCCCCGCTCCCAAGGGGCGCCCCCGGAGGAAGCAAGGTCCCCGTCGACGTCCTTCGTACCGCCCCACAGATCCACGACCCGACGCCCGTCGCGGTACACGGTCACCGCCGCGCCCCGCTCCCCGCGCTCGCCGAAGTTGCGCACGAACGCGTCCCGCACCGGCTCAAAACCGGCGGCCACCGTGCCGTGCACCCCACCTATTACGTCCATGACGTCGTCCATAACAAGGGCAACAGCGACTTCTCGCCGTCGATTCCCTAGCCCGTCACCCTCACCGACTTCGGATCGAAGCCAAAGGGAAGTTCCAAGCGATGCGCCCCCATCAGCTCCTCGTCGGAGAGCAGCTCACCCGTGGAGCCGTCCGCCGCGATGGCGCCCTCGCTGAGGATCAGCGCGCGGGGGCACAGCTCCAGCGCGTACGGCAGGTCGTGCGTGACCATCAGGACCGTCACGTCCAGCGACCGCAGGATGTCCGCGAGTTCGCGGCGCGAGGCCGGGTCGAGGTTGGAGGACGGCTCGTCCAGGACGAGGATCTCCGGCTCCATCGCGAGCACCGTCGCGACCGCCACCCTGCGCCGCTGCCCGAAGGAGAGGTGGTGCGGCGGGCGGTCCGCGAACTCCGCCATGCCCACCTGCCCCAGCGCCTTGTGCACCCGCGCCTCCAGCTCGGGCCCCCGCATCCCGGCCGCCGCGGGCCCGAAGGCCACGTCCTCGCGCACGGTCGGCATGAACAGCTGGTCGTCCGGGTCCTGGAAGACGATGCCGACCATGCGCCTGATCTCCGCCATGTGCGTCTTGCCGACGGGCAGACCGGCGACCCGCACGCTGCCCGCGCCGCCGGTCAGGATGCCGTTCAGGTGCAGGACGAGCGTCGTCTTGCCCGCGCCGTTCGGCCCGAGCAGGGCGACGCGCTCGCCGCGCCCGACGGTGAAGTCGACGCCGAAGAGGGCCTGGTGACCGTCCGGATAGGCGAAGGCGAGGCCCGAGACCTCAAGAGACGCAGCGTCGGCCACATCGGCCACAGAAGTCACAGGGGGCACAGCGGTCACAGCGTCCATCCCAACAGGCATACGACGAGAGCGGTCAGGGGCAGAGTCAGCGCGTACGTCCACTGGGCGCGGGAAGCCGTGATGTCGTCGATGACCGGCATCGACCCCGCGTACCCCCGGCTGACCATCGCCAGGTGCACCCGCTCCCCCCTCTCGTACGAGCGGATGAAGAGCGCCCCCGCGGACTTGGCGAGGACGCCCCACTGCCGCACGCCCCGAGCCCGGAAGCCGCGCGACTCCCTGGCGATCTTCATGCGGCGCATCTCGTCGGTGATCACATCGCCGTACCGGATCATGAAGGAGGCGATCTGGACGAGCAGCGGCGGCAGCTTGAGCCGCTGGAGTCCGAGCAGGAGCTCGCGCAGCTCCGTCGTGGCGGCGAGCAGCACCGAAGCGGCGACGCCCAGCGTCCCCTTGGCCAGGACGTTCCAGGCGCCCCAGAGTCCGTTGACGCTGAGGGAGAGGCCGAGCACGTCGACGCGCTCGCCCTGGGCGACGAACGGCAGCAGCACGGCGAACGCCACGAACGGGATCTCGATCAGCAGCCGCTTCAGCACGAATCCGGCCGGGACACGGGCGGCGTACGCGACCACGCCGAGCAGCAGCGCGTAAAGACCGAAGGCCCACATCGCCTCGCGCGGCGTGGAGACCACGACGATCACGAAGCAGAGGACCGCGGCGAGCTTGGTGTGCGGAGGCAGGGTGTGCACCGGCGAGTGGCCGTGCCGGTAGAGCCGGTGGGCGTGGCCCGCGCCCATGTCAGACCTGTTCCGATTCCGGCACGGCGGTCGGGGAGGAGTCGCTCGTACGGCGGCGGCGCAGCCCCCAGAAGACCGCGGACCCCGCGACGACCGTGACGCCGACGCCGATCACGCCCGCGAGGCCGCCGGAGATGCGGGCGTCGGTGATGTCCTTGACGCCGTAGTCGGCGAGCGGAGAGTCCGCGGAGGCGTGCTCCTCGGCCTTCTTGTCGATGCCCTTGTCGTGGGCGACCTTCTCCAGGCCGTCGGGGTCGGCCGAGGCATAGAAGCTGACGAAGCCCGCGAGGACGAGGGAGGCGACGATGCCCGCGATCCACACCTTGCGGGTGGACCGGGCGGCGACGGGCGCCGGTTCGGCGGCGGGTGCGTCCACCAGCTCCCCGGCGACGCGCAGCTTGAGCGGCTGGGTCAGGCCCCGGGCCCCGTACACCAGGTCAGGTCGTACGGCGACGACCGCGCCGACGGTGAGGGCGGTGATGGCGGCCTCGCCGATGCCGATGAGGACGTGGACGCCGACCATCGCGGTGGCGACCTTGCCGATGGGGACGTCGGTGGTGCCGCCGAGGGCGTAGATGAAGGTGAAGGCGACCGCGGCGGCGGGCACCGAAAGCAGGGCGGCGGCGAAGGAGGCGACGGTGATCGAGCGGCGGCCGCGGGGCAGCACCTTCACCAGGCCGCGGAAGACGAGGTAGGCGACGACGGTCGTGACGAGCGCCATGTCCGATATGTTCACGCCGAGCGCGGTCAGGCCGCCGTCCGCGAAGAGCACGCCCTGCATGAGCAGGACGACGGAGACGCAGAGGATCCCGGTGAAGGGTCCGACGAGGATCGCCGCGAGCGCGCCGCCGAGGAGGTGCCCGCTGGTGCCCGCCGCGACGGGGAAGTTCAGCATCTGCACGGCGAAGATGAAGGCGGCGACGAGACCGGCGAGCGGGGCGGTCCGCTCGTCCAGTTCGCGCCGGGCGCCCTTGAGGCTGACGGCGACGGCGCCGGCGGCGACGACCCCGGCGGCGGCGGAGACCGGGACGTTGATGAACCCGTCGGGGACATGCATGCGCGCGCTCCTGGGCAGGGGCCCTGGGCAGGGCGGACGGCTCGTGAACCGTTCAATGATAGTGCTCTGTTGCAAACGGCTTGCAAGAGCGCGTCGGTCCCGATTCAACTACGCCGACCGCCACGACCGGCCGCGGCGAAGCATCGTACATATGGGACATTAGTGAGGAAGCGCCCGTAAGGATGAGGAGCCCAGCGATGTCCGCAGTCGAGCAGTACGCCCGCGCCCACCTCGTCACGGACTCCTCCGAGGGCCACCGCGCCGTCCCCGTCATCCTCCACTACGACGCGGAGGCCGACCCGCACGCGGTGCGGATCGGCCTCCCCGGAGCTCCTCATCGGGTCTTCGACCGGCAGCTCCTGGAGCGGGGGCTGCGGGCGCCCGTCACCTCGGGCAACGTGCACGTATGGCCGTGCGGACGGGTCCAGACCGTCGTGGAGTTCCACGAACCGGACGGGGTGACGGTCGTGCAGTTCGACGCGTCGGCCCTGATCCGCTTCCTGCGCCGCACCCACACGACCGCCACCCCGATCACCCACTAGGGCTCAGGTCCTGTACGGACCTGAGCCCCATGCGGATCAGACGCCTGCCAGTTCCCGGTCAGGGTCTGCTTTCTTCTCCTCCGCCGTGCGCAGGCCCTCTCCCTCGACGTCCACGTTCGGCAGCGCGCGGTCCAGCCACTTGGGCAGCCACCACGCCTTCTTGCCGAGCAGGGCGAGGACCGCGGGCACCAGTGCCATGCGGACCACGAACGCGTCGAAGAAGACCGCGATGGCCAGGCCGAAGCCGATCATCTTCACCATCTGCTCGGACGAGCCGATGAAGCCCGCGAAGACCGCGATCATGATGACGGCCGCCGCCGACACCACCCGGGCCCCGTGCCGGAAGCCGGTCACGATCGCCTGTCCCGGCCGCTCCCCGTGGACGTACGCCTCCCGCATGCGGGTCACGAGGAAGACCTCGTAGTCCATCGCGAGGCCGAAGACGACGCCCACCATGAAGATCGGCATCATCGACATGATCGGGCCGGTCTGCTCGACGCCGAAGAGCGAGCCGAGCCAGCCCCACTGGAAGACCGCGACGACCGCGCCGAGGGCCGCGAGGACCGAGAGCAGGAAGCCGAGGGCCGCCTTGAGCGGGACCAGGATCGAGCGGAAGACGATGATCAGGAGCAGGAACGCGAGGCCCACGACCAGTGCCAGATAGGGCAGCAGGGCGTCGTTGAGCTTCTGCGAGACGTCGATGTTCATGGCCGTGGTGCCGGTGACCATGATGTCGGCGCCGGAGTCGGACTTGATCTGCGCGCCGGTGTCGCGGATCGAGTGGACCAGGTCCTCGGTCTCGATGCCGCTGGGCTTGGAGGACGGGACGACGCTGATGATCGCGGTGTCCTTGTCCTTGTTGAGCATCGGCGGGGCGACGGTCAGGACGTCGTCGAGCTTGGAGATCGTCTTGGTGATCTCACCGGCCGCGGCCTTCGGGTCGTCGGCGCCCTTGAGGTCACCGACCACCATCAGCGGACCGTTGAAGCCGGGCCCGAAGCCCTCCGAGACCAGGTCGTACGCCTTGCGCTGGGTCGTGGACGTCGGCTGCGCGCCGTCGTCCGGCAGGCCGAGCTCCAGCTGCGAGACTGGGATGGCCGCGGCGCCGAGGCCCACGATGCCGACGAGCAGCACGGCGATGGGGCGGCGGACCACGAAGCGGGCCCAGCGGGTTCCCATGTTCTGCTTCGGCTCACCGGCCGACCCGCCGGCCTCGGCGGCCTTCTTCTTGCCGCCGCCGAACAGCTTGCTCTTCTCGCCCGCGGGCAGCACCCGCTTGCCCGCGTACCCGAGCAGGGCCGGGATGAGGGTGAGCGCGATGAGGACGGCGATGACGACCGTGCCTGCCGCGGCGAAGCCCATCTTGGTGAGCATCGGGATGTTGACCACGGCGAGGCCGACCAGCGCGATGACCACGGTGAGTCCGGCGAAGACGACCGCGGAGCCCGCGGTGCCGACGGCCCGTCCGGCCGCCTCCTCGCGGTCGCGGCCCTCGGCGAGTTCACCGCGGTAGCGCGAGACGATGAAGAGCGCGTAGTCGATGCCGACCGCGAGGCCGATCATCATGGCCAGCGTCGACGTGGTGGTGCCGAGGTCCAGCGCGTTGGCGAGCGCGGTGATCGACGAGACGCCGATGCCCACGCCGATCAGCGCGGTGATCAGCGGCAGTCCGGCCGCGATCAGCGAGCCGAAGGTGATGACGAGGACGACCGCCGCGATCGCGATGCCGATGATCTCGGTGGAGCCGGTCTCCGGCATGGCCTGCAGCGCGTCGCCGCCGACCTCGACCGTGAGCCCCGAATCGCGCGCGTTGTCGGTGGTCTTCTCCAGCGCGTCGCGGTCGTCGTCGGTCAGCTCCATCGAGGTGACCTTGTACGAGACGGAGGCGTACGCCGTGGAGCCGTCCTTGCTGACCGTCTTGGCCGCGAACGGGCTGTCCGCGCGGGCCACCTGGTCCGAGCCCGACTTGACGGCGGCGACGGTCTTCTCGATCTCGGCCTTGTTGGCCTTGTCGGTGACCTTCTCGCCGTCCGGTGCCTTGAAGACGACGCGGGCGCTCGCCCCGTCGGCGCTGGCTTCGGGGGCCCGCTTCTCCAGGAGGTCGAAGGCCTTCTGCGCCTCCGTGCCGGGAATGGAGAAGCTGCTGGAGGCGGCGGTGGGCGCGGACGCGGCGCCGACCCCGGCGAGCGTCAGGAGCGCCACCCATATGAGGGCGACGAAATGGCGTCGCCGGAAGGCGAGTTTGCCGAGTTTGTAGAGGAAAGTGGCCACGGGGGCGTACTCCCGGTCAGGTCGTGTGGTCCGGATTGGGCAGGGGAGATCAGCCCGACGACGTGAGCGGTGCGCGTCAGGAACAGGGGGGTCGGGCGGGTCAGATGCCGAGTGCGGGGAGGATCACGGCATCGATGTACGAGGCGAGGAACGCGCGGTCGACGGGACGGTCCTCGATGAGGTCCCGGGCGACGAAACCGCCGACCATCATGTGGACGACGTACTCGAGGGCCGGATTGTCCGCGGCGACTTCACCGCGCTCCACCGCCCGGCGCAACAGGTCGTTCAGGCCGGTGAGCTCTGGCTCGATGAGCAGGTTGCGCAGCGCCTGGTGGAGTTCGGGGTTGTCGTGGATGGCATGGAAGAGGCCCCGCATCAGCGCGGCGTCCTTCTCCATCTGACAGTCGTCCGAGCGGGCCACCATCTCGTTCAGGTCGCCGCGCAGGGAGCCGGTGTCGATGTCCGCGAGGGACGCCGGCTTGTTGTGCCGCAGTGCCTTGGCGATCAGCTCCGGCTTGCTCCCCCACTGGCGGTAGAGGGTGGCCTTGCTCGACCGGGTGCGGGCGGCGACGGCGTCCATGGTGAGGGCGTCGTAACCGACCTCGCGGAGCAGGTCGAGCACGGCCTCGTACAGCTCGGCCTCGCGCTCGGGGGTGATCCTGGTGCGCCGTGCCGTCGTCGACGCCGTCGTCTCGGCCACGATCTCCACCTCCTGCTCCACGTTCTGGAACCGCTCGGAACGAAACGGTTTCGTACGGCAGAACTGTACTCCCGGCGTCCAGCGAAACGAAACCGTTTCGTACGTGTGCTGCGTCACGCCCGTTTTCACCCCCGGGCACGAGTTGCCGCCGCCTGCGGAGCGGAAAAGCATGGGGAGGTGACCGACGCGCGCGACGATGCCCAGGACGCCAGCACCCCGGACGACCACGCCTACCTGCGTTTTCCACATCTCAGCGGCGACCGCCTCTGCTTCGCCGCCGAGGACGATCTCTGGGTGGCCCCCCTCACCCCGGAGGGCTCCCCCGCCGACCGGGCGTGGCGGCTCACCGTCGACCGGACCAAGGTGAGCCACCCCCGCTTCTCGCCCGACGGCCGCCACATCGCGTACACGACCTGGCGCAGCCTCGACCCGGAGATCCACCTGGCACCGGTGGACGGCGGACCCGCACGCCGCCTGACCTACTGGGGCTCCACCGACACCCGGGTCTGCGGCTGGTCCCCCGACGGCGACATCCTCGCCGTGTCCTCGCACGGCCAGCCGTTCTCCTACTTCTGCTGGGCCTACAGCGTGCCCACCGACGGCTCCCCCGGCGGCAAGCTGCCCTGGGGCCCGGTCTGGGACATCGCGATCACCGACTCCATCGCCGACGGCGACAGCGACCGCAAGACCCTCCTCCTCACGGGCAAGCCGCCGCACGAGCCCGCCGCCTGGAAGCGGTACCGGGGCGGCGCGACGGGCCGCCTGTGGGTGCACGGCGAGCAGATCCTCGCCGACCTCGACGGGCACCTCGACTCCCCCATGTTCGTCGCGGGACGCATCGCGTTCCTCTCCGACCACGAGGGCGTCGGCAACCTCTACTCCTGTCTGCCCGACGGCTCCGACCTGCGGCGTCACACCGACCACGACACCTTCTACGCCCGCCACGCGGCCAGCGACGGCACCCGTGTCGTCTACCAGTGCGCGGGCGACGTCTGGCTGGTCGACGGCCTCGCGCCGGACTCCGTGCCCCGCAGGCTCGACGTGCGGCTCGGCGGGCCGCGGGCCGGGCGGCGGATCTACCAGGTGCCCGCCGCCCAGCACATCGACTCGCTCTCCGTGGACACGACGGGCCGGGCCAGCGCCGTCGTCGTCCGCGGCTCCCTCTACTGGCTCACCCACCGGGACGGCCCCGCCCGCACCATCACCGACACCCCCGGCGTGCGCGTCCGGCTGCCCGAGATGCTCGGCACCGGCGGGCAGGTCGCCTACGTCACCGACGGCGACGGCGAGGACGCCGTCGAGATCGCCTATCTGCCGCGGGCCAGCGGCGCCCGCACGCCCCGCAGACTGGCGAGCGGACAGCTCGGCCGCGTCCAGGAACTGGTGGCCGACCGCGACGGCGAGCGCCTCGCCATCGCGTCCAACGACGGCCGCCTCCTGCTCATCGACGTCACGGAGGACTCCGACGGCGAGGTCACCGAGCTGATCCGCTCCCTCAACGGGCCCGTCCGCGACCTGGCCTTCTCGCCCGACGGCTGCTGGCTGACCTGGTCGCACCCGGGCATCGGCCGCTCGCTGCGCCAGATCAAGCTGGCCCGCATCGCGGGACCCGGCATGCGCGCGATCGCCGACGTCACCAACGGCCGCTTCGAGGACGAGAACCCCGTCTTCACCCGCGACGGCCGCTATCTCGCCTTCCTCTCCTGGCGCGGCTTCGACCCGGTCTACGACGTGCACACCGGCGACCTGTCCTTCCCCCTCGGCTGCCGCCCCTACCTCGTACCGCTGTCGTCGGCGACCCCGTCCCCGTTCGCCCTGCTGCCCGACGGTCGGCCCGCGGCGGGCGGCCTCGACCCGGCCGACGGCGGCGGGGGCGACGGCACCACCATCGTGGAGATCGAGGGCCTGGAGGCACGGGTCACGCCCTTCCCCGTAGCCGCGTCGAAGTACTCGGCGCTGCACCCCGTCAGCGGCGGCGGCCTGGTCTGGCTGCGCTGGCCCATCTCGGGCGCGCTCGGCGAGACCTTCGTGAACCCCGCCGACATGTCGGGCCGCCCCACCCTCGAATACTTCAACATCACCAAGGCCAAGAAGTCCCAGCTCGTCGACCACCTCGACTGGTTCGCGCCGAGCGGCGACGGCTCACGGCTCGTGGTCGTCGACGAGGGCGACCTGAGCGCCGTGCCCTCCACCGAGCAGGGCGACGGCGACACGACCGTCTGGATCGACCTGCGCCGCATCCTGCACGAGGTCGAACCGGCCGCCGAGTGGCGCCAGGCCTACGAGGAGGCGGGCCGGATCATCCGCGCCTACTTCTGGGACCCGGGGATGTCCGGCATCGACTGGGACGGGGTGCTCGCGCAGTACCGGCCGCTGGTCGAACGGATCGCGTCCCCCGACGAGTTCGCGGACCTGCTCCGCGAGGTCCTCGGCGAACTGGGCACCTCCCACGCCTACGTCTCCCCCGCCCGCCGCAACGAAGGCCCCCCGCACTACCAGCGCGCCATGGGCCTGCTCGGCGCCAACCTCGTGCGCAGGGACGACGGCTGGATGGTCAAGCGGATCCTGCCCGGCGACTCCTCCGACTCGAAGGCGCGCTCACCGCTGGCCGGTGCGGGCATCCGGGAGGGCGCCCTCCTCACGCACATCGACGGCCGCCCGGTCGACCCGGTGACCGGCCCCTATCCGCTGCTCTCGGCGGCGGGCGGCACGACGGTCGAGCTGACCTTCGAACCCGAGGGCGAGGGCCGGGCCCGCCGGGTCGCGATCGTCCCCCTCATCAACGAACGCCCCCTGCGCTACCAGGACTGGGTGGCCAAACGCCGGGGCGTCGTGCGGGAATTGAGCGGCGGCAAGTGCGGCTACCTGCATATCCCGGACATGGGCGGGTCGGGCTGGGCCCAGTTCAACCGGGACCTGCGCCTGGAGGTGTCGCGGCCCGCCCTGATCGTGGACGTGCGCGGCAACGCGGGCGGCCACATCAGCGAGCTGGTCATCGAGAAGCTGACGCGCACGATCCTCGGCTGGGACCTGACGCGGAACGCCCAGCCGGTGTCGTACGCGTCGAACGCGCCCCGTGGGCCCGTGGTGGCGCTCGCCGACGAGGCGACCTCCTCCGACGGCGACATGATCACGGCGGCCTTCAAGCTGCTCGGGCTCGGTCCCGTCGTGGGGCAGCGCACCTGGGGCGGCGTGGTCGGCATGACCGGGCGGCACGCGCTGGGCGACGGCACGGTGATCACGGTGCCGATGAACGCGGGCTGGTTCGACGCGTACGGCTGGACCGTGGAGAACCACGGCGTCAGCCCCGACCTCGACATCCTGCGCACCCCGCTGGACTGGGCGGAGGGCAGGCACGCCCAGCTCGACGACGCGGTGCAGCTCGCGCTCGACCTGCTGGCCCGGCACCCGGCGTCCGAGCCGCCGGACCACTCGGACGTGCCGGACCGCAGCAGGCCACCGCTGCCGCCCCGCCCGTGAAGCCCCTGCGGCGGCACCCCGCATGATCGAAATGCGCGGAATGTCCGACCGTGTAAATCTGGTCGAGGCCCAATCCCCTCACCCAAAACCGGGAGTGAATCGCATGGGCATCAAGGACCAGTTCCAGGACAAGGCTCAGGACCTCGCCAACAAGGCCAAGGACTCCATGGGCGGCGCCAAGGACGAGGCGAGCGAACGCGCCTCGCAGGCCCGGGACGAGGCGAGTGAGCGGTCTTCGCAGGCTCCGGACCAGGCCCAGGAGGCCGCGCAGGAGCAGCAGGACAAGTTCGACCGGGACTACGACGCCTGACGTGTAGCTCGTGCGAGGAGGCCCCCGGGACGCCGGGGGCCTCTGTCATGCCCGAGCTGGTCCGCGGCCGGTCAACCCACCACGCGCGCCTGCTCGTCCGCCGATCCGCCCGCCCCGACGAGCCCCGTCGAGACCGTGCCGAGCCGCGGCTCGAAGCGCTTCATCTCGCGCTGGCCGACCGCCCCGATGACCGACGGCAGATAGCCGCGGATGCCCTGCATGCCCCGCAGCCACCACTGCGCGTACACATGGCTTGAGCGGCGCTCGATGCCCGCCACGATCCGGTCCACCGCGGGACCCAGCGGGTACGTCTTGTTGGACGGCCACGGCAGCCGCTGCCGCAGCTCCCGCATCACGTCGTCCTGGTCGGCGCCCCGCACCATGTCCGTGTCGGTCCACGACAGATAGCCGACGCCGACCTTGACGCCCTTGTAGCCGACCTCGGCGCGCAGCGCGTGCGCATACGCCTCGACGCCCGACTTCGACGCGCAGTACGCCGTCATCATCGGCGCCGGTGTGATCGCGGCCAGCGACGCTATCTGCAGCAGATAGCCGCGGCTCTCCATGAGCACGGGCAGGAAGGCCCGGCCCGTCACCGCGCTGCCTATGAGGTTGACCTCGATGACGCGGCGCCACGCGTCCGGGTCGGACTCCAGGAACGGTCCGCCGCTGGCCACACCCGCGTTGGCGACGACGATGTCGACCTTGCCGAAGTGCTGCTTGACCTCCTGCGCGACCTGCGCGAGCGCCACGTGGTCGGTGACGTCCGCGTGCCAGTGCGCGGACTCGGTGTGCAGCCGCTCCGAGACCTTCTTCAGCTCGTCCGGCTCCAGGCCGACGAGCGCGATCTTCGCGCCGCGCGCCGACAGCTTGCGCGCGAGCAGCTCACCGACTCCGCGCGCCGCGCCCGTGACGACCGCGACCTGCCCCTCCAGGCTGACCCTGCTCATGCGCCCTCCTTGACCTGTATGTACGTTCCGGCGAGCGCCCTGATCCGTCCGGTGACGGCCTCCGGCGCCTCGATGGGTGTCATGTGTCCGATCCCGGCGAGCTCGGTGAGCCCCAGGCACTCGGGCAGGGCGGCCGCGATCCGCCGTGCGTGCACGACGGGCGTGAGCCGGTCGGCCGTCCCGGCGATGATGGCCGTGGGCACCTTCAACCCGCCCAGTTCCGCGTCCAGTTGGAGGCCGTCGAGGACGTGCGACCAGCCGTGGCGGACACCCCTGGGGCAGGCGTGCACGATCCGCGCGCAGGCCTCGACCCTCTCGGGCGCCGAACCGGGGCCCATCGTGGCGTACTTGAGGACGCGCCTGGCCAGCGGCGTGACGGGACCGAGCGGGGCGCGCGAGCCGAGCACCGACCGCGTGATCCTGGTCCGCGCCCGTCCGGCCCGCAGCGGCACGACCCGCGCCTCGGCGACCAGGTCCGAACTCCCCGTGCTGCACAGCAGAACGGCTCCGGCATGCTCCCGCACCCCGGCCCGGCCGCCCGCGGCCATGATCGTCATGCCGCCCATGGAGTGCCCCACGAGCACGGCCTTCTCGCCCGGCGCGAGCGTCGCCGCAAGCACCGCTTCGAGGTCGTCGGCGAGCGCCCGCGTGCTGTACCCCTCGGCGGCCGCGGGCGCTTCGCTGCGCCCGTGCCCCCGCTGGTCGTACGCGATGACGCGGTGGTCGGTACAGAGGTCGCGCATCTGCGCGGCCCAGAAGGCCGTCGAGCAGGTCCAGCCGTGTGCGAGCAGCACGGCGGGCGCTCCCTCGGGGCCGTGCACCTCGACGTGGAGGCGCGCCCCGTCGGCGGAGACCGCGGTCACTTCGCGTGCGGCGGCGGGCGGCGCGTAGGGGCCGCTCGTCACATGGGTCAGTCGGCTCATGCCCCGGCCTCGACCTTCTTGGTCCCGGGCTTCTTCTTCGTGCCCTTCGCCTCGGAACCGGCAGCGGAACCGGAACCGGAACCGGCCGCGGCCTCCGGCGGCTTGGGGGCGCGCAGCACCTCGTACTCGGAGAGGTCCACCCGCCGTGTCGCCGCCCTGAACTCGGTGGTCGTGCCGGGCCAGACCGTCGTGTTGACGCCGTTCTCGTCGAGGTACCAGCTGTTGCAGCCGCCGGTGTTCCACACGGTGCGCTTCATCCGCTCCTGCACCCGGCGGTTCCAGGCGCTGACGGAGTCGGGCCGGACGGCGAGGGCGGCGCTGCCGCCGAGGACGTCCAGCTGCCGCAGGTAGTCGGCCATGTAGTTCAGCTGCGACTCGATCATCAGGATCATGGAGGAGTTCCCGAGCCCGGTATTCGGGCCGATGATCGTCATCCAGTTGGGGAACCCGGCCGCGGTCGCGCCGCGCAGCGCGTTCATGCCGTCCTTCCAGGTCTCCATGAGCGTGAGCCCCTCGTCGCCCACGACGCGGTCGGCGATCGGCATGTCCGTCACGTGGAACCCGGTGCCGAAGATGATCGCGTCGACCTCGGTCTCGGTGCCGTCCGCGGCGACGACGGTGTTGCCGCGCACCTCGGTCAGACCGCTGGCGACGACGTCGACATTGGGCTTGGCGAGCGCCGGGTAGTACGCGTTGGAGAGCAGGATGCGCTTGCAGCCGATGCGGTACGTCGGGGTGAGCTTGGCCCGTAGCGCCGGGTCCTTGATGGCCCGGTACATGTTCCGCTTGGCGATCTGCTCGACCATGCCGAGCTCGTTGGGCCGCTTGGTGAACGCCTGGACCTGAAGTTCCCTGATGCCCCACAGGAGGCCGCGGCGGGCCTGGGTGGTGAAGGGGAGCTGCTTGTGCAGCCAGCGCTCGGCGCCGGTGATGGCGCGGTCGGCGCGCGGCATCACCCAGGGGGGCGTGCGCTGGAAGAGGGTGAGCTTGCCGACCGTCTTCTGGATCTCGGGCACGATCTGGATGGCGGAGGCGCCGGTGCCGATCATCGCGACGCGCTTGCCGCGCAGGTCGTAGTCGTGGTCCCAGCGGGCCGAGTGGAAGACCTTGCCGGGGAAGGTGTCGATGCCGGGGATGTCCGGGGTCTTGGGGTCGGAGAGCGGCCCGGTGGCGGAGACGACGACGTCGGCGCTGTAGGTGCCGTTGCTGGTCTCGATCACCCAGCGGAGCCGGTCGGCGTCCCAGGTCATCAGTTTGACCTCGGTGTCGAGGCGCAGGTGCGGGCGGAGCCGGAAGGTGTCGGCGACGTGCTCCAGGTACTCCCGGATGTGCTCCTGGCCGGAGAAGGTGCGCGGCCAGTCCGGGTTGGGCGCGAAGGAGAACGAGTACAGGTGCGAGGGCACGTCGCAGGCACAGCCCGGATAGCTGTTGTCCCGCCAGGTGCCGCCCACGGCTCCGGCCCGCTCCAGGACGACGAAGTCGGTGATGCCCTCGCGGCGCAGCCGCACGGCGGCACCGAGGCCGCCGAAGCCGGATCCGATCACCGCCACCCGTACGTGCTCGTGCTCTGTCATTCCGCCGCCTCCCGGAAGTACCTGAACCCTGCCAGTGACTACTGGCGCAATTGGGAGAGTAAGCCAGTCCCGTACTCATGGGTAGGGGTTGGGCGGGGGAAAGTTACCGGGGGTATCACCGGCCACCGAGCAGGCGGCCGCCGACCGCCGCCCGGATAGGCTTCCCACGTGGCAGACGAACGAGAAGGCGGACGCGGGAGCGCACCGGACGGCGGCGTACGCGAATTCCGCATGGAGGCGCTGGCCGCGGAGGCGGGCATCACCGTGCGCACCGTGCGCTTCTACCGCGAGCGCGGGCTGATCCCGCCGCCCCGCCGCGAGGGCCGCATCGCCTGGTACGACGAGCACCACCTGGCCAGACTCCGCACGATCGCCGCCCTCCTGGAGCGCGGCCACACCCTGAACGGCATCGCCGAGCTCTCCGACGCCTTCGACAAGGGCCGTGACGTCGGCGAACTCCTCGGCCTCGGCGAGCCGACCGAGGAGCAGCCGGTCCGCCTCACCCCCGAGGAGCTCGCCGACCACTTCGCGGGCGAGGTCACCCCCGAGAACCTCGTCGCCGCCCTGGACCTCGGCTACCTCGGCACGGACGGCGACGAACTCGTCCACATCAGCCGCCGTCTGCTCGACGCCTCATCCACCCTGGTGCGCAAGGGAGTTCCGCTGGCCGCGGTCCTGGAGGCGGGCCAGCGCGTGCGTGAACACGCCGACGCACTCGCGGAGTTGTTCATCACCGTCATGCGCACCCACACGCCGGACACCGCCGAGGTCGACATCGACCAGCTGCGCCCGGTCGCCAAGAGCGTGGTGGAGGCGGAGCTCTCCATGGCCCTGGACCGCCGCCTCAAGGAATCCTGACGCCCACGGTTCGCGCGCTCAGACCGGCAGCCACCAACGCGCCTTGTAGATACCGCCGTTGACCATCTTGTAGCTCGACTCGGGCCGGTGCACGCTCACCGTCGTGGTCCACCAGGTCTCCCCGAGACCGGCCTCCGGGACGGTGGTCACGACCTGCCCGGTGCGCGGATCGTTGCCGACGGCCTTCACCGACTTGCGGGAGATCTCCGTGGCCCCCGCGAAGTCCTGCACGAAGATGCGGCCCTTCTTCTCGTACTGGAAGACGGCCGCGTTGGTCGTCACCCACAGCCGCCCCGGCCGCCCGCAGACCGGGAAGAGATCGTGCCCGCCGGGCGTCTTCCCCGGCGTGCCGACCGGCAGCCCGATCCCGTACGTCCGCTCCAGGGTGGGCCGCGCGGCCGTCCCGCCCACCTCGTACGTCACCAACTCGTCGTCCCCGAGGGCCCAGAGCACCTCGCGCGCCTCGTCCCAGTGCAGCGCGTGCGCTCCCTTGAGCTCCGCCTCCGCGTACCGCGTGGCGCGCGGCCCCTGCGACGCCGCGTACAGCCGCACCCGCGCGCCCGTGCTGCACGCGACGGCCACGTTGCCGTCGGGCAGGATCTCGGCGCTGTGCGGGTTGAACAGATCGTCGCCGGGGCCGATCGCCGTGCCCCAGTACCGCCTGCCGGTCGGGTGCTCGACGACGGCCACGAAGCCGAACGACGCCGTCGTCAGGACGTACGTGCGCCGCCGGTGCACCCGCACCTTCGCCTCGCACGGGTACACCCAGCTCACGTCCGGCAGCAGGTCCCGGTAGCGGGGGTCGCCCACCGGCGAGAACTCCCAGCGCACGACGGACGGGTCGGCGGCCGGGTCCCAGACGCGGCGCCCCGGGTCGAGCACGAGGATGCGCCTGCTCGCCTGCTCGGTCAGCAGCACGGGCGGCGTACCGGCGGGAGCCCCGCCGCCCACCGCGTACGCCCGGGTGGCGGGCAGCGCCGCTACGATCCCGGCGCCCGCCGCGCCCAGCAGAGCGGCGCGTCTCGAAGGCAGACGCATCGACGGCATGAAATCCCCCCGGAACCTTGGCAGTTGGTCATGTACGCGACGCAACGCGCGCGCGACCGCAATCTGCCATGGCGTCCGGGCCGGGGACAGCCTTCTACCGGACTTTGTGCCCGTGTCCCGCCGGGGACCACCCCGACGGGGGACGCAGGGCGAGGGGACGAGAGGACGAGGGGGCCTACAGGTCGTAGACCACCGTGACGGGCGCGTGGTCGCTCCACCGCTCCGCGTGGCTCGCGGCCCGCTCCACGTACGCCTTCAGCGCGCGCTCGGCGAGCCCCGCCGTCGCGACGTGGTAGTCGATGCGCCAGCCCGTGTCGTTGTCGAAGGCGCGCCCGCGGTAGGACCACCACGAGTAGGGGCCCTCGACGTTCGGGTGCTGCGCCCGCACGACGTCCTCGTACTCCGCGAAGACCTCGTCCAGCCAGGCACGCTCCTCGGGCAGGAACCCGGAGTTCTTCTTGTTGCCCTTCCAGTTCTTGAGGTCCGCCTCCTGGTGGGCGATGTTCCAGTCGCCGCAGACGACGACGTTGCGCCCCTCGGCGGCGGCCCGGACCTTGAGCTCCTTCAGGTAGGCGAGGAACTCCCCCATGAAGCGGATCTTCTCGTCCTGGCGCTCGGTGCCGACCTCGCCGGAGGGCAGATAGAGGCTGGCCACGGTCACGCCGGGCAGGTCCGCCTCGACGTACCTGCCGCTGCCGTCGAACTCCTGCGACCCGAATCCGACCTGCACCCGGTCCGGCTCACGGCGCGTGTACAGCGAGACACCGGCGCGCCCCTTGGCGGCGGCGGGCGCGTGCACGACGTGCCAGCCCTCGGGGGCCCGCACCTCGTCCGGCAACTGGTGCTCCTCGGCGCGCACCTCCTGGAGGCACACCACATCGGCCGAGGTCTCGCCGAGCCACTCCACGAAGCCCTTCTTGGCGGCGGCGCGCAGCCCGTTCACATTCACGCTGGTCACAGTGAGCATCCCGGCACGATACCGGCCCTTACCGGCACACTGGTCCGGCACCACGGTCCTCACACCCACCACTGGTCACGCATAGAAGTACGATGGAGCGCATGACTATCCAAAATGCCGCCGCCACCGCCTCCGGCACCGCCGCCGGGATACACCTGCGCACCGTCACCTTCGCGCACCCCGACGCGGTCCGGCTCAGCGACCGCGTCCAGCTCGAATACGCGGAGCGCTACGGCGACGAGGGGGACGTCACCTTTCTCGACGCCACCATGTTCGAGCCGCCACGCGGCCGCTACTTCATCGCGTACGACGAACACGGCACCGCACTGGCGACGGGCGGCTGGCGCAGCATGGACAAGACCCCCGAGACCCCCGAGAACGCCTCGCCCCCCGAGAACGACGAGAACTACCGGGACGGCGACGCCGAGCTGAAGCGGATGTACGTCACCCCGGAGGCCCGCGGCCTGGGCCTCGCCCGCCGCATACTCGCGGCCCTGGAGGACGACGCGAAGGCGGCGGGCCGGGCCCGCATGGTCCTGGAGACGGGCACGAAGCAGCCGGAGGCGATAGCCCTCTACATCTCCAGCGGCTACACCCTCGCCGAGGAGAAGTTCGGCCACTACCGCTTCGACGACCTGAGCCGCTGCTACGAGAAGTTCCTGTAAGGGCCTGCGCCATACCCCCACCCGGCCGGGGTTACGACACAGGCTCTAAGGGCCTACTCCCGCACGGCCGACCGCAGATCGAACTCGGCCTCCGCTCCGCCCCCGGCCGGATTGCCGAACCGCAGCCCGGCCCCCAGGACCTGCGCCTGCCCCTGCGCGATCGTCAGCCCGAGCCCGAGACCCACCCCCTTCTCCCCGGCCCCGCTCCGGAACCGCTGCGGCCCGCCGGACACCAGGGACTCCGGAAATCCGCCCCCGGAGTCCCGCACCCGCACCACCCCACCGTCGACCACGACCGTCACCGGCGCCGCCCCGTGCCGCAGCGCGTTGCTGACGAGGTTGGCGACCACCCGCTCCACCCGCCGCGGGTCCGTCACCACCTCCACGTCCCGCACCACGTCGACCGTCACACCGCCCGCGCCCGCGGCCCCCGCGGCGGCCGACCTGCGCACCAGCGCCCCCAGCTCGCACGCCTCGGCCACGGCCTGCTCCCCCGCCCCGTCGAGCCGCGCCACCTCGATGACGTCGTCGACGAGCTCCCGCAGCCGCCCCGCGGACTCCTGCACCAGTTCGGCGGGGCGCCCCGGCGGCAGCAGCCCGGCCGCCGTCACCATCCCGGCCACCGGGGTGCGCAGCTCGTGCGCGATGTTCGCCGTCACCTCGCGCTCGGCCTGCAGCCGGGCGGCGAGCGCGTCGGCCATGGTGTTCACGGCCGCCGCGAGCTGGGTGATCTCGTCCTTGCCGTGCAGCGGCAGCCGCGCCGTCAGGTCCCCCTCCGCGATGCGCTGCGCCGCCCCGGCCTTCCTCTTGAGACGCCGCCCGAGCCGGGTGGCGACGAGCAGCCCCGCCACACAGGCGAGCGCCGTCCCGAAGCCGCCCGAGATCCACAGCACCCGGTCCAGGTCCCGTACGGTCGCCGCCTCCCTGTCGTACGGCCGCTTCAGCGCGACGACCTCCTTGCCGTACTTGCTCGCCGCCCACAGCTGCGGAATGCGCCCGCCCCGGTCCAGATAGACGCCCCACCGCCCGTTCGCCACGGCCCCGGC
This sequence comes from Streptomyces sp. NPDC004732, assembly GCF_040609235.1. Classification (NCBI taxonomy): domain Bacteria; kingdom Bacillati; phylum Actinomycetota; class Actinomycetes; order Kitasatosporales; family Streptomycetaceae; genus Streptomyces; species Streptomyces sp. NPDC004732. The sequence continues at coordinate 221,473 of NZ_JBEXJR010000010.1, forward strand.
GAGCGGCCCCGGCAGGTCGACGGGGTCGATGAGGGTGCGGTCCCCGTCGACCCCGGCCGCGTGGTCCTGCACGGCAGTCTGCAGCCGGTCCCCGATCTGGCTGCGCGCACCCGCGTACTGCGCCTCGACGGTGCGATGGTGGACGAGCAGCCCCATCACCACGGACACCAGGGCCGCGGTGCCCGCGATGGCGATACCGATCTTGGTACGCAGTCCCATGCCGCTCCCCGCGCCCTCAGAGATCCGGGATCGACAGCCGGATCCCCTGGAACTGCACGTTCACCGCCGCCGCGGGGAGCTCCTCCGCCTTCTTCGGCTCGACGGTGGCCCGCCGGTAGTACGCCATGCGCTCCTGCTGCTCCAGGCCGCTGAGCGTCAGCGTGGCGTCGTAGGGCCTGCCGGAGCACTTGGGGCGGCACCACGGGCCGCCGAGCTTCCCGGTGGCCCGCGCGGTCGGCCCGCCCCAGTCCCGCCAGCTCAACTCCGAGAGCACGACGTCCTCGGTGAGCTGCGCCGACGTCGGCTGCTGCAGCGGAAGCCCGGTCGCGTCCGCGAGGTAGACGGGCCCGGCCACCCGCGAGGGCTGCAGCGCGGGCCCCTCCACCCGCAGCCCCCGAGGCCCGGCGGCGCACCCGCCCGCCAGCACGGTGGCCAGCGCGGCGCCGCAGCACACGGCAGCCCTCAAAGGGGATGGCATGGATCAAATGTATACAGAGCGGCGCACATCACACGTGGGGAGCAACCACACGTGGAGAGCGACCGCACGGGGAGAGCGACCGCGCAGGGCGGGCACGGGGCGGGCACAGCAAAGATCCCGCCCAGTTCGATGAACTGGACGGGATCTCATGTGCAGTGGACCTGTGGGGATTTGAACCCCAGACCCCCTCGATGCGAACGAGGTGCGCTACCAGACTGCGCCACAGGCCCTTGCAACGAGTGAAACTCTAGCATCCCGATCGGGGTGCTCGGAAATCCGGTCCTGGCTGGTCAGCCAGGGGGACCTCACGGTCCCTCACTCGTTCGCCGCGCGCGGTCGGCCGCCGTCCTCGTACTGGTCGAAGAGCGGCGTGCGGCCGCGCTCACGGGCACGTCGCGCGGACGCCGCCCGGCGCTTGTCGCTGCGGCCGCCATCGGCGTCGGCACCCTCGGCCCCGTCGATGGCGCCGGAGTCCTCGGCCGGGCGCTCCCGCTCGTCGCGTTCGGCCCGCTCGGCCCGCTCGGCCACGGGATGGGCGTTCGGCTCCGCGGTGCTCGACCGCGCCGAGCTCCAGGCGTCGGGTGCGCCCAGGTCGACGCTGCCGGTGGCGCGCGGGGCGACCGGCGCGGTCACGTACGTCGGCAGCGGGACCGGGACCGGGTCCCAGCTGTCGCCGCGGCCGGGACCGTGCTGCCGCTCGCGCTGCTGGTCGACCCACTCCGCGTGGTCGGTCTGCTCGACGAGGGCGCGGCGGTCCGCGGCGAGCGCGGAGAGGCCGGTCTCCGTCTCGGGCGCTGGGCCCTCGTCCACCGGCTCGTCGACGATCCGCTCCGCGCCCGCGGGCCTGCGCCGCGGCTGCCGCTCGCGCAGCCGCTGCGCCGCGACCTCGGCCCTGCGCCGGTCCATCGTGTAGGTGAAGCGGCGTCGTTCCTGGCCGCGCAGATAGACGATGTACGCGCTCAGGAGCAGGGCGGGCGCGGCGGGCGCCCACAGGAAGGCGAGCCCGCCGACCGCGGCGACGATTGCGCCGACGGTGAATGCGAAGAAGAGAAGGACCGTCGTGCGGCGGCGCCGGGCGAGCACCTTGATGCGCCGGGCGCGCGCGGCGGCCTCGGCCGACGCGGCGCGCTGTGCGGGCGTCGCATGCGACGGAGGCTTGACCGGCACCTTGGCCGACGCCTTGACCTGTGCCTTGGCCGCTGCCTTGACCGGCGCCTTGGCCCGGGGGGCGGGCGCGGGCTGACGCTCCCGCTCGCGTTCGGGCGCACGCTCGCGCTCGGCGGCGCGCTCCCTTTCGGGTTCACGCTCCCGCTCGCGTTCGGGCTCGCGCTCGGACGGGGGCGCGACGAAGGACCGGACGTCCACCGAGCCGGTGGTGCCGTCCGGGTCGTCGAGCGACTCCCCTTCCTCGGGCGAGCGCGCTTGCAGGTCCTTGGCGTATCGACGCTCCATGCCCGCCCGTCCGGACAGCAGCCGGATGGCGGTGCTGAAGCGTTCCGTCGGACGGGCTTCGTTCAGCTCGTCCTGCCTACGGAGCCACATCGGCACCAAGTAGGCGGCCCAGGCCCCGACGATGACTGCGTAGATGAGGCCGCTGCTGCTCACGCTCACACGGTAGAGGGGTTTGCGTGAGGCCATCTGCCAATTGAGCCGGTGTGTCGCACGATCTGGCTGATATCTCGAACTTTTTTTGTGACTGGTGCGATCAACAGGCCGCCGAGAGCGTGAATTTAATGCCTGAGACAAGTCTCATACGCGCCTCAGACGGTCGTTCGGCGCTCAATTTCGAACACGTATTTCATTTCCGTGGGTTGAGAACCGGCCTAGGCAGTGTTCCGAGGTCGGGCCTGGTGCCAGCGGCGCAACAACCCTTCCGGTACCTCTTCGGTCGTGAGCGCGAAGACGAGATGATCCCGCCACGCTCCGTCGATGTGCAGATACCGCGGGCGAAGTCCCTCCTCGCGGAATCCGAGTTTCTCCACGACCCGTCGGCTCGGCGTGTTCTCGGGTCGAATACAGACCTCGATACGGTGCAGCCCGACCGAACGGAAGCAGTGGTCGACGGCGAGCGCGACGGCGGTCGGCATGACACCGCGGCCCGCGACGGACCGGTCGACCCAGTAGCCGACGTGGCCCGAGCACATGGAGCCCCAGGTGATCCCGGCGACCGTCAACTGTCCGACGAGGCGGCCCTGGTACTCGATGACGAAGGGCAGCATCCGGCCCGCGTTGGCCTCCGCGCGCAGATGACGGACCATCTGCCGGTACGTGGGGCGGTGCACGATCGGGCCGCTCGGGGTGGGCGGCGGGATCGTGGCCTCCCAGGGGCGCAGCCAGTCCCGGTTGCGCCGGTTGACCTCGCGCCAGGCCCGCTGGTCGCGCATCTTTATGGGACGGAGGGCGATGTCACCGTCCGTCAGCCCGACGGGCCAGGAGGAGCCGTTCAGCTCGCACCCCCCGGCGGACCGGGGTGGTCACCGCCGCGCAGCTGGTCGACGGCGTGCCTCAGCAGCGGCTCCAGCACGGCGAGACCGTCTCGTACGCCTCCGGAGGAGCCCGGCAGGTTCACGATGAGCGTCCCGCCCACGACTCCGGCGAGACCTCGCGAGAGCGCGGCCGTGGGGACCTTGTCCCTGCCGTACGCACGGATCGCCTCCCCGATGCCGGGCACTTCGTGGCCGATGACGCGGCGCGTGGCCTCGGGGGTGCGGTCGGTGGGCGAGATGCCGGTGCCACCGGTGGTGAGGATGACGTCGTAACCGGCCTCCGCGCCCGCGCGCAGGGCCGCCTCGACGGGGTCGCCGTCGGGGACGACCTGGGGCCCGTCGACGGCGAAGCCGAGCGCGGTCAGTCCCTCGGCGAGGATCGGGCCGCCCTTGTCGGCGTAGACCCCGGCGGCGGCGCGGTTCGATGCGGTCACGACGAGCGCGCGGTACGGCGCGGGCAGGGCGCCACCGGCCGACGCGTCCAGGTCCTGGCTCATGCCCGCTTCCTGGCTCATGCCCGCTCCCCTTCGCGGTGCCAGTGCCCGGACTTGCCGCCCGTCTTCTCCTCGACGCGTACGTCCGTGATGACGGCGCCCTTGTCGACGGCCTTGACCATGTCGATGACCGTGAGGGCCGCGACGCTGACCGCGGTGAGGGCCTCCATCTCGACGCCCGTGCGGTCGGTCGTCTTCACGGTGGCGAGGATCTCCACGGCGTCGTCCGCCACGGAGAGGTCGAGCTTCACTCCGGAGACGGCCAGCGGGTGGCAGAGCGGGATCAGGTCCGGGGTGCGCTTGGCCCCCATGATCCCCGCGATCCGCGCGGTCGCCAGGGCGTCTCCCTTGGGCACTCCCTCGCCGCGCAGCAGCTCGATCACGCGTGGCGAGACCAGTACGCGGCCGCTGGCGCGGGCGGTGCGCGCCGTGACGTCCTTGGCGGACACGTCGACCATGCGGGCGGCGCCCGCCTCGTCGATGTGGGTCAGTCGCTGCTGCTCAGGGGCTCCGGGGGTGTCCCCCCGGGAAATCGCGGTCATGTGCTTGGCGCTCCCGGTCCGGGCCCCGCGCGGTGCGGCGCGCGGGCCTGTTGTGCGCGACACGGTACCGCGCGGGGGGCCCTCTCAGCCGAGCAGGACCACCTCGACGTCCGCGCCGGGCTCCACCGACGTGGTGTCCTCGGGGATGACGATCAGCGCGTCCGCGTGCGCGAGAGCGGCGATCAGATGCGAGCCGGACCCGCCGACGGGCGCCACCCGGCCCGCCTCGGCGTCGTACCGCCCGCGCAGGAACTGCCGGCGGCCCTCAGGGGAGCCCAGCGCCTTGTCCGAGAGCAGCTCCGCGCGCGTGGTGGGCCGGCGCACCTCGGGCAGGCCCATGAGGGTGCGGATCGCGGGACGGACGAAGAGCTCGAAGGAGACGTACGAGGAGACGGGGTTGCCCGGCAGTGCGAGCAGCGGTGTGTGGTCGGGGCCGATGGAGCCGAAGCCCTGGGGCTTGCCGGGCTGCATGGCGATCTTGCGGAACTCCACCCCGCCGCCCGCGCCGATGCCGTCCTCCTCGTCCGGGTCGCCGATGGTGGACAGGGCCTCCTTCACGACGTCGTACGCGCCCACGCTCACGCCACCCGTGGTGACCACGAGGTCGGCGCGGATCAGCTGGTCCTCGATGGTGGAGCGCAGCGTCTCCGCGTCGTCGGCGACGGCGCCCACGCGGTAGGCGATGGCTCCGGCGTCGCGGGCCGCGGCGGTGAGGGCGAAGCTGTTGGAGTCGTAGATCTGGCCGTCCGACAACTGCTCGCCCGGCTGGATCAGTTCGCTGCCGGTGGACATCACGACCACGCGCGGGCGGGGGCGCACCTTCACCGTGCCGCGGCCGATCGCGGCGAGCAGGGCGATCTGCGGGGGGCCGAGGACGGCGCCCGCGGCCAGGGCCCGGTCGCCCGCCTGGACGTCGCTGCCCCGCGCTCTCACGTGCGCGCGGGCCTCGGCCGGGCGGTGCACGCGGACCTCGCCCGATGCGCCCTCAGGGGCGGCGCTGTGGGCGCGCATTCCCGAGACCGGGCCCTCGCCCAGGCCTCCGTCGGTCCACTCCACGGGGACGACGGCCTCGGCGCCGGGCGGCAGCGGGGCGCCGGTCATGATGCGGGCGGCCTGGCCAGGGCCGACGGTGGGCTGCTCGCCCGCGCCCGCGGCCACGTCGCCGATGACGGTGAGGACTGCGGGGAACTCCTCGCTCACGCCCACGACATCGGCGACCCGCACCGCGTACCCGTCCATGGAGCTGTTGTCGAAGGGCGGCAGCGAGACGGGCACCGTGACGTCCTCGACCAGGACACAGCCCTGGGCGTCGAGGAGTTGGAGCTCGATGGGTTCGAGCGGGCGGACGGCTTCGAGAATGTCGTCCAGATGCTCTTCCACCGACCAGAAGGGGTTCTGGCCGGTGGTCGGTGTCGTCGTGCTGCTGCTGCTCAAAGTGCTACATCTCCTCGGTGACGTAACTGCGAAGCCAGGCCTGGAAGTCCGGTCCCAGATCTTCACGTTCGCACGCGAGTCTGACAATGGCACGCAGATAGTCGCCACGGTCGCCGGTGTCATAGCGGCGGCCCTTGAAGACCACGCCGTGCACCGGGCCGCCGACCTTCTCGTCCGCGGCGAGCTGCTGCAGGGCGTCGGTGAGCTGGATCTCGCCGCCGCGGCCCGGCTCGGTCTTGCGCAGTATGTCGAAGATGTGGGGGTCGAGGACATAGCGGCCGATGATCGCGTAGTTCGACGGGGCGTCGGCGCGGTCGGGCTTCTCGACCAGGTCGGTGACCTTGACGACGTCGCCGTCCGCGGTGGCGTCGACGGCCGCGCAGCCGTAGAGGTGGATCTGCTCGGGAGCCACCTCCATGAGGGCGATGACACTGCCGCCGTGCCTCTTCTGGACCTCGACCATGCGGGCGAGGAGCGGGTCGCGCGGGTCGATCAGGTCGTCGCCGAGGAGCACGGCGAACGGCTCGTGGCCGACGTGCGGAGCGGCACACAGGACGGCGTGACCGAGTCCCTTGGGGTCGCCCTGGCGGACGTAGTGCATCGTCGCGAGGTCGCTGGACTCCTGGACCTTGGCGAGGCGGGCCTCGTCGCCCTTCTTCAGGAGGGCCGATTCGAGTTCGTAGTTGCGGTCGAAGTGGTCCTCCAGCGGGCGCTTGTTGCGACCCGTGATCATGAGGACGTCGTCGAGACCCGCGGACACGGCCTCCTCGACCACGTACTGGATCGCCGGCTTGTCGACGACCGGCAGCATCTCCTTGGGGGTGGCCTTGGTGGCCGGCAGGAAGCGCGTACCCAGACCTGCGGCCGGGATGACCGCCTTGGTGATCCGGGTGTGGGGGGGATGAGACTCAGTCATGGCGCCACCATATCCGGTGCGTATGTGCGGAATCTGTGGGTCCAGATTATTCGTCGGCATATGCGCCGACCAGGAAGGAAATGTGAGATCCCCATGAGCGGAACCAGCGGTACCGAGCCCGACGGCCAGCCAACCAAGCGCATGTTGCGGCGAGGCTTCCTCGCGGTGAGAAGCGGGTTGACTGAGGATGACGCACGGAAGGCGGCCGCGGTTCTCGCCGACCGCGCGCTCGACCTGCCGGAGCTCGCCGACGCGCGGACCGTCGCCGCGTACGTCTCCATGGACAGCGAGCCCGGCACACACGCCCTGCTCGACGCCCTGCACGCGCGCGGGACCCGTGTCCTGCTCCCGGTGCTGCTCGCGGACAACGACCTGGACTGGGGCGTGTACGACGGGCCGGACTCCCTCGTCCGCGTACAACACCCCGGAAAGATCGACCTTTTGGAGCCGTCGGGGGCACGGCTCGGGCCCGACGCCGTCCTGGCGGCGGACGCCGTGCTGCTGCCCGGGCTCGCCGTGGACGCGCGCGGGATGCGGCTCGGGCGGGGCGGCGGATCGTACGACCGGGTCCTCTCCCGGCTGGAGCGCGCAGACGCCGATCCCGCTCTCGTGGTGCTCCTGTACGACTCCGAAGTGGTCGCGCACCTCCCAGAAGAGGCGCATGACCGGCCGGTGCACGCCGTCGTGGCGCCCTCGGGGGCGCGCCGCTTCCGCTGAGGGGTCCGGGAACCCGGGAACACCGAAAGGGCCCTCCACGCGTGCGTGGAGGGCCCTTTTCAGGCTGCTGCCCTTTCAGGCCGTGCCGTGCGCGGCCGTCAGGGGCGCAGCACCAGCTTGTCGCTCGTGCTGTCCTCGACCGCCTTGTCCGTGTAGGCCCACGGCAGGAGTTCGCCCTTGACCCACTTGCCCGTCTGGTCGGTGTAGTGGTCGTTGTAGGCGTGCCCCGAAGCGCCGGTGAGGTTGATCCACTTGGACTTGTCGAGGTCCTTGAGGTTCACCACCATCCGCATCGAAGGCACCCACACCACTCCGTAGCCGCCCGCCGCGTTCCAGCCGGTCGCGTTGACCGCCGCCTCGCCGCCGCCGAGGTTCCAGGGACCGCGGTTCAGGACCCACTGCAGCCAGCCGGGACCGTCGGTGCCGAGGGTCTGGTTCTTCAGCGTGAGCCGGTGCAGACGGCCCCAGCTCCAGGTGTCGACGTCCTTGCCGAGCTTGGCCGTCAGGTCCCAGCGCGCGTCCTCCAGAGCCCGCTTGAACAGCTGGTCGCGGTTCTTGGTCTCCTCGTCGGTGCGGGTCGCCGGCGACTTCCACCAGTCGTTCTTCTCGTCGTCGATGATCTTGCGGATCACCTCGTAGTAGCGGTCGCCGCCGTCCGGCTGGGCCGAGTCCGCGTCACGCTCACCGCACTCGCGGACCTTCTTGCCCTCGTCGGCGGGGCCGGTGTTGCCGGCCGGCTCCACGTTCAGGCACTGGCCCTTGACGCGCAGCTCCTTGGGGAGCTTGTTGCCGATGGCCAGCTTGAGGATGTTGCGCCAGACCGAGTTGAAGTACGCGGCGGCCGCCGAGTCGGCGTCCTGGGTGTAGTCCCAGCCCTCCAGGAGCTTCTGGGCCTCGCGGACGTACTTGTCCTTGACGTCGATCTTCAGCAGCTTGGGCACGAGCAGCTTGGCGATCTCGCTGCTGTTGTCCATCTGCATGAGGCGCATGTCCTCGGTGGAGATCTTGCCGCCGTTCTTGATCTTCGACTGGATGAGGTCGTCGATCCGCTGGCTGCGCGCTCCGTAGCCCCAGTCCGAGGTGAGCTTGTACGGGTACTTGGCCTGGTCGCTGTCGTCGATCACGGCCTGGTTGGCGGTGACGATGTAGCCGCGCTTCGGGTTGTACTCGTAGGGCAGTGCGTCCTGCGGGACGTAGCCGGTCCAGCGGTAGTCGCGGTCCCAGCCGGGCGCGGGGAGCGAGCCGTCGCCCTTGCCGCGGGTGGGGATCTTGCCGGGTGCCTGGTAGCCGATGTTGCCTTCCCTGTCGGCGTAGATCAGGTTCTGGGACGGCACTTCAAAAGAAGCGGCCGCCTTGCGGAACTCCGTGAAGTTCTTCGCCCTGTTGAGCTCGAAGACGGCGTCCATGGACTTGCCGGGCTGCAGCGCGGTCCAGCGCAGGGCCACTCCGTAGCCGTCGCCCCGGTCGGGGGCCGCGGTGTCCACGTTGGCCTTCTTGCCGACCTTCACCAGCTCGTCGTCGCGGTCGGAGATCAGTGGTCCGTTGTTGGTCTCGCGGACCGTGATCTTCTTCTCCTTGCCGCCCGCGACCTTGATGGTCTCCTCGCGGGAGGTGAAGGGCAGCACCTTGTCGTCGTACTGGTAGCCGTCCCCGGTGAACTTCTCCAGGTACAGGTCCGTGACGTCGGCGCCGAGGTTCGTCATGCCCCAGGCGATCTCCTTGTTGTGGCCGATGACCACGCCCGGCATGCCGGAGAAGGTGTAGCCCGAGACGTCGTACTGGCACTTGTCGGAGACCGACCGGCAGTGCAGGCCCATCTGGTACCAGACGGAGGGCAGCTGCGGCGCCAGGTGCGGGTCGTTCGCGAGGAGCGGCTTGCCGGTGATCGTGTGCTTGCCGGAGACGACCCAGGAGTTCGAGCCGATGCCGTTGCCGTTCGGGCCCAGGATGGACGGAACCTCGTCCAGGGCTCCGGAGAGACCGTTGAGCTGCGACTGGAGCCCGTTGGGGGCCTCTGTGCCGCCTGCGAGGCCCGTACCGGCCGCGCCGTTGGTGCCGGTTCCGGTGCCAGTCCCGGTGCCGGTTCCGCCGGTCCCCATACCGGTGCCAGTGCCTGTACCCGTCCCCGTACCGCCGGTGCCGATGCCGCCGGACTGCGTGCCGGTGGCCTTGGCCTCGGGGTCGTACTCCTTGGTGACGCTGTTGTAGGCGCCCTCCCGTACGACGGGCTTGTTCCGCTTGTACGGGTACTCGGGGTACAGGTCCTTGATCTGCGACGGGCCGAGGCGGCTCGTCATCAGGGAGCGGTCGATCTCGTCCTGCATGTTGCCGCGCAGGTCCCAGGCCATGGCCTTGAGCCAGGCCACGGAGTCGACGGGGGTCCACTCCTGCGGCTTGTAGTCGTTCTTGAAGCCCAGCGCCGCGTACTCGACGGAGATGTCCTTGCCGTCCTTGCCGGCCAGGTAGGCATTGACTCCCTTGGCGTACGCCTGGAGGTACTTCTTCGTCTCCGGCGAGAGCTTGGAGTCGTACTCCTTCTTCGCCACCCGGTGCCAGCCGAGCGTGCGCAGGAATTCATCGGTCTTGACCTGGCTCTTCCCGAACATCTCGGAGAGCCGCCCGGAGGTCATATGACGGCGTACGTCCATCTCCCAGAAGCGGTCCTGCGCCTGGACGAAGCCCTGGGCCATGAAGAGGTCCGCGTCGGACTCGGCGTAGATCTGCGGGATTCCGTTGCCGTCGCGCTTCACGTCGACGGGACCGGCCAGGCCGTCGATCTTGATCGTGCCCTTGGTCTGCGGGAACGAGGCGCGCACGGTACTGACGCTCCAGTACGCGCCGTAGCCAATGCCTCCCACGATGGCCAGGACCAGGACGATCACGATGAGTCGGGCTCGGCGCCCCTTCTTCTTGCCGGACTTATGACCGGAAGAGGCGTTGGTGTTGGAGGGCATCGCTGTCCTTGCTGTCCTTACGCGAGCGGCAGGGCGGGCTGTGCTGTCGACTGGGCGGCTCTGGGAGCGCAGGAGCAACCATAGGCGCAGGGCGTTGCGGCTCCGGACGCGGAGTCAGGAACCCGACCCCCCATGAGATCGAATAGTCATTCGAAGGCGTCAAGGAAGCGTTAACAATTAGGTAAGGTAACGAAGTACTCCTACGTAGTACTTGGCTTCACGAAGGAAGGAACGGCCCCTGACTGTCCACCACCTCAACCAGCTCCTGCTCGTCTGCTCGCTCGTTCTGCTCGTCGCCGTGGCGGCGGTCCGGATCTCGTCGCGCAGCGGGCTCCCCAGCCTGCTGCTGTACCTGGGCATCGGCATCGCCATGGGCCAGGACGGCGTCGGCGACGTCCACTTCGACAACGCCGAACTGACGCAGGTCATCGGCTATGCCGCCCTGGTCGTGATCCTCGCCGAGGGCGGCCTCGGGACGAAGTGGAAAGAGATCAAACCCGCCCTGCCCATGGCAGCGGTGCTGTCGACCCTCGGCGTCGCGGTGAGCGTCGGCGTCACCGCCGCGGGAGCCCACTACCTGGTGGGCCTCGAATGGCGGCAGGCGCTGATCATCGGCGCGGTGGTCTCGTCCACGGACGCGGCGGCGGTCTTCTCGGTGCTGCGGAAGGTGCCGCTCCCCTCCCGTGTGACGGGTGTCCTGGAAGCGGAGTCGGGGTTCAACGACGCCCCTGTGGTGATCCTCGTCGTGGCCTTCTCCACGGCGGGACCGGTGGACGACTGGTACGTACTGCTCGGCAAGATCGCCCTGGAGCTGGCGATCGGCGCCGCGATAGGCCTCGCGGTCGGCTGGCTCGGCGCCTACGGCCTGCGGCACGTGGCCCTGCCCGCCTCCGGCCTCTACCCCATCGCCGTCATGGCCATCGCCGTCGCCGCGTACGCCGCGGGCGCCATGGCGCACGGCAGTGGATTCCTCGCCGTCTACCTCGCCTCGATGGTGCTCGGCAACGCCAGGCTGCCCCACTGGCCCGCCACCCGCGGCTTCGCCGAGGGCCTCGGCTGGCTCGCCCAGATCGGCATGTTCGTCCTGCTCGGCCTGCTGGTCACCCCGCACGACCTGCTCGACGACACCTGGCCCGCGATCATCATCGGCCTGGTCCTGACCGTGGTGGCACGGCCCCTCGAAGTCGTGGTCAGCCTGCTGCCGTTCCGCCTGCCATGGCAGGAGAAGGCCCTGCTGTCCTGGGCCGGACTGCGCGGCGCCGTGCCCATCATCCTGGCGACGATCCCCATGGTGAGCGGCGTCGAGGACAGCCAACGGATCTTCAACATCGTCTTCGTCCTGGTCGTCGTCTACACCCTCATCCAGGGCCCCACGCTGCCCTGGCTGGCCAGGAAGCTGCGCCTCGGCGACTCCTCGGAGGCCGCCGACCTCGGCATCGAGTCCGCGCCCCTGGAGCGGCTGCAGGGCCATCTGCTGTCCGTGGCCATCCCCAAGGAATCCCGTATGCACGGCGTCGAGGTCGGCGAGCTGCGGCTGCCCCCGGGGTCGGCCGTCACGCTGGTCGTCCGCGACGGCGAATCGTTCGTGCCGATGCCGACGACGGTCCTGCGGCGCGGGGACGAGCTCCTGGTGGTGGCGACCGATCCGGTCCGGGACGCCGCCGAGAAGCGGCTGCGCGCGGTCGGCCACGGCGGAAAGCTGGCCAGTTGGCTGGGAACCGACGGAGAAAAGCACCAATCGTAGGTGGCGGGGGTCTCATCGGCTGCAATCACAGGTGCTGATGGGACTCTCCCCTGTACGATAAAGGGACCTGATCGAACCAACTCTGTCTGAAGCAGAGCTGGCGCGACCGTATGGCGGTCGAGGAGCCCTCGCAGTGGCACCCGGCATCTACCGCAGTTCCGCGCAAGAGGACAGCTCTCGGCGCCCCCGCACGGGCGCTACCAGGCGGCAGAAAGGCACGGGCCGTGGCATCCACGGTCACCGAATCCCGCCCGGGCTACGGACAGCTCCTGCGCACCCCTCGCGCCTGGACGTTCCTGCTCCCCGGCTTCGCGGCGCGACAGCCCTTCGCGATGCTGACCATCTCCATCGTCCTGCTGGTCCAGCACACCACCGGCTCGTACGGCGCCGCAGGCGCCGTCTCGGCCGCCACCGGCGTCTCCATGGCGCTGTTCGCCCCCTTCAGCGGCAAGCTCGCCGACCGGTTCGGACAGCGCGCCGTCCTGCTGCCCGGCGTACTGGTCCACTCCGCGTCGGTCGTCACCCTGACGGTGCTCGCGCTCTCCGACGCCCCCTTGTGGACGCTCTTCGTGGCCGCCGTGCCCGCGGGTGCCTCCACACCCCAGATCGGCCCCATGGTGCGCGCCCGCTGGGGCGCCAAGCTGCAGGACTCCCCCCTGGCCACCACCGCGGCCGCCTTCGAGTCGGTCACCGACGAGCTGACCTTCGTCCTCGGCCCGCTGCTCGCCACCGCGCTGTGCACCACCATCGACCCCTCCGCCGGACTCCTCACCGAGGCCGGACTCACGCTGGTCGGCGGCCTCCTGTTCGCCGCACAGAAGAGCACTCAGCCCAAGCCGTCCGCGCACCACGACGAGCACGCGCGCGTGGAGCACGTCTCCGCGCTGCGCATCCCCGGAGTGCGGGTCCTGATGGTCACGTTCCTCGGCATCGGCGCCGTCTTCGGCGGCATGCAGGTCTCGCTGGCCGCGTTCACCGAGTCGATCGGCGAGCCCGGCCTGAACGGCGTCCTCTACGGCACCTTCGCGGCGGGCAACATGCTCTCCGGCGTCATCTGCGGCGCCATCGCCTGGAAGGTCTCCCCGCAGCGACGGCTCCTGGTCGGCTACGCGGCACTGACCCTGATGGCCTCCGGCCTGTGGGCGGCGCACTCCGTGCCGCTCCTCGCCGGACTCGGCCTGCTGGTCGGCGTCTGCATCGCGCCCGCGCTGATCACCGGCTACACGCTGGTCGACAAGCTGGTCCCGCCGACCGGTCGCACGGAGGCCTTCACCTGGCTGACCGGCGCGGTCGCGCTCGGGCAGGCGGCGGCCGTCACGGTCGCCGGACAGCTGGAGGACCGCTTCTGGGACGGGGCCGGATTCCTGGTCCCGCTGGGCGGCACCGCACTGGCTCTCGTGGTCCTCGCGACGCTGCGTTCGAGGCTCGTTCCCAAGGCCTCGGGCCGCACCGTGGCACGTGGCGTCGGTCACCGCGTACCGGTGACGGTGGACTGATCCCGCGGAATACGTCACTATGGACCGTCGTTAGCACTCATCGAGTGAGAGTGCCAGGAGGAAGCAAGTGCCGACGTACCAGTACCAGTGCACCGAGTGCGGCGAGGGCCTCGAGGCGGTGCAGAAGTTCACCGATGACGCCCTGACCGTGTGCCCCAACTGCGACGGACGCCTCAAGAAGGTGTTCTCGGCGGTCGGCATCGTCTTCAAGGGCTCGGGCTTCTACCGCAACGACAGCCGCGGCTCGTCGTCGAGCAGCACGCCCGCGAACGCGTCGTCGAAGTCGGCGTCCGGTTCCTCGTCGGGCACCTCGTCCACGTCGGACTCGAAGGCTGCTTCGTCCTCCTCGTCCTCGGACTCCAAGTCGTCCGGCTCCTCCTCGACGTCCACGTCGTCGAGCTCGGCCGCGTAGGACTTCACACACGCTGTTCCGACCGACCCCGCCGTCCTACGACGGCGGGGTCGTCGGCGTGTGACGGCGGTCTCGCGGCGTCTGCCGCCCCGGCTGCTGTCCGGCTACTGTGTCGGGCCATGGTGAACACGGTGAACGCCGCGCAGGCCGAGATCGGCGTCATAGGCGGCTCCGGCTTCTACTCCTTCCTCGACGACGTGACCGAGATACAGGTCGACACCCCCTACGGAGCTCCGAGCGACTCCCTCTTCCTCGGCAGGATCGCGGGGCGCCGGGTCGCCTTCCTGCCCCGGCACGGCCGCGGCCACCATCTGCCGCCGCACCGCATCAACTACCGCGCCAACCTGTGGGCGTTGCGCTCCGTGGGCGTGCGCCAGGTCCTCGGACCGTGCGCGGTCGGCGGGCTGCGGGCCGAGTACGGGCCAGGCACGCTGCTGGTGCCCGACCAACTCGTGGACCGCACGCAGACGCGCGCCCAGACGTACTTCGACGGGGTTCCGCTCCCCGACGGCGGCGTGCCGAACGTCGTCCACGTCTCGCTCGCCGACCCCTACTGCCCCGTGGGCCGCGGCGCGGCCCTGAAGGCGGCCCGCGGCCGCGACTGGGAGCCGGTCGACGGGGGGACACTCGTCGTGATCGAAGGGCCGCGCTTCTCCACCCGGGCGGAGTCGCGCTGGTACGCGGCGCAGGGCTGGTCGGTGGTGGGCATGACCGGACACCCCGAGGCGGCGCTCGCCCGCGAACTGGAGCTCTGCTACACGTCATTGAACCTGGTCACGGATCTGGACGCGGGCGCGGAGACCGGCGAGGGAGTCTCGCACGAGGAGGTCCTGCGGGTGTTCGCCGCCAATGTGGACCGGCTGCGGGGCGTGCTGTTCGACGCGGTGGCGGGGCTGCCGGAGGGCGGCGGGGACCGCGAGTGTCTGTGCGCGAGGGCGCTGGGCGGTGCGGATCCGGGGATCCGGCTGCCGTGAGACGCCTCCACCCGTGAGGTGCCGTCAGCCGTGAGACGCCTTTAGGCGGGCGGAAGTCCTCGTTCGGATGAGGGAGTTGTCCACAACCGGCGGGTAGTCCACGGGCCTCAGCGGGGATCGGCTCGGGCCTGCATCGTGAGAGCGGAAGCCGAGCTCCTCGCATCGCAGGCGGTGGTTGTCGTGACGCATGTCCCTCCTCAGACCCGACCGGAAGACCAGGCACGCCCGTCCGAAGGCTGCCGGGTCCCTGACTTTCCGCCCGTGCGGGTGCGCGGCGGACATCCGTGGCTGAGCCGACTGCTGCGGCACCGGCGGCGGGCCCTGGCCGTGGGCCTCGCGATGACCGCCGCCGCCCTCGCGAGCACGGCACCGCGGGAGGAGGCCTCGCGGGAAGCCGTTCCGCCGCACCGGGTCGCAGCCGCGGCGCAGCGGTCCACGACGAGCACGACCGCGACGGCAGCGGTGTCCGCCCCCGTGCGGATCGCGGACGCGGACACGGTGCGTCTGCTCCGCCCCGGCGACCGGGTCGACGTGATCGCTGCCGACGGATCGCCCGCGGACGGCGCCGAGCCGCGCGTGGTGGCGTCGGGGGCCAGGGTTTCCGCTGTGCCCGAACCCGGGGAAGGGCCCACCGAGAGCGGTGCGTTGGTGGTGCTCTCCGTCCCGAGGGACACGGCGGCGCGGCTGGCAGGGGCCGGGGCGAGCGCGCGGCTGGCGGTGACCCTCCGATGAAGCGGAAGCGGAACGTTCACGATCGCACTGAAGGGCTGTCAAGTAGCTCGTTCGTGCGAGTCAATTGGACAGGGCGGCCCGGGGCTCACGTAGGTTGCGAAGTTGTTTGTTCCACAACCCGCACATGCAACGAAAGGCCTCGTGGTGAGCGAGAAGAAGGAACCGGGTCTCTGGGAGGGCTTCAAGGCCTTCCTGATGCGCGGCAATGTCGTCGACCTGGCGGTCGCGGTGGTCATCGGAGCCGCCTTCACGAACATCGTGAACTCGGTGGTGAAGGGCGTCATCAACCCGCTCGTCGGCGCCTTCGGGACGAAGGACCTCGATCACTACAGCTCGTGCCTGAAGTCTCCCTGCGAGACGAACGACGCAGGCGAAGTCGTCACGGGCATCCCGATCATGTGGGGCACCGTGCTCAGCGCGGTCCTCAGCTTCGTGATCACCGCGGCCGTCGTGTACTTCCTGATGGTGCTGCCCATGGCCAAGTATCTGGCGCGGGCGGCCGCCAAGAAGGCCGAGAAGGAGGGGACGCAGGAGGTCATCGAGATCTCCGAGCTGGAGGTCCTCAAGGAGATCCGCGACGCCCTGGTGGCGCAGCGCGGCTCGGGCTCGGGCTCGGGCTCGGTGCCGCGCGAGGAGTAGCGCGGGTTCAGATGTGGTGGGGCGGCTTCTCGTCGAGGAAGCGCGCGAGATCGGCCGCGCTGTCACCGCGGGACTCGGCCCGCTCGCCCCACCCTCGGTCCGTATCGTCCGACGACTGCTGCTCCAGCGGGTCGTCAAAGACCAGCGCGTTCTTCGCCTTGGGCTCCGGCTCGTTGGGCTTCGGCTCGTCCGGATCGCGCGGTTCGGGGGCGGGGGCGGTGCTCATGCCTCCAGGGTACGTCGGGCGGACCCGACGGCCCGATTTACACGGCCTTGAGGCCCTGAGCTGCGAAGATCTCCTTGGCCGCGGCCACCTGGTCCGGGGTGGGCGAGGGGGTGCCGCGCAGCGTGAAGTCCTTGCCGAGCGCGTCCCACTTCGCCTCGCCCAGCTTGTGGAAGGGCAGCACGTCGACGCGCGAGATGTTGCCGAGCGAGGCGGCGAAGCGGGCGACGCCCTCGATGTTCGCCGGGTCATCGGTCAGGCCGGGGACGAGGACGAAGCGCACCCAGGTCTCCTGGCCGAGGGCGGCCAGGCGGCGGGCGAAGTCGAGGGTGGGCTGCAGGGGACGACCGGTGACCGTCCGGTACGTGTCGGGGTCCCAGGACTTGATGTCGAGCAGGACCAGGTCGACGTCGCGGAGCAGGGCGTCGGTGGCGCGGGTGCCGAGGAAGCCCGATGTGTCGAGCGCGGTGTGCAGCCCCAGCTCGTGCTTGAAGCGGTGCAGGAGTTCGCCGGTGAAGACGGGCTGCAGGAGGGGTTCGCCGCCGCTGACGGTGGCCCCGCCCCCGGCCGCGGAGATGAACCGCGTGTACTTGGCGGCCTCCGCGATCACGTCGTCCGCCGTGGTCCGCTTGCCGTCCCGCATCCGCCAGGTGTCGGGGTTGTGGCAGTACAGACAGCTCAGGGGACACCCGGCGAGGAACGTGACGAAGCGCGACCCAGGACCGTCGACGCCGGTCGACAGGTCCCAGGAGTGGATCGAGCCGGTGACGGGGCGGTGGGTGGCGGCCGCCGCGGGGGTGGCCGCGTCCTCATCGGTCGCGCGGGTGCGCACGGGAATGTCGGTACCGAGCAGGACAGCCATGGTGTAACTCCCGGACTACTGGCAGGACACGGTGTGCGCGGCGCCCGGGGCCGGGGTGAGGGCCCGGCCCCGGGGCCGCGGTTCGGGGGCGGCTCCCCGGAGGGAGCCGGTGGCTCGGAAGGAGCCGGTGGCTCAGAGCGAGCCGTGGAAGGTGCGGTTGATGACGTCGAGCTGCTGGTCGCGGGTGAGCCGGATGAAGTTGACCGCGTATCCGGAGACCCGGATGGTCAGCTGCGGGTAGTTCTCCGGGTGCTCCATGGCGTCCTGCAGGGTCGCCTTGTTGAGCACGTTGACGTTCATGTGGAAGCCGTCGCTGGCCATGAAGCCGTCCAGGACTCCGGCGAGGTTCGCGACGCGCTCCTCGGGGGTGCGGCCGAGCGCGTCCGGAGTGATGGTGTTGGTCAGCGAGATGCCGTCCTCGGCGTCGTCGTAGGGCAGCTTGGCGACCGACATCGCCGAGGCGATGTAGCCGTGCTCGTCACGGCCGTTCATCGGGTTGGCGCCCGGCGCGAAGGGCATGCCCGCGCGGCGGCCGTCGGGGGTGTTGCCGGTCTTCTTGCCGTAGACGACGTTCGAGGTGATGGTCAGCACCGACTGGGTGTGCACCGCGTCGCGGTAGGTGGGGTGCTTGCGGACCTTCTGCATGAAGTCGTGCACGATGCGCTTCGCGATGTCGTCGGCGCGGTCGTCGTTGTTGCCGTAGGCGGGGTAGTCGCCCTCGACCTCGTAGTCGACGGCGAGGCCCGTCTCGTCGCGGATCACCTTGACCCTGGCGTGCTTGATCGCCGAGAGCGAGTCGGCGGCGACCGAGAGGCCCGCGATGCCGCACGCCATGGTGCGCAGGATCTCCTGGTCGTGCAGCGCCATCTCGATGCGCTCGTAGGCGTACTTGTCGTGCATGTAGTGGATGACGTTGAGCGCGTGGACGTACGTCTTGGCGAGCCAGTCGAGCATCGCGTCGTACTGCTTCACGACGGTCGCGTAGTCCAGGTAGTCGCCCTCGACGGGCGTGAAGCCCTGCACGATGGTCTTGCCGGACTTCTCGTCGCGGCCGCCGTTGATCGCGTAGAGGAGCGCCTTGGCGACGTTCACGCGGGCGCCGAAGAACTGCATCTGCTTGCCGACGGCCATCGCGGAGACGCAGCAGGCGATCGCGGTGTCGTCGCCGTACTTGGGGCGCATCAGCTCGTCGGACTCGAACTGGATGGCCGAGGTGTCGATGGCGACCTTGGAGGCGAACTCCTTGAAGCCCTGGGGCAGCTGCTGCGACCAGAAGACCGTCAGGTTCGGCTCGGGGGCGGGGCCGAGGTTGTAGAGGGTCTGCAGGGCGCGGAAGGTGGTGCGCGAGACCAGCGGGCGGCCGTCCTCGCCGATCCCGGCCATCGACCAGGTGACCCAGGTCGGGTCGCCGGAGAAGCCCTCGTTGTACTCGGGGGTGCGCAGGAAGCGGACGATGCGGAGCTTGATGACGAAGTCGTCGATGAACTCCTGGGCCTCGGCCTCCGTGATGCGGCCCGCGTCGATGTCGCGCTGCAGGTAGATGTCGAGGAAGTTGTCGATGCGGCCGATCGACATGGCCGCGCCGTTCTGCTCCTTCACGGCGGCGAGGTAGGCGAAGTACAGCCACTGGACGGCCTCGCGGCCGGTGGTGGCGGGCTGCGCGATGTCGTAGCCGTACGACATCGCCATGGCCTTGAGTTCCTTGAGGGCCTTGATCTGCTCGGAGGTCTCCTCGCGGCCGCGGATGACGTCCTCGGTCGCCCACTCCTCGCCGAGTGCGGCCTTGTCGGCCTCCTTCTCGGCGATGAGCCGGTCGACGCCGTAGAGGGCGACGCGGCGGTAGTCGCCGATGATGCGGCCCCGGCCGTAGGCGTCGGGCAGGCCGGTGATGATGCCGGAGGAGCGGCAGGCGCGGATCTCGGGCGTGTAGGCGTCGAAGACGCCTTCGTTGTGGGTCTTGCGCAGGTGCGTGTAGATGTCCCGGACCTCGGGGTCGGCCTCGTAGCCGTAGGCGTTGAGGGCGCCTTCGACCATCCGCCAGCCGCCGTTGGGCATGATGGCGCGCTTGAGCGGGGCGTCGGTCTGCAGGCCGACGATCAGGTCCTTGTGGTCGGCGGCGGTGCCGTCGACGTAGCCGGGCCGGAAGGCGTCGATGCGGGAGGGCGTCCGCACGTCGACGTCGTGGATGCCGCGCTCGATCTCCGTGGGGAACATCGAGAGGAGCTTCTGCCAGACCTCGGTGGTGCGTTCGGTCGGGCCCGCCAGGAAGGAGTCGTCTCCTTCGTACGGGGTGTAGTTCTGCTGAACGAAGTCGCGGACGTCGATGGCGTCCCGCCACAGACCGCCCCTGAAGCCGTCCCAGGCCTCGCCGTTCACAGTCGCTTCCGCTGGCGTGGCAGTCATGACCCGCACCTTCCGTATCGCTTCTTCGCTACGTCTCCATTCCACTCCTTTCTGATCGATCAAAGGGGCAGCAATGGTCCTCGATCCGGGACCGGAGGTCCCCTTTCTCCGCACGGAAACCACCCAACACCACCTCTGACCTGGCACTTCTCTCGGGACTTTGGACCTAAGTTCGCTTGTGAATGCATTCACAAGAAATTCCCGGCCGCTCCGTGGTACGGAACGGCCGGGAAGAGGGGGTGGTGTGAGGCGTCAGCTCGGCGACTCCGCGCCCTTGCGGGCGTAGAACCACCAGGCGACCACGATGCAGCTGGCGTAGAAGGCCACGAAGCCCCACATCGCGCTGGTGACCGCGAAGTTGGCGAACATCGCCGGGATGAAGAAGAAGCCGTATGCCGCGATGGCGGAGGTGAAGCCGGTGACGGCGCCCGCCTCCATCTCCGACTGCTTCAGCGCCTTCGTGTACTCGGGCGTGCCCTCGGTCAGGCCCTTCAGGTGCTGGTTGCGGAAGATCACCGGGATCTGGCGGAACGTGGAGCCGTTGCCGATGCCCGAGAAGAAGAACGCGAGCAGGAAGCAGGCGAAGAAGCCCCAGAAGTTGCCGTTGTCGCCGCCTGCGGGGAGGAAGTTGATGACGCCGATGATCGAGAGCGCCATGCCGACGAACGAGATGATGGTGACCCTCGCGCCGCCGATCTTGTCGGCGATCCAGCCGCCCGCCCAGCGGGCGAGCGCGCCCACGGCCGGGCCCATCCAGGCGTAGGTGGCCGCGGAGTAGGCCGCGTCGATCGGGGTGAACGTGGTCTTGATGAGCATCGGCAGGGCCGCGGCGAAGCCGATGAAGGAGCCGAACGTACCGACGTAGAGCCAGGTCATCAGCCAGTTGTGCTTGCGCTTGAAGATGACCTTCTGCTGGCTGAACGGGGTCGAGGCGACCTTCAGGTCGTTCTGGCCGAACCAGGCGACGACCGCCAGGATCACCAGGACCGGCACCCACAGGAACGCCGCGTTCTGCAGCCAGACCGGTGTGCCGTCGGCCTTGTGCTGGGCCGAGCCGACCGCGATGACCGAGCTGGTGATGACGATCGGGGTGAGCAGCTGGACGACCGAGACGCCCAGGTTGCCGAGGCCGCCGTTGATGCCGGTCGCGTTGCCCTTGTCCTTCTTGGGGAAGAAGAAGCCGATGTTGGCCAGGGACGAGGCGAAGTTGGCGCCGCCGATGCCGCAGAGGGCCGCGATGGCGATCATCACGCCGTACGAGGTGTCGGGGTTCTGGACCGCGATGCCGAGCCAGATCAGCGGGATGACCAGGACGACCGTGGAGAGCGCGGTGAAGCGGCGCTGGCCGATCATCGGGCCGAGGAAGGTGTAGAAGATCCGGGCCGTGCCGCCCGTCAGGCCCGGGACCGCCGTCAGCCAGAACAGCTGGGAGGTGGAGAAGCCGAAGCCGACGTCCTTGAGGTTGGTCGCCGTGACCGACCACACCTGCCAGACCACGAAGGCGACCAGCAGGGCGGGCACCGCGATCCACAGGTTGCGGGCGGCCACCTTCTTGCCGGTGGACTTCCAGAAGAGGTCGTTCTCCGGCTCCCAGTCGGTGATGGTCTGGCCGGGCCGGTACTGCGCGGGGTCGTACGACGTGCCGGTGGGCGCGGTTGGCGCTGCTTGAGCGGCAGGCGATCTCATGTTGGTTCCCAGTTCGCTCAGGGTCCCGACCTTGCTACGGGGCCTGACGTATCCACCATCCGGCGTGCGCGCGATCGGGAGCAGAGGCGGAGGACACCTCCCGGCCGGGCCGAAGTCCGGGAATGTGAGGGGACTTCAGACCTCGTGCACCGGCAGCGCGACCGACGGATCGTCCAGGCACTCGCCGGTCCGCAGGTCGAACTCCTGCTTGTGCATCGGCGAGGCCACGACGGTGCGGCCGCCACGGGTGCCGAGGATGCCGTGGGCGATCACGTCGGCGCCGGAGAACGGGTCGCGGTTGCCGACGGCGTACACCCGTCCTTCGCCGTCCTTGAAGAGGGCCGCCTCGGTGCCGTCGGGCAGGACCGCCGCCCGGCCGCGGCCCGGCTCCAGGAACTCGGGAGACGGCTGCGCGAGGTGCTGCTCGAAGCGCGCCAGGGCCTGCGGGTCCTCAAGGACCGCCTGCCACTCGTCGCGGTAGGCCGCCGCGTGGCGGTCCATCTGGGCCTCCAGTTCGGCACAGATGCCGAGCGAGTCGTCGATCAGGACGGACTTCAGGTGGTCGAGGCCGCCGATGCGCTCGAACCACGGGGCGGTGCGCTCCAGGCGCTCGCCGGTCCGCAGGTAGTACATGAGGAAGCGGTCGACGAGGCGGAGGAGGTCGGTGGTCGACAGGTCGGCGGCGAGGAGGTCGGCGTGGCGCGGCCGGGCGCCGCCGTTGCCGCAGACGTAGAGGTTCCAGCCGTTGGCGGTGGCGATGACGCCGATGTCCTTGCCGCGGGCCTCGGCGCACTCGCGCAGACACCCGGAGACGCCGCCCTTGATCTTGTGCGGGGTGCGCAGGCCGCGGTAGCGCAGCTCCATGTCGATCGCGAGTTGCACGGAGTCGCCCTGCCCGAACCGGCAGAACTTCGCCCCGACACAGGACTTCACCGTGCGCAGGGACTTGCCGTAGGCGTGGCCGGACTCCAGGCCGACGGCGACCAGACGGCGCCAGATCGCGGGAAGTTGGTCCGCGCGGGCGCCGAAGAGGTCGATGCGCTGTCCACCGGTGATCTTCGTGTAGAGGTCGAAGTCGCGGGCGACCTCGCCGATCGCGATGAGCTGGGCGGGGGTGATCTCGCCGCCGGGGACGCGCGGGACGACGGAGTAGGTGCCGTCCTTCTGGAGGTTGGCGAGGAAGAGGTCGTTGGAGTCCTGGAGGGCGGCCTGCTCACCGTCCAGGACGTGGCCGAGGCCCAGTTCGGGGGCGAGGGTGCCGAGGACGTTGCCGACGACGGGCTTGCAGACGGTGCAGCCCTCGCCGCCCAGGCCATGCTTCGCCATCAGTTCGCTGAAGGAGCGGATGCGCTCGGTGCGGACCGTCTCGTAGATCTCGGCGCGGGTCAGCGCGAAGTGCTCGCACAGGCCCTTGGGCTTCTCGATCCCGGCGGCGGCGAGCTCCGCGTCGAGCACGGACTGCAGGGTGGCGAGGCAGCCGCCGCAGCCCGTGCCCGCCTTGGTGCACCGCTTGATGCCGCCGACGTCGGTGAGGGAGTTCTCGGCGACGGCGGTGCGGACGGCTCCCTTGGTGACGTTGTGGCAGCTGCAGACGACGGCGTCGTCGGGGAGGGCTTCGGCGCCCGGGAGTTCGATGTCCGAGGCGGGCACGACGTATGCCTGGGGAGGCGCGGGCAGGGGGCGTCCTGCGTGCGGCACCAGGGTGCCGTAGGCCTCGGCGTCGCCGACGAGGATGCCGCCGAGCAACTGCCCTTCCGGCCCGAGCAGCAGCTTCTTGTAGACGCCTTCGCGGCTGTCGGAGAAGACGACGGAGACGGCACCGCCCTCCGCGCCCTCGGGTGCGAAGGGGTCACCGAAGGAGGCGACGTCGGCGCCCATCAGCTTCAGCTTGGTGGAGGTGTCGGCTCCGGTGAAGACGGAGGTGCCGTCCCCCGCCAGGGCGTCGGCGGCCGCCTCGGCCATCTGGTAGCCGGGGGCGACCAGGCCGTAGACGCGGCCGTCGGCGCCCTGGGCGCACTCGCCGATCGCGTAGACGTAGGGGTCGGTGGTGCGGCAGTGCTCGTCGACGACGATGCCGCCCCGGTCCCCCACGACCAGCCCAGCCTCACGGGCGAGGCGGTCCCGGGGACGTACTCCGGCGGAGAAGACCACGACATCGGCGTCGAGGGTGCGGCCGTCGCTCAGGCACAGGGCGCGCACGGCTCCCTCGTCGTCCGCGTCGACCCGGCTCGCCCCGACCCCCGTGTGCACGGACACCCCCATCGACTCGATGGTGGCCCGCAGGGCCGCGGCACCCCCGTCGTCGACCTGGAGCGGCATGAGCCGGGGTGCGAACTCGACGACGTGGGTGCGCAGTCCCAGG
The DNA here is from genome assembly GCF_040609235.1 of Streptomyces sp. NPDC004732. Taxonomy (NCBI): domain Bacteria; kingdom Bacillati; phylum Actinomycetota; class Actinomycetes; order Kitasatosporales; family Streptomycetaceae; genus Streptomyces; species Streptomyces sp. NPDC004732. The sequence goes on from NZ_JBEXJR010000010.1 coordinate 245,246, forward strand.
GTGCGCAGTGCGCCCGCGGCCTCCAGGCCGAGGAGTCCGCCACCGATGACGACGCCGGTGGTGCGGCCCTCTTCGGAGGCGTACGCGGAGAGGGTCTCGACGTCGTACAGGGTGCGGTAGGTGAAGCAGCCGGGGGCGTCGGCGCCCGGGACGGGCGGCACGAAGGGGTAGGAGCCGGTGGCGATGACCAGGGTGTCGTAGGGGACGGTGGCGCCGGAGGTCGTGGTGACCGTGCGGGCCGCGGTGTCGATGTGCTCGGCCGGGTCGGCGAGGCGCAGGTCGATGCCGTGGCGGTCGAGGAAGCCCGGCTCGCCCAGGGCGAGTTCGGCGTCGGTGGCGCCGGTGAACGCGGAGGAGAGGTGGACCCGGTCGTACGCGGGCCTGTCCTCCTCGGCGAGCACGGTCACCCGCCAGCCGGGACCGTCCGGCGCCGCGGGGTCGGCGAGGGCGCCGCGCTCCGCGAGCGTCTCCAGGAAACGGTGGCCCACCATTCCGTGGCCGATGAGCACCAGGGTCTGGGTCATGGGAGTCACACTCCGTCGCGCCGGGGGAATCCCCCGCCGAGCCGCTGCGGGCGGGGGACCTTCCCTCTGACGGTAGGCCGGGCGGGGCCCGGCGCCGGACCGCTAAGGACCCGTCCACCAGGGCCCAACGGCCCGTGCGGTCAGGCCTTTTGGCGGGCGTCGCCCGGCGGGCGCGGGCGTAGCGTCGTGGGCGACGGGCTGCTCCCCGACCACGACTGCAGCCCGGTGCGATGCGGTTTCCGGGGCGGGAGTGCGGCGACACCACTGTCCCGTCCCGGGCCCGCTCGCAAAGAGCGTGGGTTCTCCGGCTTCGGATGGGGTGGACAGTGCGACCTCTGGAAGTGCGACGTCTGGACGGGCGGCCTCTGGAAGTGGGACGTCTGGACGGGCGGCCTCTGGAAGAGCGGCCCCTGGAAAGGGGTTCGGCAGCTCCGCCCCTGGTGCTCGCCGTGCACGGCAGCGCCCTGCCCGGTGCCGCCCGCACCCTGGGGCGGCTCTGCGACCGGGTCGAGGAGCTCGGCGGGGTGCGGCCCGCCCTTGGTCACCTCGACCACCGGTCCCCCTCCTCCCCCTCCCTCGCCGAGGCCCTGCGGGACGGTGCCGTCGTCGTGCCCCTCCTCCTCGGCGACGGATACCACCGCACGGTCGACATCCCCGCCGTCGTCCGGAGCCACGGCAGTTCCGGCCGCGGATGTGTGCTCACCGACGGGCTCAGCGGCGACCGTGCCGTTGCGCTCGCCCTGCGCGACCGGCTGGACGAGGCGGAGCGGCGCTCGGGCGTGCGGGCCGATGCCGTGGTCCTCGCCGCCGCCGGATCGTCGCGGCCCGGAGGCAATGACGGGGCGCGGGTGGCCGTCCGGCAATTGCGACTGCTGCTGTGCGGGGGTCCGGTGCCCGGGGGTCCGGTGCCCGGGGGTCCGGTGCGCGGGGTTCCGGTGTGCGGGGCGTACTGCTCGTCGGCCGGGCCCACCGTCCCCGAGGCGGTGGCGCGGCTGCGGACCGCCGGGTACCGGAGGGTGGCCGTGGCCGCGCATCTGCTCGCGCCGGGGCGGTTCACGGGGGCGCTCGCCGAGGCCGGGGCCGATGCGGTGGCCGACCCGATCGCCGACCACCCGGGCATCGCGGCGCTGGTCCTGCGCCGGTACGACAGCGCCTTGCGTCGCCCGGGTGGCCCTGCCCTGCCGGTCGGCGCCGCAGCCTGATTCGGCGTACGCCTTCTGCTGTCCTGGAGGGCATGGCAACCTCCCCCGACTCACCGATCCCACCAGCCGCACCCGCCTCATCGGACGCATCGACCTCATCCATCCCGTCGGCCTCATCTGCCTCGCCGACCTCACCCGCCGCCCCCTTCACCAAACCGCTGCGGCCGCTCCTGGCCAGGGGCCGCGACGAGGAGCACCGCGCCGCGACACCGCTGGAGCTCTTCTTCGATCTTTGTTTCGTCGTGGCGGTCGCACAGGCCGGTGCCGAGCTGGTGCATGCCGTCGCCGAGGGGCATGCGGGCGAGGGCGTCCTCAACTACGCGATGGTCTTCTTCGCGATGTTCTGGGCGTGGGTCAACTTCTCCTGGTTCGCCTCGGCGTACGACAACGACGACGCGCTGTACCGCGTGGTCACGCTGATCCAGATCGCCGGTGTGCTCGTCTTCGCCGCCGGGGTCTCCAAAGGCTTCCAGGAGCACGACTTCCTCCTGGTCTGGCTCGGCTACCTGATCATGCGGGTCGCCCTCACCACTCAGTGGCTGCGCGTCGCCAGAGCGGCGACGGGCGCCGAGCGCGGGACGGCCCTGCGGTACGCGGCGGGCGTGCTGCTCTGCCAGGTCGGCTGGTCGGGGCTGCTGTTCCTGCCGGAGGGCGCCAGGCCCTGGCTGTTCCTCGTGATGGCGGTCGCGGAGATGTGCGTGCCGGTGATCGCGGAGCGCGCGTACACGACGGCGTGGCACCCGCACCACATCTCCGAACGGTACGGCCTGTTCACGATCATCGTGCTCGGCGAGACCCTCGCGGCGGCGACCGTCGCGGTGAAGTCGGGCATCGAGGAGCACGACGCGCTGGACGAGCTGCTGCCCATTGCCGCGGGCGGCCTCCTCGTGGTGTTCGCCGCGTGGTGGATCTACTTCGTCGTGCCCATCCACGGTCGGCTGAGGAGCAACCGCCAGGCGTTCCTGTGGGGCTACGGCCACTACGTGATCCTGGGCTCGGCCGCGGCGATCGGGGCCGGGATCGAGGTGGCGGTCGAGCAGGCCGTCGGCAAGGCGCACATCTCGACGGTGGCGGCGTCCGCCGCGGTGACCGTGCCGACGGCGCTGTATCTGATCACGGTGTGGGCGCTGCACTCCCGTTACTACAAGGTGGGGTTGGCGCAGCAACTGGTCTTGCCGGTCAGTGCGTTGGCGGTCCTTGCGAGTACGTTCGCGGGCCGCTGGGCGGTGCTGGTGGCGGGACTGGTCGCCGCGGCGACCGTCGCGACGGGGGTGACGCTCACCACCCGGATGGCGCGGCGCCCGTGACCGGGCCGCGTGGTACGCCTTCCTCATGACACCTGCTTCCGCTGATTCCACCGGAGCCGCGTTCCGACCGATGACCGACTCCCTGACCGATGTCGCGGGCCTCAGCGTCGGCCATGCCACGCGGGCCGGCGACGGCCGCCTCACCGGCACCACCGTGGTCCTCGCCCCCGAGGGCGGGGCCGTCGCGGCCGTGGACGTGCGGGGCGGCGGCCCCGGCACCCGCGAGACGGACGCCCTCGACCCGCGCAATCTGGTGCAGCGCGTCGAGGCCGTGGTCCTGACGGGCGGCAGTGCGTACGGGCTGGACTCCGCGTCAGGCGTGATGGCGTGGCTGGAGGAGCGGGGCCGGGGCGTGCGGGTCGGCGCCGACCCCTCCCACGTCGTGCCCGTCGTCCCGGCCGCCTGCGTCTTCGACCTGGGCCGGGGCGGCGACTTCGGGGCCCCCCTCGACGCGGCGACCGGCCGGGCCGCCGTCGAGGACGCCGCACGCACCGAGCCGTTCACCCCGGTCGTGGAGGGGAACGTCGGGGCGGGGACGGGTGCGGTGGTCGGCAGGTTCAAGGGCGGCGTAGGCAGCGCCAGTGTCCGCCTCGACTCGGGGATCACGGTCGCCGCGCTGGCCGTGGCGAACGCCGCGGGCTCGGCGGTCGATCCGGCGACGGGGGCGCTGTACGGGCAGTACTTCAGGGGGCAGCGGGTGAGTTATCCGGCGCCCGAGGTCCACGAGGAGGCGACGCGGCGCCTCGCCGAGGCCGCCGTCGAGAACGGGCCGCCCCCACTGAACACCACCCTCGCCGTGGTCGCCACCGACGCCGAACTCACCAAGGCGCAGGCGCAGAAGCTGGCGGGCACCTCGCACGACGGCATGGCGCGCGCGGTGCGGCCCGTCCATCTCCTCAACGACGGCGACACCGTCTTCGCCCTCGCCACCGGGGAGCACGCCCTGGCGGCCGGGAACCCGCTCGCCCTCAACGAGATCCTCGCCGCGGGCGCGGACCTGGTGACGGAGGCGATCACGCGGGCGATGCTGGCGGCCGACTCCGTGGAGACACCGGGCGGCATCTTCCCTTCGTACCTCGATCTCTACGGCAAGTAGCACGGGACAGGAGGGAACCAGAGAGAACCGGAGGGAACAGTAGGGGGCAAAGCGAGCAAATCGCCGTGCTCGCAGGCGCGTTGGGCGCGGCAAGTGTGCTCACACTCACACTGTCCGCACGGAACCTATCCGGGGCACAGGCCGCTCTTAGCTCGTACTGAGTCAGAACACGTACTTGGAGCAGCCCGTGACAAGGTCGGTCATAGTCAACCCCCGGCGCCGTGCCCTCATGGCGGCCACCGCGCTCGCCGCCGTGGGCGCGCTGACCCTCACGGCCTGCGGCGGCGACGCCGACGCCAAGGACGACAAGAACGGCGGCAGCTCCTCGGCAGCCAAGGGCGCCGACATCACCATCTCGTCGAAGGACGGCGCCACCGACGCCTCGATCAACGCCACCGGCGTCAAGGTCAAGAACGGCAAGCTGACCAGCGTGAAGATGACGTCGGCGACGTCCGGCACCGCGGTCGAGGGCACCATCTCCGGCGACGGCTCCTCCTGGAAGCCCAAGGCCCAGCTGGAGCGCGGCACGAAGTACAAGGTGACGGCGGACGCCAAGGACGCCAAGGGCAACGCGGCGACCGAGAACGCGACGTTCACCACGATCTCCTCCGCCAACAGCTTCATCGGCACCTACGCGCCCGATGGCGGCGCCAAGGTCGGCGTCGGCATGCCGGTCTCCTTCAACTTCGACAAGGCGATCACGGAGAAGAAGGACGTCCAGTCGCACATCACGGTGACGACCAGCAGCGGCCAGAAGGTCGTCGGCCACTGGTTCGGCAACCAGCGCCTGGACTTCCGGCCGGAGGACTACTGGAAGGCCGGCTCCAAGGTCACGATGAAGATCAACCTTGAGGGCGTGAAGGGCGCGGAAGGCGCCACCGGCGTGCAGAACAAGACGGTCACCTTCGACATCGACCGCGCGCAGGTCTCCACGGTCGACGTGCAGGCCAAGAAGATGACGGTCGAGCGGGACGGCAAGGTCATCAAGTCCGTCCCGATCTCCGCGGGCAGCCCGTCGAACCCGACGTACAACGGCAAGATGGTCATCTCGGAGAAGTTCACCCAGACCCGGATGAACGGTGACACGGTCGGCTTCGGCGGGGAGTACGACATCAAGGACGTGCCGCACGCCATGCGGCTGTCCTCGTCGGGCACCTTCATCCACGGCAACTACTGGGGCTCGCCCTCGATCTTCGGCAGCGCCAACACCAGCCACGGCTGCGTCGGCCTCCAGGACGCGCGCGGCGCGGGCGACCCGAGCACCCAGGGAGCCTGGTTCTACAACAACTCCCTGATCGGCGACGTCGTGACGGTCAAGGGCTCGCCCGACAAGACCGTCGCCCCCGACAACGGCCTCAACGGCTGGAACATGTCGTGGAGCGAGTGGACCGCGGGCAGCGCGAGCTGACGCACGCCCCCTCGGCGGCCGCCCCGACTACCGCGGCCGCACCTCACAACTGAGCGAGCCACGCGGGAACTTCCCGCGTGGCTCGCGCGTTTTCCAAGTCCCGGGTTTCATACCCGCGCGTTTTCCGGTTCCAGGGCATGATGTCGGACCGAGGGGCTACGGTATGCACTCACCAGGTGACATGTAGCAACGCCGGGAGAAGCCTTGAGCGTTCCGTACGACACTGCGTACGAGCCACCCGAGTCGCCCGAGCCACACTCTCCGGAGGAGCATCTCGAGCGACTCCTCGGCCGCGCCCTGAACTCGTTCGACCTGCCGGACGAGGTGATGGCCCGGCTGGGCTCCGCCCTCGCCCACGACACCTCGCTGCACTCCGCGCACCACAGCTCGGGGCTGCATCGCGAGACGTTCAGACACACCTGGCTGCTCGCCGACGCGTCCGTGCTCACACTCTGGGAGCTCGTCCACAACACCGCGCCGGGCAGCGCCCCGACCCACGAGCTCTATGCCGACGAGGAGGAGGCGGGCGTCGCCACCTCGCGCCTGCCGCTGCCGCCCGACCCGCCCGCGTGCGGCCGACCGGTCGTGCTCCAGCTTCCGCCCGACTCCGAGCCCCGCCATGCGTATGTTCCGGACGATTCCGCGGACCACGCGCGCCGCCTCCTGCGCCGCGCGGAGAACCCCGACGGCGACCGGCCGGGCACGAGCGTCGCGCGGCTGCTGCGCGCCGCGTTCGCGCACCAGATCACCCAGGCCTTCGGCCGTCCGCGCCTCGCCGGTGAAGTGCGCATGTGCTTCTCGCTCTACGAGCACGCGTTCCTGCTCTTCGACGGCGGCGAGACCAGCCTGTGGGAGGTCGAGCACACGCTCACACCCGACGGGCGGCACATGTGCGAGGTGTACGACACCGAGGAGGCGGCCCGCGCCGCGATGGAGCGCAGGGCCCGTGCCTGGACCCGGGAGGGCCGGACGCGGGGCTGACGCGGGGCCAAGGCCCGCCAGAAGCCTCTGGGGGCCTCAGGAGCCTAGGAACCTAGGAACCTAGGAGCGACCCTCGCCGAACTGCCGTACGAGACCGGCGAAAGCGGCCCGCTCGTCCGCGGTGAGCTCGACGGTCTCCGTGCGCGGCGGGCCCTGCTGGGCCGGCAGCGCACGGAGCGCCGGAGCACGGAGCGACGGGGTCTGGCGCCACGCCTCCATGTCGAAGCGGTCCTTGCGCATCACCCGCACCAGGCCGACGGCCCAGACGACGGTCGCCACGGCGAGAACGGCCACGCCTATCTGCTGAACGATCGAGACATCCTGGAGCATGCGGCCCAGTAGACAACAGGGGCGGGGGCTTTCGACAGGGGGTAATAGGACTTAGGTCCCGAAGTGACGCAAGTCGCACACTCCGGGACCGGTTGCCCTTCAGGGACGTTCGGGAGGGGAAACGTCCGGGTTTCAGACGGTCGCCGTCGCCTTCGCCGCCACCGGCTCCTCGGCGGCGGGCGCCGTCTCGTCGGCCGTGCCCGGAGGCGTCGTCTTCCTGGCGCCCTTGAGCAGCACCACCACGGCCGTCGAGACACAGACACCGGCGGCGATCGCGACCAGGTACAGCAGGGGCTGGCCGATCAGCGGGACCACGAAGACACCGCCGTGCGGGGCGCGCAGCGTGCAGCCGAAGGCCATCGACAGGGCGCCGGTGACCGCGCCGCCCGCCATCGAGGCGGGGATGACGCGCAGGGGGTCGGCCGCCGCGAACGGAATAGCGCCCTCCGTGATGAAGGAGGCGCCGAGGAACCAGGCCGCCTTGCCGTTCTCCCGCTCGGTCTTGGTGAAGAGGCGTCCGCGGACCGTCGTGGCGAGGGCCATGGCGAGCGGCGGGACCATGCCCGCCGCCATCGCCGCGGCCATGACCTTGAGGCTGCCGTCGGTCGGGTGGGTGAGGCCGCCGATCGCGAAGGCGTAGGCCACCTTGTTGAGCGGGCCGCCGAGGTCGAAGCACATCATCAGGCCGAGGATGACGCCCAGGATGACCGCGTTGGCCCCGGAGAGTCCCTCCAGCCAGTCGGTCAGCGCGCTCTGCAGCGAGGCGATGGGCTTGCCGACGACGAGGAACATCAGGAAGCCGACCACCGCCGACGAGATCAGCGGGATCACCACCACCGGCATGATGCCGCGCAGCACGGCCGGGATGCGGACCCGTTGGATGCCCATGACGACGGCGCCCGCGAGGAGGCCCGCGGCGAGACCGCCGAGGAAGCCCGCGTTGATGGTGACGGCGACCGAACCGCCGACGAAGCCGGGGACCAGGCCGGGCCGGTCGGCCATGCCGTACGCGATGTAACCCGCGAGGACCGGGACGAGGAAGGCGAAGGCGAGCCCGCCGATCTGGAAGAGCAGCGCGGCCCAGCTGGTGTGGTCCGTCCAGATGAAGTGCTCGGCGACCGACGGCGCCTTGTCGATCTTCCAGCCGCCGATGGCGAAGCCTAGGGCGATGAGGAGGCCGCCCGCGGCCACGAACGGGACCATGTAACTGACGCCGGACATGAGCCACTTGCGCAGCTTGGTTCCGTAGCCGTCGCCGTCGTCCCCGGCGCCCTCCACGGGCGTGGGGCCGGTGGAGGCGGCGGTGGTCTCGCCGCGGGCCGCCTTCTCGCGCACCTCGGCGATGAGTTCGGCGGGGCGGTTGATGCCTGCCTTGACGCCCACGTCGACGGTGGGCTTTCCGGCGAAACGGTCCTTGTCGCGTACGGGGACGTCGTGGGCGAACACCACGCCGTCCGCCGCGGCGACGACCGCGGGGTCGAGGCGGGTGAAGCCCGCCGATCCCTGCGTCTCGACCGTGATCTCCACGCCCGCCGCACGGGCCGCGTTCTCCAGGGACTCCGCGGCCATGTAGGTGTGGGCGATACCCGTGGGGCAGGAGGTGACGGCGACGATACGGAAGGGCTCGTCCGGGCCGGAGCCGCCGCCCGCAGGGGCATCGGGAGCGGCAGGTTCAGCTTCCTCAGCAGCCGGTTCCTCAGCCGCCGCTTCCCCAGCAGTCGCTTCCGCGTCCTCGCCGCTGATCAGCGCCGCCGCCTCCGCCGCCGTCGAAACGGACCGCAGTGCTCCAGTGAACTCCGCGTCCATCAACTGCCGTGCCAGCGACGACAGGATCGTCAGGTGGGCGTCGTCCGCGCCCGCCGGGGCCGCGATCAGGAAGATCAGGTCGGCGGGGCCGTCCGGCGCGCCGAAGTCGATGCCGCGCGCCGAACGCCCGAAGGCGAGGGTCGGCTCGGTGACGTGCGCGCTGCGGCAGTGCGGGATGCCGATGCCGCCGTCCAGACCGGTCGGCATCTGCGCCTCGCGGGCCGCCACGTCGGCCAGGAAGCCGTCGAGGTCGGTCACCCGGCCCAGGGCCACCATCCGTTCGGCGAGCGCGCGGGACGCCGCTTCCTTGGTGTCGGCGGACAGGTCGAGTTCGAGGTCGACCAGATCCGCGGTGATCATGTCGGTCATCGCGGGCTCCTTTGCACGCGTATCGCCCGGCGGGCGGCGGCTGTTGGGGGGACGGCGGCAGGAGGGTTCATGCGGCGGGCTCGGTCAGTACGCGCTCCAGCGGGACCTCGGCCGTCACCGTGACGGCGTCCGGCGCCAGGTCCGCCGGGGTCGGCATCGCGCTGCCGGGGAGCTGGACCGCGGCCGCGCCGTGCGCCACGGCGGAGGCGAGGGCGCGGGGCCCGGCGCCGCCCGCGATCAGGAAACCGGCCAGGGAGGAGTCACCGGCCCCCACGTTGCTGCGCACGGCGGCGGCGTCGACGGGAGCGCTCGCGAAGTACGTGCCCGACGCGTCGACCAGGAGCTGGCCGTCGGCGCCGAGGCTGGCGAGGACGGCGCGGGCGCCCGCCTGCCGCAGTTCCTCGGCGGCCTCGACCGCGTCGCCGACCGTCTTGAGGGGGCGGGCCACGGCTTCGGCGAGCTCTTCGACGTTGGGCTTGACGACGTCGGGGCGCTCCGCGAGCGCGGCGAGCAGGGCGGGCCCCGAGGTGTCCAGGGCGATCCGGGCCCCGGCCGCGTGCGCGCGGGCCACGAGCTCCGCGTACCAGGAGGGCTTCAAGCCGCGCGGCAGGCTGCCGCAGCAGGCGATCCAGTCGGCGCCCTGCGACCGGTCGCCGACGGTGGCGAGCAGCAGTTCCCGCTCCGTGCCGGAGAGTTCGGGGCCGGGCGCGTTGATCTTCGTGAGCGTGCCGTCGGGCTCCGCGACCGCGATGTTGGAACGGGTCTGCCCGGCGACGGGGACCGGGGCGACCTCGATGCTCTGCTCGTCGAGGAGCTGCGCGACGAGCGCGCCGGGCGCGCCGCCCAACGGCAGTACGGCGACGGTCCGCACGCCCGCGGCCGCGACGGCCCGCGAGACGTTGACGCCCTTGCCGCCCGGGTCCACGCGCTCGCCGGTGGCGCGGACGACCTCGCCGCGGTCGAGCGACGGCACCTCGTAGGTGCGGTCGAGGGAGGGGTTGGGGGTGACGGTGAGGATCATGCGCGTACGGACTGCTTCCTTGCTCATGCGCGTACTACTTCCGTGCCCGCGCGCTCGATGGCGGCGGCGTCGTGGTCGGTGAGGCCGGTGTCGGTGATCAGGAGGTCGACGTCGGCCAGGTCGCCGAAGCGCGCGAAGTGCTCCTGGCCGTGCTTGGCGGAGTCCGCGAGCAGCACGACCCGGCGGGCCGCCGCGATGGCCGCGCGCTTCACGGCCGCCTCGGCGAGGTCGGGGGTGGTGAGCCCGGCGTCGGCGGAGAAGCCGTTGGCGGCGAGGAAGAGGACGTCGGCGCGGATCTCGCCGTACGCCCGCAGCGCCCATGCGTCGACGGCCGCGCGCGTACGCTGCCTGACCCGGCCGCCGATGAGGTGGAGCTGGATGCCGGGGTGGTCGGCGAGGCGGGCGGCGGTGGGCAGCCCGTGTGTGACGACGGTGAGCGTCGACTCCAGCGGGAGCGCCGCCGCGAGCCGCGCGACGGTCGACCCCGCGTCGAGGACGATGCTGCCCTCGGCGGGCAGTTCGGCGAGGGCGGCGCGGGCGATGCGGTCCTTCTCGTCGGCCGCGGTGCCCTCACGCTCGGCGAGGTCCGGCTCGAAGTCGAGCCGTCCGGCCGGTATGGCACCGCCGTGCACGCGGCGCACGAGTCCGGCCCGGTCCAGCGCCTTCAGGTCGCGCCGGATGGTCTCCGCGGTGACCTGGAACTCCTCGGCCAGCGACAGCACGTCGACGCGGCCGCCGTCGCGTGCAAGGCGCAGGATCTCCTGCTGCCGCTCCGGTGCGTACATGTCTGTTTGCCTCCGCCGCATGCCCGATCCTGTGGTTTCACTCGGAGCGTACGGCTGGATTTCCGGAAAGTAAACAGGTTCGGGCCCGACTCGGACACAAACGGACTTTCGCCTCTACGGAGGCGTTGCTTTGGACCCGTGAACCTGCGGCCGGACCTACGGCCAGGGACCGGACCTACGGCCAGGGAAACGTCTCCAGCGCCGCGAGGCAGCGCTCCGCGAGCACGGCCGGACCCTCCGAAGCACCCTCCGCCGACCAGGCCTCGACCCCCACCCGCACCGCCACGCTCGCGACCGCGGCCGCGAGGCGCAGGTCGAGGGTGGGTTCGCTGCCCGCCCGCTCCGCCAGGATCGCCAGCAGCGTCTGCTCCGACGCATGGCACGCGTCCGCCCACACCGCCCGCAGCGCCGGACTCTCCGCCGACATGCGCAGCAGTGAGCGCACCCAGTCCAGGGACTCCGCCGCCCCCGGGGTGTCGACCGCGAGCGCCTCCGTGACCGCGTGCCGCAGCGCGTCCGGGACCGACAGGCCCGCGGGCGCACGGCGCACGGCCTCCGCCCACTGCTGCGCACCCGCCGTGAAGAGCGGTGCGACCGACTCCTCCTTGGTCGGGAAGTAGCGGTAGAACGTGCGCGGCGCGACGCCCGCCGACCGCGCGATGTCCTCGGCGCGGGTGGCCCGCAGTCCGTCCGCGACGAAGAGCGCGGCCGCGGTGCGGGCGATGTCCAGGCGGGTCTCGTTCTTGCGTCGCTCCGTCAGCGAAACGGCAGGCGTGTCAGGCATGTCAGGCAGGTTATGTCAGCTTCCGTACGGGGGTTCGGAACCGTCCGGAGGCACTTACTGCCCATGTGACAGAATCTGCCACCGTAAGCCGCGCCGGAGAGTGCGCGGAAGGCACGCGTACGGCACGCGGTGCGAGCAAGAGGTGGCAAACAGCGGTGCGTCGTCGGCAGTTCCTTCTCCACACGGCCGGTCTCACCGGCGCCACCGCGCTCGGCGCCGCCGGCCTCAGCGCCTGCTCCGCGGAGACCGACACCCCGCTCAGGCTCCTCGTGGCCAGCTACGACAAGAGCGTGGGCTCCTCGCTCGGCGACCAGTGGGACAGCCTCATCGGCGCCTTCAAGAAGGCCCACCCGGGCATCGAGGTCGACCTGGAACGCGTCCCCTTCGCCAAGCTCGACCGCACCCTGGCCCGGCGCGTGAAGGACGGCGACGCCCCCGACATCGCCCAGTCCAACCTCTTCGCGCCCTACGCCGAGGAGGGCAAGCTGTACGGCGCGTCCGACCTCTTCGACGTCCGTACCGAGGGCGACTTCATCCGCTCCTACGCGGAGGCGGGCATGGTCGACCGCGTCCAGTACGGCCTGCCGTTCCTGGCCAGCACCCCGCGGCTCTTCTACAACAAGGCGCTGTTCAAGCAGGCCCGCATCAAGGCGCCCCGCTCCTGGGCCGAACTGCGCGACGCCGCCGTGGCGTTGAAGGCGATCGGCGTGCCCACCCCGTACGGCCTGCAGCTCGGCCCGGAGGCCGCCGAGGACGAGGCGCTCGCCTGGCTGCTCGCGGACGGCGGCGGCTATGCCGCCCTCACCGGCTACGACTTCGCCACCCCCAGCAACATCGACACCCTCACCTGGCTCCGCGACAACCTCGTGGCCCGCGGCCTGGCGGGCGCCGACCCCAAGTCGCTGACGAGGACGGACGCGTACGCCCAGTTCCTGCGCGGCAAGATCGGCATGATGATCGCGCACCCGGTCCTGATGGGCGCCGCCGACCAGGCCAAGTTCCCCTACGCGCACGCCCCGTTCCCCCAGAAGCTGGGCGGCGCCGCGCCGCCGGTGGGGCTCAACGACTGGCTGATGGCGTTCAAGCAGAACGGGCGGCGCGAGCAGTGCGGCACGTTCCTGAGCTATCTGTACGGACGCAAGTCCGCCCTGGCGTACGGCGGGGGCCAGTCCGCGCTGCCCGTGACGAGCTCGGCGTCGGACGCCCTGCGCAAGGACCCGAAGCAGCGCCCGATGTGGGACTTCATCGACCAGATGCCGCAGGCCCAGTTCCAGCCGACGAACCTCGGCTCGTGGCCGGAGGTCAGGAACGCGGTGCGCCGTCACATCGGCGAGGCGGTGGCCAAGGGCGGCAGCCCGAAGGCCGTTCTGGAGGCCCTGGACACGTCAGCCGCCCAAGCGGAGCTTTAGCGCCCCGCTGGTGGGCCGTTGATACCTGCGGGTCCGCTGTGGCTGGTCGCGCCCCGCGGCGGAGCCGCAGATTGTCACGGCCCCGCGCCCCTTGAGAACACGGGGCGCGGGGAACCTCGTACGACCACCGGCTACCAGCCACCGCCATCCATCACGACGTCAGCACAGGCTCCTTCTCCACCAGGTCCGCGTCCGGCGCACCCTGGTCCCCGCCGCCCTCGATGTGCTGCTTCGGCTTCGCCGGGAGCGCGAACATCACCAGAAAGATGACGGCGAGCACGCCCGCCACCCACCACAGCGCGTTCTGGAACCCGTCCACGAACTCCGCGGGGATCCGGTCCGGCGTGACCCGCTCGTCGATGACCCCGAAGAAGACCACCGACACCAGACCGAGGCCGAGCGCGGTGCCCATCTGCTGCACGGTGTTGATGAGCCCCGAGGCCGAACCCGCGTGCTCCTGCGGGACGCCCGAGAGGACCGCGTCCGTCAGCGGGGCCACGATCAGGCCCATGCCGACGCCCATCACGACCAGCGGGAGCGCCATCTGCCAGGGCGCGATGTCCGCCCCGTACCGCCCGGCCTCCCAGATGTAGATCAGGACGCCCGCGCCCATCGCCAGGGCACCGGCCTGCAGCACCTTGCGGCCGAAGCGGGGCACGAGCTTCTGCACGGAGATACCGGCCGCCGCCGAGACGGCGATCGAGAACGGCACCCCGGTCAGCCCGGCGCGCAGCGCGGTCCAGCCGAGGCCGACCTGCATGTAGAGCGTCCAGACCAGGAAGAAGATGCCCAGCGTGACGCCGAAGACCGTCTGCACCGCGATGCCCGCGGCGAAGCTCTTCACCTTGAACAGCGACAGCTCCACGAGCGGCGAACCGTCCTTCGCCGTCTTCCACTTCTCGTACGCGATGAGCGCGCCGAAGACGACCAGCGAACCGGCCATCATCACGTACCCCCACACCGGCCAGTCCAGCTCGCGGCCGCGGGTGAGCGGGTAGAGCAGCATCAGCAGACCGGCGGTGACCAGGACGACGCCGACGAGGTCCAGCTTGAGGGCGCGCGGCGCCTTGGACTCGGAGATGAACTTCCGGCCGAGGATGATGCCCGCGATGCCGACCGGCAGGTTGATGAGGAAGATCGGCCGCCACTCTAGGCCGAAGATGTTCCACTCGGTGAGCAGCGCGCCGAGCAGCGGCCCGGAGACCGCGCCGAGGCCGACGATCATGCCGAAGAGGCCGAAGACCTTGCCGCGCTCGTGGGCCGGGAAGGTCGCGTGCACGATGGACAGCACCTGCGGCACCATCAGCGCGGCCATGCCGCCCTGCAGGATGCGCGAGGCGACCAGCATCTCCGGGTTCGCCGCGAAACCGCAGAGCGCGGAGGCGACCGTGAACCCGGTGATGCCTATGAGGAAGATCCGCTTGCGGCCGTGGATGTCGCCGAGCCGCCCGCCGGTGACGAGACCCGCGGCGAAGGCGAGCGAGTAGCCCGCGGTAATCCACTGGATCTGGCTGAACGTGGCGCCCGCGTCACGCTGGATGGACGGGATGGCGATGTTGACGATCGTGACGTCGACGAGGTCCATGAAGGCGGCGGTCATCACGATCGCCAGGGCGAACCAACGCCGCCGGTCGCCGGCGGCCACCGGCGACACGGGAGCGGAAGTGGTGCTGGGTGAAGTCATGCCGTAAGGCTAGAGGCCATATAGGTCAGCTCATGTCCTAGTTCTCCGGCATCCTGAACGACATGACGACGGACGGTACGACAGCGGCGGGCACCGACACCCCGGCCCGGCTCTTCCAGCTCCTCTCCCTCCTGCAGACGCCCCGCGAGTGGCCGGGCGCCGAGCTCTCCGAACGGCTCGGTGTCAGCAGGCGGACGGTGCGGCGGGACATCGACCGGCTGCGGGACCTCGGCTATCCGGTGCGGGCCTCCCAGGGCGCGGCGGGCGGCTACCGCCTGGTCGCGGGCAAGGCCATGCCGCCGCTGGTCCTTGACGACGAGGAGGCGGTGGCCATCGCGGTCGGGCTGCGGGCCGGGGCGGGGCACGCGGTGGAGGGCGTGGAGGAGGCGTCGGTGCGGGCGCTCGCCAAGCTGGAGCAGGTGCTGCCGGGGCGGCTGCGCCACCGGGTCTCCGCGCTGCAGATCGCGACGACGCCGCTGACCAGCGGGGACGGGGCGAGCATCGCGCCGGAGACGCTGACGGTGATGGCGTCGGCCGCGGCCGGGCACGAGCGGCTGCGGTTCGCCTACCGCTCGGGGGACGGCACGGCGTCGCGGCGGCTCACCGAGCCGTACCGGCTGGTCTCGACGGGGCGCCGCTGGTACCTCGTGGCGTACGACATCGACCGTGAGGACTGGCGGACCTTCCGGGTGGACCGGGTGTCCGAGCCGTTCGCGACGGGGGCGCGGTTCGTGCCGCGGGAGCTGCCGCAGGGGGACGCCGCGGCGTTCATCCGGGAGTCGATGTGGCGCGGGCGCCAGCGGTCGTACGACCTGGACGTGACGTTCGCGGCGCCCGCGGAGTTCGTCACCGCGCGGCTGCCGTCGGCGCTCGGCCCCGTGCAGCCCGTGGACGACCACAGCTGTCGGCTGCGCTGCCCGGTGTCGGACTCCGTCGAGTGGCTCGCGGTCCGCCTCGCGGTCATGGACTGCGACTTCAGGGTGCGGGGGCCGAGGGAGTTGGTGGAGTGCGTGCGGGAGATGGGGGCGCGGCTGTCGCGGTCGGCCGACGGAAAGACCGGAAAAACCAGGCGGGCGGGTGGGGAAAACGCGCGAAGTGCGACGGGGCAAGAACACGACGCCGAGGGATGAGGCCCCCCGGTGCCGGGGAATGGCACCGGGGCCCCGCGGAGTGCACCGCCCAAGCCCGGCCGCTCAGGCCGCCGCGTCGAAGCCCGTGTCCCGGGCCAGCTTCTTCAGCTCAAGAAGCGCGTGCTTCTCGATCTGCCGGATCCGCTCACGCGTCAGCCCGTGCTCCTTGCCGACCTCCGTCAGCGTGCGCTCACGGCCGTCGTCTATGCCGTACCGCATCTTGATGATGGAGGCCGTGCGCTGGTCGAGGCGGCCGATCAGGCCGTCGAGCTCCTCGCTGCGGAGCAGCGAGAGGACGGACTGCTCGGGCGAGACGGCCGAGGTGTCCTCCAGGAGGTCACCGAACTGGGTGTCGCCGTCGTCGTCCACGCCCATGTTCAGCGAGACGGGGTCGCGCGCCCAGTCCAGGACGTCCGTGACACGGGCGGGGGTCGACGCGAGCTCCGTGGCGATCTCGGCGGGCTCGGGGTCGCGGCCGTTCTCGCGGTTGAACTCGCGCTGGACGCGGCGGATCCGGCCCAGCTCCTCCACCAGGTGGACGGGGAGGCGGATGGTGCGGGACTGGTCGGCTATGGATCGGGTGATGGCCTGACGGATCCACCAGGTGGCATACGTGGAGAACTTGAAGCCCTTGGCGTAGTCGAACTTCTCCACGGCGCGGACCAGGCCCGCGTTCCCCTCCTGGATCAGGTCGAGCAGGGGGAGGCCGCTGCGCGGATAACGGCGGGCGACCGCGACGACCAGGCGGAGGTTCGAGCGGATGAAGACGTCCTTGGCCCGCTCACCGTCGGCGATGAGGGCTTCGAGCTCCTCGCGGTCCGCGGTGACCTTGCTGTCCTCGACCTCGCCGTCCAGGATCTTCCGGGCATACACCCCGGCCTCGATGACCTGGGAGAGCTCCACTTCCTTGGCGGCGTCGAGCAGCGGCGTGCGCGCTATCTCGTCGAGGTACATGCCGACCAGGTCGCGGTCGGCGATCTCCCCGCCTACGGCGCGAACACTGCGTGCCGCGTCGGTCTCGCCGGAGGCGGCGGACTTACGACGGGCGACGGCACGGGTTGCCATGCGTGCTCCCTTGCGATGGTTGTCCTGGTCGGCCCATTCATGGGGCCTCTGTGGTGGATGGCACACCCTCGGGTGCCCTGCATCCGTTGGAAACAACGACTGGAATCCGGACAGAATTCCCAAGCCGCACATCTTTTTTCCTGACGGTGCAGTATCCTGTGGCGCCACACGGGCGGCCGGATGCCGCCGGAGCGCGTAGAGGTGCAGGTCAGACCGGACATCGAGGCCGGTCCCGAAGCCCTGACGGACCTCCGCAACCACTACCGCTCCCTGCGTGGGACGGCCGTCACCATCGACACCGTCGCCTTCCTGCGGGAGGAGCGCCGCCCTTGGCTGCCCTCCCACCCTGAAGACGACCCGCACCGCCCGTTGGTTGCTCAGGAGCGGATTCCGGTCCCCACCCTGGTCGTGTGCTCGGTTACAGGACGAGTAGTCCTGTCCGGTCGAAGTCGACGAGCGGTCCCTAGGCCCCCGGGACTAGGCCCCGAGACCGTTACCCGTCGGCAGGCCTCCGGCCTACCTTCCCTCCATGAACGACACCACAGGCACCCTCGACGAAGCCCTGCAGCGGTTGCACGCCTCGGGGCCCGAGCGGCTCGGACGGCTCACCAACCACGCCCCGATGGCGGTCGAGGCGCTCGCCGCGCGCGGGCAGTCCCGCGCCGTCCACCGGTGGCTCGATCTTTACGCTCCCAAATTGGAGGAGTTTCCCGCCGCGGTCGAGCCGGTCACCGACGCGAACTGGGCCTCGGCACTGGGTGACACGCGGCGCGCGGCGGACTGGATCGCGTACTTCCGCCGGGAGATCGGGAAGGGTGGGGAGATCGGGGAGCAGCCCTGGCGCGAGGTGCTCGCCCTGTGGTGGCCGCGGCTGCTGCCCGGCCTGTACGGCGGTTCGTCGCATCCGGTGATCCGGGTCGGCCATGCCGTGCGCACCCTGGAGGAGGGCGGCGCGACCGGGCCCCGGCTCGACGAGCTCGCCCACGGCCTCGGTTACTGGGCCGCCCGCCACCACCCGCTGACCGGCGTGGCCGTGCTGCCGGGTGCCGACAGCGCGGCCGATGCCCTGGAGGCGGTGCCGCCCATCGCGAACCGGGCGGACGGCGGCTTCCCCACCCGGCTCGGCCGGGTCGAGGGGCTGCCCGCATGGGCCGCAGAGGTGGACGCCCCGGAGGAGGCGCGGCGCAGGCTGACCGAGCTGGTGCGGGCGGCCACGCACCGGTACGCCACGCACGGCCACGGCGACGAGACGATGCTGGTGCACGCGGCGACCGCGCCCAACGCGGTGCTGCGCGCCCTGCCCGCGCTCCCCCGCGCCCTGTGGGTGCCGAGTCTGCACGCCGCGTGGACCGCGTCGGCGGCGGTCACCGCCATGTACGCGCCGGACGAGCCGGTGGCGTACACCCGGCCGGGCACGTTCACCGCCGAGGAGGTCTTCGAGCGGGCCCTGGCCCACGGCGACGAGCACGTCATCAAGCTGACGGACACGGCGCTCGACGTCGGCGACGAACAGGCGCTGGCGGCGGCCCTCCGCGCGATCGAACTCAGCGAGCCGCTCGCCTGACGCCGGTCACCTGACGCTGGTCACCCGAACTGCACCGACCGCTTCGCGAGCCCCATCCAGAACCCGTCGATCACGCTGCGCTGCGCACCGAGGTCCCCCGCCGCCTCGGCCGCGCCGAGCGTCACGAAGAGCGGCGCGAAGTGCTCGGTGCGCGGGTGGGCGAGCTGCCCGGCCGGGGACTTCTGCCCGAAGTCGAGCAGCGCGTCCACGTCGCCCGCCTCCAGGGCCTCGTGGCCCCACGCGTCGAACTCCGCCGACCAGGCGGGGATGCCGCCCTGCCGCAGCGCCGCCAGGTTGTGCGTGAAGAAGCCGCTGCCGACGACCAGCACGCCCTCGTCGCGCAACGGCGCCAGCTTGCGGCCGATGTCCATGAGGCGGCGCGGATCGAGGGTCGGCAGGGAGATCTGGAGCACGGGGATGTCCGCGTCCGGGTACATCTCCACGAGCGGCACGTACGCCCCGTGGTCGAGCCCGCGGTCCGGCACGTCCTGGACGGGCGTGCCGGGGGCGTGCAGCAGTTTCCGTACGGAAGCGGCGAGTTCGGGGGCGCCGGGCGCGGCGTACGTCACTTGGTAGTAGTGCTCGGGGAAGCCCCAGAAGTCGTACACGAGGGGCAGCGTCTCGGTGGCGGACAGGGCCAGCGGGGCCTCCTCCCAGTGGGCGGAGACCATCAGGATCGCCTTCGGGCGCGGCAGCCCGGCGGACCAGGCGGCCAGCTCGCCGGGCCAGACCGGGTCGTCGGCGAGCGGCGGGGCGCCGTGGCTGAGATACAGGGCGGGCATGCGGGACATCGCGCACCTCCGGCGGCGGGACCAGACGATCGAACGAAGTACTTGAAACCTCAAGCTTTATGGACCCATCATACGAGTGGTTTGTTCAAAGTTCAAGGAACAACCTCGTACAGTGGGGTCCATGGATACGGCAGCGACCCCTCCCCCGACCGGCGAGCCGCGCTGGCTGGACGGCGACGAGCAGCGCGTCTGGCGGGATTACCTCCAGGCGACGACTCTTCTCGACGACTTCCTCGACCGTCAGTTGCAGCGCGACGCGGGCATGCCCCACATGTATTACGGCCTATTGGTCCAGTTGTCCGACGCCCCCCGGCGGCGGCTGCGGATGACCGAGCTGGCCAAGACCATGAAGATCACCCGGTCCCGTCTCTCGCACGCGATTGCGCGTCTGGAGAAGAGCGGCTGGGTGCGCCGCGAGGACTGCCCGTCCGACAAGCGCGGGCAGCTCGCGATCCTGACCGACGACGGCTTCGAGGTGCTGCACAGGACCGCCCCCGGCCATGTCACCGCCGTCCGCCAGGCCCTCTTCGACCGGCTCACCCCGGAACAGCAGAAGTCCCTCGGCGAGATCATGAAGATCGTCGCCGAGGGACTTCAGCCCAAGGAGGCCGGGGCTGACCTCCCCTGGCTCCGCTAGGTGCGCCGCCCGGAACGATGCCGGGGCGGCGGCTTGCCGCGGTCCCGGGTCAGTGGGCCATCACCGGGATCTTGACCTCGTCCTCGACACCGTCCGACGAGTCGGCGGGAGCCGACGTGCCGCCCTGGTGGCCGGTGGTGACGAACGTCGCCGCGATCAGCGCGGAGACCACCAGGATGCCGACCGCCCACCAGATGGCGCTGGTGTAGCCCTCGACCATGGCCTGCGCCTGGAGGAGCTTCGGGTTGGTGGCACCGGCCGCGTGGTCCGTGAGGTACGCGGTGGTCGCCGAGGCGGCGATGGTGTTCAGGAGGGCCGTGCCGATGGCGCCGCCGACCTGCTGCGAGGTGTTGACCATCGCGGAGGCGACACCGGCGTCACGGGCCTCGACGCCGTGCGTGGCCAGGGACATGGCGGGCATGAACGCCGTACCCATGCCGAGGCCCAGCATCAGCTGCGCGGGCAGGATCAGACCGGCGTAGGAGCTGCCGATCTCCAGCTGCGTCAGGAGCAGCATGCCGACCGCGGCGAGCAGGAAGCCCGGGGCCATCAGCAGCCGCGGCGCGACGCGGGTCATCAGACGGGCACCGATCTGCGTGGAGCCCGTGATCATGCCGACCATCATCGGCAGGAACGCGAAGCCGGTCTTGACCGGCGAGTAGCCCTGCACGATCTGCAGGTAGTACGTGAGGAACAGGAACAGGCCGAACATCGCGATGACCGCGAGGCCGAGCGACATGTAGACGCCGCCGCGGTTGCGCTCGGTCAGGACGCGCAGCGGCAGCAGCGGCGACTTGACCTTGGCCTCGGTGAGGACGAACGCGGCGAGCAGCACGGCCGAGGCGACGAACATCGTGATCGTCACGGAGTCCGACCAGCCCGCGGACTCGGCGCGGGTGAAGCCGTAGACCAGCGCGACCAGACCGAGGGTGGAGAGGACCACGCCGGGGATGTCGAGCGGCGAGCGGTTGCGGCCGCCGGCCGGCTCACGGATGACGAAGTACGCGCCCAGGGCGGCGACCACCGCGAACGGGATGTTCACGAAGAAGGTCCAGCGCCAGTTCAGGTACTCGGTGAGGAAGCCGCCGAGGATCAGGCCGACGGCGCCGCCACCACCGGCGATCGCGCCGTAGATGCCGAAGGCCTTGGCGCGCTCCTTGGCGTCGGTGAACATCACCGCGAGCAGCGAGAGGGCGGCGGGCGCGAGCAGCGCGCCGAACACACCCTGGAGGGCGCGGGCGCCCAGCATCATGGCCTCGCCGGTCGCGGCGCCGCCGAGCGCGGAGGCCCCGGCGAAACCGATCAGGCCGGTCACGAAGGTGCGCTTGCGGCCCCACAGGTCGGCGATGCGGCCGCCGAAGAGCAGCAGACCGCCGAAGGCGAGCGCGTAGGCCGTGATGACCCACTGGCGATTGCCGTCGGATATGCCGAGGTCCTGCTGTGCGGAGGGCAGCGCGATGTTCACGATGGTCGCGTCGAGCACGACCATCAGCTGCGCGAGAGCGATGAAGACGAGCGCTCTCCAGCGCTTGGCGTCGGGCCCGGAGTCGGGCTTGAGGGCTGTTTCGGACATAGGAGTAGCCACCTAGCGGTACGGAGTGGTCAAAGAGGTAAGAGCCGGTAAAGCAGAAAGATGAAGCGGGCGCGATGCGCGATGCGCGGTGCGCGATCAGGTCTGTCGGAGGTCCTCCAGCGTCGCCGCCGCCCCCGGAAGCTCGGACCGGGCGGGCGCCATCAGGCCGTCCAGGAACAGCTGCAGATGACGGTGGATGAAGCTGTCCATGCCCGGGCAGGCCGTACCCGGCAGCGGCCTGGTCAGCTGGGACAGGGCGACCATCAGGTCACCGACGGCGATGTCGGTGCGCAGCTGACCGGCCGCGCGGGCGCGCTCCATGAGGCCTTCGATGGAGCGTTCGAGCCGCTCGCGGGCGTCGAGCAGGTCGGGGTGGAAGGGGTCGAAGTCGGCCGACAGCATCGGGCACATGGCCCCGATGCGCTCCTCGGCCGCGGCGTGCACGAAGGTGCGCAGGGCGTCGAAGGCGGCGCCCTCGTCGGCGTCCGCCGTGGCGATGCCCTGCTCGGCGTGGGCCGCGACGCGGTCCGTCACCGAGAGGACGACCTGGCGCACCAGCTCGGGGCGGTCGGCGAAGTGCCGGTAGACCGTGGCGTTGCCGACGCCCGCCCGGCGCGCGACCTCGTCGAGGGGTACGTCCGACCCGTGCTCCACGAACATCTCGCGCGCGGCGGCGACGATCCGCTCCCGGTTGCGCAGGGCGTCGGCCCGCGGCCGCGGGACTCGGCGCTGCGGGGCGGTGGCGGTGTCCACGGCTGCTCCTCGTGTGTTCGGTGTCGATGTCGGCGTACGTGACCGGTGCGGTCCCGCGATGCGGGGAGTGACTCCCCGTTTCACGCGGACACAGGTCTAAACGGGGAAGGAGTCCCCGGATATTTCCCGCTCCTCGACTAAATCCATGTGACCTGAGTCACACCACTTCCAGGCGAGAAACCCACGATCGGTCGCACCCAGCGAGCGCCCGCGCACCCCCCGGCAGAGGGTGATCGAACAGGGTGCAGCCATGACCGGCGGCTGCCGTGGAGCGGAAGGCCCATGCATGCAGCAGCCGACCTGGCGCCGGATACGCCCCGCCCGCCGGGGCATCGCACTCGGTTCCGTCGCCGCGCTCGCCCTCGCGATCACCACGTCGGCGAGCACCGGACGCCTGATGGAGGGCTCGCAGAGCGCGGCGGGCCCGGTGTCCCTGGCCCGCAGCACCACCCTCGGCCCCTGCATGATCAGCGGCGCGATGGGCGTACAGATGTCGGAGGGCGTGCCCACACCGCCCGGCTACTCGCGCTCCACCGGCACCGTCCGGGCCCTGAACCTCATGGTCGACTTCTCCGACGCCCCCGGTCAGGGCAAGGCGATGGACCGCCTCTCGGAGTTCTTCCCGCAGACCGCCGACTGGTTCCGCACCAGCTCCTACGGACGCCTCGACTACCGCCCCGAGTCCCCCGTGCCGCACTGGCTGCGGATGCCCAAGTCGTTCGCGGAGTACGGGATAGAGCGCGGCGCCCCCTTCGACCCCGGCTACCGCACGCTCGTCGAGGACATCGTGGCGGCCGCCGACCCCGACGTGGACTTCCGGACGTACGACCTCGTGAACATCCTGATCACCCCGAACGCGGGCCCCTCGGCCCTCGACACCGTCCTGTCGGTGACCTTCGCGGGCAACCACGAGGCACCGGTCGCGGACGGCGTGCCGGTCTCCAACGCGTCCTTCGTCTACAGCCGCCAGGACGACGGCTCGGGCAGCTACCGGGAGACGGGCTACCGCGTCCTGCCGCACGAGAACGGCCACGTCTTCGGCCTGCCCGACCTGTACACGCAGGACGGCGGCGGCGCGGTCGGCCACTGGGACATCATGAGCGAGGACTGGGGCGCCAACAACGACCTGCTGGCCTGGCACAAGTGGAAGCTGGGCTGGCTCGACGACGACCAGATCAGCTGCGCCGCGAGCTCCGGCACGACCGAGCACGTGCTGTCCCCGCTCGCCGGTTCCGGCGGCACGAAGCTGGCGTTCGCCCCGCTGACCGAGAAGACGGGGTACGCGATCGAGGTCCGCACCCGTGGCGGCAACGACGAGGCGGTGTGCAAGCCGGGCGTCCTGCTCTACCGCGTGGACGCGGAGGTCGACACGGGCCACGGCCCGGTCACGGTCTCCGACGCGACACCCGACAGCGGCGGCTGCACCCGCCGCCCCAACGTCCACGCGGAGCTCTCCGACGCGACCTACGGCATCGGCGAGACCTTCACCGACCGCAAGACGGGCGTGCGGGTCACGGTGGCGGGGGTGACCGGCGACGGCGACTACCGCGTGCACGTCACGCGGCCGTAGCGGCAACCGTGGACCCAGATGCAGATGCAGATACAGACGCAGCACTGGCCTGGTCGGCACGGGGCTGCGCGCCCGGCACGGTCTGCCGCACCTGCCGCAGGAACGCGGCGTTGCTCGGCGTCTTGCGGATCCGGTCGAGCAGCGCCTCCAGGGGGGCGCCCTGTCCGCCCCTGCCGCTCAGGGCGCGCCGCAGCCCGCGCACGGCGCTCAACTCGGCCTCGGGCACGAGGAGTTCCTCCCGCCGGGTGCCGGAAGGGGTGATGTCGATCGCGGGGAAGACGCGCCGGTCGGAGAGCGCGCGGTCGAGCCGCAGCTCCATGTTCCCGGTGCCCTTCAGCTCCTCGAAGTAGTAGTCGTCGGCGCGCGATCCGGTCTCCACGAGCACGGTCGCGAGCATCGTCAGGGAGCCGCCCTCCTCGGCGAGGCGCGCGGCGCCGAAGAGCCGCTTCGGTCCCTGCACGGCGGCCGCGTCGACACCGCCGCTGAGGGTGCGGCCGCTGCCGGAGGCCGCGTTGTTGTACGCACGGCACAGCCGCGTCAGCGAGTCGAAGAGCATGACGACGTCCCGCCCCTCCTCGACCATGCGCTTGGCGCGCTCCACGGCGAGTTCGGCGAGGGCGATGTGCTCCTTCGCGGGCCGGTCGAAGGTCGAGGAGAGCACCTCGCCGCGGACCGAGCGCCGCATGTCGGTGACCTCCTCGGGCCGCTCGTCGAGGAGGACGACCATGAGATGGCACTCGGGGTGGTTGCGGCTGACCGCGGCGGCGATCTGCTGGAGCAGCACGGTCTTGCCGGTCTTGGGCGGGGCGACGATCAGGCCGCGCTGCCCCTTGCCGACGGGCGCGACGAGGTCGACGAGCCGCCCGGCGAGGGGCCCGCCCTCGGTCTCCAGGCGGAGCCGTTCGCGGGGGTGCAGCGGCGTGAGGTCCTGGAACCGCCGCCGCCCGAGCAGGGCCTGGGTGGCGCGCCCGTTGACCCGCTCGACCCCGGCGAGCACGCGGGGCCGCCCGCAGACGCCTTCGACGAAGTCGCCCGCGCGGAGCCCCAGTTGGCGGACGAGTGCGGCGGGAACCTGCACGTCACCGTTCCCGGGAAGGCAGGAAGCACCCCGGAGGAACCCGCGGCCTTCCCGACCGATGTCGAGAACTCCGGCGCAGGAGTGGTCAGTTGAAGTGGAAGTTGAAGTGGCAGCCGCAGATGCAGGCCGCTCGACGATTGTGGCAGTCATGATGTGGGTCCTTTCGCGACATGCGAAGAAGAGGGCCCGGCGGGACGGCAATGACCACGTCCCGTACGACGGGCAGGAAAACCGCTGCGAGAGCGAAGTGTGGCCGCACACAGAAGGCGACCTGACAGATCCCGGCAGACCGGGAGAGGGAACAGAAGCACGGGCGCCCCAGAAGGGGGCGTACACACGTACCTCTCGGAAGGTAGCACACGAGACGCCGCCCCAGACAGGCCCAAAGACCCCCCTGAAACCTCTCCCCAGAGCTCGTACGTTAGGTTAGCCTTACCTAACGAGTTGGGGGAGGTCGCTCACACCATGCCTGAGGACATACCGAACGAGCCGCACGCCGAGGGCGAGTTCGCCGGGCGTACGGCTCTGGTGACCGGCGCGGGCCAGGGCATCGGCGCCGCGGTGGCCACCGCGCTTGCCGCCCGAGGCGCACACGTCGTCGCCACGGACCGCGACGCGCACGGCGTCGACGAACTGTCGGCCGCATCGAGGGGGCTCCCCGGCACGATCACTCCCCGCGTGATGGACGTCACCGACGTCACCGCGGTGACGTCGATCGTCGACGGCATCGTGCGCGACCACGGCGCCCTCGACCTCCTCGTGAACGTCGCGGGCATCCTCCGCAGCTCGGCCGTGGCCGAACTGACCGACGCCGACTGGGCCGACACCTTCGCCGTGAACACCACCGGCGTCTTCCACACCTCCCGCGCCGCCGCCTCCCACATGACGTCCCGCGGCTCCGGCTGCATCGTCACGGTCGGCTCCAACGCCGCCGGGATCCCCCGTACCGGCATGGCCGCGTACGCCGCGTCCAAGGCGGCGGCCGCCGCCTTCACCAAGTGCCTCGGCCTGGAGATCGCGCGCAGCGGCGTGCGCTGCAACGTCGTGGCACCCGGCACCACGGACACGGCCATGCAGCGGGCGCTCTGGCCCGACGACTCCGCAGCAGAGGCCCCGCCCGGGGTGCTCGACGGCAACCTGGAGACGTACCGCACGGGCATCCCCCTCGGCCGCATCGCCACGCCCCACGACATCGCCGATGCGGTGGTCTTCCTCGCCTCGGACCGCGCCCGCCACATCACGCTCCAGGAGCTGTACGTGGACGGCGGCGCGACGCTGCGCTGACCAGGGCCCACCACGGCCCTGCCGCACCCGCGTACGAGACGGGAGGGGACGCGGGGGTATGTGCGCACGGAGCACCGAGCACACGCTGACCTGCGGACACATCGGACGCGGCGCAGGGATGGCGAGTACGTACATACCCCCGCGTCCCCGCACCCACCCACACACGAGCGCGCACGCACCCCGCACCCCCTCCCCCGCGCACACCCGAGCCCGCACACACCCCGCGTCCCCACCCACACCCACACACCCGAGCCCACACGCACCCCGCACTCACCCCGCACCCCCTCCCCCGCACACACACCCGAGCCCCACCCGAGAATTGGAGCCACTGTGTCGACGGCACCCGAGGTCGCCACGCACGACAAGCCCGCCCCGCTCGTCACGACCGCCGAGCAGGCCAACCCCGTGGTAGGAGCGGCCACTTCGCTCCTCGGCGCCTACACCCCGGGCGAGCACTTCCTCGCGACGCCCACCCGCACCCTGCTCGCAGACGGCGTGCACGCGGAAGTACCGCACGACGACCGGCCGTTGCCGCAACGCGTAGCCGCCGCCCTGACCGACGCGCGCCGCGCCGGGATCGCCGAGCCGCACGTCATCGGCGCGGTCCCCTTCGACCACACCGAACCCGCCGCGCTGGCCGTCCCCGCGACCCTGCGCACCGCACCCCCGCTGGCCGCGGACCCGTTGATCGCGCTGCCCGTAGAGACGGCGGACGCCACCGGCTGGCGGATCCGCCCGGTCCCCTCCCCCGAGGAGTACGGCGCGGGCGTGGCCGCCGCCGTGGACCGCATGTGGCGCGGCGACTTCAGCAAGGTCGTCCTCGCCCGCACCCTCGAACTCACCGCGCCCGCCCCGCTGGACCTCCCCGCGATGCTCCAGCGCCTGGCCCGCCGCGACCCCTCCGGCTACACCTTCGCGCTGCCGACGGCGCCCGGCCGCACCCTCATCGGCGCGAGCCCCGAACTGCTCGTCTCGCGCCACGGCAACCAGGTCGTGGCGAACCCCCTCGCCGGTTCGACGCCGCGCAGCGACGACCTCGCCGAGGACGTGCGCCGCGCCGCCGCACTGCTGGAGTCGGCCAAGGACCTGCACGAGCACTCCGTGGTGGTGGACGGCGTGCACCAGGCGCTTGCGTCCTTCTGCACGGACCTGACCGTCCCGGCCCGCCCCACCCTCGTCCGCACCGCGACCATGTGGCACCTGTCCACCACGGTGACCGGCACCCTCACGGACCCCGACGTCTCCGCCCTCGAACTGGCCTGCGCGCTGCACCCCACCCCGGCGGTGTGCGGCACGCCCACGGCGACCGCGCGCGAGGTGATCCGCGAGACGGAGCCGTTCGACCGCGGGTTCTTCACCGGCGTGGTCGGCTGGGGCGACGCGCACGGCGACGGCGAGTGGGTCGTGACGATCCGCTGTGCCGAGGCGGAGGAACGCAGTCTGCGGCTGTACGCGGGTGCGGGCGTGGTCGCCGCGTCGGACCCGGCGGCGGAGACCGCGGAGACGGGCGCGAAGTTCCGTACGTTCTTGGACGCGGTGGGGGCGAACCTGTGAACACTGACGCACCCGAGGCACCCGAGGCACCCGAGGCACCCGAGGCACTCAAGGCACCCCACACACCTGCCGCACCGGACGCCCCCCTGTGGCCAGAGGAGTTCGCGGAGCGCTACCGCGCCGCGGGCTGGTGGCAGGGCGAGACCTTCGGCGAGATGCTGCGCGAGAGAGCCACCGAGCACCCGGACCGCATCGCGATCGTGGACCCGGGCAGCAGACCCGCGCGCCGCTGGACGTACGGAGAACTGGACCGCAGGGCGGACCGCCTGGCGGCGGGCCTGCTGGCGCGCGGGATCGGCAAGGGCGACAAGGTGGTCGTCCAGCTCCCCAACATCGCCGAGTTCTTCGAGACGGTCTTCGCACTGTTCCGCATCGGCGCGCTTCCGGTCTTCGCGCTGCCCGCGCACCGCGAGACGGAGATCCGCTACTTCTGCGAGTTCACCGAGGCGGCCGCGTACGTCATCCCGCAGCAACTCGGCGGCTTCGACTACCGCGGCCTGGCGGCGAAGCTGGTCGACGAGATCCCGACGCTGCGGCACGTGTTCGTGGCGGAGGGCGACGCGGGCCCGTTCGAGGCACTGTCGGACGTGCCCACGGACCCAACCGGCCCCGCCCCCTCCCCTCCCACCCCCTCCGACCTGGCGTTCCTCCAGCTCTCCGGCGGCAGTACGGGCGTACCGAAGCTCATCCCGCGCACCCACGACGACTACATCTACTCCCTGCGCGGCTCGAACGAGATCTGCGGGGTGGACGAGGACAGCGTCTACCTGGTGGCCCTCCCCGCCGCCCACAACTTCCCGCTCTCGTCGCCGGGTTCGCTCGGCGCACTCCACGCGGGCGCCCGCGTCGTGCTCTGCCCGCAGCCGAGCCCGGAGACCGCCTTCCCCCTCATCGAGTCCGAGGGCGTCACGATCACGGGTCTGGTCCCGCCGCTCGCCCTCCTGTGGACGGAGGCGGTGCCGGTGACCGCGTACGACCTGAGCAGCCTGGACGTACTCCTGGTGGGCGGCGCGAAGTTCAGCGAGGAGGCGGCGCGCCGGGTGAAGCCCGCCCTCAACTGCACGTTGCAGCAGGTCTTCGGCATGGCGGAGGGCCTGGTCAACTACACGCGGCTCGACGACAACCCGGAGACGATCGTCACCACGCAGGGCCGCCCGATCTCGCCGGACGACGAGATCCGTGTCGTCGACGACGAGGACAACGACCTGCCGGTCGGCGAGACGGGCCACCTGCTGACGCGCGGCCCGTACACGATCCGCGGCTACTGGCGTGCTCCCGAGCACAACGCCCGCTCCTTCACACCCGACGGCTTCTACCGCACGGGCGACGTGGTGCGGCTGACCGGGACCGGCCACCTCGTCGTGGAGGGCAGGGCGAAGGACCAGATCAACCGGGGCGGCGAGAAGATCGCGGCGGAGGAGGTCGAGAACCACATCCTGGCCCACCCGTCCGTGCACGACGCGAACGTGGTCGCCGAGCCCGACGCGTACCTGGGCGAGCGGACCTGCGCGTACGTGATCCTGCGCGCGGGTGCCGAGCCCATGAAACCGGCCGCCATCAGGAAGTTCGTACGAGAGCGAGGCCTCGCTTCCTACAAGGTGCCCGACCGCGTCGAGTTCGTGGAGGTCTTCCCGCAGACGGGCGTAGGAAAGATCTCGAAGAAGGCACTGAGGGCAGCATCGTCCGAGCCATCCCCGCTCTGACCCCTCCGATCAGCTCCCCCACTCGCCTCCCTTCCTCCTCCCCCCTCCCCCCTCCTCCGAACGGAACTGCCCACCACCATGGCCCTCCCCGCCATCACCCCCTATCCGATGCCGTCGCCCGACGAGCTGCCCGCGAACCGCGTCGACTGGCAGGTCGACCCGTCCCGCGCGGTACTGCTCGTGCACGACCTGCAGAACTACTTCCTCTCGGCGTACGACCGCACGGCCTCCCCCGTACCGGAACTCCTGTCCCACGTAGCCGAGTTGAAGAAGACCGCGGACCGTGTCGGCATCCCGGTCGTGCACACCGCACAGCCCGGCGGCCAGTCCCCCGCCGAGCGCGGCCTCCAGCAGGACTTCTGGGGCCCGGGCCTGCCCGACGACGCGGAGGCGGCGGCGATCGCCCCGGAGATCGGCCCGGCGCCCGCAGGGACGGTCCTCACCAAGTGGAAGTACAGCGGCTTCGTCCGCACGGACCTCCTGGAGCGCCTGCGCGAACAGGGCAGGGACCAGCTGGTCATCACCGGCATCTACGCGCACATCGGCGTACTGATGACGGCGTGCGACGCGTGGATGCAGGACATCCAGGCGTTCGTGGTGGCCGACGCGGTGGCGGACTTCTCGGCGGACGACCACGCGATGGCGCTGCGCTGGGCGGCGGGGAAGTGCGCGGTGGTGACGACGACGGAGGCGGTATTCGCTACGGCGAGCCAGGACACGCCCTAGCCTCACGGCCGCCCTCGCTGGAACCGCCGGACCCCCCGTCGAGGGCGGCCGTGAGCCGATTGAGCCGCGCCCGCAGATCCCGCACCTCGTCCAGCGAGAGCCCGGTGGACTCGGCTATGGCGCGGGGCACGGCGCGGGCCCGCTCGCGCAGGGCGCGCCCTTCCTCGGTGAGCCGCACGGCGACGGACCGCTCGTCCTCGGCGCTCCGTCGCCGCTCGACGTGCCCGGCCGCTTCGAGCCGCTTCAGCAGCGGTGAAAGCGTGCCCGAGTCGAGCCGCAGCCGCTCGCCGATCTTCTTCACGGGCAGTTCGTCGTGCTCCCAGAGCACGAGCATGACGAGGTACTGCGGGTAGGTCAGCCCGAGATCTTTCAGCGCGGTCCGGTAGACCCCGTTGAAGGCGCGGGCGGCGGCGTGCAGCGAGAAGCAGATCTGCTCATCGAGCCGGAGAAAGTCCTCGTCGTCCATGGCTCCAGGCTACAACGCAACCCAATGCGCCCCATTAAGTTGTGCACAACTCAATTGCGTGCTCTACTTGTGATGTCAGGCTGAGAGATGTCAGACCGAGAGACGAGGACGGGATTCCCATGGACGCGCTGTACACCGCAGTAGCCACCGCCAACGGCCGCGAGGGCCGCGCCGTCAGCTCCGACGGCAAGATCGACCTGCCGCTCGGCTTCCCCAAGGCACTGGGCGGCAACGACCAGGGCACCAACCCCGAGCAGCTCTTCGCCGCGGGTTACGCCGCGTGCTTCGCCAGCGCGATGGGCAACATCGCGCGCCAGGAGAAGATCGACGTGTCGGAGGTCTCCGTGACGGCGGAGGTCAGCATCGGCAAGGACGAGGCGGACGGCGGCTTCGGCCTCGCCGTGGTCATGCGCGCGGAGCTCCCCGACCACCTTCAGGGCCCCGCGGGCGAGGACCTCCTGAAGAAGACCCACGCGTTCTGCCCGTACTCGAAGGCGACGCGCGGCAACATCCCGGTGGAACTGGTCATCGAGTAACGAGCTCCCGACCCGAGCTTCCCTTGAGGTAAGGGTCGTAACGTGGCTGCGATCACTACTGTCCACGGTCCACGCAAGGAGTTGATCGCATGAGCGACCTCATCCGCCTGCCCGGCGAGGGGCGCAAGCTGGTCACGAAAGCACAGGAAGTGACCTTCAAGGCCACCGGGGCGCAGGGCTCCTCCGCGTCCATCTTCGAGGTGGTGGTGCCGCCCGGGTTCGACACGGGCGGCCACTACCACGAGGAGGCGGAGGAGTTCTTCTACATCCTGGAGGGCGAGTTGGAGCTGCTGGCCTTCGAGCCCGCCGAACGTACGGACGACTGGCTCGACTGGGAATCGGTCGACGGCGACAGGGTCGTACGCGCCCCGGCGGGCAGCAGCATGTTCGTACCGCCCAACACCCCGCACGCGTTCCGCAACGCCACGGACAAACCAGTCCGCATGCTGTTCCAAAGCAATCCGTCACCCGAGCACGAGCAGTACTTCGAGGAGATAGCGGAGATCTGGTCGGCCGGTGACTCGGTGGACCCCGAGGCGGTGAGGCGCATGCGAACCCGTTACGACGTCAAGCAGATCACGCCCATGCGCTTCAAGCCGCCGGTGGTGGCGGCGAGCACATCCTGACGCGACACCACCGCGACAGAGGCCGTCGACCCTCACCCACCCGAGGGCCGACGGCCGCACCCGCTCCATCCCCCGCCCCACCACCGGACCCTCATCCGCTACCCTGTCTGGGACTGCCGTCCACGGCGGTCACAGATCTTGCAAGAACCGAGTGAGCACTCACCCAGTAACACAGAGTGCCCACCCACGTTCCACGCAGGACCCCGCCTTCGTAGCTCAGGGGATAGAGCACCGCTCTCCTAAAGCGGGTGTCGCAGGTTCGAATCCTGCCGGGGGCACAACGCGTTACCGCTCCATCCGGGGTTCATCCTCCAGGAGGCGCGCCGGTCGGCCTCAGGCTCCCCGCCTGGGGCCGTTTTGCGTGAACGGACGGAGAGTCGGTCTCCCGAAATATCACACAGAGGATCTGCACCATCCGGCGCAGGCCCCGAACCGACCAGGCGTGACATACTCAGAGTATGGCAACTCGGAAGATCACTATCACCGTGCCGGAAGAGCTGGTGGAATCGATCAAGGAACGCGTCGACGCACGTGGAGTGTCCGGCTACATCGCGGCCGCTGCCGCTCATCAGGATGCTATGGACCGACTGCGTGAGCTGGCCGGACGCCTTGAGGAAGAGCACGGCGTTGTAACGGACAACGAGCAGCAGGCAGCACTCGACCGCATCGCCGCCATTGACGGCTGGCATGACGAGCGACAAGCACATTCAGACGAGGCCGCGTGAGCCGCACCACCCGGGCGAAGCTGCACCACCCGCGACAGCGCGTCTTCGTGTTCGACTCCGAGGCTCTGTCCAAGGCAGTTCAGGGCGATCGGGAGATGGCTGCGCTGATCAAGGCAGCTCCGCGGCTAGACATCCCGATCGTCACCTCATCGCTCACGACCCTGGAAGCATGGGATCCTCGCGAAACGTCGAGGCAGGCACTGTGGAACTGGACGCTGTCCCGGATCCGCGTCGTGCACACGGACGACTGGGTGATCGCCATGGCACGCGACATGCTGAAGGCAGCTGGCCTGCACGGGCACAAGTACGCCATCGACGCGATTCTGGCGGCTGTGGCCGGGCGGGAAGCCGCGCAGGGAGCTGAGGCAACCGTCTTCACTTCCGACACCGACGACATGAATCAACTTCTCGCGGGACACTCCGTGCGAGTCGAGAAGGTCTGACGAGACGCCGCCTGCACCAAGCTGGCCGCCGGGACGGAAGACCCCACGCACTTTCCACAAGTCGCGAGGGTACGAGGACATCGGCCCAGAGCCAGGTGTCTCCGACTCCGCCAAGGACCGTGGACGGCCGATCGTGCCGTCACACCGCAGGCGGCTCAGCATTGTTGACGGAGACGATCAGATACGGGTCGATCTGCAACCAGAAGGCAGCGCCGCCCCGTTGGACCGCACCGTCGAATCCCATACCACTCAGCCGCTCCCATGCGGCAAGGACGTTGGTGACCGCGACACGGAGTTGGGCTCCCGGAACGTCCGTGGCCTGTTCCTTTCGGTACCGCTGCCTGATGACCAAGTTCTCGTAGGAGACCCAGTCCTTGCCGCGGCGGGACGCGGTCATCCCCAGAGCTGTGAGGGCTTCGTTCACGCGGCCGATGTCGGTGACAGGCAAGTACGCTCCCTGCAGGCGGGGTTGCGCAGCCGATCGGTTAACGACGTCCGCTGGCGGTTCCGCGCGAGGTACGTCGTGGACATCTCCTGTCTTCACGCGCCGCACCCCCCGGATGAGGAAAAGGTTCTGGCTCGGATTGCGCGCAATCGGGCACGGCGAAAGCTCGCCGCCCGGGGACAAGTTCGCAGACCGGCCACCGCCAGGCCCCTGGGAGGTTAGAGGGCCGGGCGGTGCTCGGCACAGGGCGAGTCAGGCACCGTACCGAGGTGGGGTGCATGACATCCCATCTCGGAATGCGAGGCGCCGGAAGCGTGTGCGCACCGCACGCGAATGCATTCCGTTCACACGGGGTGTGCGGGCCAAGGGTTGGCCGGGCGGGTCGGACGCGAGTACAAATGGCGAGGGGCCACAGGAGCATCACCACGAACCGGAGCGAAGCGGGTTTGTCGAAGCTGCACGTCATTACGGGGGCGCCCGGAGCCGGGAAGTCCACGCTCCTGCGGCACCTGAAGGACTACCCGTTCGCCACCGTCGATTTCGACGAGCTGCCGGACCCCGACGGCCACCTGATGGGCATCGACATCACCTCGCCCACCGCGAGCGCCGTGTGGCCCGCCTACAACAGGCTCTGGGTGAAGATCGCGGGGATGCTGCTCAGGACAGGCGGGCCGGTGCTGCTCATGTGCCCGCTGACACCTGAGGAATGGGCCAGTGCGGCCGAGGACGCCGTGGATCCCCCGCGTACCGACTGGGCGCGCCTCGATTGCAGCGACGCCGAGCGGCGCACCCGCCTCGCCGCTCGCGGCTGGGAGTCCGACGAGGTCGAGGAAGCGATCAAGGACGCGGAGGAACTCCGGGCCTCGGTGGACCGAGAGTTCACCACCGGCGGCCGCGGCCCTGCCGAGGTCGCCGCGGCCGTCGCCGACTGGGTCAGCGACAGCTCGGGGCGACGCGCTCAGTAGGGCCCGAGGCGGCTCAGTTCGCCGGTCCGCCTGCATGCCAGTACGGGTTGTCCAGGATCGCGTTCTGTCGGCGCACGATTGCGGCCGTGTGTGCGGGTGTCGGGCCGAGGGGTGTGCAGACCGGGCAGATGCGGGTGCCCGTCGAGCTGCGGATGGTGCGGAGTGGTGGTCCCTGGTGCGTCGAGCAGGTCGGGCCGCCGGTCAGTGAGCGGGTGTTGTCGTGTGGTGGCTCCCAGGTGTCATGGGTCTTGCCGACTGGGTCGGACTGTCGCGTCTGCTGCGGCTGCTGCGGCTGCTGCTTCGAGTTCGTCCGTGCTTGCCCGGAACTCGTCGAACTCACCCGCGATCACGCCGTCGAAGAACTTGCTGATCTCCACCCTGCTCATGAGCAGCACCGGGGCGGCCGGGTCCTTGTCGTCACTGATGGCGATCATGCGGGTGCCGTCGAGGATGCTGTAGTGCGGGTGCCCCATAGCGGGTGGCGCCGCCGCGAGGATCACGCAGTCCTTCAGGATCGGGTCGAGGTCGGTGCGGCCCGCCTTGCGCCAGTCCAGGCGCGGCGCGTTCCAGTTGTCGTAGGGGATCGTGGTCCGGCCGTTGGTGAGCGTGCCCATGGGGCGCCTCCTGGTGAGTGGGGCGGTCCCGGAGAGCGCGCAGCGCGTGGCCCTGTGGGCGCGGCGCAGTCGCTCCCCCGCCGGGCAGTAGCTCTCGACCCGGCAGGGAGCGCAGCCGTCGAAGTGGGCGAGGAGGTCGCCGTACGCCCGTTGCGCCTGCCGTTCCTCGGCGGTCGTCTCGGGGAGGGTCACGGCTGCCTCCCACCGGACTCACTGCGGGCGATACGCACCAGTGCCGCGACCGACTGGACGGGGCACAGGTCGCCGACGATGCGGGGCCGCACTGCCCAGTGCAGGCCCGTCGGGCCGGTGAGGTCGGAGGCCGGGACGGACAGATATCCGCCCTTCCCCAGCATCGGGGCCTCGCCGTACTCCTGTATCCACCGTGTGGTGGGCGTGCGCTCCACGAGTGGGTAGTACTGGTGTTGTACGCGGTTGTGGATGACCGGGCCGTCCAGCAGCTCGGCCAGCGTTGCGGTCACGATGTCCAGGTCGTCGGTTCCGACCGTCGCGTGCACGAGGCGGGCGGGCAGACACACCACGTTGAACCGTGTGCCGAGCGGCAGCAGTGCGATCCCTCGCTCCGCCCACTCCCGATGGGCCTGGCGCGGCTCGTCCTGCGCACGCGCCAGCCAGTCGAAGGCCGCGCTCATCAGCCTTGGGGATTCGCCGCGTCCCGTGCCGAAGGCGGCGTCCGTCATCTCGGCCATGTCGACTCCAGCTCGGTCGGCCATGCCCCGCAGCCGTTCGCGCGGTCGCCGGGCTCTGTCCGACCTATGGAAGCGGTTCGCTACACAGCGTCACAGGGACGTAGCGTCCTACTTTCTCGACGCTAATCGGCGACTCCCAGAAACTCCGCCAACGGCCGCAGGCCAGCAGGGTGGTTGGGAAGTGCCCAGAGGTCACGCACGATCGCCACGGCCAGCGTGTGGTGCTGCATCCAGGTCGGCGCGACACGACGAAGGGACTCCAGGGCCTTCACGGCTTCTGCCGCGCTCCCCAGGTCCGTGTGGGCTCGGGCCACGTCCAGCAGCAGCCATGTGCGCCAAGAGGGCGGAGTGTCCGCGCTCAGCCGCATGCCCTTGGCCAGCTTCAGCGCTTCCTCGGGGTGCCCGTACTGAACGGCCAGGCGGACCCGCTCGATGCGTACGGACGACGGGCTGAAGACGCTGACCATACGGCTGTCACTGCCCTGCGGCAGCTTGGTCACGCGGGCTGCCTCGTGCTCTGCGTTCGCCATCAACTCGGCAGCGCGGTCGTAGTCGTTGCTGCGCGCGGCCGACGTGGCGGCCGACATGGTCAGGGCGCCCCAGACCTTCAGACCGTCGGCAGTCGCCGTGTGCCCGCCGTCCTTGGTGGCGCCTGCCGCGTTCAGGGCGATGCTCAGGGCGTCGCCTAGGCGCCCCTGCCGCTGGTACGTCCATGCGACCGAGTTGACGATCATCGGGCGCAGCAGGGGGTCGGAGGACCGACCCGCGGCCTCTATGGCGCGCTCCAGGCTGATGAGCGCGAGATCCGTCTTTCCCATCCGCACCGCGACGTGCCCGGCCAGTTGGAGGGCCTTGGCCAGCGCGGCGAAAGCGGCGCCGCGGTCGTCGCCGTCGTTCGAGACCGTGGCCGAGCGCGCGTCGGAAATCAGGTCGGGCAGGGCCTTCATCACCGAGTCGAACTCGGCGGAGTGGTACTGCGTCCAACCGTCCGCGATCTGCTCACGCAGGCTGTCCAGGGAGAAGCCGGGTCCCGGCGGCTCGGGCTCCGGTGCCCAGAGCACCGGCATGATGGCGCGCCGTACCGCCACGAAGCGCGGCCCGTCGTTCTCCCCGGTCGAGGCGACGGCAGGGGGGTCGCCGAGGAGCGTCGTCAGCTCCACGCCGAGGCCGTTCGCCAGCGCGTGCAGCGTGGGCAACCGCGCCGAGTGTTTACGTTGCTGCTCCAGCTGCCGGATGACGTCGACGGACACGCTCGAGCGCTCCGCCAGTTCCTCTTGCGTCAGGCCCGCCAGGCGACGCAAGCGGCGAAGGGTCCGTCCCAGGTCGTCATTTGCCACGCCGTCACGGTACGCCGCCCCGGGCAGGGAACGTCGGGTTCTGCGTATTGGCGGCAAGTGGCGGGCCAGAGGCGCGGCGGAGCCTACGGCTTGTGGGTTACCCAGAGCAGTTCCGCCGGCCAGCGGTGGGCCCAGTCGGGTGGGGTGGTTTTGTTGTAGCCGTTGGGTGTTTCGGGGGCGGGGCGCGGTTCGATGAGGTCGTCGATGATGAGGCCCGCTCCGCGCAGGACCCTGACCCAGTCGCCGTAGGTGAGTTGGTAGCTGGTCGCGTCGTCGCCCTCGGCGATGGTGTGCAGGCCGAAGTAGTCCTGTTGCAGCGTCGTGGTCACATGGCTGGCGGCTTCGTCGTAGCAGGCTTCGAACCAGGGGCTGGCGACGTTGAACACCAGGCGCCCGCCTGGGCGCAGGACGCGTGCGGCCTGGGGGACGGCCAGGTGCGGGGGTGCCCAGCTGAGGCCGCCGAAGTCGCAGAACACCAGGTCGAAGCTGGCGGTGGCGAAGGGGAGTTGTTCGGCGGCGGCTTGTACCAGGGGGTAGTGGACCGGACCCATCGCGCGTGCTGCTGCGGCCAGTTGGGCGTCGGACAGGTCGAGTCCGACCACGGTGGCGCCCTCGGCGACCAGCGCCCTGGACCACTGGCCCGCGCCGCAGCCGAGTTCGAGGACGCGCTTGCCGGTGACGTCGCCCAGGGCCTGCAGGTGCGCGTCGGGGATGGAGTACATGCCCCACAGCCGGGGTGCGGCGCCGATCTGCGGGTCGTGCTCGTGCTGGTAGGAGCCACTGATCCGGTTCCAGAGCCGCCTGTTGGCGGGGATGCTGTCCACGTGCCGAC
Organism: Streptomyces sp. NPDC004732; assembly: GCF_040609235.1. NCBI lineage: Bacteria > Bacillati > Actinomycetota > Actinomycetes > Kitasatosporales > Streptomycetaceae > Streptomyces > Streptomyces sp. NPDC004732. The sequence goes on from NZ_JBEXJR010000010.1 coordinate 283,079, forward strand.
TCCAGCACTGGCTGCCGGGGGTGGTCAACACGATTAAGGGGGCAGGGGGGCGGGGACTGGCCCTCACGGTTCCTCCGGGCCGGGCGGCGCCCGCCGTAGCCGCAGGCAGAAGACCGAACCCGGCCCCTCCCCCGGCTCGTACCACGCGTCCCCGCCGCCCGCCCGCGCCAGATTGCGGACGATCCACAGGCCGAGGCCCGCGCCCCCCTGCTGGCCGGGCCTCCAGGTGTGCGACCCGCCGCGCGGCCCACCCGGAGCGGGCGGCACTCGGCTGAAGCGTCGGAAGAGGCGCGGCACGGACTCGGGGGGTACGCCCGGGCCTTCGTCGCGTACGCGGATCTCGACGGCGTCCGGCGATTCCGTGACGTGGATCGCGTAGGGCGGGGCGCCGTGTGTGAAGGCGTTCTCCAGGTAGTTCGTCAGCATTTCCCAGGCATCGCCGCGGTCCACGTACGCCACCACGCCGGGCGCGCAGTCCACCTCCGTCTCGGGGGCGTCCTCCGGCACCGCGCCGACGAGTTCGAGGACGAGTTCGAGGACGGGGACGGGGCGCGGAGTCACGTGCGTGGCCTTCGCGTCGATCCTTGCCGCGGCCAGGTGTTTGCGTACCAGGCTCTGGAGCATCTCGGTGCTCTCGACGATGCGGTGTGCGATGTCCGTCCGCTGCTCGTCGGTCAGGGCCGCACCCGCGTCCCGCAGGGTGTGCGCGAGCACGCCGATCGTGGCCAGCGGGTTGCGCAGCTCGTGTGCGGTGACGGCGATCACCGTGTCCTGCCGGGCCAGGGCCGCCTCCAGCGCGCGCTGCGTCCGGCGCCGCTCGGTGACGTCCCGCAGCGTCGCGATGTAGAGGCGTTCACCGGAGGAGTGCGTCGCCGTCACTCGCATCTCGACCACCCGTCCCGAGCCGGACGGCAGGACGAGGTCGATCTCGGTCGTCCCTCCGGCCGTCAGCGGGAAACCGAAGGCGAGGCCGGGGAGTTCACCGGCCGGTCGGCCGAACAGCTCCGCGGCGGCCGGGTTGCAGAGCCTGATGAGCCCGTCCTCGTCGACGGCGACGATCCCGTCGGGCGCCGCGGCCACGACCGCCTCGATCCGATGATGACCGTGACCGTGGCCATAACCGTGCGGGGCGGTGCCCGGGACGTGGTCCGGGTCAGACTCCACGGACTCTGCAGACTCCGCGCGCACCGCGGGCTCGCTGCGCTCCGGGAGCTCGCCGGGACCCTCCACCCCGTCGACCCGGTCCGCACCGCCCCGAGAATCGGAGTCAGTCACGGGACTCAGCCGTCACGGTCCGCGTCGGGACGCCGCGCGCTCCAGGGCCCGCCCTGCGGCTCCCCGCCGGACGGCGACGCGCTCTGGTCCAGGCCGCCGGGCGGCGGGTAGGCCGTGCTGAGCACACTGGAGAGGTCGGTCATCGGCTCGCCGATGTGCATGCCCGTGTCGTCGATCTCGAACCGGCGGATGCTGTGGTCGTGGACGGAGCCGCGGGTCTGCAGGACGGCGATGCCGCGCTGGATCTGGCCCCGGGCCTCCACGTAGCGCATCAGGATGGTCACGTCGGTGAGGCTGGCGACCTCCATCGCGATGGCGGGGGTGACGGTCGGGGTGACCCGGCCGGTGGGGGCCGAGGTGAGCAGGGTCGTGATCTCGCGGCTCCGCAGGACCGCGCCCAGGGCGATGACGAAGTCGAGCAGTGCGCGCGAGCTCACGATGCGTTCGAGCGCGGAGAGGGTGTCGATGGCCACGCGGGACGGGCGGAACTCCTCGATGACGCGGCGTACCCGGAGGAAGTGCTCCTCGGGGGAGGCCACTTCGGGGTACTCGGACACGACTCGGAGTAGGCCCGAGGCTTCCATGGCGTCGAGGTCGAGGCCCCAGCTCGCGGCGTTGCGGCTGAGCTGTTCGTGGGTCTCGTCGAAGGTCTGGAGCAGGCATCGCTCACCGGCCTCGACGGCCGAGGCCGCGAAGAACAGGCTCGTCAGCGTCTTGCCGGTGCCGGTGGGTCCGGTGAGCAGCACGATCGAGTCGCGGAAGAAGCCGCCGCCGCACATGGCATCCAGGTCGGGGTTGCCGGAGGAGACACGTTCGGTCGACGCGCGCTCGCGCGACTGCAGGAAGGCGAGGGGCATGATCACGATGCCCTCCTGCGGGCCGATGGTGAACAGCCACTCGCCGGTACGGTGCGAGGTGCCGCGGAACTTGACGATCTCGATGGTCCTGCGGCGCCGCTCCTGCCGCAGCACGTTGCGCAGGATGATCACGTTGTCCAGGACGAACTCCTCGACGCCGAACCGCGACACGCTGTTGTACTCCACGGACCGCTCCGCGGTGACCACGGTCGTCACACCGAGAGCGTTCAGGGCCGAGACGATCCGGAGCAGCTCGTGGCGCACGACGCCGATGCCGGTGAAGTTGGTGAGGACCGCGCCGATCGAGTCGAGCGTGACGCGCCGGGCGCCGATCCGGCGGACGGCGTGCTCGATCCGGGCCGTCAGGGCGCCGAGGTCGTACGACCCGATCGTCGGGGCCTCCTGAGTGATCCTCGCCGAGGCGTCGACGAAGGCCCACTTTCCGGCGGCCTCCCAGTCCGTGATGGGAAAGCCCAGGGAGGTGACGTTGGTCCGGATGTCGTCGGGCTCCTCCTCGAAGGTGACGAACACCCCGGGGTCGCCGTGGTTCTGCACGCCGCGGGCGAGGAACTCGATGGCGAACAGGGTCTTGCCACTGCCCGTCGTACCGGCCACCAGCGTGGAGCGCCCCTCGGGCAGACCGCCGAGGGCGATCTGGTCGAAGCCGTTGATTCCGGTGGGGATCCTCGGGATGCCGTCGATTCCAGTCATCTCAGCCCTGCCTCTTCCGAGACCGTTCGTCCGGGTCCGGTAACCCGAGCGCGAGAGCGGCACGATTCTGGTCGGACAGGTCCCCGATGACGCGCCGCTGAGGGAGCGGCGAGAGCCTGATGACGGTCGGGGTCGCCAGGATGTGCTCCGCCTCGGCCAGTTCGGGGTGCTGCATGGCGTCGATCACCGTCAGCTCGTAGCCGTCCACGAGCCGGGCGTCGCACAGCGTCAGCAGGTTCGACCGCGCGGCGTCGGAGCGTTCCGTCGCCCCGGCCACGAAGAGCGTGAAGGAGTACGCCGCCGGTCCGCGGCACGGGTGCGGGTCGTCGGCACTGCTCATCGTGAAGCCTCCGCCGTATGGCTGTCCCACTTCTCAAGTTAGGCAACGTCGGCATCGCCTGCCAGAGCCTCGCGGAAGGCGGAGCGCCCGTTCTCGGACATACCGGGGGCTCCGCGGCTACGCTCGAACGACGTACCACCGTACGGGCGTTGTCGCGAGGACCAGCCATGATCCGAACACTTGTGGTCGAGGACCAGCGGACGCTGGCGGACGCGCTGGAGATCGCGATCGGGGCGCAGCCCGACATCGCGTGCGTCGGCGCCGTGGGCTCGGTCGAACAGGCCCTTCCGCTCGTCGCCGCACACAGCCCCGACGTGGTGCTGATGGACATTCATCTGCCGGGCGCCGACGGCATCGAGGGCACCCGGCGGATCAGGGCCGGACACCCCCGCACCCGGGTGCTCCTGCTCACCGCCGACACCGACCCCGGGCAGCTGGTGGCCGCCACCGCGGCGGGCGCGGCCGGATTCCTCGCCAAGGACGGGCCGTTCCCCGCCGTGCTCGCGGCCATCCGGGCCCCGGCCGAGGGTCCGATGTACGTCGAGGAGTCCACCCTCGGCATCCTCGTCGCGGCACTCGGCCCCGCGTCCGGTGCGGCGGCACCGCGACGCAGCGGTGGCGAGAACCGGTCGCCCGGCGAGGTACGGAGCAGGCTCACCACCCGGGAGATGGAGGTCCTCCGGCTGATGGGCCGGGGGCTCGGTCCCCGGGCGATAGCCGAGCGGCTCGTGGTGAGCCCGCACACCGCGCGCGGCCATGTGAAGCGCGTCATGGCGAAGCTGGGTGCGCACAGTCAGCTGGAGGCGGTCGTCATCGCCGCCAGGTCCGGGCTGCTGCGGGTGGCCGCGGGGCAGGATTCCGATCTCCCTGACTCCTGAACAGACAGCCCAAGTGGGCTGCAAGGTCAGCCCACTTGGGGCTGCTGCCCGCCGCGCCCGCTCCCTAGCATTACTGGTGTGCGGACGGTGCCCTCCCGCCGATGGAGGGCACCGAGGCCACCGCCGCCGATCGCGCCGATCTCCCGCGAACAGGGTCCCGTGCACGCACCGCGCACGGGACCCTGTGCGTCACCGGCCGCGGGCGGAAGGGACCTTCACGACTCGTCCCGTGCGCCGTCTTTCGTCGGCGCGACGAACCCGGACTTCACCTGGGCCCGGAGTTCGTCGATCTCCCGCTGCATGGACTTGATCTGGCCGTACGTCTCGAAGAGGTAGCGGGCCTTCGTACGGAGCGTCAGGGGATCTATCGGCTTCAGGGCCACGTCCGCCACGCCCAGCCGGAACGCCGTGGCGGAGATCTCCCGGCTGACGTCGAAGCCGGTCAGCAGGACGATCGGTATGGCGCGGGTCTGCTCCAGGCGGCGCACGTAGCGCACGACGTCGAGGCCGCTCACGCCCGGCATGCGTACGTCGAGCAGGATCAGCCCGACGTTCCCCCGCAGTATCACCCTGAGAGCGTCGTCGCCGCTGGAGGCACTCACCAGCGGATAGCCGAGAGGGGCCAGCGCGCTCTCCAGCGCGAACAGGGTGTCCTTGTGGTCGTCGACGACCAGGATCACGGAGTTGGTCAGCATGGACTGAGGCCCCCTCTGTCAGTAACCACGCTAAACCGACACCGGGGTGCGTAATCCGTGTGTCACCACACGGGCCGTAACTATGTTCATGACCGCAGTATCAGCAGCAACAGAGAAAAAAGCGCCCCCTTCCCGCCCTCTGGCTCCCGCACTCAGGTGCGGATGCGGACTCCGTGGCGGGTGCGCATGCGGTGGAGCTCCCACAGGGCCACCGCCGTCACGGAGACGGGGCCGCCCAGGATCGCGCCCCACTGCGCCGCCGGGGGGCCGTGCGGCAGCCCGCCGTCCAGCGCGACGCTGCAGAGCATCAGCTCCCAGACGAGTACGACGGTGAGCGCGGCCGGGAGCGCGGCATGCACGTTGGACGTGTTGAAGGCGTAGCGGGCGGCGTACGCGGAGGCGAAGGCGAGGAACGGGAGCAGCCAGATCAGGCCGATGAGCAGGACGAGGGCCACCAGGCCGTTCAGGAGCGTGCCGTAGTTCTGCTTGAGGAGCAGGGCGCTGCCCACCAGGACCAGGACCACCCCCACCAGGATTCCGACGTACCAGCCCACCGCCTTGAGCGGCGCGCGCAGTCGGGAGCGCAGGACGCGCCGCTGGTCGGCGGGTGCGTAACGGATGAAGCCGAGCACCACCAGCGGTCCGGTGAAGATGAGCAGCAGCGGAGCCAGGATCAGCTTCACCACGCCGTCGTTGGCGACTCCGCTCCAGCCCTCGTCCGCGCCGTACGCGTACACCAGGAGGAGGCTCGCGGCCGCGCCCACGATCGCGCGCCACAGCTGCACCTGCGTCACCAGACGGTCCTCGACGCGGCCCGCGCCGGGCTGGTTGAAGATCGCCTCGGCGCGGCGGCGGGCGGAACGGATCACCGGGACCAGCGGTGAGACGAACAGGAATCCCCAGAGGGTGCGCCGTCGTCGGGCGGGCCGTGGCGGGTGAGGGTGCGGCGGGTACGGGTGCGGGTTCGGGTAGGGGTTCGGGGGCGCGTAGGGGGCCGGGATGTGCGGGTGGTTCGTGCCCGGGTGCGGGGGCGGCGCGCCGCCTCCCTGCGGCTGACCGTTCGCCGGTCCCCAACCCTGGTATCCCCCGTGTGCCATGGGTCTTTCCCGCCCTTTCCCTACTCTTCTTGGTTCCTCTCGGCGCTTCTCGGCGCTTCTGAGCGCGCGCAGTTTACTGGCCGAAAACGTCCTGGCGCCGTACCTGTGCGGTTCGTTGGCCTGAGGGCATCGGTGATCGTCGTCGTTACGGAGGTAGTGCCATGGGTAGTGCTCTGCGGATTCCTGGGCCGGAGCTGTGCGAGGACGGTGGGGTCGGGGCGATCTCGGCCGCGGGCGGACTGCATCTCTACCAACTGCGGCTGCATGCCGAGTACGGGTCCGTGGTGCGGTTCCAGTTGCCGGGCGCGGGGGTCGCCGTGTCCGTCTCCGATCCTCTGCTGCTTGAGGACACCGCCCGGATCGACGAGCGGCCCGCGCCGCTGTTCGCGTTTCTGGAACCCCTCTGCGAGGCCGGGAACCTCCAGGTCATCGGGGCCGAGGAACACGGGCCGTGGCGGCGCGTGCTGTTGGAGGTGTTCGCCGGACGGCCTTCGCACGAGCGGCACTTCGGGGAGTTCGTCGCGCTGGTGGAGGCGCTCGCGGACCGTTGGGAGCGGGGCAGCGCCGAGTCCGTCTCGCCCGTCTTCCTGCAGAAGGATCTGACCGCGCTCTCGCTGCGGATGATCTGCGCCTATGCGCTGGGAGGCACCGATGACGGGGTCGTCGAGCCCGAGAAGGTCGTCGACGCCTTCGAAGTCGTGCTCACCGAGTACTTGGGGCGGACCTATCGGGCGGAGGAGGGCGAGGCGGACGAGGCGGACGAGGGCATGAAGCGGGCCGAGCTCGCGCTGTCCTATCTGCGGGACACCGTCGACCGCGTCGTCGCCGCGCACGGGGACGCCCCGCAGAGCGACCGGAGTGGCCGGGACGACCGCAGCGACCGCAGCGATCTCATCAGGGCCCTCCTCGCCGCCGGTACGTCCCCCGCCCGCATCCGCGACACCGTCATGGTGACGATGCTGGCCGCCCACCACACCACCGGCGTCGCCGTCTCCTGGACCCTGCACCTGCTGGGCCGCCACCCCGAAGTCGCCGAGCGCGTCGCCGAGGAGCTCGACCGCGTCCTCGGTGACCGCTCGGCGCCCGACTACGGCGACCTGCGCAGGCTCACGTATCTGGACATGGTCCTGAAGGAGTCGATGCGGCTCTACCCGCCCGGTCCTTACGGGGCCAGGGAGACGACCGAGGACATGGTGCTGGGCGCCGACGGCGAGTACGAGATCCCCGTCGGCACCACCGTCTTCTACCCCTTCTGGGCCGTGCACATGAACCCCGACCACTGGCCCGAGCCCGAGAGGTTCGTGCCCGAGCGGTTCACCCCGGAGGCCGTGGCGGAGCGGCCGCGGCTCGCCCACATCCCCTTCGGGATCGGGTCGCGCAGCTGCGAGGGCGCCGGGCTCGCCATGGTCGAGGCCCAGTTGATGCTGGCCGTGCTGCTCAAGCGGTTCCGGTTCCGGGCCGTCGAGGGGCACGAGGTGACGCCCGTCGAGCGGTTCGTGCTGTGGGCCGCCGAGGACATCCCCATGACCGTCACCCCGCGCGCGGGCGGCCGGGGCCCCAACGGCTGAGAGCCTGTCTTTGAACCCCCGTCGTCCGCGCGAAGCGCGGGCGCAGCGGCGGCCGGTGCGTGCGATCGGTGTGCGGCGTCCCAGGTCATGTGGCGGAGCCACCTGTCCGGGGACTCCGTGCGCCATGGGGGTCCCCCCTGCTCGAGCGCAGCCGAGAGCTCGGGGGAACGCGTGCCGGGCGTCGGGGCGCAGGCGGGGGTTCAAAGACAGGCTCTGACGTCTCAGCCGAGCCGCTCGCCGTACACGTGGTCGATCTTCATCGTCATCAGCACGCGACGGTCGGCCACCATCGCCGCGCGGTACTCGTTCCAGTCCGGGTGCTCCCCGGCCGCCAGGCGGTAGAAGCGCACCAGCGCATCCACCTCGGGCCCTTCGGGGTCGGTGGCCGGTCCCGTGAGGGTCGCCGTGCCCTCGACGGTGGCCCACGAGCGGCCGTCGGGGGTGGTGACCTCCAGCGTGGCGCGCGGGTCCCTGCGCAGGTTCGCCGTCTTGGCGCGGCCCTCGGTCATCGATACGTGGAGGACGTCCGCCTCCCTGTCGTAGCAGGGCGTGACGGGCGAGAGCTGGGGGCGGCCGTCCGTCTTGATCGTCGCGAGGACGCCGAGGCGGGAGGCGGCGAGGAGCGCGCGCGGGTCGAAGGCGGGGGTGGGGGTGGAGGCGGCGGTGGAGGTGTCGGACACGGAGGGCCTCTCAGGGAGTGGAACGGGCTGACGGGGCGGGACTTGAGGCGGCGGCGTCGGAACGCGCGCCTCGTCATCAGCAATTCCTCCCCGGTCCCGGTAATTCCCGGCCGGGGGCCCACTCGGCACGCTCCGGCGGCCACCTATGCTGCCCGCCGGACCGACAACAGCACCGCCGGGGGACCAGGGACGCCATGACCGACATCGAGACCGACACCGATTCCGATTCCGATTCCTCAGCCGGACAGGCACCCCCACCACCCCCTGGCACCACCCCCCGCTCCCCCCGCACCCCCCTTCACACTCCCGCCTTCCGCCGCTTCGTCCTCGCCCAGCTCGTCTCCGCGACCGGGTCCGCGATGGCCCCGCTCGCCCTCGCCTACGCGGTCATCGGCGCGGGCGGCGGCGCCGGGGCCCTCGGTCTGGTGCTGGCCACCAACACCGTGCCGACCGTCGCCTTCCTGCTCGTCGGCGGAGTCCTCGCCGACCGGCTGTCCCGGAGCCGGCTGCTGTTCCTCGGCAATCTGCTCGCCGCGGCCGCGCAGGGCGCCCTCGCCCTGGTCGTGGCGACCGGGCACGCGAGCACCGGGACGATCGCGGCCTGCGGGTTCGTGTCGGGTGTGGCGGTGGCGTTCACCACGCCCGCCGCGCAGGGCGTGGTCACCCAGCTCGTCGCGCCGCACCAGTTGCAGCAGGCCAACGCCCTGCTGCGGCTGCCCACCAACGCCGTCAAGGTGGTCGGGCCCGTGGTCGGCGGGCTGGTCGTCGCGGCGAGCGGGCCCGCGTGGGCGCTCGGCTTCGACGCGCTCACGTTCGCCGTCGCGGCCCTGCTGCTGCTCGGACTGCGGCTCGGCGCCCCGGTGGCGAAGGGCAGCGCCCTCGCCGACCTGCGGGAGGGCTGGTCGGGCTTCTGGTCGCGGACCTGGCTGTGGACGTACACGGCGGCGGGGACCGTGCTCGTCGCCGCGTGGCTCGCGGGCTATCAGCTGCTCGGTCCCGTCGTCACCGAGCAGGAGTACGCGGGGGCCCGCACCTGGGGGCTGGTCCAGGGCGCGTTCGCCCTGGGGCTCCTCGCGGGGACCGTGGTGTGTCTGCGGTGGAAGCCGGAGCGGCTGCTCGTCGTGGCCGTCGCCGCGAGTTCGGGGCTCGCGCTGCCCCTGGCGGGGCTCGCGCTCGGCCTGCCGCTGCCCTGGCTGCTGCTCGCCGCCGTGCTGGCGGGGGTCACGCTGGACGTCGCGGCCGTGACGTGGGTCACGGCGTTCCAACAGAACGTTCCCGAGGCCGAGTTGGGGCGCATGAGCTCCTTCAACCAGGTCGGCGAGCGGCTGGCGATCCCGCTCGGCTATCTCGTCGTCGCGCTCGTCTCGCCCGTGTTCGCCGACCGGTCCGTACTCGCCGTCTGCACGGGGATCATCGTCGCCGCCACCCTCCTCAACCTGTGCGTGCGCGACATCCACCGCATCAGACGGGTGCAGTAGCAAGGGGCGGGCAGCAGGCGGAATACGGCAACTCACTCAGTACGCCAACCAGTTGATGCTTTGACGTTATCGCCGAATGACATCGTTCCGAATGCGCCCCGGCCTCCTGATACTCGTCCCGACCGGAGGCCGCACCCGCAGGCCTCGGGTCCCGGCAGCCCGGACACCCCGGGCGTACCGGCTATCCCGGCCTTCCCGGAAGGGACACCCCCATGAACAGATCCAGAGTCAGCCTCCTCGCCGCCCTCGGCTCGGCCGCCCTCGTGGGCTCGCTGGCCGCCGCGCCGTCGGCGCTCGCGGCCCCGGCGCCCGAGACGGTCAAGCCGACCTCCGCGTACGCCACGTCGGCGTACGCGGGATCGGCCGAGGATCAGGCCGCCAACCAGAAGTTCTTCGACGCCGTTATGAAGTCGGCGCTGAAGAAGCAGGCGGAGAAGCCCGGCATCCAGGTCGTCACCGTCACCTACAACACCAGCCGGGCGCCCAGCTTCCGCAGCCAGATATCCCAGAGCACGCAGATCTGGAACTCCTCGGTCAGCAACGTGAAGCTGCAGGAGACCAGCTCGACCGGTAACTTCCAGTACCGCGAGGGCAATGACTCGCGTGGCTCGTACGCCTCCACCGACGGGCACGGCCGCGGGTACATCTTCCTGGACTACCGGCAGAACCAGCAGTACAACTCGACGCGTGTGACGGCGCACGAGACGGGTCACGTGCTCGGTCTTCCCGACCACTACTCGGGTCCGTGCAGCGAGCTGATGTCCGGTGGCGGTCCCGGCACGTCCTGCACCAACGCGTACCCGAACACGCAGGAGCGGTCGAGGGTCAACCAGCTCTGGGCCAACGGCCTGGCCGTCCTCAAGGACAAGGGCGCGCTGACGAAGGTCCGCTGACCCGCGCGGCCTCCCCCGCGTCCTGGCACAGGCGGACTGTTACGTACCGCTAACGGCCTCCGGGCCAACCCGGCCGCGTGCGGCGCGCTCTCCTCCGGCATGGGTACACATGCTCAGGGGAAGAAGCCGCGTCGCCGCGGCCGGCGACGGATCGTGGACTACCCGCGCGCCGGAAGGAGCGGCGTCCGGCGCTGGCTCCCGTCGTGGCGCCTGCTCCTCGGCACGACGGGGCTCTTCGTCACCGCCGTCGCCGTGCTCTTCGTCTGCGTGTACGTCAGCGTGGACATCCCCGACGAGAACGCGGCGGCCCGCCGCGAGGCCAACGTCTACTACTGGTCGGACGGTTCCCAGATGGTGAGCACCGGGGAGGTCAACCGGCAGAACGTGGAGCTGGACCAGATCGCGCCGTCCGCCGTCCACGCGGTGATCGCCGCCGAGAACGAGACCTTCTACGACGACTCCGGGGTCTCCCTCAAGGGCCTGGCCCGCGCCGCCGTGAACATGGTCCGCGGCCGGGAGACCCAGGGCGGCTCCACGATCACCCAGCAGTACGTGAAGAACACCTACCTCTCGCAGGACCAGACGGTCACGCGGAAGGTCAAGGAGTTCGTGATCGCGCTGAAGGTGGACCGCAAGAAGAGCAAGGACGAGATCCTCAAGGGCTACCTCAACACCAGCTGGTTCGGGCGCGGCGCCAACGGGATCGAGGCCGCCGCCCACGCGTACTACGGCATCCCCGCGAAGAAGCTGGACCCCAGCCAGAGCGCGCTGCTCGCCGCCATGCTGAAGGGCGCGGACCTCTACGACCCGGCGGTAAGCGCCGCCAACCACGAGCGGGCGCGGCAGCGCTGGGCGTGGATCCTGGACCGGCAGGTCGGGGTCGGCCTGATGACGAAGAAGGAGCGGGCGAAGTACCGCACCTTCCCCGAGCCCCGCAGCCGGTCGCGCTCCACCAGCCTCGGCGGCCAGACCGGCTACCTCGTCGACGTCGCGAACCGGTACGTCAAGCAGCACACCGGCCTCACCGACGAGGAACTGGCCCGCGGCGGCCACGAGATCCACACGACGTTCGACAAGGCCAAGGTGCGCGGCCTGGAGCGGGCCGTGCGGCGCGTCGTCGCGCGCGACCTCGATCCGAAGAAGCGCCCCGCCGACCGGTACGTGCAGGTCGGCGCGGCCTCCGTGCGGCCGTCCGACGGGGCGCTCGTCGCGCTGTACGGCGGGCCCGACGCCACCGAGCACTTCACCAACAACGCCGACACCTCGGGCGTCCCCGTGGGCTCGGCGTTCAAGCCGTTCGTGCTGGCCGCGGCGTTGCAGCACGGGGTGTCTGCGCGTGACCTGCCGGTCGCCGGGATCGCGCCCGCCAGAGGTCCCGTGGCCGGGGTGCGGCAGAGCGTCCTGGCCGACAGCCACTACGCGTCCGACGGCACCCTGCAGCGGTCCGACGGCTCCCCCGACCCCGACCGCCCGACGCTGCGCGAGGCGCTGGTGTCCGGCGGCAACGCGACGTACGTACGCCTGGGCAAGGATGTCGGCCAGGACATGGTGCGCCGGACCGCGGTCGCCGCCGGTCTGCTGCGCCAGAGCATGGGCCGCCTGGAGCCGACGTTCTCCATCGGCACCTCCACACCGAGCGCGATCCGCATGGCCACCGCGTACGGGACGTTCGCGAGCGACGGGGTGCAGCGCGACCCCTACTCGGTGACGAAGGTCCTCAAGGACGGCGAACCCCTGCCAGGACTGGCCCCTCCGTCGTCCCGGCGCGCCCTGGACCCGCAGGTGGCCCAGGAGGTCTCCGACGCGCTGCGCTCGGCGGGCAGACACCTCGGCGTGGACGTCGCCGCGGGCCGCACGGGCGACCAGGACCGCCTCAAGTCGGCCTGGTTCACGGGCTTCACGAAGGACCTGTCGACGGCGGTGACGCTGTTCCGGCTGCGGCCCGGCGAGCCGCAGCTCCTTCCGCTGTCGGGCGTGGGCGGGAAGAAGTCGGAGCGCGGCAACGTGCTGCCGCCGCGGATCTGGCAGGAGTACGCGGGGTAGCGCGCGCTCCGGCCATGCCCTCTCCATGCCCTCTCCATGCCCTCTCCGCGCTCTCTCCGTGCTCTCTCCGTGCTCTCCCTGTGCTCTCTCCGTGCTCCGAGCGTGCGCGGTCCTGCTCCCGGCTCCCCCCGGACTCCCCCTGCATCCCCTTGCAGCCCAGGAGCCTTTGGCCGTGCCCGCACCTATTCTGAGGAGACATGGAGGGGGATGCGGGAACCGCGGACGGGGGCGTCAACTCTCCTATGGACCATTCGAGTTGGCGGGTCCGGCTGCGGCGCTGGGCGGCCTCGGGCAGCGGTGACGTGCTGGGCGCCGGGGTGCTGTTCGGCACCGGCCGGGTGCTCACCTGCGCCCATGTGATCCGCGATCCGGCGACCGGGCTGCGGCCCGACCGCGTGCAGGTCGAGTTCCCGCTGCTCCAGGGCCTGACCAGGACCCCGCACCGCACCGCGACCGTGGAGGCGGGCCACTGGGTGCCCGCCTTCGGCAAGGCACAGGGCGACCTGGCGGTCCTCGTCCTGGACGACGCGGCGCCCCTGCCCTCGCCGGTCGCCCTGCACCGCACGCTCGACTACCGGGGCGCCACGGTCCTCATCGACGGGTTCCCCGAGCACCAGTCGGGCGGGCAGTGGCTCACCGGGGTCTGCAGGGGGCCCGGCGGTGAGGGCGACGAGCGGGTGCAGATCGACCTGACGGGGGCGGGCTCCGGGCAGGGACTGCGGGGCGGGTTCAGCGGGGCGGGCGTGCGGGAGGAGGGCACCGACCGGCTGCTCGGCATCCTGGCGCAGGCCGACGAGCGGGGCGAGCGCGGGTACATGATCCCGGCGGCCACCGTCGCCAAGTACTTCCGGCGGTTCGCCGAGCGGCACGTGACCGGGCCGCACGCCATCCCCGGCCACCGCGTCGTCTCGGCCGACGCCGCCCGCACGGCCCGCCCGCACGGACTGCAGCGCACCGTCACGCGCTGGCTGAACGGGGACGCGGACGCCTGGGACACCGAGGTCCTCTTCATCGCCGAGGACGACGACCGGGCGCGACAGGCGCTGTACGTCGTCCTGAACATGGCCGACCGGGAACAGTCCCCGCAACTGGCGGTCCGGCCCGTCGAGCCGGGCGACGTCCCGCACGACGGCGGCGCCTCGTTCGACGGCAACGACTCGCTCCTGTCCCGCGCCGGTATCGCGCCCCGCGTCGGCAGCATCGGCCTCGTCCTCGACCTGGAGGGCGTCGCCCTCGACGACCCCGGACGGCCCGAGCTCCGCGAGGCCCTCGCCGTCCTGCGGCACGAGCTGCGCCACGCGGGCAGGCGGCGCACGGCCCCGCGGCGGCGCCCCGCCGTCGCCGTGCTCTACGCCGACCGGTCCGCCACCGAACCGGCCGCCGCGGCCAGGGCACTCGGCGAACTGGCCGACTCCGGGGCCAGGCTGCTGCTCGTGGTGCGCTCCAGCACGCACGGCTTCACCTACGCCCTCGCGGAGAAGCTGCTGCCCGCCGAGCGGGCCGCGCAGTGGCTGCAGCGGATCGGCACCCGCGTCGACGCGCTCGCCGACGCCGAACGCAGCGCCCGGCGCCTGTTCCACCGCGTCGAACCGCACGTCGTCGACCCGCCGGTCGCCACCGGGTACGCGGCGCGGGCCGCCCTGTGGACGGTCCAGCTCAGCAATGAGCTGCGGCCGCTGACGGGCCGGGGCGGACCGCGCTTCCTGGAGAAGCTCTCGTACGCCGAACAGGCCGTGGACACGTATCTGTTGCGGGCCGAGCGGGCCGAGAGCGAGTTGCGCGGGGTGCTCGACGAGCACCTGCGGCTGCGCGGGCTGCTCCGCGACCACCTGGCGCGGCTCGCCCGGCGCGGTCTCGCCGAGCACCCCGACGCGGTGGGGCCCTACCGCGCGGCGCAGCAGCTCCTGCTTGCGGGGCCCTGCCCGCTGGCCGACGCCGAGCGGGCGGTGACGGCGTTCGCGCGCGTGGTGCGGCGGCTCGCAGAGGCGGACGGTGACGCGTGACGCCGGTCAAGACCTGCCCGCACCCGGGCTGTTCGGGCACGGTGACGCCGACCGGGTACTGCCTGGCAAGCGGCGAGCGCCTCGATCCCGAGACCGGGCTGCACTCCGCCGTTCCCGAGGGGGCCGTGTTCCCGGCGCCTGGCACGGGGTCGGGAGGGGGAACGGGGTCGGAAGCGGGGGCGGAACTGGAATCGGGTCCGGAGTCGCCGTCGCCGTCTCCCTCAGCACTCACACCGGCCCCCGCCCCCACACCCCCGTCCGTCCAGGAGCCGTCCTCCCAGCAATGGATCGTCGGCCCCGGCATCACCGCCAACCCGCCCCGCCCCGCCCGCGTCGCCCTTCCCCCGGAACACCCCGACCCCACGGTCCTGCCCGAGATCACCCTCCTGGACCGCGCGGACAGCGACGACGGCGATCCCGCCGCCCCCGCCGCCCTCAGCGGCCTTCCGCTGCCGCCCGGCACGCTGCTCGCCGGGCAGTACCGCCTGGTGCGGCCGCTCGGCTACGGAGGGATGGGCGAGGTCTGCCTCGCCCACGACACCAAGGTCGACGACCGCGCGGTCGCCGTGAAGATGCTGCACGCCGAGCTCGCCGCGGACTCGTACAGCCTCCTCGAAGGCGAGCGCAAGGAGCTGGTGGAGCTCAACCACGACGGGTTCATCCGGGTGTTCAACTACGGGCACCACGCGGGGGTCGGTGACTTCCTGGTCCTCCAGTACGTCGACGGGCTCAACCTCGAAGAGGTGCGGGCCCGCGCCCACGAGCACCCCGAGGAGTTCGGCGGCACCCGCTTCCTGGAGTTCGTCCTCGCGTACGGGGTGCGGATCCTGGCCGCGCTCGCGCATCTGCACGCCCCCGAGCGCGGCAAGGTGTACGGCGACCTGAAGCCGCCGAACGTCATGCACGACGGCTCCACCACCAAGCTCGTCGACGTCGGGAGCGTGCGCCGCGCGGGCGCGCCCGGCCTCACCACCGCCCTCTACCGCGCGCCCAGCGTCGGCGCCCACGGCGAATCCGCCCCGCAGGACGACCTGTTCAGCCTCGGCGAGACGCTGCGCACCCTGTGCGGGATCGGGGCGACCCGCCACGACCTGGCGGACCTGGCGGCGCTCGCCCCGCTGGACGACGCCACCGGGGACCACCGCGGGCTCGGCCTGGTCTCCCTCGCCAGGGCGCTGCGCCGCGCCACCCGCACCGCGCGCGCCGGACGCTTCGCCACCGCCCGGGAGATGGACGACCAACTCCGCGGTGTATTCCGTGAGTTGCGGTCCCTGCGGACCGGCGTGGAGACGTTCGAGCCGTCGCCGCTCTTCCTGCAGTCCGCGCACGCCCTCGACGGCGGGCTCGGCGCCGCCCCCGAGGTGTCGCGCTGGGCCGCCCCGCCGTCGGCACCGCGCCACCCCGCCCCCGACCCGGCCGAGGTCGCCCGGCGCCTCCCGGTGCCGCGCCCCGATCCGGACGACGACCACCACGGCGAGCTCAGCAGGCTCGGCGACGACGACCCCGAGGCGCTGCTCCAGCACACCGGCGACTGGCGGGACTCCCCCGAGGTGCACCTACTGCGGTGCAGGCTGCGGATCCGGGTGGCGCTGCGGCGGGACGACGGGGAGCTCACCGGCGCCGAGACCGCGCTCGCCCTGGCCGAGGACGCCATAGGGCCCGCGTACGGACCGCACGACTGGCGGCTCGACTGGCACCGGGGGCTGCTCGCGCTGGCCCGCTCCCGGGTGCCGGAGGCCCGCGGCCACTTCGACCGGGTGTATGCCGCGATCCCCGGTGAGTACGCGCCGAAGCTGGCCCTCGGCTACTGCGCGGAGCAGCTCGGGCGCCGCCACGAGGCCCTGACCTTCTACGAGGCGGTCAGGCTGCGGAACCCCTCGCTGGGCAGCGCCGCGTTCGGCGCCGTCCGGGCCCGGCTCGCCCTCGGCGGCCCCGCCGCCCTCACCGACGCCATCGCCGCGCTGGACGCGGTCCCGCAGCACTCCCGGCACCGCACAGCGGCCCGCACGGCCGCCGTGCGCATCCGCGTCGACCACGCGCGGGACGCCGAAGGGCTCGGCGCGGCCGTGCGCGCGCTGGCCCAGCTCTTCTCCGCGCACGGCCTGACCGACGAAGCGTCGCGCGTACGGATGAAGGCGGAGGTGTGGGGCGCGGCGCACCGGCTGCTCGGCGAGGAGGCGGAGCCGGGGACCGGGCCCGACTCCGGCGCGGACGGCCCCCGCATGACCGCCGCCCAGCTGCGTGCCGTCGCCGCGCGCGCCGATCCGCTGCTCGAATTCCCCGCCGACGGACGGGCGTTGCGCACCGACCTCTCCCGCTTCTACCGGGTCCTTGCCCATCAGGCGGCCCGGGACGCGCCGTACACCGACACCGATCCCGGCGTCGGCCCCTGCATACCGCTCGCCGAGATCCTCCTGGACCGCGCCTACGCGGTACGCCCCTTCGGCCTCCGGCACACACGATTCGGCAAGGACTTCCCATGGCTGGGCAAGAAGATCAGGAACTGGCCGCCTCGGTCGGCCTGGAGGTGAGCCAGGTCGTCGAGCTGCCCCGCCCCCGCACACCGGGCGGGCAGGAGACGGCACGGATGTACGCCGTCCTCACGGTGACGGTCCGCAGACCGGGCGCCGCGCACACCCCGCCCGCCGCCAGCGTGCGGGACCCCACGGGCACGGCGGGGGCGGCCGGGGCGGCCGGGCCCCGGCTCGCGGAGGTCCTGCTCATCGACCACTCCTCCTCGATGGTGATGCCGCCGAGCCGCCTCGCGGCCGCCCGTGCCGCCGCCGTCAGCGCGCTGGCCCGCATCCCGGACGGCGCACTGTTCGCCCTGGTCGCCGGGGGCGACAGGACCGCGATGATCTATCCCAGGCGGCCCGGCCTCGCCGTCGCGCACGCCGAGTCGCGGGCTGCCGCGGAGGCCGCCCTGCACGACACGACGCCGGGCGGCGGCACCGCGATGGGCACCTGGCTGGAGCGCGCCCGGCAGCTCTTCCGTGAGCTGCCCGCCGCGGGCGACGGCGGCTGGGTGCGCCATGCACTGCTGCTCACCGACGGCAAGAACGAGCCCGGGTACGAGACGCGCGCGGAGCTGCACGAGCGCGTCGAGCGGTGCGCACGGGCCTTCGCGTGCGACGTCGTGGGCATCGGGGACGCCTGGGAGACCGATGAACTCCTGCTCATCGCAAGGACGTTGGGCGGCCGCACCCGCGCGGTGGCGGATCTGACGCGGCTCCCCGACGAGCTGGCCTCGCTCGCCGGGCGGGCCGCCGACCGCGACGTCACGGGGCTGCGGCTGCGCCTCTACCACCGCGCCGGGGTACGCCCGCACTCCTTCGAGCAGGTCCACCCCACGCGGGTCGCGCTCCGCCCCGACCGCGTCGACCTGTCCGGCGTCGGGACGGGCGCGGGCGGCCCGGTCCAGGAGTACGACCTCGGCCCGTGCGGCGAGGAGACCCGCGCCTATCTGCTCTGCGTCGGCGCCCCCTACGACCCCGCCCAGCTCGGCAAGGAGCTCCTGCTCACGGAGGTCGAGCTAACCACTGCGGGCACTGCGGGCCCGGCGGCACCGCGGCTGCCCGCTCCCCAGCCCGTGCTGATGCGCTGGACCGACGACCCGGACCTCTACAGCCGCCTCGACCCCCAGGTCGCCCACTACCGGCAGGAGGAGGAGCTGCACCGCACCTTCGAGGAGGCCTGCGCGGAGCTGAAGCTCGGCAGGCGCGCGGCCGCCGAGACGCTGCTCGGCACGGCGTGGCGGCTCGCCTCCGAGGCGGGCGACACCGCCATGCAGGACCATCTGCGCCGCCTGGTCCGCGTCCGCGAATCGGCCGGTGGCGCCGTCGAACTCCGGGACCGCATCGCGAAGTTCGACGTGGAGGCCGCCCGCATCCAGTCCAGCACGACCGTCCTGCCGGGACCCCGCCCGCCCGGCGCCGCCCGGTGACGGCCCCGTGGCGCGCCGCCCCGCTGCTCGCCGCCGACGCGGTGCGCGCCCTGCGCCGGTACGCCTGGCCGGTGCCGCTCGCCGAACACCCCCGCAACCGCGGGTACTTGCGGGACCGGCTCGTCGCGCTTCCGCTGCTCACCGTCGTCGTGGCCGTCGCGTTCGGGTGGGCGTACGCGGACGTCCGCGAGGACTCGGCGGTCCTGCGGGACAGCTTCGTGCCCGCGCTCGTCGGGCTCGCCGAGGCCGAGACGTCCCTGCGCATCGCCGACCGCGAGGCGGCGGAGAGCCTGGCGGCCGGGGAGGCCGTGCAGCTCAGCGGGATGAGCAAGCGCTACACCACGCGCACCACGCGGGCCGTGCAGCGCCTCAACCAGGTGGCCCGCAGCGGCGCCCTGACCACCGTCGAACGCCAGGAGCTCGACGTGGTCTCCGGGCTCGTCGTCGACTACGGCACCTGGATCACCTTCGCGCAGAACAACGTCGGCGACCCCACTCTGCGGGCCGCCGGACTCTCGTACGCGCGCAGCATGCTCTGCCCGCCCCCGGGAACCGCGAAGAAGACCGACGCGGACGGCTATCCCCGCTGCCGTCCCGACAGCGGCGCGGGAGCCGACGCGACCTCCGTCGTCGACCGCATCGCCGCCCTGGAGGACCGGCTGCGCGACAGGCTCGCGGACCGGGCGGCGCCGGGCGGCCGCGTGATCGCCGCGGGAGCCGTCTCCGCCGTCGCCCTCCTGCTCCTCGCGTTCGGCCTGTGGCGCACCCAGCTGTTCCTGCACCACCGGCTGCACCTGTACGTCAGCCTCCCGCTGCTCGTGGCCGCCCTGCCGCTGCTCTCCGTGCCGTTCCTGACGACCGACGCCGTGCTCGCCCACCGGGCGCAGCAGCGCGTGGTGTCGACGGCGGCGGACCTCGCCGAGCGGACGACACCGGCGATCGAGTCGGCCCGTGACGAGAAGCCGTTCGGCGACCCCGATCCCCTCCTGATCTCCCACCTGGACGAAGACGTCCGCCACGACCTGTCAGAGGGCCGCATCGCCTCCCTGGACGGGGTCGCGCCGTGGGTGACGCCCGCAGGCCTGCTCTGCGCGGCCCTGACCGGTGCCACGCTGCACGCCTACCGCCGCGAGTACGTCCTCATCTCCCGCTCAGGAGCCACCCCATGAACCGCCGCACGCGCCGCCGCACCGGCCGGTCGCGCACCGTGTTCCGCGCCTTCCTCGCGACCTGTCTGCTGGCCGTCACCGCGGGCGCCTGCGGGGACGCGAGGCCCCAGACGCTCGTGGTCCTCGGCCCCTGGACGGGACCGGAGGGCAAGGCCTTCGAGGCGATGCTGCACCGCCTCGACGACGGCACCGGAAAGTCGTACACGTACAAGGGCACGCGTTCCCTGCGGGAGACGCTCGGCGCGCAGCTGGAGGCGGGCGGCCCGCCGGACGTGGCGATCCTCAACAGCATCGGTGAACTCGTGGAGCACGCCCGCGCGGGCCACCTCGTCCCGCTCGGCCGCGCCGCCACCGCCCGCGCCTACCCGCCCTGGGCGCCGCGCCTCGACGTGGACGGCGGGCGCCGCACCTACTGGGTGCCGCTGAAGGTCGACCTGAAGAGCCTGGTGTGGACCAAGGAGAGCCGTCCCGCCAAGGCCCCGAAGTGGTGCGTGGGCCTGGCCTCGCAGGCCACGTCCGGCTGGCCGGGCACCGACTGGATCGAGGACATCCTGCTCCACCAGGAGGGCCCCGCCACGTACACGCAGTGGGCCACCGGGCGGCTCCCCTGGCGCGACCCGCGGGTCCGCAAGGCCTGGACGACCTGGGCCGCGCTCCTCGGCGACCGCTCCAAGGCGTCGATCGACCGGTCCCTGACCACGTCGTACGTGGGCCCGCGCGGCCTCCTGGACTCCCTCGGCCCCCGCTGCACGCACGAGCACCAGAGCGCCTTCATCCGCTACGTGTACGCGCACGAGCGGGTCCGCGTCGACCCGGCGGCGGGCTATCTGGGCGGCGGCGCCGAGTACGACGGCGCGTACGAGGTGGCGGGCGACATGGCCGCCGTGTTCAGTGCCGACCCGGCGGCCCGCGCCCTCGTCGACCGGCTGTCGGGCCAGCGGGCCCGCAAGCTCTGGCGGGACCGGGCTGCGGACGGGCTGCAGCCGTTCTTCCCCGACGCGACCGACCCCCAGCCGACCGACGCGACGGGACGGCGCATCGCGGGCATCCTCACCGGCAGGGCGCGGACGCTCTGCTTCGACGCCTCCGACGTGCTGCCGCCGGGCGTGCGCGACGCGTTCCACCGGGCCGTCCTGGAGTACTTCGGGGACCCGAAGGGCGACCGCCTCGACGAGCTCCTGCGCCAGCTGGACACCGTACGCACGGAAGCCGCCGAGGACGCGGCCCCGGGGCGCCTGCCCGAGTCCGGGGTCTGCGCCCCGCCGGGCGGCTGAGGGCCAGGCCCTCGCCCCCGTCAGGGGCTCAGCTCCTCCGGGCAGGGCGTGCCGCGGGGCAGCTGGTAGGGCGAGCCGAGCCGGTAGGTCCCGGCCCTCGGGGCGAGCAGCTCGACCCACTTGTCGCCCGCCTGGTCCTCCCGCGCCTCCGTCAGACAGCCGTTGGCGTTGTCGTACTTCTTGGGGCGCTTCTCGTTCAGCTCCCGCTGCCGCTTGGACGCGTCGGTCTCCTGCGGCGCCTTCATGCCCTTGCCGTGGGCGTCGACGATGCTCAGCCACGGCGAGTACGGGATGCGGATCAGGATGCGGCCCGGCTTGTCCACGCGCAGGGTCATCTCGCCCTGCTCGGCACGCGTCACGACGGCGTTCGGTTCGGCGAGTGGCCGCGGGTCGGTGACCTCGTACAGCTGCCAGTTGGAGTCGACCCACACCTTCTTCAGGTACGGGAGTCCGTCCGTGATGAGCTGCGCCTCGCGCTTGCCGCCGTCGCCGTCGGGCTCGCCCTTGGGGAGCGCCACGTAGTGCACGGACCAGCGCTGCAGCCACTCGTGGTAGTTCGCGGAGTTGAGGGTGTCGTCGTAGAAGAGCGGGTTGCGCTCCATGTCGGCCTGCCGGTTCCAGCCCCGTGCGAGCTGGACGTACGTGGGGAGCGCGGACGCCTCGCGGTGGCTGCGGGCCGGCACCACTTCCAGGCGGCCCTTCGCGGCGCCCTTCTCCTTCAGCTCGTTCACCAGGGGCGCGACCTCACGCGTCCAGGAGGCGTCCGAGCGGGTGTGCACGATGTCGTCGACGGCCTTGTAGCCGATCCAGCCGGTGAAGCCGACGAAGGCCACGATGATCACGTACCAGGTACGGGACTTCGGCACCGCGTACGGCAGCGCGGCGATCAGCGCGACGCCCACGAAGGACATCGCGAGGCGCGAGATGTTGGAGCCGATCTGCGAGCTGATGAGCCAGACGCCGAGCACGAACGCCGCGTACACGGCGGTGGTGATCCGTACGGTCTTCCACTGCTTCGGCACCACGAAGTAGACGATGATCGAGCTGATCAGCGGCAGCGAGGCCGAGCCGAACGACATCGGCTGCGTGCCGGAGAACGGGAAGAGCCAGGCGGAGAGGCCCACGACGATGGCGGGCGCGATGCCCAGCGCGTAGGCGCCCGGGTAGCGCTTGCTGAGGAACAGCGCGACGGCGACGAGCCCGACGAAGAGGCCCGCCACCGGGCTGCCCATCGTCGCGAGCGCCGCGAACGGGGCGGCGACCAGGGCCTTCGCCCACCGCTTGTAGCGCCAGCGGTGCGGCCAGCAGAAGACGGCGGCGACGGCCGCGAGCGCGAACATCTGGCCGAGGCCGTAGGTCACGCGGCCGGACACCGCGTTGGCGAGCAGTGCGAAGATACCCGCGGCGACCGGCCACAGCAGGCTGCCCTTCACCGCACGGCTGCGCATGAGGATCATCGTGAGCAGCGCCGCGGAGACGGTGCCCGCGATCATCATCGTGGTCCGCACGCCGAGCACCGACATCAGATACGGCGAGATCACGCTGTACGACACCGGGTGCATGCCGCCGTACCAGCCGAGGTTGTACGCCGACGCGGGATGCCGCCCGACGAACTCGGCCCAGGCGTCCTGCGCCGCGAGGTCGCCGCCGCTGTTGGCGAAGACGAGGAACCAGACGACGTGCAGCACGGCGGCGACCGCCGTCGTGATCGTCACCGGGTGGCGCAGGAAGCGCTTCTGCCACGGCTCCGCGGACCCGTCCCCGGTCCCGCCGCGCTGGGCCGGCAGCTTGATCCGCCCACCGGTGCGGGGGCCGTCGCCCTGGTCAGGCGCGGCGGCTTCGTCGGCGCGCGTCGGCTCCGCTGTGGCCACTGGAGGCTCTCCCCGTGTCGTCCATGTTTCCGGAGTACCCCGGGTCCCCGAGCTTGTGACGCTAGCACGCACGCGCGAGGGGAGGCCCGTGGCGGGCCTCCCCTCGCGGGGCTCAGCCGACCCGGGTCAGCTTGGCGCCGAAGCCCGGTTCGCTGAGGTCCTTCTGCAGCGCGACCGGCACCTCGACGGCGTCGCCCTTGCCGTCGCCGACGTGCAGCACACCGACCTTGGTGCCTGCCTTCGCCGTGTTCGGAATGGTCTTGCCCTTGATGTCGTCGAGCTGCAGCTTGACGGTCAGGCCCGACCAGCCGACCGCGGAGACGTCCTTGGTGGCGACGACCGGAGTCGTGCCGCCGAGGCCGTCGTCCACATTGCCGACGACGTCGCCCTTCTTCACGATCGTCTTGGCCTTGAGGGCATCCTGCCCGGCCGCGATCAGGTCCTTGGTGACGTTGGTGACCTTGTCGATGTTGGCGACGCCGTCGGTGCCGTACTGGCCGAGGGCGGCGCCGATGATCGTCTGCCTCTTGCCGTCGATCACCTTCTCCGCGGCGAAGAGGATGTTGCCGCCGGCCGCGGTGGTGGTGCCGGTCTTGATGCCGATGGCGACGGTCGGGACGAGCTTGAAGAAGTTCGTCTGCTTGTCGTTGTTGAGGTCCGTGTAGCTCGGCTGGCGGGAGATCTCGTTGAAGACGGGGTTCTCCATGGCCGCGCGGCCGAGCTTCACGAGGTCCTCGGCGGTGGAGACGGTCGTCTTGTCGAGGCCGCTGGGGTCCGTGTAGTGGGTGTTCTTCATCCCCAGCTCCTTGGCGGTCTTGTTCATCTTCGCGACGAACTCGTCCTCGGAGCTGCTCTTGGTGTCCCAGCGGGCGAGCAGCTTGGCGACGTTGTTCGCCGACGGGAGCATGACCGCCTGCAGCGCCTCGTACTCGGTGATCTTCTGGCCCTCGGTGACCTTGACGACCGACTCGTTGGCGGGCTTGCCGGTCTCGTAGTGCTTCTGCGCGGCGGCGTCGACGGGGATCTTCGGGCCGTCCTTGCCCTTCTCCAGCGGGTGGTCCCGCAGGATCAGGTAGACCGTCATGACCTTCGCGATGCTCGCGATCGGCACGGGCTTCTGGTCACCCGACGTACCGAACGTGCCGATGCCGTTGACGTCCATCGCGGCCTGGCCGTCGCTCGGCCACGGCACGTCCGGCTTGTCGCCCTCGAACGACACGCTCTCCTGCGCGGTGAGCTGCAGGGTGGGCGTCGGCAGCGGCCGCACAGCCTGTACGACTGCAAAGACGACGATCAGGAGCAGGACCAGCGGCGTCCAGATCTTGACCCGGCGCACGGCGGTACGGACCGGGGTCTCCGGCGGCGGCGGGGTGTTGGTCAGCTCGGCGAGCAGGTCGATCGGCGGCTTGGGCGGCAGCGGCTGCTGGGTGGTGCGCTCCACCGGTGGGGGCACGGCGGGGCCCGCGGGCGCGACGGGGGCCGCGGGGGCCGCCTTGGCCTTGGGGTCCTTGGGCGCGGCCTTGGGGGCGACCTTGGGCTCCGCCTTGGACGGCGCCTTCGACTCCGGCGCTGCGGCCGGTTCGCCCTTGGGAGCCGTCTTGGGCGCGGTGCGCGCGGACGGCTCGTCGAGCGGCTTCAGCGCGACGAACTTGCTGGTCCGCTCGGCCTCACCCTCGGGCTTTGCCTTTGCAGTTCCCTTTGCACCCTCGCCCTTGGGGTCCTTGTGATCCCCCAGCTTGAGCATGGTGGTGGGCTGGTCGACGGCCTTGCCGGTGCCCTTCGGGGGCAGGGCCTTGAAGACGGCGGTGGCCTGGTCGACGCCGGTGGACTTGGGGGTGTCCTCGGCTTCTTCCGGGGTGTCCTCGGCTTCGGCGTCGGCTTCGGCGTCGTCCTTGGCGGAAGGTTCCGGCTTCGGGTCCGACTTCGGCTTCGGCTTCGGCTCGTCGGCCGCTTCCGGCTTGTCCGTCGCGTCGGAGCTCTCCTCCGCCGACTCGGACTCGGACTCCGACGCGGACTCGGGCTCCGGGTCGTCGGAGGTCGCGACCCACGCCGCCACCGCGTCCCGCAGCCGCGCGTCGCCGTTCGCCTCCGCCTTGGGCGCGTCCTGCTTGGGAGCGTCCTGCTTGGGAGCGTCCGCCGTCTCAGCCTCAGCCTCGCCCTCGGCAGAGTCCCCTGACTCGGACTCCGACGCGGCCTCGGGCTCGGTCTCGGGGCCCGGCTCCGGCTCCGGCTCGGGCTCGGACGCCGTCCCGAGGTCCGGCCCGGGGTCCGGCCCGTCGGAACCGTCGGAACCGGCCGCCGCCTCGGCGACGTCCTTCGTCGAGAAGACGGCGGTCGCCCGGTCCTCCCGCACCTGCGGCGTCTCGCGAGTCATCGCGAGACGCGGGTCGCGTTCCTCCGGCGCCGGCCCGGAGGTCTCCTCCGGGGTCGGGTTCCCCGACGACTTCCGCTGCTTCGATCTGTCGGGGGTCTCGCCCGCCACCGATGCCTCCTCGTACGCCATGCCGTTTGCCGATGCTGATGCTTGCCGTGTGCTGGCCGTGCGCCAAATCCGGCCGGACACCACTGTCCGAACCGTGTACCAGTGTCCTGTGTGAGGGCTTAACCCCCGTGGTAGACGAGAACGACATACCTACTGGTTCCCGTACAACCCGACCACGCGCTCTCGACAGACCAATGTGAGAGGGGTCACCCTGTCATTCATCCACGCGGGGAGGCATGGATGGGCAGGAGCCGCAGAACAATTCCGGAGGAGCTTCTGCTGCTCGCTTTGGACCCGACCACGGGTACCACAGCGCAGCCGCAGTCGCTCGACCTCGGTCTGGCCGGAGCACAGCTAGTGGAGCTGGCGCTGGCCGGACGGATAGCCCCAGACGGGGATCGTATCGCCGTGGTGATGCCACGGCCGACCGGAGATCCAACTCTGGACTCCGCACTGGAACTGCTGCGCAGGCGCGGCAGCCCGGTTCGGGCGGTCCACTGGATCGGCGGGCCCCGACTGGGGCTCCGTCAGACGTACCTCTCGCACCTGGAGCGGTGCGGCATGGTTCATGCCGTGGCGGGC
This sequence comes from Streptomyces sp. NPDC004732, assembly GCF_040609235.1. Lineage (NCBI taxonomy): Bacteria > Bacillati > Actinomycetota > Actinomycetes > Kitasatosporales > Streptomycetaceae > Streptomyces > Streptomyces sp. NPDC004732. The sequence continues at coordinate 308,918 of NZ_JBEXJR010000010.1, forward strand.
CAGATGTGCGGGGTGCTGCCGACAACTCGCTACCAAGCGACGGACACGGCCATCAGCCGGGAAATCAGGTCCCGGCTCGATTCGGCGATCCGCACCGGCGTACCGCCGGACCCGCGGACCGCCGCGCTCGCCGCCCTGGCCCATGCGGTCGGTCTCGGCAAGCATCTGTACCCCGGGAACGAGGGGCGTTCATCGCGCTCCCGGCTCCGGGACCTGATCAGGCACGACCCCATGGGCGGCCTCGTGGCGCATGCCGTGATGGACGTTCAGAACGGCGTGGCGGCCCAGCCGCGACGCAGCGCCGCACCCGCGGGTCCCACAGGACCGGGCGGTGGCAGGCAGCAGGCAAGGGCGACAGCGGACCCCGGCGGGGTGCCACTGCAACCGCGCCGCGGATCCATGGCACGCGCCGTCGCTCACTGAGCAGCACAGCAAGCAGCACAGCCAGCAGCACGTTGAGCAGCAAACCGAGCACGGTTCAGCACCACCGCGTCATCACGCACCGCATCACGTAACCGCGCACCACCATCGCGCAACCGCTCAGCACCACCGCACCAGCGCCGCGCCGCAGTCCCCAGACCCGGTTCGGGAGCCGCTGGGCCGCGCGGGGAGTGGGACCGGACCGTCCGGACGACGACACCCCGGTTCCACCGCCCCGCGCGGCCGCCCTCACGTTCGCACATCCGCTGTTTCCCAGCGGTGCCGACCTCGTTGGTGGCACTCTGCTGAGCAGTAGATACGCAAAGTAGAGGAATGCAAGCCGGAGGTGCACGTCCCGTGGCGTCCAATGTCAATCCCACCGTCAGGCGGCGCCGGTTGGGCCAGGAGCTCCGCCGGCTCCGTGAGCTCAAAGGCATGACGGCCGAGGAGGTCGCCGAGCGTCTGCTCGTCTCGCAGTCGAAGATCAGCCGCCTCGAGAACGGCCGCCGCTCGATCAGTCAGCGCGACGTCCGCGACCTGTGCGGCGTCTATGAGGTCGAGGACCACCGCGTCGTCGACTCCCTCATGCAGATGGCCAAGGACTCCCGCCAGCAGGGCTGGTGGCACTCCTTCGGCGACATTCCCTACAGCGTGTACATCGGCCTGGAGACGGACGCCGCGTCGTTGCGCGTCTACGACCCCCAGGTCGTCCCCGGCCTGCTGCAGACCCGGGCGTACGCGGAGGCGCTGATCACCGGCGCGCTCCCGGAGACCACCCCCACGGACATCGAGAAGCGCGTCCAGGTGCGCATGCGCCGCCAGGACCGCATCTCGGCGCCGGACCTGCCGCTGCGCCTGTGGACCGTGCTGGACGAATCCGCGCTGCGCCGCGTCGTCGGCTCCCGGCATCTGATGCGCGACCAACTGGAGCACCTCGTCGAGCAGTCCCAGCAGCCGCACGTGACGGTCCAGGTGATCCCCTTCGAGATGGGCGCGCACCCGGGCCTCAACGGGCAGTACGCGATCCTGGAGTTCCCGGACGCGGCCGACTCCAGCGTGGTCTACATCGAGGGCGTCACCAGCGACCTGTACCTGGAGAAGGCGAACGACGTCCAGCAGTACAGCGTCATGTACGAACACCTGCGGGCCCAGGCACTCAACGTCGAGCAGTCGAGGCAGCTGATCGCGGACATCGCGAAGGACTACGCCCGCTGATTCCCCGCTGATTCCCCGCTGATTCAGGTCCCCCGGGCCCAATCCGCACGAAAGCGCCGCACGGTACACCCTTGTCACGCCGATGCGTAAGTCCCCACTGGAATATGCCATCCGGTTGAGTGAACGATCCCTTCACGCCACGATGTTGGCGAGTAGCGTCATTCACGCCATCGAGCAGCACCGTTGGCGCCCACCGCAGGGATGCGGCGACAGCAACTCAACGACTGGATAGACCGGAGCGGACATGGCGATTCAGCAAGGTACTTCGCACACGTGGGTCAAGTCTTCCTATTCCACCGGAAACGGCGCGTGTGTCGAGGTCAAATCACCGGTGCGGCACGGGATTTCCGTGCGCGACTCGAAGGTCGTGGAGGGTCCGGTCCTCGCCTTCCCCGCCGAGTCGTGGAACGCGTTCGTCGGCGAGGTGAGCAGGGGGGCTGCTGGCCTCGCGTGAGACTGCAGCGCACACCGACAGAGGAACAACCGCATAGGCAGCACCGTTTGAGCCCTCTCGACTGGCCCGCCGTCCCGGCCGAGGGGGCTCGGCCCTTTCCGCGGGCCGCGCGGATCAGCGCAGGGCGTCGACGTACAGGTCCGTGCCCGGCACCGTGGGGATGAACGGCGCCACCAGCTCCACCCGCCCGAGCCCCGACTCCGCGACCGCCTCGTCCCGCCCGGCGAAGTGCGCCTCCCAGCAGTCCCGCGGGTCCTCCTGGAGGAACCAGAGCAGCGTCAGCCGGGTGTCCACGCCCTCGACCTGTTTCACGTACGTCATCCGGTCCCCCGGCAGCGGCGTCGGCCGGAACAGCGTGACCATGGCGGCGGGCGACCCGGCGAGCGCCCGCGGCAGGTGCCGGGCGCGCAGCCATTCGAGCAGTTCGCCGCGCTGCTGCGGCCCTTCGGCGTCGATGACCTCAAGGACCAGGCCCTTGTACGGGTGGTCGAGCGCGTGGAAGTCGCGCGGGCCCGCCGCGCCGTCCCGGTAGACGGTCGCCTCGTGGTCCTGGAAGGAGGTGAAGACGTGCGTGCGGGCCTGGTGGACCCGGCCGTCGCGGTTGAGCCGCTTGTTGATGCCGACGGTCCACTTCATGTGGTCGTCGTAGCGCCCTTCCGTCACCCAGTACGTGGAGAGGTAGCACCCTGACGTGACCGGCTCGGCGATCGCGGACTTGTCGGGGTAGCGCAGCAGTTGGAGCTCGCGCGTGGCCACCCAGCGGCGCCCCGCGTACATCCAGGGCATGGCCATCGCGCCCGCGTAGTAGTGGTCGTCCTCGTACCAGCGGTTGTACGCGAACTCGTGCCCCGGGTGCGGCTCGACCATGGTGATCAGGGCGTGCCCGGGGCGCACGCCGTAGGGACCGACGGCGGCCAGCTCGGCGTAGACGTCGCTCCGGGTGTCCTCGCGGGCGCCCGCGCTGGGGTCATCACTCACGTCTCTCCCCATCCTTCCTCTTCCTTCCTCCGATGCACGCCCATACTCTGACGCCCCGTCAGCAAAACTGCCAGAGCCGGGAGGCGCCCCATGCAGTCGTCGCTCCTCGAGGGAAAGACCGTCGTCGTCTCGGGCGTCGGCGCCGGGCTCGGCCATCAGGCCGCGGCGGCCGTCGTGCGCGACGGCGGCAACGCTGTGCTCGGGGCGCGCACGGCGGCGAACCTCGCCAAGACGGCCGCCGAGATCGACCCCGAGGGCGCCCGCACCGCCCACCTGGCCACCGACATCACCGACGAGCGGCAGTGCGAGGCGCTGGCGGCCCTGGCCCGGGAGCGCTTCGGCGGGATCGACGCGGTCGTCCACGTCGCGGCCTGGGACAGCTACTTCGGCGGCCTGGAGGACGCGGACTTCGCCACCTGGCAGCAGGTCATCGACGTCAATCTGCTGGGCACCCTGCGCATGACGCGCGCCTGTCTGCCCGCGCTCAGGGAGCGGCGCGGCGGTTCGGTGGTCTTCATCGGCACCCAGTCGGCGATCGCGTCGCCCTCGCAGGTGCGCCAGGCGGCGTACGGGGCGTCGAAGGGCGCGCTGACCTCGGCGATGTACTCACTGGCGCACGAGCTCGGCCCGGACCGGATCCGGGTCAACACCGTGCTGCCCGGCTGGATGTGGGGCCCGCCGGTCGAGGCGTACGTCCAGTTCACCGCGCACACCGAGGGCGTGCCGGAGGCGGCGGTGCGGGACCGCCTCACGGAACGCATGGCGCTGCCCGACCTGGCGACGGACGGGGACGTGGCGGACGCGGCGGTGTTCCTCGCCTCGGACCGGGCGCGCTCGATCACGGGGCAGTCGCTGCTGGTCAACGCGGGGGAGATCATGCGCTAGACACAGCCGCGGAGGCACTCGGAAGCCGTACGGGAGACAACTCCCGTACGGCTTTCGCGCGTTCGGCCCCACCCTCTCGCCGGTCAGATACATGAACGCAAGTCAGCAAACAGAACGATTTTACTTGCTCTTGACCTAGCGACCGGTTGTCCCCGACGTGTGCCCGAACCCACGATGAGCGGGCACTTCTGGGCCGCTCTCGTCCCCATCGGCCCGTTCACCAGGCGGACCCCTGGAGGGCCATATGAACAGTCTCGACTGGGCCGTGCTCATCGGCTACTTCGGCGTGATGGTCGCGATCGGCCTGTGGTCCCACAAGCGGGTCGACAACGTCAGCGACTTCTTCACCGCGGGCGGCAAGATGCCCTGGTGGCTGTCGGGCATCTCGCACCACATGTCGGGCTACAGCGCGGTGATGTTCACCGGGTACGCGGGCATCGCGTACACCTACGGCGTGACGTCCTTCGTCACCTGGTCCTTCCCCATCGCGCTCGGCATCGCCATCGGCGCCCGGCTCTTCGCCCCCCGCATCAACCGGCTGCGCTCGCGCCTGCATGTGGCCTCGCCGCTGGAGTACCTGAAGAACCGCTACAACCTCGGCACCCAGCAGGCCCTCGCCTGGTCCGGCATGCTCCTCAAGATCGTGGACGTCGGCGCCAAGTGGGCGGCCATCGCCACCCTGTTGTCCGTCTTCACCGGCGTCTCCCTCAACCAGGGCATCCTGATCACCGGCGTGATCACGGCGATCTACTGCACCATCGGCGGGCTCTGGGCCGACGCGCTGACCGAACTCGGCCAGTTCATCATCCAACTCCTCGCGGGCGTCGCCATGTTCGTGGCGGTCGTCTCCAAGCTCGGCCCGCACGGCGGCTTCTTCGGCGTCTGGGACGAGCCGGAACTCGCGGGCCACGGCAAGCCGCTGGTCGGCCCGTACGGCACGGTCTTCCTGCTCGCGTTCCTGTTCATCAAGCTCTTCGAGTACAACGGCGGCATGCTCAACCAGGCGCAGCGCTACATGGCGACCGCCAACGCGAAGGAGGCCGCGCGCTCCGCGAAGCTCTCCGCGATCCTGTGGCTGGTCTGGCCGGTCGTCCTCTTCTTCCCGATGTGGATGTCACCGCTCCTGGTCGACGCCAAGAAGCCCGACGGCTCGGACGCGTACGCCCTGATGACCGAACAGCTGCTGCCGCACGGCCTGTTGGGCCTGGTCATCGTCGGCTTCTTCTCGCACACCATGGCCATGTGCTCCTCCGACGCCAACGCGATCGCCGCGGTCTTCACCCGGGACGTGGCACCGGCGTTCTCCGCGAAGGCCCGGGCCTGGAACGAACGCAAGGGCCTGATCGCGGCGCGCCTGACCACGGTGGTCTTCCTGGGCCTGTCCATGGCGGTGGCGACGCAGGTCAACTCCCCCGCCTTCAAGGACATCATCACGGTCGTCATCAAGTGGGTCGCCGGTCTGATGGGGCCGATCGCGATCCCGATGATGCTGGGCCTGCTGCGTACGTTCCGCAAGTCCGGGCCGACCGCGGCGCTGACCAGCTGGGCGGCCGGGCTCTTCGCCTTCTACCTGGTCAACTACCCCATCGACGACGCCATCGAGGGCGGCGTCGCCCTCCAGTACCAGGTGTCGATCCCGCTGGCGGTCTCGCTCGTCCTCTACATCGTCATCGGCTACGTGAAGCCCGAGGACACCCCCGAGCGGGATGCGCTCATCGAGCGGATCAACACGGACGACGACGGCTCCGGTGCAGCCGTTGTGCCCTCGCCTTCGCGGCCACAGGACGACACGGTGGCCCCCTAGGGGGCGGGCGCACTGCGCCCCGTCAGGGGCGCGGGGAACTGCGCGCTCAGCACGCGAAAAGCCGCAGACGCGTCTGCCGGGATCCCGGCACATGCGTCTGCGGCTTTTCCGTGGTTGCTCGCGCAGTTCCCCGCGCCCCTTACGGGGCGCCCACGCGCTCCGGCACCGGCGGGGTCACCGGGAGCTGGGGCGTGCGCGGGGCGTGGTGGGCCGTGAGGCCGACCAGGGCCACCGCGACGACCAGGACGAAGGCCGCCCCCGCGATGGCGAAGCTCAGCGTGAACTGGCTCTCCTGCGGCAGCGCGGGCATGCCCGCGGGCAGCGGGATGGTCTTCGACGCGAGCAGCGAGGTGATCATCGCGCTCGCGATGGCGCTGCCGACCGAGCGGGAGATGGAGTTGATGCCGTTGGCGATGCCGGTCTGGTGGGCCGGGACGCTGGCGACGATGAGCGCGGGCATCGAGGCGTATCCGAAGCTGATCGCGAGGCCGATGATCATGCCCGCGCCGATGACGGAGGCGCTGGTGTCGTGCGCGAGGGTCAGCCAGGCGAAGCCGACCACGCCGAAGGCCGCACCGGCCGCGAGCGTGACGCGTGCGCCGATCCTGCGGACCAGGATGCCGCCGAACTGGGCGCCGAGGAGCGAGACGATCGTGGTGGGCAGCAGGTAGACGACGGAGGCGCCGAGCACCGAGGCGCCGAAGCCGTACCCGGCGACGTCCTCGGGCATCTGCACGAGGTACGAGACGCCGATGAACTGGGCGAACATCGCGAAGCCGAGCAGCAGTCCGGCCAGGTTGGTGAAGAGGACCGGGCGGTGGGCGAACATCTTCATGTCCACCATCGGCTCCTTGACCCGCAGTTCGGTCAGGACCCACACGCCCGCCATGACGACGGCGCCCGCGAAGGAGCCGAGGGTGCGGCCGGAGGTCCAGCCCCACTCGTGGCCCTGCGAGATCGGCAGGAGCAGCAGGACGAGGAGCAGCGCCAGCGTGCCCGCGCCCAGCCAGTCGGTGCGGCCGCCGGTCTTCGAGCGCGAGGCGGGGACGGCGAGCACGACGCCCACGAGCGCCACCACGGCGAGGACGACCGCGAGCCAGAACACGCGGTGGTAGTCGGGGTCGGAGCCCTGGGTCAGCAGGCCCGCGCCGACCAGGGCGAGGCCGCTGCCGAACGCCAGGGTGCCGCTGACCAGCGCCATCGCGCCGGGCAGCTTGGCGGGCCTGATCTCCTCGCGGAGCACGGAGAGCGCGAGCGGGAAGATCGCGGTGGCCGCGCCCTGCATGATCCGGCCGACGATCAGCCAGGTCAGGGAGGTCGTGGTGGCGGCAAGCACGGAGCCCGCGATCATCACGAGCAGCACACCGATGAGGGTGGGCTTCTTGCCGTGCTGGTCACCGAAGCGGCCGAGCAGCGGGGTGAAGACGGCGGCCGAGAGCAGGGTGGCGGTGGTCACCCAGCTGACGCCGGCCGTGGTGGCGTCCAGTTCGTTCTGGATGATCGACAGGATCGGGACGACCAGGGTCTGCATCATCGAGACGACCATGGCCGCGAGCCCGAGCACCAGGACGACGGCGGTCTGTCCGGTGGGTTTCGGCGGGGCCGCGTGCTGCTGTGCGTGGGACACGGTGGCTTCTTCTCCAGCTGCTCAACTGCTTGAGGGCCTCGATACTTGAAGACCTCGATACTTGAGTACTTCAAGTAACTTGTAAGAAGGTAAGCCTCAATATTTGAGATCGTCAAGTTTTATGGCGTAAGGTGGCTCACATGCCTGGAACACCGAGCGTCGACAAGGCCCGGCTCATGGAGCTGCTCGCGGTGTCGCTCCGTGCCTACTACGGGGACTTCACGGAGGCGGCGGCGAGCGAGAACCTCACCGCGAGCCAGGGCAAGACGCTGAGCGTGCTGCGCCAGGGGCCCGCCGCGATGCGGGTCCTCGCCCGGACGCTGTCCTGCGACGCGTCGAACATGACCGGGATCATCGACCGCCTGGAGAAGCGCGGCCTGGTCCACCGGGAGCCGAGCCCCACCGACCGCCGCGTCAAGAACGTCGTCCTCACCCCCGAGGGCGAGCGGGCCGTCGACGCGATCCGCGCGAACATGCACGCCACCCTGGCGGGCCTCGACGCACTGGACGCCACCGAGCGCGCCACCCTCCACGACCTGCTGAGCCGCACGTTCGAGGCGGCGACCGCCGAGAACTAGGCGCAGGTCACGCCCGCGGGTAGCGGGCCAGCCAGCCCGGCGAGGAGAGCGCGGGGCCGTGCAGCGCGGGCCCCTGGGTCATCTCCATGGCGAAGTCGTCCGCGATCTCCAGGACGGTGGGGCGGCCCTCCAGCTCCGTGAGCCACCCCGGCGGCAGCGCGGTCTCCCCGTGCAGCGCGCCGAGCAGCGCCCCGCACAGCGCACCGCAGGCCGCCGACGCCCCGCCGTGGTTCACGGCGAGCCGCAGCCCGTGCCGGATGTCCTCGCAGACCAGCGCGGAGTACACGGCGGCGGCCAGCACGCCCTCGGCCGTCCCGTCCGCGACGAGCTCCTCCACGCGCGCCGGTGTGGGCATGCCCTGCCGCACGGCGCCCAGCGCGTGCCGGAGCGCGTCCGTGACGGGCTGGTGCCCCGGGCGGGCGGCGAGGAGGGCGAGGCACCGCTGGATCGCGCCGTCCAGGGACTCCCCGCGGGCGAGCCCGTGCACGATCACCGTGTGGGCGCCCGCCGCGAGGTAGGCGGTGGGGTGGCCGTGCGTCTGGGCGGCGCACTCGACGGCGAGCTGCAGCACGAGCTGCGGCTCCCAGCCGACGAGGAGGCCGAAGGGCGCGGACCTGACGGCGGCCTCGGCGCCGCGCTCGGCCGGGTTCTTCGGGGCGTCGAGGGTGCCCATCACCTCGTCGCCGAGCCCCACCAGACAGGCGCGGGACGGGTTGCGCCGCGAGTACAGCCACTCCTCGCGGGCCAGCCAGCCGTCCTCCTTGCGCCGCTCGTCCGGGCCCCAGTCGCTCTGGGTCGCGGCCCAGCGGCGGTAGGCGCGGTGCAGGTCGGTCGGCGGGTGCCAGGCGCCGGTGTCGCGCCGCACCTGGGCGCGTATGAGTCCGTCGACGGTGAAGAGGGTGAGCTGGGTGACCGCGGTCACGGCGCCGCGTCTGCCGTGCGCGGGGGCGGGCTCGGTGAGCCCCTCGGCTCCGTGCTCCCCGCGTATCTCTTCGAGCGAAAGGCCGTCGACGGGCGCCCCCAGGGCGTCGCCCAGGGCGGCCCCGAGGAGCGTGCCGCGCACGCGGCTGCGGAAGTCCTGCTGCTCGGCGCGGCCCCAGACGCCGGTGGCTGCTGCGGTGCCCATGCGGGCCCCCCTCCGTGCAGTGACATGCCTCGACGCGCCTCGGCCGATTGCGACTTTGCAGCACTGTAATCGACTGGGAACGATCGGTTCAGGCACCAAGTGGTATGCGAAGAGTCGTCCCTGAGGTCGCTTTTGAACGACGTTCACGGGAGCTTCGCAGTCGCTACGAAATCACCGGTTCCGGCACTTCCACGCAACGGGACCGGAAGGCGCCCCCGGCGACCCCCCGCCCCCGGTCAGGCCGTGTCCGCCCCCACCATCCGCTGCCGCTGCTCCCGCGCCCACCCGTACTCCGGGTCGATGCGCAGCGCCTCGTCCAGCGATGCCACGGCCTCCTCCTCGCGCCCCAGGGCCTCCAGGGACAGGGACCTGCTGCCCCACGCCCAGGTGTGGCCGGGATCGAGGGCGAGGGCGGCGTCGTAGGCCGCGACGGCCTCCTCGTGGTGGCACGAGAAGCGCAGGATGTCGCCCCGGTCGCTGAGGGCGCCCGGCGCGTCCGGGGCCGCTTCGTGGGCGCGGTCGAGGTCGTCGAGGGCGCCCCGCAGATCGCCGAGCGCCTGTCTGACGCGCGCCCTGCGCAGCAGCGCCCAGGGGTAGTCGGGCCACAGGTCGATCGCCCGGTCCAGGTCGTCCAGGGCCTCGCGGGGGCGGCCGAGCACGAACTTGGCCTGGCCGCGGCTGCCCAGCGTCAGCGGTTCCCGCGGGTCCAGGGCGTGTGCCCGGTCCAGCCAGGGCAGGGCCTCCGCCGGGCGGCCCATGCGCCGGTACGTCTCGCCGCGGTCCCGCGCCACCCACTCCGCGCCGGGCGCCACCTCGTCGGCCGCCGCCAGGTGACGCAGCGCCGTCTCGAACTCGCCGAGGGCCCGGTGGGTGACGGCGAGGCCGTGGTGGCCCCACGGGTCGCCGGGGTCGATGGCGATGGCGCGCTCGTGGTCGGTGAGGGCCTCCCGCAGCCTGCCGAGGTGGAAGAGCCGCAGGCCGTGCGCGTTGTGCGCGGCCACCCGGCCCACGTCGTCGAGCCCACCACGGGAGAGGAGGAGTTCAAGCACCCGCAGGGCGCCGAGCGCCTCGTCGGCGAGCGCGTCGCGGAGGTCGTCGGACCAGGCCCGCAGGTGGTCCGCGTCCGTGTCATCGGCGGCGTCCGTCACCGCCCGCGCCCACTCGCGGGCCACCGCCGTGTCGAAGCGGCACGCCTCGATCCCCGCGCGGAGCACGCCGGGGAGCGCGGCACGCGGTCCGGCGCAGAGCGAGTGGTACAGCTCGTCGACGCACAACGCGCGCCACTCCGCGCGCATCCAGGGGCGGCCCGGCGCGCCCCTGAGCTCCTCCTCAAGCGCCGCGCGCCGTCGCCCGTACAACTCGGCGAGGCGGGTGTGTCCCGCGCTCCACAGGGCGGGCGCGGTGTTGCGGCGCAGGCGCAGCATCGGGGCGCGCACGACGTCGTGGTAGCGGGCGGTGCCCCGGCGGTCCGGGCTGACGAACGGCATGGTGCGCAGCCATGCGTACAGCTCCACCGGGCCGTCGCCGCCGGTGCCCCGGCCGTCGCCGTCCCGGTCCACGGCGGCCCGCACGATCTCCTCGTCGAGGCGCCTGGGCAGCGCGCAGTCCAGGGCGGCCGCGCGCCGCGCCGGGTCCTGCTCGGCCTTCAGGAACCGCTCCACGGCGGTGGCGCTCGGGTCGCCGACGTCGTCCGGGGCCGTGGGGCCGGTCTCGGCGAGGGTGGAGACGAGCACGGGCAGCCGCCCGGAGAGCCGCAGGACCTCCGCGATCACCGGCTCGTCGACGACGCCCTTGGCCGCGAGCAGGCCGCGCGCCTCGGTCTCCGTGAAGGGGCGCAGCGGCAGTTCCGCGGCGAAGTCCGCGGCGCCGTCCCAGCGGACGGGGTCGAGGGGACGCTGCCCCGCGGTCACCACCACTGCGTTGGCGGGCAGTTCGCCGTACCGGTCCGTCGTCATCACGTCGTGCAGCCAGCGGTCCAGGAACGGCGCCGTCCGCTCGTACGTGTCGAAGAGCAGCACCAGCCACGGCGCGGCGTCGGCGGCCCCGGCCAGCTCGTCCAGGAGCACGGGGGTCAGCGCGCGCTCGGGTTCCAGGGCGAGGCGGGCGTCCTCGTGGCTGCGGAAGCGGGCCCGCAGCCGGTCCGCGCCCAGGGCGACCCGGTCCGTGTCGACGACGCCGGAGAGGGCGCCGACGACCGGCACCAGGCCGAGCCCGACGACACCGGCGCGGGCCACCGCCACGCTGCCCGCCGACGGCACCTCCGGCTCGGGGGCGCGGGCGGCGGCCGCCACGGCCTCGTGGATGCGCTGCCGGTGCGCGGCGAGTGCGCGGTCCAGGGGCTTCATCGCCCTGCCCTGTTGCGCGTACTGCGCGGCGATCTCGCCCAGCGCCCCTGGGAGGTCCGGGACCCCGTCGTCCACATGGGCGACGAAAGCCCCGCACTCCGCGGCGAGTTGTCCCATTTCGCGCACGAGTGAGGTCTTGCCGACCCCCGCCGGGCCCTGCACGTGGAAGAGGAAGCGGTGCCGGTCGTCCTCGGGCGGCACCGCAAAGTTCTCCCTGAACAAACGGAGTTCTTCACGACGGCCCACGAAGGCCGCCCGCCGCCTGCGCCGGATGAGCTCCTGCATGGACACCTTCAGCCGCGCCATCGGCCCCTCCCGCATCCCGTGGACCTCCAGTCTGGCGCAAGGGATGAGCCAGATCGAGGCCGATATCAGGTGAACGGGAACCGAGTTGGGACATAAGCGCGTGTGCACCACAGAAGTCTCTGCGGTGTACAACCTTCTCCGCGGAACGATCGTCTTCCTACACGACCACACAAATTCCCCCACAGGAGGAACAGTGCGCCGCAGTCTCATCACCGCCGTGGCAGTCGCCTCGCTCACGGCACCGATCGCCCTGGCGACCGCCGGTTCCGCGGCGGCCGCGCCCACCCCGCCGAAGGCCCCCGTCACCGACTTCAACCACGACGGCTACGCGGACCTCGCCATATCGGCCCCGGGCGGCTCCAGCGGCAACGCCCCCGGCAGCGTCTCGATCGTGTACGGCTCGGCGAACGGCCCCGACCAGACGCACGCCGTCACCATCAGCCGCGCCACGCCCGGCGTACCCGGCTCCGCCGAGGACGGCGGCCACTTCGGCAACACCACGGCCGCGGCCGACCTCGACGGCGACGGCTACACCGACCTCGTCGTCAACGGCGGCCCGAAGGCCGTCGTCCTCTGGGGCTCCGCCCAGGGCCTCTCCGGCGAGGGCAGCACCGAGCTGGCCTCGAACGGCGCGCGCGTCACCGCCGGTGACTTCAACGGCGACGGCAAGCGGGACCTGGTCACGGCCGAGTACCCGGAGCCCGAGGACCCGATGGACAACGACGACGCGGGCATGACCATCTCGTACGGCCCGTTCAAGCGCGACGGCAAGGCCGCGAGCACCCAGCAGGTCGTCACCAGCCAGACCTTCGGCCCCGGCGACTTCGTCGTGGGCGACGTGACCGGCGACGGCGTCGACGACATCGTCACCAGCCACGGCTTCGAGGAGATGGCCCACAAGAGCCAGCTCTGGAAGGGCGGCAAGAACGGGGTGGCCACCACCTCGCAGAAGCTCGCGCCCTCCCTCGGCGGCGCGGTCGCGGACATCGACGGCGACGGCTACGGCGACTTCGTCACCCGCGACATCGGCACCAGCTTCGAGGACATGCCCTACCAGAAGGGCACCGTCCTCGTCCGCTACGGCTCGGCGTCCGGCCTCTCGGACCGCTCCACGAAGATCACCGCGGACACCGCGGGCGTGCCCGGCGTCGGTGAGGACGGCGACGAGTTCGGCTCCGCCATCAGCGCGGGCGACGTGAACGGCGACGGCTTCGCGGACGTGGCCGTCGGCGTCCCCGGCGAGGACATCGGCTCCACCGCCGACGCGGGCAGCGTCGTCCTCCTCAAGGGCTCCCGCTCCGGCCTGACCGGCACCGGCGCCCAGGCGTTCGACCAGTCCACGGCCGGTGTCCCCGGCGCCTCGGAGAAGGGCGACAAGTTCGGCGCCACGGTCCTGCTCTCGGACACCAACAAGGACGGCAAGGCCGACCTGACGGTGGGCGCGCCCGGCGAGGACGGCACCTACGCCGACTCCGGCGCCGTCTGGCACCTGCGCGGCTCCGCGAGCGGCCTGACCACCACCGGCATCACCTCGTTCGGCCCGGCCGCGGTCGGCGCCCCGGAGAAGGACGCGCGCTTCGGCGACTTCCTGGCGAAGTAGTTCCACCAAGGGGGGCCGAGCGCACTGCTCGGCCCCCCTTCGTCATGTCCTAGCTGTCCAGCACCGGCAGCAGCTCCGGCAGGTGCCCGTCCGAGGCCGCCGCCGCCCGCTGCCGCTCCTGCGGCACCTCGCCGTACAGCGTCGTGCGCGGCTTCGCGGGCCGCCCCGCCGCGTCCGCGATGGCGACCAGGTCCTCGACGGACCGGTAGGAGCCGTAACTGGAGCCCGCCATCCGGGAGATGGTCTCCTCCATCAGCGTCCCGCCCAGGTCGTTCGCGCCGGACCTGAGCATCTCGGCGGCGCCCTCCTGGCCCAGCTTCACCCAGCTGGTCTGGATGTTGGGGATGTGCGGATGGAGCAGCACCCGGGCCATGGCCGTGACGGCCCGGTTGTCGCGGGTGGTCGGGCCAGGCCGGGCGATGCCCGCGAGGTAGACGGGCGCGTTGGTGTGGATGAACGGCAGCGTCACGAACTCCGTGAAGCCCTCGACGCCCTTGGCCACCGCTTCCTGCTGTATCCCGGCCAGCGTGCGGAAGTGGCCGAGCCAGTGCCTGGGCTGGTCCACGTGCCCGTACATCATCGTGGAGCTCGACCGGATGCCGAGCTCGTGCGCGGTCGTGATCACCTCGGTCCAGGTGGCCGTCGGCAGCTTCCCCTTGGTGAGGATCCAGCGCACCTCGTCGTCGAGGATCTCGGCGGCCGTCCCGGGGATGGAGTCGAGCCCCGCCTCCTTGGCCGCGGTGAGCCACTCGCGGATGGAGAGCCCGGTCCTGGTCGCGCCGTTGACGACCTCCATCGGCGAGAACGCGTGCACGTGCATGCCCGGCACGCGCTCCTTCACGGCCCGCGCGATGTCGAAGTAGGCGGTGCCCGGCAGGTCGGGGTGGATGCCGCCCTGCATGCACACCTCGACGGCGCCGACGTCCCAGGCCTGCGCGGCCCGGTCGGCGACCTGGTCCAGCGAGAGGGTGTAGGCGTCGGCGTCGGTCCTGCGCTGCGCGAAGGCGCAGAAGCGGCAGCCGGTGTAACAGACGTTGGTGAAGTTGATGTTGCGCGTCACGATGTACGTGACGTCGTCGCCGTTGACCGTCTTGCGGATGTCGTCGGCGACCGAGCAGAGCGCGTCGAGCGCGGCCCCGTCGGCGTGCAGCAGGGCGAGTGCCTCGTCGTCGGTGAGCTTCGTCGGGTCGTCGGCGGCCTGCTTCAGGGCGGCCCGCACGTCGCCGTCGATGCGGGAGGGCACCATGCCGGGCGCCGCCTGCTCGCGCAGCGCCTCCCAGTCGCCGTACACCTCGTCGAAGTCGTCGCGCCGGTCGGTGGTGCGGCCGGTGGTGTCGATGGTGGCGTGCAGGTCCGTGCGGCCGGAGGAGGCGACGTACCCCTCGTCGGGCTCCTGCCAGGGGTGGCCCTCGACCACCGCGTCGGGGCGGGCGAGGCCGGTGTCGGGGTCGGCGAGGGCCCGCAGGTGCGGCAGGAGGCGCGGGTCGAGCCAGGGCTCGCCGCGCTGCACGAACTCCGGATAGACGCAGAGCCGTTCGGCGAGCCGGAAGCCCGCCCCGGCCGACCGCTCGGCCAGCTCCTCGACCTGCGGCCACGGCTTCTCGGGGTTCACGTGGTCGATCGTGACCGGCGAGACGCCGCCCCAGTCGTCGATGCCCGCGCCGATGAGCCGCTCGTACTCCCCCGCGATGAGGTTCGGCGGCGCCTGGATGTTGCCCGAGGGGCCCATGATGTGCCGGGCGACGGCGATCGTGGCGACCAGGTCGTCGATCTCGGCGTCGGGCATGCCGCGCATCGCCGTGTCCGGCTTGGCGCGGAAGTTCTGGATGATCAGCTCCTGGACGCCGTGGTACGAGCGCGCCACGCGGCGCAGCGCGAACAGCGCGTCGGCCCGCTCCTCGTACGTCTCGCCGATCCCGATGAGCAGCCCGCTGGTGAACGGCACCGAGGAACGCCCCGCGTCCTCGAGGACCCGCAGCCGGACGGCGGGCTCCTTGTCGGGCGAGCCGTAGTGCGGCATGCCGGGCTCCGACCACAGCCGCTCCGACGTCGTCTCCAGCATCATGCCCATGCTGGGCGCGACGGGCTTGAGCCGCTGGAAGTCCGTCCACGTCAGGACGCCCGGGTTGAGGTGCGGCAGGAGGCCCGTCTCCTCCAGGATCCGGATGGAGATGGCCCGGACGTACGCGATGGTGTCGTCGTACCCCTCCGCCTCCAGCCACTCCCGCGCCTCGGGCCAGCGGTCCTCCGGCTTGTCGCCGAGCGTGATCAGGGCTTCCTTGCAGCCGAGTGCCGCGCCCTGCCGGGCGATGTCCAGGACCTCGTCCGGGGACATGAACATGCCGTGGCCGTCCCGGCGCAGCTTGCCGGGCACGGTCACGAAGGTGCAGTAGTGGCACTTGTCACGGCAGAGCCGGGTGAGCGGGATGAACACGCTCTTCGAGTACGTGATGACGCCCGGCCGCCCCGCGGCTTCGAGCCCCGCGTCGCGCACCCGGGCCGCGGACGCGGTGAGGTCGTCGAGGTCCTCGCCGCGCGCCTGCAGCAGGACCGCGGCCTCGGTCACGTCGAGCGCGACGCCGTCCCTGGCCCTCCTGAGCGCGCGCCGCATGGCGTTCGCGGTGGGTCGTCCGGCCTCTGGGGGCTGCGCGCTGTTGGTCATGTCTCCGAGCATACGAGCGAGAACACCTGCCTCTTACAGATACTTCCGCCCCTTCCGCCGGTGCAAAAGCGGGCGCACGTCATGGCGTCACGAAGTCACGTACTGCCCGAGCCCGTCGAGCGCCGCGCACACCTCCGTCTCCCCGGCGGGCGGCAGCTGCACGATCACCTCGTCCACCCCCAGCTCCCCGTAGTGGGCGAGCTTGCCCGGATCCGGTGCGACGGCCGTCACCGCCACGTACAGCTCGTCCGCCCCGCGCCCCGCGTCCGCCCACGCCGACCTGAGCACGGGCAGCGCCTCGCTCAGACCGCTGCCGCCGACCGGCATCCAGCCGTCCGCGTACTCCGCGACGTGCGCGAAGAGACCCGGCCCCGCCGCGCCGCCGATGAGCGTGCGCGGCCCGAACAGCGGCCCCTTCGCCAGCCGTTTGCGGGGCGCCCGCCACGGCTTCGGATGGACCTCGCTCGTCCGCACCCCGCCGAACTCCCCCTCGTACGCCTTCGGATGGTCCGCCCACAGCGCCCGCATGACCGCCATCCGGTCCCGCACGACCGCCCGGCGCCGCGGCCACGGGACGCCGTGGTCCTCGGCCTCCTCACGGTTCCAGCCGTAGCCGATGCCGAGGGTGACGCGGCCGCCGGAGAGGTGGTCGAGGGTCGCGATCTGCTTGGCGAGGTCGATGGGGTCGTGCTGGGCGATCAGGGCGATGTTCGTGCCGAGGGCGATGCGTTCGGTGACGGCGGCGGCCTGGGCGAGGGCGATGAAGGGGCTGAGCATGCGGGCGCACTCGGGCGGCAGTTCACCGCCCGGATAGGGGGTTTCGCGGGGCACCGGGATGTGGGTGTGCTCGGGGAGATAGAGACCGGCGAAGCCACGCCCCTCCAGTTCCTGGGCCAGGCGTACCGGAGTGATCGTCCTGTCGGTCATGTAGAGCGTGGCGGAGATGCGCACGGGTCCCTCCGAGCGAGTTCGGTGCGGGCCGGTTGTCGGCGCGGGACACTCTTCCTATCCCTGGAAAGTCGGTTGGTCCATGCCCGTGCGCCGATTAGCGTGACGCGCGTGAACCGACGACGGCAGAAGAAGCTGACCCCGCGCCTGGTGTTCGCCGCGTCGCTGGGCGAGACGGCCGCCGTCAGGTCCCTGCTGCGGTCCGGGCTCGACCCGGAGCTGCCGGACGCCGACGGCACCACCGCCCTGTACGCCGCATCGGTGCACGGAGCGGCCGACACCGTGCGGGTCCTGCTGCGCGCGGGAGCCCTGCCGAACACCGAGAGCCGCTACGTCACCGAGGGCACTCCCCTGTGCGGGGCCGCCGCCTGGGGCCACGTCGACACGGTCCGCGAGCTCCTCGCCCACGGCGCCGACCCGAACCTGCGCGAGGACCTCGGCACGGGACACACCCCGCTGTGGTGGGCGCGCAACGGAGCGCCGGGGCCGCACCGGGAGACGGAGGCCGCGCTGCTGGCGGCGGGCGCACAGGGGTGACGTAACCCTCCGGTTGTCCTAGCATGCGCGCCAGATCCGGACACTTCCGGGACATCTGGGGGTTTCGCCATGCGCCTGCGACTCGCGACCGCTCTCCTTCTCGTCGCCGCCCTGTTCGGCGGGGCCGCGCCCGCCGCGTCGTACGCGGCCGCACCACCGTCCGCCGTCGCGCAGCACCACAGGCCCGGTGCGTCGGCGCCCGCCGGGGCCGGGCAGACCGTGCAGCAGGCGCAGACCGGGCAGGCCGCGCAGACGGCTCAGGCCGCGCAGTCCGGCAAGAAGAAAAAGAAGCACAAGAAGTCGAAGGGCGGGGTCATCGGGCTGATCGTCGTCCTCATCCTGGTGGTCGTCGTGCTCCTCGTGCTCCTCGCGGTGCTCCGCGCCCGCAAGGCACGCAACGCACACAAGAACCACTGACCCGCCCCACCGCGCGGCCACCGCGCGTAAGTCCGTCAATCTTCTTCCCTTGCCGCACAGTTCACGGCTCAATACCAGGGTTGCACGCACCACCCATGTCACCGTCGACACGACACCCTGGGGAGCCGCAGCATGTGCGAGGACGTACACCACCCGAACGGCCCGAACCGGCGCGGACTGTTCGTGACGGGGGCCGCCGCCGCGATTACGTTGGGCAGCGTGAGCTTCGCCAGCGGCGCCGAGCGGCGCGCTCCCGCCCGGGACAGGGCGCCGGGGAGCACGGAGACGAGAACGGTGCGCGGGACGCTGCCCACCGGATCGCCCGACTTCGTGTACCTGCCGGTCGAAGTGCCCGACGGGGTGAGCGAGTTCCGCGCCGTCTACAGCTACCAGAAGCCGACCGTGCCGCCCGGCACCCAGGGCAACGCCCTCGACATCGGCGTCTTCGACGAGCGCGGCACGGAGCTCGGCGGCAAGGGCTTCCGCGGCTGGTCCGGCGGCGCCCGCACCGAGTTCTTCATCCGCGCCGACGAGGCGACGCCCGGCTATATCCCGGGCCGGGTCCGCGAGGGCACCTGGCACATCGCCCTCGGCCCGTACACCGTCGCCCCCGAGGGTCTCCCCTACGAGGTGACGATCACCCTCACCTACGGGGCGCCCGGCAAGACCCCCAAGCCGGCCTACCCGCCCGAGCGCGCGAAGGGCCGCGGCCGCGCCTGGTACCGCGGCGACTGCCACCTCCACTCCGTCCACTCCGACGGCAAACGCACCCTCGCCGAGATCGCCGCGCTGGCCCGTGCGGCGGGCCTCGACTTCATCAACAGCTCGGAGCACAACACGCACTCCGCGCACCCCCACTGGGCCGAGCACGCGAGCGGCGACCTCCTGATCATGCTCGGCGAGGAGGTGACGACCAGGAACGGGCACGTCGTCGCCCTCGGCGTGGACCCCGGCACGTTCATCGACTGGCGCTACCGCGCACGCGACAACCGCTTCGGCAAGTACGCGCGCAAGGTCAGGGAAGCGGGCGGCCTCGTCGTCCCCGCCCACCCGCACGCGACCTGCGTCGGCTGCAACTGGAAGTTCGGCTTCGGCGACGCGGACGTCATCGAGGCGTGGAACGGCGCCTACACGCCGGACGACGAGATCGCCCTCGCCGACTGGGACAGCCAGCTCGTCGCCTCCGTGCGCGGCGACCGGCCGTGGATCCCCGCCATGGGCAACAGCGACGCGCACCGCGACCCCGACCGCATCGGCGGCCCGCAGACCGTCGTCCTCGCCGACGACCTGACCCGCGAGGCCATCCAGGACGGCATCCGGCGCGGCCGTTCCTACGTCGCCGAGTCCAAGTCCGTGGAGCTCGCCTTCTCGGCGGCGGGCGGCAAGGGCCGGCACGCGGGCATCGGCGGCCGCCTCGACGTCGACCGCGACGACCCCGTCACGGTCCGCCTCGACGTCAAGGGCGCGCCCGGCTGCACGGCCCGCTTCGTCACCGACCAGGGCGTCCTGCACACCGGCCCCGCCCTGCCGGAGTCCGGCGAGGGCACGCTGGAGTGGCGCACGACGGCTTCGTACGCCGCCTACGTACGGGCGGAGGTGCGCCACGCCCCCGTGGTGACCGGCCTGCCGGGCCCGCTCACCGCCTTCACCAACCCCATCTTCCTGGGCCGCCGGTGAGCTGAGCCGACGGACAGCCGCTCCCCCACCCAGCCAGGGGCAGGGGAGCGGCCCCGCAGCACTCCCTCACCCCGGCCAGACGAGGGACTGCAGTTCGCTGTACGCGTGCAAGGCGTACGAGCCGACGTCCCGGCCCACGCCGCTCTTCTTGAAGCCGCCGAACGGCGCCTCCATGTTCCGGGCGATCGTGTTCACGCCGACGCCGCCCGCCCGCAGCCTGCGGGCCACCCGGAAGGCGCGGGCGACGTCGCCCGACCACACGTAGTCGATCAGGCCGTAGTCACTGTCGTCGGCGAGGGCGACCGCCGTCTCCTCGGCCTCCTCGGGGCTGTCCGCGTCGAAGGGGACCACGACCACCACCGGGCCGAAGATCTCCTCGCGGACCACCCGCATGTCGTGCGTGCAGTCGGCGAGGAGGGTCGGAGCGACGTAGAAGCCCTTGTCCGACGCCGGGCGTTCGCCGCCCGCGACGACCCGCGCGCCCTCCTTTCGCCCCTCCTCCACGAACGCCTCGATGCGGTCGCGGTGCGCCGCCGAGATCACCGGACCGACGACCGTGCCCCGCTCGGCCGGATCACCGACCTTCAGATGTCCCGCATACCCGGCGAGCTTCTCCACCAGCTCCTCGTACACGCCCCGTTGGACGATGACGCGGGTCGGCGCCGTACAGATCTGCCCGCTATAGAAGGAGAACGTCGTGCCGATGCCCGCCACCGCGGCATCCAGGTCGGCGTCGTCCAGGACGATCGCCGCGCCCTTCCCGCCCAGCTCCATCAGCTGCCGCTTCATGTCGCGGCCGCACACCTCGCCGATGCGCTGCCCGACGGCCGTCGATCCGGTGAAGCTCACCATGTCGACGTCGGGGGAGGCGACGGCCGCCTCGCCGACCGCCGTGTCCGTGCCGGAGACGACGTTGACCACGCCGGGCGGTACGCCCGCCTCCTCCAGAGCGGCAGCCATCCCGTACACGGACAGCGGATCCTGCGGCGCGGGCTTCACCACCACCGTGTTGCCCATGGCGAGGGCGGGCGCGACCTTGCCCGCGGGGTTCGCCCAGGGGTTGTTGTACGAGGTGATGCAGGTGACGACACCCACCGGCCTGCGCACGGCGAGCGCCCCCACGACGCCCGCCCTCCCCATGGGCCCCGCCTCGTGGATCTGCGGCGGGAGCGCGGCCTCCACCGGCTCCAGCGCCCCCTTCGCGTACCGCTCGAAGCGCGCCACGGCCACCGCCACCTGCATGCCGCGTGCCGTCGCCGTCGTGGCGCCGCTCTCGGCCTGCGCGAGTTCGGCGTGCGCCGCGAAGTCGCGCCGCAGGATCGCGGCGGCGCGGGACAGGATCCCGGCCCGCTCCTCGGGCGCCGTGCGCGACCAGCCGTCGAGGGCGGCACGGGCCGCCGAGGCCGCCGCGTGGACCTGCTCGCCGCTCGCCTCGGGCGCGAGCCCGACGACGTCCTCGGTGGCCGGGTTCACCACCTCGTAGTGCCCACCGTCCGGCTCGACCCACTCACCGCCGATGAACAGCCGCCGGGCCGCGCTCACTTGGTGCTCACCGTCCTGGTGTCGCGCCCCGACCGCAGGATCTTCCCCGGCACGGCGCCCGTCACCACGTCCTCGCGGATCGCCTCGACGCCGTTGACCCAGACCGCGTTGATGCCGATCGCCTTGGAGTCCAGGCGCGGGCTGTCGCCCGGCAGGTCGTGGACGAGGGTGGCCTTGCCCGCGTCGATGCGCTCGGGGTCGAAGAGGACGAGGTCGGCGTGGTACCCCTCGGCGATCCGCCCCCGCTCGCGCAGCCCGAACAGCTGGGCCGGATCATCGGTCAGCATCTTCACGGCCTGCTCCAGACCCACCAGCTGCCGCCCGCGCAGACAGTCCCCGATGAACCGGGTCGTGTACGGGGCCCCGCACATCCGGTCCAGATGCGCCCCGGCGTCCGAGCCGCCCAGCATGACGTCCTCGTGCTGCCAGGTCTCGGCGCGCAGGGCCCACGAGTCCGGGTCGTTGTCGGTGGGCATCGGCCACAGCACCGTGCGCATCTCGTCGTTGGCGCAGATCTCGACGATGCAGTGGAACGGCTCCTGCCCCCGCTCGGCGGCGATGTCCCCGACCACGCGCCCAGTAAGCCCTTCGTTGGCGACGGAGTACGTATCGCCAATGACATACCGATCAAAGCGAGCAAGCCTCCTGAAGACCCCCGCCTCCTTGCTCCCGGCCCGCCGCAGCATCTCCTCCCGCACCGCCGGGTCGCGCAGCTTCGCGATCCGCTCGGGCACGGGCAGGCCGAGGACGTCGCCCCAGCCCGGTATGAGGTTGAGGGCGCAGAACGTGCCGAGCGACATGTTCATCGGCGTGAGGATCGGCATCGTGAGCGCGACGATGCGGCCACCGGCCTTGCGGGCGCGCTCACTGGCCACGAGCTGGCGCGGCACGCGCTCGGGAACGGCGGCGTCGATGGTGAGGACGTTCCAGTTGAGGGGCCGCCCGGCCGCCGCGCTCATCTCCACGAACAGATCGATTTCGTCGTCACTGAACTGATCGAGACACCCCGCGACGATCGCTTCGATCTGCGTCCCCTCGTGCTCGGCGACGGCACGGCTGAGCGCGAGCAGCTCCGCGGGCTGCGCGTGCCGTGACGCGACGGGCTGCCCGTCGCCGTCCGAGTGGGTGGACGACTGGGTGGTGGAGAGCCCCCAGGCCCCCGCGTCCATCGCCTCGTGGAAGAGGCGCAACATCGCGTCCAACTGCTCAGTGGACGGCTGCCCGCCCACGGCGTCCTCGCCCATCACATACCGCCGCAGCGCACAGTGCCCCACCATGAACCCCGCGTTGACGGCGACCCGCCCCTCCAGGGCGTCCAGATACTCCCCGAACGAACTCCACGACCAGGGCGCGCCTTCCTCCAACGCCACCAGCGACATGCCCTCGACCTTCGACATCATCCGCCGCGTGTAGTCGGCGTCGCCGGGCCGGTCGGGGTGGAGCGGGGCGAGCGTGAACCCGCAGTTGCCGCCCGCGACGGTGGTCACGCCGTGGTTGAGGGAAGGCGTCGCGTACGGATCCCAGAAGAGCTGGGCGTCGTAGTGCGTATGCGGATCGACGAACCCGGGCGCGAGAACCCGCCCCCGGGCATCCTCGCTGCTCCGGCTCTCCTCGCCGACGGTTCCCGGCTCGGCGACAACGGCAATACGCCCGTCCCGCAGCCCGACGTCAGCAACACGAGCGGGGGCACCGGTCCCGTCGACGACGGTGGCGCCCTTGATGAGGTGGTCGAGCATGACGACGAGTTCCCCTTCCGAGGCAGACATGAAGATGTGTTCCAGCCCGTCGCAGGCGAGGCACACGGGCGGCCGATTCCAGCCCGTCCGGCGTTTGAGGACGAGCCCGAAGGGCGATGGATGGGGGTCCGGGGGCAGGCCCCCGCGACAGCACCACCACACCGCCCCCGTCCGGCAGGACCCCGGCTTCCCGTCCGGGAGGGGGAAGCCGGGGTGGCTCAGAGGTTGGCGCTCAGAGACTCACGCCCCGGCCGCCTGCCGGAACCGCGTCGTACGGTGCACAGGATCCGTGTCGATCTTCGGAATCACATGCTCACCGATCAACTTGATCGTGTTCTTCGTGTCCTCGGGCGAGATCCCGATCGGCAGCCCGAAGCTGAGCTGGTCCGCCCCGGCCTGCTCCCACCGCTTGCACTGCGTGAGCACCTCGTCCGGGTCGCCGCAGATCATCAGCTCCTCGGCGATGAGCAGCTCGATGAGCTCCTCGGTGTACTCGGGGAGCAGCTCGGGCCACTCGGGGATGCCCTCGGGCCGCGGGAACGTGTCGTGGTAGCGGAAGAGCAGCGACTGGAGGTAGTTGAGGCCGCCGCTGACCGCGATCTCGACCGCCTTCTTGTGCGTCTCCGCGCAGATCGCCGTGGACGTCACCATGACGTTGTCGTTGACGAAGTCGCCGATCGCCTGCGCCTCCTTGACGGCCGTCTTGTACGACTCGACGACCCACTCCATGTCGGAGACCTTCTGCACGCTGAAGCCGAGGACCCCGAGCCCCTTCTTGCCCGCCATGGCGTACGAGGAGGGGGACCCGGCGGCGTACCACATGGCCGGGTGCGACTTCCCGTACGGCTTGGGCAGGATCTTGCGGGGCGGCAGCGACCAGTGCTTGCCCTGGAAGCCGACGTACTCGTCCTGCAGCCACATCTTGGGGAACTCGGCGATGGTCTCTTCCCAGAGTTCCTTGGTGTGGTTCATGTCCGTGATGCCCGGCATGAAGCCGAGGATCTCGTGCGAACCGGCACCGCGCCCCGTGCCGAACTCGAAGCGCCCTTCGGAGAGATGGTCGAGCATCGCGACCTTCTCCGCCACCTTCACCGGGTGGTTGACGGGCGCGAGCGGGTTGAAGATGCCCGAGCCGAGGTGGATGCGGTCGGTGGCGTGTGCGAGGTATCCGAGGAAGACGTCGTTCGCGGAGAGGTGCGAGTACTCCTCCAGGAAGTGGTGCTCGGAGGCCCAGGCGTACTTGAAGCCCGACTTGTCCGCCTGGATGACGTACTCGGTCTCCTCGATGAGCGCCTTGTGCTCCGCTTCGGGGTCGACCTTGGCCCGCGCGGCGGGCACGTATCCCTGTACAAAGAGACCGAATTCCAAGGGAAGTTCACCGTCCTCGTGAGGTTCTGACGGTTTCTGACGACCCGTCAGATCGTGATGCGTCGAACTGTTCCACCGGGCCGCCGGAGCGTCAATAGCTGACGCAACGTCAGACATCCCGATGCCCGATCCCCGCTCGGCTCAGACGACGCTCACCCCCGCCAGCCATCCCCCGTCGATGACGAACGGCTGCCCCGTGATGTACGCCGAGTCGTCCCCGGTCAGGAACAGCGCCAGGGCCGCCACCTCCTGCGGCTGCCCGATCCGCCCGAGCGGCACGAGCTTCTTGTACAGCTCCGCGACCGCCTCCTTCGCCGCCACGGGGTCGGCGTCCGGGTCGAGCAGCGCGGGGTTGGTCATGGGGGTGTCGACCGCCCCCGGGCACACGGCGTTCACGCGGACGTTCCGCCCGGCGAGCTCCAGGGCGGCGACCCGGGTGAGGCCGAGGATGGCGTGCTTGGTCGCGGCGTACGCACCCACGTACGCCATGCCCGTCAGGGCCGTGTAGGAGGCGGTGTTCACGATCGTGCCGCCGCCGGCCGCGGCTATCTCGGGGGCGACGGTGCGGATGCCGAGGAAGCAGCCGATCTGGTTGACCCGGATGATCTGCTCGAACTCCTCCAACGGCGTGCTGCACAGCTCGTTGAACCGCAGGATCCCCGCGTTGTTGACGAGCCCGTCGACCTTCCCGAAGGCGTCCTTGGCGGCTGCCGTCGCGGCCTGCCAGTCGGCTTCCACGCCGACGTCGAGGTGGACGTACGTGGCCGAGTCCTCCCCCAGCTCCGCGGCGAGCGCCTCGCCCTGCTCGTCGAGCACGTCGGCGACGACGACGCGGGCGCCCTCGGCCACGAAGAGGCGCGCCTCCTGCTCGCCCTGTCCGCGTGCGCCGCCGGTCACGATGACGACGCGGCCGTCCAGCTTGCCCATGACGTACTCCCTGCTCTCGGCACGATCGGCACTGTCACTGCTCGCTACTCGTTACGCGCTACTCACTGCTCACCACTCGCTACTCGTTGAGGTGCGGAGCCACGTCGGCCGCGAACGCCGCCATCTGGTCGGTGAGTTCGCTGCGGCTCCGGCTGCGGAAGCGCACCTGGATCTGGTCGACGCCCATCGCCCCGTACGCACGCAGGGACTCGGCGACGGCGTCCGGCTTCCCGGTGATCGTGCGGCGCCCCACGGACCAGGCGGGCTGACCGACGTACAGCGCCTCGGTGATCGCGCCGACGACGAGGCGCTCCTCGACCCCCGCCTCCGCCCGCAGCCGCTTGAGCCGCTCGATCTGCGCGGGCAGCTTGTGGCGCGGGTCGCCCTGCGGCAGCCAGCCGTCGGCGCGGGTCGCGGCGCGGCGCACGGCGGCGGGCGAGGAGCCGCCGACCCAGAGGGGGACGTGGCGCTGGGCCGGGCGGGGCAGCTGCCCCAGGTCCTTGAAATCGAAGCGCTCGCCCCGGTGTTCGGGATACTCCTCGGGGCCGAGGGCCGCCTTCAGCGCGTCGACGGTCTCGTCGAGGATCGGCCCGCGCCGCGCGAAGTCCACGCCGAGCACCTCGAACTCCTCCTCCACGTGACCCGCACCGACCCCGAGGATCAACCGGCCGCCGCTGAGGCGGTCGAGGGTCGCGTACTGCTTGGCGGAGAGGAGGGGGTGGCGCAGGCCCACGATGGCGACGTGGCTCATCAGCCGGACGTTCTCGGTGACGGCGGCGAGGTGGGCGAGCGTGGCCACGGGGTCGTACCAGACGGTGCTCATGGCGTCGGCGAGGCGGCGCGGGATGGCGACGTGGTCGCAGCTCGCGATGTAGGCGAAGCCGGTGCGGTCGGCGGTGCGGGCGATCTCGACGAGGTCGTCGGGGCCCGCGTCCGCCTCCCAGGGCTCGGCGTAGAGGGAACTCTGAGACTGAACGGGCAGCTGCATCCCATAGACGATCCGCCCCACGGGAAACACCTCCCCCAGACCACCACTCACGGTCCACCCACCCTTCCCCGCCCTGCATCTGACGGCACGTCACATCAACGGACGCACACATAGTCGTAGCTGACGCACCGTCAGACAAGAGGCAGGGAGAGGCGGGCGCATCGCCGGGCGGGCTACGCGCCGGGCCAGAGGCCGGTCTCCGTCAGACCCAGCAGCTCAATCGCATTGCCCCGCACGATGCGGTCCACGACGTCGGGCGCGAGATGTCCCATCTGCGCCTCGCCGACCTCCCGCGACTTGGGCCAGGTGGAGTCGGAGTGCGGGTAGTCCGTCTCGTACAGGACGTTCCCGACCCCGATGGAGTCGAGGTTCCGCAGGCCGAACGCGTCGTCGAAGAAGCAGCCGAAGACGTGCTCGGTGAAGAGCTCGGACGGCGGGCGCGTGACCTTGTCGGCGACGCCGCCCCAGCCACGGTTCTCCTCCCACACGACGTCCGCGCGCTCCAGGATGTACGGGATCCAGCCGATCTGACCCTCCGCGTACATGACCTTCAGATTCGGGAAGCGCTCGAACTTGCCGCTCATCAGCCAGTCGACCATCGAGAAGCAGCAGTTGGCGAAGGTGATGGTGGAGCCGACGGCGGGCGGCGCGTCCGCCGAGGTCGACGGCATTTTGCTGGACGAGCCGATGTGCATGGCGACGACCGTGCCGGTCTCGTCGCAGGCGCGCAGGAAGGGGTCCCACGCGTCGGTGTGGACGGACGGCAGGCCGAGGTGGGGCGGAATCTCCGAGAAGGCGACCGCGCGCACCCCGCGTGCGGCATTGCGCCGCACCTCCGCGGCGGCGAGCTCGGGATCCCAGAGCGGGATGAGGGTGAGCGGTATGAGGCGGCCGCCCGCCTCGGGCCCACACCATTCCTCCACCATCCAGTCGTTGTACGCACGCACCGAGAGGAGCCCGAGGTCCCGGTCCTTGGCCTCCGTGAACGTCTGCCCGCAGAAGCGCGGGAAGGTGGGGAAGCAGAGGGCGGACTGGACGTGGTTCACATCCATGTCGGCGAGCCGGTCGGGCACGCTGAACGAGCCCGGCCGCATCTGCTCGTACGTGATCACCTCCAGTTTGATCTCGTCCCTGTCGTAGCCGACCGCGGTGTCGAGGCGGGTGAGCGGGCGGTGCAGATCCTCGTAGATCCACCAGTCCCCAATGGGCCCGTCCTCGCCCTTTTCCCCCATTACCGGGGCGAACTTGCCCCCTAGGAAGGACATTTCCCTCAGGGGTGCGCGGACGATCCTGGGGCCGCGGTCCTGGTACTTGGACGGGAGCCGGTCCGTCCAGACGTTGGGGGGTTCGACCGTGTGGTCGTCCACCGAGATGATCTTCGGGAAGGTCTCCATGGTCTCCATGGAGCCCACGGTAGCGCCGATCTGACGACCCGTCAGCTACTCGTACGCGGACGAATGCCGGACGGCGCAGGGGCGGCCGGAGGTGTGGCGCGGGGGCGGCGTGCGCCGGTCGTGGCGGGAAAGCAATGCGGAATGTCGTGCGAGGACCCTGTGAGAGCCGTCTCGCACGGCTGACGCATCCCCCATGAACAAGGCAAACTGGCGGGGAGCAAGAACCCGGCAGGACCGAAGGGGCCGCACGGCGGCTTACGCACCACCGCGGGCGGGCAGACCCGCGACCGGCAGGATTGGGAACGGCAGGGCGGCAGGGGGAGCGATGGTCGATGTACCGCGAGTACCGGAGCAGCGGCGTCCGGCCTCGGGGAACACCCCCGAGGAGCGGACCGAGGGGCACCCCCCCGAGGTCCCGACGTCGCGCTTCAGCGTGCTCGGACCGGTGCGCGCGTGGCACGGCCCGGATCAGCTCAACACCGGCTCCCCGCAGCAGAGGGCGCTGCTCGCGGCCCTCCTGCTGCGCGAAGGACGCACGGCCACGGCCTCGGAGCTGATCGACGCGCTCTGGGGCGAGGAACCGCCGTCCCAGGCACTGGCAGCGGTACGTACGTACGCGTCCCGGCTCCGCAAGGTGCTGCCGCCCGGCGTCCTGGTCAGCGAGTCCGGGGGCTATGCGGTCCAGGTCGCGGACGGCGCGCTGGACCTGGCCCTGGCGGAGGACCTCTGGTCGGCGGCGGAGAAGGCCCGCAGCACGGGCGACCTCTGCCAGGCGCGGACGCTGGTGAACAAGGCGCTCGGCCTGTGGGACGGCGAACCCCTCGCCAACGTCCCGGGGCCCTACGCGGACACGCAGCGCACCCGCCTCGACGAATGGCGGCTGCAGCTCCTCGAGACCCGCCTCGACATGGACCTGGAGCAGGGCTGCCACGCGGAGGCGGTCTCCGAGCTGACCGCGCTGACCGCGGCGCACCCGCTGCGGGAGCGGCTGCGGGAGCTGCTGATGCTGGCGCTGTACCGCAGCGGACGCCAGGCCGAGGCCCTCGCCGTCTACGCGGACACCCGCCGCCTGCTCGCCGACGAGCTCGGCGTCGACCCGAGGCCCGGCCTCAAGGAGCTCCAGCAGCGCATCCTCCAGGCCGACCCCGGCCTCGCGGAGCCCTCGGTGCCCTCGCAGGAACCGGCCACGACGGTGGTGCGCCCGGCGCAGCTCCCGGCGACGGTCCCCGACTTCACGGGCCGGGCGTCCTTCGTGGACGAGCTGGGCGACATCCTGTCGACCGCCGAGGGCCGCGTGATGGCGGTCTCGGCGCTTGCGGGCATCGGCGGCGTCGGCAAGACGACCCTGGCCGTCCACGTCGCCCATGTCGCGCGCGCCCACTTCCCCGACGGCCAGCTGTATGTGGACCTGCAGGGCGCGGGCGCGCGGGTGGCCGAGCCGGAGACGGTCCTCGGCGCCTTCCTGCGCGCCCTCGGCACGGCCGACTCGGCGATCCCGGACTCCCTGGAGGAGCGGGCCGCCCTGTACCGCTCGGTCCTCGACGGGCGCCGGGTCCTCGTCCTCCTGGACAACGCGCGCGACGCGGCGCAGGTCCGTCCGCTGCTGCCCGGCATGGAGGGCTGCGCGGCCCTGGTCACCAGCCGCGTCCGCATGGTCGACCTGGCGGGCGCGCACCTGGTGGACCTGGACGTGATGTCCCCCGAGGAGGCCCTTCTCCTCTTCACCCGCATCGTCGGCGAGGAGCGGGTCAGCTCGGAGCGCGAGGCGGCCCTGGACGTGGTGGCGGCGTGCGGTTTCCTGCCGCTCGCCATCCGCATCGCGGCCTCCCGGCTCGCGGCCCGCCGCACCTGGACGGTCTCCACGCTCGCGGCGAAGCTGGCGGACGAGCGGCGCCGCCTCGACGAGCTCCAGGCGGGCGACCTCGCGGTCAAGGCAACGTTCGAGCTGGGGTACGGCCAGCTGGAGCCCGCCCAGGCCCGCGCGTTCCGCCTCCTCGGCCTCGCGGACGGCCCCGACCTGTCCCTCGCGGCGGCCGCGGCGGTCCTCGACCTCTCCCTGGACGAGACGGAAGACGTCCTGGAGTCCCTGGTCGACACGTCCCTGGTCGAATCCGCGGCCCCCGGCCGCTACCGCTACCACGACCTCGTCCGCCTCTACGCGCGTGCCTGCGCCGAACGCGACGAGCAGCCCCCCGGCGAACGGGCCGCGGCGCTCTCCCGCCTCCTGGACTTCTACCTGGCCTCCGCGGCCCGGGTGTACGCGATCGAACGCCCCGGCGACCGCACGGTGGACCACCTGGAGCGCACGGAACACGCGGGCCAGGACTTCAGCGACGACACGAAGGCCCTGGACTGGCTCCACTCCGAGGCGGCGTGCATCTTGGCCTGCGTGCAGCAGTCTTTGGGGGCGGGGATGTTGCGGCGGGCGGTCGACCTGCTCCTTGCCTCCAAGGACCTCGCGGAGTCGGGGGCGAGCTCGCTCCGCTACGAGCTGGCCACGGCAGCCGCGCGGGACGCCGCCGCGGCGGCCGGGGATGCCTATGCCGAGGGCCGGGCGCGCGTCAGCCTCGCGCAGGTCATCATGCGGATCGGCGGCCACTTCGAGGCGGCCGCCGCCGAGCTGGCGCGCGCCGCGCAGCTCGCCGTCGACTCGGAGGACCCCTGGACCAGCGGAAACGCCCCGAACGAGCAGGGGATCGCGGCCGCCTGCATGAAGCAGTACGCCGAGAGCGAGAGCTTCTTCCTCAAGGCGATCGAGGCCTTCCGCGCCGACGACAACCGCCCTGGCGAGGCCAGCGCGCTGTGCAACCTCTCCCGTGTGCTCGTCTCGGTCGGACGTACGGCCAAGGCCATCGAGATCGCGGAGCAGGGCGTGCACATCTACGACGACCTCGGACTCACCCTCCGCCTGGCCAACGCGAAGTACGCGCTGGGGATCAGCCTCAGCCATGCGGGCCGGCACGCCGATGCCCTCGACCACCTCACGGACGCGCTGCAGATGTTCGTCGAGAACCGCCAGCGGCTGTGGGAGGGGACCTCCCACTACCGGATCGCTCAGGTGCACCTCCAGGCCCGCCGTCCGGCGCTCGCGGCGAAGCACGCGGAACAGGCTCTGGCGACCGGCTGCATCGGCGGCGACTGGATGCGCGCCAATGTGCTGACCGTCCTGGGAACGTCACTCGACAGCCTCGCGCAACTGGACCGTGCACGGGCATGCTGGCAGGAGGCGCTGGCCATCCACGAAGGCTCAGGAGCGCTGGAGGCCGATGAGGTGCGGGCACTCCTCAACCCGGTCGCAGCCGCCTGACAGGCACGTCCGCGGCGTTCATCGAACGTTTATGAGTGGCTGCCACTCTCTACACATCGATCCGTCGCGTCGGGGGGCAGACGGGTCGCATGGGGCCCCACAGATAGGGTGAGCGGCCCAAGAACGCCCGTTCGGCGACCCTCGGGGGAGTTGCCGAATGGGCGTTCTGCCCCACAGACCTGTCGAATCCAGGGGAGTTGCCACCATGAGCGAAGCCAAGAAGAACATCACGGTCAAGAAGGACGGCCACATGCCCGCCCCGCCCAAGGACGGCACGGCCACTCCGCAGGGCGACGGTCACATGCCCACCCCACCCAAGAAGGACGGCATCACCGTCCAGCACGACGGCCACATGCCCGCCCCGCCGGCCGAGGACGCCTGAGACTTTCATCCCGACGGGGGTCGGCCGCGGCGGCGCGGAGGGGGAGCCGCCGCGGCCGACGCATGTCCGGAGCCTGGTTCAGGCCATTCGAGGCGGGAACCAAAGAGATATCTCGAACAATCGTGCCACCCGCAACTAGCGTCCTTGTCAGCCAAAAGTTGCGTCTTTCAAGGGAGTTGGAATGAACCGCACCAAGAAGGTCCTCATCACCCTCGCCGTAGCGGCCGCCGCCGCGGGCGGTGCCGCGAGCCCCGCGCTCGCCGACAGCCACCTTCCGGTCGCCCCGCGGAGCGACAGCCACATCCCCGTCTCGCCCCCGGGCGAGGGACACATGCCGACCACCCCGCAGGGCGAGGGGCACATGCCCGCACCGCCGCGCGTCTGACGCGGCGGCGCGGCCGACCGGGGCGGCCGCCGCCGAGGCGTGGGGCGCCGGTGTCGGCGGCGGCCGCGTGTGCGCGCCGGCGCAGCGGCTCCCCTCCACGTACCGGCGCACACGCGCCCTCACGGCACCGGGGCGCGCGGGAGTGCACCCCGGTTGGACGGGCCGAAAGGGCATGGGCCGGAGCTGTGCGAGGTCGGCGGTACGGCTCCGGCCACCCACGGGCCGCTGGGACGACCCGAGAGATTCGGGGGTCCGGGGACCGGGGACCGGAAGCGGTTGATGCTCGGTTGGTGCTCGGGAGGAGTGCCCTCACGGGCTCTGCTCCCTTGTGAGGCTAGGCCCGTCACGCACCCGGCGGAACCCCGTGTCTGCACCAGCGTTCCTGGGGCAGACCCCGTAGGGCGGACGGACACCCGGGGCGGGGCCCCGGACCCTAGGCCGCCGACAGGCGTTGCAGCGAACGCTTCAGGGCCGTCACGAACGCGTCCCGCGTCTCCTCGTCGAGAAGGTCCAGGGAGAGGTACGGATTAAGGTCCTCCAGTTCGACCAGGAGGAGCTCCCCGGACGGCGCCCGGCACGCGTCGACGCGCTGGATGCCGTGGTCGACCGTGTTCCAGTCGATGAAGCGACGGGCGAAGGCGAGGTCGGCGTCGGTGGGCGCGTACCGCTCCAGGTGCCAGCGCCTGGCGGGGTCCGGCGCGTGCAGCGCGTACTGGAACGCGTCGTCCACGAAGTAGAACGACACCTCGTACGTGAAGTCGACGCACGGCTGGATCAGGATGCCGTCCGGGCCGGGGGTCAGCCCCGCGAGCCCCTCCCCCGACACGAACTCCAGGCCGATCGAGTCCGCGCCCGCCTTCGGCTTGACCACGTACGTCGGCGTCTGCGGAAGCCGGCCGACGTCGCGCGGGTCGTCGACCGTGGGGATCACGAGGAGTCCCGCCGCCGTCAGCTCCAGCAGATACTGCTTGCCCACCATGTCCGCCTTGCCGGACAGCTGGTTGTAGACGCGCGCACCGCAGTTCCTCGCCCGTTCCGTGAAGTCGTCCCACTGCTCCTGGTAGTGGATGACCGGGCCGCTGTTGCGGACCACGACGGTGTCGAAGGCACCCGTCTCCATCAGGGCCGCCGAGTCGGCCGGGTGGCACAGGGCCACGTCGAAGTCCTCGCGGAGGCGGGTGGTGAGGTAGATGTCCTCGTCGCAGTAGCGGCGGCCCTTCGCCTGGTAGGCGAGGTCCGTGACGAAGAGGATGCGGGGGCGGGGGGCCGGGCGGCCGACTCCCTCGCCGGACGGGGCTATGTGCATCGCGCAATCGTGACACAGTCATGCACATGGCCACCTTGACGGACATCTCGACGTACGGAACGCGGCGGACGAACCACCGAAGACCCCTGGCCGCCACCCTCCTCCTGTGCGCCGCCACCGCCCTCACCGGCTGCGGCGACGAACGCCCCGGCACGGCGTCGGCGCCCGCACCCACGTCCACCCCCACCGCCGCGTCCGCCTCCCCCTCCGCCTCCCCGTCCCCCGGCGCCTCCCCCTACGTGGAGCCCGGAGTGGTCGACGGTGCGCCCCACAACCGGGAGAACAACGCCTACCGCCGCCCCGGCGAGATGTCCGTGTCCGGCCAGATGGACGCGCACAGCGAGGTCGCCCGCATGAAGCCGGTCCTGGAGCGGCTCTGGAAGGCGGAGAAGTGGGATCCGGAGAGCGTGCGCGCCGAGCTCACCGGCAAGCTCGGGTACGAGGATCTGGCGCGGAGCAACGGGAACAGCGAGCTGCACGGGGGCGAGCTGAGGGTCCAGGAGATGTACGAGACCTCCGAGGACGACAACGAGGGCCTCACCCCGGAAGGGGCGATGATCGGGCTCTACGTAGGGGAGGACGCCTGCGTGACCGCCTTCGTCGACAAGACCGGATACGGCGCCGAGGCGAACGGCCGCTTCCCGGAGACCGGCTGCATCCGGCCGCCCACCGGACACTGAGCCGCACCGAACTGCCCGTACCCCAAGCGAATTTCCGTGGACAACCACGCCCCGCGCAGCGAATAGTGCCGCCCATGACTTCTCTCGTACGCCATCTCACGTTCGACGCCCACGACGCCTACCGCCAGGCCACCTTCTGGGCCGAGGTCCTCGACGGCAAGCTCGCCGACGACGACTTCCCCGGTGACCCGGAGGCCCTGGTGACGGCCGACGGCATCGCCCTGCTCTTCGTGACCGTGCCGGACACCAAGTCCGTCAAGAACCGGCTGCACATCGACCTCCAGCCGCAGGACCGCACCCGCGACGAGGAGGTCGAGCGGCTCCTCGGGGTCGGCGCGAAGCTGCACGAGGACCACCGGCGGCCGAACGGCCGGGGCTGGGTCACCCTCACCGACCTGGAGGGCAACGAGTTCTGCGTGGAGCTCAGCGGAGCCGAGCGGGACGCGTTGAGCGCGCCTACCGAGTAGCCCCGCCCCGCAGCTCCCCCTTGACCACCTTCCCGCTCGCGTTCCGCGGCAGCTCCGCCACGAACTCGACGCTCCTCGGCACCTTGTAGTTCGCCATCTCCCGCCGCGCCCACGCGATCAGGTCGTCCGCGGTGACCACGGCCCCGCGGCGCCGCACCACGTACGCCCTGCCGACCTCGCCGAGCCGCGGATCGGGCACGCCGATCACCGCGACGTCGGCCACGTCGGGATGAACGCCGAGGAGCTGCTCTATCTCGGCGGGGTAGGCGTTGAAGCCGCCGACGATGAACATGTCCTTGATCCGGTCCGTGATGCGGAGGTTGCCCTCCGTGTCGAGGACGCCGACGTCACCCGTCCGCAGCCAGCCGTCCGGGGTCACGCACCGCTTCGTCCCCGCCGGGTCCTCGAAGTAGCCCTGCATGACGTGATGGCCGCGGACGAGCACCTCGCCGGGGTGGCCCGGCGCGAGCGGCTCACCGGCGGGGGTCACCACCCGCACCTCCGTGTCGGGGATGGCGCGGCCCGACGTCGACGCGATCACGTCGGCCGGGTCGCCGCGGCGGCACATCGTGACGATGCCGCTCGCCTCCGAAAGTCCGTACGCCGTGAGGACGGTGGCGATGCGCAGCTCCGCCCGCAGCCGCTCCACCAGTTGCAGCGGCACCACCGCGGCGCCGGTCACCACCAGGCGCAGCGCGGAGAGGTCGTACTGGTCGCGGGAGGGGTGGTCCAGGAGCGACTGGTGCAGGGTGGGCGGGCCCGGCAGGACCGAGATGCGCTCCGACGCGACGTTGGCGAGGACCGTGTCCACGTTGAAGACGGGTTGCGGCACCATCGTCGCGCCCCGCATCAGGCACGCGATGATCCCGGCCTTGTAGCCGAAGGTGTGGAAGAACGGGTTCACGATCAGATAGCGGTCGCCCTCGCGCAGCCCGGCCAGGTCGGACCACACGTCGTAGCAGCGCAGGGTCTGCGCGTGGGTGATGACGGCGCCCTTGGGGCGGCCCGTCGTGCCCGAGGTGTAGATGATGTCGGAGGGCGCGGATCCTTCGACGGAGGCCGCGCGGGTGCGGACCACGGCCGGGTCCACGGTGTCGCCGCTGGCCAGGAAGTCCTTCCAGGTGCGGAAGTCCTGCGGGGCGTCGTCGGCGAGCACGACCACCTGGTCCAGGTGCGGAAGGCCCGGCAGCGGCCCGTCCCCCGGCCCCTCGGCCGCGGCGCGGCGCAGCGAGGCGACGTACGAGGTGCCGAGGAATGTGCCCGTGACGAAGAGGATCTTCGCGCGGCTGCGGGCCAGGACGTACGCCGCTTCCGTGCCCTTGAAGCGGGTGTTGAGGGGAACGAGGACCGCTCCGGCGCTGACGGCGCCGAGCGCGGAGACGATCCAGTCGAGGGTGTTCGGCGCCCAGACGGCGACGCGGTCGCCCGGCTCGACTCCGTTGGCCACACAGGCGGCCGCGGCGTGCTCCACGCGCTCGCCCAGTTCCGCATACGTGATGCGGGTGCGGCCTTCGACGACCGCCTCCCGCGAGCCGTACCGGTCGGCGGCCGCCCGCACCAGTCCCGGGATGCTGCCCCACTCCAGGTCGCCGCGCATCGCAAGCCCTTCCCACTAGCTGACTATCCGTCAGATTAGCTGTAGCCTGACGCGCTGTCAGCAGTGGTGACACGCTCGCGACAGGCGGAGGTGCCGTTGCCCATGGCTTC
The DNA here is from genome assembly GCF_040609235.1 of Streptomyces sp. NPDC004732. Taxonomy (NCBI): domain Bacteria; kingdom Bacillati; phylum Actinomycetota; class Actinomycetes; order Kitasatosporales; family Streptomycetaceae; genus Streptomyces; species Streptomyces sp. NPDC004732. The sequence continues at coordinate 344,686 of NZ_JBEXJR010000010.1, forward strand.
ACTCAAGGACGCTACAGCGATAGTCGGGATCGGCCAGACCCCGTTCGCCAAACAACTCCCCAAGAGCGAGAAGGAGTTGGCGTGCAGGGCGATCGTCGCCGCGCTCGACGACGCAGGCATCGCGCCGTCCGAGGTCGATGCCTTCGCCTCGTACACGATGGAGGAGACCGACGAGGTCGAGGTCGCCAAGGCCGTCGGCGCGGGCGACGTGACCTTCTTCAGCAAGGTCGGCTACGGCGGCGGCGGCTCCTGCGCCACCGTCGCGCACCTCGCCTCGGCCATCGCGACCGGCCAGGCGAGCGTCGGCATCGCCTGGCGCTCCCGCAAACGCGGCAGCGGCCCCCGCCCCTGGAAGAACACCGCGGTCCAACTCCCCACGCCCGCCCAGTGGACGCGCCCCTACGGCCTGCTCCGCCCCGCCGACGAGATCGCGATGCTCGCGCGCCGCCACATGCACGAGTTCGGCACGACCCGCGACCACCTCTTCAACGTCGCCCTCGCCTGCCGCAACCGCGCCAACCAGAACCCGGCCGCGATGATGTACGAGCGCCCGCTGACCCGCGACATGTATATGACGTCGCGCTGGATCAGCGAGCCGCTCTGCCTCTTCGACAACTGCCTTGAAACGGACGGCGCGTTGGCGTGCGTGATCGTCTCCGCCGAGCGGGCACGCGACTGCCGGCAGAAGCCGGTGTACGTCCACTCCGTCGCGCAGGGCCTGCCCTCCCAGCACCACGGCATGGTCAACTACTGGAACGACGACCCGCTCTCGGGCCCCGCCTGGACGGCGGCCCGACACCTCTGGAAGCAGGCGGACTTCGGCCCGCAGGACGTGGACGTGGCCCAGATCTACGACGCGTTCACCCCGCTCATCCCGCTCTCCCTGGAGGGCTACGGCTTCTGCGGCCGCGGCGAGGGCGGCGCGTTCACGGAGGGCGGCGCCCTGGAGAGCGGCGGCCGCCTCCCCATCAACACGGGCGGCGGCGGCCTCAGCGAGGCGTACGTCCACGGCTTCAACCTCATCAACGAGGGCGTGAAGCAACTCCGGGGCACCAGCACGGCCCAGGTCCCGGACGCGGGAACGTGCCTGGTGACGGCGGGAGAGGGCGTCCCCACGTCAGCGTTGCTGCTGAGGGCGTGAAAGGAGGCGCGGGCGGACCGTGCCCCTCAAGGGGCGCGGGGAACTGCGCGAGCAACCACGACGGACCCGCACCCGGGAGAGACCAGACCATGGCAGACGCGAAGACCGACGCACTCCTGACGCCCACCCCGGACGACGACGGCGCCCCCTTCTGGGAGTACGCCGCCCGGGGCGAACTACGAATACAAGCCTGCGCCGCCTGCGGCGAGCTGAGGTTCCCGCCCAGGCCCTGCTGCCCCCACTGCCAGTCCTTCGACAGCACCTGGCGGAAGATGAGCGGACGGGGCCGCATCTGGTCCTACGTCTTCCCGCACCCCCCGCTCCTGCCCGCCTACGCCGAGCAGGCCCCGTACAACGCGATCGTCGTCGAACTGGCCGACGCCCCGCGGATCCGTCTCGTCGGCAACCTCGTCGCGGCGCCCGACGCCCCGCTGGACTCCGTCGCCCCCGAGCGGCTGCGCATCGGGGCGAAGGTGCAGGTCGTCTTCGCGGACGTCGGCGGTGTCGTGGTCCCGCGGTGGATCCTGGAGCGCCCGTGACGTCCGCGACCGCCCTGCGCACGGCGGTCGACAAGGACACGGGCGTCGCGGTCCTGACCCTGGACCGCCCCGAGCGGCACAACGCGATCGACGTGCGGACGGCCGAGCGGCTCGCGGAGACCTGGCGGCAGTTCCGCTTCGACGACACGGTCCGGGCCGTGGTGGTGACGGGCGCGGGCGACCGGGCGTTCTGCACCGGCATCGACCGGGACGCGGACGTCCCCCAGCCCGGCTCCCCGTACATGATCGACGATCCGCTGATCGCGATCGGCCCGAAGGCCAACGACCTCTGGAAGCCCGTGATCGCCGCGGTCAACGGCATGGCGTGCGGCGGGGCCTTCTATCTCCTGGGGGAGGCCGAGTTCGTCGTGGCGGACGAGCACGCCACGTTCTTCGACCCGCACACCACGTACGGGATGGTCAGCGCGTACGAGACCATCCACATGGCGCAGCGCATGCCGTTCGGCGAGGTCGCGAGGATGGCGCTGATGGGCACGGCCGAGCGGGTCTCCGCCCGGCGCGCGTACGAGACGGGCCTGGTGTCCGAACTGACCGACCCCGGCGGCGCGTTGGCGGCGGCCGTGCGCGCCGCCGAGACCATCGCCTCGTACCCCACGGAGGCGGTGCAGGGCACGGTGCGGGCGGTCTGGTCGGCGAAGGAGGCGGCCCGCACGCAGGCCCTGGCGCACGCGCCCCATCTGATCGCCCTGGGCAACCTGCCGCCGGACCGGCAGGCGGAGCTGTTCATGCACCGCAGGAGCGGCGACTTCCGCACGAGGTGAGGGCGCCGGGGGCACGAGCCGGTCGCATGGCGGGCGTCACGCACTCGGCGTAGCGTCGATCTTGAGAGACGCGTACGGATGCGCTCAGCGAGTCGCGCGCACACGAGGAGGCCCCTGGATGGTCCGCAACGTCCTCGGGTCGATCCTCGCTCTCGCCGGAGCGACGGCCGCCGTCCGGAGCCCCTTCCAAGCCTGGTACGACGGCCGTCTCGGGCGTGACTTCCGCATCGGCGAGCTGTTCTCCGGCGCCGGGGTCACCGACACCGAAGCGGAACTCTTCGGCTCGCTCTTCCTGCCCTTCGTCTTCGCGGCGCTCCTGACACTGATCGCCGTGGCCCTGCGGTCGCGGCTGCTCGTGGCGGCCGCGGCCGTGCTCGTGCTCGGCTTCACGGTGCTGTGGATGGTCCGCCAGGGCCAGGCGGAGGGCAGCCTCGCCGTCGCGGGCGACGGCTCCGGACTCGGCCAAGGGCTGCTGAGCAGCCTCGGGGGCGGGGTTGCGCTGCTGCTCGGCGCGGCGGTCATGACGGGACGGGCGCGCGGGCGCGGACGCCGTGCGGCGAGGGAACGGGATCCGGTTCCGCCCAACGCTCCGGCAGACCCCGAGCCCTATGACCCAGCCCCCGCCCCCTACGGCGGCGCACACCCGGCGGACACCGCCGAGCTCCCGGCCTGGCAGGACCAGCCGCCCGAGCAGCCCGCCCAGCCCCCGGCCTGGCAGCGGCCACCGGAGCGCTGACGCGCCCCCCGGCTACGGCCTGGGCGACGTCCCCGTACCCCGCTCCGCGTCCAGCGCGTACACACAGCGGTCCTTGCTGCACGCGTACACGACGCCGTCGCGCACCACGGGCGCCCCCGTGATCTCGCCACCCGTGGCGAGCTTCCAGCGGAGGCGGCCGTCGTCCGCCTTCAGGGTGTACAGGAGGTGGTCCGTGGAGCCGAAGTGGATGCGCCGGTCGGCGACGACGGGTGCGCCGACGACCTCGCCGCCCGCCTGGAACCGCCACTTCGGCGTGCCCGTGACCGCGTCGAGGGTGTAGAGGCCCTTGCCGCTGCCCACGTGGACGTGGCCGTCGGCGACGAGGACCGGCTCGATGGAGGAGCGGGACTCGGTGGCGATGCGCCAGCGGTCGCGGCCGTCGGTCGCGTCGAGGGCGTACACCGTGCCGAGGTAGTCGGCGAGGTACACACCGCCGCCCGTCACCGCGGGCCCGGGGGCGAAGGCGGGCGGGCAGAGGAAGGCGGCGGGCGCCTCGAAGTGCCAGCGGACGTGCCCGCCCGCCACGTCGATCGCGAGGACCCGGCTGCCCGCGGCCACGTACACGTACCCGTCCTGCGCCTGGGTGAGCCGGACCGGCACGCCCCCGCAGGAGGCCGCGTCGCCCACGGGGTACGACCAGCGTTCCTCGCCGGTGCGGGCCTCCAGGGCGCGCAGCCTGGCGTCCTTCCAGACGTAGACCGTGCCGTCGAACACGGCGGGCCCGGCCTCCGGCGTCTCGAAGTCGGTCTGCGCGCCGGTGATCTCCCAGAGCTTCTCGCCGTTGGCCGCCTCCCACGCCTGGACGCCGCCGCCACGGGTACCCGTGACGACCGTGCCCCGGTCGGCCTGGAGGGAGTACACCCAGGCATCCGTCGGCAGCCGCCAGAGGTCGGAGCCCTCGGCGCCGTCCAGAGCGTAGAGCGTGGGCCCGTCGGAGGCGTGGATGCGGCCGTCGGCCACCGCCATGGACCAGGCGACGTCCCGGGTCTTGAAGCTGCGGCGGCCCGTGCCGACGTCCAGGGCGTGGACCTCGAAGGACGTGACGTAGACCAGGTTTCCCGCGACGGCGGGGGTGCCCCAGACGTCGTTGGACATGCGGAACCGCCAGGGCCGCCAGGAGGAGGCTCCCGCGTCGGGCGCCGGGGCGGGCGCGGGCACCGCTGCGGCGGCCGGGTCGACTCCGTTGCCCGCGGCGCGGTGGGCCGACGACCGGGACCAGGAACCGGCGAGCCCGGGGTCGGCGGGCACGGCGGCGGAGCGCTGTCCGGCCACCCGCGGCCCGGGGCCGATCGGCACCTTCGCTCCGGCGAGCCGCACGGGCCCGGCGTCGGGCGTGACCGAGAAGGGCTGGGACGGCTGGTGCGGCGGCTGCGGCGGGGGCGGCGGCGCGGTGACGGGCGCGGCGGACACGGCGGGGGCGGCGGCCCGGCCGCCGCTGCGGCCCGCGGCGGCGGGGACCCGGGCGGGCGGGCGGCCGCCCCTGCGGGCCTCGATGAGCGCGACGGCGCGCTCCGGCAGCCAGGCGGACGCCGTGCCGCTGTCGTCGTTGTCGGCGCTCTCGGAGGCGAAGAGGTGCGGGGCGAGCTGGGCCTGGAGGTCGCCGGGGGTGGGCCGCATGGTGGCGTCCATCTGCATGCAGGACTCGATGAGCGGGCGCAGCTCGGCAGGCAGCCCTTCGAGGTCGGGCCCCTCCCTGAGCAGCATGAAGACCGTCTCGACGGGGTTGGCGCCATGGAACGGCGCGTGCCCGGTGGCGGCGAAGACGAGGGTGGAGCCGAGCGAGAAGACATCGCTCGCGCCGGTCACGCTGCGCGAGTCCTTGGCCTGCTCGGGCGACATGTACGCGGGTGTGCCCACGGCGACGTTCGTCATGGTCAGCCGGGTGTTGGAGACGCCGGACGCGATGCCGAAGTCGATCACGCGCGGCCCGTCCTCGACGACGAGGACGTTGGACGGCTTGAGGTCACGGTGGACCAGGCCCGCGCCGTGGATGGACTCCAGGGCCTCGGCCACGCCTGCCGCCAGCCAGCGCACCGCCTGGGTGGGCAGCGGCCCGTGTTCATTCACTATTTCTTCGAGGGAGGGCGCGGGGACGTACGCCGTGGCGAGCCAGGGCACGGCGGCCCGCGGATCGGCGTCCACCACAGCGGCCGTATAGAAACCGGACACGGCGCGGGCCGCCTCGACCTCGCGCGTGAAGCGGACACGGAACAGCTGGTCCTCGGCGAGCTCGGTCCGCACCGTCTTGATCGCCACGCGCCGTCCCGACGCGGAGCGCGCGAGATAGACCAGGCCCATGCCACCGGCGCCCAGCCTGCCGAGGACCTCGAACGGGCCGATCCGCCTCGGATCGTGCTGCGTCAGCTGATCCACCACTTGCCCTGCCACCTCCCCGTACGCGGCCGCCGAAGAAGACAGCCCCGTGCAGCGTCTCACCACCGAGCCGCTACGGCGGCACGCACCCTGATTCTTCCTGTCCGAGGCGACGGTTGCGAACCCGGGGCGGGATCGGGGTGTCTACGGACAAAACACCGCCCCCTGGGCCGCTCAGCCCTGGAGGACCGCGAACGTAGCCCCTTGATTGTCCGTGAACACCGCGATCCGGCCGTACGGAGTGTCGGTCGGCGGGGCCTGTACGCGGCCGCCGAGCCGGGTCACCGTGGCGGCGGCCGCGTCGGTGTCGGTGACGTTGAAGTAGACGAGGAAGTGCGCGGGCATGCGCGCGGAAACGTACCGGTCGGAGACGGGGGCGGCCGGGGAGGGGTGGGCTGCCGGGTCGGGCCCCGGCAGCAGGCTGCGGCCGCCGATCGCCGTGCCCGGTCCCGGCTCGGTGCCCGCGGGGGACCAGATCCGGAAGTCCTCGCCGTCGAGGTCGAGGTCGAGGCCGCCGTATCCGAAGACGCGCTCGTAGAACGGGTCGACCAGCGCCTTGTCCCACGAGTACACCTCGGTCCAGCAGTACGAACCGGGCTTCTGCTGCTTCCCGAAGCCCAGGTGCGTGCCGCCCTGCCAGAGCCCGAAGACGGCGCCCTCAGGGTCGGCGGCGAGCCCCATCGACCCGAAGGGCCCCACCGGCATGACCTCCGTGATCATGGAGCCGCCCGCGCCCCTGACGCGCTCGGCCAGCGCGGCGGCGTCCGGGCTCGCCAGGTACACCGTCCATACGGTGGGCATGCGGCCGTCGGCCTTGGGGGCGAGCGCGGCGACGGGGAGGCCGTCGCTGTAGGCCTGGGTGTAGCCCGCACCGGTGTCGAAAGTCCACCCGAAGAGCTCACCGTAGAACCGCTTGCCGCCCTCGACGTCGGGCAGCATGGCGTCGACCCAGCAGGGCACGCCCTCCGCGTATCCGCCCCCTGTGCCCCGCTCCGCGTAGTCCATGCCAGTCAAGCTAGCCGCCCGCCCCGGTCCCCGCAGCGCAAAGATTCGAACGTTTGGCTGATTTTCATGGGGTGTGCGACGGGTGCGCCGTCCGCCGCACTCATGCGCCTCAACCCCATTTGCACTCGGCCGAATCGCGCTCCGATCACCCCTCGGTAAGCTGACGGCATGACAGGACAGGTACGTACCGTCGACGGCCGCGTGGCCGGTCGGCGCGGTCAGGCGACGCGTCAGAAGCTGCTCGACTGCCTCAGCGAGATGCTCAGCTCCTCGCCCTACCGGGACGTCAAAGTCATCGACGTCGCCCGGAAGGCGGGGACTTCACCCGCGACCTTCTACCAGTACTTCCCGGATGTCGAAGGCGCCGTCCTGGAAATCGCGGAGCAAATGGCCGCGGAGGGCGCCGAGTTGACCCAGCTGCTCGACGGGCGCTCGTGGGTCGGCAAGGCGGGGTGGCAGACCTCCCAGGACCTGGTGGACGGCTTCCTCGACTTCTGGCGCAAGAACGACGCGATCCTCCGGGTCGTCGATCTGGGCGCCGCGGAGGGCGACAAGCGCTTCTACAAAATCAGGATGAAGATCCTCAACTCGGTCAACAACTCCCTTACGGACACCGTCAAGGAGCTCCAGGCCAAGGGCAAGGTCGACAAGGACGTCAGCCCCGCGGCGATGGCGGGCTCCCTGGTCGCGATGCTCGCGGCGGTCGCCTCCCACCAGCGGGGCTTCCAGACGTGGGGCGTGAAGCAGGCCGAACTGAAGCCGAACCTGGCGATGTTGGTGCATTTGGGAGTAACCGGAAAGAAGCCGACAAAGTAGCCTCCGGCTCTTTTCTCCCGGTCCTGTCAGCCCGACGGCGGATCACCTCGGTGATCCGCCGTTGTGGTCGGGACACTCAGCGCGGTCCGGACACTCAGCGTCTGCGCTCCAGGCGGAACAGCCGTATCTCCCGCTCCACACGGGCCTGGTACGCGGCGTACGGCGGCCAGAACTTCAGCGCCGCCGCCCAGACCTCGGCCCGCTCGTCCCCCGACAGGAGCCGTGCCCGCACCGGGATGTCGGCGCCCCGCCAGTTCACCTCGGCCTCGGGCCCCGCGATCAGGTTGGCGGTCCACGCGGGGTGGCCGGGACGCCCGAAGTTCGACCCGACGAGCACCCAGCTCTCGCCGCCCTCCTCCGGCATGCAGGCCAGCGGCGTCCGCCTCGGCACCCCGCTCTTCGCCCCCCGCACGGTCAGGATGACGCCGGGCAGCATCCGCGCGCTGGGCAGCACCTTGCCCCGGGTCAGCCGGTGCACGGTCCGGTCCATGGCGGGGATGAAGTGCGGCGCGACCCTGGCGAAGGCGCGGGTGGACGACACCTTCTGCACCAGTCGAAGCCCGACCGCCATCAGCGGACCTTCCCGACCGACGCCACCTCGGACGCCTCCTCGGCCCCCTCCTCAGGCACCTCCTCGACCGGCGCCTTCCCGGGCGGCGCCTCCTCGAACAGCCCGGCCCGCTCCGCCGCCCGCGCCCGCAGCCGGTGCACAGGACCGAACAGGAGGTCGTCGCCGGACGCCCGCTTGAAGTACAGGTGCGCCTCGTGCTCCCAGGTGAAGCCGATGCCGCCGTGCAACTGCACCGCTTCGGACGCGGCGGTCCGCAGCGCGTCGAGCCCCTGCGCGAGCGCGAGCCCACCGGCCCGCTCGGCGCCCTGCCCGCCGAACCCGGCGGCCTCCGCGCCCGCGGCCCACGCCGCGTAGTAGGCGGCCGACCGCGCCGCCTGCACCTGTACGTACACGTCGGCCAGACGGTGCTTCACCGCCTGGAAGGAGCCGATCGCGCGCCCGAACTGCTCGCGCTGCTGCACGTACTCGACCGTCCGCTCCAGAGCGCGCTCCGCGGCACCGACCGCCTCCGCGGCGACGACGGTGGCCGCGACGTCCCCCACGGCGCCGAGCGCGGCGGGCACATCGGCGTCGTCGGCGCCCAGCAGCTCCGCCGCAACGTCGCGCAGCTCGACACGGGCCTGTGTGCGGGTCTCGTCCAGGGCGGTCTGCCGGGCCCGCACCATGCCGGGCGCCCCTTCCCGTACGAGGAAGAGGAGCGTGCGGGACCGGGCGAACCCGCCCGCGTGCGCGGCGACCACGAGCAGCCCCGCGCTGTGCCCGTCGATGACCTGCTCGGCCTGCCCGTACAGCCGCCACACCCCGTCGGAGAGCCGCGCCTGCACACCGCCCGCGCGGCCGCCGCCCGCCCAGTCGCCCCGGTTGTCCCCGACGAGCCCGAGCGCCGTGGCGAGCCCGGTGCCGGGCACGGCGAGGGCGGCGCTCAGCTCACCCGCGGCGATGCGGGGCAGATGGGCGGCGCGCTGCTCCTCGCTGCCGAGGGCGAGGATGAGCGGGGCGGCGAGCACGGCGGTGGCGAGGAGCGGGGTGGGCGCGAGGGCGCGGCCGAGCTCCTCCACGCCGAGGGCGAGTTCCGCGGCCGTGCAGCCCGCGCCGCCGTAGCTCTCCGGAAGTGCGAGTCCGGGCAGCCCGAGCTGTTCGGCGAGGGCGGTCCACAGGGCGGTGTCGTGGCCGTCGGGCGTGCGCACGGCCGCCTTGACCTCGTCGGGCCCGCACCGCTTGGTGATCACTTCGCGAAGAGTGCGGCGGATCTCGCCCTGCTCCGCGCTGAAGGCGGCGTCCATCGGCAGGCTCCTCCCCCGGGCACGGAGACCCGGACCCAAATCTGACGGGCCGTCATGCTAGGGCGGCGGCGGCGATATGCACAGAGCGGCGACGTGACGCGACGACCGCACGCGGCGACCTCACTCAGCGATCCCACTCAGCGACCTCACGCGAAGGCGACACACACCCCCTCCCGCGACCCACTATCTGATGTACCGTCAGATTCATGCCAACTGCCGTCCCCAGCAACACGATCCACACCCGGACCGCCACGCCCACCGCGCCCACCGCGCCCCGCAAGGTCGCCGTCGTCGGTGTGGCGCTCTCGGACTGCGGCCGGGTCGACGAGGCCACGCCCCACGCGCTGCACGCCCAGGCCGCGCGCCGCGCGCTCGCCGACTCCGGGCTCGGCCGCGACGTCATCGACGGCATCGCATCGGCGGGCCTCGGCACGCTGGCGCCGGTGGAGGTCGCCGAGTACCTCGGCCTCAAGCCCCGCTGGGTGGACTCGACCTCGGTCGGGGGCGCCACCTGGGAGGTGATGGCCGCGCACGCGGCGGACGCGATAGCCGCGGGGCGGGCGAACGCCGTGCTCCTGGTCTACGGCTCCACCGCCCGCGCCGACATCAAGGCGAGGCGCCGCACCTCGAACCTCTCGTTCGGCGCCCGGGGCCCGCTGCAGTTCGAGGTCCCGTACGGGCACTCCCTGATCGCCAAGTACGCGATGGCCGCGCGCCGCCACATGCACGAGTACGGCACGACGCTGGAGCAGCTCGCCTCCGTCGCCGTGCAGGCGCGGGCCAACGCCGCGACCAACCCCGACGCGATGTTCCGCGACCCGATCACGGTCGACGAGGTGCTCGAAGGACCGATGATCGCGGACCCCTTCACCAAGCTGCACTGCTGCATACGTTCCGACGGCGGCTGCGCGGTCCTGCTAGCCGCGGAGGAATACGTGCAGGACTGCGCCTCCGCCCCGGTCTGGGTGCTCGGCGCGGGCGAGCACGTCTCGCACACGACGATGTCCGAGTGGGACGACTTCACGGTCTCCCCGGCGGCGGTCAGCGGCCGCCTGGCCTTCGAGCGCGCCGGGGTGCGGCCCGCGGACATCGACATCGCGGAGATCTACGACGCCTTCACGTACATGACGCTGGTGACCCTGGAGGACCTCGGCTTCTGTGCGAAGGGCGAGGGCGGTGCCTTCGTGGAGAAGGGCCGCCTGCTGCGGGACGGCGAGCTGCCGACCAACACGGACGGCGGCGGCCTGTCGGCCCAGCACCCCGGGATGCGGGGCCTGTTCCTGCTGGTGGAGGCGGTACGACAGCTGCGGGGCGCGGCGGGCGACGGCCAGGTCAGACGCCCCGACGGCACGCTGCCTGAGCTGGCGGTGGCTTCGGGGACGGGCGGCTGGTTCTGCTCTTCGGGGACGGTGGTGCTGGGGCGGGGGTAAGAGCCTGTGTCATAACCCCGCCCGGCCGGGGCCATGACACAGGCTCCAAGGGTCCCGGCACCACACACCAGCGACAATCACCGCATGACGACACCAGACCCGCGCCCCGCCACGGCGTCCTCCACTCCGACCGAGTTCCAGAAACTGCTGAGGGCCCAGCGGGTCTGGGACGTCGACCTGCCCGCCTTCGACCCGACGGCCGACGCGCCCTCCGCACCGCTCCCCCTGTTCCACGAGTGGTTCGCGGCGGCGGTGGCGGCCGGGCAGCCCGAACCGCACACCATGGGCCTGGCGACGGTCGCGGAGGACGGCGGCCCCGACGTGCGGACCGTGATGCTGCACGACGCGGACGGCCACGGCTGGCACTTCGCCTCGCACGCGAGCAGCAGGAAGGGCCGCCAGCTCGCGGCCCGCCCGGAAGCCGCCCTGCACTTCTACTGGCCGACGCAGGGCCGCCAGATCCGGATCAAGGGCCGGGTCACCACGGCACCGCACGCCGAGAGCCTCGCCGACCTGCACGCCCGCTCGACCGGCGCCCTGGCCGCGGCGCTGGTCGGCCACCAGAGCGAAGTCCTCGACACGTACGAGGAGTTGGCGCGGTCGTCCACGGCGGCCTGGGAGCGCGCGCAGGCGGAGCCGGACGCGGACTCCCCGACGTGGACGCTGTACGTCCTGGACCCGGTGGAGGCGGAGTTCTTCCAGGGCGACGCCCTGCGCCGCCACGTACGGCTGCGGTACCGCACGGCGGACGACGGCAACTGGACCAGGGAGCTGCTGTGGCCGTGACGGTCACGGGACCGACGACCGCGGAGCCCTCCTGCCCGAAGCCCTACTCCCTGAAGCCCCACTGCCCGAAGCCCTACCGCCCGAACTCCCACTGCGCGTAGTCCCCGACAGGCCGGTACCCGATGCGCTGGTAGAGGCCGTTGCTCGTCGGGTTGGCCAGGTCCGTGAAGAGCAGGACCTCCGACGCGCCCGCGTCGAGCGCGGCGCGGGTGACCGCGGCGGTGGCGGCGCCTCCGTATCCGCGGCCGCGGCGGGCGGCAGGGGTGTAGACGGGGGTGACGCGGACCTGGCCCGCGATGCGGCGGGTGACGCCCGCCATGGCGACCGGCGTGCCGTCGGGGCCCTCCCACAGGGTGACCCCTCCGTAGGCGATACGGGAGTCGGCCCACGCGCCCGGTGCCATCCCGGAGCGTTCACCGACGGCCTCGCCGAACTCGTCGTGCCAGCGCGCCAGCAGGCTCCGGTCCGCCGCGGTGGCCACGCGGGCGCGACCGGCCGGTGCGGGCCCCGGCGGGGTGAGGGTGCCGAGCCGGTACAGCCGTTGGCGGGTGCCGGGGGTGGCACCGGCTCCGGTGCGCTCCTCCCAAGCCCGGGCGAACGCCTCCGCGGTGGCGCGCTCGGAGACGACCCCGGGCAGATCCGGGGCGACCTCGGCGAGCTGCCGGGCGAGGGCTTCGGCGGCCTCGGGGGCGACGGGGCCGACGACGACCCGGCGCGGAGGGGTCTGGACGAAGACCCCCCGGACGGCTCCGTCGGCGTCGGCGTACGTCCCGAAGAGGGGCGCCCCGTCGCCGTACGTCCGAAGCCCGCGCACTCGCAGGTTCTCCATGACGCTGAGCAGAACGGTGTGCGGGGCGGGCTCGGAGCGCAGGAACTCCTCGGCGCGGGCGAGGAATCCGTCGAGGTCGGCGGTCAGCTGCCAGGCGGGGTGTTCCGTGGTCGCGTTGGGCATGGGCCATCATCCCCCGGGCCGGAAGACCGCGACCGCCACCCCTTCCGCCGCCTCCCGGAACGTCACCTCCACCGGCATCCCGACGCGCAGCGCGCCTTCCTCGCAGTCGACGACCTCCGTCATCATGCGCGGGCCCTCGGCGAGGTCGACGACCGCGGCGACGTAGGGGACGCGGCTGCCGAACGGTGGCAGGTCGTTGCGGTGCACGACCGACCACGTGTAGAGCGTGGCCCTGCCGCTCGCCTGCTCCCAGGTGACGTCCTCGCTCCAGCAGCGCGGGCAGAACTCGCGCGGGTAGTGATGGGCCACCCCGCACGCCCCGCAGCGGCGTACCAGCAAGCGCCCTTCGGCGGCCGCGTCCCAGTAGGGCCGGGTGAAGGCATCGGCCTCGGGAAGGTCGAAGCGCGGCTCGGCGCGCTGTTCCGTGCTCATGAGAGGAGTCCGATCGCGTTGTCGGGGGCCGGGTCGCAGGAACAGAAGCGACCGGGGCGAGGGAGGAGAGGGGGAAGGGGCGGCCGAGCAGGCAAGGACGAGCAAGCAAGGGGGGGAAGGGAGGAAGGGGGAGAAAGAGAACCGGCCAAAGCCGTCCCGCGCCCCCGTCCGCCATCGGCCCTCCCGCCACCGACTCCCTCCACGCAACGAACGCCCCGCCCGCGGTGTACGGACCCGGGAGACCCTTCCCGCAGCCCCTCCGCCCCGGTCCGGGGATCACACGTTTCCGGCGGTGACACACTTCTGACGGTACGTCAGTTCAACTCATGGGGCGCCGGATGCGCAAGAGTCGTACGCCCCGTACATCCCGTACACCCGTGATCAATTCGCAATCGCTTTCGGACTTGACCGTCACCCATCAAGTAATCGCGCGATTACTCTCCAGTCATGGCTGCCGACTCGACCCCTCCGCTTACGCTCGTGCAGGACCGCCCCGTGTACGTCATCGGCGGCGGCCCCGGCGGTCTCGCCGCCGCGGCGGCCCTGCGCGCACGCGGTGTCCGCGCGGTCGTCCTGGAGAAGGCCGACCACGTCGGCACCTCCTGGCGCGGCCACTACGACCGCCTCCACCTGCACACGACCCGCCGCCTCTCCGCCCTGCCGGGGCTGTCCATCCCGCGGTCGTTCGGCCGCTGGGTGTCGCGCGACAACGTGGTCCGCTACCTGGAGAAGTACGCCGAGCACCACCAGCTCGACGTCGTCACCGGGGTCGAGGTGACCGGCCTGGAACGCACCGGCGACGGCACCGGCTGGCTGCTGCGCGCCACCGGCGGGCGCGAGCTCACGGGCAGCGCGGTGGTGATCGCCACCGGCTACAACCACACGCCCCACCTCCCGGACTGGCCCGGCCGCGACACCTACACCGGCGAGCTCCTGCACGCCGCCGACTACCGCAACCCCGACCCCTACACCGGCAAGGACATCCTGGTCGTCGGCGTCGGCAACACCGGCGCCGAGATCGCCGTCGACCTCGCCGAGGGCGGCGCCGCCCGGGTCCGCCTCGCGGTCCGCACCACCCCGCACATCGTGCGCCGCTCCACGGCGGGCTGGCCCGCCCAGCGCACCGGCATCCTGTGCCGGAGGCTGCCCGTCGCCCTGGTGGACCGGCTCGCCCGGCCCCTCGCGAAGCTCGGCGTCCCCGACCTCACGGCACAGGGACTGCCGCGCCCCGACACCGGCCTGTACTCACGCGCCAGGCAGGGCGCGATCCCGGTGCAGGACGTCGGCCTGATCGACGCCGTACGCAAGGGGAAGGTCGAGCCGGTCGCGGCCGTGGAGTCGTTCGAGGACGGGAAGGTCGCCCTCGCCGACGGCACCAGGATCGGCCCGGACGTCGTCATCGCGGCGACCGGCTACCGGCGCGCCCTCGAAGGACTCGTCGGCGACCTCGACGTCCTCGACACCCGCGGTCGCCCGACCTCCCACGGCCCTCGCGCCCCGAAGCGGACCCCCGGCCTGTACTTCACCGGCTACACGAACCCGATCAGCGGCATGCTCCGCGAACTGGCCCGGGACGCCGAGAAGATCGCCAAGGCGATAGCCAGGCACTGACAGCCGTCGACCCGACAGCCGTCGACTGACAGCCGTCGACCCGACAGCCCTCGACGAACAGAGCTCCCCCCTCCCCCCTCTTTACCGATCAACCCAGGCCGATTCCCACCTAGGCAGCGAGCGGATTCTGCGCTTCCGTGGAGAGGCAGGACGATCGATCCACACCCGTTCCCACTCCACGACGCCGCCCGCGGCGCAAGGCTTTGCGTGCAGCCCCATTCCTGACACAGCGTCAGTTCAGTAATCTGACTATGCGTCAGTTAAGTGCTGTCACACAGGAGCGGGCGGACCGATGCTTGGATCGACTCACGGCACCTTCACCACCGACCCCCGCCGCGCCCATGTTGTGGCCTGCGGCGAACTCCCTCCCAACGCCGTCCACGGCAGGGCCGTCACGGCGGACGACCTCGACGTCAGCGGTCGGCCGCTGTACGCCGGCGTACCCGACCTCGACCGCTTCTTCCGCCCCGCCTCCGTCGCCGTCATCGGCGCTTCGGACGCCGAGGGGCGCCCCAACACCGGCATCACCCGACAACTCATCGCCTGGGCCGAACGCGTCGGCGCACGCCTGCACCCCGTGCACCCCACCCGTCAGTCGGTCTTCGGCATCCCCTGCTTCCCTTCCGTCGCCGACCTGCCCGAACAGGTCGATCTGGCCGTACTCCTGGTCGGCGACCCGCTGCCCGTCATCGAGCAGCTCGCCGAGGAGAAGGTGCGGTTCGCCGTCGCCTTCGCCTCCGGGTTCGCCGAGACCGGCGAGGAGGGCGCGGCCGCCCAGGAACGCCTCGCGGCCGCCGTCCGGCGCTCCGGCCTCAGGCTGCTCGGGCCGAACACCAACCTCAACGCCTTCGAGAAGTTCCGCGAGGACCTCGAAGGACCCGCCATCGCGCTGATCACCCAGTCCGGCCACCAGGGCCGCCCCGTCTTCACCATGCAGGAACTGGGCGTCCGCCTCTCCCACTGGGCGCCCACCGGCAACGAGGCCGACCTGGAGACCTCCGACTTCATCTCCTACTTCGCCGAGCGCCCCGAGGTCGGTGCCATCGCCTGCTACGTCGAGGGCCTCAAGGACGGCCGCGCCTTCCTGCTCGCCGCCGACCGGGCGGCCCGCCGCGGGGTGCCCGTCGTCGCCGTGAAGGTCGGCCGCACCGAGACCGGCGCCCGCATGGCCGCCTCACACACCGGCAAGCTGACCGGAGCGGACACGGTGGTGGACGCCGCGATGCGGCAGTTCGGTGTGATCCGCGTCGACGGGCTCGACGAACTCCAGGACACCTCCGCCCTGTTGGCGCGGGCCCGCCCGCCGCAGGCCGACGGCGTCGTCGTCTATTCGATCTCGGGCGGCACGGGCGCGCACTTCTCGGACCTGGCGACCGAGGCCGGGCTCGGTCTGCCCACGCTCTCCGACGCCAAGCAGGCGGAGCTGCACCAGTGGATACCCGAGTACCTGAACGTCGCCAACCCCGTCGACAACGGCGGGCACCCCGTCGGCGACTGGCGCGGCCGCAAGATCATCGACGCGATCCTGGACGACCCTGAGGTGGGGGTGCTGATCTGTCCGATCTCCGGCCCCTTCCCGCCGATGAGCGACAAGCTCGCGCAGGACCTGGTGGACGCGGCGGAGCAGACGGACAAGCTGGTGTGCGTGGTGTGGGGCTCGCCGGTCGGCACCGAGGACGCCTACCGCGAGACGCTCCTCGGCTCCTCGCGCGTCGCGACCTTCCGCACCTTCGCCAACTGCATCACGGCGGTGCGCGCCTATCTGGACCACCACCGCTTCACGACCGGCTACCGCTCCCCGTTCGACGAGGCGCCGCGCACTCCTTCCCCGTCCTTCCGCAAGGCCCAGGCCCTGATGCGGCCCGGCCAGCAGCTCAGCGAGCACGCGGCGAAGCAGCTGCTGCGCGCGTACGGGATCCGGGTGCCGCGGGAGCAGTTGGTGACCAGCGCGGCGGCGGCCGTCCGGGCGGCCGGGCTCGTCGGCTACCCGGTCGTCATGAAGGCCTCGGGGGCGCAGCTCGCGCACAAGACCGAGCTGGGCCTGGTGAAGATCGGGCTGACCTCGGCGAGCCAGGTGCGGGACGCCTATCGGGAGCTCACGGACATCGCCCGCTACGAGGGCGTCGCGCTGGACGGCATCCTCGTCTGCCAGATGGTCGAGCGGGGCGTCGAGATGGTCGTCGGCGTCACGCACGACCCGCTGTTCGGACCGACGGTGACGGTCGGTCTCGGCGGCGTACTCGTGGAGGTCCTGCGGGACGCGGCCGTGCGGGTGCCGCCCTTCGGGGAGGACCAGGCGAAGGCGATGCTGTCCGAGCTGCGCGGGCGCGCCCTGCTCGACGGGGTCAGGGGTGCGGCGCCCGCCGACATCGACGCGCTCGTCGAAGTCGTCCTCCGGGTGCAGCGGATGGCGCTGGAACTCGGCGACGACCTCGCGGAGTTGGACATCAACCCGCTGATGGTGCTGCCGCGGGGGCAGGGAGCCGTCGCCCTCGACGCCTTCGCGGTCTGCCGCTAGCCCGCCCCCGGCGACCCACGCCCGGCCCCGGAACCACAACGCGCGAGCCCACGCTGCGCAGCACCCCCGGGACCGGGCCCCGCCACGCCCCCGCACCCGAGCCCACTTCCGCCCCCGCACCCACTCCCGCCCCCGCCCCCATCCGAATCGGAGCCACTCCCCCATGACCGCCTCCCCCGCCCCCAAAAACCAGCAAGCCCCCCTCACCTCATTGATACGGCACACCACTGACAACGCCGTCTCGTGGATCACCCTCAACCGGCCAGAGGCCATGAACGCCCTCACCTGGGACCAGCGCGAACGCGTCATCGCGCTGCTCGGCGAGGCCTCGGCCGACCCCGCCGTACGGGCCGTCGTGATCACCGCGACCGGCAAGGGGTTCTGCGCGGGCGCCGACCTGCGCGGTGCCCCCACCACGGCCGAGCGCGTACCGGGTGACGTCGCCCGCACCATCAAGCAGGGCGCGCAGCGGCTCGTCGCGGCGGTCCTCGACTGCGAGAAGCCGGTGATCGCCGCGGTGAACGGCACCGCGGCGGGCATCGGCGCCCATCTCGCGTTCGCCTGCGATCTGGTCATCGCCGCCGAACAGGCCAGGTTCATCGAGGTGTTCGTGCGCCGCGGCCTCGTGCCGGACGGCGGCGGCGCCTATCTGCTGCCCCGTCTCATCGGGCCGCAGCGGGCCAAGGAGCTGATGTTCTTCGGCGACTCCGTGCCCGCCGCCGACGCCGCGGGCATGGGGCTCGTCAACCGTGTCGTACCGGCCGACGAGCTGGAGAAGACGGCACGCGAATGGGCGGAACGCCTCGCGGCCGGGCCGACCCGCGCCCTCGCCCTGACGAAGCAACTGATCAACGCATCCCTGGAGTCGGACCGTGCGACGGCCTTCGCGGCCGAGGCCGCGGCGCAGGAGATCAACATGACCACGGCGGACGCGAACGAAGGCGTCGCCAGTTTCGTCGAGCGCCGCTCACCCTCGTACCGCGGCCGCTGAGACCACCGCACCGAGGCCGACCGCCACACACAGACCGAACGACACGAGCCCCGACACGAGCCACACCTTGCGCAGAGGCCTGCCGAGCCGCTGCGCACGCCGTCGGCTGTACGCGACGTTCAGCACAGGCACCACGCCGCTCGCCCCACACCACAGCGCGGCCCCGCCGAACGGAAAGCCCAACACGGCGAAGCCCCCCGCCCACACACCACCGACTGGCAGCAGTAACCCCAACGCCCAGCCCCACTCCGGCTCACCCCTGCGGGCACGCCGCCCGAGCCAGATCGAAGGCGGACCCTCCATCCGCACCCCCGCCAAAGCCACCGTCGGCGTGGCCCCCCGCCAGCAGAAACGCCAAGAGCCCGGCCACCGGCACCTGCGCGGCGCAGGCCGATGCCGCAGCCCGCGCCGTCCCATAACCCCAGGTCCGCTGCGTCTCCCCGTACCTCATGGGGCTGAAGATACGTGTGAGTCAGCAGCGTTTCGGCCACGCCCTTCACATCTGACGCCCCGTCAGCTTCAATGGTCGATGTGATGGGACACGCAGGGATGGCGGCCACCGCCGTTCGATACCTCAGGTCGGTCGGGGCCCGCACCACCACGGCACCCGTCGTAGCTCTACCGCGCCCTCAGCTGCGGGCCGTCGGCGACGACGAGCGGGCGCCGCTCGACCGGGGCGAGTTCCGGCGCGTGCTCGGCAACTTCGCGACGGGCGTCACCGTGATCACTTCCCCGCCCGACGAGGACGGCGGGCCCGCGGGCTTCGCCTGCCAGTCCTTCGCGTCGCTCTCCCTGGACCCGCCCCTGGTGTCGTTCATGGTGGCGCGTACGTCGACGACGTGGCCGCGCATCGCGCGCGCGGGCGTCTTCTGCGTCAACATCCTGGGCGCCGACCAGGGCGAGCTGTGCCGCGGCTTCGCGGTCAGCGGCGCCGACAAGTTCGCCGGGGTGGCGTACGACGCGGCGCCGGTGTCCGGATCGCCGCGCCTGGCCGGGGCACCGGCCTGGGTCGACTGCACGATCCAGGCCGTGCACACCGGCGGCGACCACCTCATCGTGGTCGGCCGGGTGGACGCGCTGGGCGCGACCGCGGACGACGCCGATCCCCTTCTGTTCCACCGGGGCACGTTCGGCCGCTTCACCCGCTGACGGCAACCGCCGCGGGCACCGGACCGCTCCGCCGGATCACCAGCACCATCAGCGCGGCAGCCGCGCAGAGCGCGCCCGAGGCGTACCAGATCACGTCGTACGACCCGAAGGCGTCCCGCACCACGCCACCCAGGAACGCGACGAGCCCGGCGCCCACCTGGTGCGAGGCCAGCACCCAGCCGAAGACGATGGCGCTGTCGTCGCCGTACTGCTCGCGGCAGAGGGCCAGGGTGGGCGGGACGGTCGCCACCCAGTCCAGGCCGTAGAAGACGATGAAGAAGATCATCGGCGGCCGGACGTCCGGCGCAAGCAGCATCGGCAGGAAGAGCAGCGAGACGCCGCGCAGTGCGTAGTACACGGCGAGCAGGCGCCGCGAGTCGAAGCGGTCCGTGAACCAGCCCGACGCGACCGTCCCGACGATGTCGAAGATCCCGATGACGGCGAGCAGCGAGGCGGCGGCCCGCACGCCCATGCCGTGGTCGTGCGCGGCGGGCACGAAGTGGGTCTGGATGAGCCCGTTCGTCGAGGCGCCACAGATGGCGAAGGACCCCGCGAGCAGCCAGAAGGGCCCGGTTCGAACGGCCTTGAGCAACACGGTGATCGCACGCCGCGCAGCACCAGGGACGGGCGGCGGCTTCTCGACGAACTCCTTCGACCCATAGGGCTTCAGACCGACGTCGGCCGGGTGGTCCCGCAGCAGCAGCCAGACGAAGGGGACGACCGCGAGGGCCGCGAGGGCGACGGTGACGGCGGCGGGTCGCCACTTGTACGTCTCGACGATCCAGGAGAGCAGCGGCAGGAAGACCAACTGCCCCGACGCGGACGCCGCGGTGAGGATGCCGCTGACGAGCCCGCGCCGCTCGGTGAACCACCGGTTGGTGACGGTGGCGGCGAAGGCGAGAGCCATCGACCCCGACCCCAGCCCGACGAGCAGCCCCCAGCACAACAACAGCTGCCAGGCGGAGTCCATCCACACGGTCAGCCCGGAGCCGCAGGCGATCACGACCAGCGCGACCGCGACGATCCTCCGGATGCCGAAGCGGTCCATGAGCGCGGCGGCGAACGGCGCGGTCAGACCGTACAGCGCGAGATTGACGGAGACCGCGAGTCCGACGGTGCCGCGGGACCAGCCGAAGTCCTCCTTCAGCGGGTCGAAGAGCAGACCGGGGAGCGAGCGGAACGCGGCCGCGCCGATGATCGTCACGAAGGTGACGGCGGCGACGAACCACGCGCGGTGGATACGAGGAGTACGGCGCCTGGTCGCGCCCGGCGGGGAGGAGCTCCGCGTGGACGTCTCGGTTGTCTGGGTCACGTCATAAAGGATCGAAAAATGGCCCGCCCCGGACGAGTGGCCCGAGGGACAGCATTCGCTAGGATCGAGCCATGCCCACCCCGGCCACGCCCTCCGCCTCCGCCTCCGCCTCCGCCTCCGCCACCGCCTCCGCCTCCGCCACCGCACCCACACCCACACCCACACCCACACCCGCACCCGCACCCGCACCCGCCCGACGCCACCGCATCGTCGTCCTGGCCCTGGACGGCGTGATCCCCTTCGAGCTGGGCATCCCGCAACGCATCTTCAAGGGCGCCCGCACACCGGAGATGCGGCACCTGTACGAGGTGGTGACCTGCTCGATCCGCCCGCCGGGCCCCGTCCGCACGGACGCCGACTTCGCGATCCTGGTCGAGCACGGCCCCGAGGCGCTGGCCACCGCGGACACGGTCGTGATCCCGGCGTCGTACGAACTGGGCCCGGTGTACGAGGAGGGCCGCCTCACCGGCGAACTGGCCGCCGCCCTGGCCCACATCAGGCCGGGCACGCGACTGGTGGCCATCTGCACGGGCGGTTACGTCCTGGCCGCCGCGGGCCTCCTGGACGGCCGCCCCGCCACCACGCACTGGTCGTCCGCCGAGCACTTCCAGCAGCTCTTCCCCCGGGTCGAGGTGGACGCGGACGTGCTGTTCATCGACGACGGCGACGTCCTCACGTCGGCGGGCGTGGCCGCGGGCATCGACCTCTGCCTCCATGTCGTACGCCGCGACCACGGCACCGCCGTCGCCAACGAGGTGGCCCGCCGCACCGTCGTACCGCCCCACCGCGACGGCGGCCAGGCCCAGTACATCCAACGCCCCCTGCCCGAACCGCAGCTGGCCACGACGAGGACGGCCCGCGCCTGGGCCCTGGGCCGCC
This sequence comes from Streptomyces sp. NPDC004732, assembly GCF_040609235.1. Lineage (NCBI taxonomy): Bacteria > Bacillati > Actinomycetota > Actinomycetes > Kitasatosporales > Streptomycetaceae > Streptomyces > Streptomyces sp. NPDC004732. Next base: position 366,013 of record NZ_JBEXJR010000010.1, read on the forward strand.
TGGACCGACCGCTGCAGCTGCGCGACATGGCCGCGCAGGAGTCGATGTCGGTCCGCACCTTCACCCGGCGGTTCCGCGAGGAGGTAGGCGTCAGCCCCGGCCAGTGGCTGACACAGCAGCGCGTGGAGCGGGCACGCCACCTCCTGGAATCCACCGACCTCTCCGTCGACCAGGTGGCCGGGGACGCGGGCTTCGGCACGGCCCAGTCGATGCGACAGCACCTACAGGCCGCACTCGGGGTCACCCCCACGGCCTACCGCCGCACGTTCCGCAACGTCACCACGACCTAAGCGCGCCCCCAGCCGAGGGCACCACCCCCGCCGGGCGGCAGCCGCGTACGAGACGGGAGGGGACGTGGGGGTATGTGCGCACGGAGCACCGAGCACACCCTGACAGCCAGAAGCTCATCAGACGCGGCGCAGGGATAGCGAGTACGTACATACCCCCACGTCCCCGCACCCACAACAGAACCCCAGGCGCCCCAGGCGCACCCCACCCAAGGCCCCCCACCAGCCCCCTCAGAACGTCAAAACCCCCCGCGCCACCCGCCCCGCCTCCGCATCCGCCACAGCCACCCCGAAGTCCTCCACCGGATACGTAGCCGTCACCAGCTCGTCCAGCAGCAGCCGCCCACTCCGGTACAACTCCGCGTACAACGCGAAATCCCGCTGCGGCCGCGAACTCCCGTACCTACAGCCAAGAATCGACTTGTCCAGGAACATCGACGCGACCACGAACGACGCCTCCGCCGAAGCCCCCGGCATCCCCAGCAGCACGGCCTGCCCATGCCGGTCCAGCAGCTCCACCGCCTCCCGCACCAGCTCGACCCGCCCCACACACTCGAAGGCGTGGTCCGCCCCCTGGGGCAGCACGTCCCGCACCCCCTCCGTGGACCGGAAGAAGTGCGTCGCCCCGAACCGCCGCGCCACCGCCTCCTTCTCCGGATTCGCGTCGACCGCGACCACCACCCCCGCCCCCGCGATCCGCGCCCCCTGCAGCACATTGAGCCCGATCCCACCCGTACCGATCACCACCACCGAGTCGCCCCGGTCGACCTTGGCCCGGTTGAGAGCGGCACCCACCCCCGTCACCACCGCGCACCCGATCAGCGCCGCGGACGTCAGCGGAATGTCGTCCGGGATCTTCACGGCCTGCACGCCCTTGACGATCGTGCGCTCCGCGAACGAAGAGTTCGCCGCGAACTGATACACCGGCTTCCCGCCGCGCGAAAACGGCTGGTCCGGCGCCCCGATCGCCTTCCGGCACATGGTCGGCCGCCCCCGGTGACACTCCCCGCAGGCACCACAGTTGGCAATGGTGGAGAGCGCCACATGATCCCTGGGCGCCACATGCACCACCCCCGCCCCCACCGCCTCGACGACCCCCGCCCCCTCGTGCCCGAGCACCACCGGCGGCGGAAACGGAATGGTCCCGTCGATCACCGACAGGTCGCTGTGACACAGCCCGGCCGCCGCGACCGCGACGAGGACCTCCCCGGGCCCCGGATCACGTATCTCCAGATCGTCGACGACCTCGACCCGCGCCCCGTCGAAGACAACGCCCCTCATCACGCACACCCCTCACCGAGGCCCCTTGGCCTCTCTAGGCAGACCGAGCACCCGCTCGGCGATGATGTTCCGCTGCACTTCGTCCGAACCGCCGTAGATCGTGTCGGCACGACTGAACAGGAACAGCCGCTGGAAAGCATCGAGTTCATACGGCGCATCGACACACCAATCCCCCGGCCCCACGGCAGCAGAGGCCCCCCGCACAGCCATAGCCAACTCCCCAAGCCGCTGATGCCACCGCCCCCAAAGCAACTTGGCCACACTGGGCTCCCCACCCCCAGAGCCCCCCGCACCCGCACTCCCACCCCCACCCGACGCACCCGCACCCGCACCCGCACCCCCCAACATCCGCAACGCGTTCCACCGCATCACCCGCAACTCACTCCACTGCCGCACCAACCGCTCCCGCACCACAGGGTCATCGACCGCCCCACCCGCCACGGCCTCCCGCACGACCCCGCCCAGCTCCTCCGCGAAGCCGATCTGCTGCACCAGCGTGGACACGCCCCGCTCGAAGCCGAGGAGCCCCATGGCGACGCGCCACCCGTTCCCGACGCCACCCACGACATGGGCCGCACGCGCGCGTGCACCGTCGAAGAAGACCTCGTTGAACTCACTGGTCCCGGTCAGCTGCCGAATGGGCCTGACCTCGATGCGCCCCGGCTGATCCATGTCCACGAGCAGGAAAGACAACCCCTCATGAGGCCGCTCCCCACCCCCCGTACGCGCCAGCACAAAACACCAATCGGCCTCATGCGCCAACGAAGTCCAGACCTTCTGCCCGGTCACACGGAAGTCCCCCGCACCGTCCCGCTCGACCCGCTCAACTCGCTCAACTCGCTCGTCCCGCTCGGCCCGCGTCCGCACCCCCGCCAGATCGGACCCGGCCCCGGGCTCGCTGTACCCCTGGCACCACAGCGCCTCCCCACGGGCGATCGCGGGCAGGAACTCGTCCCGCTGCTCCTGACTCCCGTACGCGAGGAGGGTCGGCGCGAGCAGGTTCTCCCCGATGTGCCCGTAGCGCCCAGGGGCCCGCACGCGCGCGTACTCCTCGGCCCAGACAACCTGCTGGGTCAACGTGGCCTGCCGATTGCCATACGCACCGGAGCCCCACCCGAGCCCGATCCACCCCCCACGCCCCAGCTCCCGCTCCCAGGCCCGCCGCTGAGCCCCACCTTCATGCTCACTGCCGGGCCCGCCCCGCCCCACCGCACCGGCGAACTCACCGGTGAGGTGCTCGGCGAGCCAGCCCCGCGCCTCGGCGCGGAACTCCTCGTCCTCGGGTCCGAAGCCGAACTCCACCGCCCCGCCCCCGCCTACGCGTTCGGACGTTCTTTGTCGGCCGCCGCCTTGGCCATCGCCTCCAGCTGCGCCAGCAACGGCATCGGATCGGTCCCCACCGTCCCCGGCAGGAAGTCGGCGATCTTTTCGGGGGTCCAGGCCCCGTCCGCGTACCCCGCCCGCAGCTCGCGCGGCTGTGCCCACACGGCGATCTTGGGTCCGGCGATCGTGTAGACCTGCCCGGTGATCTTCTCCTCGCGGGCCCGGTCGCTCAGCAGGTAGACGACGAGCGCGGCGACGTCCTCCGGCTCCCCGATCTCCTTCAGCTCCATGGGCACGTTCGCCGACATCCTCGTCCGCGCGACGGGCGCCACCGCATTGGCGGTCACCCCGTACTTGTTCAGGCCCAGCGCCGCGCTCCGCACCAGCGAGATGATCCCGCCCTTCGCCGCGCTGTAGTTGGCCTGCGCCACGGACCCCTGGTGGTTGCCGCTGGTGAACCCGATCAAGGTGCCCGACCCCTGCTTCCGCATCACCGCCGACGCGGCACGGAAGACGGTGAAGGTGCCCTTCAGGTGGGTGGCGACCACCGGGTCCCACTCCTCCTCGGACATGTTGAACAGCATCCGCTCGCGCAGGATCCCGGCGACGCACACCACTCCGTCCACCCGCCCGTACTCGGCGAGCGCCACGTCGACGATGCGCTGGCCGCCCGCCATGGTCGAGATGTCGTCCGCGACGGCGACGGCCTCGCCGCCCGCGGCCTGGATCTCCTTCACCACGGCGTCGGCTATCTCGCTGGCGGGCTCACCGCCCTCCATGGAGACGCCGTAGTCGTTGACGACGACCTTCGCCCCCTCGGCCGCCGCGGCGAGCGCGACGGCCCTGCCGATGCCGCGCCCGGCGCCGGTCACGGCCACCACCTTGCCTGCCAAGAAGTTCCCCACGTCCGGCCCCTTCCCGCGGTTTCTGACGGACCGTGAGATTCTATGACCCGTCAGATACCGAAAGACAACCCCCGCGGAGGCCCCAGACCATGTCACCCAACGCAACCCCCTCACCCCCAACCCTCCCTCCCGAGTTCCACGACATAGCCAAACGCGTCCGAAACTGGGGCCGTTGGGGACCGGACGACGAAACCGGCACCCTCAACCTCGTCACAGACGAGACCGTCCGCGCCGCCGCCACCGAGATCCGCTCGGGCCACCGCATCCCGCTGGCACTCCCCCTCAAGGAGGACGGCGTCCAGACGGGGATGATCCCGGGCCGCATCAATCCGCTGCACACCATGGTGCAGATCAACCAGGAGCTGTTCGGCCCCGGCACGGTCGCCACCAGCGACGACGCGGTGACGATGGGACTGCAGACGGCGACCCACTGGGACGCCCTGACGCACGCCTCCCACTCGGGGATGATCTACAACGGCCGCCCCGCGGACAGCATCACGGCCCACACGGGCGCACGGTTCAGCGGCATCGACAAGGCGCGGCACGTCGTCTCGCGCGGCGTCCTCCTGGACGTGGCGCGCGCCAAGGGGCTCGACCGGCTGCCGGGCGACCACGCGGTCACGCCCGAAGACCTCGACGAGGCGGCGGAGTTCGGGCGTGTCACGGTGCGCGCGGGCGACATCGTGCTGGTGCGCACGGGGCAGATCCAGGTCTATCTCGCGGGCGACAAGCACGCGTACGGCTATCCGTCGCCCGGCCTCTCGGTGCGCACGCCCGAGTGGTTCCACGCGCGGGACGTCGCGGCGGTCGCGAACGACACCCTGACCTTCGAGATCTTCCCGCCGGAGATCGAGAACCTGTGGCTGCCCGTGCACGCGCTGCATCTGGTCGAAATGGGGATGATCCAGGGCCAGAACTGGAATCTCGAAGAGTTGTCCACAGCCTGTGCAGAAGTTTCCCGCCATGCGTTCCTGCTGTCCGCGATGCCGGAACCGTTCATCGGCGGGACGGGAACCCCCGTGGCGCCGGTCGCCATCCTGTGACCCCCACGCGGAAGGCGGCGCGTCGGCTTACGCCCCGAGCGCGCCACCGCGCACGCCGCCGTCCGGTCCGGCACCCACCCCGCCCCGCGCCATGCCGCCACGAAGGGGGTGCTGCCGTGAGCACGACCCACACTTCGTCAAGGACCCGTCATGCCGCCATGACGACCATTCCGTCCTGACGACTGCGAGCCCTCGGCGTCCCCTCGCGGCGAATCGCTGCACACAAGCGTGATCATTCGGACACGTCACGTCAACACCGCGTCGGAGATAAGCGAAGTACACCCCTTTTGCCGCACCCGCGCACGGGTGCGCGCACCGCGGCACGAGACGGCGCACGCGGGCTCAGGGAACGTCGTACGGCACGTACGGCACGCACGTACGCACGGTCACACCGTTTCGTAGGCCAGGTCGACGTCACCGAAGGCCGCCCGGTTACGGACCGCCCTGTCGTACGCGGCCCCGTCGCACGCCGTCACGCCGTGGGGCGTCGCGTCGCAGGCCATCGGCCCGTACGTGAAGTCGTGTGCCGGTCCGTAGCCCGGGCCGTGGGGCATCGGGGCGCAGGCCGCGTCGTAGGCCTTCCCGTCGTGGGTCGTGCCCTCGAACTCCACCGCCGCGACGCCGGACTCGCACCGGTCGACCTCGCACCAGATGCTCTTGCCCGCACCCTCCGGCTGCCAGCCCCAGCGGTCCGCGAGGCCGTCGACGAGCTCCAGGCCGCGGCCGTTGGTGTCGTCGCCGTCGGCGTGCCGCTGCGCGGGCGGGCGGGCGCTGCGGTCGGCCACCTCGACCCGGACCGTCCCCGGTCCCGGGGCGTCGGCCGGGACGCCGGGGAGCAGCATGCGCAGCACGGCCGGACAGCCCGTGTGCACAACGGCGTTGGTGACGAGTTCCGAGATCAGCAGGATCAGCGTCTCGGCCACCGGCTCATCGGCCTCTATCCCGGAGCCCGCGAGCCTGGAACGAGCCCATCGCCTGGCCCGCCCCACCTCGGCGGGGTCGGCCCCGACCTCCAGCTGAACTTGAAGCACCTGCACCGCTCACACCATCCGAACCGGCGGACACATCGCCTCGCGACTCCACAGGGTCACCGAACGTGATCCCCTTGGGAGACAGCATGATTGACGTTCAGTCACCCCAACAAGCGCTTCGGGCATATTCCAGCGCGAAGGAGTACGCGTGCTGCATACTGTGCGACGCACACTGTGGGGGGTCGAACAGGCGGCGGCGGAGCCCCGCCCTGCGCTGCCAGCGGCACGCATCGCCGCGCCCGGCGCCACCACATGGGCAACACCGGCATGGCTCGGCCTCAGAACCACTCGCATCTCACACAAGGTACCCGAGCCGGACACCGACTCCGTGCCGTGACGAGTCACGCGTAGGACACAACCCGATATCGACGCTGAGTAGTCTCCACCCGGGTGGGGTGAGACCCGCGAAACAAGGTGCAAAGCACACGATATCGGACAGACCAATTTTTCAGAGCGCCTCGGCGAGCTCGTCCTCCGCGGCCCGCGCCGACCGGCCGAGCTCGGCCCGCACCCAGGCCCGCTTGAGGTGCAGATGCACATCGGACTCCCAGGTGAACCCCATGCCGCCGTGCACCTGGAGGCAGTCCCTGGCATTGCGCACGGCCGCGTCGTCGGCCAGCAGCTTCGCGGCCGAGGCGTCGAGCCGGTCCCCGGTGACGGCCGCCGCGTACACGGCGCTGCGGGCCAGCTCGGCGCGTACGAGCATCTGTGCGCAGAGGTGCTTCACCGCCTGGAACGCGCCGATCGGCTGCCCGAACTGCTCGCGTCGGTGTGCGTATTGGACGGCCGACTCGCAGGTGCGCGTGGCGCTGCCGAGCTGCTCCGCCGCGTAGAGAAGGGCGCCCCGGTCGAGGCTGCCGGCGTCCGGCACCCGGTGCAGCGGCGTCAGCGGGTCCACGGACCGCAGGGGGACCGCGCCGGACACGTCGCCCTGCACCACGTCCGCCTCCGCCAGCCAGGGCACCAGGGAGCCGTCCACGGCGGTCACCACGGCCTCCCCGGTCGCGGCGCCCGGGACGACGCCCGCCGCGAGGAACGACGCCACGGCGGGCCCCGGCAGCAGCACGCGCCCCGCCTCCTCGAAGACCAACACGGCCTCCGGCAGCCCCAGTCCAACCCCGCCCTCCGCCTCGGGCAGCGCGAGCGAGAAGAACCCCGCGTCCCCCAGTTCGCGCCACAGGGTCCGGTCGACGCGGTCCGTGGCGTCACTCAGCGTGAAACGACCCTCCAGGAGTTGCCGCATCGCGGCCTTCAAAGCCACCTGATCCTCGTCGAGTTGGAAGTCCATCCGGCCCCCTCACCGCCCCTTCGGAAGGCCGAGGATGCGCTCGGCCACGATGTTCTGCTGGATCTGCGAGGTCCCCGCGGCGATCGTGTACGAGAGCGAGGAGAGGCGGTCGAGGGTCCACTCGTGGGCGAGGTCGAGGGAGCCCGCGCCGAGTACCTCGGCGGCGGCGTCGTACAGCTCCTGCCGCGCGTGCGAGTAGCGCAGCTTGAAGACCGAGCCGCCCACTCCGGGAACGCCGCCCGTGCGCTGCGCCTCGCTCACGTTCCACTGCGTGAGCCGCCACAGCGCCGAGAACTCGGCGCTCAGCCGCCCGAGCCTGCGCCGCAGCGCCGGGTCGTCCCAGCGGCCGTTCCCGCGGGCCTCGCGGGCCAGCTCGCCGAGGACCCGGCGGCAGGCCACCACCTCCCCCACGAAGGCGGTGCCCCGCTCGTACGACAGGGTCACCATCGTCACGCGCCAGCCGTCGTTCTCCTCGCCGACCCGGTTCGCGACCGGGACCCGCACCTCGTCCAGGAACATCTCCGCGAACTCCGTGGACCCCGCGAGCGTGCGCAGCGGACGCACGGTGATCCCGGGGGCGTCCATCGGCATCGCGAGCCAGGTGATGCCCCGGTGCTTGGGCACGGCGTCGCTGACCGGTGTCGTGCGCACCAGGAGCTCGCACCAGTCGGCGACCTCCGCGTGGGAGGTCCAGATCTTGGACCCGCTCACTACGTAGTCGTCGCCGTCCCGCCACGCGCGCGTGCGCAGCGACGCGAGGTCGGATCCGGCGTCGGGCTCGCTGAATCCCTGGCACCACACCTCGTCGCCGCGCAGGACAGGCGGCAGCCACCGCTCCCGCTGCTCCGGTGTGCCCTCGGAGGCGACGGTCGGGCCCGCGTGCAGCAGACCCACGAAGTTGGCCCCTACGTAGGGTGCGCCCGCCTTCTCCGTCTCCTCCAGGAAGATGAGCCGCTGCGTCGGGGAGGCGTCCCAGTGCACCTCGCCGTAGCCCGCGTCGTACAGCAGGCGCTGCCACGCGGTGTCGTAGGCGCGCCGCCCCGGCCAGTCCTGGGGCGACGGCTTGGCGGGGAGCTTCGGGAGCACGTCCGAGAGCCAGTCGCGCAGCCCGGCCCGGAAGGCTTCCTCCTCGTCGGTGTACGTGAGGTCCATGCGGTGCGTCCCCTCCGGCCTCGGTCGTCATATCTGATGACCCGTCAGGCGGCAGGCTAGCCCCGCACCCCTGGACCGACAAGGCGCCGGGGCTTACGCTCTCGGCACGATCTGACTGACCGTCAGTTCAGCCTTCGGGGCCGGGAGGGGATCGCATGAGGACCTCGGTGAACGAGACCGCGTACGAACTGGGCGAGTCCCGCACCCTCTGGGAACTGATCGCGCGCCGCGCCGACCTCACCCCCGACAGGCCCGTCCTCGTCCAGGCCGCCGCCGAACCCTCAGCCGACCGCACGCTCACCTTCGGCCAGCTGCGGGACCGCGCCGAGCGGGTCGCCGCCGGGCTGTACGAGCGCGGGGTGCGCCCCGGCACGGTCGTCGCCTGGCAGCTGCCCACCCGCATCGAGACGGCCCTGCTCTCCTTCGCGCTCGCCCGCATCGGCGCCGTCCAGTCGCCCCTGATCCCCTTCCACCGCGACCGCGAAGTCGGCTTCGCGCTGCGGGAGTCGAAGGCGGAGTTCTTCGCCGTGCCGGGCGTCTGGCGCGGCTTCGACCACACGGAGATGGCGCACCGGCTCGGCGCGGAGCGCGAGGGCGCACCGGTCGAGGTCTTCGAGGCGTACGCGGCGCTGCCCGAGGCCGACCCGGCCGTGCTGCCCCCGCCGCCCGCCGACGGCACGGCGGTGCGGTGGATCTACTGGACCTCGGGCACCACCTCCGACCCCAAGGGCGTCCTGCACACGGACCGTTCACTGATCGCGGGCGGCTCCTGCCTGGCCCACGCCCTGCACCTGAAGGAGTCGGACGTCGGCTCGATGGCGTTCCCCTTCGCCCACATCGCCGGGCCCGACTACACCGTGATGCTGCTGCTCTACGGCTTCCCCGCCGTGATGTTCGAGCACTTCGCGCTGCCCGCATCGCTGGACGGCTACCGGCGGCACGGCGTGACCGTGGCGGGCGGGTCGACGGCCTTCTACTCGATGTTCCTCACCGAGCAGCGCCAGCTGCCCGAGGGACAGCGGCTCATCCCGACCCTGCGCCTCCTCGCGGGCGGCGGGGCGCCCAAGCCGCCCGAGGTCTACCACGCGGTGGTGCGCGAGATGGGCTGTCAGCTCACCCACGGGTACGGCATGACCGAGGTGCCGATGATCACCATGGGCGCCCCCGACGACACCGCGGAGAACCTCGCGACGACGGAGGGCCTGCCCCCGGAGGGCATGGAGATCCGCATCACGGACGCGGACGGCAACGAGCTGCCGCCCGACACGGACGGCGAGGTGCGGCTGCGCGGGGAGGCCGTCTGCCGGGGCTATCTGGACCCGGCGCAGAGCGCGGACGTCTTCGACGCCGCCGGGTTCCTGATCACCGGGGACCTCGGCCACCTCAGGAAGACCGGCCATCTGGTCCTCACCGGGCGCGCGAAGGACATCATCATCCGCAAGGGCGAGAACATCTCCGCCAAGGAGATCGAGGATCTGCTCCACCAGCACCCGGCCGTGGGCGAGGCGGCGGTCGTCGGCCTGCCCGACCCCGAACGCGGCGAACGCGTCTGCGCGGTCGTCGAACAGCGCGCGGGAACCGGCGAGTTGACGCTGGCGGCGGTCACCTCGTATCTGCGCGGGGAAGGCCTCGCCACCTACAAGCTGCCGGAACAGCTCGAACTGGTCGAGGCGCTTCCCCGCAACGAGACACTGCGCAAGGTCCTCAAGTACAAGCTGCGGGAGCGCTTCTCAGGAAGCTGACCCGCCGCACCCGGGACCGCGCGCGAGTGCCTGCCGCTACTCGGGAACGGTGAAGTACTGCGCGAAGGCCGTCACGATCTCCTGCTCCGAGACGCGGCCGTCGCCGTCCGCGTCCAGCGCGGCGGCCACCCCTGCCGCGATGTCCTCGGGCACGCCGAGGGCCTTGAGCGCGCGCCCGGCGTCGGCCGGGGACACGGTGGCGTCGGCACCGGCGACGCCGATCACCGCGTGCAGGAACGGCCGCGCGATCTCGGCGAACCGCTCGGGGTTGTCCCGCAGCCGCTTCACCGCGCCGCCCACGAACTCGTCGCGGGTGATCCGCTGGTCCCCGTCCCGGTCCGCGATCCCCGCCATGCCCTGCCAGAACGCCTCGGCCCCGATGTAGAGGGCCTGGCCCTTCTCGGACCGCGCCGTGGCGCCGAACTCCGTGCACAGGGCGGCCGCCGCCGTGCTGAAGTCCTCACGGGAGATGTAGCCGTTGCCGTCCTGGTCGAAGGTGGCGAACCGGGCCGCGATCCTACGCTCGTACTCGGCACTGTCCATGATCTTCGGGCCGCCTCACTTCCGCGGTTGGGTGCATGCTCCGGGGGTGTTTCCCCAGCTGCGAGCGTACGTGGTGATGGCCTCCCGGAGGCGGGAAAGCGGCGCTTGTGTCAAGACCGCGGGAATTCCGGGACAAGGGTGTTCCACAGGTGTGATGTGCTCCACTGTGCTGCGTGGAAGCGGTAGCGGCGAGCGTCATAGCGGTGTTGGGAACTCTCCTGGGTGCGGGGCTCACCCACTCCTTCCAGCGGAGGGCGATCGAGCGCACGGAGCGGTTCACGCGCGGCGAGAAGCTGCGGCAGGAGCGGATCGACGCGTACATCGCGTATGCCGGGGCGCTGGTCAACTACCGGCGGATACTGGTCGACCGCTGGTTCAGCAGCGCGGCGAACCGGCACGAGGAGAGCGAGGAGTCGCGCTTCCGTTCGTACGAGATGCGGTCCGAGGCCCAGGAGGCGCTGTTCCGCGTGCAGTTGCTCTCGAACGACGAGGAACTGGTGCGGCTCGCGTGGGAGACCCTCGACCACGTCGCCGATCTGCGCAGGGCCGACGACCGCGACGAGCTCGCCGAGCGGCGCCGCGTCTCGCGCGAGGCCATCAACTCCTTCGTGGCCACGGCGAAGCGTCATGTGGGCTAGGGAACAGCGGGCCCGGCCAGGGCGGTCCCTAGGCGGAGAGCGGGACCGCCTCGTCGTCCAGCGCGGCATGCACGTCCGGGAAGACCTCGAAGAGGCGGCGCACGCCGAGCGCCGCGAGGACCCGGTTCACGTGCGAGCCGTCCTCGGCGCCCTTGGCGGGCAGTATCAGCCGCAAATGGCCCTGGAAGGAGCGGATGAGACGGCGCGTGGCGATCAGCACGCCGACGCCGCTGGAGTCGCAGAACAGCACTTCGGAGAGGTCGAGCACGATACGGCGGCGGCCGTCGGCGACGGCGTCGTGCACGCGCTGGCGCAGCACGGGTGAGGTCAGCAGATCCATCTCTCCTGAGACGCACAGGACGGCCCAGCCGTCCTGCTCGCCCACGGTCACCTTGAGCGTCACGCGTCACGCCTCTCGCTCGCCGTTGCCTGCCCCGCGCCTGCGGGGTGATCCGGAAGCAGTCCTTACGTTTCGTTCAGCTTCGGCTGCCCCACCTGTCTCCCATGAAACACCAGCAGGCCACCGTCAATATCATCCGGCCTCCGCCGAGGAGCGGGGTTTGCCCCAAACAGGAGTGCTCCATCAGCGGCGCCGACTACATTCGAGGGAGGGAGGGAACCCGAAGTACCGTTCGAGTAGGCAGCACGGGCAGATGCAGGACAAGGCAAGCGCACGAGGGGGCCGCATGCCGAAGGACGCGCCGCGGCGCTGGGACCGCCGCATGCAACAGCGCCTCGCGCACGGCGAGGCCGCCGCGCTGGGAGAGCTGTACGACCGCTTCGCCTCACTCGTGCACGGCCTGGCCCACCGCGTCCTGGGCGACGAGAGCGCCGCCGACCGCATCACCCGCGAGGTCTTCAGCCACGTCTGGGAGAACCCCGACGCGTACGACCCACGGCAGGGCCCGCTCCGCTCCTGGATCGCCACCCTCACGCACCAGCGGGCCGTCCGCAGGCTCCGCCAGACCGAGTCCGCCGCCCTCGCCCTCGGCGGCGAGGGCACCACGGAGGACCTGGAGCGCAAGGTCCGCCGCGCCTCCGCCGCCGCCCGCGCGGACTACATCGTCACGGCCATGCCCACCCCGCTGCGCGCCGCCCTTGAGCTGGCCTACTTCCAGCGGCGCGACTACCGCCAGACGGCCGTCGACCTCGGCGTCACCGAGGACGAGGCCCGCCGCAGACTCCGCCTCGGCCTGCAGCTCCTGTCCACGGCCAACGACACCGGCGCCCCGCCCTCAGGCCGCACCCACGACACGTCGCCCGGCCCCGGAGCGGCGCTGTGACCGGCTCCGACCGCCCCGAGCCGCACGACGAGCCGGAGCACCCCGACCACCCGGGCGGCACCGCGCCGCGCATACCGCTGCCGCGCTCCTCCGTGGAGGACACCGGACAGACCCTGCCCGACCCGGCGCCGCCGCCCGCGCCCCTCGTCCTGGAGCACCGCGTCCTCAAGTCCCTGCTCGGCGCCTGGGCGCTCGCCGCCTGCTCCGCGGAGGAGGCCATGGCCGTCGAGGAGCACCTCGGCGGCTGCGGCCCGTGCGCGGAAGAAGCCCTCCGGCTGCGCGACGCCGTCGGCCTGCTGCACCCCGAGGAGAGCCTCGACCTCGACCCCGGTCTGCGCACCCGCGTCCTGGAGAGCTGCCTCGGCCGCCGCCCGCCGCGCATCCCGGTGCCCGAGTGGGCCGTGCCCTACGACGCGGAGACCGCCCGCCTCGACGCCCTCCTCCAGGACATCGGCGACGCGGAGTGGCACGCGCCGGTGCGGCTGCGCTGGTTCGACGACGAAGGACCGGTCAGCAGGAAGACGACGGTGGCCGGGGTCATCTCCCACCTCATCGCGGTCGACGGGATGGTCGGGCTCGCCCTCGGCCTCGACGACCCGCTCGGCCCGGACTCCCGGGTCGCCCAGGACCCGGCCCACCGCACCGAGGCGTACTGGCGCGCCTCCCACTTCCCGCCCACGCGCGCGGTGCGCGCCCCCTGGCGCGAGCAGACGCACGAGCTGATCCGCACGGTGTCGTTCACGGCCGGGAGCACCTCCGGGGCCGCGGGCTCCGGCGGCGGCACCGGCCGCCTCCCGGTGCCGTACGGCACGGTGGCCGTCCCCGGCGACGCCGGGCAGCGGCAGACCATCGAGCTGCCGCTGCGGGACTCGATGGTGGACCGCGCCTTCGAGTGCTGGATCCACGCGGGCGACATCGCCGACGCGGTCGACTATCCGTACGCGCCGCCCTCGCCCCGGCACCTCCACCGCATGATCGACCTCGCCGCCCGGCTGCTCCCCGGCACGCTCGCCGAGCGCCGCCGCGCCGGGCTCGCCACCCCGTCCCGCCGCCTGGTCGCGGCGGGCGCGCCGGGCCGCAGCCTGCGCCTGGAGATCGAGGGGCTCGGCGGCGGCGAGTGGCTCATCCCGCTCGACTCCCCCGCGGCCACCGGTTCGCGGGAGCACGAGGTGGCCCATGTGGCGCTGGACGGCGTCGAGTTCTGCCGCCTCGCCGCCGGGCACGTCTCACCGGAGGAGGCGGCCGCGGGCCAGGACGGCGACCGCGAGGCGATCCGCGACGTGCTGTTCGCGGCGGCCTCGCTCAGCCGGATGTAGCTGTCTCAGGAGATCCTCAGGGGAAGACGACCGTGCGGCTGCCGTTCAGCAGGATCCGGCGCTCCGCGTGCCACTTCACGGCCCGCGCCAGCGCCTGGCACTCCACGTCACGGCCGATCGCGACCAGCTGGTCGGGGGTGACGCCGTGCCCGACGCGCTCGACCTCCTGCTCGATGATCGGGCCCTCGTCGAGGTCGGCCGTCACATAGTGCGCGGTCGCGCCGATCAGCTTCACACCACGGGCGTGCGCCTGGTGGTACGGCTTCGCGCCCTTGAAGCTCGGCAGGAAGGAGTGGTGGATGTTGATGATCCGCCCGCTGAGCTCCTTGCACAGGTCGTCCGAGAGGACCTGCATGTAGCGGGCGAGGACGACGAGCTCCACGTCCAGCGACCGCACGACCTCAAGCATCCGGGCCTCGGCCTCGGGCTTGTTCTCCTTGTTCACCGGAATGTGGTGGAAGGGGATGTCGTACGAGGCGACGAGCTCGGCGAAGTCCGTGTGGTTGGAGACGACCGCGGCGATCTCCACGGGCAGCGCGCCGATCCGGGAACGGAACAGCAGGTCGTTCAGGCAGTGCCCGAACTTCGACACCAGCAGGACGACACGCATCCGGTCCTCGGCGCGGTTGATCTGCCAGTCCATGTGGAAGGAGTCGCCGATCGCGGCGAAGCTCGCCCGCAGCTTGTCGACGGTCACCGGGGACTCGGCCGAGAAGTGGACGCGCATGAAGAACAGCCCGGTGTCGTGATCGCCGAACTGCTGGCTGTCCTCGATGTTGCAGCCGGTCATGAAGAGGTAGCTCGACACGGCGTGCACGATGCCCTGCTTGTCGGGGCACGAGAGGGTGAGGACGTACTGCTCAGCGGGGGCGGCGGGCGCGGCGGACTGCTCGTTCATGCGGCCAAGGTTCCCACAGCGGACACCGCCGACGGCAATCGTCCCGTCAGGCGGACCGGGTCAGGATCCGCAGCACCTCGAGCGTCTGCGGCGGCACGTCCGGGTCCTCCCCGTCGCCCGCGGCCAGCCGCACGTGCGCGTCGCGCGCCGCGTGGACCGCCTCGGGCCACCCCGGGTGCTCCAGATAGACGGAGACCAGCGCGTCGGGCCCGACCTCGTGCATGATCCGCAGGACCCTCAGCACGGCCGAGTCGACGAGGGCCGCCTCCTGCGGGTCCCGGAAGATCGTCCCCACGTATTTCTCCGCGGACCAGTTGTCCAGCCACGTGTCCTCGACCAGCCGGTACACGGCGTCGGTCACGTCCCCGTACTCCTCGCGTCCCGCGAGCCAGCACGCACGCTGGAAGTCCGGGTCGGAGAGCATGTGCAGCGCCGAGCGCACGTTGCTGCGCCAGCGCCACCACGGCATGTCGTTGGTCGGCATGCCACCCATGGTGCTGGAGCGACGGCCGCGACGGGAAGAGTTCTCCGAACCTTGCACGGTCATGGATCGTACGTTCCCACTCGGCGCACGCGAACCGGACCCCGCCCGTTCACCTTCATGTCACTGTCCGTTGAGTACGAGTCACTCCGCGGTTGGCCCCGCAACGGAATCGTGCAGGGACATGACCGGCTGGCGACGCACCTTCCTCCCCCGCCCCTCCCGATCCGCAGCGCTCTCGGCGGCCGCCGTGGCGGCGTGTGCGTCGCTGATATCCGGTTGCGGGGTCATCCCTGGAACCACGGGGGGTTCCGGGGACGACCCCATCACCGTCATGACCTGGGCCCCCGAGAAGACCAAGGCCACCAACAAACCCGGCGTCCCCGCCATGGCGCAGGCCTATGCCCGCTGGGTCAACGCCCACGGCGGCCTCGGCGGCCGCGAGCTGAAGGTCCTCACCTGCAACGACCACAACGACCCGGTGGGCGCCGCCGAGTGCGCGCAGCAGGCGGTCGACAACGACGTGGTGGCGGTCGTCGGCGCGTACAGCCAGCACGGCCGCTCCTTCCTCGGCCCGCTCGAAGTCGCGGGCATCCCCTACATCGGCGGCTACGGCATCACGGACGACGAGTTCAGCAGCCCGCTCTCCTACCCCGTCAACGGCGGCGAGCCCGCCCTCCTCGCGGGCAACGGCCGCCAGCTCGCCGCCCGCTGCGACCGGGTCTCCCTCGTCCGCCCCGACACCCTCGCCGGGGACGAGCTGCCCAAGCTGCTCAACCAGGGCCTCGCCGACGGCCACCACAAGCCCGTCTCCGACATCCGCGCCCCCGAGGACGGCACCGACCTCACCCCGCAGGCGGAGCGGGCGCTGAAGGACGCGGGCGCCCAGAACGGCTGTGTGACGGCCGCGCTCGGGGCGCGCACGGACACGTTCTACGACTCGTTCCGGCGCACCAGGGCCGACTATCCGCCGGTCCGCATCTCCTCGGTGCTCGGCAGCGTCGACCAGTCCCTGATAGACCGCACCGGCGGCGCGAACGGCCCCTACGAAGGCGCGTACGTCACCGGCTGGTACCCGGCGGCGGGCGACGCCCGGTGGGACCGGATGCGGGACGTCATCCGCGAGCAGGCGTTCGGCGACAACCGGGTCGACCCCGCGGACGCGGGCGTGCAGACGACGTGGATCGCGTACACCGTCCTGAAGCAGGCCGTCGAGTCGCTCGACGGCGGCGAGGTGTCGTCCCGCACCCTGCGCCGCGCCCTCGACGGCGGCCTCCGGGTCGGGACGGGCGGCCTCACGCCGACGCTGAGCTGGCGCTTCGAGGACCTGCTCGCGGCCAGCGAGTTCCCGCGCCTGATCAACTCGGGCGTCACGTTCCAGACGGTGCGCGACGGGCGGCTCGTCCCGGCGCGCGAGGGCTTCGTGAACGTGGAGAAGACCCTGGAGCAGACGGCTTAGCGCGTACGGGTACGCGCCGGGCGCCGCCTCAGAGCTGGGTCCTGTTGCGCTCGGTCAGGGTGTACTTCCGGGCGATCGCGTTCCAGTGGTTCGCGGCCTGCTCCTTGGCGGTGGTCGCCACGTTGCTCTGCTTGTTGCCCGCCGCGGCCTGCGGGGTGTTGCGGGCGTGGCCCTTCTTGCAGCCCTTCTTGCCCGCCACCTGGTCCGCCCACGCCGCGTAGTGGTTGTCGGCCGCGGCGGAGGCCTTCCACGCCTTGTTGAGGGAAGCCGTCAGCTGGTCGTTGGCGGGCAGCTTGTCGACCTTCAGACCGGCGAGCCGGGTGACGAGGTCGTTGCGCTGCTTGGCGGCGCCGCGCAGGTCCTTCGCCGACTGGCTGAGGTTCTGGCACTTGCCCACGTTGCGTACGGCGGCGATGACCGCGTCCCGGCTGTTGTTGCTGTCGGCGAGCAGCTTGTCCAGCGCGACGGCCTGGTCCTTGACGGGGTCGGCGGTCGGCGAGGGCCGCTCGTCGGGGTCGGACGAGGCGGAGACGGGCTTGCCGTCGTCCTTCTCGTCGTCGTCACCGCCGCCGGAGCTGAGGAGGGCGCCCGCGCCGATGCCGAGCAGGGCGATGCCGACGCCGACGGCGGCGATCAGCGGCACCTTCGAGCCGGTGCGGCTGCGGCGGCCCCCGCCGTGCCCGCCGCCCGTGGGCTCGGGGGCGGGGACGGGTCCGGGCGCCCCCGGGCCCTGCGCCTGGACGCGGGGCATCTGCTGGGTCGCGGCCGGGCCCTCGTCCTCCGACTCGGTGCGGAAGAGACTGTCGAACTCGGCGGGCGGCTGCCGGTCGCCGGGGGCGCCGGGGCGGATGCCGTAGGGGGCGGCGGCCGGTTCGGGCGGCGTGACGGGGCCTGCCGGAATGGGCGCGATGAACTGGGTGGGATCACTGTCGGACGTCGGCGCGGACGCGGGCGTCACACCGGGCGTGCGGCCCAGGAACTGCGTGGCATCGGCGGCGGGAGCCTCGGGCGGCAGGGCGCCGGGTCCCACCGGAGGTATGTACTGCGTCGCTCCCTCGTCCCCGCCCGGGTTCGCGGGCACGGGAGGGATGTACTGGGTGGCATCGCTGTCGGAGGGCGCTCCCGGCGCGGCGACGGGCGGCAACGGCATGCCCTGCGAGGCGCCTGCGGCGGGCGGCAGCGGCTGGGCGGCCCCCGCGGGAGGTATGTGCTGGGCACCTTCCCCCGCCTGCGGCGCGCCATGTCTCCCCGACGACTGAGGCGGCGCCGCGTGGGCCCCGTGCCCCTGCTGCGCCCCGTACGCGCCCTGCCCCTGCGGGGCGGCGTGCGCTCCGTACGACTGACCGTGCTGCGGCTGAGGCTGCGCCTGGCCACCGGGCTGGCCGTACGGGTCGGGCTGGTGGGCGCCGGGGCCGGGCTGGGGGTAGCCGTAGCCGGGCTGGGGGGCGCCTAGGGCGGGCTGGTGGCCGCCGGGGGTGGGCTGGTGGGCGCCGGGGCCGAGCTGGTGGGCGCCGGAACCGGGCTGCTGGGTGCCGGGGCCTGCCTGCGGGAAGCCGGGGCCGGGCTGCGGGGCGCCGAGGGCGGGCTGCTGGCCGCCGGGGCCGAGCTGCGGGTCACCAGGACCGGGCTGGTGGGCGCCGGATCCGAGCTGCTGAGCGCCAGGCTGTGACTGCGGAAAGCCGGAGCCGGGCTGCAAGGCGCCGGGGCCGGACTGGGGGACGCCAGGGCCCGCCTGCGGGTAGCCGTAGCCGGGCTGCGAGGCATCGGCGCCGGGCTGCTGGCCGCTGGCTCCGTGCGGCGGGACTCCGGGTCCCGCCTGCGGGAAGCCGTACCCCTGCTGCGGGGCGCCGGGAGCGAGCTGCTGGCCGCCGGGGCCCTGCTGCGGGGCGCCCTGGCCGAACTGCTGGCCGCCGAGGCCGGGCTGCGAGGCATCGGCGCCGGGCTGCTGCGCGCCGTATCCGAGCTGCTGGGCGCCGGGACCTGACTGCGGGAAGCCGTACCCCGACTGCGGGGCACCCTGGCCGGGCTGCTGGCCACCGGGGCCGTGCTGCGGGACACCCTGGCCGAACTGCTGGCCGCCGTAGCCGGGCTGCGAGGCATCGGCGCCGGGCTGCTGCGCGCCGTATCCGGGCTGCTGGGCGCCGGGGCCCGACTGCGGGAAGCCGTAACCCGGCTGCGGGGCACCCTGGCCGGGCTGCGAGGCGTCGGCGCCGGGCTGCGGGATGCCAGGGCCCGCCTGCGGGTAGCCGTAGCCGGGCTGGGGGGCGCCGTAGCCGGGCTGGGGGCCTGCGCCCTGCCCCTGCTGCTGGGCGTCGTACGAGGGGGTGCCCTCCGGGGGGAGGGGCTGGGCGGTCCATTCCTGGCCCTGGCCGGGTGGGGGCGGGCCCGCGGACTCGGGGCCCCAGGGCTCTCCCCACGGGCTGCCGCCCGCCGGGGCGGTGTGCCTGCCCGCGGTGCCGGGGAACAGCGGCTCGCTGCCGTCCGCGGGCAGCACGACGCCTTCGTGGGCGGGCCGCTGCTGCGGATCGGAAGAAGCAGCGCCCTGACCGCTCTGCTGCGTCACCGGGACTCCTACACCTGGGGGGACCTACGGAACCGTCGGGTCACGCTACCGGGTCGCCACATCCCTCTGCCACGCAGCTCAGAACGCCGCCCTCCACTCGGTGTCCGCAGTAACAAAACCTCCCTGTCAGACGCTGTTCTGGGGCACACCGCGAGAGGCACCGCCCGTTTCTCACGCCGCCTGGATGTCGAGGCGCGCCCCGAACTCCCGTACGACCGGCTCTTCCCGGTAGGGCTCAAGGCGCTCCTGGAAGTCCTCCAGGTACTCCGCGCCGCGGTTCGACCGCAGCGTGCCGAGGAGTTCGACGGCCTTCAGGCCCGTGTGGCAGGCCTGTTCCACCTCGCGCCGCTGCACCTGCGCCGTGGCAAGCAGCACCAGGCCGATCGCCCGCCGCCGCGCCCGCGTCTCCGGGTGCCCGTCCAGGGACTCCTGAGCGCTGCGCGCCGCCGCGTCGGCCTGCCCCAAGTCCCGGTGACAATGCGCCATTTCATCGGCCAGATACGCGTGGTCGAAGTGCCGGATCCACACCGGGTCGTCCCCGGAGTCACCCGCTCCGGACGCCCGGTCCATCGCCTCGACCGCACGCCCCGCCACGACCTGCGTGGCCCGCACGTCGCCGAGCAGCGCATGCCCGCGCGCCTCGGCGGCGTAGAACATCGCCTCCGCGCGGGGTGTGACCCTCCCGCGCGTGCCCTCCTGGGCGGCCCGCGCCAACTGCGCGATCTCGCGCGGGTTCCCGAGCTGCGCGGCGAGGTGACTCATCGATGCCGCCAGTACGTACCCTCCGTACCCCCGGTCGCCCGCCGCCTGGGCCAGCCGGAGCGCCTGGATGTAGTAGCGCTGGGCGAGGCCCGGCTGCCCCGTGTCGACCGCCATGTACCCGGCGAGCTCCGTCAACCGGGCCACCGCGGCGAAGAGTTCACGCCCGACCGCTTCCCGGTAGGAACCCGCGAGCAGCCCGGAGACCACGGAGTTGAGGTAGTGCACGACGACCGGCCGCACATGACCGCTGCCGAACTGGTGGTCGAGCTGGGTCAGCGCCTCCGTCATCGCCTTGACCGCCGCCACGTCCGACATCCCGACGCGCGGCCCCGCGGTCCTGCCGACCTGCGAGTCCGGCGAGGAGATCAGCCAGTCGCGGCTGGGCTCGACGAGCGCGGACGCGGCCACGGACGACCCGGAGAGGAAGTCACGGCGGCCCACATCGCTGCGCCACAGCTCGCACACCTGCTCGATTGCGCCGAGCACGGTCGGCGAGAACTGCAGTCCGACGCCGGAGGCGAGGTTCTTGCCGTTCGCCATGCCGATCTCGTCGATGGTGACGGTACGGCCCAGCTTGCGGCCGAGCGCCTCCGCGATGATGCCGGGCGCCCGCCCGCGCGGCTGCTGCCCGCGCAGCCAGCGGGCCACCGACGTCTTGTCGTAGCGCAGGTCGAGGCCGTGCTCCGCACCACACATGTTGACCCTGCGGGCCAGTCCGGCATTGGAACAGCCGGCTTCCTGGATGAGCGCCTGCAGCCGTTCATTGGGCTGTCGCGCGACGAGAGGCCTGGCGGCCATGGCGTACCCCCTGTGTGCACCGTGGACCATCGGAACGGACGGCCGCCGTGGACCGCCTCACGATGATCAATGCCCTTGGGCCAAGGCGAAGATGCGCCACAAAAGAAGCAAAAGAAGCCATAAAGAACTACAAGTGCCAAACTGTACGGTCCTGACGGTCCTTACGGTCCGAACCGTACGGACCGTACGGACCGTACGGACTTGTCGATCCCCGGGCTTCCTCCGAGGCGTCCTCCGATTGCCCGACACGTGGCTACCCGCACTCGGCGGTCAATCCTCCCGCGCGCCCCCACTCATGCACCCATGCGCCCCACTCGCAGGATCGATGCTCCTCCCCCGCCCTCGCGTGCGCCCGTAACCCGAGGTGGCACCGGGAGTTGAGAACTCCGTGGAAGAGACCATCGGAGTCACGTCAGCCGCGCAGATCCCGAAGCAGCGCGGAGAGGCCTTGCTCGACACGGCCGTGCGGTATGCGGAAGAGCGTCACTGGGACGTGTTCCCCGGGACCTGGCTCGAGTCCTTCGAGGGCGTCGAACAGTGCTCGTGCGGGGACACCGCGTGCGACGCGCCCGGCGCGCACCCCGCCCGCGAGGACTGGGCCACCCAGGCCACCGGCAGCGCGACCGTGGCCCGGCGGCTCTGGCAGAAACAGCCCAAGGCATCGATCCTGCTGCCCACCGGACGCACGTTCGACGCCATCGACGTGCCCGAGACCGCAGGCTTCCTCGCGCTCGCCCGCATGGAGCGGATGGAGCTCACCCTCGGCCCCGTGACCTGCACGCCCGACCGCCGCATGCAGTTCTTCGTGCTCCCCGGCGCCACGGCCAAGGTCCCCGACCTCGTGCGCAAGCTGGGCTGGCCGCCGGCCGCCATCGACCTGATCGCACTCGGCGAGGGCACCTACGTCGCCGGGCCCCCGACCCGCTTCGGAGCCATCGGCGCCGTCCAGTGGGCCTGCCGCCCCACCGCCGCCAACCGCTGGCTGCCGGACGCCGAGGAGATCATCTCGCCGCTGGCGTACGCATGCGGCAGGGAAGCACGCCGCTGAGCCGCTGACCTCCCCGGGGGCCGCCGCCGACGTATCGTGCGAATACGGCGGACACGGCGGACACCGCGAACAGGGCGGGCTCAGCGGAGGGCGGCACGGTGACGGAAGCGACGGCGGTACGGATCCAGGGGCTCTGGAAGCGGTTCGGTGAGCAGGTCGCCGTCGCCGGGATCGACCTGAGTCTGCCCGCGGGCAAGTTCATCGGCCTGGTCGGTCCCAACGGCGCGGGGAAGACGACCACCCTCTCCATGGTCACCGGCCTGCTCCGGCCCGACCAGGGCACCGTCGAGGTCGTCGGCCACGACGTGTGGCGTGACCCCGTCGAGGTCAAGTCCCGCATCGGCGTACTCCCCGAGGGCCTGCGCCTCTTCGAGCGGCTCTCGGGGCGCGAACTCCTCGCGTACACCGGAAGGCTGCGCGGGCTGCCCGGCGCCGAGGTCGACAAGCGGGCCACGCAACTCCTGGACGTACTGGACCTCGCAGGCGCCCAGCACAAACTGGTCGTCGACTACTCGACCGGCATGCGCAAGAAGATCGGCCTGGCCGCAGCGCTGCTCCACAACCCGGAAGTCCTCTTCCTGGACGAGCCGTTCGAGGGCGTGGACCCCGTCTCCGCCCAGACCATCCGCGGCGTCCTGGAGCGCTACACCGCATCCGGCGCCACCGTCGTCTTCTCCTCGCACGTCATGGAGCTCGTCGAATCCCTCTGCGACTGGGTCGCCGTCATGGCCGCGGGCCGCATCCGCGCGCACGGCACCCTCGCGGAGGTGCGGGGCGCGGCGCCCTCGCTGCAGCAGGCGTTCCTCGAACTCGTCGGCGCACACGGCCGCGGCACGGGATCCGACCTCGACTGGCTGGGCGGCGGCCCCCGATGACCACGGCGCCCCCCACCACGAACCCGGCGATCACGCTCACCCTCGTCCGCCTGAAGCTGTCCCTCCTGCGCAACGGCCTGCGCCAGTCGACGGGCCGCCGCACCGCGTACATCGCGTCCGTCACCGTCGCGCTCCTCTTCGCCGCGCTCCAGCTCCTCGGCCTCATCGCGCTGCGCGGCAACACCCACGCCGCGACCGTCTGCGTCCTGCTCGTCGGGGTGCTCGCCCTCGGCTGGGCGGTCATGCCGCTGTTCTTCCCGAGCGGCGACGAGACCCTCGACCCGACGCGCCTGGTGATGCTGCCGCTGCGCCCCCGCCCGCTCGTACGGGCCCTGCTCGTCACCTCCCTGGTGGGCATCGGGCCCCTGTTCACGCTCTGCCTCGCGGCCGGGGCGGCGATCGCGCTGGCCCACGGCGCGGCGGCGGCCGTCACCGGCGTCCTCGCGGTCGCCCTCACGCTCCTCGTCTGCGTGGCGCTGGCCCGTGCCGTCGCCGCCGCCAACATCCGCCTCCTCACCAGCCGCAAGGGGCGCGACCTCGCCGTCCTCAGCGGCCTGGTCATCGCGGTCGGCGCGCAGGTCGTCAACTTCGGCGCGCAGAAGCTCGGTTCGTCCGGCCTCTCCACGCTCGACCCGGCGGCGGACGTCGTGCGCTGGATCCCGCCGTCCGCGGCGCTCGGCGCGGTGGACTCGGTCAGCGAGGGCAAGTACGCAACGGCGGCGGCCCAACTAATGCTGACCGCCGCGGCGCTCCTCGCCCTCCTCGCCCTCTGGCAGCACAGCCTGACCCGCCTGATGACGACACCGGACGGCTCCACGCTTGCGGCCGCCGAACCGGACAAGGGCACCTCCCGCACGTCGGGCGCCCTCGGCGGACTGCTGCCCGCGGGCCGCACCGGCACGGTCATGGAACGCAGCCTGCGCTACGTCTGGCGCGACCCGAAGACCAAGGCGGCCTGGGTCACGTCCCTCGCCATCGGCCTGATCGTGCCCCTCTTCAACGCCTTGCAGGGCACCGGATCCGTCTACTTCGCCTGCTTCGCGGCGGGGATGCTCGGGGTCCTCATGTACAACCAGTTCGGCCAGGACACCTCGGCGTTCTGGATGGTGGCGATGACGATCTCGTCGACGCGCGACGCGTACGTGGAGCTGCGCGGCCGGGCCCTCGCGCTCCTCCTGATCACTCTCCCGTACGCAGCACTGGTCACGGTCCTGACGACCGCGCTGCTCGGCGACTGGCCGGCCCTGCCCGAGGTCCTCGGCCTCTCCTTCGCCCTGCTCGGCGCGATGCTGGCCACGGGTGCCTGGTCATCGGCCCGCTTCCCCTACTCCATCCCGCAGGAGGGCTACAAGAACGTGGCCCCCGGCCAGGCGGGCCTCGCCTGGATCTCCATCTTCGGCGGCATGGTCGCGGCGGCGCTGCTGTGCGCCCCCGTCCTGGCCCTCACGATCTGGCTGCACGCCTCGGGCGCGACCTCGTGGACCTGGCTGCTGCTCCCCCTGGGCACGGTCTACGGCGCGACGATCACGGAACTGGGCATGCGCCTTGCGGCGCCGCGCCTGGCCCGGCGCCTGCCGGAAATCCTCACGGCGGTCAGCAAGGCCTGAAGCCGAAGGCGGCGCACCCCGTACCCATACAGGCCTGCCCATACAGGCCTGAAACGCAGGCGACCCGCGAGCCTGGTTCCCTGCCGCCCCGGGGCGGAGGGAGCCGGCCGGACGTACCGGCGGCTCGCGGGTCGGGTGACTGCTTGAGTTTGGGCCGGCTGCACGCTCGTCTCACGTGCCGGCCAGGCACCGCACTGGGTGTGGTGGCAGGCCGCTAGCCCGCAGCCACCTCTCGCGTCCGCAATGAAATCACTGCCGGATCACCTCCTTTCTTCGAGTGATAGACACCTTAGGAAGGGGCGATGAGCGGCTCAACCGATTTTCTGGGTACGCGATCGCACAACGATTTCTCTCCAACTTCCGGGAACTTCCTGTGGGCTGCGTCACGTTCCAGTTGAATGATCTGACATGCGGTACGGGCAGATCGCGCAGCTCATGCAGTACAGGCAGCTCATGAGGACGAGGACACGGCCTGTAGGGGGTTCCACGTGAGTGCTTCGCGGCAGAGCGGAACTACTGACGAACTGGGTCCTGAAGAACCCGAGCCCGGTGGGGCCGAGTTGCTCGCGGCGCTGCTCGACGGAATGGACGCCGCGCTCTGCGCGTTCGACGCCGACGGTGTGGTGACGCACTGGAACCGCGAGGCCGAGCGGATCCTCGGCTGGACGGCCGCGGAGGCCGTCGGGCGGCACGGGTTCACCGGGTGGGCCGTGCGGGCCGCCGATGCCGGGGAGGTCGAGGAGCGGCTGCTGTCCGCGATGGACGCGCCGGGGCGGCAGGTGCACGAGTTCGCGCTGGTGACCAAGGACGGCGGACGGGTCCTGGTGCGGATGCAGTCGTCGTCCGTGCGGGGCGGGGACGGCAAGTCGTCTGGGGTGTACTGCGCCTTCAGCGAGGTGCACGCGCAGATCGACCTGGAGCGGTCCATCGCCCTGAGCGAGGCGCTGTTCGAGACCGCGTCGTGGGGCGTGGTGCTCGTCGACGCGGACCTCAGGCCCGCCGTCGTGAACGAACACGCCGCCCGCGCCTTCGGGGTGGGCCGCAGCGCCGTCCTCGGGCGGCCGCTCGCCGATCTGCTCGGGCAGGGCGTCGAGGAGCTGGAGAGCGCGCTGACGCACGTACTGGCCGAGGGGACACCGCCCGCACCTGCCGAGTTGTGGGTGACGGTGCGGGCGGCGGGTGGCGAGGAGGACGGGGACGAGCGGCGCTGCTGGCGCAGCGGCTTCCTGCGCCTTTCCTCGCCGCTCGCGGAGGAGCCCGTGCCGCTGGGCGTCGGCTGGCTGTTCCTCGACGTCACCGAGGCCAAGCAGACCGAGCAGCTGGCGTCGCAGCTGCGGTTCCGCTCCCAGCAGTTGCACCGGGCGGCGCGGGCCACCGCGGAGTGCGAGGACCCGACGGAGGCGGCCACGGTCCAGCTGGACTTCGCGCTCGCCGGGTTCGCCGACCATGCGCTGGTGGATCTGCTCGCGGGCGAGAATCCGGTACGTCTGGTCCGCATCGCGGCGACGCCTGCGGGCCCGCCAGGACCCTGCCGCCCCGTCGCCACGGCGGGCGTCCCCGTCCGCTATCCCGAGGGGCATCCCGCGCCGCAGAGCGTGGAGCGGGTCGGCTCCGTGCGGGCCAGTGCGGGGGTGGGGGCTTCGGTGGAGCGGGTGCGGGAGTGGGCGGCGGTTCGTCAGTGGCCCGATGACTCGGTGCACGCTCTCTGTGTCGTCCTGCGCAGCAGGGGGCGCACGCTCGGCGTGGTGACGTTTCTCCGGGGGGCGGGGCGAGGACAGTTCGACCGCTCCGACGCGACGTACGCGGAAAGCGTCGCATCCCGAGTAGCCACGTCCCTAGACCTCTCCCAGGCCCTCTCTCCCTAGCCCCCGGGTGACATCGCCTACTCCGCGACGCCCCGCCAGGCAGGACCCTCAACCCCGCCGCTCCGCGGCGGATGTCTCCCACCCACCCACCCGTTTGCCCCGCGACGTCCAGCGGGGGTAGGGGCCGGGGCTGCCCCCTCACGCCAGGGGCAGGGCGGGGGTGGGG
>NZ_JBEXJR010000011.1:0-358771 GCF_040609235.1 Streptomyces sp. NPDC004732
TACCTCATCACCCCACACCCACAACCCACTACCCCCACCCCCGCCTCCCCCTTCCTCTTTATTTTTTTTGGGTGGGGGGGCCCCCCCCGGGGGCCCCCACCCCTCACAGCTGTCTGCGCAGGTCGCACCCTCACCGCTGTCTGTGCAGGTCACAGCTGTATGCGCGGGGCCGCGGGCCGGAGCCCGCGGCCTCCTCAGCTCTCCTGACCGGCCCGCCGCGGCAGCTTCCGTGCGAGCACCGACCACCGCTTCGCGGCCCGCTCGCGCCAGCGTGCCCCGAACGCTGTCCACCGGTCCGAGACCGCCCACACCACCCGCGCGGCCGAACGCGGCGCGAGCATCACCCGCAGCCGTGTCACCCGGCCCACCGGGGCATTCAGCCCGTCCTGCACCCGCCGGACGTCCTCGGCCAGCCCCGCCGTGGGCTGCGGGTGCGGCGCGTACAGCACCTGCTCCACCGCGGCAGCCACCCGGTGGACGGCCTCCGCGGGACCGGTCGTCAGCTGCCCCACGCGGACGATCCGGGCGGCGGCCTTCCGCGGGGTCTGTGACTCGTCCGGCGCAATGCCGTGGTCCCAGGCCGTGTCGGTCACTTCCAGCCAGGCCGCCAGCGTCCGCGCCGCCGCGTCCGCCGGGTCCCGGCCGCCGGAGCCCAGGCGCACGGCCCGGACCCGGGTCCGCCACAGGAAGGGCAGCAACGGCACGGCGAGGACGAGCAGCGCCGCCAGAGCGATGCCCACGATCATCCCGATGGGCGGCCCGTCGCCGCCCGAACCTGCCGCCACCGCAGGTGCGGCGCTCGCGCAGCCGCCCTGCTTCTTCACGTCGGGCGGGCAGGTGTCCGAGGCGGAGGGCGCCGTGGAGGGCTCGGAGGAGGCGGAAGGCTCCGGCGCGTCCGGGTCGTCCGTGTTCCCGGACGGGACGTCCGAGCGGGTGTAGTCCGGCACCGTGCCACGGCTCGGCGTCGGCTCGAAACGGGTCCAGCCCACGCCCTCGAAGTACAGCTCGGGCCAGGCGTGCGCGTCCCGCAGCCCGACCGACATCGAACCGTCCCCCTGAACGGTGCCCGGCGTGAAGCCCACCGCGACCCGGGCCGGGATCCCCAGCGTCCGCGCCATGGAGGCCATGGCGAAGGAGAAGTGGACGCAGAACCCTTCCTTCTGCTTCAGGAACCGCTCGATCGCGGAGGGACCACTGCCCGCCCGCACCTGGGTGTTGTACGTGAACCCGCCGTCCGACGCGAAGTAGTCCTGGAGCTTGACCGCCTGCTCGTACGGATTCGCGGCGCCCTTGGTGACCTGGCGGGCCCGGTCCGCGACCATCCCGGGCAGCGAGTCCGGCACCTTGGTGAATTCGCGCCGCAGATCGTCGGGCGGCGCCGGCGCGGCCGCGAGCTGCTCGGCCGTGGGCTCCACGACCAGGCTCTTGACCTGGTACTGCGAGCCCCGCGTGGTCTGGCCCCGGTCACCGACGAGGGCGCGGCCCACCGGCTCGTACCGCCAGCGGCCGTCGATCTTCACCTGGCTGGCGGGGAACGGCATCGGCAGCCAGTTCTGCGCATAGCTGTCGGCGGCCGCGAGGTTCGTCTGGATCTCGGTCCTGCGGACGTCGGGGCGCAGACCCTGCGGGGTCGGCAGCGGTGACGGCACGTCCTGGATGCGCCGGACCGTGGTCTTCCACGTGGTGCCGTCGAACTGGTCGAGCGAGACGATCCGCAGATACAGCTCGTCGGTCGCCTCGGCGTTCGTGCGGTACGAGAGGACCTCGCGGTCCTCTGGTTGGTTCAGGCTGTCCTGGAGCGCCACCAGCGGATTCACGGCCGAGATCGTCCCGCCGCCGCCCGAGCCGTCACCGCCGGCACCGCCGGAGCCGTCCAGCAGACCGCCGTCCAGGGCGGGCAGCGCGAGCGGCACCACCAGGGCGATGCCCAGGGCGACGGCCCCGATGCGCCGTCCCGTGCGGACCGGGGCGAGCGCCCCGCTGTCGCTCTCCAGGCCGCCGGTGACCCGGCCCGGCGCGCGCGCCGCGCCACCGAAGACCCGGCCCCACTGCGAGAGCCGGTCCCTGCCCTCGGCCAGGAGCAGCAGCAGATATCCGGCGGCGGCCAGCAGGAACCACAGCCATCCGGCGCCGCCGTCGGAGAGCCCCGCCGCGACCGAGTACAGGGCGAGCAGCGGAAGCCCCGCGGGGGCCGCCGTGCGGAAGGTGACCGCGAGCGCGTCCACCGCCAGGCCGATCACCAGCACGCCGCCGACCAGCATCAGCCTGATGCCGTCGCTGAGCGGCGCGGGGATCATGTACTGACTGACGTCGTTGCCGCCCGCCTCCAGGAGCACGCCGAACCGGTGGAACACATCGGGTCCCGGCACGATCCCCGCGAGGGCCTGTTCGCGGGCGAACACCAGCGTCAGCAGGAACAGCGAAAACAGCGCCTGCACCGCCACCGTGAGCGGCCTGGCCAGCGGCACCCGCCTGGCCAGCGCGCCCACCCCGCTCTGCAGCACGAGCAGGACGATCGCCTGCAGGAACCACGTCGCCGGATCGACGAGCGGCAGCAGCGAGCCCGACGCCATCAGCGTGGCCGTCGTGGCGCACACCGCGAGCCGCGCGCGTCCGCTCATGAAGGTCCCCCCGCGTTCGTACGGCCCCGGCCGTTCATGCCCATCCCCCGGTCGTCGTGCCCGCCACGGGCGCCGGGCCCGCGCTCGTACGGGCGTGGTCCGCCTGCCGCCACAGGTCCGCGAAGCCCGCCCCCGGCGGTACCACCAGAGCCGTCCAGCCCGCCTCGCGGAGCATCTGTACGCGTGCGTCACCGGCTCCGGACGGCAGGGCGCCCTGGCCCTGCGCCCAGGCCGTGCTGTCCAGCACGAAGGCGACTGCGGCGCCGCTGCGCCGACGCATCTTGGCGACCACCGCGGCCTGATCCTCCGCCAGGTCGCCCAGGAAGGCGATGAGCAGGCCCTCGTTCCCGCCGCGCAGCACGTCGTAGGCCCGGGAGAGCCCGGCTCCGTCCGAGTGGTCGACCACCGCGAGCGTGTCCATCATCAGTCCGGCCGCGTCCGCCGACTCCTGGCTTGCACCCGCGAAGCCGTCCGAGCCCTCGCCCGGCACCGAGGCGCCCGTGTCGGTCAGGAGGCGCACCGAGAAGCCCCGTTCGAGCATGTGGACCAGCGTGGACGCCGTGCCCGACACCGCCCACTCGAAGGCCGAGTCCGGGCCCGCGCCCCGGAAGCCCGCGCCCCGGGTGTCCAGGAGCACCGTGCAGCGGGCGCGCTGCGGCTGTTCCTCGCGGCGCACCATCAGCTCGCCGTAGCGCGCGGTGGAGCGCCAGTGCACCCGGCGCAGGTCGTCGCCGTGGCGGTACCCGCGCGGGATGACGTCGTCCTCACCGGCCAGGGCCAGCGAGCGGTTCCGTCCGTCGCCGTACCCCTTCGCCTCGCCGGTCAGCCGCACCGCGGGCAGTGCCTCCACGCGCGGGATGACCGTCAGGGTGTCGTACGTCGAGAAGGAACGCGTCAGCTCGCACATCCCGAACGGGTCGGTCAGGCGCAGCTGCAGCGGTCCCAGCGGATAGCGGCCGCGCAGGTCGGAGCGGACGCGGTAGGACACCTCGCGCCGCCCGCCCGCCTCCACGCGGTCCAGCACGAACCGGGGGCGCGGGCCGAGCACGTACGGCACCCGGTCCTGGAGCATCAGCAGCCCGGTGGGCAGCCGCGAGACGTTGTCCATCCGCAGGTGGACGCGGGCCTCCGAACCGGCGGGCACGCGCCCGGGGGAGAGCCTGCGGCTGCCCGCGACGCGGTACCGGGTGCGGAACAGGACGGTGGCGCACACCAGGGGCAGCACGGCGAGCAGCAGCCCGACGCGCAGCAGGTCGCTCTGGCCCAGGACATAGGCGCAGATGGCGGCGGCGATACCGGCCGCGAGGAAGGAACGTCCGCGGGTGGTCAGGCCCGCGAGGGCCGTGCGCACCCCGCCCTTCTCGGTTTCGGCGGGGTCCGCCGGCCTTCCCCCGGCCGTCATCAAAGCCTCCGGGCGCCGGGCGGCTGCTGGCTGAAGTAGGCGCCGGAGCCCGGCTGCACGGCGGCGGGCACCGGGGTGTGCTGCAGGATCTCAAGGACGACGGATTCGGCCGTGCGCCGGTTCAACTGGGCCTGTGCCGTGGGCAGCAGCCGGTGCGCCAGGACCGCGACGGCCAAGGCCTGCACGTCGTCCGGCAGGGCGAACTCACGGCCGCTGAGCGCGGCGGAGGCCTTGGCGGCGCGCAGCAGGTGCAGCGTCGCGCGCGGGGAGGCCCCGAGTCTGAGGTCCGGGTGGTTGCGGGTCGCGGCGACCAGGTCCACCGCATACCTCCGCACGGGCTCGGCCACGTGGACCGTGCGCACGGCGTCGATGAGCTTCACGATCTCGTGCGCGTGCGCCACCGGCTGGAGGTCGTCGAGGGGTGAGGCGCCGCCGTGGATGTCGAGCATCTGCAGCTCCGCCTCCGGCCCCGGATAGCCGATCGAGACGCGCGCCATGAAACGGTCGCGCTGCGCCTCGGGCAGGGGATAGGTCCCCTCCATCTCGACGGGGTTCTGCGTGGCCACCACCATGAAGGGACTCGGCAGTTCGTACGTCTGTCCGTCGATGGTGACCTGGCGCTCCTCCATCGACTCGAGCAGCGCGGACTGTGTCTTCGGAGACGCACGGTTGATCTCGTCGCCGATCACGATCTGCGCGAAGATCGCGCCCGGCTTGAACTCGAAGTCCCTGCGCTGCTGATCGAAGATGGACACGCCGGTGATGTCCGACGGCAGCAGATCCGGTGTGAACTGGATCCGCCGCACGGAGCAGTCGATGGACCGCGCAAGTGCCTTGGCGAGCATGGTCTTGCCCACGCCCGGCACATCCTCGATGAGCAGGTGCCCCTCGGCCAGGAGCACAGTCAGCGAAAGCCGTACGACCTCTGGCTTGCCCTCGATCACACCCTCCACCGACCTGCGGACACGCTCCGCGGTCGTGGTCAGATCTGTGAGGCTCGCTCGATCGTCATAGGTCGTCACCCGGCCCTCCTCGGCCCTTCCCCAACGCTCGCGAGGAGCAGGGGATACCCCATTTCCGGGCCGACGCTCACGCGCAGACCCGGTCCACCCAGAATTCACCGGCACCACGCATGAATGGTTCTGCGTGATGCCACCCCCGCATTGTTGTTGGGCATACCGGGTCGTGTCACTCGCCTGTGGATAACTGGCGGCGATTTGTGGCTTCTTGCGATCCTTTGTCGGTCACGCAGGGTCGATCTCCCGCAGCAGACCGGTCTTCACGTCGAACACGAATCCGCGGACGTCATCGGTGTGCAGCAGGAACGGCGAGGTCCGCACGCGCTCCATCGACTGCCGTACGTCCTGGTCGACGTCGCGGAAGGCCTCCACCGCCCACGAGGGACGCTGGCCGACCTCCATCTCCAGGTCGTGCCGGAATTCCTCGGTGAGGGACTCCAGGCCGCAGGTGGTGTGGTGGATCAGCACGACGCTGCGGGTGCCGAGCGCGCGCTGGCTGATGGTCAGGGAGCGGATGACGTCATCGGTGACCACACCGCCCGCGTTGCGGATGGTGTGGCAGTCGCCCAGCTCGAGGCCGAGCGCGCCGTGCAGGTCGAGGCGGGCGTCCATGCACGCGACGACGGCGACCTGGAGGACGGGGCGGGCGTCCATCCCGGGGTCGGTGAAGCGGGAGGCGTACTTCCCGTTGGCTTCGACGAGGCGTTCGGTGACCGTTCCGACGGATATGGCGCCGGTCGTCTCGGGGGTGCGGTCCGAGGAGGCTGCGGAAGTCGACATGGCTATGACGTTAGTGCGCGCTGATCGTCCGGGCCCGCTGTGAGGAGGGACAAAGAACGTCAAAGACTCTTGTTGTGAGCTAACCCACAAGGGGCCCCGCGGATGCCGCCGAACGGGTGACGGGGCCGGTTGCGCACCCCCGTCCGGGACCCTTCCGCGACGCGCAGGCCGGTTGATTGACCGGGAGACACGGTGGACTAAAGTGACGCGAAGCGGGAGACGCGACCTGCTCCCTGCTGGACCGCACATCCCGGGGATTCCCTGAATCCCCCCACGTGCGCGGCGCGTACGTACGGCTCGGCCTCCTCCCGCTCCCGGTCGGCTGACGCCACTTCCCCGGCGCCAGCGGTCCATTCCCCTTCACGGAGCGGGTGGGGACCCGGCGGTGCGTACGCACGCCGCGCCGGACCTGAGAGGGCCCCTTGAGCGACAACAGCCGACACGTCCCGGTGATGCTCCAGCGGTGCCTGGACATGCTGGCCCCCGCGCTCGCCGAGCCGGGCGCCGTCGTCGTCGACTGCACCCTGGGCCTCGGCGGCCACAGCGAGGCACTCCTCGCCACCTTCCCCGCGGCCCGCCTCGTCGCCCTGGACCGCGACAAGGAAGCGCTGCGCCTGTCCGGCGAGCGGCTCGCCCCCTACGGCGACCGGGCCACCCTGGTGCACGCGGTCTACGACGAGCTCCCCGACGTACTCGACCGCCTCGGCATCCCGCGCGTCCAGGGCGTCCTCTTCGACCTCGGCGTCTCCTCCATGCAGCTCGACGAGGCGGACCGCGGCTTCGCGTACGCCCAGGACGCGCCCCTCGACATGCGCATGGACCAGACGACCGGCGTCAGCGCGGCCGAGGTCCTCAACACCTACGCACCGGGCGAACTGGTGCGGATCCTGCGGGCGTACGGCGAGGAGAAGCAGGCCAAGCGCATCGTCAGCGCCGTCGTGCGCGAGCGCGAGAAGGAGCCGTTCAGCAACAGCGCCCGGCTCGTCGAGCTCATCCGCGACTCCCTGCCGCAGGCCGCCAAGCGCACCGGCGGCAACCCCGCCAAGCGCACCTTCCAGGCCCTGCGCATCGAGGTCAACGGTGAACTGAGCGTCCTGGAGCGGGCCGTTCCGGCGGCCGTGAAGGCGCTCGCCGTCGGCGGCAGGATCGCCGTCCTCTCCTACCAGTCGCTGGAGGACCGCCTCGTCAAGCAGGTGCTCGCGGCCGGTGCCACCACGACCGCGCCGCCCGGCCTGCCCGTCGTCCCCGAGCGCTACCAGCCGCGGCTCAAGCTTCTGACCCGAGGTGCCGAACTCCCCACCGAGGAAGAGGTCGCCGAGAACCGCAGGGCGGCACCTGCCCGGCTGCGGGGCGCGCAGCGCATCCGCGAGGACGTCGGATAGCCGCTGCCCCACGCAGAACCCCTGATCACAGGCCGCGAGGAGGCTCCATGAGCAAGAAGCCCGAGCTGCGGGGGAGGGCCGCCCGCCTCGCGCGGCTGCTGCCACAGGGCCCAAGCCAGGCCGCGCGCACCCCCTTCGTGCTCCTCGTCGTCCTGCTCCTCGGCGGTGGCCTGATCACGCTGCTCATCCTGAACTCCTCCCTCAACGAGGGCTCCTTCCAGCTGAGCGAGCTGAAGAAGCAGACCAAGGACCTCACCGAGGAGGAGCAGGAGCTCCAGCGCGAGGTCGACGGCTTTGCCGCCCCCGACGCCCTGCAGCGCCGCGCCCAGGAGCTCGGCATGGTCCCCGGCGGCGACCCGGCCTTCCTCGACCCCGACGGGAGCGTGCACGGCGTGCCCGGCACCGCGGCCCGCCCCTCGTCGCTGTCCTACCCCGCGCCCCGCCCGCAGGAGGTGGCGTCCCCGGCCGCCACCGTCTCGGTCCCGGCCACGCCCCCGGCCACGCCCCCGGCGTCGCCCGCGGCCCCCGACCCGGCCCCCACGGCAGCCGCCACACCCCCGCCCGCGCAGCCCGCAGGAACCCCCGCTGCCCCGGCCCCCACGACTCCCCGGCCCACGACGACCTCCGGCAGGTGACGCAAGTGTCCGACAGGGAACCCCCGCGGCGCCGGGTGCCAGGACCCGCGAGGCCCGTCCGCCCCGCACGGCCCGGCGCACCCCGCCGCCCGGCCCCGGGCGGCCGCCCCGCGAGCCGCCGCCCCGCGGCCAAGGGCAAGAGCAGGGCCCGCACCATCCGCCTCGGCAGCCCGCGGCCGCGCCTGCGCATGGTCAGCCTCGGCCTCACGCTGGTGATGCTCGCCTTCGTCGTACGGCTGCTGCAGGTGCAGGCCGTCGACGCGAGCGCGTACGCAGCCAAGGCGGAGAAGAACCGCTACTTCACGCACACCCTGGCCGCCGAGCGCGGGCGCATCACCGACCGCGGCGGCGTCGAGATGGCCGCCAGCGTGGACGCGTACGACATCACGGCGGACCCCACGCTGTTCACGCCGAAGGAGATGAAGACCAAGGACGGGCCCGAGCAGGCGGCCGCGCTCCTGGCCCCGATCCTCGGCAAGGACACCGCCGAGATCACCAAGA
Source organism: Streptomyces sp. NPDC004732 (assembly GCF_040609235.1). Classification (NCBI taxonomy): domain Bacteria; kingdom Bacillati; phylum Actinomycetota; class Actinomycetes; order Kitasatosporales; family Streptomycetaceae; genus Streptomyces; species Streptomyces sp. NPDC004732. Next base: position 8,341 of record NZ_JBEXJR010000011.1, read on the forward strand.
AGCTCAAGACCCCGGACACGCGGTACGTCCTGCTCGCCCGCAGGCAGACCCCCCAGGTGTGGAAGCAGATCAAGGACCTGCGCGGCGCGCTCGCCGAGCGGGCGGGCACGGACCCGGCCGCCCCGAACGTGCTGGCCGGTGTGCTGGCCGACCCGAGCAGCAAGCGGATCTACCCGAACGACGGCCTCGGCGCCGGGATACTGGGCTGGGTCAACTCCGACGGCAAGGGGGCGGGCGGCCTGGAGGCGCAGCTCGACAAGCAGCTGGCGGGCGAGGACGGCAAGATCCGTTACGCCCAGTCCGGCGGCCGCCGCGTGCCGACCGCGGGCTCCACGGAGACGCCCGCCGTGCCCGGCTCCGACGTCGAGCTCACCATCGACCGCGACATCCAGTGGGCCGCGCAGAACGCCATCAGCGAGCAGGTCAAGAAGTCCAAGGCGGACCGCGGCTACGTGATAGTGCAGGACACCCAGACCGGCGAGGTGCTGGCCATGGCCAATGCCCCCGGCTTCGACCCGAACGACCTCTCGCAGGCCAACGGCGCGGCCCTCGGCAACGCCTCGCTCCAGGACGCCTTCGAGCCCGGCTCCACCGCCAAGATCATGTCGATGGCCGCCGTCCTGGAGGAGAAGGTGGCCACCCCCGGCACGCGCGTGACGGTGCCCAACCGGCTGCACCGCGGCGACCGCCTCTTCCAGGACGACATCGACCACCCCACCTGGCACCTGACGCTCAACGGCGTCCTCGCCAAGTCCTCCAACATCGGCACGATCCTCGCCACCGGCGAACTGGGCAAGACGCAGAAGGAGGCCAACAAGGTCCTCTACTCGTACCTGCGCAAGTTCGGCCTGGGCAAGGAGACCGGCCTTGACTTCCCCGGCGAGACGTCCGGCATCCTGGCGCGCCCCGACAAGTGGTCCACCTCGCAGCAGTTCACGATCCCCTTCGGCCAGGGCGTCTCCATCAACGCCATGCAGGCCGCATCGGTCTACTCGACCATCGCCAACGGGGGCGTACGCATCGAACCCACCCTGGTGCGCGGCACGAAGGGACCGGACGGCCGCTTCACGCCCGCGGCCAAGCCGAAGAAGAGCCGGGTCGTGAGCGACGGGACCGCGAAGACCGTGGCGAAGATGCTGGAGTCCGTCGTCGACGACGAAGAGGGCACCGGCACCAAGGCCCGCATCCCCGGCTACCGCGTCGCGGGCAAGACGGGTACGGCCAACCGGGTCGATCCGGAGACCGGCCGCTACAAGGGCTACACCTCGTCGTTCGCCGGCTTCGCGCCCGCGGACAAGCCGCGCGTCACGGTCTACTGCGCGATCCAGAACGCCACCAAGGGCAGCTACTTCGGCGGCCAGATCTGCGGCCCCATCTACAAGGAAGTCATGGAGTTCGCCCTCAAGACGCTCCAAGTCCCGCCCACCGGAAGCGGCCCGGCCCGCCTGCCGGTGTCCTTCAAGCCCTGAGACCGACCAGGAACCACCCGTGACAACGATCACCCCCGACCCGGGGAACCGCCGCCCGGCACGCCCCTCACTTCGCTCCGAGAGGGGTACGCCCGGTACGCTCACCGCCGTGCCACACGCTGATCAGTCCCAAACCACCCAGAAGGGCGTTCCCGTGACATATCCGGGGCCGCCGCGGCCGGACCGGGTCTCCACGACCTCGTTGACCGAGCTCGCAGGCCAGCTGGGCGTCGCCGCCCCGGGCAGTGCGCAGATCACGGGCATCACGCACGACTCGCGCGCCGTGCGCCCGGGCGACATCTACGCCGCGTTGCCCGGTGCCCGCATGCACGGCGCCGATTTCGTCGCGCAGGCCGCCGACCTCGGCGCCGCCGCGGTGCTCACCGATCCGACGGGCGCCGAGCGCGCCGCCGCCACCGGTCTGCCGGTCATGGTCGTCGACGACCCGCGCGGCAGCATGGGCGAGCTGGCGGCGACGGTCTACGGCCACCCCGGCCGCGACCTCCTGCAGATCGGCATCACCGGCACGTCCGGGAAGACCACGACCGCGTACCTGATCGAGGGCGGCCTCAAGGGCGTGCGCTCGACCGGGCTCATCGGCACGGTCGAGATGCGCATCGGCGACGAGCGCATCAAGTCGGAGCGGACGACCCCCGAAGCCACCGATCTCCAGGCGCTGTTCGCGGTGATGCGCGAGCGTGGCGTCGAGGCGGTCGCCATGGAGGTCTCCAGCCACGCGCTGGTGCTCGGGCGGGTGGACGGCTGCGTCTTCGACGTCGCCGTCTTCAACAACCTCAGCCCGGAGCACATGGAGTTCCACTCCGGCATGGAGGACTACTTCCAGGCCAAGGCGCAGCTGTTCACCAAGCACCGCTCGCGACTCGGTGTGGTCAATTTCGACGACGAGTACGGGCGTCGGCTCATCACCGAGTCGGAGGTGCCCGTCACCACCTTCTCCGCCGAGGGCCACCCCGACGCCGACTGGCGCGCCGAGGACGTCGAGGTCGGCCCGCTCGACTCGACGTTCGTCGCGGTCGGCCCCAAGGGTGAGCGGATCACCGCCAAGTCGCCGCTCGCGGGTCCTTTCAACGTCGCCAACACGCTCGCCGCGATCGTCTCGCTGGCCGTCGCGGGCATCGACCCGCAGCAGGCCGCCGACGGCGTCGGCGCGGTGCCCGGCGTGCCGGGCCGCCTGGAGCGCATCGACGCGGGCCAGCCCTACCTCGCCGTCGTCGACTACGCCCACAAGACGGACGCCGTCGAATCGGTCCTGCGCGCCCTGCGCAAGGTCACCGAGGGCAAGCTGCACATCGTGCTCGGCTGCGGCGGCGACCGGGACAAGACCAAGCGGATGCCGATGGGCGCGGCCGCGGCCCGCCTCGCCGACACCGCCGTACTGACTTCCGACAACCCCCGTGGCGAGGACCCCCTCGCGATCCTCGCCACGATGCTCGCCGGCGCCGCCGACGTGCCGGCCCACGAGCGCGGCGACGTCGCCGTCTTCGAGGACCGGGCCGCCGCCATCCGCGCCGCCGTCGTCCGCGCCCGGCCGGGCGACACCGTCCTGGTCGCGGGCAAGGGCCACGAGCAGGGACAGGACATCGCCGGGGTGGTGCGTCCCTTCGACGACCGCCAGGTGCTTCGCGAAGCTATCCAGCAAACCCAGGGATGAAGTTGTGATCGCCCTCTCCCTCGCCGAGATCGCCACCGTCGTCGGCGGGCAGACGTACGACATACCGGATCCGGCCGTATCGGTCACCGGATCCGTCGTCCGGGACTCCCGTGAGGTGGAGCCCGGCAGCCTCTTCGTCGCCTTCGTCGGCGAGCGCGTCGACGGCCACGACTACGCGGCCGACGTGGTCGCCGCGGGCGCGGTCGCCGTGCTCGCGTCGCGGCCCGTCGGCGTGCCCGCCATCGTCGTCGACGATGTGCAGGCCGCGCTCGGAGCCCTCGCACGCCACGTCGTGGAGCGGCTCGGCGCGACGCTGGTCGCGCTGACCGGATCGGTCGGCAAGACCAGCTCCAAGGACCTCCTCGCGCAGGTGCTGCAGCGCAAGGCGCCGACGGTCTTCACGCCGGGATCGCTCAACAACGAGATCGGCCTGCCGCTGACCGCCCTGAGCGCCACCGACGAGACGCGCTTCCTCGTCCTGGAGATGGGGGCGCGCGGAATCGGCCATATCAAGTACCTCACCGGACTCACCCCGCCGAAGATCGGCCTCGTCCTGAACGTCGGCACCGCCCACATCGGCGAGTTCGGCGGGCGCGAGCAGATCGCGGTCGCGAAGGGTGAGCTGGTGGAGTCGCTGCCCGCGGACGGGGCCGCGATCCTCAACGCCGACGACCCCCTCGTCCGCGCCATGGCTTCCCGCACGAAGGCGCGCGTCCTCCTCTTCGGAGAGTCCGACGACGCCGACGTCCGCGCGGAAAATGTCCGGCTCACAGAGAACGGACAGCCCGCTTTTACGCTGCACACACCCTCCGGGTGCAGCGACGTGACCTTGCGGCTGTACGGTGAGCACCACGTGTCGAACGCGCTTGCCGCGGCCGCCGTCGCCCATGAGCTGGGCATGTCCGTGGACGAGATCGCCCTCGCGCTCTCCGAGGCGGGCACGCTGTCCCGCTGGCGGATGGAGGTCACCGAGCGCCCGGACGGCGTGACTATCGTCAACGACGCCTACAACGCGAACCCCGAGTCCATGCGAGCCGCCCTGCGCGCGCTCGTGGCCATGGGCAAGGGGCGCCGTACGTGGGCGGTGCTCGGTCACATGGCCGAGCTCGGGGACGAGGGGCTCGCCGAGCACGACGCGGTCGGACGCCTGGTCGTCCGGCTCAACGTGAGCAAGCTCGTGGCAGTCGGGGGCAGGGAAGCGTCCTGGCTCCAACTGGGCGCATACAACGAGGGTTCGTGGGGTGAGGAGTCGGTGCACGTGTCCGACGCACAGGCGGCGATCGACCTGTTGCGCAGCGAGCTGCGCGCAGGAGACGTCGTACTGGTGAAGGCGTCCAGATCGGTCGGTCTCGAGAAGGTCGCCACGGCGCTTCTCGACGACGCCGCGGTGTCTTCTGAGGGGCAGGTCTCCGGCCGATGAGGCAGATCCTCTTCGCGGGTGTGATCGGGCTCTTCCTGACCCTGGTCGGTACCCCGCTGCTGATCAAGCTCCTGGCCCGCAAGGGCTACGGCCAGTTCATCCGGGACGACGGCCCGCGCGAGCACCACAGCAAGCGCGGTACGCCGACCATGGGTGGCATCGCCTTCATCCTGGCCACGCTCATCGCGTACTTCCTCACGAAGGTCATCACCGGCACGGAGACGACGCTCTCCGGCCTCCTGGTGCTCTTCCTGATGGCGGGCATGGGCCTCGTCGGATTCCTCGACGACTACATCAAGATCGTCAAGCAGCGCTCGCTCGGTCTGCGCGCCAAGGCGAAGATGGCCGGTCAGCTGATCGTCGGCATCGGTTTCGCCGTGCTCGCGCTCAACTGGCCGGACAACCGCAACCAGACCCCGGCCTCCACCAAGCTGTCGTTCGTCACGGACTTCGGCTGGTCGATCGGCCCGGTCCTGTTCGTGGTCTGGGCGCTGTTCATGATCCTCGCGATGTCGAACGGCGTGAACCTCACCGACGGTCTGGACGGCCTCGCCACCGGCGCCTCCGTGATGGTCTTCGGCGCCTACACCTTCATCGGTGTCTGGCAGTACCAGGAGTCCTGCGCCAACGCGGTCACGCTGACCAACCCCCAGGCGTGCTTCGAGGTGAGAGACCCGCTCGACCTCGCGGTGGTCGCCTCCGCACTCATGGGTGCCTGCTTCGGCTTCCTGTGGTGGAACACCTCGCCCGCCAAGATCTTCATGGGTGACACCGGCTCGCTCGCCCTCGGCGGCGCGCTCGCCGGACTCGCGATCTGCTCCCGCACGGAGCTGCTCCTCGCGCTCCTCGGCGGCCTCTTCGTGATGATCACCATGTCGGTCGTCATCCAGGTCGGCTCGTTCAAGCTGACCGGCAAGCGCGTCTTCCGGATGGCACCACTGCAGCACCACTTCGAACTCAAGGGGTGGTCCGAAGTCCTTGTGGTGGTCCGCTTCTGGATCATCCAGGGCATGTGCGTGATCGTCGGTCTCGGTCTCTTCTACGCGGGATGGGCAGCCGAAAAGTGACCACTGGGTCCGAATGGCAGGGCAAGAGCATCACCGTCGCCGGTCTCGGCGTGAGCGGCATCAGCGCCGCCCGCGCCCTGGCCGGCCTCGGCGCGACGGTGACCGTCGTGGACGGCGGCTCGTCGGAGGCGCACCAGGAGCGTGCCGCCTCGCTCAAGGGCGAGGGCATCTCCGTACGGCTCGGGGACGCTCAGACGCTTCCCGGGGGCACCGACCTGGTGGTCACCTCGCCCGGCTGGAAGCCCTCTTCGCCGCTCTTCGCGGCGGCCGCGGACGCGGGGGTGGACGTCGTAGGCGACGTCGAGATCGCCTGGCGCCTGCGCGGCCCCGACGCGGCACCCTGGCTCGCCATCACGGGCACCAACGGCAAGACCACGACCACCCAGATGCTCGCCTCGATCCTGACGGCGGGCGGTCTGCGCACGGCGGCCGTCGGCAACATCGGCACCCCGATCGTGGACGTGATCCTGGCGGGCGACGACGCGTACGACGTGCTCGCCGTCGAGCTCTCCTCGTACCAGCTGCACTGGGCGCCCTCGCTGCGCGCCCACTCCGCGGCCGTCCTGAACCTCGCGCCCGACCACCTCGACTGGCACGGCTCCATGGAGGCGTACGCCGCCGACAAGGGCCGCATCTACGAAGGCAACCAGGTCGCCTGCGTCTACAACGTCTCCGACGCGGCGACCGAGGACCTGGTCCGCGAGGCCGACGTCGAAGAGGGCTGCCGCGCCATCGGTTTCACGCTGAATGCGCCCGCGCCCTCGCAACTGGGCGTCGTGGACGGCATTCTGGTCGACCGTGCCTTCGTGCCGGACCGCCAGAAGCAGGCCCAGGAGCTCGCCGAGGTCTCCGACGTCCAGCCGCCCGCGCCGCACAACATCGCCAACGCGCTGGCCGCGGCGGCCCTCGCCCGCGCCTTCGGCGTACCGGCGACGGCCGTCCGCGACGGCCTGCGGGCCTTCCGCCCGGACGCCCACCGCATCGAGCACGTCGCCGACGTCGAGGGCGTCGCGTACGTCGACGACTCCAAGGCCACCAACACCCACGCCGCCGAGGCGTCGTTGGCCGCGTACGAGTCGATCGTCTGGATCGCGGGCGGGCTCGCCAAGGGCGCCACCTTCGACGAGCTCGTCGGAAACGCGGCGAAGCGGCTGCGCGGCGCCGTCCTCATCGGCGCCGACCGTGAACTGATCCGCGAAGCCCTTGCGCGACACGCGCCCGAGGTCCCGGTCGTCGACCTCGACCGGACCGACACTGGGGCGATGTCCGAGGCGGTACGCCGGGCGGCGGAGCTGGCTCAGCCGGGGGACACCGTGCTGATGGCTCCGGCCTGTGCGTCGATGGACATGTTCACCAACTACAACAAGCGTGGTGAAGCGTTCGCGGACGCCGTCCGCGAGCTCGGCTCCACGAGCGCCTGACCGGGCTTTCCGCCCGGCGGGGCGCCGGGCACACCCTTGGGAGGGGAACGTGGCCAGGTCTTCCGTGCGGGTCGCCAAACGACCGGCTCCGGTACGCGCCAGAGGTGCCTCCCACCCTCCGGGCGAGAGCGGGCCCAGGCGGCTCTACAACAGGGCACGCAAGGCCTGGGACAGGCCGCTCACGGCGTATTACCTCATCTTCGGCAGCAGCCTGCTGATCACCGTGCTCGGCCTGGTGATGGTCTACTCGGCCTCGATGATCCAGGCGCTGCAGCTGAACCTGCCCGCCTCCTACTTCTTCCGCAAGCAGTTCGTGGCGGCCGTGCTCGGCACGATCCTGCTCCTGGTCGCCATGCGGATGCCGATCAAACTGCACCGGGCGCTCGCCTACCCGATCCTCGCGGTGACCGTCTTCCTGATGGCCCTCGTGCAGATCCCGGGGATAGGGCGCAGCGTCAACGGCAACCAGAACTGGATCTACCTGGGCGGCCCGTTCCAACTCCAGCCCAGCGAGTTCGGCAAGCTCGCCCTGGTCCTGTGGGGCGCCGACCTGCTCGCGCGCAAGCACGACAAGCGGCTCCTGACCCAGTGGAAACACATGCTGGTGCCGCTCGTCCCCGTCGCCTTCATGCTGCTCGGACTCATCATGCTCGGCGGCGACATGGGCACGGCGATCATCCTCACCGCAATCCTCTTCGGACTGCTCTGGCTGGCCGGAGCGCCCACCCGGCTCTTCGCGGGGGTGCTCAGCATCGCGGCGCTCCTCGGTGTGATTCTCATCAAGACCAGCCCCAACCGCATGGCCAGGCTCGGGTGCATCGGCGCCACGGATCCGGGACCAGGCGACCAGTGCTGGCAGGCCGTGCACGGGATCTACGCCCTGGCCTCCGGCGGATTCTTCGGTTCTGGACTCGGCGCGAGTGTGGAAAAATGGGGTCAACTGCCTGAACCGCACACCGACTTCATCTTCGCCATCACCGGGGAGGAACTCGGCCTGGCAGGGACACTGTCGGTGCTCGCTCTGTTCGCGGCTCTAGGCTATGCGGGTATCCGCGTGGCCGGACGCACGGAGGACCCCTTCGTGAGGTATGCCGCGGGAGGCGTGACCACCTGGATCACGGCGCAGGCCGTGGTCAATGTCGGTGCGGTGCTCGGTCTGCTGCCGATCGCCGGTGTCCCGCTCCCGCTGTTCTCCTACGGGGGTTCGGCCCTGCTGCCGACCATGTTCGCCATCGGACTCCTCATCGCCTTCGCGCGATCGGACCCGGCGGCGAAGGCGGCCCTGGCCATGCGGCAACCTCGGGTGAGATGGAACACGATGCGACGGCGCGTCAAGGCGCGTTCGTCCGGAGAGCGGTGAATTTCGGTGCATGTCGTACTCGCCGGTGGGGGGACCGCCGGCCACATCGAGCCCGCGCTCGCCCTCGCGGACGCCCTGCGGAGGCAGGACCCGACCGTGGGCATCACGGCCCTGGGCACGGAGCGTGGACTCGAGACCCGGCTCGTACCCGAGCGGGGCTACGAACTCGCGCTGATCCCGGCCGTCCCGCTGCCGCGCAAGCCCACCCCTGAACTGATCACCGTCCCAGGAAGGCTGCGCGGCACCATCAAGGCGGCCGAGCAGATCCTGGAGCGCACCAAGGCGGACTGCGTCGTCGGCTTCGGCGGCTATGTGGCCCTGCCGGGCTATCTGGCGGCCAAGCGGACCGGGACGCCGATCGTCGTGCACGAGGCCAATGCGCGCCCCGGCCTCGCCAACAAGATCGGTTCGCGGTACGCCTCCGGGGTGGCCGTCGCCACCCCCGACAGCAAGCTGCGCAACTCCCGCTACATCGGCATCCCGTTGCGGCACACCATCGCCACGCTGGACCGGGCCCGGGTCCGTCCGGAGGCGCGTGCCGCCTTCGGCCTCGACCCCAACCTGCCGACGCTGCTGGTGTCCGGTGGATCCCAGGGCGCACGGCGGCTCAACGAGGTCGTCCAGCAGGCCGCCCCCGTGCTGCAGCGCGCGGGCATCCAGATCCTGCACGCGGTCGGCCCGAAGAACGAATTGCCGTATGTGCAGCAGATGCCGGGAATGCCCCCGTACATCCCGGTACCGTACGTGGACCGGATGGACCTCGCGTACGCCGCTGCGGACATGATGCTCTGCCGCGCGGGCGCGATGACCGTGGCCGAACTCTCCGCCGTCGGGCTCCCCGCCGCCTACGTCCCGCTGCCGATCGGCAACGGCGAACAGCGGCTCAACGCCCAGCCGGTGGTCAAGGCCGGCGGCGGACTGCTGGTCGACGACGCGGAACTGACGCCCGAGTGGGTCCAGGGCAACGTCCTGCCCGTGCTCGCCGACCCGCACCGGCTGTACGAGATGTCCCGTGCGGCCTCGGAGTTCGGCCGCAGGGACGCCGACGAGCTGCTCGTCGGCATGGTGTACGAGGCGATTGCGTCACGCCGCAACGCGTGAGAAGGCAGGGGACCGTGGCCGGACCGACCACCGCCGAACGGCAGCAGAAGAAGTCCGGCCCGCCCCGCCCGCAGCGCATGCGCCGCCCCGGGCTGCCGCGTTCACGCACTCTGATCATCGTCCTGGTGCTCGTCGTACTGCTCGGCGCCGGGGCGGTCTGGGTGCTCTACGGATCGCAGTGGCTGCGTCTGGAGCGCGTGAAGACGTCGGGAACCCGCGTCCTGACGCCCGAAGAAGTCCGCAAGGCGGCCGACGCACCCGTCGGGGCACCACTGATTTCGGTCGATACGGATGCGCTCGAAGAGCGGCTGCGCTCGAAATTGCCCCGAATTGACTCGGTTGATGTCGTCCGCTCGTGGCCGCACACAATCGGACTCAAAGTGACGGAACGCAAGCCGGTTCTGCTCATCGAGAAGGGCGGAAAGTTCGTCGAAGTGGACGCCAAGGGAGTGCGATTCGCCACGGTCGGACGCGCGCCCGGCGGAGTGCCGAAGCTCGAATTGCGGGTGGACCGGGAGAGCGCACCGGCCAGTCTGCGCCGTTTCGGCACCGACCGCCTGCTGCGCGAGGCGGTCCGGGTCGCCGGTGACCTGCCCGAAGCGGTCGCCCGCGATACCCGGAACGTCAAGGTCCGTTCGTACGACTCCATCTCGCTTGAGTTGCGCGGCGGGCGCACCGTCGACTGGGGCAGTGGTGAGAAGGGGCGTTCCAAGGCCACTACCCTCACCGCGCTCATGAAAGCGGTACCCAAGGCACGGCACTTCGACGTGAGCGTCCCCACCGCCCCCGCATCAACGGGGAGTTGACGCATATCGTCGCAGGCCAGCACCCTGGTTCGGCAGCGCTATGGCTGATCACATAGGGTGAAAAGAAAAACGGGAGGTTCGGCGTGTTCGTTGAACGTGCGCCACTTGTCGACTTAGTGTCCTGTTCGGAAGAGTCCAAGGAACAGACACACTGGTAACCCTAAACTTCAGCGTTAGGGTTCGGGTCGGCGTTCGGACCGTCCCATTCGGCATCAGTCGCCGCATCGCATCGATGCGAAACGGCGACACGTAACTCGAGGCGAGAGGCCTTCGACGTGGCAGCACCGCAGAACTACCTCGCAGTCATCAAAGTCATCGGTGTCGGCGGCGGTGGTGTCAATGCCATCAACCGGATGATCGAGGTCGGTCTCAAGGGCGTCGAGTTCATCGCCATCAACACCGACGCGCAAGCCCTGTTGATGAGCGACGCCGACGTCAAGCTCGACGTCGGCCGTGAACTCACCCGCGGACTCGGCGCCGGCGCCAACCCGGCCGTCGGCCGCAAGGCCGCAGAGGACCACCGCGAGGAGATCGAGGAGGTCCTCAAGGGGGCCGACATGGTCTTCGTCACCGCCGGCGAAGGCGGCGGCACCGGCACCGGCGGCGCACCCGTCGTCGCCAACATCGCGCGCTCGCTCGGCGCCCTCACCATCGGCGTGGTCACCCGGCCCTTCACCTTCGAAGGCCGCCGCCGTGCCAACCAGGCCGAGGACGGCATCGCGGAGCTGCGCGAAGAGGTCGACACCCTCATCGTCATCCCCAACGACCGGCTCCTGTCCATCTCGGACCGTCAGGTCTCCGTCCTCGACGCCTTCAAGTCGGCGGACCAGGTCCTGCTCTCCGGTGTCCAGGGCATCACCGACCTCATCACCACGCCCGGCCTGATCAACCTCGACTTCGCCGACGTCAAGTCGGTCATGTCCGAGGCCGGTTCGGCGCTCATGGGCATCGGCTCGGCCCGCGGCGACGACCGCGCGGTGGCCGCCGCCGAGATGGCGATCTCCTCGCCGCTCCTGGAGGCGTCCATCGACGGCGCCCGCGGTGTGCTGCTCTCCATCTCCGGTGGCTCGGACCTCGGCCTCTTCGAGATCAACGAAGCGGCCCAACTGGTCAGCGAGGCGGCACACCCCGAGGCGAACATCATCTTCGGTGCGGTCATCGACGACGCACTCGGCGACGAGGTCAGGGTCACCGTCATCGCGGCGGGCTTCGACGGCGGACAGCCACCGTCCAAGCGGGACAACGTCCTCGGCTCGGCATCGTCCGGCTCGGCCAAGCGCGAGGAGCCCGCGACGCCCGCCAGGCCCGCGGAATCGTCCCGCCCGGCCTTCGGTGGCCTCGGCTCCGTCACCCCGCGCGACGAGCCCGCCACCCCGGAGCCCGCAGAGGCGGCCCCGGCGAGCGAGGCACCGTCCGCGCCCTCGGCCCCGCCGCAGGTTCCGCCGGCCCGTCCCTACCAGGACAGCCAGGCAGAAGAGCTGGACGTGCCGGACTTCTTGAAGTGATAAGCAAGCACAGCAACGTGAGCGGCGCGCACTTCGCCTTCACCGACAGGTGGGGCGGGGTGAGCGCCGTTCCGTACGAAGAGCTCAACCTCGGCGGCGCGGTCGGTGACGACCCGGAGGCCGTGCGCACCAACCGCACGCTGGCCGCCAAGTCCCTGGACATCGACCCGGTCCGGGTCGTCTGGATGAACCAGGTGCACGGCCGCGATGTAGCGGTGGTCGAAGGTCCCTGGGACCCGGACACCGAGATCCCGTCCGTCGACGCGGTGGTGACGGCCCGCAGGGGCCTCGCCCTCGCGGTCCTCACCGCCGACTGCACCCCCGTCCTGCTCGCCGATCCGGTGGCGGGAGTAGCCGCCGCGGCCCACGCGGGCCGCCCCGGCATGGTGGCGGGCGTCGTGCCCGCCGCTGTCGAGGCCATGGTGCGGCTCGGCGCCGAGCCCGGCCGCATCGTCGCCCGCACCGGTCCCGCGGTCTGCGGGCGTTGTTACGAAGTGCCGGAAGCGATGCGCGCCGATGTCGCCGCCGTCGAGCCCGCGGCGTACGCCGAAACGAGCTGGGGTACGCCCGCGGTCGACGTGACCGCCGGAGTGCACGCCCAGCTGGAGCGGCTCGGGGTGTGCGACCGGGAGCAGTCGCCGGTGTGCACCCTGGAGTCCGGTGACCATTTCTCGTACCGCAGGGACCGGTCCACCGGTCGCCTCGCGGGCTATGTCTGGCTGGACTGATAGGGCATGACGGAGCGAAAGTCTCAACTCGCCGCAAACCTCGCGAAGGTCGAGGAGCGCATCGCCGCGGCCTGCGCCGCGGCCGGGCGCAAGCGGGAGGAAGTGACCCTGATCGTGGTCACGAAGACCTATCCCGCGAGCGATGTGCGGATCCTGTCCGAACTCGGTGTGCGGCACGTCGCGGAGAACCGCGACCAGGACGCGGCCCCGAAGGCGGCCGACTGCGCGGATCTCCCCCTCAGCTGGCACTTCGTGGGTCAGCTGCAGACCAACAAGGTCCGTTCCGTGGTCGGTTATGCCGACGTGGTGCAGTCCGTGGACCGTCCCAAGCTCGTCACGGCTCTCTCGACGGCCGCGGAGCGCGAGGAGCGCGAGCTCGGCTGCCTGATCCAGGTCGCGCTCGACGCCGAGGAGAACGGCCGGGGCGAGCGCGGGGGCGTGGGCCCGGGCGGAATCGAAGAGTTGGCCGGTCTCGTGGCCGGGGCGCCGGGACTGCGGCTCGATGGTCTGATGACCGTCGCGCCGCTCACCGGTCCGTACGCGGGTCGGCAACAGGCGGCGTTCGAGCGGTTGATGGAATTCTCAACCCTCATGCGCGCGGCTCATCCTGCTGCGAACATGGTCTCGGCAGGGATGAGTGCGGACCTCGAACAGGCTGTTGCGGCCGGAGCGACACATGTGCGCGTCGGAACGGCGGTACTCGGAGTCCGACCCGGGCTCGGGTAACGTCGCCAAGAAGTCGGACCACAGCAGAAAATATGGTCATTCTCGCTGTTGGGCGGGGATACCTCGTGGATCGCGAGCAGTTGGTGACGACAGCCGATCCACCACAGAGCGGAGGACTCAGAGCATGGCCGGCGCGATGCGCAAGATGGCGGTCTACCTCGGCCTCGTGGAGGACGATGGGTACGACGGTCCGGGGTTCGACCCCGATGACGAGTTCGAACCCGAGCCGGAGCCCGAGCGTGACCGCAGGAGGCACGAACCCTCGCATCAGTCGCACCAGTCCCACCAGTCACAAAGGGACGAATCGGTGCGAGTGGTGCAGCCGCCTGCCCCGCGTGAACCGGCATCCCATTCCGCTTCGCTAGCCGCGGAATCGGGACGTCCGGCACGAATCGCCCCCGTGGCATCCATCACACCTGAACGCCAGAGCCTGGAGAAGAACGCACCGGTGATCATGCCCAAGGTCGTGTCCGAGCGGGAGCCCTACCGCATCACCACATTGCACCCCCGGACCTACAACGAGGCCCGTACCATCGGGGAACACTTCCGTGAAGGCACTCCGGTGATCATGAATCTGACGGAGATGGACGACACGGATGCGAAGCGACTTGTCGACTTTGCCGCCGGTCTGGTCTTCGGCCTGCATGGCAGCATTGAGCGAGTGACGCAGAAGGTGTTCCTGTTGTCGCCTGCTAACGTCGATGTAACGGCGGAGGACAAGGCTCGCATCGCAGAGGGCGGGTTCTTCAACCAGAGCTGAGACGCAGTGATGTAGCAGATGCCGTAGACGCAGTACCGGAACAACGAGCACGAAGTAACAGGGGAGAGGGAACCGCGAACATGGGCGTGGTCACGCAAGTGCTTTACATCGCGCTGATGTGCTTCCTCATCGTGCTGATCTTCCGGCTGGTCATGGACTACGTCTTCCAGTTCGCCCGCTCATGGCAACCCGGCAAGCCGATGGTGGTCGTTCTGGAGGCCACCTACACTGTCACTGATCCACCGCTCAAGCTTCTGCGGCGGTTCATTCCGCCGCTGCGTCTCGGGGGCGTGGCGCTCGACCTGTCCTTCTTCGTACTGATGATCATCGTCTACATCCTGATCACCGTCGTGAGCCAGGTGTGAGCGAGATGTCTAATACGGTCTTGCCGAATGCCGACGACTACGTTGAGGTGAAGAGATGCCGTTGACCCCCGAGGACGTGCGGAACAAGCAGTTCACGACCGTCCGCCTCCGAGAAGGCTATGACGAGGACGAGGTCGATGCCTTCCTCGATGAGGTCGAAGCCGAACTGACGCGACTCCTCCGTGAGAACGAGGACCTGCGCGCCAAGCTTGCCGCGGCCACCCGTGCCGCCGCACAGAACCAGCAGCAGGGCGGCATGCGCAAGGGCCCCGACGGGCCCGGCCCCCAGGACCAGCGAGGTCCCGGCGCCCCCGTGCCTGCCGCAATATCGGGTCCGCAGCCGGTCCCGCCGCAGCAGCAACAGCAGATGGGCGGCCCCATGGGTGGCCCGCCGCAGTTGCCCGGTGGCGCTCCGCAGCTGCCCGCAGGCCCCAGCGGACACGGTCCGCAGGGCGGCCCGCAGGGTCCCGGCCCGATGGGTCAGGGTCCGATGGGGCAGGGTCCGATGGGCGGCTCCATGGGCGGTCCGATGGGCGGCCCCATGGGTGGCCCGCCGCAGATGCCGCAGCCCGGTCAGGGCCCCGGTGGCGACAGCGCCGCCCGTGTGCTCTCCCTTGCGCAGCAGACCGCCGACCAGGCGATCGCGGAGGCCCGTTCCGAGGCCAACAAGATCGTCGGCGAGGCCCGTTCGCGCGCCGAGGGTCTCGAGCGTGACGCCCGTGCCAAGGCCGACGCCCTGGAGCGGGACGCGCAGGAGAAGCACCGCGTCGCGATGGGCTCCCTGGAGTCCGCTCGCGCCACGCTGGAGCGCAAGGTCGAGGACCTGCGCGGCTTCGAGCGCGAGTACCGCACGCGTCTGAAGTCGTACCTGGAGTCGCAGCTGCGTCAGCTGGAGACCCAGGCCGACGACTCGCTGGCTCCGCCGCGCACTCCGGCCACTGCCTCGCTGCCGCCGTCCCCGGCGCCGTCGATGGCTCCGGCCGGTGCGGGTGCCCCGTCCTACGGCGGCAACCAGTCGATGGGCGGCAACAACCAGCCCGCCGGCGGCCCGTCCTATGGCGGCCAGCAGCAGATGTCTCCCGCCATGACGCAGCCGATGGCGCCGGTGCGGCCGCAGGGCCCCGCCCCGATGCAGCAGGCTCCGTCGCCGATGCGCGGCTTCCTCATCGACGAGGACGACAACTGACGGGCATGACCACGCCGTAGGCGTCGGCAGCATTCAGGGCCGGGCCCCCAGAGTTTCTGGGGGCCCGGCCCTTTTGCCGTCATGTGCCACCTTCTGCCGTCGCCGCCGTGCAGAAACGTTCATCTGTACGTGGGTACGCAACGCCGAAGGCCCGGCCCCGCCAAGATCTTTGGCGGGGCCGGGCCTTCGGTCGGTCCTGAGGCGTTACGCCTTGCGGAGGCGGAACGTCAGCTTCAGGGCGTCGTCGGTGAACGGCTGCCCGAATGTGTCGTCCGCCTCACCCGGGGCGCCGTCCTCGTTCAGGAACGTCGTGGCGAGGACCTCGTCCGCGATGAGCTCGGACTGCTCGGACAGGGCCGTGCCGACCGCCGGGTCCGTGGAGGTCCAGCGCAGGGCGATCCGGTCCGCGACGTCCAGGCCGCTGTTCTTGCGGGCCTCCTGGATCAGCCGGATCGCGTCCCGGGCCAGGCCCGCACGGCGCAGCTCCTCGGTGATCTCCAGGTCAAGGGCGACCGTGGCGCCGGACTCGGACGCCACCGACCAGCCCTCGCGCGGGGTCTCCGTGATGATGACCTCGTCCGGGGCCAGCGTCACCGTCTCGCCGTCGACCTCGACCGAGGCGGTGCCCTCGCGCAGGGCGAGGGACAGCGCGGCCGCGTCCGCCTCGGCGACGGCCTTGGCGACCGCCTGGACGCCCTTGCCGAACCGCTTGCCGAGGGCACGGAAGTTGGCCTTGGCCGTGGTGTCGACCAGCGAGCCGCCGACGTCGGAGAGCGAAGCCAGCGAGGAGACGTTGAGCTCCTCGGTGATCTGGGCGTGCAGCTCCGGGTTGAGCGACTCGAAGCCCGTCGCCGCGATCAGCGCGCGGGACAGCGGCTGGCGGGTCTTGACGCCCGACTCCGCGCGCGTGGCGCGGCCGAGCTCGACGAGGCGGCGGACGAGAACCATCTGCTGGGACAGCTGGGGGTCGATGGCGGAGAGGTCCGCCTCCGGCCAGGAGGAGAGGTGCACCGACTCCGGGGCGTCGGGCGTGACCGGCACGATCAGGTCCTGCCAGACGCGCTCCGTGATGAACGGCGTCAGCGGGGCCATCAGACGCGTGACCGTCTCGACGACCTCGTGCAGGGTGCGCAGGGCCGCCTTGTCGCCCTGCCAGAAGCGGCGGCGGGAGCGGCGGACGTACCAGTTCGAGAGGTTGTCGACGAAGACGGACAGGAGCTTGCCCGCGCGCTGGGTGTCGTAGCTCTCCAGGGCCTGGGTGACCTGGTCGGTCAGCGCGTGCAGCTCGCTGAGCAGCCAGCGGTCCAGGAGCGGGCGGTCGGCGGGCGCCGGGTCGGCGTCGCTGGGGGCCCACTTCGACGTACGGGCGTAGAGCGCCTGGAAGGCGACCGTGTTCCAGTACGTGAGGAGCGTCTTGCGGACGACCTCCTGGATGGTGCCGTGGCCCACGCGGCGGGCCGCCCACGGGGAGCCGCCGGCCGCCATGAACCAGCGGACCGCGTCGGCGCCGTGCTGGTCCATGAGCGGGACGGGGTCCAGGGTGTTGCCCAGGTGCTTGGACATCTTGCGGCCGTCCTCGGCGAGGATGTGGCCGAGGCAGACCACGTTCTCGTAGGACGACTTGTCGAAGACCAGGGTGCCGACGGCCATCAGCGTGTAGAACCAGCCGCGGGTCTGGTCGATGGCCTCCGAGATGAACTGTGCGGGGTAGCGGCTCTCGAAGAGCTCCTTGTTCTTGTGGGGGTATCCCCACTGCGCGAACGGCATCGAGCCCGAGTCGTACCAGGCGTCGATGACCTCGGGCACGCGCGTGGCCGTGGATCCGCAGCCCTCCTGCGGGCAGGTGAAGGTGACCGCGTCGATGAACGGGCGGTGCGGGTCGAGCTCCGACTGGTCGGTGCCCGTCAGGTCGGAGAGCTCTGCGCGCGAGCCGACACAGGTGAGGTGGTCCTCCTCACAGCGCCAGATGGGCAGCGGGGTGCCCCAGTAGCGGTTGCGGGACAGCGCCCAGTCGACGTTGTTGGTCAGCCAGTCGCCGAAGCGGCCGTGCTTGACCGAGTCGGGGAACCAGTTGGTCTTCTCGTTCTCCTGGAGGAGGCGGTCCTTGATGGCCGTGGTGCGGATGTACCAGGACGGCTGCGCGTAGTAGAGCAGTGCCGTGTGGCAGCGCCAGCAGTGCGGGTAGCTGTGCTCGTAGGCGATGTGCCGGAAGAGCAGGCCGCGGTCGTCGAGGTCCTTGGTGAGGGTTTCGTCCGCCTTCTTGAAGAAGACACCGCCTACAAGCTGTACGTCCTCTTCGAAGGTGCCGTCCGGGCGGACCGGGTTCACGACCGGCAGGCCGTACGCACGGCAGACCTTGAGGTCGTCCTCACCGAAGGCGGGGGACTGGTGGACCAGACCGGTGCCGTCCTCGGTCGTGACGTAGTCGGCGTTCACGACGTAATGCGCCGGAGCCGGGAACTCTACGAGCTCGAAGGGACGTTGGTAGTTCCAGCGCTCCATCTCGGCGCCGGTGAAGGTCTCGCCGGTCGTCTCCCACTCCTCGCCGAGCGCCTTCTCGACGAGCGGCTGGGCGACGACCAGCTTCTCCTCGCCGTTCGTCGCGACGACGTAGGTCACGTCCGGGTGCGCGGCGACAGCGGTGTTGGAGACCAGGGTCCAGGGGGTCGTCGTCCAGACCAGGAGGGCGGCCTCGCCCGCGAGAGGTCCGGAGGTGAGCGGGAAACGGACATAGACCGAGGGGTCGACGACCGTCTCGTAGCCCTGCGCCAGCTCGTGGTCCGACAGGCCCGTGCCGCAGCGCGGGCACCAGGGGGCGACGCGGTGGTCCTGGACGAGGAGATCCTTGTCGAAGATCTCCTTCAGCGACCACCAGACCGACTCGATGTACTCGGGGTTCATCGTGCGGTAGGCGCCGTCGAGGTCCGTCCAGTACCCCATGCGGGTCGTGAGCTCGGCGAAGGCGTCGGTGTGCCGGGTCACGGACTCACGGCACTTGGCGTTGAACTCGGCGATGCCGTACGCCTCGATGTCCTTCTTGCCGTTGAACCCGAGCTCCTTCTCGACCGCGAGCTCCACGGGCAGGCCGTGGCAGTCCCAGCCGGCCTTGCGGGCCACGTGGTAGCCCCGCATGGTGCGGAAGCGCGGGAAGACGTCCTTGAAGACGCGGGCCTCGATGTGGTGGGCGCCCGGCATGCCGTTGGCGGTCGGCGGGCCTTCGTAGAACACCCACTCGGGGCGGCCCTCGGACTGCTCGAGGCTCCTGGCGAAGATCTTCTGCTCGCTCCAGAAGTCGAGCACGGCGTGCTCGAGGGCGGGCAGGTCGACCTGGGCGGGCACCTGACGGTACTGCGGCGGCGTATTCAACGAGTCCTCCGGCGGATGTGCTGCCTTCCGTCGGAGGGACGAGAGCCGTGTGCGCCTGGTGCGGCGCGCTCCCGCGGTACCACCCTCCTTGGCTCTCCGGAACGGGGTCCGCGCCGGTGAGCCCCCTCATTGGGGTCGCGATACCGGGTCTACTTGCCTCGGCTGGGACGCTTCGGCGTTCTTCCGGCGGCTCCGGGGTGATCTTCGCGTCGTGCCGGCCCCCGGGCTCGCACCGTCCCCGGGTCGCTCATGGCTGCGTGCGCCGCTACTCGTCCCCATCCACGCTTCTCGCTGCCGTCCAGTGTACGGCGCGCGGGAAGGGGGCGCCGACCGGTTTTCCGGGAGTCCTGTGGCGGGTGGGGGAGGAGGCGGTGACTGACCCGAATGGCGACATGCGGGGCGGGCGGTTCCTGGCGCGCTCCGGACGGCGGATTACCCGGCAGGGAGTTGGGCACAACGCATGCAGACTCGCCTCGCGGCACCCGTGGGGCGGGGGAATCGGGCGGCGTGCCCCGTTGCCGCGGGCCTGGAGTCGATTTATCGTCCCAGCACGATTCGCGAGCAAGATCACAATATGTGAAGGGGCCGCGGCCATGGTGGCGAAGAAGACCGCCGTACAGCAGTCGGCGTCCGGCAGATCCACAGGCGCGGCCGCAGCGACGGCCAAGGATGTGAGCGGCAAGAAGAGCACGCACGGGGCCAAGGAGACGGCGGCCAAGAAGACGGCTGCCAAGAAGGCGACGAAGGCGACGACGGCCAAGGCGACGACCGCCAAGGCCACGCCGAGCAAGGCCACGACGAGCAAGGCCACGGCCAAGAAAGCCGTCGCGAAGAAGACCGCCACCAAGAAGACGGCGGCCAAGAAGACCGCCGCCAAGGCGGTCGACCAGGAGGTGGCCGCTCAGGACACAGGGATCGACGAGGCCCCTGAGAGCGCTGCCAAGGCCGTCCCCGCGAAGAACGCGAAGAGCGCGAAGAAGACGGCCGCCAAGAAGAGCACCGCGCACAAGAGCACGGCCAAGAAGAGCACGGCCAAGAAGACGGCCGCGTCCGCGGCCGATGATGCGGCTGAGGCCGCGGAGACGACGGGAGCCACGACGGTGGTTGCGAAGAAGACTCCGGGCACGGCGACAGCAGCGAAGCAGCCGACGGCAGTGCCCAAGGCGCGCGCCGCGGCGGTGGAGCCCGGCGAGCTCGCGGTCCGGCCCGGGGAGGACCCCTGGACGCCGGAAGAGGTCGCGGAGGCCCGCGCGGAGCTCCAGAGCGAGGCGCTGAGGCTGGGCAGCGAGATCAACTCCTCCGAGGAGTCCCTGGCGGGCCTGATGCGGGACTCCGGTGACGGGGCGGGCGACGACGACGCGGACACCGGCACGAAGAACATCACGCGGGAGCACGAGATGGCGCTCGCCGCCAACGCGCGCGAGATGCTCGTGCAGACCGAGCGTGCCCTGGAGCGCCTCGATGCGGGGACGTACGGCCTCTGCGAGAACTGCGGCAATGCGATCGGCAAGGCACGGATGCAGGCCTTCCCCCGCGCGACGCTGTGCGTGGAGTGCAAGCAGAAGCAGGAGCGCCGCTACTGAGCCCGGCCTGGGCGCCGGGGACCGTACGTGTGTGCCGTACTCTCGTCCCCAGTCAGGTACCTAGGTTGAGGGACTCACGTGGCAGAGGCGGAGCGCATCATCGGTACGCCGGACATCCCTGAGACGGCCGGGGACGAGCCGGAGCAGTCCGGTCCGGACTCCGAGAAGACGGCGGCGGCCGAACAGGACGGGCAGCAGGCCGAGGCCGGGGCCGAAGGTGCGACTGCGGCCGACGGTGCGACCGCGGCCGAAGGTGCGGCCGCGGACAAGGGCAAGCGCAAGATCGCCGTGCTCTTCGCGGTGGCCGTCGTCGCGTACGCCTTCGACCTGATCAGCAAGATGATCGTGGTGGCCAAGCTGGAGCACCACGAGCCGATCGAGCTGGTCGGCGACTGGCTGCGCCTCTCCGCGATCCGGAACGCGGGCGCGGCCTTCGGCTTCGGCGAGGCCTTCACCATCATCTTCACCTGCATCGCCGCGGCGGTCATCGTGGTGATCGCGCGGCTCGCCCGCAAGCTGTACAGCCTGCCGTGGGCGATCGCGCTCGGCCTGCTGCTCGGCGGCGCGCTGGGCAACCTCACCGACCGCCTGTTCCGTGCGCCCGGCGTCTTCGAGGGCGCGGTCGTCGACTTCATCGCCCCGAAGGGCTTCGCGGTCTTCAACCTCGCGGACTCGGCGATCGTCTGCGGCGGCATCCTGATCGTGCTGCTCTCCTTCCGCGGTCTGGACCCGGACGGCACGGTCCACAAGGACTGAGGCCGGGGGCGGCAGCGGGCCTGTGGTGCGGGCCTGTGGTGCGGGAGTGTCGGTGCACTCCTGCATACTCAATGGGTGAGCACGATTCCCGAGATCCGTACCCTGCCCGTGCCGGACGGCCTGGAGGGCGAGCGCGTCGACGCCGCCATCTCGCGCATGTTCGGGTTCTCCCGTACGAAGGCCGCCGAGCTTGCCGCGGCGGGGAAGGTCTCGGTCGACGGCTCGGTGGTCGGCAAGTCCGAGCGGGTGCACGGCGGCGCCTGGCTGGAAGTGGAGATGCCGCAGGCGGCCGCTCCGGTGCAGATCGTCGCCGAGCCCGTCGAGGGCATGGAGATCGTCCATGACGACGACGACATCGTCGTGATCGTCAAGCCGGTCGGCGTGGCCGCGCACCCGAGCCCGGGCTGGACCGGGACGACCGTGATCGGCGGCCTCGCCGCCGCGGGGTACCGGATCTCCACCTCCGGCGCGGCCGAGCGCCAGGGCATCGTGCACCGCCTCGACGTCGGCACGTCCGGCCTGATGGTCGTCGCCAAGTCGGAGCGCGCGTACACCTCCCTGAAGCGCCAGTTCAAGGAGCGCACGGTCGACAAGCGCTACAACGCGCTGGTCCAGGGCCACCCCGACCCGATGAGCGGCACCATCGACGCCCCCATCGGCCGCCACCCGAACCACGACTACAAGTGGGCGGTCACGGCCGAGGGCAAGCCCTCCGTGACGCACTACGACCTCATCGAGGCCTTCCGCGCCGCCTCCCTGCTCGACATCAAGCTGGAGACGGGGCGCACGCACCAGATCCGCGTCCACATGTCGGCCCACCGGCACCCGTGCGTGGGCGACCTGACGTACGGCGCGGACCCCACGATCGCCAAGCGCCTCGGCCTCACCCGCCAGTGGCTGCACGCCGTCCGGCTCGGCTTCGAGCACCCGGGCGACGGCCAGTGGGTGGAGTACGAGAGCGGCTATCCCGAGGACCTTCAGAAGGCCCTCGACCGGGTCCGCGCGGAGAGCTCGTGACCGGTGTGACGGTCCGGACCGCCGAGGGCACGGACGACCTGGAGGCCTGCTTCGCCGTCCGCAAGGACGTCTTCGTGGTCGAGCAGCAGGTCCCGGAAGAGCTTGAGTACGACGAGCACGACGCCAGGGCGGTGCACGTCCTGGCCATCCGCGAGGACGGCGTCCCGCTGGGCACCGGGCGGCTCCTGACCGGCGCCGCGGCGGCCGCCAAGAACGGCGGGGACACCGGAGTGGGCGCGCTCGGACGGCTCGCGGTGACGCGGGCCGCGCGGGGCCTCGGGGTGGGCGCCGCCCTGGTGCGGGCCATCGAGGACGTGGCACGCGCGCGTGGCCTGACGGCGGTGGACCTGCACGCGCAGACCCACGCCCTGGGTTTCTACGAGCGCCTCGGATACGAGGTGTACGGCCCGGAGTTCCCCGACGCCGGGATCCCGCACCGCGCGATGCGCAAGCCGCTGAACCAGCAGAACCCGTAGAACCAGCAGAACCCGTAGAACCACAGAGCGGGCCGGGCAGGTTCGTAGAACGTGTCGCTCCGGTTGGCGGGGAATGCGTGGCAGGGTTGAGGTCTTGATCGTCCAAGTCTCGACTGCCGGAGTGCACACGTGGATCAACTGGCGCTGGTGCTCATCTTGCTGCTCGGTGCCGTGGTCACCGTGCCCCTGGGGGACCGCCTCGGACTGCCCGCGCCGGTCCTGATGACGCTGGTCGGGATCGGCATGGCCCTGCTGCCGTTCGTGCCCAATGTGGAGATCCCGCCGGACTACATCCTTCCGCTCGTGCTCCCGCCGCTGCTCTACGCCTCGGTGCAGCGCACCTCCTGGCGGCAGTTCACGGCCAACATCCGCCCCATCCTGCTGCTCGCCGTGGCGCTGGTGTTCGTGACCACGGCGGCGGTCGCCGCGGTCGCCAACTCCGTCGTCCCCGGGCTGCCGATCGCGGCGGCCGTGGCGCTGGGGGCGCTCGTCGCGCCGCCCGACCCCGTCGCCGCCACCGCGGTCGCCGGATCGCTGGGGCTGCCGCGCAGGCTCGTGTCGATCCTGGAGGGCGAGGGGCTCTTCAACGACGTCACGGCGATCGTGCTCTACCACGTGGCGATCGCGGCGGCGATGAGCGGGACCTTCTCCTGGCCCTCCGCCGTGGGGCTCCTGGTGCTGTCGGCCGTGGTCGCCGTCATCGTCGGCCTCGTGCTCGGCTGGCTCACCAACAAACTCATGGGTCTCCTTGGCGACGCCACCCTGCAGACCGGCCTGACGCTCCTGGTGCCGTTCGTCAGCTATGTGCTGGCCGAGGAGCTGCTCGGCTCCGGCGTGCTCGCCGTCCTCACCACCGCGCTCTACCTCGCGGAGAACGCCGTCGACGCCGACGACGTGCTCGGGCGGATCACCGGACAGACCTTCTGGCAGATCGTCGACACCCTGGTCACCGGCATCGCGTTCGGGCTCATCGGCCTGGAGCTGCACAACGTCTTCGGCATCGCGAGCGGCCGCCCGTGGGAGATGTTCGGCTGGGGCGCGGCGATCGTCGCCGTCGTCGTCGGCGTACGACTGCTCTGGCTGCTGCCCGCGACCTGGCTGGCCAAGCGGCTCCACAAGCTGCGGGACGTCGACGAGGAAATCCCGACCACCTGGCGCGAGACGGTCGTCATGTGGTGGTCGGGGATGCGGGGCGTGGCCTCGGTGGCGCTGGCGCTCGCGATTCCGCTCAAGACGGACGACGGAACTCCGTTCCCGGCCCGCGACGAGATCATCTTCATCGCGTTCTGCGTCATCATGGCGACCCTCGTCGCCCAGGGACTCACCCTGCCCTGGCTGGTGCGCAAGCTCGATGTGCGCGCCGACGCCGGTGCGGAGCGCGAGCTGGAGCACGCGCTCGCCCTCCGCGCGGCCAAGGCCGCCAAGCGCCGCCTCAAGGAGATCGAGGAGGTCGAGGAGCTCCCCGAGGACGTCTCCGAGCGGCTGCTGCGCGGCGCGTTCGACATCGGGGCCAGGATCAGCCCGGATCTGCTCGACGACGAGCGCCGCGAGCGGTACGCCAAGCGCGTCGACCGGCTGAAGGCGGTCCAGCGCATCCAGCGCGAGATGATGTCCGCCGCCCGCCACGAAGTGCTCGCCGCGCGCAGCGAGCCCGGCGCCGACCCGGAGGTCGTCGACCGGGTCCTGCACCACCTCGACGTACGCAGCCTGAGGTGACCGCCGGGCGGTCCGCGCTCAGCCGCGGCCCGTCCGGGGGACGTCCGGCGAGAACTGCTCCAGGCGCGGCCGGTGGCCGTTCGGCACCGGCTCCGCGGTGCCGGTGGTGACCCGCGGCAGCGCGTAGGCGTGGTGCTCGGCGAGCCAGCGGATCATCTGCTCGCGCACCGTGACCCGCACCGTCCATATGTCGTCCGCGTCCTTCGCGGTGACCAGGGCGCGGACCTGGATGGTGGTCGGTGTGGTGTCTGTCACCGCGAGGCCCCAGTCCCTGCCGTCCCACGCGGCACAGTCGCGCAGGATGTCGTGGAGCCGCTCGCGCATCCGCACGACGGGCGCGGAGTGGTCCAGCTGGAAGAAGACCGTGCCGGTCATCTCGGCGCCGCCCCGCGACCAGTTCTCGAAGGGCTTCGAGGTGAAGTACGACACCGGCATGGTGATCCGGCGCTCGTCCCAGGTGCGGACGGTCAGGAAGGTCAGGGTGATCTCGTCGATCGTGCCCCACTCGCCGTCCACCACCACCGTGTCCCCGAGCCGCACCATGTCGCCGAAGGCGATCTGCAGCCCCGCGAAGAGGTTGCCGAGGGTGGACTGGGCGGCGACACCGGCGACGATGCCGAGGACGCCCGCCGACGCGAGCAGCGAGGCGCCCGCGGCCTGCATCGCGGGGAACGTCAGGAGCATCGCGGCGACGGCCACGACACCGACGATCGCGGTGACCACCCGCTGGATGAGGGTCACCTGCGTACGCACCCGGCGGACGCGGGCCGGGTCGCGGTGCATAGTGGCGTAGCGCGCGTACGACGCTTCGACGACGGCCACCGCGATCCGCACGACGAGCCAGGCGGTGGAGCCGATGAGGATGAGGGTGAGGGTGCGGCCGATGCCCGCGGAGTGGTCATCGGCGATCTTGGTCTGCTGGTACGAGCCTCTCAGGATGGCGGTGCACAGGACGACTTGCAGGGGTACGCGGCAGCGGCGCAGCAGCCCCCACAGCGGGGTCTCGTGGTGCCGCTCGTCGGCCCGGCGCAGCAGGACGTCGACCAGCCAGCCGACGACCACCGTGAGCACGACCGAGCCGCCGACCACGATCAACGGACGCAGTACGTTCTCCATGCCTCCGAGGGTAGGGGTAGGGCACGGATGGCACGATGGCCCCATGAACATCGTGCTTTTCCATTCGACGTACGGTCTGCGGCCCGCGGTGCACGCGGCGGCGGACCGGCTGCGTGCCGCCGGGCACGAGGTGTGGACCCCCGACCTCTTCGAGGGCCGCGTCTTCGACAGCGTCGAGGAAGGCAGGACGTTTCAGAACGAGCTCGGCAAGGACGAGATCCTGAAGCGCGCGATCCTCGCCGCCGCGCCCTACTCGGAGCGGGGTCTCGTCTACGCGGGCTTCGCGCTCGGCGCCGCGACCGCGCAGACCCTCGCCCTCGGCGACGAGAAGGCGCGCGGCCTGCTGCTCCTGCACGGCACCTCCGACCTCGCGGAGAACGTGTCCGTGGACGAGCTGCCCGTGCAGCTGCACGTCGCCGAGCCCGACCCGTTCGAGTCCGACGACTGGCTGAGCGCCTGGTACCTCCAGATGGGCCGGGCCGGGGCCGACGTGGAGATCTACCGCTACGCGGGCGCGGGCCACCTCTACACCGACCCGGACCTCGACGACTACGACGCCGAGGCCACGGAGGCGACGTGGCGCACGGCGCTCGGCTTCCTGGAGACGCTCTAGGGCTCTGGCCCAGGGTGGTCAGCGGACCGGTGCGTGCACCCGCTCGACCTGCTGCGTGCCGGTGAGCGTGCGGTACGAACGGGCCCAGGACGAGGTCGCCCCGGGGTCGGTCCGGTCCGAGACGACGTAGTAGTCCATCTGCGAGCGCTCGGCGGTGACGTCGAGCACGCCGTAGCCGTGCGAGTCCATGTCCAGCCACTTCACGTGCCGGTTGGCCGCCTTGATGGCGCCCGCCGCCACGAGGGAGACCGTGTGCGGGGCGACGTGGAGCATGTCGTCGATGTTGTCGGAGCTCACCGAGGTGACGACGAACTCCGTCGCGGCCGAGGCCGACAGAGGGTACGTGGCCGCCTTGGCCGGTACGTCGTTCGCCCAGGCCATGTGGATGTCACCGGTCAGGAAGACGGTGTTGCGGATCTTGTTGTCGCGCAGGTGGGCGATGAGTTCCTTGCGGTCGTCCGTGTAGCCGTCCCACTGGTCGGTGTTGATCGCGAGTCCCTCACCGGGCAGGCCGAGCAACTCCGCGAGGGGCTTGAGGAGATGGGCGGGCAGCGAGCCGAAGGCGACCGGCGTGATCATCACCGAGGTGCCGACCAGCTTCCAGGCCGCGTCCGATGAGGCCAGGCCCGACTTCAGCCAGTCGAGCTGCGCGCGGCCGGTGATCGTGCGGTCCGGGTCGTCGACCTCGCCGCTGCCGAACCCCGCCTGCTCGGAGCGGAAGGACCGCAGGTCGAGCAGGTGCAGATCGGCCAGCTTGCCGTAGCGGACGCGGCGGTAGACGGTGCCCTCGGTCGAGGGGCGTACGGGCATCCACTCGAAGTACGCCTGCTTGGCCGCCGCCATGCGGCCCGCCCAGTCGCCCTCGGTCTCCGGCGAGTGGTTCACGGCCCCGCCCGACCAGGCGTTGTCGGCGAACTCGTGGTCGTCCCAGATCGCGATGACGGGATGCGTGGCGTGCATCGCCTGCGCGTCGGGGTCGGTCTTGTGGACGCCGTGCCGGGTGCGGTAGTCGGCGAGCGTGGTGATCTCGTGCTTCGGCTCGTGCTGACGTACGACGTACTCGGCGGACGGGTACTCGCCGCTCTTGTACTCGTAGATGTAGTCGCCGAGGTGGAGGACCGCGTCGAGCTCGGTGCGGGCCGCGAGGTGGCGGTAGGGCGAGAAGTGGCCGGCCTCCCAGTTGGCGCAGGACACCACACCGAAGCGGACGCCGTGCGCGGACGCGTCGTGGGCGGGGGTGGTGCGGGTGCGGCCCACGGGGGAGCGCACGTCCCCTACGGAGAAGCGGAAGTAATACGTGGTCGCCTGGCGCAAGCCCCTTACGTCGGCCTTGACCGTGTGGTCCGACCCGGCCTGCGCGGTGGTGCTGCCGCGGCCGACGACCCGGGTGAACCCCTTGTCCTCGGCCACCTCCCAACTCACCTCGGTGTCGGGACCCTTGCCGGAGCCGGGCACGGCATCCGGGGCGGGCGTCACGCGGGTCCACAGCAGGACGCCGTCGGGCAGCGGGTCGCCCGATGCGACTCCGTGGTGGAAGGCGGGTCCTTCGGCGGCGTACGCGGGTATGGCTGCGGCGAGCGGGGCGCCGAGCGCGGCGGTGGCGGCGGCGGCCTTGACGACCGTGCGGCGGCTTGGCGCACGGGTGTTGAGCGGCGGCTGAACATCGTTTCGACTGGTCACGGGCGATCACCTTACTCAGTGGTAATCGCAAAGAGCGGGCGAACCCGAGGAGTTCGCCCGCTCTTTTCCCACGCGCCCTGTCAAAGGGCGCTGTTCAGCCCTTGAGGGCCTTGTCGATCGCGGTCTTGTAGTCCTCGACCGTGCTGGGCGCGTTCTTCGAACCGGGGCCCGTCAGCTGCTTGCCGTCCATGACGAAGGAGGGCGTGCCCTCGACGCCGTCCTTGTTGTCGTCGAACTTCTTCGACATCTCCAGGGCCCACCGGTCGTAGGTCCCGGCCTTGACGGCCTTCTTGAAGGCGGCGTTCTTCTTGAGGTCCGGCACCTGGTCGGCGGCCTTGAGGAGGTACGAGTCGTCCTTGAACTTGTCGTCCTGCTCCGAGGGGTGGATCTTCGCCGAGAAGAGCACCTTCTTGTACTCGAGGAACGCCTCGTCGCTGACGTTCAGGGCCGCACCGAGCGCGCTCATGGCGTTCCTGGAGCCCTCGCCCGGGATGTTCCGGTCGAGGAAGGTGGCGCCGATGAACTCGATCTTGTACTTGCCGTCCTTCATGTCCTTCTCGACGGTCGGGCCGACCGTCTGCTCGAAGGCGGCGCACACGGGGCAGCGCGGGTCCTCGTAGACCTTCAGGGTCTTCTTCGCGGACTCCTTGCCGAGGACGACGGTCGTGCCGTTCGTGCCCGAGGTGTTGGCCGGCTTGACGAGCTTGGCGTCCTTGGCCTCTTCCCAGTAGCCGGGCTTGTTGGACTGCATGACGGCATAGCCGACACCACCGGCTATGGCGAGCACGCCGACGATCGAGACGCCGACGATGATGCCCCGCTTCCGCTTCTCGCGCTTGCGCTCGGCCTCCTGCTGGGCGCGGATGCGCTCGCGTGCTGCGGACTTGGCGGCCTGACTGTTGCGCTTGCTCATGATCTTTTTCTCCGTGTGGGTGACTGCGTGGGGTGCTGTGCTCAGGCGAAGACGGCCGAGCACGGCGGTCCACGCCGCCCCACGAAGTGCACGAGGAGCCGCGTGCGCGCCGTCCGCACCCGGCGCGCGGGGCGCGGCAGGCGGCGTACGGGCATGCGGGAGGTGGTGACCGCGGCGACCGCGATCAGCAGGGGCCGGAACGTCGCGGCGGCGACCGCGCGCAGGAGCTGGGCCAGGGCCCGCTCGCCGCGCCGCAGCCAGGCCGCCGCGAGGAGACCCACCCCGACGTGCGCCCCGAGCAGCAGCCAGGCGGCCGTCGGGTCCACGTCGGCGAGCAGCGCGGCCGCGCCGTGCCCCTCCGCGGTCATCCGGGCCAGCGGCGTCCCCACGGGCGCCCCGCCGCACAGCACGTCGAAGCCGACGGCGCGCAGCGGGCCCGCGACGGGGCCGCCCGCCTCGCCGTAGCAGACGTGCTGCCCCGCGGTGAAGACCGTGTCGGCGGCCAGCTCCAGGGGGATCAGCAGGGTCGCGATCCGTCCGTACCCACGCTCGCGCCCCGCCATCGCATACGCGATGAGGAAGACGGCGGCGGCGATGGCCGCGACGGTGGTCAGCGGCAGGGGGACGCGGGACAGCAGCACGTGCGACGCGGCGGACAGCGTCACGACGAGTGCCGTGAAGAGCGCCGCGCGCACCACTCTGAGCTGATTCCCGGATATGTCCATCGCGGAGGAGTGTGTCATGCGTTCCTGTGGGTGACCTCTACAGCCCCGGGATCCGGCCGTTGCGGAACAGGTCGACGAAGATCTGGTGGTCCGCACGCGCACGTGCGCCGTACGAGTGTGCGAAGTCGACGAGCAGGCCCGCGAAGCCGTCCTCGTCGGCGGCGATCGCGGCGTCGATGGCCCGCTCCGTGGAGAACGGCACCAGGTCCGAGTGGCCGCTCTCGTCGTCCGCCGCGGCGTGCATCGTGGCGGTGGCGCGGCCCAGGTCGGCGACGACCGAGGAGATCTCGTCCAGGTCGTCGATGTCCGACCAGTCCAGGTCCACGGCGTACGGCGAGACCTCGGCGACCAGCTGGCCCGCGCCGTCCAGCTCGGTCCAGCCCAGCCACGGGTCGGCGTGCGCCTGGAGCGCGCGCTGCGAGATGACCGTGCGGTGGCCCTCGTGCTGGAAGTACCCACGGACCGCCGGGTCCGTGATGTGCCGCGAGACCGCGGGGGTCTGCGCCTGCTTGAGGTAGATCACGACGTCGTTCTCCAGGGCGTCGCTGTTGCCCTCCAGGAGGATGTTGTACGAGGGCAGGCCCGCGGAGCCGATGCCGATGCCGCGACGGCCGACGACGTCCTTCACGCGATACGAGTCGGGGCGGGTGAGCGAGGACTCCGGCAGCGTCTCCAGATAGCCGTCGAACGCGGCGAGCACCTTGTAGCGCGTGGCGGCGTCGAGCTCGATGGAGCCGCCGCCCGACGCGAAGCGGCGCTCGAAGTCGCGGATCTCGGTCATCGAGTCGAGCAGCCCGAAGCGGGTCAGGGAGCGGGCGTCGCGCAGCGCGTCCAGGAGGGGGCCCTGGGCGGTGTCCAGCGTGAAGGGCGGCACCTCGTCGCTCTTGGCGCCCGTCGACAGGTCGTGGATCCGCTCGCGGTACGCCGCTGCGTAGGTCCGCACCAGGTCGGTGATCTGGTCGTCGCCGAGCGCCTTCGTGTAACCGATCAGGGCCACGGAGGCGGCGAAGCGCTTCAGGTCCCAGGTGAAGGGGCCGACATACGCCTCGTCGAAGTCGTTCACGTTGAAGATCAGGCGGCCCTGCGCGTCCATGTACGTGCCGAAGTTCTCGGCGTGCAGGTCGCCGTGGATCCACACCCGGCCCGTGCGGTCGTCCAGGTAGGGCCCGCCGTGCTGCTCGCGTTCCAGGTCGCCGTAGAACAGGCAGGCCGTGCCGCGGTAGAACGCGAAGGCGGAGGAGGCCATCTTCCGGAACTTCACCCGGAACGCGGCGGGGTCCGCGGCGAGCAGCTCGCCGAAGGCGGTGTCGAAGACGGCGAGGATCTCCTCGCCGCGCTGCTCAGCCGTGGGCTGCGGGACCGACATCGCTGGGTGCCTCCTGGTACAGGGGTGATGCGTGACAGGGGGCGGGTGCTCCGCCCCCTGGGACAGAGGGCCGCTCCGCCCCTCGGGACAGATGTTCCGTCCCTTCCAACGCTCGACCGTACCCCCGAGTGCCCGTCGGCTGTCAGCGCTCCGGATTAGACTTCCACGCTGTCCCCCCAGACTGCCCGCAGCCTGTCACCCCTCGTTCGCCGGAGGCCTTCCACCGTGACCAAGCCGCCCTTCACGCACCTGCACGTGCACACCCAGTACTCGCTGCTTGACGGTGCCGCGCGGCTCAAGGACATGTTCGACGCCGCCAATGAGATGGGCATGACGCATATCGCCATGTCCGACCACGGCAACCTGCACGGTGCGTACGACTTCTTCCACTCGGCGCAGAAGGCGGGCGTGACGCCGATCATCGGCATCGAGGCGTATGTGGCGCCGGAGTCGCGGCGGAACAAGCGCAAGATCAAGTGGGGACAGCCGCACCAGAAGCGCGACGACGTGTCCGGTTCGGGTGGTTACACCCACAAGACGATCTGGGCGGCGAACGAGAAGGGCCTGCACAACCTCTTCAAGCTGTCCTCGGACGCCTATGCCGAGGGCTGGCTGCAGAAGTGGCCGCGCATGGACAAGGAGACCATCTCGCAGTGGTCGGAGGGGCTGATCGCCTCCACCGGCTGCCCCTCGGGCGAGCTGCAGACGCGGCTGCGGCTCGGACAGTTCGACGAGGCGGTGCAGGCGGCCTCGGACTACCAGGACATCTTCGGCAAGGACCGGTATTTCCTGGAGCTGATGGACCATGGCATCGACATCGAGCGCCGGGTCCGCGACGACCTGCTCCGGGTCGGCAAGAAGCTCGGCATCCCGCCCCTGGTGACGAACGACTCGCACTACACGTACGCGCACGAGTCCGTCGCGCACGACGCGCTGCTCTGCATCCAGACCGGCAAGAACCTCTCGGACCCGGACCGCTTCCGCTTCGACGGCACGGGCTACTACCTGAAGTCCACGGACGAGATGTACGCCATCGACTCCTCGGACGCGTGGCAGGAGGGCTGCCGCAACACGCTCCTGGTGGCCGAGCAGATCGACACCACGGGCATGTTCGAGAAGCGCGACCTGATGCCGAAGTTCGAGATCCCGGAGGGCTTCACCGAGGTCACGTGGTTCCAGGAGGAGGTCCGGGTCGGCATGGAGCGCCGCTACCCGGCCGGTGTCCCCGACGACCGGCAGAAGCAGGCCGAGTACGAGATGGACATCATCATCCAGATGGGCTTCCCGGGGTACTTCCTCGTGGTCGCCGACTTCATCATGTGGGCCAAGAACAACGGCATCGCGGTGGGTCCGGGCCGAGGCTCCGCGGCAGGGTCGATCGTCGCGTACGCCATGGGCATCACCGACCTCGACCCGATCACGCACGGACTGATCTTCGAGCGGTTCCTCAACCCCGAGCGCGTCTCCATGCCCGATGTCGACATCGACTTCGACGAGCGCAGGCGCGTCGAAGTGATCAGGTACGTGACCGAGAAGTACGGCGCCGACAAGGTCGCCATGATCGGTACGTACGGAAAGATCAAGGCGAAGAACGCGATCAAGGACTCCGCGCGCGTGCTCGGATATCCGTACGCGATGGGCGACCGCCTCACCAAGGCGATGCCCGCCGACGTCCTCGGCAAGGGCATCGACCTCTCCGGCATCACCGACCCCAAGCACCCGCGCTACAGCGAAGCGGGCGAGATCCGGGGGATGTACGAGAACGAGCCCGACGTGAAGAAGGTCATCGACACGGCGAAGGGCGTCGAGGGCCTGGTCCGGCAGATGGGTGTGCACGCGGCCGGCGTGATCATGTCCAGCGAGCCCATCGTCGATCACGCCCCGCTCTGGACGCGGCACACCGACGGCGTGACCATCACGCAGTGGGACTACCCCCAGTGCGAGTCGCTCGGCCTGCTCAAGATGGACTTCCTGGGCCTGCGCAACCTCACCATCATGGACGACGCCGTCAAGATGGTGCGGAACGACAAGGGCATCGACCTGGAGATGCTCTCCCTCGAACTGGACGACCCCAAGACCTTCGAACTGCTCTGCCGCGGTGACACGCTCGGCGTCTTCCAGTTCGACGGCGGCCCGATGCGCTCGCTGCTGCGCCAGATGCAGCCCGACAACTTCGAGGACATTTCCGCCGTCTCGGCCCTGTACCGGCCGGGCCCGATGGGCATGAACTCGCACACGAACTACGCCGAGCGCAAGAACGGCCGCCAGGAGATCACGCCGATCCACCCGGAGCTCGAAGAGCCCCTGAAGGAGACGCTCGGCCTCACCTACGGCCTCATCGTGTACCAGGAGCAGGTGCAGAAGGCCGCGCAGATCATCGCGGGGTACTCGCTCGGCGAAGCCGACATCCTGCGCCGTGTGATGGGCAAGAAGAAGCCCGAGGAGCTGGCGAAGAACTTCGTCCTCTTCCAGGAGGGCGCGAAGAAGAACGGGTACTCGGACGCGGCGATCCAGGCCCTGTGGGACGTCCTGGTCCCCTTCGCCGGATACGCGTTCAACAAGGCGCACTCCTCCGCGTACGGCCTGGTCACCTACTGGACCGCGTACCTGAAGGCGAACTACCCCGCCGAGTACATGGCCGCACTGCTCACCTCGGTGAAGGACGACAAGGACAAGTCGGCCGTCTACCTCAACGAGTGCCGCCGCATGGGCATCAAGGTGCTCCCGCCGAACGTGAACGAGTCGGTGCACAACTTCGCCGCCCAGGGCGACGACGAGATCCTCTTCGGCCTGGAGGCCGTCCGCAACGTCGGCACGAACGTGGTCGAGTCGATCATCCGGTCGCGCAAGGCGAAGGGGAAGTTCACCTCCTTCCCCGACTACCTGGACAAGGTCGAGGCCACCGCCTGCAACAAGCGCACCACGGAGTCCCTGATCAAGGCGGGCGCCTTCGACACCATGGGGCACACCCGCAAGGGCCTGACCGCGCAGTACGAGCCGATGATCGACAACGTGGTCGCGGTCAAGCGCAAGGAGGCCGAGGGCCAGTTCGACCTCTTCGGCGGGATGGGCGAGGAGACCGGCGGCGACGAGCCGGGCTTCGGGCTCGACGTGGAGTTCTCCGAGGACGAGTGGGAGAAGACCTATCTGCTCGCCCAGGAGCGGGAGATGCTCGGTCTGTACGTCTCCGACCACCCGCTCTTCGGCCTGGAGCACGTGCTTTCCGACAAGGCGGACGCGGGCATCGGGCAGCTGACCGGCGGTGACTTCTCCGACGGTTCCGTCGTCACCATCGGCGGCATCATCTCGGGCCTGCAGCGGAAGATGACCAAGCAGGGCAACGCCTGGGCCATCGCCACCGTCGAGGACCTCGCGGGCTCCATCGAGTGCATGTTCTTCCCGGCCACCTACCAGCTGGTGTCGACCCAACTCGTCGAGGACGCCGTGGTCTTCGTCAAGGGACGCCTCGACAAGCGCGAGGACGTGCCCCGGCTCGTCGCCATGGAGATGCAGGTCCCCGACCTGTCGAACGCGGGCACCAACGCACCCGTGATCATCACCATCCCGACGGTCAAGGTGAGCCCGCCGATGATCACCCGCCTCGGCGAGGTCCTCAGCCACCACCGCGGCAACAGCGAGGTGCGGATCAAGCTCCAGGGGGCGCAGAAGACCACCGTGCTGCGGCTCGACCGGCACCGGGTGAAGCCGGACCCGGCGCTCTTCGGTGACCTGAAGGTGCTGCTCGGCCCGTCCTGCCTGGCGGGCTGACCTGCCCCTTACTTATCCAAACCGGACATGTCGGAGAGTAAGATGCAGAGTGCATCTAATTCTTCTCGTGGGTGAGGGTGGAGTGCCGTGAACGGTGCCGCTGTCGACAAGGCCGTATTCCTGATGCGTGAGACGCACCAGTCCCCGGAGGCGACCCGCCGGGCGCTGCGGGACTACTTCCCGCGGATGGAGTTCACCGACCGCGTGCGGCACGTGCGCGCCGCGTACGCCGTCATCCAGGGCGGCCGCAAGGTCGTGCGGCCGATCCCCTCCGAGCTGGAGAGGCCGAGCTCGTTCATGGTCGCGCACGAGCGGCACGGCTTCACGGACTGAGCGGGCTGAATGGACCGGCCTCCGTCCTGCATGGAGCGGTCCATGCCATGAGGGGCGCACCCGAACCGGGTGCGCCCCTCATGCGTGCCATATGCGCCTGGATGTGCGTCAGTTGTGACCGAAGCGGCGCTGGTGCTTACGAGCAACATCGGCAGGGCTGCCCTGGGCCTGCGACTGCAGCGGCGACTGTGCCTCCACCGCGGTCGACTTGGCCTGCTCCTGCGCCTGCTCGGCCTGCGAGGAGCGGTTCTGCTGGCCGCCCTGCTTGCGGTTCTTGTTCTTGGCCATGGTGATCTTCCTCCTGAGGGGGATCTGGGGGCCAGGATGCGACCAGATTCACATATGGCTGCAAAGTGTGCATTTCGGAGAATTACCGTGCGTAATAAGGCCGGTCGGAGAACGATCCGCCGATGCGCCACGCCGAAGATCGAGTTCCGGCCGTTAACCTCCGCCGGGTCGGGCAGACTCGAAGGGAACCCGACGCGGACCCGCACCCCTATTCGTTGTCCAGACAGGGTGTCTTCGTGGGCCTTCGAGGGAACGTCCAGAGACCTCCAGGCACGTCGCACTGTGCTGGAACCTCCAGGTACGTCAGGGAACCTCCAGGGAAAGAGGGTGGACCGCGTGGATCGCTGCATCGTCCTGGTGGACGCCGGGTATCTGCTGGGTGCCGCCGCGAGTCTCCTCGCAGGCGAACCGTCCAGGTCCCGGATCACCGTCGATCACTCCGCTCTGATCCAGGGCCTTCGCGAGCGCGCGGAATCCGACACCGAGCGCCCCCTGCTGCGCATCTACTGGTTCGACGGGGCCCCCGACCGCGTCCCTCAGCCCGAGCACCGGCGGCTGCGCGTCATGCCGCGCGTGACCGTCCGCCTGGGCGCCCTGACCCGCAGCGACGGACGGTGGGCGCAGAAGGGCGTCGACGCCGCGATGCACGCCGAGCTGACCGAGCTGGCCCGCAACCGGGCCTGTTCCGACGTCGTGCTCGTCACCGGCGACGGCGATCTGCTGCCCGGGATGATGGCCGCCAAGGAGCACGGCGTCGCCGTCCACCTGTGGGCCGTGCAGGCCGCCGACGGCGACTACAACCAGTCCGAGGACCTGGTCGCGGAGGCCGACGAGCGGCGCGTGCTCGACCGGGCCTGGATCACCAAGGCCGTGCGCCCCAAGGAGCTCTCCGGCATCTGCGCGCCCCCGCCCGTGCCGCGCCCCGAGATCGCCGCGATCCTCTCCGCCCCACTGCCGGAGTCTGCCCTCGCCGCCGCCGCGCAGCACACCGAGGAAGAGGCCCCCGCCCGGCACCCCGAGCCCGCCACCAACGGCAGTCGGCCCGACGAGCACCGCATGCCGCCCGGAAAGGGCGTGCCCACCCCCAAGGACCTGGCCGCCCTGCGCGGCCCCGGCACCCAGCCCCCGCAGCACCCCACGAACGCGACGCTGCGCTGGTCCTCCGACAAGGGCTGGGTCGAGCGCCCCGGCGGCGCCCCCGAGGGCGCCGAGGCCGCCGCGCTGCCCACCCTCGCCCAGCTGACGACCGCCGAGCAGCGCTGGGCCGACCGTGAGGAGGACATCACCACCGTCGGCGGCGACCCCTTCGAGGTCGGACAGGTGTTCGCGCGGCGCTGGATGGCGCGCCTCCCGGAACAGCACAACCTGCAGAAGCTGTCGACGATGTACCCCCGCATCCCGCACCGCGTCGACGGGGAGCTGCTCCGTTACGCCGCACGGTTCGGCCTGCTCGCCCACAAGGACGACCAGATCGACGAGCACGACCGGTATGCGATCAGGGCGGGTTTCTGGCGGGAGGTCGACTCGCGGACGGCCGCCGAGCACGCGCCCGCGGGGGACCGCGCAGGTGACTGACACGGGACGTACGGGGCGCCCCGGGCGCAGTCCGTGCCCGCGGACCCCGTAGGCTCGTCCTTCGTGAGTACGCGTCCGACACCGGCAGTCCGACAGGGACTCCGACAGGAAAACGGCAACGACGCCGTCTGCGCGGTGCGCGACCTGGTCAAGACCTATCCCGCCGCCCGCGCCCGGCGCGGCAGGCCCGCGACCCCCGAGGTCCGCGCCACCGACGGGATCCGTCTGACGGTCGGACGCGGCGAGATCTTCGGTCTGCTCGGCCCCAACGGCGCCGGCAAATCCACCCTCGTACGCCAGCTGACCGGGCTGATGCGCCCCGACAGCGGCAGCGTCGAGATCCTCGGCCACGACATCGTGCGCCACCCCGAGCGGGCCGCGCGGATCCTCGCGTACCTGGGGCAGGAGTCCACCGCCCTGGACGAGCTGACCGTGTCGCTCGCCGTCGAGACGACCGGACGGCTGCGCGGCCTCGAAGTGGCGCGGGCGCGGGCCGAGCGGGACGCGGTCCTCGAAGAGCTGGGGCTCACGCCGCTGGCCTCGCGGCCGCTGAAGAAGCTTTCCGGCGGGCAGCGGCGGCTCGCCTGCTTCGCCACCGCGCTGGTGGCGGAGCGGCAGCTGCTCGTCCTGGACGAGCCCACCACCGGGATGGACCCGGTCGCGCGGCGCGCCGTCTGGGCGGCGATCGACCGGCGCAGGGCCGAGCGCGGCACGACGGTGGTCCTTGTGACCCACAACGTCATCGAGGCCGAGACCGTCCTCGACCGCGTCGCCGTGCTCGACCAGGGCAAGGTCATCGCCTGCGACACCCCGGCCGGGCTCAAGGAGCAGGTCGCGGACGAGGTCAGGGTGGAGCTGGTGTGGCGGGAGCGGGCGCCGCTCGACGTGCCCGAGGTGGCCGCGCTGCGGTCCTCCGCGGTCGAGTCGGGACGGCGGTGGTCCCTGCGGCTCGCCCCGGACGAGGCGCGGGCCGCCGTCGCGGCGGTCACCGGCGGGGCGGCGTTCGCCGCGCTGGACGACTTCACGCTGGCCACGCCCAGCCTGGAGGATGTCTATCTCGCACTGGGCGGGAGCGGGCGGGGGCTGGTGAAGGCGTGACACCGAGCAGAGTGCGTAGGAACAGCGACAGAAGGGTTGCCCGGTGAGTGCCGTTCCCCTCGAAGCCGTGGTGCGGGCCGACGGGCGTGCCGAGGCGGCCGACATCGGCCCCGCGCCGCTCGGGCCGCCGGCCCGGCTGCTGCCGGCGCTCTCGGCCGTCTACCGCGCGCAGCTGTCACGGGCCCGGGTCGCCCGGATACCGCTGCTCTTCGTGGCGACCTTCCAGTCCGTCGGCATCATGATCCTGATGCGCGGCGTCGTCGACGGGGGCGGTGAGGCGCGGGCCGTCGTCGCCGGGTCCTCCGTGCTCGTCGTCGCGTTCGTCGCCCTCAACCTGCTCGCCCAGTACTTCGGACAGCTCCGCTCCGACGGCGGCCTCGACCACTACGCCACGCTCCCCGTGCCGCCCGCCGCCGTGGTCCTGGGTGCCGCGGCCGCGTACGCCTCCTTCACGGTGCCGGGGACGTTCGTGACGGCGATCGTCGGATGCGGGCTCTTCGGGCTGCCCTTCACGCACCTGTGGGTGCTCCTGGCGGTGATTCCGCTCGCCGGTGCAGCCCTGGCCGGGCTCGGCGCGGCCCTCGGGCTGCTCGCGCCACGGCCCGAACTGGCCACGCTCCTCGGTCAGATGGGCATGTCGGCGGCGCTGCTGCTCGGGGTGCTCCCGGCCGACCGCATGCCGATGCCGCTGCAGTACGCGCGCGACCTGCTGCCCTCGACGTACGGCGTGGAGGCCTTCGCCCGTACGTTCGGGCCGGATCCGGACTGGGCCGTGGTCGCCCTCGACCTCGCGGTCTGCGCGGGCGTCGGCGTGGTCTC
Source organism: Streptomyces sp. NPDC004732 (assembly GCF_040609235.1). Lineage (NCBI taxonomy): Bacteria > Bacillati > Actinomycetota > Actinomycetes > Kitasatosporales > Streptomycetaceae > Streptomyces > Streptomyces sp. NPDC004732. The sequence continues at coordinate 47,135 of NZ_JBEXJR010000011.1, forward strand.
GCTGGCCGTCGCCACCTGGGCGTTCCGCCGGGCGGCCGTGCGGTGACGCGCCGCACAGGGAGTGCTGGCACGATGTGGGGGTGACCGCACCGTTGACACCCTCCCAACCGCCGCACGAACAACCCCCGCACGACCCCTGGCAGGCGCCCGCGCAGCCGTCGGGAGCGACGTCTCCTCACGGATACGAGGAGGAGGGTCCCGGCATGAAGACCGAAGTGCGGCAGGCTGCAGTGATCATGGTCGCGGTGGCCGTCGGCGGCGTCCTGCTCGGACTGCTGTGGATGTGGCTTTCGCCGCGGGTGCCGCTCATCTCGGACGGCAAGCTGGTGTACCTCAAGGACACCGAGGGCGAGCAGGCCATAGGCGTGGACGGAACGTTTACGCTCCTGTCGCTCGGCTTCGGTCTCGTCAGCGGCGTCGTCGTCTTCCTGCTGCGCAAGCGCGGCGGCATTCCGCTGGTCGCGGGGCTCGCGGTCGGCAGCCTGCTCGGCGCGCTGCTCGCGTGGCGGGTCGGCATCTGGTTGGGACCCGAGACGGACGTCGCGGCGCACGCCAGGGCCGTCGGCAAGGGTGTCGTCTTCGACGCGCCGCTGGAACTCAAGGCCATGGGCACGGTCCTCGCCTGGCCGGTGGCCGCGCTCGCCGTGCACCTCGGCCTCACCGGTCTGTTCGGCCCGCGGGACCCGGAGCCGTATCCGGCGCCCTGAGCCCTTGTCCCCGGCCCCGAGCCCCGTCCCGTCGCCGGGTCCCCGGCCCTAAGCCCTAGGCGGGGCGTTTGCCGTGGTTGGCCTTGCGCTTCTTCGCCCGCCACTTCCGCATGCGCGTCTTTTTCGACATGCCCTCGGTACTAGTCCCGTGCGGGACGGGTGTCGAGGGCGCTTTCACGTCGTCCGCGGCAGGAGGGACGAGGGGGCTCAGCCCCGGCCGATCGGCGCGAGCACCGCGTCCGTGAGGGACGCCAGGTCGCCCGGTGCCAGTTCGACCTCCAGGCCGCGGCGGCCCGCCGAGACGCAGACCGTGGGGTGCGCGGACGCCGAGTCGTCCAGGACCGTGCGCAGCTTCTTGCGCTGGCCGAGCGGGGAGATGCCGCCCCGTACGTAACCCGTGGTGCGCTCGGCGGCCGCCGGGTCGGCCATCATGGCCCGCTTGCCCGCGACCGCGGCGGCCAGGGCCTTCAGGTCCAGGGAGCCCGCCACGGGCACGATCGCCACGGTGAGCGTGCCGTCGACCTCGGCCACCAGCGTCTTGAAGACCCGGTCGGGCGAGACGCCCATGGCCTCGGCGGCCTCCTCGCCGTACGAGGGGTGGGACGGGTCGTGCTCGTAGGAGTGGACCGTGAAGGGCGTACCGGCCGCGGTGAGCGCGACCGTCGCGGGTGTCCCCCCGGCCTGGGCCGGCTGCTTCTTCTGCTTCTTCGCCATGGTGCTCGCGCCTTAGGTGAGTGGAGACCCGTCGTCAGTTGAGGCTCGTCGTCCCGCGCGTCAGGTCCGTCGCGGGCAGCGAGGGCAGATTGCGGATGATCGCGGTCTCGGAGCGCAGCAACGTCAGCTCCTCCCGCAGCCGCGACACCGTGTCCGGCGCCTCCAGGAGCCGCTGCTTGGTGCCGGTGTCGAGGACGGCCGCCGCGGCGACCAGGTACGACACGACGGACGGGTCGTCGGGCAGCTCGGCGCCCGTCGACAGCGAGCGCTCCCGCGCCCCGGCCAGCCGCTTCTGGTAGGAGCGGAAGGCGCGCAGGACGCCCTCGCCCAGCGTGCCCGCGCCCTCGCCCAGCTCCTCGGGCACCTCCTCGACCTCGGCCGTGAGGAAGGCCCCCGACGCGTCGACCGAGTGGATCCGCACCCGCGTCGTGCCCGTCGCGAGGACCTCGAAGCCGCCGTCGTCGCGTTCCCTGATCGTCGCGGCGTCCGCCACGCAGCCCACGGTGTGGAAGGCCTTGAGCGGGTCGTCGCCGAACCCCGCGGCGGGGCCGTGGTCGGGCAGCGCCGTCGGGTCGGGGAGCCCTGGCGCGCTCGGCGCCACCTCCTGGCCGTCGCGGATCGCGACGACGGCGAACTGGCGCTGCTCCTCCTCGGGAGTCTTGAGCAGCTCGCGCATCATGGCGCGATATCGCTCCTCGAAGACGTTCAGCGGCAGCACGAGGCCGGGGAACAGCACCGAGTTGAGCGGGAAGAGCGGAAGCCGGGTGGTCACGACCGGCAAGCCTAATGGTCGCCGGAGCGGTCACGTCCCCGCGGACCGCGCAGGGGTGTCATCGACGCCACTTCTATGCGCACGCCGTCGCGCAGCTCCAGGAACTGGCCGAGCGGATCGTCCGCCATCCGGTCCCAGGGGAAGGACGTCGCGTACGGTCCGATCAGGCGCAGCTGCTCCAGGGCGTCGTCCCACCGTTCCAGGCGGACCAGGACGTACGTGAGGAGGTTGCGGACCTCGGCGGGCCACGGGTCCCCGGCCTCGTACGACTGCGACAGATCGATCGCCAGGTCCGCCGCCGCGTCCAGGCGCTCGCGCGGCAGGTGCCCCGAGGGGCTGGTCAGGTAGGCGAAGGCGGCCCGCGCCGGAAGGACCTGTATCAACGAGCCGGGCAGTGCGTCGCCCGCGGCGCGCTCGGCGAAGTCGAAGCACTCGCGGTGCGAGCCGTACCAGGCGGCCGACAGGTACTGCAGGGCCGAGGCATGGCAGCCGTAGTGGTACGAGGAGCGGCGCACCGCCTCCTCCCACAACTGCTCGAAGAGGGTGTGCGGGGCGTGCGTGCCGCGGGCATGGTCCAGGGCGATCCGCCACGGCACAGGGTCGCGCGGGTCGGCCTCGGCGGCCGCGGTGAGCAGCGGGCCCGCGTCCCGCAGGAGCTCGGCGCGGGCAGGCGACTCCCAGCCGCGCACCACCGCGAGCTCGGCCTTGACGAGCAGGGCGTCCGGGTCGTGCGGGGACGCGCCGAGCCAGTCGTCGAACCACTCGGGGCGCGAGCGCGCGAAGGCGGCGAGCCGCGTGGTGTAGCGGTCGCGGTTCTCCCACTCGGCGGCCTCGCGGGTGGTGGCGAGGAGCTTGGCGGCCGGGCCGTGGTCACCGCGGCCCGCGGCCACCAGGGCGGGGGCGAGCCGCTCGTCGGGCACGTCGAGGAGCACCTCGTCGTCCGGGGTCAGTCCGGCGGCGAGCCGCTGGGTGTGCCGGACCATGCGGGCGGTACGGATGAAGGCACGCAGCACCGTGCCCTCCTTTGCGCATCGACCGGCGCCGCTCGCGCGGATCCGCCGGTCACCGTCGTGGTTGTTTGTCGGTCGCAGGGATGACGGCCCGGGGCGGGGGATGGTTGCCTGCCGTTGCGTAACGGTTCAGCCTTTGGCCATAGGTTTCGGCCGCGGGGGAGGGGGGCTCAGCTGCGCCGCAGGAGCCTGGTCGCGCCCGCCGCCACCGTGGTCGCAAGGACCCAGCCGAGGAGGATCAGCGCGGTCGAGAACCACTGCCAGCCGCCGTTCAGCTGCCAGTAGGTGTCCTGTCCGAGGTTGATGACCGGCAGCAGCAGGTCGAGGGAGAACAGGGCGGGGTTCCAGTTCGGGTGCTCGCCCGGTTTGATCGCCGGATGCTCGGCGCGCGAGAACGCCACCGCACTGATCGCCCACAGCACGGCCATCCAGACCGCGGCCCGGCCCGGCCGGTAGCCGTAGGCGACGGTCCAGTCCTGTGCGTACCCCCAGAGCTTCGCCGCCAGCGGCAGGGTCTCGCGGCGCCTGCGCTGCTTGGCGAGGAGGACCTCGCGGGCGTCGGCGTCCTCGCCGCCGTTGCGCAGGACGGTGGCGAGCTTCTCGTACGGCTCGGGGTTGTACTCGGCCGTCGCGGCCATCACCCAGCTCAGCCGCCTGGACAGCGGGAAGCTGCCCTGCGGCACCAGGTTCTCGTACGTGAATCCGCCCATCTGGAGGCCGCCGGGCCCGGGCCAGCTCGTCGCCCGGTCGATGAGGTTGACGACCCTGGCGCCGGACAGCACGACCTTCCCGCGCTGCGGCGCCTCGCCGAGGAAGCGGAGCTCGGGCGTCTGGACGCGGCGCAGCGAGATCTCCTGGTCGCTCTGGAGCGTGAGGCGGGCGTGCGCGAAGTCGATGGCGTCGCCGAAGCGGCCGTCGTCGAGGCGGATGCCGCCCTCGCACTCGAAGCGCTGCACGCGGGTGCCGCGGGCCGGGGTGGTGCCGCTGGTCTGCGGGGGATTGCCGACGGCCGCCGGGGTCAGATAGAGCGTGCGCTCGACGGTCATCTGCGGGGCGTTGAGGGCATGCCTGCCGTACTGGTTCACCAGCTTGCTGCCGCGCAGGCTCAGCGACACGCCGATCTTCGCGCCGCGCAGGCTCAGCTCGCCGTGCGACTCCATCATCTCGGCCTGCAGATCCTGGCCGACGGTGAGGCCGTCGCCGGTGATCGAGTGGCTGCGCCGGTCGCGGTAGACCACCGCCTGGTTCAGCAGCAGGTCGGTGCCGATGTGGGCGTCGGTGAGACGGATGCCGTTGTGGATCCGGCAGCGCGGCAGGTGCAGATCGCCCTCGGTGTGCAGCCTGGCCGCCTCGACGCGCGGGATCGAGCAGTCGACGAGCCGCAGCGTCGCGAAGCGGGCCTCGGGAAGCAGGACCTCCTTCTCGAAGCGGCAGTGCTTCATCTCGGTGTACGGGACGACCGTGCCGCCCGCGAGGTCGAGCGGGTCGGTGATCTGCACGCCCGCCAGCTTCAGGGAGGAGACGCGGCCCGCGAGCGCGGGCGGACCGTCGAGCAGCAGCCAGCACACGATGCGCGCCCGCACGCTCCGCTCGGGACCCCAGGGGTGCCCGCCGTGCGGATCGTCGACCGCCGGATCGCCCGATCTGAGGTCGTAGACACTGCCGTTGCGGAAGGCCTGCCACATGCCGATCTCCGCGGCGGTCAGCCCGTCCGGCGGATCCCCGGTGCCGGCGTCGTCGACCACTGCTGTACCCCTCCGTCCTGCGGTGCGCGTCTCTCGTACACCTGTTTCATGCCCGCTCGGTGACCGGCTGAACGCCAGCGAGACCCTAGTGGTGAACGCGGTCTTCCGGGGTCCATATCAGCCAGTGATACGCGCGTCCGGCCCCGAATGAAGGTCTGAGAGAATTGGCCATGTGATCTCTCGAATCGATCTGCGCGGCGACGCCCTCACGGAATTTCCGTCCGGGTCCGCCCTGCGCGCCCTGCTGCCCCGTGCCGACTTCGACGTCGCGGCCGCCCTGGAGAAGGTGCGGCCCATCTGCGAGGACGTGCATCATCGTGGCGACGCGGCGCTGATCGACTACGCGGAGAAGTTCGACGGCGTGCGCCTGGACCGGGTCCGCGTCCCCGCCGCCGCGCTCACCGAGGCCCTGGACGGCCTCGACCCGGCCGTGCGCGCGGCCCTGGAAGAATCCATCCGCCGCGCCCGCACCGTCCACCGCGAGCAGCGCCGCGCCCCGCACACCACGCAGGTCGTCCCCGGCGGCACCGTCACCGAGAAGTGGGTGCCCGTCGAGCGCGTCGGGCTCTACGCACCGGGCGGCCGGTCCGTCTACCCCTCCTCCGTGATCATGAACGCCGTCCCTGCGCAGGAGGCGGGCGTCGAGTCGATGGCCCTCGCCTCCCCGCCGCAGGCCGACTTCGGCGGACTGCCGCACCCGACGATCCTCGCCGCCTGCGCGCTCCTCGGCATCGACGAGGTGTACGCGGTCGGCGGCGCCCAGGCCGTCGCGATGTTCGCGTACGGCACCGAGAGCTGCGCCCCCGCCAACATGGTCACGGGCCCCGGCAACATCTGGGTCGCGGCCGCCAAGCGCTACTTCACCGGGCGCATCGGCATCGACACCGAGGCGGGCCCGACCGAGATCGCGGTCCTCGCCGACGACACCGCCGACCCGGTGCACATCGCGTCCGACCTGATCAGCCAGGCCGAGCACGACCCGCTCGCGGCCGCCGTCCTCGTCACGGACTCCCTCGCGCTCGCGGACGCGGTCGAGAAGGAGCTGGCGCCGCAGGTCGCCGCCACCAAGCACGTCGAGGACCGCATCGTCCCCGCGCTGAGCGGCCGCCAGTCCGCGATCGTCCTGGTCGACGGCCTGGAGGAGGGCCTGCGGGTCGTCGACGCGTACGGCGCCGAGCACCTGGAGATCCAGACCGGGGACGCGGCCGCCGTCGCGGGGCGCGTCAAGAACGCCGGTGCGATCTTCGTCGGCCCGTGGGCGCCCGTCTCCCTCGGCGACTACTGCGCGGGCTCCAACCACGTCCTGCCGACCGGCGGCTGCGCCTGCCACTCCTCGGGGCTCAGCGTCCAGTCGTTCCTGCGCGGCATCCACATCGTGGACTATTCGCGCGAGGCCCTCGCGGACGTCGCGCACCACGTCGTGACGCTCGCCGAGGCGGAGGACCTGCCCGCGCACGGGGCGGCCGTGAAGGCCCGCTTCGACTGGAAGGTGCCGGGCCAGTGAGCGCCTCCGAGACCCGACCCGGGACCCGCATCGACGACCTGCCCGTGCGCGACGAGCTGCGCGGCAAGTCCCCCTACGGCGCACCCCAGCTCGACGTGCCCGTACGCCTGAACACCAACGAGAACCCCTACCCGCTGCCCGAAGCGCTCGTCGAACGCATCGCCGAGCGGGTGCGCGAGGCCGCCCGCGACCTCAACCGCTACCCCGACAGGGACGCGGTCGAGCTGCGCACCGAACTCGCCCGCTACCTCACCCGCACCGGCGGGCACGAGGTGACGCGCGCCCACGTCTGGGCGGCGAACGGTTCGAACGAGGTCATCCAGCAGCTGCTGCAGACCTTCGGCGGCCCCGGCCGCACGGCCATCGGCTTCGAACCCTCGTACTCGATGCACGGCCTCATCGCCCGCGGCACCGGCACCGGCTGGATCTCGGGCCCCCGCCACGACGACTTCACCATCGACGTCGAGGCGGCCACGCGCGCCATCGCCGAGCACCGGCCCGACGTCGTCTTCATCACCACGCCCAACAACCCCACGGGCAACGCGGTCCCGGCCGAGGCCGTCCTCGCGCTGTACGAGGCGGCGCAGGCCGCGAAGCCGTCCATGGTCGTGATCGACGAGGCGTACGTCGAATTCAGCCACGGCGACTCGCTGCTCCCGCTGATCGAGGGGCGCCCGAACCTCGTCGTCTCCCGCACCATGTCGAAGGCCTTCGGCGCGGCGGGGCTGCGCCTCGGCTACCTCGCCGCCGACCCGGCGGTCGTCGACGCGGTGCAGCTGGTGCGCCTGCCCTACCACCTGTCGGCCGTCACCCAGGCCACGGCGCTCGCCGCCCTGGAGCACACCGACACGCTCCTGAAGTACGTCGAGCAGCTCAAGGCCGAGCGCGACCGCATCGTCACCGAGCTGCGCGCGATGGGGTACGAAGTGACCGACTCCGACGCCAACTTCGTGCAGTTCGGGCGGTTCGACGGCGAAGGGGCCGCCCACCGGGTGTGGCAGCAGATCCTCGACCGGGGCGTTCTGGTGCGGGACAACGGCGTGCCGGGATGGCTGCGCGTGTCCACCGGAACCCCAGACGAAAACGACGCGTTCCTCGATGCGGTACGCACACTCAAGAAGGAGCAGAGCGCATGACTCGCGAAGGCCGCGTCGGAAGAATCGAGCGGACCACCAAGGAGACCTCCGTCGTCGTCGAGATCGACCTCGACGGCACCGGCAAGGTCGACGTGTCGACCGGGGTCGGCTTCTACGACCACATGCTCGACCAGCTCGGCCGCCACGGCCTCTTCGACCTGACGGTCAAGACCGACGGCGACCTGCACATCGACTCGCACCACACCATCGAGGACACCGCGCTCGCCCTCGGCGCCGCCTTCAAGCAGGCGCTCGGCGACAAGGTCGGCATCTACCGCTTCGGCAACTGCACCGTCCCGCTGGACGAGTCGCTCGCCCAGGTGACGGTCGACCTGAGCGGCCGCCCCTACCTCGTGCACACCGAGCCCGAGAACATGGCGCCGATGATCGGCGAGTACGACACGACGATGACCCGGCACATCCTGGAGTCCTTCGTCGCGCAGGCCCAGATCGCGCTGCACGTCCACGTGCCGTACGGGCGCAACGCCCACCACATCGTGGAGTGCCAGTTCAAGGCCCTGGCCCGCGCCCTGCGGTACGCGTCCGAGCGCGACCCGCGCGCCGAAGGCATCCTCCCCTCCACGAAGGGTGCGCTGTAACCCATGACCGGGCTCAACACCATCCTCATCGTCGTCGGTCTCTTCCTGATCGGCGGCATCATCTCCTTCGTCAAGCAGGGCATGCCGAAGAGCCTCATCACGCTGCTCTCCATCGCCGCCGTGATGTGTCTGGCCGCGGGCATCCTGCGGCTCGACTACTGGAACTGACGGGAGGCGTACGCACCATGAGCACTCCCAAGAAGGTCGTCGTCTTCGACTACGGCTTCGGCAACGTGCGCTCCGCCGAGCGGGCCCTCGCGCGCGCGGGCGCCGACGTCGAGATCACCCGTGACTTCGACACCGCCATGAACGCCGACGGCCTGCTCGTGCCCGGCGTCGGCGCCTTCGCCGCCTGCATGCAGGGGCTCAAGGAGGCGCGCGGCGACTGGATCGTCGGGCGCCGCCTGTCCGGCGGCCGCCCCGTCATGGGCATCTGCGTCGGCATGCAGATCCTCTTCGCGCGCGGCATCGAGCACGGCGTGGAGACCGAGGGCCTGGACGAGTGGCCCGGCACGGTCGCGCCGCTGAAGGCCGAGATCGTGCCGCACATGGGCTGGAACACGGTCCAGGCCTCCGCGGGGTCCCCGCTCTTCAAGGGCCTGGACGACGACGCGCGCTTCTATTTCGTGCACTCCTATGCGGTCCACGACTGGTCCCTGGAGGTCGTGAACCCGGTGATGCGCGCCCCCCACGTGCACTGGTCCACGCACGGCGAGCCCTTCGTGGCGGCCGTCGAGAACGGCGCCCTGAGCGCCACCCAGTTCCACCCCGAGAAGTCCGGCGACGCCGGCGCCCAGCTCCTCACCAACTGGATCGGAACCCTGTGAGCACCCTCGAACTCCTTCCCGCCGTCGACGTCCGCGACGGCCAGGCCGTACGCCTCGTCCACGGCGAGTCCGGCTCGGAGACGTCCTACGGCTCCCCGCTGGAGGCCGCCCTCGCCTGGCAGCGGTCGGGCGCCGAGTGGCTGCACCTGGTCGACCTGGACGCCGCGTTCGGCACCGGCGACAACCGCGCGCTGATCGCCGAGGTCGCGGGCGCCATGGACATCAAGGTCGAGCTGTCGGGCGGCATCCGCGACGACGACACGCTCGCCGCGGCCCTCGCCACCGGCTGTACCCGCGTCAACCTCGGCACGGCCGCCCTGGAGACCCCGGAGTGGGTCGCCAAGGTCATCGCCGAGTACGGCGACAAGATCGCGGTCGGCCTCGACGTACGCGGCACGACGCTGCGCGGCCGCGGCTGGACCCGCGACGGCGGCGACCTCTACGAGACCCTGGAGCGCCTGAACGCCGAGGGCTGCGCGCGGTACGTGGTCACGGACATTGCCAAGGACGGCACGCTGCAGGGCCCCAACCTGGAGCTCCTGCGCAACGTCTGCGCGGCGACGGACCGCCCCGTGGTCGCCTCCGGCGGGGTGAGCAGCCTCGACGACCTGCGCGCCATCGCCGAGCTCGTGCCGCAGGGCGTCGAGGGCTCGATCGTCGGCAAGGCGCTGTACGCGAAGGCGTTCACGCTGGAGGAAGCGCTGGAGGCCGTGTCGCGATGAGCGGGCTGCGACGAGTGCAGAGCGGGAGCCCCTGGGAGGAGGCCTTCGGCTTCGCCCGTGCCGTCGAGGCGGGCGACCGGGTCGTGGTCGGCGGCACCACCTCCTTCAAGGGCGACGTCCTGTACGGCGAGGGCGACCCCTACGAACAGGCGCGGGTCGCCATGGACAACGCGCTGGAGGCGATCGGCGAGCTCGGCCTCGGGGCCGAGTCCGTGATCCGCACCCGAATCCTCTTGACTCACGCGCGGGACGTCGACGAGGTGGGCCGGGCCCACAAGGAGGTCTTCGGCTCCGTGCGTCCGGTGCTGACCATGGCGGTCGTCTCCGGCTTCGTCGACCCGCGCATCCTGGTCGAAGTGGAACTGGAAGCCTTCCGAGGAGCCCCCGCATGACGCTCGCGGTACGCGTGATCCCCTGCCTGGACGTGGACAACGGCCGCGTCGTCAAGGGCGTCAACTTCCAGAACCTGCGCGACGCGGGCGACCCCGTCGAGATGGCCAAGGTGTACGACGCCGAGGGCGCCGACGAGCTCACCTTCCTGGACATCACCGCGTCGTCCGGCAACCGCGAGACGACGTACGACGTGGTCCGCCGCACCGCCGAGCAGGTCTTCATCCCGCTCACGGTGGGCGGCGGCGTACGCACCGCGGAGGACGTCGACAAGCTGCTGCGCGCGGGCGCGGACAAGGTCGGCGTCAACACGGCCGCGATCGCGCGCCCCGACCTGATCCGCGAGATCGCGGAGCGGTTCGGGCGCCAGGTCCTCGTCCTGTCGGTGGACGCGCGGCGCACTCCGTCCGGGCCCTTCGAGGTCACCACCCACGGCGGCCGCAAGTCCGCGGGGATCGACGCGGTCGAGTGGGCGCACCGGGCCGCGGAGCTCGGGGCGGGGGAGATCCTGCTGAACTCGATGGACGCGGACGGCACGAAGGACGGCTACGACATCGAGATGATCTCGGCCGTACGCAAGCACGTGACCGTTCCCGTGATCGCCTCCGGTGGCGCGGGCCGCCTGGAGCACTTCCCGCCCGCCGTCGCGGCGGGCGCGGACGCGGTGCTCGCGGCGTCGGTCTTCCACTTCGGCGATCTGCGGATCGGTGAGGTCAAGGAGACGTTGCGGGGGGCGGGGCACCCGGTCCGCTAGCGGCGGGGGTTCTTGGGTCCCGGTCACCCTGTGTGGGTGGCCGGGGCCTTTTCGCGTCACAGTGCGAAAGAAAGGTTGCGCAATATTTGTTGCGCAACTTTTCTTTCGTATCTACCGTGAGGGCATGGAGAACCGTCGCCGGATCACGGATCTGGGCACCCTCAAGGCCTTCGGGCACCCCCTGCGCATGAAGCTGTACAGAGCCCTGCGGGTGGGCGGCCCCGCGACCGCCTCGCACCTGGCGGCGCAGGTCGACGAGGCTGTCTCCCTCGTCAGCTACCACCTGCGCAAGCTCGCCGAGCACGGCCTCATCGAGGCGGCCGAGGTGCAGAGCGAGGACGCACGGGAGCGGTGGTGGCAGGCCGCGCAGGACACGCTGAGCTTCCGCCACGAGGACTTCAAGGACACACCGGAGGGGGCCGCCACCCACGCGGCCGTCATCCGCGGCCTCGTCGCGCACCGCAGGGAGCAGTACGAGACGTACCTCGACCAGCAGGCTGCCTGGGGCGCCGAGTGGCGCCGGGCGGCGGACCAGTCGGACTTCCTCGCCCGCCTCAACCCTGCGGAGCTCACGGCCCTGAACGCTGGCATCCACGACCTGATCCAGACGTACACGGAGCGCGGCAAGGCCGCCGAGGCGGCCGGAGACACCGAGGGCCGCGAGCACGTCGCCGTGCACATGGCCAGCTTCCCGTTCCGGATCTGAGGGGCCCGCCGTGACCACAGTGACCGCGCCCCCGGCGACCGAGCGCCCAGCCCACCGCGACGCCAACGTCCTGCGCTGGCTCGGCGCCTACACCACGTCGATGGTCGGCGACGGGATCTACTTCGTCGCCCTGTCCTGGGCCGCAGCCCGCAGCGGAAGCGCGGGCCAGGCGGGCCTGGTCCTCGCCGTCGGCGCCGTCCCGCGGGCCGCCCTCATGCTCGGCGGGGGAGTCGTCGCGGACCGCCTCGGCCCGCGCCGCGTGGTGATCGGTAGCGACGCGGTCCGCTGCGCGGTGCTCCTCGTGGCCGCGCTGCTGCTGCTCGTCTCCTCGCCCGGCATCTGGCTGCTCGCCTGCATCGCCCTGGTCTTCGGCGCGGTCGACGCGCTGTTCCTGCCGAGCGTGGGCGCGCTGCCGCCCCGCATCACCGCGCCCGACCAGCTGGGACGGGTCCAGGGCATGCGGGGGTTGGCGCAACGCGTCGCCACCGTTGTCGCGGCGCCGCTGGGCGGCCTCGCCGTGGCGCTCGGCGGACCGGCGGCCGCGTTCGGCGTCGGCGGCGTGCTGTTCGTCCTCTCGCTGGCGCTGCTCGCGGCCGTACGCCTGCACCCGCTGCCTGCCGACGACACCATGGCGCGCGGCGACTCGGCCATGCGGCAACTCGTCGACGGGCTGCGGTACATCCGCGGACATCGTGTCCTCGCCCCGCTGACGCTCGTCGCGGCGGTGACGGAGCTCGGCTTCGCGGGACCCGCCAACATCGGCCTGGTGCTCGTCGCCGACCGGCGCGGCTGGGGTGCAGCGGGGATGGGGTGGGTCGTTGCGGGATTCGGCGTCGGCGCGGGGCTCGCCGCCCTCCTGCTCGCCGTGCGCGGGCGGATACCCCGGGCCGGGGCGGTGCAGTCCGTGGGCGTCATCGCCGGAGCGGTCGCCCTGGCGGGCATCGGCTTCGCGCCCTCGGTCGCGGTGGCCACGGCGGCCGGGCTCTGCGTGGGGCTGTGCACCGGGCTCGGCGGCGCCCTGATCGGGGCGCTCATGCAGACCGCCGCCGACCCTGCCTACCTGGGGCGCGTCACCTCCGTGGCCACCCTGTTCACGATGGGCGTCGCACCGCTCTGCTACCCGGTCGTCGGCGCCGCGATCGGGGCGTGGGGCATCGAGCCGGTGTACACAGCGTGCGCCGCACTCAGCGCCCTAGGCGGCGTCATAGGCCTCTGCTCACGCCCCCTGCGCCGCGCCGAACTCCCGCGCTGAGCGGGGAAGTTCAGAGGCCCAGCTGCTTCGACTCGTGCAGCGTCGCAATCGCTCCCTTGTCGCCGTCCAGCTCCACGTCCGCGACCGCCTGCCTGCCGTACGCGAACATCAGCAGCTCCGACGGCTCACCGGTCACCGTCACCACCGGCGCGCCCCGGTGGGCCACCGCCGTCTGGCCGTCCGGGCGGCGCAGCACCAGGCCCACCGGGGCCTTGCGGCCCACCAGGCGGGCCGAGCGCTCCAGGCGGGACCAGAGGGTGTTCGCGAAGACCGGGTCGAGGTCGCGGGGCGTCCAGCCTGGACGCGCGCGGCGCACGTCCTCGGTGTGGACGTAGAACTCGACGGCGTTCGACAGCTCGTCGATCTGCTTGAGGGAGAAGGGCGAGAACCGCGGCGGTCCCGTACGGATCAGCTGGATCAGCTCCTCGTACGGCTTCGCGGCGAACTCGGCCTGGACCCGCTCAAGCCGCGGCGCGAGCTGCTTGATCAGGAGCCCGCCCGCCGCGTCCGCGCGGCGCTCGCGCACCACCACGTGGGCCGCCAGGTCACGCGTCTTCCAGCCCTCGCACAGGGTGGGCGCCTCGGGACCCTCCGCCTCCAACAGATCGGCGAGGAGAAGTCGTTCACGCTTCGCATGGGTCGACATGTCAGCCACCCTACGACCGGCCCCACGGTCCGGACAGTGGACACCGCCCTGGGCGGCCCGCGAAGGGCGGCACAATAGGGCCATGACCAGCGTTCCCCCGCCCAGCGGCAGCCTCGACCCGGAGATCGCCGCGCGCCTCAGGCGCAGCGCCGACGGCCTCGTCCCCGCCATCGCCCAGCAGTACGACACCGGTGAGGTGCTCATGCTCGGCTGGATGGACGACGAGGCGCTGCACCGCACCCTCACCACGGGCCGCTGCACCTACTGGTCGCGCAGCCGCCAGGAGTACTGGGTCAAGGGCGACACGTCAGGGCACTTCCAGTACGTCAAGGAGGTCGCGCTCGACTGCGACGCGGACACCGTCCTCGTCCAGGTCGACCAGATCGGCGCGGCCTGCCACACGGGCACGCGCACCTGCTTCGACACCGACGTCCTGCCCGTCCTGCCCGTGCCCGGCGCGCCCGGCTCCGGTCAGTAGGGTCTGCTGCCATGGACCTCGAGACCTTCCGCAAGCTGGCGGCCGACCGCCGAGTGATCCCCGTCAGCCGCAAGCTCCTCGCGGACGGCGACACCCCCGTCGGCCTCTACCGCAAGCTGGCCGCCGAACGCCCCGGCACGTTCCTCCTCGAATCCGCGGAGAACGGGCGCGCCGGGTTCTTGTGGTCTCGCTACTCGTTCGTCGGCGTCCGCAGCGCCGCCGCCCTCACCGTCCGCGACGGCGAGGCCCACTGGCTCGGCACCCCGCCCGTCGGCGTGCCGACCTCCGGCGACCCGCTCGCCGCGCTGCGCGCCACCATCGGGATACTGCACACCCCCCGCGACGTCGTCAGCGCCGACGGCCTGCCGCCCTTCACCGGCGGCATGGTCGGCTACCTCGGCTACGACATCGTGCGCCGCCTGGAGAAGATCGGCCCGGGGGAGCGGGACGACCTGCGACTCCCCGAGCTGACCATGCTGCTCACCAGCGACCTCGCCGTCCTGGACCACTGGGACGGCTCGGTGCTGCTGATCGCCAACGCGATCAACCACAACGACCTGGAGACCGGGGTCGACGAGGCGTACGCCGACGCGGTCGCCCGCCTCGACGCCATGGAGGCCGACCTCTCCCGGCCCCTCTCCCAGCCCCCGGCCGCCCTGCCGCCCTCCGAGCTCCCCGCGTACACCGCCCTGTGGGGCGGCGAGCAGTACCAGGAGGCCGTCGAGGACATCAAGGAGCGCATCCGGGCCGGTGAGGCCTTCCAGGTCGTCCCCTCGCAGCGCTTCGAGACCCCGTGCACGGCGACCGCGCTGGACGTCTACCGCGTGCTGCGCGCCACCAACCCCTCGCCGTACATGTACCTCTTCCGCTTCGAGGGCTTCGACGTGGTCGGCTCCTCGCCCGAGGCCCTCGTCAAGGTCGAGGACGGGCGCGCCATGGTCCACCCCATCGCGGGGACCCGGCACCGCGGTGCCACCCCGCAGGAGGACCAGGCACTCGCCGACGAGCTGCTCGCCGACCCCAAGGAGCGCGCCGAGCACCTGATGCTCGTCGACCTGGGCCGCAACGACCTGGGCCGGGTCTGCGAACCGGGCTCCGTCGAGGTCGTCGACTTCATGTCCATCGAGAAGTACTCCCACGTCATGCACATCGTGTCGACGGTCACCGGCCAGGTCGCCGAGGGCCGCACCGCCTTCGACGTGCTCACCGCCTGCTTCCCCGCGGGCACCCTCTCCGGCGCCCCCAAGCCCCGGGCGATGCAGATCATCGACGAGCTGGAGCCGTCCCGCCGCGGGCTCTACGGCGGCTGCGTCGGCTACCTCGACTTCGCGGGCGACTCCGACACCGCCATCGCGATCCGCACCGCCCTGCTCCGCGAGGGCACGGCATATGTGCAGGCCGGGGCCGGGGTCGTCGCCGACTCCGACCCCGTCGCCGAGGACACCGAGTGCCGGAACAAGGCCGCCGCGGTGCTGCGCGCCATCCACACGGCGAACCGGCTGCACGGACGTTCGGGCCGTGAGGGATAGTGGACAGGTGACTTCTGCCGTACCTCCGCCCCGTACTGAGGACACGTCCACGTCCGAGAGCCCGGCCCAGCGCAGCAGCAGACGCAGCATCGCTGTCGCCCTGCTGCTCGGTGCCGTCGGCGCGGCCCTCGCGCTGCTCGCGTCCCGCCAGGCCTGGGCCCACGGCACCGCGTCGGTGGCCGGCGGCGAGCTGCCGCTGACCGCCAAGGGCAGCGACGTCACGGGCGTGCCCGCGGCCCTGGCGATCGTCGGCCTCGCCGCCCTCGTCGCGGTCTTCGCGGTCCGCCGTGCCGGACGCTTCCTGGTCTCCCTGCTGCTCACGCTCAGCGGCGGCGGCATCGTCGCCGCGGCGCTGCTCGGTGCCAACGACAGCGACTCCCTCGACGAGAAGGCCGCCACCGCGTCCGGCGACGCCGCCACCACCATCGGTGACCTGTCGCACACCGGCTGGCCCTACGCCGCGGCCGCCGCGGGCGCGCTGCTGCTGCTCGCCGGGCTGCTCGCCCTCACCTACGGCCGCTCCTGGCCCGCGATGTCGGGGCGCTACGAACGCGACGGCACGCCCAGTCCCCGCAAGGCGCGCCGCGCCCCGGACCCGGAGCGCCCCGAGGAGCTGTGGAAGGCCCTCGACCGCGGCGAGGACCCCACGCACGGAACCTGACCCCCGAGCTCGGGGCAGGTGCGCGAGTGCGGGAGAATGGCAGGGAGCGTCCGCTACGCGGTGGGCTCCCCAGTCCCCGCCGCGCACACAGCAACAAGGAGCATTTTCATGGCGCATGACCACGGACACACCCCGGCTGCCTGGACCGGTTCGATCATCGCCTTCGTCGGCTTCTGCGTCGCGGGCGCCTTCATGGTGATGGCCAACGTGCCCGGCTTCTGGGTCGGCATGGCGATCACCGTCATCGGCGCCCTCGTGGGCGGCGCCATGCGCGCCGCGGGCATGGGCCAGGCCAAGCGTCCGCAGCGCCAGGTCGCGACCTCCGGCAGCTGACCGCGCCGCACGGCAAGAGGCGGTCCGGCAGGTGCCGGGGCCGCCTCTTCCGCGTTTCCGGAACTCCCCGCCATCGACCCGCCGTGCCCACCGGGCGACGCGCCCGGGCGCGCGGCAGAATGCACGGGTGACCGCCGAACCCGAGAGCGCCGCGCCCGCCGTCCTGACCCGTCTGCTCGTACCGGCGGGACTGCTCGCCTCGGTCGCCGGAGCCTTCGCCTACGTCGGCGCCGTCGACCCGAACGAACCCGGCCACTATCCCGCCTGCCCGCTGCTGCGCCTCACTGGCATCTACTGCCCCGGCTGCGGCGGCCTGCGCAGCGCGCACGCCTTCGTGCACGGCGATGTCGCGGCGGCCCTCGGCGCCAATGCGCTCGCCGTCGCCGGGTACGTCGTCTTCGCCGTGCTGTGGACCGTGTGGGTGGTCAGGACCGTGCGCGGGCGGCCCTTGCGGATCACGTTGGGGACGGTTCAGCTGTGGGGTCTCGGCGCCCTGGTCGCGATCTTCACCCTGACGCGCAATCTGCCGTTCGGGTCATGGCTGCATCCCTGAAACCGCAGGTTGCGGGCCCGACGGCTGTCCAGGTCGTGGGATGCGCGTCAACCGGATGCGGGCCCTTCGCCCTCCTGCGGATACCATCGCAGTGACCAGCTTGAACGTCAGCTCAACCGTCAGGAAGGGGGCCGCTCGCGTGAGTGTGCTCGACGAGATCATCGACGGAGTCCGTGCCGACCTCGCGGAGCGGCAGGCACGCGTCAGCCTCGACGAGCTCAAGGAGCGTGCGGCCAAGGCTCCCGCGGCCAAGGACGGTGCGGCGGCCCTGCGCGGCGACGGCGTCAAGGTCATCTGCGAGGTGAAGCGCTCCAGCCCCTCCAAGGGCGCGCTCGCCGCGATCGCCGACCCGGCAGGCCTCGCCGCCGACTACGAGGCGGGCGGCGCCGCCGTCATCTCCGTGCTCACCGAGGAGCGCCGCTTCGGCGGTTCGCTCGCCGACCTGGAGGCCGTCCGGGCCAAGGTCGACATCCCGGTGCTCCGCAAGGACTTCATCGTCACCTCGTACCAGCTGTGGGAGGCCAGGGCGTACGGCGCGGACCTCGCGCTGCTGATCGTGGCCGCCCTGGAGCAGCCCGCCCTGGAGTCCCTCATCGAGCGCGCCGAATCGATCGGCCTCACGCCGATCGTCGAGGTGCACGACGAGGACGAGGCCGAGCGTGCGGTCGACGCGGGCGCCCGTGTCATCGGCGTCAACAACCGCGACCTCAAGACCCTGAAGGTCGACCGCTCCACCTTCGAGCGGGTCGCCCCCGAGCTGCCGGACAGCGTCGTCAAGATCGCCGAGTCCGGTGTGCGCGGGCCGCACGACCTCATCGCCTTCGCCAACGCGGGCGCCGACGCGGTGCTCGTGGGCGAGTCCCTGGTCACCGGCCGCGACCCGAAGGGCGCGGTCGCCGACCTGGTCGCCGCGGGCACGCACCCGGCGCTCCGGCACGGACGGAGCTGACCCTCCCCATGTCGATCTCCGCCCGCCTCGCACCCGGTTGCCGCCCCCGCGGCTGCCGGGCGCCCGCGCGGCGGGTGCGGGGCAGGCGGGTGCGGTACCACATCGGCTCCGAGCCGGGTCAGATTCCCGGGATGCGATGGCGACGCGGCGCCCTGTGCGCCGCCTGAACTGAAGAACCCACGCGCCGTTGTCGGCCGGGTTCCGTCGCGACCGTGGCCCCTCGTGGGCTTGTCGCGCAGTTCCCCGCGCCCCTGAAGGGGCGCCAAGCACCCATCGCCATCGCCAGCCCTGACAAGGATCCAGCCATGTCAAGCGAGTACTTCATCCCGGACCCGGAGGGTCAGATCCCCAGCGCCGAAGGCTACTTCGGCGCGTACGGCGGCAAGTTCATCCCGGAGGCCCTCGTCGCCGCCGTGGACGAGGTCGCCGTCGAGTACGACAAGGCGAAGAGCGACCCCGCCTTCGCCGCCGAGCTGGACGACCTGCTCGTCCACTACACCGGGCGGCCCAGCAGCCTCACCGAGGTGCCCCGCTTCGCGACGCACGCCGGTGGCGCCCGCGTCTTCCTCAAGCGCGAGGACCTGAACCACACCGGCTCGCACAAGATCAACAACGTGCTCGGCCAGGCCCTGCTCACCAAGCGGATGGGCAAGACCCGCGTCATCGCCGAGACCGGCGCCGGACAGCACGGCGTCGCCACGGCCACCGCCTGCGCGCTCTTCGGCCTCGAATGCACCATCTACATGGGCGAGATCGACACCGAGCGCCAGGCCCTGAACGTGGCCCGCATGCGGATGCTCGGCGCCGAGGTCGTCGCCGTGAAGTCCGGCAGCCGCACCCTCAAGGACGCCATCAACGAGGCGTTCCGCGACTGGGTGGCCAACGTGGACCGCACCCACTACCTCTTCGGCACCGTGGCCGGGCCGCACCCCTTCCCCGCCATGGTGCGCGACTTCCACCGCGTCATCGGCGTCGAGGCCAGGCGGCAGATCCTGGAGCGCGCCGGGCGCCTGCCCGACGCCGCCGTCGCCTGCGTCGGCGGCGGATCCAACGCCATCGGCCTCTTCCACGCCTTCATCCCGGACGCGGACGTGCGCCTCATCGGCTGCGAGCCCGCGGGACACGGCGTGGCGACCGGCGAGCACGCGGCCACCCTCACCGCGGGCGAGCCGGGCATCCTGCACGGCTCCCGCAGCTACGTCCTCCAGGACGAGGAGGGCCAGATCACCGAGCCCTACTCGATCTCGGCCGGACTCGACTACCCCGGCATCGGCCCCGAGCACGCCTACCTCAAGGACAGCGGCCGCGGCGAGTACCGGGCGGTCACCGATGACGCGGCGATGCAGGCCCTGCGCCTCCTGTCGCGCACCGAGGGCATCATCCCTGCCATCGAGAGCGCCCACGCGCTCGCCGGGGCGCTTGAGGTCGGCAAGGAGCTCGGCAAGGACGGGCTGATCGTCATCAACCTCTCCGGGCGCGGTGACAAGGACATGGACACGGCCGCGCGCTACTTCGGCCTGTACGACACGGACGCAGTCGTCGAGGCGGACGCGTCCGCCACCGGCGCCGAGATCGAGGGGGACGCCAAGTGAGCGGCAACATCAGGCTGTTGGACGAGGCCCTCGCCGGTGCCAAGGCCGAGGGCAGGGCCGCCCTCATCGCCTACCTGCCCGCGGGATTCCCCACCGTCGACGGCGGCATCGAGGCCGTCAAGGCGGTCTTCGACGGCGGCGCCGACGTGGTCGAGGTCGGTCTGCCGCACTCGGACCCGGTGCTCGACGGCCCGGTCATCCAGACCGCCGACGACATCGCGCTGCGCGGCGGCCTCAAGATCCGCGACGTCATGCGCACCGTCCGCGAGGCCCACGAGGCGACCGGCAAGCCGGTGCTCGTCATGACGTACTGGAATCCGATCGACCGCTACGGCGTGGAGCGCTTCACCGCCGAGCTCGCCGAGGCGGGCGGCGCGGGCTGCATCCTGCCGGACCTGCCCGTCCAGGAGTCCGCGCTCTGGCGGGAGCACGCCGAGAAGCACGGCCTGGCGACGGTCTTCGTCGTGGCGCCGAGCAGCAAGGACGAGCGGCTCGCCACGATCACCGCGGCGGGCTCCGGCTTCGTCTACGCGGCGTCGCTGATGGGGGTCACCGGCACCCGTGAGTCGGTGGGCGCCCAGGCGCAGGACCTGGTGCGGCGCACCAAGGCCACCACCGAACTGCCGGTCTGCGTCGGCCTCGGCGTCTCCAACGCCCGTCAGGCCGTCGAGGTCGCGGGCTTCGCCGACGGAGTGATCGTCGGCTCCGCGTTCGTGCAGCGGATGCTGGACGCGCCGGACGAGGCCACCGGGCTCGCCGCCGTGCGTGCGCTCGCCGGTGAGCTCGCGGACGGGGTCCGCGGCAAGGCGTAACTCGTACGGGTGGACCTGGACCGGGGAGGCACGCTCGTGCCTCCCCGGTTCGTTTGGCCCAGTGTGAGCGAGAAGAACCGTGAGGGAAAACGATCGGCCCGCGAGCGGCTGGCGGAAGAGCGAGATCGGCAGAAGGCGCGTGACAAGCAGCGCCGGGCGCTGGTCGTGGGCGCCGCGGTGGTAGGTGTCCTCGGACTCGCCGCCGTGGTCGGGCTGCTCGCCGCCAACTCCGGCGACGACGACAAGAGCGACACGGCGGGTCCTGTGGTCGCGCCCAAGGGAGCGAGCGACAAGGACGGGCCCGCGATCCCCGTAGGCAAGGAAAGCGCCAAGTCCACCCTCACCGTCTGGGAGGACTTCCGCTGCCCGGCCTGCAAGGGATTCGAGGACGGCTATCGCTCGACGATCCACGAGCTCACCGAGAAGGGCGAGCTCAAGGTCGAGTACCACCTGGCCACCCTCATCGACGGGAACATGGGCGGCAGCGGCTCCAAGCGCGCGGCCAACGCCGCGGGCTGCGCCCAGGACGCGGGCAAGTTCGTTCCGTACCACGACGTGCTCTTCAAGAATCAGCCCGCCGAGCCCGACGACGCGTTCGGGAAGAACAGCAAGCTGATCGAGCTCGCCGGGCAGGTGGACGGCCTGGACACCGGCTCCTTCAAGAAGTGCGTCGAGGACGGCAAGCACGACAGCTGGGTCGACAAGTCCAACCAGGCGTTCCAGGACGCGAAGCTCGGAGGCACCCCGACGGTCCGGCTCAACGGCAAGGACATCTTCGGGGACCAGAGCAACCCGCTGTCGCCCCAGAAGCTGAAGCAGTTGGTGGCAGAGGCGAACCGGAGCTGATGCGCGGGGGCGGCAACCGAGCGGGTGCCGACGTCACCGACGTGGCTGACGTTATGGACCCGTAGCCGGACCGGTTGCCGTCCCCGATGCCCGGCACGGTAGCGTCGGTCGTGTCATGGACCTTGCCTTCATTCCCAGTCCGTCGCGCGGTGTGGTCGAACTCGGACCCATCCCGTTGCGCGGCTACGCGTTCTGCATCATCATCGGCGTCTTCGTAGCCGTCTGGCTCGGCAACAAGCGGTGGATCGATCGCGGGGGCCGGTCAGGCACCGTGGCCGACATCGCCGTGTGGGCCGTGCCGTTCGGCCTCGTCGGCGGCCGCCTCTACCACGTGATCACGGACTATCAGCTGTACTTCAGCGACGGCCGTGACTGGGTGGACGCCTTCAAGATCTGGGAGGGCGGCCTCGGCATCTGGGGCGCGATCGCGCTCGGCGCGGTCGGCGCATGGATCGGCTGTCGCCGCCGCGGGATCCCGCTGCCCGCCTGGGCCGACGCGCTGGCCCCCGGCATCGCCCTCGCCCAGGCCATCGGCCGCTGGGGCAACTGGTTCAACCAGGAGCTGTACGGCAAGGCCACGGACGTGCCCTGGGCGCTGAAGATCACCTCGGCCGAGGACGGCCGGGTCCCCGGCACGTACCACCCCACCTTCCTGTACGAGTCGCTGTGGTGCATCGGCGTCGCCGCCCTCGTCATCTGGGCGGACCGCCGCTACAAGCTCGGACACGGCCGGGCGTTCGCGCTGTACGTCGCCGCGTACTGCGCCGGGCGCGGCTGGATCGAGTACATGCGGGTCGACGACGCGCACCACGTGCTCGGCCTGCGGCTGAACGTGTGGACCGCCATCGTGGTGTTCGTGCTCGCGGTCGCCTACCTCGTGGTGTCGGCCAAGAAGCACCCCGGACGCGAGGAGATCGTCGAGCCGGACGACGAGTCGTCCCCCGACGGGAGCGACACCGCCGCCTCGAAGCTCACCAAGCCGGAGGACGAGGCCAAGAAGGCCGACAAGGCCGAGAAGGCTGACAAGGCCGAGAAGGCTGATAAGGCGGAGGACGCCAAGGCCTCCGACGAGGAAGCCGGGTCGGCCAAGAAGAGCTGACCGCCAACGGTCGTACGTCGAAGGGCCGCCGGATCACCTGATCCGGCGGCCCTTCGCGTGCTCCGGTCACTTCCTGCGGGCCAGCGCCAGGACCCGCCGCGCCCCCTCCACCACCGCCTTGTCCACGAAGCGGCCGTCCGGCAGGGCCAGGGCGCCCTCGTCCGTCGCCGCCGCCTTGGTGATCTCCTCCGCCCGCTCGATCTCCGCGGCGGTGGGGAGGTAGGCCCGCTCGATCACCGGGAGCTGGCGGGGATGGATCGCCGCGCGGCCGAGGAAGCCCAGGGCGCGGCCCCGGGCGCAGGAGGCGGCGAGGCCGTCCAGGTCACGGATGTCCGGGTGGACCGACTGGGCGGGCGGCGCCAGGCCCGCGGCCCGCGCGGCCACCACCACCCGCGAGCGCGCCCAGTCCAGGCCCGCATCGTCGCGTACGCCCAGGTCCGCGCGGAGGTCGGCCTCGCCGAGGGAGACGCCGTGCAGGGCCGGGTGTGCGGTGGCGATGGCGAAGGCGTGCTCCAGGCCGAGCGCGGACTCGACGAGGGCGTGCAGGGCGGGGGCGCCGCCGTCGGCGGGCACCGCGCGCTCGGCCACGCGGATGACCTCGGCGCGCGAGGTCACCTTGGGCAGGCGCAGGCCCGCCACGCCCGGGAGCGGTGCGACGGCGCGCAGGTCGGCGTCGGCGAGCGGGCCGTCCAGGGCGTTCACCCGGACGTGGACGGGCAGTGGCTGGGGTGCCGAGAGGAGCTCCGCCGTCGCCGCTCTCGCATACTCCTTGCGGTCGGGGGCGACCGCGTCCTCCAGATCGATGATCACCGCGTCGGCGCCCGCCTGGAGGGCCTTGGCGACCACGTCGGGACGGTCTCCCGGCACATACAACCAGGTCAGCGGGGATGGCGCGGTCACAGGGCGCCCTCCTTGCGCAGATCGGTGATCTCCCTTTCCGTCAGGCCGAGTTCGGCGAGGACCGTGTCCGTGTCGGCGCCGTGCGGGCGGCCCGCCCAGTGGATCGCGCCGGGGGTCGCGGAGAGCCGGAAGAGGACGTTCTGCATGCGCAGGGGGCCGAGTTCCGGGTCGTCGACCGTGGTGAGTGTGGAGAGGGCGGCGTACTGGGGGTCGGTCATGACGTCGCGTACGTCCTGGATGGGAGCGACCGCCGCCTCCGCCTTTTCGAAGGCGTCGATCACCTCGGCGCGGGTGTGCCGGGCGATCCAGGCGCCGACCGCCCCGTCCAGGACGTCCGCGTGACGGGCCCGGTCCGCGCCGCTGGCGAACCACGGTTCGGCGATCAGGTCGGGGCGGCCGACCAGGCGCATGAGCCGTTCCGCGACCGACTGGGCCGAGGTGGAGACGGCGACCCACTTGTCGTCCGCCGTGCGGTAGGTGTTGCGGGGCGCGTTGTTGGTGGAGCGGTTGCCGGTGCGGGCCTGTACGTGGCCCAACTGGTCGTACCAGAGCGGCTGGGGGCCGAGGACCGTGAGGATCGGCTCGATGATCGCCATGTCCACCACCTGGCCCTCGCCCGTGCGGTCGCGGGCCGCGAGGGCCGTCATCACCGCGTACGCCGTCGCGAGACCCGCGATCGAGTCGGCGAGGCCGAACGGCGGCAGGGTGGGCGGCCCCTCCGGATCGCCCGTGATCGCGGCGAAGCCGCTCATCGCCTCGGCGAGCGTGCCGAAGCCGGGGCGGCGGGAGTACGGGCCGAACTGGCCGAAGCCCGTCACCCGGGCCAGGACCAGACGAGGGTTGGCCGCGCTCAGTTCCGCCCAGCCCAGGTCCCACTTCTCCAGGGTGCCGGGGCGGAAGTTCTCGACGATCACGTCGGCGGTGGCGGCCAGGCGCAGGAGGGTGTCGTGGCCGCCGGGCGTCGACAGGTCGAGGGTCATGGTGCGCTTGTTGCGGCCGAGCAGCTTCCACCACAGGCCGACGCCGTCCTTGGCGGGGCCGTGGCCGCGGGACGGGTCGGGGCGCGTGGGGTGCTCGACCTTGATGACCTCCGCGCCGAAGTCGCCGAGCATCGTGGCGGCGAGGGGGCCCGCGAAGAGGGTGGCGAGGTCGAGGACGCGGAGGCCGGTGAGAGGAGCGGTCATGACGTGGTGCCCGCCGCTGAGTCGATCTCCTTGCGGTACGGCATGGCGGCCGATGCCCCCGCGCGCTGCACGGAGAGCGCCGCCGCGGATGACGCCCAACCGAGCGCGTCCGGCACGGAGTTGCCCTCGGCGAGCGCCACGGCGAGGGTGCCCGCGAAGGTGTCGCCCGCGCCGGTGGTGTCGACCGCCTCGACCTGCCGGGCGGGCACCACGACGGGTTCGGCGTCGCGGGCCGCGTACAGGCTGCCGCGCGAGCCGAGGGTGATGACGACCTCGGGCACCTGGGAGAGCAGTGCGTGGGCGGCGGCCCGCGGGTCGTCGGCGATGCCGGTGAGGGCGGCGGCCTCGTGCTCGTTGGGGAGCAACAGGTCGGTGGCGGCGAGGAGTTCGGGGTGCAGTGGCTGGGCGGGGGCGGGCGTCAGGATGGTGCGGACGCCGTGGCGCCGGGCGGCCTGCGCGGCGGCGAGGACCCCGTCGACGGGCACCTCCAGCTGGAGCAGCAGCGCGTCGGCGGAGGCGATCAGGCCCTCGTCGCCGGGGGCGAGGGCGGTGACGGTGCCGTTGGCGCCGGGGATCACGACGATCGCGTTGCCGCCCTCGTCGTCGACGACGATGTGCGCGGTGCCGGTGGGCATGTCGACGGTGCGCAGGAGGTCCGTCTCGATGCCGGAGTGTTCCAGGGCGGAGCGGAGCCGGGTGCCGTGGGCGTCGTTGCCGACGGCGCCGATCATCGAGACGGTGGCGCCCGCGCGGGCCGCCGCGACGGCCTGGTTGGCGCCCTTGCCGCCGGGGACGGTGCGGAACTCGCGGCCCGTCACCGTCTCTCCGCGCTGCGGGGCCTTGGCGACGTACGCGACGAGATCCATGTTGGCGCTGCCGAGGACGGCGATGTGGGGGGTGGGGCTCATGAGGGGGGTGCCTCCCGGGTGGTGAGTGCGGTGGTGAGGTCGGCCAGGGCGTCGAAGCCGATGCCGTTGAAGTCGCCCACGGAGGTGGCGAGCCGGTTCTTGAGGGGCGCCGTCCACCGGTCGGGGAGTGCGTCGGCGCGGCCCGCGAGCAGACCGGCGACGGAGCCCGCGGTCGCGCCGTTGGAGTCGGTGTCCCAGCCGCCGGAGACGGCGCGGGTGATGGAGCCGGTGAAGTCGCCGTCGGCGTGGGTGAGGGCGGCGGCGAGCAGGGCGGCGTTGGGGACGACGTGGACCCAGTGGTGGGCGCCGTGACGTGCGTGGAGGTCGTCCACGACGTCGTCGAAGTCCCGCGTGTCGTGCGCTAGTTGGACGGCGTGACGGACCGCGCGGGCCAGCCGCGAGTCGGCCGGTACGACGGAGAGGCCCGCGTCCAGACAGGCGTGGACGTCGGCGCCGCCGCCCGCCGCAGAGGCGATCGTGGCCGCGGCGAACATGGCGCCGTACACCCCGTTCTCCGTGTGGCTCAGGACGGCGTCGCGGCGGGCCTGCGCGGCGGCCGCCCAGGGCGCCCCCGGGTTGGTCCAGCCGTGCACGTCGGCGCGGATCAGGGCGCCGATCCACTCGCGGAACGGGTTGCGGTGGGTGGCGGTGTGCGGGGGTTCGATGCCTTGCAGGAGGTTGCGGTAGGCGACGCGTTCGGCGGTGAAGGTGCGGCCCGCGGGGAGCTCCTCCAGCCAGAGCCGCGCCACGTCCTCCGTGGTGAATCCCTTGCCGTGGCGCTGGAGCAGGACGAGGTTCAGGAGCGGGTAGTTGAGGTCGTCGTCCTCGGGCATGCCGTCGATGTTCTCGGCCAGGGAGGTCGGCGCGGAGCGTTTGTTCCAGGGGTACTTGGCCCGCAGCGCGGGGGTTAGGCCCTTTTCCGTGAACCAGGTCTGCAGGGGCCAGTTGCCGGTGGCCCTGGCGAGGCTCCGGATGCCCTCCAGGGGGAGCTTCTCGACCGGCTTGCCCAGGAGGCAGCCCGCGGCCCTGCCGAGCCAGGCGGCGTGCAGGCGGTCGCGCGGCCCGTCGCCCGTGTCCGGTGTGCCGGTCGTCGCGGGGGCCGGGGCGGGGCCCGGCGCGGGGGCGCTCGGCCCGCCGTGCCACGGGGGCGGCGCGAGTTCGTCCAGGAGCCGTTCCGCCAGGCCGCGCAGGCGGGCCGGGGCCGGAGCGGGGGAGGCGCCCGCGGTCGCCGGGGCCACCTGGCCGCCCGCCGCCAGCCAGCGGGCGCGCACCGCCGACACGTCGCGGCCCTCCTGTTCGGCCTGGCGGAGTTCGTGGCCGACGAGATCCTCGGGCTGGACCCAGGTCAGGCGGATCATCGCTCGGCCGTCAGGGCCGCGAACGCGGACTCGTGGGCGCGGCGGCGCCCGACGTCACGGGCGAAGATCTCCCGCGCCACCTCCGTCAGGGCCGCCGCCGGTGCGTGCAGATCGAGGCGGCTGGCCTCGGCGACCCGCACGGACCACTCGCCGGGCACCGCCGCCTCGCCGTGCAGCGCGCCCACGATCGCGCCGCTCATCGTCGCGATGGAGTCGCAGTCGCGGCCGTAGTTGACGGACCCGAGCACGGTGCGGCGGTAGTCGGCCCCGCCGACCAGGAGCATGCCGAGCGCGACGGGGAGCTCTTCGATGGAGTGCAGGCGGGAGGGGCGGCGGGCGCCGAGGGACGGGGCGCGGTAGTCCGGCCCGACGGTGTCGAAGGGGGCGACCGCGGCGCGCACCGGGGCCAGGGCCGTCTCGAAGTCCCGGTGGCGCGCGGCGACTTCGGTGACCGCCTCGATCGCGGCGCGGGTGCCGTCCTTGGCCAGCGCGAGGCACTCCTCGACCACCGATTCCGCGGTGGCGCCCGGCGTGCAGGCGGCCGCGACCGCCGCCGCGAAGACGCCCGCGGCCTCCCTGCCGTACGAGGACTGGTGGGCGCCCGCGATGTCGAGGGCCTCGGCGTACGCGGCCCGCGGGTCGGCCGCGTTGACCAGCCCGACCGGCGCCATGTACATCGCCGCGCCGCAGTTGACGATGTTCCCGGTACCGGCCTCCCGCGGGTCGACGTGGCCGTAGTGGAGCCGGGCGGCGAGCCACTTCTCGGCGAGGAAGATCCGGTGCAGGGGGATCGCCTCGGCCTCCAGCTCGGGGATCCAGCGCGGGTTCGTCATCAGGTCGGGGACCAGGTGGTCGGCCACGGCATAGGCGTCGAGGTGGTCGCGGACGGTGGCGTACACGCGGACGAGCGCATGGGTCATCAAGGTGTCGTCGGTGACGTGCCCGTCACCCTTGTGGTAGGGCGCGATGGGCCGGGCGGTGCGCCAGCGGTCGCCGTTCCAGGGGCCGACGATGCCGCTCACGCGGCCGCCGTGCCGCTCGGCGATCTGCTCGGGCGCGTACCCCTCGACGGGGCCGCCGAGCGCGTCGCCGACGGCGGCGCCGACGAGGCTGCCCGCGATGCGGTCGGGCAGCGAAGGATCAGCGCGTGGCGGCGGGGTGGTGGTCGTCGGGTTCGGCGTGGCCGTCGGGGGTGACACATGCGTGGTGGGCGTCATGGGTGTCATGCCGGAATTGTCCACCTGGGACGGCCAGTTCCGTGTCTGCCAGGCGCCCGGCGAGTTCCACCAGGTCGGTGCCCGCGAGCCGGGGGAGCGCACAGCCCGACAGCGTGCGGCAGGCGTCGCGCCAGGCCCCGGGGATCGCGGCCGCCGCGCCGAGGACGCCGGTGAGCGCTCCGGCCAGCGCGGGCGCGGAGTCCGCGACGCGCGACAGGCACGCGGCGGCGGGCACTGCCTCGTGGATGCGGCCGCGTGCGGCGGTGGCCAGGGCGAGGGCGACAGGAACGGTCTCGGCGGCGGCGATGCCGTAGCTGTAGACGTGGTCGACGATTTGGTGTTCGAGGAGCGGTACGAGGGCGAAGGCGCCGTCCTCCGGCTGGGCGCGGGCCGTCTTCACGGCGTGCCGGGCGTTCCTGCCGATCTCCGTGTGGGCCGGGAGTTGGTCGAGCGCCCGGTCCACCGCAGTGTCGACGTCGGCGGCGCCGAGTGCGGCGGCCACCGCGGCGGCCATGGCGCGGGCGCCGTGCACGCCGTCGCCGTCCTGGGTGTAGCGGGCGTCGAACTCCGCGAGGTCGGCGGCCCGTTCGGGGTCCCCGGGGTGGACCAGGGCGAGCACGCAGGCGCGTACGCAGGCCGCGTCGTCGAAGTAGTGCGGGTTGTCGTGGCCGGTGGCGGGCGGGCGCAGTCCCGTCGCGAGGTTGCCGAGGCCCGCGCGGACGGAGATGCGGGCGCGCAGGGGGAGCACGGCGGACTCGACCTCGGGGGCGCGGTCCGCCGCCGCGGCGATCTCGGCGGCGAGGGTGGTCCAGGCCAGGTCGAGCGCGGTCCGGACGCGGTGGTCCGGGTGCGGGCACGGGTGCGGGGTGCCGTCCGTCGCCCGGAGCAGCGACTCCGCGGTGAAGGCGGCCCACTCCGCGTCGTCGGAGGGGCCGAGGCGCAGGGGCTCCGGTGGCTGGTTCAGGGCGATGGGGACGGGGAGGGTGGTCGTGGCGTTCTGCTCGGCGAAGGTGTCGAGTTCCCGGGTGAGCCGCCGCGTCCACTCGGGCATCCGCGCCGCCCGGTGGCGGGCGGCGGGCCACCCGGCGGCGTCGCCTGCGGCCAGGCCCAGCAGGAGCGCTTCGGCTCGGGAGCCGGTGCTTTGGCGGGCGCCTGCGTATGAGCTTCCCTGCACCGTGGGCTGTGCCCACCCGTGCCGCCCTGCGGCACGCCTGCCCACAGTAGTCACGAGGTCTCCACCTCCAGCGGTTCGGAATCCGGCGTCAAGAGGTCGGCCACGTCCAGGACGTGGTGGCCCCGCATCGAGGGCAGACAGCTGCCCCGGGCCGGGCCGATGGCCGCCGACCACGGCAGGGGGATCGCCGCGGCGCCGCACGTGGCGCCGGAGAGCGCGCCCGCCACCGCCGCCGTCGTGTCCGCGTCCCGCCCCATGTTCACCGCGCAGAGCACCGCGTCGCCGAAGTCGCCACGCGCCACCGCGTAGGCCCCGAACGCCAGTCCCACCGCCTCCGGGGCGAGGTCCGTCCAGGGATAGCCGCCGATGACCACCGCGGAGCGGACCGCGCGTTCGCCGCGGTGGGCGACCGTCACCGCGCGGCGCAGCGACCGGGACGTCCAGCAGTCCTCGGGGATGACCGAGAGCGCTGCCGCCACCACCGCCTCCACCGGGGCTCCCGTCATGGCCGCCGCGACGCCCGCCGCCACCGCCTGGCCGCCGTAGATGCCCTCGCCGTCATGGCTGACGGAGCCGTCGATCGCGACGAGGCGGGCCGCTTCGTGCGGGTGGCCCGCGGCGAAGACGCCGAACGGTGCGGCCCGCATCGCCAGGCCGTCGCTCCACGCGTGCCGGTGCTGGGCGGAGATCGGGGCGGCGAGCCCCCTGCGCAGGTTCTCCAGGGTGCCGCGCTCGCTGAAGCCCGCGCCGCGGAAGGGGCCCTCGTCCAGGTCCGCGATCCACTGGTGCCAGGCCCTCTCGACGTGCGCGACCGTGAGCGCGGAGCCGTGCCTGGCGAGCAGCAGCCCGGAGAAGATCGCGTACTCGGTGTCGTCCGTACCGGCCGGATGTTCGGCGACGTAGCCCGTGATGCGGCCCCAGCGGCGGCGGATCTCGGACGGCTTCATGTTCTCGGCGGGCGCGCCGAGCGCGTCGCCGACCGCGAGGCCGAGCAGCGCGCCGCGCGCCCGCTCGCGGAGGTCGTCGGCGTCGCCGGGCGCCGGGACCGAGGGAACGCATGCGATGGACGCCATGCCGTGCCTCCCTTGTGCGCGGACCGTCCGTTGCGGGCGGACCGCTGGATGCGGTGGTGCTTGGTGCATCTCTGCCACGCGGCGCGCTCAAAAGAGCATGCGGTGGCTCAGATCACTCCTTCGCGCCTGCGGGGGTGCGGATTCCGGTGGCCGTGTGGACCCTCCGCGCGGCGCGTTTTCGCAGGTAAGTACGGCCTTCCTTGCTGGCGGGAGATTTTTTTCGCGCGTACTTTCGAGGTCGTCCAACACGTACGAGGGGGCTCACCATGGCGATCATCGAAACCGAAGCGGCACTGCACGAGGCGCACCGCGACAACCACACCCATCGCGATGTGAACGGCGGCTGGCTGCGTCCTGCGGTCTTCGGGGCCATGGACGGGCTCGTCTCCAACCTCGCGCTGATGACCGGTGTGGCGGGCGGCGCGGTCTCGCAGCAGACCATCGTCATCACCGGCCTCTCGGGGCTCGCCGCCGGTGCCTTCTCCATGGCGGCGGGCGAGTACACCTCGGTGGCCTCGCAGCGCGAGCTCGTCCAGGCTGAGCTGGACGTCGAGCGGCGCGAACTGCGCAAGCACCCCCAGGACGAGGAGCGGGAGCTCGCCGAGCTGTACGCGTCGCGCGGCGTCGAGCCCGAGCTGGCCCGCGAGGTCGCCCGCCAGCTCTCCAAGGACCCCGAGCAGGCTCTGGAGATCCACGCCCGCGAGGAGCTCGGCATCGACCCGGGCGACCTGCCCTCGCCGACCGTCGCCGCGGTGTCGTCCTTCGGCTCGTTCGCGCTGGGCGCCCTGCTCCCCGTACTGCCGTATCTGCTCGGCGCCACCGTGCTCTGGCCCGCCCTGCTGCTGGCGCTCATCGGGCTCTTCGCCTGTGGTGCGATCGTGGCCAAGGTGACGGCGAGGTCCTGGTGGTTCAGCGGTCTGCGGCAGCTCGCGCTCGGTGGCGCGGCCGCCGGTGTGACGTACGTCCTGGGCAGTCTGTTCGGTACCGCCGTAGGATGAGCTTCTGCAGGCCTATGCGGGACCTTGCATAACTAGCCGTTACTCGGCGGTTTCGACACCGTGATCACGGGGCATGAGCCGTAAGCGCTGCGGGCAATGAGGCCTGTGTCGCGCCGGGCCCGTGGTCATGGATCTGTCCGCAGAGGTCCCCTTCGTACCGCTCCCACCTTCATGAGCGGTGTCCACATGGTGGAATCAGCTATCCGCTTTTCGAGAAGCGTTCCATCATGTAATCTGCACGAAATTTTGCCAGGGCCAACGTCGTCCCTTGCCACATGTAGTTGCCCCGACGACGACGGGAGTGCCGATGCGTACCCACGCCTGGTCGCCCATGGACGGTCGCCCCGCCCCCCAGGGGATGTACGACCCCCGCAACGAACACGACGCCTGCGGTGTCGGATTCGTGGCCACCCTGACCGGTGTTGCCAGCCATGAACTGGTCGAACAGGCGCTGACCGTACTGCGCAATCTCGAGCACCGCGGCGCCACCGGCTCCGAGCCGGACTCGGGTGACGGTGCGGGCATCCTGCTCCAGGTCCCCGATGCCTTCCTCCGCGAGGAGGCCGGGTTCCAGCTCCCCGCGGCCGGTGCCTACGCCGTCGGCATCGCCTTCCTGCCGGTGGACACCGCAGGTACCACCGACGGAGCCGTCTCACAGATCGAGACGATCGCCTCCGAAGAGGGCCTGACCGTCCTCGGCTGGCGCGACGTCCCCGTCGCCCCCGAACTTCTCGGTGCCACCGCCCGCTCGACGATGCCCGTCTTCCGGCAGATCTTCGTCGCCGACGGCGACACCGAGGGCCTGGCGCTGGACCGCAAGGCGTTCGTGCTGCGCAAGCGCGCCGAGCGCGAGGCAGGGACGTACTTCCCCTCGCTCTCGTCCCGCACCATCGTCTACAAGGGCATGCTGACCACCGGCCAGCTGGAGCCGTTCTTCCCCGACCTGTCCGACCGCCGTTTCGCCACGGCCGTCGCGCTCGTCCACTCCCGCTTCTCGACGAACACGTTCCCGAGCTGGCCGCTCGCGCACCCGTACCGCTTCGTCGCGCACAACGGTGAGATCAACACCGTCAAGGGCAACCGCAACTGGATGCGGGCCCGTGAGTCGCAGCTCGCCTCCGAGCTCTTCGGCGCCACCGGCCAGTCGGACAGGCTGGACCGGATCTTCCCGATCTGCACGCCGGACGCCTCCGACTCCGCGTCCTTCGACGAGGTGCTCGAACTCCTGCACCTCGGCGGACGTTCGCTTCCGCACTCGGTCCTGATGATGATCCCGGAGGCCTGGGAGAACCACGCCTCCATGGACCCGGCCCGCCGCGCCTTCTACCAGTACCACTCCACGATGATGGAGCCCTGGGACGGCCCGGCCTGCGTCACCTTCACCGACGGCACGCAGGTGGGCGCGGTTCTCGACCGCAACGGCCTGCGCCCCGGCCGCTACTGGGTCACCGACGACGGCCTCGTCGTCCTCGGCTCCGAGGTCGGCGTCCTCGACATCGACCCCGCGAAGGTCGTCCGCAAGGGCCGCCTGCAGCCGGGCCGGATGTTCCTCGTCGACACCGCCGAGCACCGCATCGTCGAGGACGACGAGATCAAGGCGGGCCTCGCCGCCGAGAAGCCGTACCAGGAGTGGCTGGAAGCGGGCGAGATCGAGCTGTCCGACCTGCCCGAGCGCGAGCACATCGTGCACACGCACGCCTCCGTCACGCGCCGCCAGCAGACCTTCGGCTACACCGAGGAAGAGTTGCGCATCATCCTCGCGCCGATGGCCAAGACCGGCGGCGAACCGCTCGGCTCCATGGGCACGGACACCCCCATCGCGGCCCTCTCCGCCCGCCCGCGGCTGATCTTCGACTACTTCACGCAGCTGTTCGCGCAGGTCACCAACCCGCCGCTGGACGCCATCCGTGAAGAGCTCGTCACCTCGCTGCACAGCTCGCTGGGCCCGCAGGGCAACCTGCTCGACCCGACCGCCGCGTCCTGTCGAAGCGTCACCCTGCCCTTCCCGGTGATCGACAACGACGAGCTGGCCAAGCTCATCCACATCAACGCCGACGGCGACATGCCCGGCATGAAGGCCGCGACGCTCTCCGGCCTCTACCGCGTCAGCGGCGGCGGCGACGCGCTCGCCGCCCGCATCGACGAGATCTGCACCGAGGCCGACGCCGCCATCGAGGCCGGCGCCCGCCTGATCGTGCTCTCCGACCGGCACTCCGACGCCGAGCACGCGCCGATCCCCTCGCTGCTGCTCACCGCGGCCGTCCACCACCACCTCATCCGCACCAAGCAGCGCACCGAGGTGGGCCTGCTCGTCGAGGCGGGCGACGTCCGCGAGGTCCACCACGTGGCCCTCCTCATCGGCTTCGGCGCCGCGGCCGTCAACCCCTACCTGGCGATGGAGTCCGTCGAGGACCTCGTCCGCGCGGGCACGTTCCTGGAGTCGGTCGACGGCGGGGCCGAGGAGGCCATCCGCAACCTGATCTACGCCCTCGGCAAGGGCGTCCTGAAGGTCATGTCCAAGATGGGCATCTCCACCGTCGCCTCCTACCGCGGCGCGCAGGTCTTCGAGGCCGTCGGCCTCGAAACGGCCTTCGTGGAGCGGTACTTCAGCGGTACGACGACGAAGATCGGCGGCGCCGGGCTCGACGTCATCGCCCAGGAGGTCGCCGCCCGGCACGCCAAGGCCTACCCCGCCTCCGGCGTCCCCTCGGCGCACCGCGCCCTGGAGATCGGCGGCGAGTACCAGTGGCGCCGCGAGGGCGAGCCGCACCTGTTCGACCCGGAGACGGTCTTCCGCCTCCAGCACTCCACGCGCGGCCGCCGCTACGACGTCTTCAAGCAGTACACGGGCCGCGTGAACGAGCAGTCCGAGCGCCTGATGACACTGCGCGGACTCTTCGGCTTCAAGTCCGGCCGCCCCTCGATCTCCGTCGACGAGGTCGAGCCCGTCTCGGAGATCGTCAAGCGATTCTCCACGGGCGCGATGTCGTACGGCTCCATCTCCCGCGAGGCGCACGAGACCCTCGCCATCGCCATGAACCAGCTGGGCGGCAAGTCCAACACCGGTGAGGGCGGCGAGAACCCGGAGCGCCTCTACGACCCGGCGCGCCGCTCGTCCATCAAGCAGGTCGCCTCCGGCCGCTTCGGCGTGACCAGCGAGTACCTCGTCAACGCCGACGACATCCAGATCAAGATGGCGCAGGGCGCCAAGCCCGGCGAGGGCGGCCAGCTGCCCGGGCACAAGGTCTACCCGTGGGTCGCCAAGACGCGTCACTCGACGCCCGGCGTCGGCCTCATCTCGCCGCCGCCGCACCACGACATCTACTCCATCGAGGACCTGGCCCAGCTGATCCACGACCTGAAGAACGCGAACCCGCAGGCGCGGATTCACGTGAAGCTGGTCTCCGAGGTCGGCGTCGGCACGGTCGCGGCGGGCGTCTCCAAGGCCCACGCCGACGTCGTGCTCATCTCCGGCCACGACGGCGGCACCGGCGCCTCCCCGCTGACCTCCTTGAAGCACGCGGGCGGCCCCTGGGAGCTCGGCCTCGCCGAGACCCAGCAGACCCTGCTGCTCAACGGCCTGCGCGACCGCATCGTCGTGCAGACCGACGGCCAGCTGAAGACCGGCCGCGACGTCATCATCGCCGCGCTGCTCGGCGCCGAGGAGTTCGGTTTCGCGACCGCGCCGCTCGTCGTCTCCGGCTGCGTCATGATGCGCGTCTGCCACCTGGACACCTGCCCGGTCGGCATCGCCACGCAGAACCCGGCGCTGCGCGAGCGCTTCTCCGGCAAGGCCGAGTACATCGTCAACTTCTTCGAGTTCATCGCCGAAGAGGTCCGCGAGCTCCTCGCCGAGCTCGGCTTCCGCTCCATCGAGGAGGCCGTCGGCCACGCCGAGCTCCTCGACACCGAGAAGGCCGTCAGCCACTGGAAGGCGCAGGGCCTCGACCTGGAGCCGCTGTTCCACGTGCCTTCGCTGCCCGCGGGCGCCGTCCGGCACCAGATCGCGGTCCAGGACCACGGCCTGGAGAAGGCGCTCGACAACGAGCTGATCAAGCTCGCCGCCGACGCCCTCGCCGCGTCCAGCGCTACGGACGCCCACCCGGTCCGCGCGCAGGTCGCCATCCGCAACATCAACCGCACGGTCGGCACCATGCTCGGCCACGAGGTGACGAAGAAGTTCGGCGGTGCCGGTCTGCCCGACGACACCATCGACATCACCTTCACCGGCTCGGCGGGCCAGTCCTTCGGCGCCTTCGTGCCGCGCGGTGTGACGCTGCGCCTGGAGGGCGACGCCAACGACTACGTCGGCAAGGGCCTCTCCGGCGGCCGTGTCATCGTCCGCCCGGACCGCGGCGCCGACCACCTCGCCGAGTACTCGACGATCGCGGGCAACACCATCGCGTACGGCGCGACCGGCGGCGAGCTGTTCCTGCGCGGCCGCACCGGTGAGCGCTTCTGCGTCCGCAACTCCGGCGCGACCGTGGTCTCCGAGGGCGTGGGCGACCACGGCTGCGAGTACATGACGGGCGGCCACGCGGTGGTCCTCGGCGAGACGGGCCGCAACTTCGCGGCCGGCATGTCGGGCGGCATCGCGTACGTGATCGACCTCGACCGCGACAACGTCAACGCCGGGAACCTGGCGGCGGTCGAGCCGCTCGACGAGACCGACAAGCAGTGGCTGCACGACGTCGTGCGCCGCCACCAGGAGGAGACGGGCTCCACCGTCGCCGAGAAGCTCCTCGCAAACTGGCCTGAGCATGTTGCGCGGTTTAGCAGGATTATTCCAAGGACGTACAAGGCAGTGCTCGCCGCCAAGGACGCCGCCGAGCGAGCCGGTCTCTCCGAGACCGAGATCACCGAGAAGATGATGGAGGCGGCGACCAATGGCTGATCCCAAGGGCTTCCTTAACCACGGCCGCGAGGTCGCGCAGACCCGCCCGGTCGGCGAGCGCGTCCAGGACTGGAACGAGGTCTACGTTCCCGGCTCGCTCCTCCCGATCATCTCCAAGCAGGCCTCGCGCTGCATGGACTGCGGCATCCCGTTCTGCCACAACGGCTGTCCGCTCGGGAACCTGATCCCGGAGTGGAACGACTACGCGTACCGCGAGGACTGGTCCGCCGCCTCCGAGCGCCTGCACGCCACGAACAACTTCCCGGAGTTCACGGGCCGTCTGTGCCCGGCCCCGTGCGAGGCGGCGTGCGTGCTCGGCATCAACCAGCCGGCCGTCACCATCAAGAACGTCGAAGTCTCCATCATCGACAAGGCGTGGGACACCAACGACGTCAAGCCGCAGGCGCCCGAGCGGCTCTCCGGCAAGACCGTCGCCGTCATCGGCTCGGGCCCCGCGGGTCTCGCCGCCGCCCAGCAGCTGACCCGGGCGGGCCACACCGTCGCCGTGTACGAGCGCGCCGACCGCATCGGCGGCCTGCTCCGCTACGGCATCCCCGAGTTCAAGATGGAGAAGCGGCACATCAACCGCCGCATCGAGCAGATGCGCGCGGAGGGCACCAAGTTCCGCACCGGCGTGGAGATCGGCCGCGACATCGACGCGGCGAAGCTGCGCAGGCGCTACGACGCGGTGGTCATCGCCGCGGGCTCCACCACCTCCCGCGACCTGCCCGTCCCCGGCCGTGAGCTCAAGGGCGTCTACCAGGCGATGGAGTACCTGCCCCTGGCCAACAAGGTCCAGGAGGGCGACTACGTCACCACGCCCGTCTCCGCCGAGGGCAAGCACGTCGTCGTCATCGGCGGCGGCGACACCGGCGCCGACTGCGTGGGCACCGCGCACCGCCAGGGCGCGGCCTCCGTGACGCAGCTGGAGATCATGCCGAAGCCGGGCGACGACCGCGCCCCGCACCAGCCGTGGCCGACCTTCCCCATGCTCTACAAGGTCACCTCCGCGCACGAGGAGGGCGGCGAGCGGGTCTACGCCGTCTCGACCACGCACTTCGAGGGCGACGAGGACGGCAACGTCCAGTTCCTGCACCTCGTCGAGGTCGAGTTCATCGACGGCAAGCTGACCCAGAAGCCGGGCACGGAGCGCAAGCTCCCCGCGCAGCTCGTCACCCTCGCGATGGGCTTCACGGGCACGGACCGCGACAACGGTCTGGTGGACCAGTTCGCCCTGGACCTCGACGAGCGCGGCAACGTCGCGCGCGACGCCGAATTCCAGACGAACGTCCCCGGCGTCTTCGTCGCCGGTGACGCGGGCCGCGGCCAGTCGCTCATCGTGTGGGCGATCGCCGAGGGCCGCTCGGCGGCGCGCGGTGTGGACCGCTTCCTCACCGGCGCCAGCGACCTCCCGGCCCCGATCCGCCCGACGGACCGCGCACTGACGGTCTAGTACCGCGTACGGTTGATTCCGTACGACCCCTCATACGTCCCGTACAACGGCGTACGGAACTGAGCGACGCCCGCCTCGTCCCCGACCGGACCAGGGCGGGCGTCGTTGCGTCGCGCGCCGTCAGCCGCGGGACGGGCCAGGACCGGGCGTGCCGACGAGCTCGGGCTCCGGGAGCCCCGCCGACGTCTCCGCCCGGTGGAGCCTGTCGAGCCCCAACGATGTGTGCAGCCGCCGCAGCGGACCGGGGGCCCACCAGTTCCAGGAGCCCATCAGCGCCATCAGCGACGGCACGAGCACGGTCCTGATCAGCGCCGCGTCGAGGAACACGGCGAAGGCGGTGCCGAGTCCGAGCTCCTTGATCAGTACGACGCGGGAGAGCGCCAGCGCCGCGACGGGGATGCAGAACAGCGCGGCCGCCGACGTGACGATGCGCCCGGACCGGGAGAGCCCGGTGACGACCGCCTCCCGCTCGGCGGCGCCCCCGGCGCGCGCCTCCATGATCCGGCCGAGCAGGAACACCCCGTAGTCGGTGGAGAGCCCGAACGCCAGCACGGCGAGCAGCAACGGGCCCGTGGACTCCAGGGCGCCCTGCGACGTGAAGCCGAGCAGCCCCTCGAACGTGTGCCCCTGGAAGAGCAGCACGAGGATTCCCACCGCGGCGGCCGTGCTCAACACGTTCATCAGCAGCGTCTTCAGGGGCAGCACCACGGACCCCGTGAAGGCGAACAGCAGGAGGAACGTCGTGACGCCGAGCAGCGTCAGCGCGAGCGGCAGCCGGTCGCCGATGCTGCGCTGCTGGTCGCGGAAGTCGGCCGCGCCCCCGGTGAAGGAGACCGGCAACCCCGGCGACACGGTCTCCTCGGCCGCCAGGTCCTCGACGACCTGCTGCGCCCGCTCACCGAGCGGAGCGCCCTCCACGGTGATGTCCCACTGCCAGTTCCCGGCGTCGATCCGGCGCGGCTCGCCGACCGAGGCCACCCCGTCGACGGCCGCCAGCCGCTTCCCGTACGCGACGACCCGCGCCCGGTTGGACGGACCGGCCTGCGCGACGGCCACGACCGGCTGGGCCGAGGCGCGCGGATAGTGCTCCTTCATCGAGGCGGCCACCTGGCCCGAGGAGACCGAGTCCGGCAGCGACGTCCCGTCGACGCCGGTGAACCGGACCCCGAGGGCGGGCGAGGCGAGCACCACCAGGAGGACGACCGCGCCCAGACCGAACAGGGTGGGCCGGCCCACGATGAACTGCGTACGGCGGCGCCAACGGCGCACCGACGCCTCCTCCGCCGCCGCCTCACCGCGGGACCTGCGCAGGGGCAGCGCGTTGATCCGGGTGCCCAGCGCGGCGAGGAGTCCGGGCAGCACCAGCAGGGCGAACAGCGCGGCCGCCACGGTGGTGAGGATTCCGGCGAGTCCCATCGACCGCAGATAGGGCTGCGGGAAGACGAGCAGCGCCGCGAGCGCCGCCGTGACCGTGAGCGCGCTGAACAGCACGGTGCGCCCCGCGGTGCCCAGACACACCCGCAGCGCGTCGGCGGGACCGAGGCCGCGGGCCAGCTCCTCACGGAACCGCGTCACCAGCAGCAGGCTGAAGTCGATGGACAGGCCGAGCCCGAGCGCCGTGGCCAGGTTCATCGCCCCGGAGGCCACCGTCATGCCGCGGACCGCCACCGCGAGCCCGCCGAAGGTGAGCAGCAGCGTGAAGACGGCGCCCACCAGGGGGAGCAGCGCCGCCACCACACCCCGGAAG
The DNA here is from genome assembly GCF_040609235.1 of Streptomyces sp. NPDC004732. Taxonomy (NCBI): domain Bacteria; kingdom Bacillati; phylum Actinomycetota; class Actinomycetes; order Kitasatosporales; family Streptomycetaceae; genus Streptomyces; species Streptomyces sp. NPDC004732. The sequence goes on from NZ_JBEXJR010000011.1 coordinate 86,377, forward strand.
ACGAGGACCAGGACGAGGAGCAGCACCGGCAGCGCGAACAGCTCGGCGCGCGCCAGATCCGAGAACGACAACTCCCCGACCTGGTGCCGGGCGGCCGTCGGGCCACCGAGCAACGCGCTCTCGCGCAGCGCCGGTTCGTCGTCGATGGCCTCCTGGACCGCCTCGGTGCCGTCCTTGGCCTGCTTCTCGGACAGCGGCCCGAGAGCGGCCACGACGAGGGTGCCGCGGCCGTCGTCGGAGATGAGGGCGGGCCCCCGGGACGTGTAGTCGGCGACCGTCACGGTCTCCGGCCGCGCCCGCAGCACCGAGCGTGCCTTCGCCACGGCGTCCGGCACCGGATCGCCGGGGGAGAGGCGCCGCTCGGTGCGCACCTCGATGACGTACCCCTGCGAGGGGTCGGTGCCGGTCGCCTCGCTGATGGTGTGGCGCGCGGTCACGCTCGGGCGCGAGGCGTCCTCGTAGATGGTCGTCGAGTTCGACATCCGCGAGGTCACGTCGGAGGAGAAGGCCCCGGCCAGCGCGGCGACGACCAGCGCGAGCAGGAGCAGCACGCGCCGACGTCGCAGGTGCCACCCCGCGATGGTGGAAAACATCCCAACGGCCCCTTCGTCCGGCGGTGTTGGTGCGGTCTGTGCGGTCTGTGCGGTCTGTGCGGTCTCCGATTCTGACGGATTATCAGTCCTCGGCGCGCAGATACGACCGGCACGCGTCCAGCGCCTGCCGCGTGCTCGCGCCGACCGCGTCGAGCAGGATGCCCTCGCCCCCGACCCAGTCGCCCGTGACGAACACCCCGGGCACGGAGGTCACGGGCCCCGGCCTGCCCCGCAGCCCGCCCCGCGACGGGTGGGGCAACGCCCCCATGGTCCGCATCCGGGGCATGAAGCGCTCCTCGACCAGATGGCGCCGCCAGCCCGGCTGCGCCACGTCGAGCAGCTGCTCCAGCTCCTTGCGGTTGTCCGCCGCGCTGCGCGGCGTGCCGTCGTCGAAGCGGGCCAGGTGCAGGACGGCGCCCTGCGGACGGGCGGTCCGCGCCGCGGCCGGTTCCGCGCCCAGGTACACCGGGGTCTCCACGCCGTACACCAGCGAGGCTGCGGGCACCGGGAGCCGGTCAAGCACCACGTCGAGGCAGGCCGTGGAGAGACCGGGCCCCGTGCCGGGCTCCGGCTCACCGAGCAGCCGGGCCGCGGCCGAGGGGGTCAGCCCCGCGACGAACGCGGCGTCCCACGTCTCCTCGCGCTCCTCGCCGCCCTCGGCCCAGCGCACCCGCGGCCTCCGGTCCGCGGCCGTCATCGCGACGGCCCGGGCGCCGGTGCGGATGTCCACACCGAGCCGACGGGCCAGCAGGAGCAGCGCGTCGACCACCGACTGCCAGCCGCCGTCCACATAGAGCACGCCGCTGCGGGCGGCGGCCACCCGACCGGCCAGCGCGTCCGCGCCCAGTTGGGCGGGGGAGCCGACGTACGCCATCATCCGCATCAGGGCGAACACCGTCTCCGCCGCCCTGGCGCTCGGCAGCCTGCGCTCCAGCCACTGCTCACCGGTGAACGGGGCGAGGCCCGGCGCGGGGCGGGCCAGGCCGAGCAGCCCGACCACCGCAAGCCGTTCCCGCACCGAGAGCAGCGGAGTCGTCAACAGCCCCTGAGGGGTGGCGTATCCGGGGACGAGGTCGCCCTGCCGCAGCGCGAGCGCCGCACCCATCGCCGGGGTCGCACCGCGGGGCCGCACCCCGAGGCGGCGCAGCATCCGCCACCCCGCGCTCTTGTACAGGGCGCGCGGCCCCAGGGTGACGGGGTGCGGCCCGAGGGCCGGGCCCCGGGCCCGGCCCCCGGGGTGCCGCGACGACTCCAGGACGGTGACCCGCCATCCGGCGCGGGCGGCGGCGCACGCCGTCATGAGACCGGCCGTGCCGCCGCCCACCACCACGACCCGGCGCACCGCGGTGCCGGACCGGGCGCTCACACCGGGTCCAGCAGGCCGGACGCCGCGAGCGCGGTGATCCGCCCCCGCTGCAGCTTGCCGCTCGGCGTCTTGGGCAGCCTGCCGCGCGGCAGCAGGTGGACCCGGTCCGGGCGCAGCCCGGTGCGCGCGGCGATCATGCGCTCGACGTCGGCGGCCAGCGCGCGACTGCGGTCCGGGTCGTGGGCCGCGGCGCTCTCCGCCACGACCAGGAGGGTCTCGGTCCCCCGCTCCGGGTGCGGCACACCGACCGCGGCCACACCGCCCCTGCGGATGCCTGGCACCTCCGCGGCGGCGGCCTCCAGGGAGTACGGCAGGTAGTTCCGGCCGCCGATGATGATGAGGTCCTTGACGCGGCCCGTCACGAACAGGTCGCCGTCGGCGTAGAAGCCCAGGTCGCCGATGTCCAGACCGTCCGGGCGCAGCGACGGATCGCCGACGCCGTCCACGGTCAGGTACCGCTCGGTGAGCGAGGGGCCGCTGATGATCAGCCGGCCCTGGCGCCGTTCGGGCAGTTCGTTGCCGTCGGCGTCCGCCACCCGGACGCCGTAGCCGGGCAGCGGCCGCCCCACGGCGGTGACCTCCTGGGCGTCCGGGTCGCCGGGCTCCGCGGCCACCACGGTGCCCGTCCCGGCCAGCGCGCTGCGGCTGATGTGCAGCACCCGGGGCAGCTGCCCCGGCTCGGACAGGGTGACGGCGATGCCGATCTCCGCCATGCCGTAGCAGGGCTGCATGGCCTCGGCGGCGAAGCCAAGCGGGCCCATCCGCCGCTGCCACAGGTCGAGGGTGGCCGAGCTGACGGCCTCCGCGCCGTTGAAGGCCACCCGCCAGGAGCTCAGGTCGAGCCCGGCGAGCCCCTCGTCCTTGGCGCGCGCCGCGCAGAGGTGGAACGCGAAGTTCGGTGCCGGGGACAGCGTGCCCCGGAACCGGCTGATCGCCTGCGGCCACCGCTCGGGCCGGAAGGCGAACGCGAGCGGCGGCATCAGGACGACGGGGATCTGGTGGAGGAAGGTCGAGAAGACCGTGCCGACCAGGCCCATGTCGTGGTGCAGGGGCAGCCAGCCGACCATCACGTCGCTCTGCAGGTAGGGCACGTGCCGCGCGATGGCGGCGACGTTGGCGTACAACTGCCGGTGGGTGATCACCACGGCCTTGGCGTCGCCCGTGGTTCCCGAGGTGAACTGCAGGTACGCGGGGGCGTCCGCGTCGACGGGGGCGGGCCGCCGCGTCGAAGGGCTCCCCCCGGCAGCGCCGTACGGCGGCTCCAGGACCGGCACCCGCAGGTCGGCGCAGACGCTCCGCACCGTGGACGAGAGCTCAGGCCCTGACACCAGCGCCCGCGGCGAGGCCACCGCGGCCATGTGCCGGAACCGCTCGCCCCACACGGCGCCCCGCGCCTCGTTGAGCGGCGGTTCCACGACGAACGGCACCGCGCCCGCCAGCATGGCGGCGAACAGGGCCGTGACCAGATCGGGGCCGGTGTCCGCGCACAGCGCGACGGTGTCCCCGGCGCCGACCCCCAGCGCCTGCAGCTCGTCGGCCGCCGCGCAGGCCCGGTCCCACAGCTCGCCCGCCGTCAGCCGGGTGAGCACACCGGAGCGGTCGTGGACGTAGCTGACGACGCTGTCGGGCGCCCGCTCGCGGCGGCCCGCGAGGGCGGCGCCGACCGTGTCCTCGGGGACGAGCCGGGCGAGCGGGCCGCCCGGCCGCCAGTCCGCTCTGTCAGGGTGCACCGACCGCGTGGTCAGCGGTGGACTTGCCATCAGTGTCTCCGTTCTCGGCGCGTACGCGCGGTGGGGCTCCGTCGATCCGGCGCAGCGGAAACCGTCAGACCGGCAGGACGAAGGGGAAGCCGTGCTTCTTCAGCTCCAGGGCGCTGTCGACGACCGCCGAGCAGACCGCGTCGACGTCCTCGTCGCTGTGCGCGTCACCGGTGAACAGCATCGGCAGGCTGAGCGTGTAGACGCCCCGTCGGCGCAGCATCAGGGTCAGCAGGAACAGACCGATGGGGTTGACCGCGGCCGTGAAGTCCCGGTAGTCCCGGTAGCTCTCCTGCTCCAGGAAGGCGAACGAGCCGATGAAGTCGCCGAAGCCGAGGAGCCGCAGCGGGATGCCCTCCTCCGCGCGCAGCCGGGCCAGCCGCTCGCGGATCACGCCGACCTTGCCGCGGGTGCGCGTGTAGTAGGCGTCGCCCTTGTCGCGCAGCAGGCTGAGCGAGGCGTAAGAGGCGCACAGCGAGAGGTAGTTGCCTGCGTGGGTGGTCTGGACGCTGCTCTTGCGGCCCAGGTCGGTCAGGGCCATGCCGCTCGACTGCACCGTCTCCAGGAGGTCGGCCCGGCCGCCCACCGCGGAGAGCGGCAGACCGAGACCGGAGATGACCTTGCCGTAGCAGTACAGGTCCGCCTCGATGCCGTACGCCTGTGCGGCGCCGCCAGGACCCACCCGGAATCCCGTCAGGACCTCGTCGAGGATGAACGGGATGCCGAGCCTGCGGGCCTCCTGCGCCGTGCCCTTGATCAGCGGGACGGTGTACTCCTCGAAGGGGAACGACGAGGAGACGGCCTCGCCGAGGACGCACGCCAGGTCGTCCCGGTGGCGGTGCAGCAGCTTCGTGGCGGCCTCCAGGTCGTTGGGCAGCACCAGCAGGTCGCGCGGGTCGGCCTGGTGGACGCCCGCGAGCGCGGGCTGCAGCGCCACGCCGTCCGGGCCGACCTCGGGCAGCGGGTTCGTGGGGTGGCCGTGGTACCAGAAGGCCGTGTTGTGCGCGGCGAGGTCGTGCACGCCGTGCAGGGAGCCCTCGAACTTCGCCACCATGCGCTTGCCCGTCCGCGCCCTGGCCATGCGGATCGCGGCCGCGGTGGCGTCGGTGCCGGAGTTGAGGAAGGCGTACTTCTCGATGTGTGGCATGAACGAGCCGAGCAGCTCGATGAGTTCGAGCTCGATGGTCTGGAAGTAGCCGTTGCCCGTACCGGTGCCCATCCGGTCGCGGACGAACTCCACCACGGAGGGCGGGTTGTGGCCGTGCAGCGCCTGGGCGCCGAAGCCGAGGTGGGTGTCGATGTAGGTGTTGCCGTCCGCGTCGGTGACCCTGGAGCCCTCCGCCTTCCGCATGGACACCGGCATCGGCGGCGCGTGGAAGGGCCAGAACGCGTGGTTGGTGACGTCGCGGGCGCGGAGCCGCTCGACCAGCCGGGTCGACTCCGCCTGCCGCTCGCTCAGCTCCGTGAAGAGCTCCACGACCCAGGACTGGGTGAGCAGATCGGCGACCAGGTCCTGCACGGTGGGTGTGACGGGGGCGCTCATGCCAGGTCCTTCCGGGACGCGACGGTGTCGTCGGCGGGGCGGGTGGCGGTGAAGACTCCGTAGCGCATGACCCCGCGGTCGTACGCCTGGCGCATCAGCGGCACCGAGTTGAGGAAGCGGAAGACGTCGACGCCCTTGGCGCGGACCAGCTTCCACACGTAGGAGGGGTCGCGCACCACGGGCTTGACGATGTCGGTCGACAGCTTCCAGGTGTCGCGCACCTCGCTGGTCCAGTCCGCGGTGGTGACGCCGGTGAGGCCCACCTCGGCGCAGAGCTGCTCGTAGCGCCGCAGCGGCAGGACGTGCGAGACCGCGAAGTCGCGGTAGATGCGGTGCAGGAGCCGGACCTCGGCGGGCTTGAGGGACTCGTCCCTGGCGCACCAGGTGGCGACCACGAGCCGTCCGCCCGGCTTGAGGACCCGCTTGCACTCCTGCAGGAACTCCTTCTTGTCCCACATGAGTTCGCAGCTCTCGAGCGCCCAGACGACGTCGAACGTGCCGTCCTCGTACTCGGTCTTCATGGCGTCCATGCAGCGCAGCGTGACCTGGTCGCCGACGCCGGCCTCCGCGGCCTTCTCGGTGCCCCGGCGGACCTGCTCGGCGCTGAGCGTGATGGCGTCGACGCGGCAGTCGAGCTGCTGGGCGAGCCGGATCGCGGAGGCCCCGACACCGCAGCCGGCGTCCAGGACCCGGGCGCCCCGGGGGATGTCGGCGAGGGCGACCAGTTCGTCGGCGAGCCGGTTCTGCGCGGCGTGGCGGCCCGGGTCGGGTTCGCCCTTGGCCCAGTACCCGTGGTGGATGTGCTCCCCCCACAGGTCCTCGTACAGCTCGATCAGACCGTCGTAGTGGTCCTTGATGGCGTGGTGCAGAGCGGGCAGGTCGCGGGTCGGTTCGAGACCCGCCGGTGTGCTGGATGCGTGCGTTGTCATCAGTACGGCTCCGTAAGGGGTGATCTGCTCGGGCGGGCGGCGGCGGGACGTGCCGCGCCACACAGAAGCGCGTCAGAGCGCGTCGACAGTGCGTCAAAGCGCGTCAGCAGTGCGTCAGAAGCGGACCAGGGCCGACTCCATGGTCAGACCCGGGCCGAACGCCATCAGAACGCCGAACTCGCCGGGGCTGGGCACCGCGTCGTGCACCCCGGCCAGCAGCTGTTCGAGGATGAGCAGGACGGTCGACGACGAGCAGTTGCCACGGCTCGCCAGGATGTGCCGGGACGCGGCGAGCTGGGCTTCGGTGAGCCCGAGGCGCGCCCCGACCAGGTCGATGATCTTGGGGCCGCCGGGGTGGACGCCCCAGTGCCGCACGTCGTGCCGGCTCAGCCCCATCGGCCGCAGCAGGTTCTCCACGAAGGACTCGACGGCTCCCGACAGGATCGCCGGGACGTAGGGGGACAGGGTCATCCGGAAGCCGTCGTCCTGCACCCGCCACGTCATGGCCTCGGAGGTCGCGTAGTGCGTCTCGGTGTGGGTGCGCAGGATTGCCGGTCCCTGGCCGTCGTCCGGCCCGAGCAGCACCGCGGCGGCGCCGTCGGCGAACAGGCCGTGCACCACGACCTGTTCCTTCGTCATCTCCGGCCGGACGTGCAGCGAGCAGATCTCGCAGCAGCTCACCACGGCGAGCTCGTCGGGGCGGGCCGTCACCGCGTCCAGGCCCACCTTCAGGGCGTTGAACGCCGCGTAGCAGCCCATGTGCCCGACGAAGGTGCGCCGCAGGTGGACCGGCAGGCCGAACTCCTTGGCGAGGAGCATCTCCGGGGTGGGGCCCGCGTACCCGGTGCAGCTGGCCATGGTGAAGGAGCCGACGTCGGCGGTGTCGACCCCCTTGAGGACCGAGCCCACCGTCTCCGCGCCCAACGCCAGGACGTTCTCCTCCCAGCCCCGCATGCGCTCCGACATGCTCGGCGCGGTGCGGCCCGCGAAGTGCTCGCGGGGGTCCCAGGCCATGTGCCGGGTCCGGACCTGGGTGGCCTTGAAGATCTCCTCCGCGTTGGGCACCTCGCGGTAGAAGTCGGCGTAGAAGGTCTCGTACAGCTCGTCCTGGGCAAGGGGCAGGCCGGGGTGGGCGGTGCTGAGACCCAGGATGCGGGCGCCCGCGGTGGGGGACATCACGCGTCCTCCGGCCCGTTCCAGGATTCCGCGTGCCGCTTCAGCGCCGCCAGGAACCCCTCCGTCACCTCGTCCATGGAGGACTGGGCGAACGGCTCCACGAGGACGGCCATGACCGCCGCCACGGGCACGTCGATCTCGCTGCGCGTCTCGATCTCCAACTGGGACTCCCCGTCCACGCCGGCCGAGGTGCGGAAGACGCCCCACGACTTGAAGGAGTGCTCCCCGTACGGCTCCCAGCTGATCTGCGCGGGATCGGAGGCGTCGAAGCGGACCTGGTAGCGGGGGGCGAGGCTGACGGCACCGTTGTCGAACTCCTCCAGCTCGTAGCGGAAGACCCCCTCGCCCTCGTCCCGGAGCTCGACGACGGTCGGCATCAGCGGTCCCGAGGCGCCGACATCGGCGAGGAAGGTCCGCAGCCGGTCGAGGTCCGCGCGGACCGTGTCGCCGTGCTTGCTCGCTGCGCGTATCCAGACCATCAGTGTCCTCCCGTTGTGGTGCGGTTCTCGTGGAGCGGGCGCCCCTTGACGGCGTGCCCGATGTAGCTGTTGGACAGGTCGCCCGCGATGGTGAAGCCGCCGAGCCCGCGGCCGCGCAGCAGCGAAAGGAGCACGCCGGGCAGCGGCCGGGCCGGCACCATGCCCGCGACCGAGGCGGGCCGCAGCCCGGCGGCCTCGAACGTGCGGCGCAGCGTCGCGGGCCGGATGAACATCCGCCACACGTGGGTGCCGGGGTGGACCACCTTCAGCAGGCGCTGGGCCAGCAGGATCGAGACCAGATAGCTGCGCGCCGTGCGGTTGATGGTGTCGAAGAGCACCGTGCCGCCCGGCTTCAGCACCCGGTGGATCTCGGCGAGCGCCTGCTCCAGATCGTCGAGGTGCTCGAAGATGTCGGAGGCGGTGACCGCGTCGAAGGAGGCGTCGGGGCAGGGCAGCGCGTACGCGGAACCGCTGCGGTACTCCACCTCCACGCCGTGCCGGGCCGCGTGGGTCCGGGCCACCGCGAGGGAGCCCTCGGAGATGTCGACGCCCGTCACGCGGTAGCCCCGGCGGGCCAGCCCCTCGCTGAGGAGCCCACCGCCGCAGCCGAGGTCCAGCACGCGCAGGTCTCCCGGCGCCCGGTCCGGGTAGTGGCGGCCCAGCGTCTCGTGGAAGTGGCCGAGCCGGACCGGATTCATCTCGTGCAGGGCACGGAAGGGCCCCTCACTGTCCCACCAGGCCTCGCCGACCTCGTCGTAGTACTCGTTGTCGATGGCGGGTGCGGTCGCGACGGCGCCCATTCACACCCACCTCGGCGTGGCGAGCGGGTCGATGCCGAGGACGGTCTTGCCGATGTACTCGCGGCACAGGTCGTTGGTCAGCGGCAGCAGCGGCCCTGCCTTGATGTCCCGCCAGATCTGCCCGATCCGGCCGCCCTTGCGGATGCCGCTGCCGCCGATGACCTCGAAGGCGGTGGCGACGACGTGCTCGGCCTCGTTGGTGACGAAGTACTTCGGCACGCAGGTGTCGGCGACGAACGCGGGCAGGTCGTCGCCGGGGTCGACGTGCTCGGTCGCGTACTCGTCGAGCAGCGCCTCCATGGTGGCGAGCGAGGAGCGCATCCTGGAGACGGCGAACTGGATGCCGGGCAGCTTCGCGAGGTCGCCCACCGCGTTGTTGGAGCGCCCGACGGTGGTCTGCACGGCGATCTCGTACGCCCGCTGGGCCAGGCCGAGGAAGACCGCGGTGAAGCAGTAACTGCCCCACTGCTGGCGGGACATGACGTACAGCGGTGTCAGGCCCTCGGGCAGCAGCATGTCGTCCTGCGAGACCCGCACCCCTTCGATGGCGAGCGAGTGCGAGCCCGTCATCGGCATCGCGAAACCGGTCCACGGATGCTTGACGGTGATCTTGTCGGTGTCGCCCGTGGGCACCAGGAAGGCGGCCAGGTTGAACGGCGGCTCCAGGTGGTCGTCGTCGAGGCCCGCGGTGATCACCATGTGGGTGGCCGCCTCGCACCCCGTCGAGAAGTGCTTGATCCCGTCGATCACGAATTCGTCGGCGTCGCGCTTGGCCGTCGTCGAGGGCAGCACCCAGTTGCTGCCGGAGTTCTCGTCGGTGAACGGGCCCACCACGAAGGCGCCGTCCAGGAGGGCGGTGCTGAGCCGGGCGCTGACCTCCGAGTCGACCTCGCCGCGCAGCGAACCGGTGAGCACCGCGTGGATGGAGAGCGTGAACGCGGTCGAACCGCAGCCCTTCGCGATGGTCTTGAGGATCTCCACGTTCTCGGCGAGCGTGCCCTCGAAGCCTCCGTGCTTGACGGGGACGTTCATGGCGGTGATGCCGGACGCCACCAGATCCTTGATGTTGGCGGCCACGAACGAGCCGCTCTCGTAGTGGGCGAGGCTGCGCTCCTCGAAGGTGACGGCCAGCTCCCGGGCGGCCGTGCGCAGCCGCTCCCACTCGGTTTCACGCGACTGATCAGTCATCGGTGCTGTTGCCTTTCTCTGTGGACGTGAGCTCGTCCCCGGTGGCCGTGAGCTCGCGCAGCCGGCGCTTGAGGACCTTGCCGGTGACGCCGACGGGGATCTGTTCGAGGGCGACCACGCGTACCGCGGCCAGGCCCGGTCGTTCTCCCGTGTCGCCCGCCAGGGCGAGCAGTTCCTTCTCCAGGACGAGCCGGTCCGACTCGTCGAGGGCGGCCAGGTCGGCACGGGTGAGTACGCCCTTGGGCGCCACCCAGGCCTCGGCGCGCCCGACTCCGGTGCGCGGGTCGGTCGCGGCGGAGAAGACCGCCGCCTCCAGGACGCGCGGATGGGTCAGCAGCCGCTCCTCCACGGGCAGGCCGTACAGCACACCCGCCCCGGTGCGGACCGAGTCCGCCTCGCGGTCCAGGAAGACGAGCCGGCCCTTGCCGTCGATGCGGCCGACGTCGCCACCCCACCACCAGCCGTCGATCCGGGACTCGGCCCAGCGGGTGTGGTCGTCCCAGTACCCGTCGAAGTGCGAGGTGCTGCGCACCAGGATGCGTCCCGGGGCGCCGTCCGGCACCGGCTGCCACCGTTCGTCGACGATGCGCACGCCGAACTGCGTGGGCATGGGCTTGCCCTGGACGCACGGCTCGGGCACGTCGCCGGGGAGCCAGACCTGCATGATCCCGCCCGCGCCGATCTCCGTGGAGCCGTACGAGTCGAGGAAGACCGAGCCGCGCGGCCGTCCGGGCAGCCGCAGCGAACCGTGCCGGGTCAGCGCGGCGATGTGGGGGGCGTGCGCCTTGTCGGCGCCGACGGCCCACACCTTCATGGAGCTGAGGTCGTAGGCGTCCAGGTCCTCGCCTGCCATGCGCATGTAGAGGTGCGGGAAGGCCATGACGCAGCTGATCCGCTCCTCCTCGATCCTGCGCAGCGCCGCGCGGGGGTCGTACAGCGAGGCCGTGCTCATCCGCGCACCGCACAGCAGCACGGCCGTGCCCAGGGCGAACGCGATCTGGTGCGAGAAGGGCACCCCGAGCATGGCCCGCGATCCGCTGCCCACCGGCAGCACCGGCATCATCGGCTTCCAGATGCGGTACGTGTTGCGGCGGCTCCAGATGCAGAGCTTGGGCGACCCGGTGGTCCCCGAGGTGTGGAACAGCGCGAGCGGTGTGTCCTTGCCGATCCGCCGCCGTGGCGGGGCCGTCGTGGGGGCCGCGGTGACGGCGTCCACGAAGTCGACGACGCCCTCGCGCCCGGCCCACCAGGCGTCGCCGTCCGCGCCGGACGGTGTGCCGACGGCGAGCACGGTGGTGCCCTCGTCGAGCATGCGGCCCACGTGCTCGGCGCCGCCGGGCGCCCCGAGGGTCGCGGCGTCGGAGATCAGGAAACGCGCCCCGGCCCGCTCCGCCACCGCCGTCGCGTACGCCCAGCCGGTACCGGGGCTGACGCTGACCGGTACGGCACCGGCCGCGATCGCCGAGTAGAGGTAGAGCAGGTAGTCCGGGTGGTCCCGCTTCACGATGACCACGCGGGTGTTGGTGGTGACGCCCGCCGCCCGCAGCGCGTTGGCGATCCGGTGGCCCACGTCCCGCAGTTGCCGCCCCGTCAGTTCTGCGGTGTCGTAACCCGGGTACTCCAGCGGGGTGGGCGGCACGAGCAGCGGGCGGTCGCCGTGGTCGGCGGCGAGCGTCTCGTAGAGCCGCGTGATGTCGAAGGTGACCAGGTTGCGCAGCCGGGCGAGCGGCGTCGGCAGGGCCCGTCGCACCGCGGTGCGACGCGCCGCCGGGCTCACCCGCCCCACCGGGGCTCGTCGAGGACCGGCACGCCGAGGGACTGCTTGCCCGACCACTCCGCGGTCAGGTCCGAGTTGGGCGGCACCAGGAGTCCGGCCACCACGTCGCGGTACATGCGCTGGAGCGGGTTCTTCGAGCTCAGCGCGGAGCCGCCCTGCACCTGCAGCGCCAGCGTGACGACCTCGTGGGCGAGCTTGCAGACGGCGTTCTTCATCACGCTCATCTCGATGTAATGGCCCAGCGGGTCCACGTCCACCGAGTGGTCGGCCCGGACGGCCGCGTACAGGTGCGCGCGGGCCGCCGCGAGCTTCGTCGCCATGTCCGCCACGCGGAACTGCACGCCCGGCAGGTGGGCGATGGTGCGGTCGAGGACCGCGAGCCTGCGCTCCCGCTGGGCGGCCGCGACGTAGTCGAGCGCCGCCTGGGCGGTGCCGAGGAAGACGGAGGCGAAGCTGCACCACGCCCAGTGCACGCCGCGCATGAACATCAGCGGCAGCTGACCCGCGTCACCGATGAGGTAACGGCTGTCGGCGTACAGGTCCTTCAGTTCCAGCGCGTGGCTGCCGGTGCCCCGCATGCCCGCCGCGTCCCATTCGGCGATGACCTCCACGCCCTTCTCGGGGCGCGGCAGGAGGAAGCCGAGCGGCTTCGGACGTCCCCGGTCGTCCTTGTCGGCCGCCGAGACGAAGAGCAGCGTGGCGGCGGGGAAGCCGGTGAAGAAGCCCTTGCGGCCGTTGAGCAGATAACCGCCTTCGACCGGCGTGGCGGCGGTCGTCGGGTGCCACCAGTTGCCCCCGATGCCCGGCTCGCTGAACCCGCCCGCGATGACGGCGCCGTCCTGGACCACGGCCCGGTACGCCCAGGCGTGCCGGTCCTCCTGGTCCATCGCGGCGATCATGGCGAGGCCGTGGATGTGCATGTTCACGGCGAAGGCGGTGGAGGAGCACGCGCCGGCCAGGATCTCCTGGCCCCGGCACAGCTCTTCCAGGGTGATGCCCCCGCCGCCGTGTTCCTTGGGCACGGTCAGTGCGGTGTAACCGCTGGAGACCAGCTTGTCGAAGTTCTCGTGCGGGAAGCTGCTTTCGCGGTCGTGCTCCGCGGCGCGGTCGGCCAGTGACGGCGCGAGCTCGCGTGCGATGTCGACAGCGCTGGGACGGACGTGTCCGGCGGTCATGGCTCTCACACCTGCTTCGCATCGGGTCGGGACTCGGATTGCCTCCCCAGGGCCGCGACGAGCGAGCCCAGGGAGTCCATGCCGGGGGCGCTCGCCTCGAACAGCCACGCGTTCATGTCGAAGGCGGGGCGGTCGGCGGCTATGCGCGCGGCGAGTTCCACGAGATCCATCGAGTCCAGGCCGAGGTCGGCGGCGAGGGAGGCGGCGGGGGTGATCGCGTCGCGTCGCAACGTCGGTCTGATCGCCTCGATGTGTCCGGTCACGCTCCGCAACACTTCGTCTTTGGCTGACACACGTCCTCCAGGGCTCCGTGTCTCCGTGGGATGTGCCGATGCTGCACCACGCACATCCAGGGCGGCTGCAGAGTGCTTGTGCGTTCACTGAAGGATTGCTGGAGCAACGCAAGGGGCGGCTCCATGGCCGCCCGGAGTCCGCTCTCTGACTGGTGAGCGAGGGTGCGGGGCCTCACTGACGGAACGCGGAAGATGCGCGCACAGCGGGTCATGACGGCTCGTCACGGGCGGTGCGAACCGTCGTCCACGGCCCTGGCACGGTCCCATGGCCGGAGCCTCTAGTTTCGCTCGCGCCTCCGTGGACTCTGGCTGAAACAGTGGCACGAGCCTGTGAGCATCCGGTCGGGCTTGGCTACTGTGAAGCAAATTGAAGGGCTGTCGGCCAGTGCACGCCGAGGTCGCCGGGGCCGCGACCCGCGCCCGGCGAGCAGCCGTACGGGGGAGAGCCACTCAGGGTCGGTGCTGCTCCCCCGCGCTTCACGTCGACGAAGTCAAGGAGAGAGACATGCGCGTTCTGGTCGCCGGTGCCACTGGTGTCATCGGCCGACAGCTGACCGGTCTGCTGGCGGACAAGGGGCACGAGGTGATCGCTCTCGCCCGCAATCCGGAGCGCGCCGCCGCGTCGGGCAGCGGGGTGCGGGCGGTCCGCGCCGACGCCCTGGACGCGGAGGGGCTGTCCGCCGCGGTCGTGCGGGCCGAGCCCGAGGCGGTCGTGAACCTCCTCACGGCGATCCCCAGGAAGGTCGACTCCCGGCGGCTCGACCGGGACTTCGCCGCGACGAACCTGCTGCGCACCCGGGGCACCCGCAACCTCGTCGACGCGGCCAAGGCGGCGGGCGTCCAGCGCATGGTGGGCGAGAGCGTCGCCTTCGGGTACCGGCCGGCCCCCGACGGCGGTCTGCGGGACGAGACGTCCCCCCTGTGGACGACGGGACCGGAGCAATTCCGGCCCGTCGTCGCGGCGTTGCGGGAACTGGAGGAGCGCACGACCGGTGAGGGCGGCACGGTCCTGCGCTTCGGTCACCTGTACGGACCCGGTTCCGCCTTCGACCGCGAAGGGAACTTCACCCAGCAGGTCCGCAAGCGGATGCTGCCGTTGGTCGGCGAGGGCAACGCCGTCTTCTCCTTCATCCATGCCCAGGACGCGGCCGCCGCCGTACTCAAGGCCCTGGAAGGCGACGCGGACGTAGTGCGCGGCGCCACGTACAACATCGTCGACGACGACCCGGCGCCGGTGTCGGCCTGGCTGCCGGAACTCGCGCGCGTGCTCGGCGCGAAGGCGCCGATGCGCGTCCCCGTGTGGCTGGTGCGCCCGATGATCGGGTCCTACGGCGTGGCCTTCATGAACGAACTCCAGGGTGCGGACAACGGCCTGGCCGCCCGCGGACTCGGCTGGCAGCCGTCCCGCGCGAGCTGGCGCGAGGGCTTCGCCGCCGAACTCGGTGCGAGTACGCCGAACCGTTAGAAAGGACGGCCGATGTTGGAGAAGCATCCTTTCCGCGACATACTCGGGCGGTTTGCCACGGGAGTGGTGCTGCTCACTCTGCAGCCGCCGCGCGGTGTTCCCATGGGCATGGCCGTGAATTCCTTCACCTCGGTCTCGCTCGAACCTCCGCTCATTTCCCTCTGCTTACGCACGGGGTCGCCGACCCTGACCGCCCTCCTGCGGTCCGACGCATTCGCTGTCTCCATACTCGGGGAAGAGCACGAGGAGCTCTGCCGGTCGTTCAGCACCCCCGGCGCGGAGCGCTTCTCCGGGCGGGAGTGGGCCCGCACCCCCGGCGGCCACCCGGTGCCCGGCGACGCCCTCGCCTGGCTGGACTGCCGCGTTTCGGCCGTACACCCGGCCGGGGACCACGAACTCGTCATCGCCGAGACGGTGGACGGTGACGCGGCGGAGCGGAATGCTCCGCTCGTATTTCACCGCGGACGTTTCACAAAACTCATATGTGAAAGTCCTGTCGGGAATTGACCCGCTGCTTCTGATTTCTGTCAGAATTCAGTGTGCAAGGGTCCCGCCCCCAGGGGGATGTGGGCGGGCCTGACGAAGGGTGTGTTGACAATGCAGTTCCAGGTTCTCGGATCGCTGGAAATGACTGACGGGGGTAAGTCATACATTCCTACGGCACCAAAACAACGTCAGTTGCTCGCCCTGCTCCTGCTCAATTCCAACCGAGTGGTACCCATCCATACGTGCGTCAACGAGCTCTGGGGCGAGGACCCGCCGGACGCCGCCCGCGCCACGCTCCAGTCCCACATACTCCAGCTCCGCCACGCCCTCAAGAGCGTGCCCGGAGTGGGCAGCCTCCCGGCCGCGCGCAGCATCCTGGAGACCCGGGACGGCGGCTATCTGTTCGTCACGCGCCCCGGTGATCTGGACACCGAGAAGTTCACCGGACTCCTGCGGACCGGCAAGGAACTCCTCAAGACGGACGACCGCGAGGCCTCCGACCGGCTGGCCGAGGCCCTGAACCTGTGGCGGGGCCCCGCGCTCGCGGACGTGCGGCACGGGCCGGTGCTGCGTCGGCACGTCGTCCATCTGGAGGAGGAACGGGTCACGGCCCAGGAGCACCGGATCGACGCCGATCTGCGCCTCGGCCGACACCGTGAACTCATCGGGGAGCTCAGCGCCTTGGCGGTCGAGCACCCGACGCGCGAGCATCTGCACGCCAAACTGACCCTCGCCCTCTACCGCTCCGGGCGGCGGGTGCAGGCGCTCGACGTCCTGCAGCAACTGCACCGCGCCCTGCGGCGGGACCTCGGTCTGGAGACCTCGCCCTGGGTGCACAACCTTCACCAGGCCGTTCTGGCCTCCAGCGCGTCGATCGACATGCCGTAGCCGGACAGATCTTCCGAAAACGGCGCCCCATGCAACGGATGCGTTGCATGGGGCGCAATGGTATGAGCGTATGTTGCGTCAGTCGCAACCCTCATTACGGTTCGGCCGCTTATACCAATGGGTCTAGACCGCCTAGGTCTGGTGTGACCACAATCGCTCCCACCAATCGGAACCTGGAGGGGGCCGGCATGAATCGACGTGTCATCGCCGCTGGTTGTATCGCCATGAGTCTCGGACTGACCGCCACGGCATGCGGTGGCGATGATGGCGACTCGGGCGACAAGGCCACCGACGGCAAGGGCAAGACCCTCACCGTATGGATCATGGAGGGGACCAACCCCGACGCTCGGCCCTTCTTCGCGGAGGCCGAGAAGGCCTTCACCAAGAAGACCGGCGCCAAGATCAAGGTCGAGTACCAGCAGTGGGCCAGCGCCCAGAAGAAGTTCACGACCGCCATCGAGGGCGGCGAGGACCAGGTGCCCGACGTGGCCGAGGTCGGCACCACCTGGGTGCCGCAGTTCGCCGAGACCGACGCCCTCGTCGACGTCACCGACGAGGTGAAGAAGTCGGGCCTGAACGACGACCTCGTCGCGGGCCTCAAGGACGCGGGCACGCTCGACGGCAAGCAGTACGGCATGCCGTGGTACGCGGGCGTCCGCTCCATCGTCTACCGCAAGGACATCTTCGAGAAGCACAACCTGAAGCCTCCGACCACGTGGAAGGAGCTCCAGACGACCGCCAAGACGCTCAAGGAGAAGGAGCCGAAGCTCGTCTCCTTCCCGGTGGCGGGCGGCGCGGAGATGTTCGCGGCCCCCTTCATCTGGGGCGCGGGCGGTGAGCTCGCCACCGAGTCCGGCGGCAAGTGGAAGTCCGGCGTCAACTCGCCCGAGGCCGTCAAGGGCCTGGAGTTCTACACGGGCCTCGCCACCAAGGACAAGGTCTCCCCGGCCAAGGTCAACACCTGGACGGAGAAGGAGGTCGGCGACGCCTGGAACAAGGGCGAGATCGCCATGGCCATCGGCGGCAACTGGACCCCGAAGGCCATCGTCGACGCCAACAAGGACCTCAAGGGCAAGCTCGGCGCGGTGCCGATCCCGGGCCAGAACGGCGGCATGAGCAAGTCCTTCCTCGGCGGCTCCTACCTGTCCACGTTCAACACGGACAAGAAGGACCTCGCCTGGGAGTTCGTGAAGCTGGTGACCACCGGTGAGTTCGCCGCCAAGTGGGCCGCGGAGACCAACTACTTCCCCGGCCAGAACTCCGAGCTGAAGAAGATCGAGGCGAAGAAGGACCCGCTGGTCGAGCCGTTCGCCAAGCAGATGCTGGAGGCCGGTGCGACCGTCCCCAAGACCAAGTCGTACGGCGAGATCCAGGCCTCCAAGGTCATCCCCGGCATGGTCCAGTCGATCCTGACCGGCAAGGCGTCCGTGCAGGAAGCGGCGGACAAGGCGGCGAAGGACATGGACGCGATCTTCGCCAAGGACGAGTAGACAAGGGCGAGTTCGGCACTGTGAAGGACTTACCGTGAAAGACACGCTCGTCAGCGAGGGGCCGAAGACGTCGGCCCCTCGCGGCCCCCGGAAGCCCGACGGCGGGGCCGAAGCGGCCCGCCGTCGCAAGAAGCTCATCACCCTCACCCGCCCCTGGCTTCTCCTCGCGCCCTCCCTGGTGGTCCTCGCGGGCCTGCTGCTGTGGCCGCTGATCCAGGTCGGCAAGCTCTCCATGCAGGACTACGAGGTCAAGTTCGGCGGCGGCGTCAGCACGTTCACCGGCTTCGACCACTACAGCGACCTGCTCTCCAGCGGCCTGCTGTGGAAGACGGTCCTGCCCAACACCGTCTTCTTCGCCTTCGCCTGCGTCGGCCTCACCGTCGCGCTCGGCACCCTGGTGGCGCTGCTGCTCAACCGCCTCGGCACCACCTGGCGGATGATCTGCTCCATCGCGGTCCTCGGCGCCTGGGCCATGCCCGCGGTGACGGGCACGTACGTATGGATCTGGCTCTTCCAGCCACAGGACGGCATGGTCAGCCAGCTCGCGGGCTCGGTCGGCCTGATCGACCCGGAGACCACCAACTGGTTCACCGAGCGCGGCCCGTTCTACGCGATCGCCACGCTCAACGTCGTCCACCACGGCTTCCCGTTCGTCGCCATCACCGTCCTCGCGGGACTCATGACGATCCCCAAGGAGCTCTACGAGGCGGGGGAGCTGGACGGCGCCAACGCCTGGCAGCGGTTCTGGAACATCACCGTGCCGACCATCAAGCCCGTCTTCCTCGTGGTGACCATCCTCTCCACGATCTGGGACTTCAAGGTCTTCACCCAGGTGTATCTGCAACCGGGCGGCGACGGCTCCAACGAAGAGGTCTACAACCTGGGCGTCTTCTCCTACATCCAGGCCTTCGCCAAGAACGACTACGGCACGGGCGCCGCGGCCGCGGTCCTGCTGACCGTGCTGCTCCTGGCCATCACCGTCGTCTACATCCGCACGCTGTTCCGGCAGGGGGACGAGGACCTGTGACAACCCGCCGCACCACTCTCGCCTCGCGCATCGGGCTGCCGGCCGCGGTCGTCGGGCTCCTCGTCTTCACGCTCTTCCCGGTCTACTGGATGGTCTCCACGGCGCTCGACCCGAAGGCGTCGCTCCGTGGCTCGGACGTCCTGCCGAGCGGCGTCAGCCTCGAACACTTCAAGTTCGTCTTCGACAAGGGCAACTTCGGTACGTACCTGCTGAACTCGGCGGTCGTCGGCCTCGCCACGATCGTGGCGGCCGCGCTGCTCTCGCTCTTCGCCGCCATCGCGGTGGCGCGGTTCAAGTTCCGCTTCCGCACCTCCGTACTGATCATGATCCTGATCGTGCAGATGGTGCCGCTGGAGGCGCTCGTCATCCCGCTCTTCATCCAGATGCGGGACTACGACATGCTCAACTCCCTGCTGGGGCTGAGCATCGTCTACATCGCCCTCTCGCTCCCGTTCGCCATCTGGACGCTGCGCGGCTTCGTCGCCACCGTCCCCAAGGAGGTCGAGGAGGCCGCGTACATCGACGGGGCGTCCTGGCCGCGGATGTTCTGGTCGGTGCTGCTCCCGCTGGTCGCGCCGGGGCTCGTCGCCACCTCGATCTTCGCCTTCATCACGGCGTGGAACGAGTTCGTCTTCGCGTACACGTTCATGAAGGGCAGCGACAAGTACACGGCCGCCGTGGGCATCTATCAGTTCTTCGGTGAGAACTCCACGGCCTGGGGCCCGGTCATGGCCAGCTCCACGCTGGTGACCGTGCCGGTGATGATCTTCTTCGTGATCGTGCACCGGAAGCTCGGTTCGGGTCTGGCGGCAGGCGCCGTCAAGGGCTGACCGTCCACAGGGAGGCGTCCGGGTGCCGGGTCACGGCACCCGGACGCCTCCCTGTCGGCCTTCCGCATCCCCGTCTATTGACTAAAAGTCAATTCGGCGCCACTCTCTGGACCCGTACACGGCCACAGGTCATCCCCAGGGAGGCGAAGTGAGCACCGGAACACGGGAGCAGCACGAGCGGCTCGGCGCAGAGCTACGGGACCAACCACCCGAATCCTTCGCGCAGTTGGAGCCCCAGCAGCTGGCGGCCCTCGCCGACGCACTGGAACGGCAGCGCGAGAGCCGCGCCGCCGGACTGAACGAAGCCGCCGAGGAAGCACTCAAGCTCGTGCCCGCCCTCGCCCGCGGCCCCGTCCGCCGCATCCTCTTCCGCTAGCCGAGTAGCCGAGAGAAGCGAGGAGTCAGCATGGACAAGCTGCGCGGCAGGGCCGAGGCCCTCAAGATCGCCCACCTGCTCGACGTCGAACCCGACGCGCTCGCCTTCCTCCAGGGGCTGCCCGTCGAGGACGTACGCCGCTTCCGCACCCAGACCGTCGCGGCCCTCTTCGACCGGGCACCCGACATGCTCGACCGGATCGCGTCCGCCACCAAACTGGTGCCCGCCGGAGTCGCGGCCGCCATCTCCCAGAAGGCCCTGGGCCCGCGCCTGGCCGCCGCCGTCGCGGGCCGCCTCGAACCCGCACGCGCCGCCGACATCATCGAGAAACTCCCGGTGTCGTTCACCGCCCAGTCCTGCGCCCACCTCGACCCCCGCCGCATCGAGGGCATCGTGGGCCGCCTCGGCGAGGACCTGGTCGTCCGTATCGCCGTCGCCCTCGCCGAGCGCGGCGACCACCTCACGATGGGCCGCTTCGTCGGCCACCTCCCCGACCCCGCGCTGCGCCGCATCCTGCCGCAGGTCGACGACGCCGCCGTCCTCAGGACCGGCTTCGTGATCGACGTACCCGAACGGCTCGGCCACATCATCGAGTTGATGGGCGAGGAACGGCTCGCCTCGGTCATCGGCTCCGCGTCCGCCGAAGGACTGTGGCCCGAGGCGCTCGCCGTCGCGGGCATGGTCACCGGCGAGCAGCGCGGCCGCATCGCCTCGCTCACCGCGGGACAGCCGCAGGACCGGCTCGACTCCCTGGTCACGACGGTGGCGGAGCAGGACCTGTGGGAGTCCCTGCTGCCCCTGGTCGCGCTGCTCGGCGAGGACGAGCGGCGCGCGGTGGCCGAACTGCCTTCGCTGCGCGGCGAGGACGTGCTCGCCGGGGTGGTGCGCGCGGTCGTCGCCACCGCCCTGTGGGCGGAGTTCCTGCCGCTCGTGGACGCGCTGCCCGCCGAGTCCCGCAAGGTCGTCGCCGACACGGCGGGCGCGCTGCCCGAGCCCGACCTGGACGCGCTCGCCCGGGAGGTCGACAAGCAGGACCTCTGGGAGCTGGTCATGCCGCTCGTCGAGCTGATGGACGACGACGCGAAGACGCGGATCTTCGCGCTGCCCGCGTTCCAGGACCAGACGGGGGCGTGAACCGGCAGGGCGTCGTGCGGTAGCCCACACGGCGTAGGAAGGAACGATGCGGCGGCCCCGCACGGGTGACACCCCGCATGCGCGGGCCGCCGACGGGGGAGGGCGCAGCCGGACCCGTCGACTCCCGGACGGGTCCGGCCACCCCAGGCGCCGGAGTTCCCAGCCCGGCGCCCGTACGGAAACGGAATTCATGCGCCTTCGCCACACCGTCGCCGCCGCCCTCGGCGCGCTCGCCCTCGTCGTCACCCTGCCGACCTCCGCGAGCGCCGCCACCGGCGACTTCTCCTACAAGTTCGTCGGGCCCGACGGCTACCCCCAGTCGATCACCCTGCACGACCCGGCGAGCCCCGGCTGCATCACCCTGCCCGAGAGCGCAGACCCGGGCGCCTCCGAGCCCGCGTTCGCCCCGCACAACGACACCGACGTATGGGCGATGGTCTTCACCGAGCCGGACTGCACGGGCGACTCCTGGACGCTGCGTCCGCACGGACACCCCGCCACCGACCGCCTCAAGCTGCGCTCGGTGTACCTGACCGACCGCCACTGACCCACCACCTGGCCGTCACCCCGTCGTCGACCCGCCGTCCACGGTGAACTCCGCCCCCGTGACGTACGACGACGCGTCCGACGCCAGGAACAGCACCAGCTCCCCGACCTCCTCCGGGCGGCCCATCCTGCCCAGCGGCAGATGGGACCAGTCCCGCCCGGCGGAGGCCGCGGAGATCATCGGGGTGTCGACCGCCCCCGGATGGACGGAGTTGACCCGCACCCGGTACTTGGCCAGGTCCAGCGCCGAGGAGCGGGTCAGACCCCGCAGGCCGAACTTCGTCGAGCCGTACGCCGCGTGCCCCGGGATGCCCACCAGCCCCGCCGTCGACGAGACGTTCACGACCGAACCTCCGCCCGCCTCCTTCAGCGCGGGCAGCACCGCCTGGATGCCCAGGAACGGTCCGAGCAGATTGACCCTGACCAGCGCCTCGAAGTTCTCGTACGTCTCGTCCTCCACGGACGCCGTCCGCCACAGCGCCGCATTGTTCACCAGGACGTCGAGCCGCCCGAAGGCACCGAGAGCCCCCGCCACGGCCGCCGCCCAGCTCTCCGCGTCGGTGACGTCGTGCCGTACGAACAGGCCCTGCCCGCCCAGGGAGTCGGCGACCTCGCGGCCCGCCTCCTCCCGTACGTCGGTCACCACGACCCGCGCCCCTGCCGCCGCGAACAGCCGCGCCTCCGCGGCCCCCTGTCCGCGGCCCGCCCCGGTGATGAGGACGACCTTGCCGTCCAGGCCGTGGTTCATGCCATCCTCCGTACGTCCGTACGTGCCGAATCGGCATGTGTCTAGCAGTCATATGTGCAAGGTGGAAGGGCGGGGCGGCACATGGGATCCGCAATCAGTCTGCGCAAGGTGGAGGACTCGGCACCGGCCCTGGTCAGCCTCTACAAGAGCGCCGGGGTCTCCCTGCGCAAACACGGCCTGGACGGGGTGCGGGCCGCCGTCTACCTCGTCGTCGACTACTCCGGCTCCATGAAGCCCTACTACAAGGACGGCAGCGTCCAGGCCCTCGCCGACCGCGTCCTCGGCCTCTCCGCGCACCTGGACGACGACGGGGTCGTGCCCACCGTCTTCTTCTCGACGGACGTGGACGCGGTGACGGACATCGCGCTGGACAACCACCACGGCCGGATCGACGACATCGTGGCCGGGCTCGGGCACATGGGCAAGACCAGCTACCACCTGGCGATGGACGCCGTCATCGACCACTACGTCGACAGCTGTGACAACGGCGCCACCGATCCCGCCCTCGTCATCTTCCAGACCGACGGGGGCCCCATCAACAAGCTCGCCGCCGAGCGCTATCTGTGCAAGGCGGCGAAGCTTCCCCTGTTCTGGCAGTTCATCGGCTTCGGCGACCCGAAGAGCAAGCAGTTCGACTATCTGCGCAAGCTCGACGATCTTGCCGTCCCCGCCAAGCGCCCCGTCGACAACGCGGGCTTCTTCCACGTGGGGGAGGACCCCCTGGCGGTGGCGGACGACCAGCTCTACGACCGGCTGGTGGGGGAGTTCCCCGCGTGGCTCGCGGCGGCGCGGGCCCGCGGGATCGTCGCTCCGGAGGCCGGTTAGGCCGGTTAGGTCGGTTAGGTCGGTCAGGCCGGTTAGTTGATCATGCGCCCGCGCAGCTTCAGGACGGTGCCCGCGTCCAGGCCGAGCCCCTTGGTCAGATAGCCCTGGAAGCCGCCGTACCGCTGGGTGGCCTCCGTCAGCGCCGTGCCGAGGTAGTCGGCGCGGACCTCCTGGAGCGGGATGATCAGATCCGGGTTCTGCATGAGCCCGCCCTGCTTGAGCGCCTCGCGGAGCTTCGCGTCGTACGCGGCCCGGTAGGTGTTGGAGGCCAGGTAGTCACCGGCCGCGGTCCGCTCGGGCACGCCCACCAGGCGCAGCAGCAGATAGGTCGTCCAGCCGGTGCGGTCCTTGCCCGACGTGCAGTGGTAGAGCAGCGGCGAGCGGCTGTCCGCGATGTCGCGCAGGGTGGCCGCGAACTGCGCGCGGTTGGCGGAGTCGGTGACGAACGTGCGGTAGACGTCCCGCATGAACGCGGCCGCCTTCCCGTTGCCGAGCATCTCCTCCTGCTTGACCGGGTCCTTGGAACCGATGGCGGTGAGGAGCTGGGTGAACAGGCCGTTGTCGGTGATGGGCCGGGAGGTGGGGGAGAGCCCGGCGGGCAGCCGGTCCACCCCGTCGTACTGCACCTCGGCGGGCACCCGGAAGTCGATCACCTTCTTCAGGCCGAGCCCGGCGACCGTGCCGAGGTCGGCGTCGGTGAGCTTGCTGAGGCCGTCGGCACGGAAGACCCGTCCGAGGCGGACGCGCTCCCCGTCGTAGGTCCGGTAGCCGCCCACGTCTCGTACGTTGACCGCGCCCTGGAGGGGGATCTGGCGGACGGCTTCGGAGGCCGCGGCCGAGGCTGCGTACGGGGGCGCGGCGGGCGCCACGGTTTCCGAGGGGGCCGCCCATGCGGGCAGCGTGCCCAGGGCGAGCGCGGAGATCGCCAGTCCGGTTGCGGTACGGGTACGAGAGATGCGCATCGGTCCGCCTTCCCATCGGCCTACCAAGCGATTGTTTGGCTGAAGGTAGCGATGTGATCTTGAGGGGGGAAGGGGTGTGCGCGAGGAGGTGTCGTGCGAGCCGGACCGTGAGCATGTTAGGGTTATGTGTTGCAGTTTTGGTACCCATGAACTTTATGTGCGCCTGACGGGAATGCTCCGAAGGCGCATTATTGTTTTTCCGGTTCTCTCCGGTATGGGGGTCAATGCAGCGCTGGAGATTCGCAATTCGGTGTTTCTCCATTTCTGCCCCTGTTGAGGAGATTGACATGGCAACCGGCACCGTTAAGTGGTTCAACTCGGAAAAGGGCTTCGGCTTCATCGAGCAGGACGGCGGCGGCCCCGACGTCTTCGCCCACTACTCGAACATCGCGTCCTCGGGCTTCCGTGAGCTCCTCGAGGGCCAGAAGGTCTCCTTCGAGGTGACGCAGGGCCAGAAGGGCCTGCAGGCCGAGAACATCGTTCCTGCCTGATCGTCGCAGCGCGCGAACCTCACAGCCGAGGCCCGCACCGGAAGGTGCGGGCCTCGGCTTGCGCTGTCATCGGGCCCTACGGGCCCAGAGCCGCACCGGCTCAGAGGTCCGGAAGTCCAGCGACCAGGAAGGCACTACTGCATGAACCGCTCCGAGCGTCCGGCACGCCCCGCCCGTAAGCGACCCGCCACCGCAGGCGGCACCGCAGGCGGCAGCGCAGGCGGAAGGGGCCGACCGTCCGGCCAGTCGAAGGGCTCCGCGCACTCCGCGAGGAAATCCGGAAACCGTCGGCCGAAGCCGGTCCAGGGCGGCGAATTCGCCCTGCCCGAGAGCATCACGCCCGCCCTGCCCGCCGTCGAGGCGTTCGGCGAGCTGGACATGCCCGAGGCCCTCCTGAAGACGCTGGCCGCCCAGGGCGTCACCGACCCCTTCCCGATCCAGG
The DNA here is from genome assembly GCF_040609235.1 of Streptomyces sp. NPDC004732. NCBI lineage: Bacteria > Bacillati > Actinomycetota > Actinomycetes > Kitasatosporales > Streptomycetaceae > Streptomyces > Streptomyces sp. NPDC004732. Next base: position 111,163 of record NZ_JBEXJR010000011.1, read on the forward strand.
CGGCCACGCTCCCCAACTCCCTCGCCGGGCGCGACATCCTCGGCCGCGGACGCACGGGCTCCGGCAAGACCCTCGCCTTCGGCCTGGCCCTCCTGGCCCGCACGGCCGGGCACCGCGCCGAGCCGCGCTCCCCGCTCGCCATGGTCCTGGTCCCCACGCGCGAGCTGGCCCAGCAGGTGACGGACGCGCTCACCCCGTACGCGACGGCGGTCAACCTCCGCCTCGCCACCGTCGTCGGCGGCCTCTCGATCAGCCGGCAGGCGGGCACGCTGCGCCGCGGCGCCGAGGTCCTCGTGGCCACCCCCGGCCGCCTCAAGGACCTGATCGAGCGCGGCGACTGCGACCTGTCGCGGGTCCGCATCACCGTCCTCGACGAGGCCGACCAGATGGCCGACATGGGCTTCATGCCGCAGGTCACGGCGCTGCTCAAGCAGGTCGAGCAGGGCGGCCAGACGATGCTCTTCTCGGCGACGCTCGACAAGAACATCGACCGGCTCGTCCGGATGTTCCTGACCGACCCCGTCGTGCACTCCGTCGACCCGTCGGCGGGCGCCGTGACGACGATGGAGCACCACGTGCTCTACGTCGCCGACGAGACGGACAAGAAGGCCGTGGCCATGCGCATCGCCGCCCGCGAAGGCCGCGTGATCATGTTCCTGGACACCAAGCGGGCCGTGGACCGCTTCACCAAGCGGCTGCTCGCCAACGGCGTGCGGGCCTCCGGGCTGCACGGCGGCCGTTCGCAGCCGCAGCGCAACCGGACGCTCGACCAGTTCAAGAACGGCCAGGTCACCGCGTTGATCGCGACGAACGTCGCGGCGCGCGGCATCCACGTCGACGACCTCGACCTGGTCGTGAACGTCGACCCGCCCACCGACCACAAGGACTACCTCCACCGGGGCGGGCGCACCGCGCGGGCGGGGGAGTCGGGCAGCGTCGTCACCCTCGTGCTTCCCGACGAGAAGCGCGAGATGACGCGGCTCATGACCGACGCCGAGATCCGGCCGAACACGGCGCGCATCTCCTCCTCCGACGAGGAGCTGACCCGGATCACGGGCGCGCGGGAGCCCTCGGGCGTTCCGGTGGTCATCGAGACGCCGCAGCCGCAGCAGCAGGCCAAGACGCCCGCGCAGCGCCGTCGCCGCCCGCGCGGTGGCTCCGGTGCCGGTGGCGCGGCCCAGGGCGGCCAGGCGCAGGGCGGGCAGCGACGCACGCCCCGCCAGGGCCAGGGCCAGGGCGGGTCCGGCGCGGCCGCGGGCAGCGGCGGCGGCAGGGCACGCCGTGGTGGCGGCCGTTCCGGTGGCGGCGAGCGCGGTGGCGCGCAGGGAGGCCGCCGCTCCGCGGCCTGACGCCTGACGCGGCCCCGTGGGACCGGCCTGACCGGTCCCACGGCCCCACCCGCCCCACCTGCACTACCACCCGGTCCCAAGGAGCCCGCTCGATGCCATCGGAGCGCGACCCCGTCACCCTGCCTCTGCTCGAGGACGACCGTGCCGCGCTGCGCGCCGACTGCGGCAGCTGCTTCGGGCTGTGCTGTGTGGCGCTCACCTTCTCCGCGTCCTCGGACTTCCCCGTGAACAAGGACGCAGGGAAGCCGTGCGGCAATCTGCGGGACGACTTCCGGTGCGGCATCCACCGCGACCTCCGGGACAAGGGGTACCGGGGATGCACCGTGTACGACTGCTTCGGGGCGGGGCAGCGTGTCTCTCAAGGCACCTTCGAGGGGCGCGACTGGCGTCGGGATCCGGCCACTGCCCGACAGATGTTCGAGGTCTTCCCGCTCATGCGGCAGCTCCACGAACTGCTCTGGTACGTGACCGAGGCGCTGACGTTCCCGCAGACCCGGCCGATCGCCGCCGACCTGGAGCGCGTCCTCGCCGAGACGGAGCGGCTGGCCCAGGGCGACCCCGAAGCCGTCGCCGATACGGACGTCGCCGCCCACCGCCAGGTCGTCAACACGCTCCTCCTGCGCACCAGCGAACTCGTCCGGGCCGAGCACCTGGGCCAAGCCGGTCAAGGCGGCAGGGGCGGCAAGGGCAGCAGGAACGCCAAGGGCGGCAAAGGCGGCAAGAAGAAGGACCGCAGGGGCGCCGACCTCATCGGCGCGCGGCTCAGGGGCGCCGACCTCGCGGGCGTCGACCTTCGCGGCTCGTACCTCATCGGTGCCGACCTGCGCGACGCCGATCTGCGGGCGGCCGACCTGATCGGCGCGGACTTCCGCGACGCGGACCTGCGCGGCGCCGACCTGACCGGCGCGCTCTTCCTCACCCAGTCGCAGGTGAACGCGGCCAAGGGCGACGACGGCACGAAACTGTCCGCCTCCCTCCACCGCCCCGCGCACTGGTCGCAGGCCTGACCGGGCGGCGACCCGCCAGGTGTCGCACCGCTACGTGTCGCACTCCAGCACCGTCCGGCAGAGCGTGCACCGCACCCGTACCCGCCCCCGCGCGGGCACCCGGATCCGCTGGTGGCAGGTGGGGCAGGGGAACGTCACGCGCAGCGCGCCCAGGCCGTCGCCGGAGAAGGTGTACGCCCCCGCGGCTCCCGGCGCCCCGGCCCCTCCGTTCGCCCCGGCCGTCCCGCCCCGCGCCGCCGCCCCGTGCTCCTGCGCGTACCGCCGGTCCTTCGCGTACCGCCGCCGCCCCGCCCACCCGGCGGCCGTCAGCGGCGGCTGCTGCTCGTCGCGGCGGGCCTGGGCGAGCCCCTTCGTGTACGCCGTGTAGGCCTGCGCGCTGGTGAACCACGTCTCCGGCGACTCGCCGAACGCCAACGCCCGCTTGGCCAGGACGTATCCGAACTCCTCCGGGGTCAGATAGCCGAACTTCTGCGACGAGGCGCCGTCCTCGCGGTAGGCGTCGAGCAGCAGCCAGCCCGCGCCGAGGTACGTGGTGGCGGTATCGGTCAGGATCTCGTTGTCGCGCGTGCCGGGGAACGAGAGGTCGAGCCGGTGCAGATACACGTGCATGACTTCGTGGGCGAGGGCCGCGCCGATGTCCCTGCGATGGTTGCGGAAGCGGTCGTTCAGCTCGATGAAGTACTCGGGCCCCGCGGCGAGTTCGACGGACGCGGCATGCTGCATCTCGCGGAAGCCGACGATCATCCGGGCGTCGGGCAGGTGCAGGTGCCGCACCATCTCGCGAGCCACCCGCTGGGCGCCGAGATGCAGGTCGTCCTGGTCGCTGAAGGCCACGTCCGCGGGGGCCACGCTGGTCTCGAAGGAGTGCACGGTGTCGTACGAGAGGCGTTTGTAGAGCGCCGTGATGGCGGCTCGCACGGTCTCCAGATGGGGGTAGCCGTGCACGACTGGACCGCCGCCGACCGTCACGTCCGCACCTCCTGACGCCGCCCACCGGACACCGCGACCCGCCCCGCCCGGACACCGCAACCGGCCTCCACTGTACGGCGGTCGCCGCCCCCGGCCCTGACCGGCGCGACACACCGTGGCTGGAAACCGCCCCTTGTCCTGAGCGGACACCGATCTCCATAATCCGCAACAACGCTTTTGGCGGGCTCATGCCAGCCGGATGCGCTACCCCCACGAACCCCCCACGAAGGGAAGTCAGTTGAAGACCAAGCTGCGTGGAGTGAAGAGAGCCGCCACCCTCGGTGTGATCGCTCTGGCCACTGTGAGCCTTCAGCCCGTGGCCGCTCAGGCGGCTCCCCACCCGGGCCCAAACCCGAGCGAGCGCGTCGTCGGCGGCACCCCCGCCGAGCAGGGCGAATTCCCGTTCATGGTCCGGCTGTCGATGGGCTGTGGCGGCGCTCTGTACGCCCAGGACATCGTGCTGACCGCCGCCCACTGTGTGGACGGCTCCGGTGACAACACCGGCATCACCGCCACCGGTGGCGTCGTGGACCTGGAGAGCTCCGACGCGATCAAGGTGAAGTCCACCAAGGTCCTCCAGGCCCCCGGCTACAACGGCAAGGGCAAGGACTGGGCCCTCATCAAGCTCGAGAAGCCGATCGACCAGCCCACGCTGAAGATCGCCAAGGACACCAAGTACAACGAGGGCGAGTTCGACATCGCCGGCTGGGGTGCCGACAAGGAGGGTGGCGACCAGCAGCGCTACCTCCTCAAGGCGAAGGTCCCGTTCGTCAGCGACGCCGACTGCGAGGCCGCGTACGGCGCCGACCTCACGCCCGGCGAGGAGCTCTGCGCGGGCAAGCTCAACGAGGGCGGCGTCGACACCTGCCAGGGCGACTCCGGCGGCCCCATGTTCCGCAAGGACGAGGCCGGCGAGTACGTCCAGGTCGGCATCGTCAGCTGGGGCAACGGCTGCGCGCAGGCCAAGTACCCCGGTGTCTACACCGAGGTGTCGACCTTCGCGGGCGACATAGAGAAGGCGGCGTCGGAGCTCTGAGAGCCTGACGTCCGACGTTCTGTGGCGGGGCGCCTGCAGTTGCGGGCGCCCCGCTTCGCCATGCGCCCGCCGGAAAATGCCACCAGGAGCACCGCCCGACGGTTAGTCCAACACCTCCCCCTCCTTTGTCCATGGGCGCATTCGTCCCGCCCGGCGCATCGTGAGCGGCACGAATTTCCGTCCATGGAGGGGTGCTCCCATGCTGCCGTCAGACACGTCCGGACCGAGCCGCAGAGCCGTGGTCGCGACGGGCGCGATCGCCGGAATGGGCGTCGCCCTCGGCGCGGGCGGCAGCGCGTTCGCCGTGCCCACCGCGCCCGCCGCCGGAAAGCGCCCGGCGGCCGAGGCGGTCCTGCGCTCGGCCGACCTGGACGTCCGCGTCGCCACCGCCTTCCCGAGCGTCGTCTCGTACACCGACCGCGCGAGCGGCGCCGTGCTGCACGGCCGCGCGGACGCCGTCACCACCGTCCTCATCGACGAGGCCGAACACACCCCGCAGGTCACCGTCACGACGGACAGGTCACGCGCCGCGTACGTGCTGGCCTTCGAGGGCGGCACCCGGATCGACGTCGAGATCGCGGTCGAGGGCAGGCAGGTCCACTGGCGCGTCACGAAGATCGCGGACACGGCCGCGCTGCGGGTCGGCACCCTGCGGATCCCCGGCCTCACCCTGCTCTCCGTGCGCAGCGACCAGCCCGGCGCCGCACTCCTCGCCGCCAAGGTGCAACTCGACAAGGCCAAGAGCGGCGACACCCTCGTCCGGCCCGCCCAGGACACCCCCGCGGAAGCGCCGACCGGATGCGCGTACGCCGTCGTCGCGCACGACCGGCTCGGCGGCGCCTTCGAGACGAACACCGTCTACGACAAGCCCACCTCGGAGGCGGGCACCACCTGGGAGAACGGCCGCCTGTGGCGCGAGACGGTGCGACCCACCGCAAACGCCGACTACGTAGAGGCCCGGTTGAGCCCCGGCCAGTGGACGCACCGCGCCGCGACCGCCCCCGCCGACGCCACCGAACCCCTCCCGTACGCCACCGTCGTGATCACCGGTGACCGCAACGGCGACGGCAAGGTCGACTGGCAGGACGCCGCGATCGCCTTCCGGGACATCATGGTCACCCCCCTCGGCGCCGACGAGCAGCACCTGCGGGTCGTCCCGCACATCCCCTTCAACTTCGCCTCGCAGGCCACCAACCCGTTCCTCGCCACGCTCGACAACGTCAAGCGGATCCACCTGGCCACCGACGGCCTGCGCCAGTACACGCTCCTCAAGGGCTACCAGTCCGAGGGCCACGACTCCGCCCACCCCGACTACGCGGACAACTACAACACCCGCGCGGGCGGCCTCGACGACCTCAACGCGCTGGTCCGCGAGGGCAAGAAGTGGAACAGCGACTTCAGCGTGCACGTCAACACCACCGAGTCGTACCCCGTGGCGAAGGCCTTCTCCGACAAGCTCGTCGACAAGAAGAACGAGCAGTGGGACTGGCTCGACCAGAGCTACCGCATCGACCAGCGCCGCGACCTGGTCTCCGGAGACATCGTCAAGCGCTTCGCCGACCTGCGCGCCCAGACCCACAAGGGCCTCAACACCCTCTACATCGACGTGTTCCGCGAGTCCGGCTGGACCTCCGACCGCCTCCAGCGGGCCTTCCGCGAACAGGGCTGGACGATCACCACGGAGTGGGGCCACGGCTTCGAGCGCTCCGCGATCTGGTCCCACTGGGCCACCGAACCCGACTACGGCGGCGACACCTCCCGAGGCATCAACTCCCGCCTCATCCGCTTCGTCCGCAACCACCAGAAGGACGTCTTCGCCGACAAGTGGCCCACCCTCCTGGGCATCGCCCGCATGGGGAACTTCGAGGGCTGGGTCGGCAAGACCGACTGGCACGCGTTCTACGACCTGATCTGGACGCACTCGCTGCCCGCCAAGTACCTCCAGGCGTACCCCATCAAGAGCTGGGGCGAGCACGAGATCGCCTTCTTCGGAGACGCCCGGTCCGGAGCCGCGACGACGGTCTCCGACGCCTCAGGCAAGCGCCGCATCACCACCGACGGAAACGTCGTCTACGAAGACGGCCGCTATCTGCTTCCCTGGGAGCCCCGCAAAGCGCACGATCCCGCCAAGCTCTACCACTACAACCCGGCGGGCGGCACCAGCAGCTGGCAGCTCCCCCGCGCGTGGGCCCGCCGCTCCCGAGTGGCGCTCTACCGGCTCACCGACCAGGGGCGCGTCTTCGATTCGTACGTCTCCGTAGCGGGCGGAAAGGTCACCCTCAAGGCGGAGCCGAAGCAGCCCTACGTCCTCTACCGCGAGCGCGCCGCGGCCCTGCCCGACCCGCAGTGGGGCCAGGGCACCCCGCTGCACGACCCGGGCTTCCACTCCGGCTCCCTGGACGGCTGGAAGGTCAGCGGACCCGCCGCCGTGAAGCTCAGCACCCTCGGCGACCACGAGCTCGTCATCGGCGAGGGCGGCGCGGCAGCCGTCGGCCAGCGCCTCGCCCGCCTCAAAGCAGGCACCTACGTCGCGTCCGTGCAGGTCGAGGTGGGCGAGCAGCCGGGGGAGAGCCGCACGGCCGCCCTGGAGGTGCGCACCGCCGACGGCATCACCGCCACCAACTCCACCAGGACGTCCACCGCGGGCAACTACGTCGCCGCCGACCGCAAGCACGGCACCCGCTTCCAGCGCATGTTCACGTACTTCACCGTCCCCGAAGGCGGCGGCACGGCCGAGCTGACGCTGCGCGCCGAGGCGGGCCGGGCGCGCGTGCGCTTCGACAACGTACGGATCGTCGCGACCGGCCGCCCCGACAAGCTGCCCCGCGCCACCCTCGTCCACGAGGACTTCGAACACGTCCCGCAGGGCTGGGGCCCCTTCGTGAAGGGCGACGCGGGCGACGTCACCGACCCGCGCACCCACATCGCCCAGCGCCATGCCCCCTTCACCCAGCGCGGCTGGAACGGCAAGACGATCGACGACGTCATCGACGGATCGAACTCCCTGAAGTCCCGCGGCGAGAACACCGGCCTCGTCTACCGCACCGTCCAGCACACCGCCCGCTTCACACCGGGCAAGCGCTACCGCGTGTCCTTCCGCTACGAGAACGAGAAGGCGGGCCAGTACGCCTGGATCACCGCCGTCGACGAACCGGCACCCCGCGAGCTCGACCGCAAGGAACTCCCGGTCGCCACCGGACCCACCACCCTCACCTACGAGTTCACCGCCCCCGCCGAGGGCGAGGCCTGGGTCGGCCTGCGCAAGACCGGCGACGACGGCAAGGCGGAGTTCGTGCTCGACGCGTTCGACGTCCGAGAGGCCTGATTCCCCCCACCCACGACCGGGCCCGCCCCCTCAGAGGGGGCGGGCCCGGTCATGGGGCGTCATCGTCCTCACGCAAGCCCGATCCGCTCCCCGCCCTCCTCCAGCTCGAGCACCCACACCTCGTTCGCCCCGGCCCGCAGCACGGGACCGGGCACGTACAGCGTGGTCTGCGGGCCCGCCGACCAGTAACGGCCCAGGTTGAAGCCGTTCACCCACACGAAGCCGCGCGTCCAGCCGGGCAGCTCCAGGGAGGCGTCGCCGGGGGAGTCGACCTCGACCGTGCCCCGGTACAGACCCGGACGCCCCGCCCCGGAGCCCGCCGAGGGAACCGCCCGCACCGCCGACGGCACGTCGAACGCGTCCAGCCGCAGCGCGCCCGCCCGCACCCCGTGCAGATACTGCCGCTCGTGCAGGATCCCCCCGGTGATCCCCTTGCACTCACCCGTCCGCGGACCGTAGTTGACCCGCCCCAGCGACTCCACCCACAGCTCCACGCGCGCATGCCCGGCCACGGGGGACAGCAGGGTCGGCGTGCCCTCCGTGAGGACACCGGCCCGCTCCCCGTCGACGTACACCACCGCCCGGTCCCGCAGACCCCGCACGCTCAGCGGATACGGCGCACGCGGCCCCGGCACCGTCACCGCGTACCGCACCAGACCGCGGTCCACGTCGAGCTCCTCGAACGTGGGCGGCACGGCGTACTCCGCCTCCGGGCCGCCCAAGGCGTCCAGGACCGCGTCCAGCGGCGACCAGTCCGTCAGCTCCGCCGACGCGGGCGCCTCCAGGGACGGCAGCGGCGGGGGCGGCTCGGGCAGGGGAGCGGACGCATACCGTGCGAGGACCTTCCTGAACGCCCAGAACTTGGGCGTGGCCCGGCCGAACTCGTCGACGGGCGCGTCGTAGTCGTACGACGTGACGTCAGGCTGCAGCTCCCCGTCGTGCAGCGAACCGCCGCCCCGGTTGGCCCCCGCCCAGCCCGCGAAGTTCGTGCCGCCGTGCGCCATGTACAGATTCACCGACGCCCCGCACTCCAGGATCTCGCGCAGCGCCGCCGCGGCATCCTCGGCGTCCCGCACGACGTGCTCCGTACCCCAGTGGTCGAACCAGCCGCACCAGAACTCCATGCACATCAGCGGGCCCTTCGGACGGTGCCTGCGCAGTGTGCCGAAGCCCGCACGGGCCCCCGAACCGAAGTTGGCCGTCGCCAGGACGCCGGGGATCGAACCCCCGGTCAGCATGTGGTCCTCGGGCCCGTCCGAGGTGAACAGCGGCACCTCCACGCCCTCCGCGAGCAGCAGGTCCGCAAGGCGGCGCAGGTACACCTGGTCCGAGCCGTAACTGCCGTACTCGTTCTCGACCTGCACCATGATCACCGGGCCGCCGAGCTGCTGCTGGCGCGCCACGACCTGCGGCAGGAGCCGACGGAACCAGCGGCTCACATGCCCCAGATACTCCTCGTCGCGCGTCCGCGCCCGCGCCCCCACCGCACCCGTCAGCCAGTGCGGCAGCCCGCCGTTCTCCCACTCCGCGCAGATGTAGGGGCCCGGCCGCACGATCGCCCACAAACCCGCCTCGTGCGCCGCGTCCAGGAACCTGCCGAGCGCCTCGACGTCGCGGTACGTGCCCGGGCGCGGCTCGTGCAGATTCCACGGGACGTACGTCTCCACACAGTTGAGCCCCATCGCCCGCAGCATCGCAAGCCGGTGCCCCCACTGCGCCTCGTGCACCCGGAAATAGTGCAGCGCACCGGAGAGCAGCCGCACCGGCCGCCCGGCCACCTCGAAATCGTCCTCGCCGACCCTGAACCCGTTCATCGCGTCCTCTCGCTCACGTCTCGCCCACGATCACCTCTGGCGGGCGGCAGGGTCCATGGACAAAGATCGGGTCCGGTTGGACGCAGCGAGGGAACGGGACGCGGCGCGGAACTGAACGCATCCAGGAAAGGACATACGCGGATGTACCACACATGGATGCGGTATTTCACCCCCAGCCCGGCCCACCACAAGCTCGGCCTCGCCTGCCTCGGTGTCGGCCTGCAGCACGGCATCCTGCCGACCGTGGGCCCGCGCACCCTCGACCACCACGTCGCCGTCGTCGTCAGCTCCGGCGGCGGCTGGTTCCGCGGCCCCGACGGGCGCCGCACCACCGTGACCGCGCCCGCCCTGATCTGGCTCACCCCCGGCGCACGCCACCACTACGGACCCGACCCCGACACCGGCTGGGACGAGTGCTTCGTCGACTTCACCGGGCCCGCCACCGCCACGTACACCGAACTCGGCTACATCGAACCCACCCGGCCCGTCGTGCCGCTCTCCGACGCCGCGAGCGCCCGCGCCGTCGTCGCCCGCATCGCCCGCGCCGCCCGCCGCGGCAACCCCCTCCTGGAGGTGGAGACCGGCGCAGCCGTCCACGAACTCCTCGTCGCGCTGCGCCGCGCCCGCGCCGACATCGCCCCCGACGGCGACCCCGTCCTGCAGGCCCTGGCCCGCGACGCCTTCCAGCCCCTGTCCGTCGCCGAACACGCCGCCCGGCACGGCATGACCCCCGCGGAACTGCGCACCGCCGTGCGCCGCGGCGCCGGCTGCAGCCCCAAGGACTACCTCCTCGGCATCCGCCTGGGCCGCGCCAAAGAACTCCTCGCCGCCACCGAACTGCCCGTCGCCGCCGTCGCCCGACGCGTCGGATACGACGACCCGGCGTACTTTTCACGCCTATTCACCCGCCGGGTCGGCATGGCCCCCGTACGCTTCCGCGACCAGCAGGGAAGGGCCGTACCCGGCGGCTGGTCCCACCAGATACCCGACCCCGAGCACCCACCCATTTTGCGCTCTTCCGCCGGTGGCGGCTCCGGACCGGCCACGTAGGCTCGTGGACCATGACCACCAGCCACACCAGTGACGACAACAGCGTGAACGGCACGAGCGGCGCCGCGAGCGCGGGCACGAGCCCCGCCACGGCGACGGACGAGACCGTCCGCGCCGAGCTGTCCCGCCTGCGCGACAGCATCGACAACATCGACGCCGCCGTCGTCCACATGCTCGCCGAGCGCTTCAAGTGCACCCAGCAGGTCGGCCACCTCAAGGCCCAGCACCAGCTGCCGCCCGCCGACCCGACCCGCGAGTCCCGCCAGATCGCCCGCCTCCGCGAGCTCGCCGAGAGCGCCAAACTCGACCCGGCCTTCGCGGAAAAACTCCTCAACTTCATCATCGCCGAAGTGATCAGGCACCACGAGCAGATCGCCGAGCAGCCCCTGACCAGCGACGGAACCCTCCCTGCGTGAACCGCCCTCCGTGGACCGCTAGCACCGGTACATGATCCACTCCGCGCCGGAACCGTCCCGGTCCCTGCCGTGCACCACCACCGCGCACCTTCCCGTCAGCGACGGATTCGGCACGGCCAAGACCACCGCCGAACGCCGCGGCGGCCGCGGCAACGCCCTCGTCCGCGGCAGCTACAGCGGGATGCACGTCAACGGCCGCCCCCGGCAGGCAGGCGGTCCGCTCTCAGAGGACGGCCCTACACCCGCCCCCACACCATCGGGCAGCATGGGCCCATGCCCGTACTGACGCGCGACGAAGCGCAGACCCGAGCCCAGCTCATCGACGTCCACCGGTACACGGTCGAGCTCGATCTGACCCGGGCGGCCGACGCCGCCCGCGACACCTTCGACTCCCGGACCGTCATCCGCTTCAGCGCCCGCACCGAAGGCGCCACGTTCGTCGAGCTCAAGCCCGCCGAGCTGCGCACCGTCACCCTCGACGGGCACCCCCTCGACCTCACGGCCGCCTCCGCACTCGTCGACAACCGCCTCGCCCTCGACACACTCACCGCAGGCGAACACGTACTCGTGGTCGACGCCGCGATGCGCTACTCCCGCACCGGCGAAGGCATGCACCGCTTCACCGACCCCACCGACGGCGAGACGTACGCCTACACCCAGCTCTTCATGGAAGACGTGCAGCGCGTCTTCGCCGCCTTCGACCAGCCCGACCTGAAGGCCGTCTTCGAGCTGACCGTCACCGCCCCGAAGAACTGGACCGTCCTCGCCAACGGCGTCACCGAACACCTCGGCGACGGCACCTGGCGGGCCGCCCCCACCCCCCTCATCTCCACCTACCTCGTCGCCGTCGCCGCAGGCCCCTGGCACTCGGTCCGCACCGAACACCGCGGCCTGCCCTTCGGCATCCACTGCCGACGCTCACTCGGCCCCTTCATGGACGCCGACGCCGAGGAAATCCTCGACACCACCCGCGCCTGCTACGACCGCTACCACGAGAAGTTCGAAGAGCCCTACCCCTTCGACTCCTACGACCAGGCGTTCGTCCCCGAGTTCAACGCAGGCGCCATGGAGAACCCCGGACTCGTCACCTTCCGCGACGAATTCATCTACCGCTCCGCCGTCACCGACACCGAGCGCCAGACCCGCGCCATGGTCATCGCCCACGAAATGGCCCACATGTGGTTCGGCGACCTCGTCACCCTCCGCTGGTGGGACGACATCTGGCTCAACGAGTCCTTCGCCGAGTACATGGGCTTCCAGACCACCGCCGAAGCCACCCGCTTCACCGACCCCTGGACCGACTTCGGCGTCGCCCGCAAGTCCTGGGGATACGACGCCGACCAGCGCCCCTCCACCCACCCCGTCGCCCCCGACCCCGACGCCGTGCCCGACACCGCCTCCGCGATGCTCAACTTCGACGGCATCTCGTACGCCAAGGGAGCCAGCGCCCTGCGCCAGCTCGTCGCCTGGCTCGGCGAGAAGGACTTCCTCGCGGGCATCAACACCCACTTCGCCCGCCACAAGTTCGGCAACGCCACCCTCGCCGACTTCATCGACTCCCTCGCCCACGCCACCGACCGCGACGTCCACGCCTGGGCCGAAGCCTGGCTGCGCACCACCGGCGTCGACACCCTCACCTCGGACGTCACCCACAACGGACGCACCTGGACCCTCGCCGTCGACCGCGACGCAGGACCCGGCAACGACGACGGCCGCCCCCACCGCATCGCCGTCGGCGTCTACGACCGCGACCTCTCCGGCGACGGCGCCCTCGTCCTGCGCGAACGCTTCGAGACGGACGTCCCCGCCACCGGCACCGACACCGCACGCGACGGCGGCCGCCCCGCCCTGATCGTCCCCAACGACGGGGACCTCACCTACGCCAAGATCCGCCTCGACGACGTGTCCCAGGAGACCGCCCTGCGCGTCCTCTCCGGCGTCCCCGACGCACTCACCCGCGCCGTCCTGTGGAACAGCCTGCGCGACATGGTCCGCGACGGCGAGCTCGAAGGCGCCGCCTACCTGGAGACCGCCCGCGCCCACCTCCCCGAGGAGACCGACCTCGCCATCGTCCAAGGCGTCCTCACCTTCGCCACCCTCCACATCGCCGACCGCTTCACCACCCCCGAACAGCGGCCCGCCGCCCTCGCCCTCCTCGGCGAGCTCTGCCGCGACCTGATCCGCCGCACCGAGGACGGCTCCAACCCAGGCCTGCGCCTCACCGCCGTCCGCGGCTTCATCGACGTCGCCACCCAGGCGGCGCCCCTCCAGGACTGGCTCGGCGAAGGCACCGTCCCCGGCGGCCCCGAACTCGACCCCGAGCTGCGCTGGCGCATCCTCGCCCGGCTCGCCGTCCTGGACGCCGCCGACGAGACCGCCATCACCGCGGAACTCGAACGGGACCCGAGCGCCACCGGACAGGAAGGCGCCGCACGCTGCCGCGCCGCACTGCCCGACGCCGCGGCCAAGCGGGCCGCCTGGGACGCCATGTTCGGCTCCGACGACCTCTCCAACTACCTCTTCACCGCCACCGCACAGGGCTTCTGGCAGCCCGAACAGGCCGACCTCGTCCGGGAGTACGTCCCCCGCTACTACGAGGACGCCGTCGCCCTCGCAGGACGCCGCGGACCCGCCATGGCCGAGGCCGCCGGACGGTACGCCTTCCCCGCCGCCCTCGTGGACGCCGAAACGCTCACCCTCGGCGAACGATGCCTGCGCGACGCCGATCCCACACCGGCCCTGCGCCGCAAGCTCGTCGACCAACTCGACGACCTGGCACGGGCGTTGAGGGTCCGGGGGAACGGGGAGGGAAACTGACGGGCACAGGGTGACCGGCCGGGGGCCCCGGCCCCCGGAACCCGGCCCCCGAAACCCCCTAGCACCCCGCGCACCCCCAACACGTTTTCTCCGCACGGCAGTACCACTTTCGGGTTCCCTTCGCCGGGGAAATCGGGCGAACCGCCCACGCGGCGTACAGGCTGGTGCCCCTGTACGCGCGCACCCGAAGGACAGCAGCATGAGCACCCCGCGCACCCCGCCGCCCCTCGCCGGAGGCACCCAAGGAGCCGATGCGCTGCGGCCGTTGCTCGCCGTCGCGCTCGACGCGCTCCGCAAGGGCGCCACCGCCCGCCGCGGACCCCTCCCCGCGGGCGGCCCCGAAGCCGTCGCCGAACGCATCCACGCCGCGGCCCACCCCGTCCTCCCCGACCACGGCACAGGACCCGAAACGGCGCTCCGCACCCTCGTCCACGCCCTCACCGAAGGCGCCGCCGACCCCGCGGAACCGCTCTGCGCAGCCCACCTGCACTGCCCGCCGCTCGCCGTCGCCACCGCCGCCGACCTCGCCGCGTCCGCCCTCAACCCCTCCATGGACTCCTGGGACCAGGCACCCGCCGCGACCGCACTCGAAGCACTCGTCACCCACGCCCTCGCCGCCCAGATCCACGACGGCGGCGACGCCCTCATCACCACCGGCGGCACCGAAGCCAACCAGCTCGCCCTGCTCCTCGCCCGCGAAGCCCCCGCCACCCGCGGCCCCGTCCGCCTCCTCGCCGGAGCCAACGCCCACCACTCCCTCACCCGCGCCGCCTGGCTCCTCGGACTCCCCGAACCCGTCATCGTGCCCGCCCCCGCAGGCACCCTCGACCCCGCGGCGCTCGACGAAGCCCTCACCGAACTCGGCGGCCCCCCGGGCACCTTCCTCGTCGCCGCCACCGCGGGCACCACCGACGCGGGCCTCATCGACCCCCTCGACGACATCGCCGACCTCTGCGCCGCCCACGGCGCCCGCCTCCACATCGACGCCGCCTACGGCGGAGGACTCCTCTTCAGCGACACCCGCAAGGCACAGCTGCACGGCATCGACCGCGCCGACACCGTCGCCCTCGACCTCCACAAACTCGGCTGGCAGCCCGCCGCCGCAGGCCTCATCGCCGTCCGCGACCCCCACGACCTGCACGCCCTCGACCACCGCGCCGACTACCTCAACGCCGACGACGACACCGACGCGGGACTCCCCGACCTCCTCGGCCGCTCCCTGCGCACCACCCGCCGCCCCGACGTACTCAAGATCGCCGTCACCCTGAAAGCCCTCGGCCGCACCGGACTCGGCCACCTCGTCGACCAAGTCTGCGAACAAGCACGCGAGTTCGCCGAACTCATCGACGCCCACCCCGCCTTCGAGCTCTACGACACCCCCGCCATCAGCACCGTCCTCTTCCGCCCCACGGGCGCCACCGACCACCACATCGCCCACGTCCGCAGGCGACTGCTCACCGAAGGCACCGCCGTCCTCGGCCGCGCCCACCTCGACGGCCGCCGCTGGCTCAAAGCCACCCTCCTCAACCCGCACACCCGGCCCGGCGACCTCGCCGCGCTCCTCAAACTCGTCGAAGAGACCGCCGCGGCACCCACCACCGAAACCACCGCGGCCGCCGACCACACGGAAGGAACCGACCCCCGATGACCGGCACACCCGACCACCCCGGCCCCCAGCCGCCCACCACACCCGAAGACCCCCGAGACCTGGTCGGCATCGGCATCGGCCCGTTCAACCTCTCCCTCGCCGCCCTCGCCCACCCCCTCGGCGAACTCGACACCGCCTTCTACGAACAGCGCCCCGGCTTCCACTGGCACCCCGGACTCCTCATCGACGGCGCAACCCTCCAAGTCCCCTTCCTCGCCGACCTCGTGACCCTCGCCGACCCCGCAAGCCCCTGGTCCTTCCTCAACTACCTCAAGACCCGCGAGCGCCTCTTCCCCTTCTACTTCGCCGAGCGCTTCCACATCCAGCGCGCCGAATACGACGCCTACTGCCGCTGGGTCAGCGAGAACCTCCCCGCACTCCACTTCGGACACCAGATCGACGCCGTCCGCTGGAACCCCGAACGCGACCTGTTCGAAGTCGACTTCACCCAACTCGACACCGACGGCGAAGCCGAAGCACTCGGCCGCACCTACACCAAGAACATCGCCCTCGGCATCGGCACCGCCCCCTACGTCCCCGAACCCCTCAAACCCCTCGCCGAAGCCCCCACCGTCCCCGTCATCCACTCCGCCGACTACCTCGACCACCGCGAACTCCTGCTCGCCGCCGACCACATCACCGTCATCGGCTCAGGACAGTCCGGCGCCGAAATCTTCCTCGACCTGCTCCGCTCCCGCCCCACCGGACGCGAAAAGATCCATTGGCTCGCCCGCACCGAAGCCTTCGCCCCCATGGAGTACTCCAAGCTCGGCCTCGAACACTTCACCCCCGACTACACGCGCTACTTCCACGCCCTGCCCGAAGCCGTCCGCGACGGCCTCGTCCCCCACCAGTGGCAGCTCCACAAAGGCATCGACGCCGACACCATCACCGCCATCCACGACGAGCTCTACCGCCGCACCCTGCACGGCGGCTGGCCCGACGCCGTCCTCACCCCCGGCGTCTCCGTGCGCACCGCGGGCCGCGTCGCCAACACCCGCGTCGAACTCCACCTCGAACACCTGCAACAAGGCACCCGATCCCGCCTCACCACCGACGCCGTCGTCCTCGCCACCGGCTACCGCGAGCGCCCCCTCGACCAACTCCTCGCCGGACTCGACCCCTACATCCGCAAGGACTCCTCCGCCCGCCCCCGCATCGACGACCAGTACCGCCTCGTCCTCGACCCCTCCGTCACCGGCTCCGTCTACGTACAGAACGCCGAACGCCACACCCACGGCGTCGGCACCCCCGACCTCGGCCTCGCCGCCTGGCGCAGCGCCACCATCCTCAACTCCCTCACCGGCCGCGACCCCTACCCCCTGCCACAGCGCACCGCCTTCACCAGCTTCGGCCTCCAGACCCCCGACCGGCACCCCGGCACCGCGGGACGCATCGGCGAACAGCGCGGAAACCTCGTACGCCTCAAGACGTGACAGGACCCCCGAGCTCCCCGACCGGCGCCGCCACCCGGCGCGTCCGCGGACACGACCACACCGCGACACCCCGCACCACCCCGGCCGCCAACGGATGCGAGTCGGGGTGCTCCGGACACTCCGGCCACACGGCGGGCTTCAACACCGCACACAGCGCCTCGACCGCCCAGTCCTGCGCCTGATCCGCGAAGTCCGCCGTCCGCTCCGCCGCACTCCCGCCGAAACGCGGCACGAGCCCCGCACCCGACCCGTCCGGCTCATACAGCACGACCAGCTCCCCGATCATGTCGTCCCGCTCTTCCCGCACCACGGGACGCACCGCACACGTGGCCCTCAGATCGCGGAGCACCGGGTCGAGCGCCGCAGCAAGTTCCTCATCCATGACCTGAATTGTCCGGCCCCAAGCGCCACGACGCCCCCGAATATTCCATCAGGAAAAGCGCCGATCACCGAAATAACAGGCACCGCCACCCGGTTCGGACGACCATGACCACCGACTCCACGGCCTCCTGGACCGCAGCCTTCCGCTCCGCCGTCGTCAGCCCCCACGAAACCATCGACCTCGTCGAGCTCCGCGGCTTCGCCGCCCAGACCCTCCGCCAGATCATCCGCCTCGACGGCGGCGGCAGCGCCCTGCGCATCCGCCTCAGCAACCGCTACGGCAAGGAGCCCCTGCACATCGGCGGCGCCCACCTCGCCAGACGCACCGAAGGAAGCGGCATCGAATCCGGCACCGACACCCCGCTCCGCTTCGGCGGCGCCGAAGAATTCACCGTCCCAGTCGGAGAGGAAGCCATCAGCGACCCCATCGACGGCACATTCGCCGCCGGTGACGAACTCGCCCTCACCCTCTGGCTGCCCGACGACACCGGCCTCTCCACCTACTCCATCGTCCCCCTGCGCACCGGCTACACCGTCCCCGGCAACGCCCTCACCGCACCCACCCTCGACGGCACCGAAGGACTCGAAGAGCTCGCCACCCGCCACTTCATCAGCGGCGCCGACGTCCTCGCCCCCACCGGCACCCGCATCGCCGTCGCCTTCGGAGACTCCTGGTTCGACGGCAACGGCACCACGAACGACGCCGACCAGCGCTTCCCCGACCTGCTCAACAACCGCCTGCGCGACGCCGGAAGCACCGGCTGGGTGGTGAACCAGGGCCTCTCCGCCAACCGCCTGCTCACCGACGAGGTCGGCGAACACGCCCTGGCCCGACTGGACCGCGACGCCCTCGACGTCCCCGGCGTCACCCACGTCCTCATCCACTTCGGCCTCAACGACCTCGGCATCCCCGGCCAGGAGGCCTACCCCGAGCCCGCCCCCATCCCCACCGCCGCCGACCTCATCACGGGCCTCACCACCCTCGCCGACCGCATCCACGCGGCCGGGCTCACCGCCACCGCCACCACCGTCGGCCCCTACAAGGACACGGTCTACGAGGGCTACTCCACCCCCGAAGGCATCGCCGTCGCCCGCGAGGTCAACGACTGGCTCCGCGGCGCCGACAGCCCCTTCGACGCCTACGCCGACTTCGCCGCCGCCGTCGCGGACCCGGCCGACCCCGACCGGATCCACGACGACTACGACAGCGGCGACGGCCTGCACGTCAACGACGCAGGAGCCAAGGCCCTCGCCGACAGCGTCGACCTCGCCGCCCTCAAGATCTAGAACCCGAAGAACCAGAACCCGAGGAACTAGAAGACGGGCGTGCCGTCCCGGGTCAGCTTCCAGTCCACCGACGCGAACTGCCCCGGGTCCACCGTCCCCTTCGCCTTCACCCAACCGATGATCGTGTTCCGGATCTCCTCCGAATTCGCCCACAACTGCTTGGCACCCGCGATGTGCGGGAAGTTCCCGCCACCACTCGCCCGATAGTTGTTCACCGCGAACACGAACTCCGCCTTCGGATCGATGTCCTTCCCCTCGAAGGAAAGCTTCACGATCCGCGACCCCACCGGCTTCGCGATGTCGATCTCGTACGTCAGACCGCTCACCGCGTCGTAGTTGTAGTCCGGGATGTTCTCGGCGTTCGTCAGCTTCGCCGGGTCCACCGGGCCACCCGCGGGAGTCTGCACGTAATACCGCGCCGAAAACTCCAGGTACTCCTTCAGCTGAGCACCCGTGAGCAGCCGCGCTTCCAGGGTGTTCTCGAACGGATACAGACCCGCCGCATCCCTGATCGTCACATCACCCGCCGGAATCTGCGCCGTACGCGAGAAACACGAAGCCTGCGACAACACCGGAAGCGCCGCATACGCGCCGCCCTTCAGCGCCGCCGCAACCGTCTCCCGCTGCACCAGATTGATCAGATCGATGATCGCGACATCCTTGACCGGGCCCTCGGCCGTGCTCATCGCAGCCGTCGACGAACCGATCACCTGGTTGACGTAGGTGACGACCTTCTTGTGCTCGTCCGTGAGCAGCCGCGTGACCTTCTTGTCCTCCTCGACCGTGTTCGAGTTCAGGACCTTCGCGCCGACCTTCTCGACCGTCCAGCGGCCCTTCGACCACACCAGATCGAAGTCGAACAGCGTCAGCCGCTGCCCCCACTTCAACGGCTCCGACAGGACGACCTTCTTGCCGGTCGCCTTGTTCTCCACGAAGTACTCGGGAATCTCCGTGTGCGCATGCCCCACCAGGATCGCGTCGATACCCGGCACCTGCTCCGCCACCAGACCGGCCGCATTCTCCACATACGGCAGCTGATCACCGTACGACGACGTGCCGCTCGAACCCGAGTGCGCCGACACGATCACCACGTCCGCACCCATCGACCGCAGCTTCGGCACCCACTTCGCCGCCTGCTCCTCAAGCCCCGGGAACGTCATCTTCCCCTGCACGTTCACCTTGTCCCAGATGGCGATCCCCGGATTCGTCAGACCAAGCACCGCCACCTTCACATCACGACCGTGCGGCGTGCGCATGCGCTTCATGAAATACGGCGGGAAAGCGGGCTTCTGCGTCTTCGCATCCAGCGCGTTCGCCCCCAGCAGCGGGAAATCACACTGCTCCTCGAACTTCCGCAGCACCGGAATGCCGTAATTGAACTCGTGATTGCCGAGCGCCGCCGCGTCGTACCCGATCGCGTTCATCGCCTGCGCCATCGGATGCACAGGACCGCGCTTCGCGGTGATCGGATCGACCTTCGCGTAGTAGTACGACAACTGCGTGCCCTGAATCGTGTCGCCCGCGTCGATCAGAAGCGTGTTCCCGCGGCCCTTCTCCTTGCGGATCCGGTTCACCAGCGTCGAGATCTTCGCCAGGCCCACATCGTTGTGGTCCTTGTCGTCGAACTCCTTGTCCGTGAAGTAGTCCCAGTTGAAGACATTGCCGTGCAGGTCCGTCGTGCCGAGCACCGTGAACGAATACCGGCGCTTGCGGCGCGCGGGCTTCCCGGAACCGTGCGCGGACGCGGCGGACGGCGCGACGGCCGCACCCGTGACAGCCACGCCCACGCCGGTGGCGGCGGACGTGCCCAGGAACTTCCTGCGGTTCAACGGCATCTCTGTACTCCTCGGTCGCCATGGTCAACATGCATGGTTAACGCGCGTAGATTCTGTCCCCGCCGCCCACACGCGCAACAGACCCCGCAGGTTGCGATCCGGTGACTGTCCGGTACGTCCACGCGATGCGAGAGTGACCCCATGGACACAGACCCGGCCACCACCCAAGCCCCCACCTCCACGCCCTACGGCACCCCCGACGCACCCCGCCTCGCCGTCCGCGGCGAAGCACACCTCGAAGTCGACCCCGAAATCGCCCGCATCGGCATCACCGTCCACGCCCGCGGCACCGACCGACGCGACGCCCTCAACGACCTCACCCGCCGCAACAGCGTCGTCCTCGACCTCATCAAGACCTACGGCGAAGCCGTCGAAAAAGTCGAGACCGGCGCCTTCTCCATCAGCCCCGAACTCACCAAACACGGCCGCGGCGAACGCATCCGCGCCTACCACGGCCGCGTCCACGCCACCGCCGAACTCACCGACTTCACCGCCCTCGGCGAACTCACCACCCGCCTCGCCGACCTCGACCTCACCCGCGTCGAAGGCCCCTGGTGGGCCCTGCGCTCCGACTCGCCCATCCACCGCAAAGCCCGCCAGCAAGCCGTCCGCGAAGCCGTCCAACGCGCCCGCGAATACGCCGAAGCACTCGGCACCGGCCTCGCCGCCCTCGTCGAACTCGCCGACCTCGGCGCCGAGAACGCCCCCGCCCCGGGCTACGGAGGATTCGCCGGCGGCATGCGCTCCGCCGTCTCCTACGGCGGCGCCGCCCCCGACCTCACCGAAGCCCCGCCCCTCGACCTCGAACCCCAACGCCAGCACGTCTACGCAACCGTCAACGCCCGATTCACCATGACCCCACCCGACCTACAGCCCTAGAACACCCGAACACCCGCACCAGACACCCCCGCAACGCTCATAGGAGCGGTGCCCCGCACAATTCAACACTTGTCAATAACCCTTCATGCAAAGGTTGTTGAGTAGTCACCCCCGACCAATTCTCTACCCACGGGTAAGGCCTAGGGTCGAACCATGCGCCGAGCAAAAATCGTCTGCACCCTGGGACCCGCGACCGACTCGTACGACCAGATCAAGGCACTGGTCGAAGCCGGAATGGACGTGGCCCGCTTCAACCTCAGCCACGGCACCTACGCCGAGCACGAGGAGCGCTACCAGCGCGTGCGAAAGGCCTCCGAGGAGACCGGCCGCAGCGTCGGCATCCTCGCCGACCTTCAAGGCCCGAAGATCCGCCTCGGCCGCTTCCGCGAAGGACCCGTACTACTCGAACGCGGCGACGAGTTCACCATCACCGTCGAAGACGGCGTCGAAGGCGACCGACAGGTCTGCGGCACCACCTACGACGGCCTCGCCCAGGACGTCACCACCGGCGAACACATCCTCGTCGACGACGGCAAGGTGACCCTCGAGGTCACCGCCGTCGACGGCCCCCGCGTCACGACCACCGTCATCGAAGGCGGCATGGTCTCCGACCACAAGGGCCTCAACCTCCCCGGCGTCGCCGTCTCCGTCCCCGCACTCTCCGAAAAGGACCGCGAAGACCTCCGCTGGGCCCTGCGTTCAGGATTCGACGTCATCGCCCTCTCCTTCGTACGCAGCGGACGCGACATCGAAGACGTCCACGCCATCATGGACGAAGAAGGCCACCGCCTCCCCGTCATCGCCAAGGTCGAAAAGCCCCAGGCCGTCGACAACATCGAAGACATCGTCGCCGCATTCGACGGCATCATGGTCGCCCGCGGCGACCTCGGCGTCGAAATGCCCCTGGAACAAGTCCCGATCGTCCAGAAGCGCGCCATCAAACTCGCCAAGCGCAACGCCAAGCCGGTCATCGTCGCCACGCAAATGCTCGACTCGATGATCGACAACTCCCGCCCCACGCGCGCCGAGGCGTCCGACGTCGCCAACGCGGTCATCGACGGCACCGACGCGGTGATGCTCTCCGGCGAGACCAGCGTCGGCAAATACCCCATCGAAACCGTCAGGACGATGGGCCGCATCGTCGAAGCGGCGGAAGAGGACATCCTCGCGAAGGGCCTGCCCCCGCTGACCGAACGCAACAAGCCCCGCACCCAAGGCGGCGCCGTCGCCCGTGCGGCCGCGGAAATGGGCGACTTCCTCGGCGCCAAATTCCTCGTCGCCTTCACCCAGTCCGGCGACACGGTCCGCCGCCTCTCCCGCTACCGCTCACCCATCCCGCTCCTCGCCTTCACCCCCGACAAGGCGACGCGCGCGCAGCTGAACCTCACCTGGGGCGTGGAGACCCTGCTCGGCCCGCACGTCGACTCCACCGACGCGATGGTCGACCAGGTCGACGAACTCCTCCTCAAGATCGGCCGCTGCCAGAAGGGCGACACGGTCGTCATCACGGCAGGCTCCCCGCCCGGAGTCCCCGGCTCCACGAACCTGGTCCGCATCCACCACATCGGCGAGGACGACAGCCCGAAGTAGCGCGGCTGTTCAGTGTTTCGGGCCGACGTGGAGATCCATGAGGGCTACGGAGGCTTTGCGGGCGACGGAGATGTTGCGGTGGTTGGCTGCCTTCCAGTCGACACCGAGCTTGTCGAGGGTGGCCGTGAAGAGCCGGATGATGTCGCCGGACAAGTTGGTGAAGAAGTACCGGGGGTATTCGTATCGCTTGCGTTCGCCCGCGACGATGCGGGTCGTCCAGTTGGTGATGCGGCACCCGTCGGAGTGGATGAGCCCGCGGATGAACGCCCACGGGTGGGCGTCGACAATCTCCTGCTGCCAGGGGGCCAGGGCGATCTTCCGCTCGTGCTTCTTGCCGGGGTCGTGCTGGGGGAAGAGGCAGGGCCAGTGCTTGCTCGAGGAAGTGACGTACTGGCACCCCTGACTCTGCACCCGGCACACCTTGTTGCCGGGGCGTACCGCTTGGACGGCCGCGACGCAGGCGTCGATCAGTGCGGGCCAGTCGTCGGCGCAGGCGATCCGTAGGGAATGGACGCCGCGCCCCTGGTGGCTGATGCAGCCGTCGCCGAGGTAGAGACCCAGCAGGTACGAGTACGCGGCGGGATCCTCGGGAGCGCGCGGCCTGTCCGCACATCGAGGGCAAGGGTCCGCGCGGCCCCGGTCGAGTGGCTCGATGCGCGTCCGCCAGGCACGGAGGGCGGCTCTGGAGACGCCGGTCTCCTTGCTGACGGAGTTCAGGCTGTGGCCCTGCCCGACCAGGACCATGGCCTGCTTGCGCGTACCCATGTCGTACATGGGCTCACTTTGCGGGGCTGCGGTCTCCGGAGCACAGCAAAAAGCGGATGTTCACGAGAACGGGAACATCCGCTTGCTAATGGTGACCTTGGAAAAGAAGGAAAAGTGCCCCGAGTCGGATTCGAACCGACGCTGTATGGGTTTTGAATCCATGGCCTCTACCGCTGGGCTACCGGGGCTCCATCGAAACGAAGGTCGACGGTCACCCGCCGTGTCACCACCATACCGTAGCTAGGTAGGCTCATGGGAAGCAGCAGCTGCCCGTACCGAGGAGCCCCCGTGACCGCCCCCGAGTCGCCCCAGCCCACCGACGCGTCGGACGACGACAAGTCGCACGTGCCTCCGCTGACGACCCGCGTCGTCATCGCCGAGGACGAGGCCCTGATCCGGCTCGACCTCAAAGAGATGCTTGAGGAAGAGGGCTACAGCGTCGTCGGCGAGGCCGGTGACGGGCAGAAGGCCGTCGAGCTGGCCCGCGAGCACAAGCCGGATCTGGTGATCCTGGACGTGAAGATGCCCGTCCTCGACGGGATCTCCGCGGCCGAGAAGATCGCCGAGGAGTCCATCGCCCCCGTGCTCATGCTCACCGCGTTCTCGCAGCGCGACCTCGTCGAGCGCGCGAGGGACGCCGGTGCGATGGCGTACCTCGTGAAGCCGTTCAGCAAGAGCGATGTGGTTCCGGCGATCGAGATGGCCGTGTCCCGCTTCACGGAGCTGAAGGCGCTGGAGCAGGAGGTCGCGGACCTTTCGCAGCGGCTGGAGACGCGGAAGCTCGTGGACCGGGCGAAGTCGATCCTGCAGACGGAGTACGGCCTGACGGAGCCCGCCGCGTTCCGGTGGATCCAGAAGACGTCGATGGACCGTCGGCTGTCGATGCAGCAGGTCGCGGAGGCGGTCATCGAGGACGCCGAGGAGAAGAAGGCGTCGAAGGGCTGAGCGCCCGGTAGAGACGGACGTACGACGAGGCCCGCATCCCTGGCTAGGGGTGCGGGCCTCGTCGTGTGTGCGTGTGTGCGGGAAGGGCGCGGGGCGCCTAGTCCTCGCCGAGGTACGCCTTGCGTACGGACTCGTCGTGGAGCAGGTCCCCGCCCGTGCCGGAGAGGACGATCTTGCCGACTTCCATGACGTGGCCGTGGTCGGCGAGGGAGAGCGCGGCCTGGGCGTTCTGTTCGACGAGGAGGATCGTCGTGCCGTTGGCCTTGAGTTCGGAGATGGTCGCCATGATCTTCTGCATCATGATCGGCGAGAGGCCCATGGAGGGTTCGTCGAGCATGAGGAGTTTGGGCTGGGACATGAGGGCGCGGCCCATGGCGAGCATTTGTTGTTCGCCGCCGGACAGGGTGCCTGCGGCTTGCTTCTTCCGTTCTCCGAGGATGGGGAAGAGTTCGTAGGCGCGCTGGATGTCCTTTTCGATGCCTGCTTTGTCGGTGCGGAGGTAGGCGCCGAGGCGGAGGTTGTTCTCGATGGTCATGCGGGGGAAGATGTGGCGGCCTTCGGGGGAGTGGGCGAGGCCTTGCGCGACGATCTGGTCGGCGCGGTATTTCCGCAGGGGTTTCCCGTTGAATTTAATCGATCCGCCGACCGGCTTGAGGAGCCCCGAGAGGGTGCGGAGCGTCGTGGTCTTGCCCGCGCCGTTGGTGCCGATCAGGGTGACGACTTCGCCTGCGTCGACTTTGAAGGAGATGCCTTTGACGGCTTCGATCTTGCCGTAGGCGACGCGGAGGTCCTCGACCTCAAGGAGTGCGGTCATGATTTGTTCTCCTCGAAGGGCTCGCCGAGGTAGGCGGCGATGACGCGGTCGTCCTGTTGAACTGTTTCGCTGGATCCTTCGACGAGTTTTTCGCCTTGGACGAGGACGGCGACGCGGTCGCAGAGGTTGAAGATGAAGCGCATGTCGTGCTCGATGACGAGGACGGCGATGCCCATGTCGCGGATGGCGAAGACGAGTTCTTCGGTGGCGCGGGTTTCCTGGGGGTTCATTCCGGCGGTGGGCTCGTCGAGGAGGAGCAGGCCGGGTTCGCTGGCGAGGGCGCGGGCGATTTCGAGCTTGCGCTGTTCTCCGTAGGGGAGGTTGCGCGAGAGGTGTTCGGCCTTGTCGGCGAGGCCGACGAATTCGAGGAGTTCCATGGCGCGGGCCTTGGAGGCTGCTTCTGCGCGGTGGAAGCCGGGGCCGCGGAGGAGGGCGGACCAGAGGCCTTCTTTGGTGCGGGTGTGGCGGCCGACGAGGACGTTCTCCAGGACCGTCATGTTGGCGAAGAGGCGGATGTTCTGGAAGGTGCGGGCGATGCCTGCCGCGGTGACCTTGAAGGATTTGGCGGGCAGGATGTTGCCTTTGTAGCGGACTTCGCCCTCGGTGGGGATGTAGAGGCCGGTGAGGCAGTTGAAGAAGGTGGTCTTGCCTGCGCCGTTGGGGCCGATGAGGCCGACGATTTCGCCGGTGTTGACGGTGAGGTCGACGGAGCGGACGGCGGTGAGGCCGCCGAAGCGCATGGTGACGCCGCGGGCGTCGAGGACGTTCTCGCCTGCCGGGGTGGCGGGGGTGCGGTCCTCTTTGGTGGTGTCGGTGGTCATGGTCAGACCCCTGTCTTGCTGAGGGCTGCGGGTGGCGGCGTCTCGCCGGGGCTGAGTTCGGCCTCGTGGAACTCGAGTTGGCGGCGGCGGTTGGGGATGAGGCCTTCGGGGCGGAAGCGCATGAGGAGGACGAGCGCGAGTCCGAAGGCGAACAGCTGGTAGTCGCCGAGGAACTGGAGTTTGTTGGGGATGAGGTAGAGGAGTGCGGCGCCGACGAGGGGGCCGCTGATGGTGCCCATGCCGCCGAGGACGACGGCCGCGAGGAGGAACGCGGAGTTGGGCGGTACGGAGTTGGCGAACTGGTACTGCTCGGGTGTCACGGTGTAGGTGACGTGGGCCTGGACGGTGCCTGCGAGTCCGGCGAGCGAGGCGCCGAGGGCGAAGGCGATGAGTTTCACGCGGAAGCCGTTGATGCCCATGGCGAGTGCCGCGGTCTCGTCCTCGCGGATGGCGACCCAGGCGCGTCCGATGCGGGAGTTCTCGCTGCGTCGGAAGACGAGGACGACGACGAGGGTGATGAGCAGCATCAGGAAGAAGTAGTTCGCGAATCGGCCGATGGTGAAGCCCGCGATGCTGTGTTCGATGCCGAAGTCGAATCCGAAGATTTTGAGGTTCGGGATCGAGGAGATGCCGTTGGATCCGTTGGTGATGTCGGGTCCGGAGGAGCCGTCGGAGTTGTTGGCGGCGAGGCGGAAGATTTCGCCGAATCCGAGGGTGACGATGGCGAGGTAGTCGCCGCGCAGGCGCAGGGTGGGGGCGCCGATGAGGACGCCGAAGACGAGGGATGCGCCGGCGCCGACGAGGATGGCGCCCCAGAAGGGGAGGTGGATGTCGAAGGGTGAGGAGGGTGTTCCGGAGACCATGGATGCGGCGTAGGCGCCGACGCCGAGGAAGGCGACGTATCCGAGGTCGAGGAGTCCTGCGAGGCCGACGACGATGTTCAGGCCGAGGGCGACGGTGGCGAAGATGAGGATGTAGACGCCGATGGTGGCGTATTGGTCGTCGTTCTGGGTGAAGGGGAATGCGGCGGCGGCGAGGAAGGCGCCGACGAGGGTGACGTGGCGGTGTCGTGCGGTGTAGGTGGAGACCTGGGCGACGAGGCCTGCTTTGGCGAGTGCGGCGAAGCAGAAGCTGACGGTGATGAGGAACCCGATGAAGAGTTCGTCGTATTCGGTGCCGATGCCGTAGGTGAAGACGAGCAGGCCGGTGGCGAGTGCCGCGATGATGACCAGGATCTCGAGGTACGAGTTGAGTTTGCGGGGCGGGGGCGGGGTTTCCGCGGCGAAGGCGCCCTTGAAGGTGGTGCTGGCGTTGCGGGTGCGGTGTTTGAACTGTTCCCAGGTGCTGTCTTCTTCGTCGACCGGGTAGGTGTGCGGTCGTTTGAAGGGCAGGGCGAGGGCGCCGATGAGGGCGGTGAGGGTGGCGACGCCTGCGATCCAGCCGCCGGGTTCGAGGTTGGCGAGGCCGCCGAGCTTCTTGCTGATGGCGAAGATCGTGTACCAGGCGGTGGCGAAGGCGGCGAGTGCGGAGTATTTGAGGGCGGCGTCGGTTCCGGCGGGGGCGATGGCGCGGATGCCCTTGACTCCGTAGGAGGCGAGTCCGAGGAGGGTGGTGAGGGCGCCGGCGATGAGGACGAGCCATTGGAGGCCGCCGGGGTAGCCGTAGACGGTGAGGTCGCCGGGGAAGGCGGAGGTCCAGGTCCAGGCGAGGAACGCGGAGATGACGGTGAGGATTCCGCCGCCGGTGGTGAGGGCGCGGGCGGGGCCGACGGGGAGGTGGATGAGCCCGGTGGGGGGCTTTTCCTTGTGCGGCTGGGCGTTGTCGGCCGTGGTGGTGTGTGTGGTCATGGTTGTCACGCCCTGTCCGCGACGCGCTCGCCGAGGAGGCCTTGGGGCCTGACGAGGAGTACGACGATGAGGAGTACGAACGCCCAGACGTCGGCCCAGGACTGGCCGCCGAGCTTGTCCATGCCGGGTACGTCGTTGATGTAGGCGGTGGCCATGGATTCGGCGAGGCCGAGGACGACGCCGCCGATCATGGCGCCGTAGATGTTGCCGATGCCGCCGAGTACGGCTGCGGTGAAGGCTTTGAGGCCGAGGATGAATCCCATGCGGAAGTCGATCTGGCCGTATTTGAGTCCGCGGGCGACGGCGGCGATGCCGGCGAAGGCGGCGCCGATGGCGAAGGCGACGACGATGACGCGGTCGGTGTTGATCCCCATGAGTTTGGCGGTGTCGGGGTCCTGCGCGGTGGCTTGCATGCCGCGGCCGATGCGGGTCTTCATGACGAAGTAGCCGAGGGCGATCATGCAGATGGGGGCGGTGATGAGCAGGAAGATGTCGCCGGGCTGCATGGTGACGGAGCCGATGTGGATGGAGCCGCCGGGCAGTTCGGGGAAGGAGCGGGCGGATTTGGCTTCGGGGTACCAGGCCCAGACCGCTTGCTGGAGGGCGAGGGAGAGGCCGATGGCGGTGATGAGCGGGGCGAGGCGTGGTGCTCCGCGCAGGGGCCGGTAGGCGAAGCGTTCGGCGCCGATGGCGATGGTGGTGGAGACGAAGATGGCGCCTATGAGCATGAGGGGCAGGGCGGCCCAGACGCTGGTGCCGGCGGGGAGCCAGAGCCAGACGGTGAGGGCGCCGAAGCCGCCGGTCATGAAGATCTCGCCGTGGGCGAAGTTGATGAGCTGGACGATGCCGTAGACCATTGTGTAGCCGATGGCGATGAGGCCGTACATGGATCCCAATAGCAGGCCGTTGACCAGCTGTTGCGGCAGTTCGTGCACCGCAGGTCCTCCGAGTCTTTCGTGCGACGGATGCGACGCCGCGCGGGGCGCTCGTCTGCGGCGCCCCGCGCGGGTTGTCGTGGGCTACGTGCCGGGTGTCAGTTGGTCCCGGTGTAGGTGCCGGACTCGACGGGCTTCCAGCCGCTCTTGGGGTCGGTGGACTTGACCTGGTAGACGGTGAGCTGCTTGTTGGTCGCGTCGCCGTATTCGTCGAAGGAGACCTTGCCGGTGACGCCGTCGAAGGAGACGCCCTTCATGGCGTCGATGACCTTGGCGCGGGCGTCGTCGGGCAGCTTGCCGTCGTTGTCGTCGACGACCTTTTTGACGGCTTCGATGATGGCCCAGGCGCTGTCGTAGGAGTAGCCGCCGTAGGCTTCGTAGGCTTCCTTGAAGCCTGCCTTCTTGTAGTTGGCGATGAACTCCTTGGCGGAGGGCAGTTCTTCGACGGGCTGGCCGACGGAGGTGGCGTAGTCGCCGACGCCCTGCTTGCCGGAGAGCTTGATGAAGTCGGCGCTGTAGATGCCGTCGCCGCCGACGAGGGGGGCCTTGGATCCGGCCTGCTTCATCTGCTTGCTGAGGGGTCCGGCCTGGGGGTATTCGCCGCCGTAGTAGACGAGGTCCGCGTCGGAGTTGCGGATCTTGGTGGCGACGGCGCCGAAGTCCTTGGTGTCGGGGTTGATGTGTTCGGTTCCGACGACCTTGCCGCCGAGTTTGGTGAACTCGTCCTTGAAGGTGGCGGCGAGTCCGGCGCCGTAGGTCTTCTTGTCGTCGACGACGAAGACCTTCTTCTTCTTGGCCTTGTTGTACAGGTACTGGGCCGCGAAGGGGCCTTGGATGGCGTCGGTGGTGGCGGTGCGGAAGTACGACTTGTACGGGCGTGCCTTCTTGCCGCCGTTCCAGTCCGGGCCCTGGGTGAGGGCGGGGTTGGTGTTGGCGGGGGAGACCTGGACGAGTTTGGCGTCGTCGAAGACCTTCTGCATCGATTCGGCGACGGAGGAGTTCAGGGGGCCGACGGCGCCGAGGACGTCCTTGTCGGCGACGAGCTTGGTGGCGTTGGTCTGGCCGGACGAGGGCTGGCCCTGGTCGTCGAGGGCTTCGATCTTGAACTTGACCCCGTCGACGTAGTTCTTGGAGTTTGCCTGCTTGGTGGCGAGGTCGACGGAGTTGCGGATGCCGAGGCCCAGCGCGGAGAGTTCGCCGGTCAGTGGCGCGTCGACGCCGATGATCACGGTGGTGCCGCCACCGGCCTCGTCTCCGTCGTCCTTGTCGTCGCGCGAGCCACAGGCGGTGAGGGTGAGAGCCCCCGCGGTGAGTGCAGCGGTGATGGCTATGAGCGAACGTTGACGCACGATCAGTCCTTTCCCCTGGCACGGCTGTCCCTTGTTGGGATGCCGAGTCGAGCGCGGAACCGAACTGACAGGAATCCGGTGGGCGCGGTGACTGGCCGTGACTCTAAGGGCGCCTTTGTTCTTGGTGGAGTGGTCGGACCAAGGCTGTGACGCTCTTGTTATGCCACGGAGTATTCCGGGCTGGAACGCAGGGGGCGGTTGAGGCTGAATATGGCCCTGTTAGGTGGATCTCGACGTATCCGCATGGTGAGAATCCCCAGGGCAACTGGCAGGACTGTAAAGCCGTTTTACTCATGACACTGGTGTTCGCGGGCATGCGGCCATCAGGGCGGCAGAAAGATCATTCGCGTATTCCGGACCCAGGATGTAACTCTGCTTCTGGATTGCGCGCACATTACGCAGTGTTACTTCCAGGAAAGGGAGTCCCGCATTCCGGGGCACTTCGCCGCATTCGCGAATGTGCATCGTGATGATCGACTTCCGGGGTGATCCCGATTTGACCTCGAAAGGGGTGAGAGGGGATGTGCTGACCGAAAGGGCCGTGGAGGGCTGGCCGACCCGCCGGACGGTCGCGGGCGGCCCCGACTCCTGTGTGAACGCGACGGCGAAGGTGAACGTCCGGTCCCCGGCCCGGGGCTGCGACATCCCGCCCTCGTACGTCACCGAGACGCTCTGTGACGGCCACGACGGGGGCGCGGGGGGCGGCGGTTCCGGTCGCGTCAGATAGAAGCCGATCCCGGCGGCGCCGATGATCGCGGCCGCGGTGGCGGCGAGGGTGGTGCGGCGGAACCGGAGCGGGCGCGGCCGGGCTCTTCGGGGGAGTGCGGACTCGTGGTCGTAGGTGTCCTCGCCCGGTTCGACCGGGCCGATGGCGTTCACGTCCACGGCCCGCCGCTCGGTCCGCCGTCGAGGTAGCGCTCGGCGCACCGCTTGCGGACCTGATGGTCGATCAACTTCCGCCCCGAAGCGGCCGATTCACGGCTGCGCTCGGCGCGTGCGGCGTCCAGGACGTCGCGCAGGATCGTGTACTGCCCGTTCGACAGGGCCATCGACTGGTAATCGCCGTAGGTCGTGTCGCCGGAGTCGTAGATCTCCCGCGCCCACTTGGTGATGATCGTGGTGCACAGGTCGGCGGGGGACGTGGTGCCGGGGGAAGGGCTGCGGGCCGCATCCGGTTCGTCGGAGCCGGAACTTCCGCATCCGGCGGCGACGGCGGCGGCAAGGGCGAGCGCACAGAGCGATATCCGGTGCCTCATGCAGAGACGCTAGACCGGAGCCTCACGCTCCGACAATGCACGGGCACCGGTCCTCGCCGCCGGGTCCTCCAGCGGTCAGCCCGCGGCGCCCGCCGAGGCGGTCGAATCGCTCGGTGCGGGCACGTCCCGCAGCATGCACGTCAGCCGCGCGGTGCACACCCGCTTGTCCTGCTCGTCGCTGATCACGATCTCGTACGTCGCCGTGGAGCGGCCCCGGTGCACGGGCGTCGCCACCCCGGTGACCAGGCCGGAGCGGGCGCCGCGGTGGTGCGTGCAGTTCAGGTCGACGCCGACGGCCAGCTTGTGCGCGCCGCCGTGCAGCATCGCGCCGACCGACCCGAGGGTCTCCGCGAGCACCGCGGACGCGCCGCCGTGCAGCAGGCCGTACGGCTGGGTGTTGCCCTCGACCGGCATCGTGCCGACGACACGCTCCGCCGAGGCCTCGAGGACCTGCACGCCCATGCGGGTGCCGAGGTGCCCGGCCGAGAACAGGGAGGGCAGGTCGACACCGAGCGAGGCGTACTCGTCGATGACTTCCTGCGGGAACTTCACGCCGTGCTGCTCACCCATGGGGCCAGGCTCCGTTCGTTGGTCGTCGCACCTGTCGCTGAGCAAACGCTCAGTCGACGGCCGATTGTTCCAGGCGTACGACCACGGACTTGCTGGCAGGGGTGTTGCTGGTGTCGGCGGTGGCATCCAGCGGCACCAGGACGTTGGTCTCGGGGTAGTACGCGGCGGCGCAGCCGCGGGCCGTCGGGTAGTGCACGATGCGGAAGCCCGGCGCGCGGCGCTCCACGCCGTCCTGCCACTCGCTGACGAGGTCGGCGTACGTCCCCTCGGCGAAACCGAGCTCCGCCGCGTCCTCGGGGTGGACGAGGACCACGCGGCGGCCGTTCTTGATGCCGCGGTAGCGGTCGTCGAGGCCGTAGATCGTGGTGTTGTACTGGTCGTGGGAGCGCAGGGTCTGCAGCAGCAGCCGTCCCTTCGGGACGGCCGGGTACTCGACGGGGGCCGCCGTGAAGTTGGCCTTGCCGGTGGCCGTGGGGAAGCGGCGCTCGTCGCGCGGCGCGTGCGGCAGGGCGAACCCGCCGGGGCGGGCGATCTTCGCGTTGAAGTCCTCGAAGCCGGGGATCACGCGCGCGATGCGGTCGCGCACGGTGGCGTAGTCCTTCTCGAACTCCTCCCACGGCGTACGGGACGCCTCGCCGAGGACGCGGCGCGCGAGGCGGCACACGATGGCGGGTTCGGACAGGAGCTGCTTGCCCGCGGGCTCCAGGCGGCCGCGTGAGGCGTGCACCATGCCCATGGAGTCCTCGACGGTCACGACCTGCGCGGTGCTCTTCCCGTTCGGGCCGACTTGGAGGTCGCGCTCGGTGCGGCCGAGCGTCGGCAGGATCAGGGCGCGGGCGCCCGTCACGGCGTGCGAGCGGTTCAGCTTCGTCGAGACGTGCACGGTGAGCCGGGCGCGGCGCATCGCGGCTTCTGTGACGTCCGTGTCGGGGGATGCGGAGACGAAGTTGCCGCCCATCGCGAAGAACACCTTCGCCTCGCCGTCCCGCAGGGCCCGGATGGCGCGGACGACGTCCAGGCCGTGGTGGCGGGGCGGCGCGAAGCCGAACTCCTTCTCCAGGGCGTCGAGGAAGGCGGGGGCGGGGCGTTCGAAGATGCCCATGGTGCGGTCGCCCTGCACGTTCGAGTGGCCGCGCACGGGGCAGACGCCCGCGCCGGGGCGGCCGATGTTGCCTCGCAGCAGCAGGAAGTTGACGACCTCGCGGATGGTCGGCACGGAGTGCTTGTGCTGGGTCAGGCCCATCGCCCAGCACACGACGGTGCGCTTGGAGGCGAGCACCAGGCGCAGTGCCTCTTCGATGTCCTCGCGGCCGAGGCCGGTGGCCTGGAGGGTGTCGTCCCAGTCGGCGGCCCGCGCGGCCGCGACGAAGTCCTCGTACCCGTGGGTGTGCTCGCGGACGAACTCCTCGTCCACGGCTCCCTCCGTCTCCAGGATGAGCTTGTTGAGGAGGCGGAAGAGGGCCTGGTCGCCGCCGAGACGGATCTGCAGGAAGAGGTCGGTGAGGGCGGTGCCCTTGAGCATGCCCTGTGCGGTCTGCGGGTTCTTGAAGCGCTCCATGCCCGCCTCGGGCAGCGGATTGACCGTGATGATCTTCGCGCCGTTGTTCTTCGCCTTCTCCAGGGCGGAGAGCATGCGCGGGTGGTTCGTGCCCGGGTTCTGCCCGGCGACGACGATCAGGTCCGACTTGTAGAGGTCCTCCAGGAGGACACTGCCCTTGCCGATGCCGATCGTCTCGGTGAGCGCCGAGCCGGACGACTCGTGGCACATGTTCGAGCAGTCGGGCAGGTTGTTCGTGCCGAGCTCGCGGGCGAACAGCTGGTACAGGAACGCGGCTTCGTTGCTGGTGCGGCCCGAGGTGTAGAAGACGGACTCGTCGGGGGAGTCGAGCGCGGCGATCTCCTCGGCGATGATGCCGAAGGCCCGCTCCCAGGAGACCGGCTCGTAGCGCTCCGCGTCCTGCGCCAGGTACATGGGGTGGGTGAGGCGGCCCTGCTGGCCCAGCCAGTACCCACTGCGGGTGGCGAGGTCCGCGACGGGGTGCGCGGCGAAGAAGTCGGGCGTGACGCGGCGCAGCGTGGCTTCCTCGGCCACCGCCTTCGCGCCGTTCTCGCAGAACTCGGCCTTGTGCCGGTGGTCCGGCTCGGGCCAGGCGCAGCCGGGGCAGTCGAAGCCGTCCTTCTGGTTGACGCGGAGCAGGGTGAGGGCGGTGCGGCGCACGCCCATCTGCTGCTGCGCCATGCGGAGCGTGTGACCGATGGCGGGCAGTCCCGCGGCCGCGTGCTGCGCCTCGGCGACCTGCGGCGCGTCCTGGACCGGATCGCCCTTGGGCGGCTTGCTTGCCATGGTCGGCTCCCCTTCGAGCGCGTACGTGAGCTACGTCTTCGATCCTCCCACGCGGCACTGCCGGAGCCGTCGCGGGTGAGGGTTGGGCCTGAGTGTCAGTGGGGCGTGGCAGGATCGGGGACGTGGCAGAAACAGCAGCGAAGAAGAAGTCCGAGACCGCGGCGACGAAGGACGGGAAGCCGGGCGGTGAGCAGCGCCCGCGCCTGCTCCTCATGGACGGGCACTCCCTGGCGTACCGGGCGTTCTTCGCGCTGCCCGCGGAGAACTTCACGACCGCGACGGGCCAGCCGACGAACGCGATCTACGGCTTCGCGTCGATGCTGGCGAACACCCTGCGCGACGAGGCGCCCACGCACTTCGCGGTGGCGTTCGACGTCTCGCGCAAGACGTGGCGTTCCACGGAGTTCCCGGAGTACAAGGCGAACCGCTCCAAGACCCCGGACGAGTTCAAGGGGCAGGTCGAGCTGATCGGCGAGGTGCTCGACGCGATGCACGCGGTGCGCTTCGCGGTCGACGGCTTCGAGGCGGACGACGTCATCGCCACCCTGGCCACGCAGGCGGAGGCGGCCGGTTTTGACGTGCTGATCGTCACGGGCGACCGTGACTCCTTCCAGCTGATCACCGACCACGTGACGGTGCTGTATCCGACGAAGGGCGTCTCGGAGCTGACGCGCTTCACCCCGGACAAGGTCCAGGAGAAGTACGGCCTCACCCCGAGTCAGTATCCCGACTTCGCGGCGCTGCGCGGCGACCCGTCGGACAACCTGCCGGGCATCCCGGGCGTCGGTGAGAAGACGGCCGCGAAGTGGATCAACCAGTTCGGTTCGTTCGCCGACCTCGTCGAGCGTGCCGAGGAGGTCAAGGGCAAGGCCGGGCAGAACTTCCGCGACCACCTGGAGTCGGTGAAGCTCAACCGCCGTCTGACGGAGATGGTGCGCGACGTCGAACTGCCGAAGACGGTCGTCGACTTGGAGCGCGCTCCGTACGACCGCACGGCGCTCGCGATGGTCCTGGACACCCTGGAGATCCGTAACCCTTCGCTGCGGGAGCGGCTGCTCGCCGTCGACCCGGGCGCGGAGGAGGCCGAGCAGACCCCGGCCGAGCCGGGCGTGGAGCTGGACGGCACGGTGCTCGGTGCGGGCGAGCTCGCGCCGTGGCTGGCCGAGCACGGCACGGCGGTCCTCGGCCTGGCCACGGTCGACACCTGGCAGCTGGGCACGGGCACGGTCACCGAGGTCGCGCTGGCCGCGGCCGGGGGTGCGGCCGCCTGGTTCGACCCGGCGACGCTGGACGAGGCCGACGAGAACGCCTTCGCGGCCTGGATCTCCGATGCCGCCAAGCCGAAGGTCCTGCACAACGCCAAGGGCGCGATGCGGGTCTTCCCCGAGCACGGCTGGACCGTGGACGGCGTCACCATGGACACCGCCCTCGCCGCGTATCTGGTGAAGCCGGGCCGCCGCTCCTTCGCCCTGGACGCGCTGTCCCTGGAGTACCTGGGCCGTGAGCTGGCGCCCGCCTCCGCCGCCGACGGCCAGCTCGCCTTCGGTACGGAGGAGGACGACCGGGCCGAGGCCGACTCCCTGATGTCGCAGGCCCGCACCATCCTCGACCTCGGCACCGCCTTCGGCGAGAAGCTGACGGAGGTCGGCGCGAGCGATCTGCTCGCCGACATCGAGCTGCCGACGTCCGTGCTCCTGGCCCGCCTGGAGCGGCACGGCATCGCGGCGGACCGCGAGCATCTGCAGTCCATGGAGCAGCAGTTCGCGGGCGCGGTGCAGCAGGCCGTGAAGGAGGCGCACGCGGCGGCGGGCCACGAGTTCAACCTGGGCTCGCCCAAGCAGCTCCAGGAAGTCCTCTTCGGCGAGCTGAACCTCCCCAAGACGAAGAAGACGAAGACCGGGTACACCACGGACGCGGACGCGTTGGCCTGGCTCGCGGCCCAGACGGAGAACGAGCTGCCGGTCATCATGCTCCGCCACCGCGAGCAGGCGAAGCTCCGCGTCACGGTCGAGGGCCTGATCAAGACGACCGCCGCGGACGGCCGCATCCACACCACGTTCAACCAGACGGTGGCGGCGACGGGCCGCCTCTCCTCCACGGACCCGAACCTGCAGAACATCCCGGTCCGTACGGACGAGGGCCGGGCGATCCGCCGCGGCTTCGTGGTCGGCGAGGGCTTCGAGTCCCTGATGACCGCGGACTACAGCCAGATCGAACTGCGCGTGATGGCGCACCTCTCCGAGGACGAGGGCCTTCTGGAGGCGTTCTCGTCCGGCGAGGACCTGCACACGACCGTCGCCTCGCAAGTGTTCGGTGTGGAGGGCCCGGCCGTCGACGCGGAGATGCGCCGCAAGATCAAGGCGATGTCGTACGGCTTGGCGTACGGTCTGTCCGCGTTCGGCCTCTCCCAGCAGCTGAACATCGACGCGGGCGAGGCGCGTGCGCTGATGGACACGTACTTCGAGCGGTTCGGCGGTGTGCGGGACTATCTGCGCCGCGCGGTCGACGAGGCCCGCGCCACGGGTTACACGGAGACGATGCTCGGCCGCCGGAGGTATCTCCCCGACCTCAACAGCGACAACCGCCAGCGCCGCGAGATGGCCGAGCGGATGGCGCTGAACGCGCCGATCCAGGGCACGGCCGCGGACATCGTCAAGATCGCCATGCTGAACGTGCACGGCGCGCTCACCGAGGCGAAGCTCGACTCCCGCATGCTGCTGCAGGTCCACGACGAAATCGTCCTGGAGATCGCGCCGGGCGAGCGCGCGAAGGTGGAGGAGCTGGTCCGCAGGGAGATGGCGGGCGCGGTGACGCTGCGGGCGCCGCTCGATGTGTCGGTGGGCGTGGGCCCGGACTGGGAGTCCGCAGCGCACTAGCCCTCCCGGGCGGGGATCCGGGGGGGTGCGGCTCTTCGGTGACCTGCGGGCGCGTGGTGGCTGGTCGCGCAGTTCCCCGCGCCCCTAGGTGGGACTCCTTGGGGTCACAGTGCGGCTTACGGTGCGACGGCTCCCCAGGGGCGCGGGGAACTGCGCGACCAGCCACGGCGCACCCGCAGCCAAAAGCGCACCGCACCGCCCAAGCCCCACGCAGCGGAACCGCCCCGCGCAGCGAGAACACCGCCCAAGCCCAGCGCAGCGGAGTCTCACTCGCGTGGCCCCCGGTGGAGCGCCCCCCACCCGCGTGCGGGGTCAGGATGAGCGCATGGTCCCTCACCTGCGAAATTGCCGTGCGGCCGTTGCCGCCGCGCTGACGACGGTCCTGCTGGCCCCCATACCGGCGACCGCCGCCGATGCCGGTCACCACCAGCAGGGGCCCGCCCTCTGCACGGCAGGCCGCGACCGCACTCTCGCCGCCCGGATGTCCAAGGACATCCGGGCGGCGCTGTCGTCCAGGGCGGGCAGCGTCTCCGTCGCCGTCCACGACACCCGCACCGGTCTCGTCTGCGACCTCGCGGGCCAGCAGCGTTACGACGCGGCGAGCGTCACCAAGGTCCTGATGATGGAGGCGGCGCTGCGCCGCGCGCAGGACTGGCGCCGCAACCTCACCGGCTGGGAGCGCCGCAGGATCCGCCCCATGATCACCGCGTCGGACAACGACGCGGCCCGGCGCCTGTGGAACGACCTCGGCCACCCCTACCTCTCCCGTTTCCTGCGTCGCGTCGGCACCTCGGCCACCACGCTCGGCTCGTACGGCCGTTGGGGCCTGACCCGGACCACCGCGGCCGACCAGATGCGGCTGCTCGGTGTGCTGTCGGGGGCCCGTGGCGGACGTGGCGTACTGAAGCCGAGTGCGCGCGAGTACGGCCTGCGGCAGATGGCCGACGTGCGGCGCGACCAGCGCTGGGGGGTGCCCGCGGGCATGCCGCGCGGCGTCCGTGCCCACCTCAAGAACGGCTGGCTGCCCCGCGCCACCCTCGGCTGGCGGGTGCACAGCGTCGGTGTGTTCACCGGCAGCGGCCGGACGTACCGCATCGTCGTCCTCTCGCACGGGAACCCTTCGATGGCGTACGGAGTGCGGACCATCGAACGCATCGCCCAGGCCGTGCACCGCGGCCTCAACAAGGGGCGTGCCGCAGGCCAGGGGCTGACCCCGGAGAGCGAGATCAGCGAGGTCCCGGACGGCTCGGCGCCGCCGGAGGGGGAGACCTGGGACCCCACTGCGTAACAGACCTGTCGCGGACCCCCGGCCAACCGGTAAAAACCGGGCACGAACGGGTGCCTGGGCGCGGGAAGTTGTCGTAGTGTCGGCTGAGTCGGTCCACTGGGAGTACGTGCGTACGTAGGCAAGTGTGTACGTACCGGAATGCGCGCAGGAGTCAGGAAAGCGTGCTCCGGGGGGTGGGTCGGCGCGCAACAGTGGTCAATGGGGAGGGGTGGCTCGGTCATGGCGCCGGTATTCGGCAGGCGGCTGCGCAGAGGAACGGTGACCGCTGCGGTGGCCGCGGCGGCGGTGGCGGCCCTCGCCGCGTCGCAGGCCCCTGGTGTGACGGACGTACCGCGCGACGGTCAGGCGGCAGGCGCTTCGGACACCACACCGCCGTCCGGTGATTCCGCGACCGGTGACTCCCCGTACTTCACCGACCTGCCGCCCCTGCAGAGCCCCGTCCCGCCGACCGGCGCTCCGAACGGCGGCGACAAGGAGGCCGAGGCGGGTCTGCCCGCCACGGTCCTCGACGCGTACAAGAAGGCCGAGGCCTCCCTCACCACCGAGCAGCCGGGCTGCAACCTGCCCTGGCAGCTCCTCGCCGCCATCGGCAAGGTCGAGTCCGGCCAGGCCCGCGGCGGCCGTGTCGACGCGAACGGCACGACGATCAAGCCGATCCTCGGCCCGGTCCTGAACGGCAACGGCTTCGCGAAGATCACCGACACCGACAAGGGCGCGTACGACGGGGACAGCACGCACGACCGTGCCGTCGGCCCCATGCAGTTCATTCCGTCCACCTGGGCGACCTGGGGCCAGGACGGCAACGGCGACGGCGAGAAGGACCCCAACAACATCTACGACGCGGCGCTCGCCGCGGGCCGCTATCTGTGCGCGAACGACCGGGACCTCTCCGTCGAGGCCGATCTGCACAAGGCGATCCTGAGCTACAACCGGTCGACGGAGTACCTGAACACGGTCCTTTCGTGGCTGGAGTACTACCGCAAGGGCACCCACGAGGTTCCCGACGGCAAGGGCGTGCTGCCGGACGACCGCACCGACACGCGCTACCCGGGTGTCGGCACGAGCCCGACCCCGAACCCGACCCCGAACCCACCGCACTCGAAGAAGCCGAAGCCGGACCCCGGCAAGAACGAGTCGGGGAACCACGGCGGTGGCAGCACCAAGCCGAAGCCGCCGGGCGAGGGCGGCTCCCACAAGCCCGACCCCGCGCCCTCGGAGGTCGACGCGCTGGCGAACGCCGGGACGGGAGACCTCGTCGCGAAGACGGGCGACGCCTTCACCGAGCGCGTCGCGGTGCGTGCCCTGACCAAGTCGGGCGACTTCGTGCCCAAGGTGAAGGTGCGGTTCACCGTCTCCGGTGACACGGACACCCGCTTCGACGGCGGCGCGAGGGGCGTCACCGTCACCACGAACGCCCAGGGCAAGGCCACCGCGCCGGTCCTCGAAGCGGGGCAGAAGCCCGGTGACTTCGTCGTGCAGGCCAGGGTCCTCGGCCACGCGTCGTCCCGTGTCGACTTCGAGGCGCAGACCGTCGCACGCGTGGCCGACGCGCTCGCCAGGACCGGTGACAAGCCGCTGGTCTGCGAGCCGGGCAAGGAGTTCGGCGAGCGGGTCGAGGTCAAGGCGACCCACAAGGGCAAGGTCGCGGACGGCGTCGCGGCGACCGCCACGATGATCAAATCGGCGACGGATGCGACCGCCAACGACAAGGGCCCCTACTTCAAGGGCGCGGACGGCAAGCCGGTCCGCACCCTGACGGGCCTGAAGACCGGCCCGAACGGGCTGCTGAAGCTCCCGAAGATGTACGCGGACGACGCGGCGGGCACGTACCTCCTGCGCATCGTCACCGAAGGCGGCGGCACGCTGACCCTCGAACTGAAGGTGAGCGCGCCGGAGCCCGACGCGACACCGTCGCCGTCGGACTCCTCCAGTGCCTCCCCGAGCGCTTCTCCGAGCGCCTCAGCGAGTGCCTCGACGAGCGCTTCTCCCGGCGCCTGACCGGGCGGCCGACCGGCCGCCCCGCGACAACACAGGACCGCCCCTCCGCCACGCACGGCGGAGGGGCGGTCCTGTGTTGTGCAACGTGTTCTCATCTCGCCCGTCCGTTGCTACGGTGCCCGACCTGACGCTCTATCAGTTCCGGCCGTACGCCGAATCGGGAGGCCCCGCATGCGCGCCCTCATCGCCGCCGCCGCAGGCCTCGCCGTCGCGCTCGCCCTGGTCCTGACGATCACGGCGATCGGCGCCCCACCGGGCGAGACGTCCCCCGAGCCGCTCCTCACCACTGTCCCCAAGCACCCATAGACGTAGGGAGGGCCGCCGCGATGCGCCGCAAGGCCAGCCTCGTCCTGCTCGCCTTCGCCGTGTTCTTCACGGCCATGTCCCCGCTCATGCGCTGGTACGCCTTCCCGCGGCTCGCGAAGATCCCGCCGAGCCAGTACCAGGAGGCGGTCCTCGAGGCGCACGATCCGACCCTCATCGACTACGGCTCCATGAAGGCGAAGAAGATCGACAAGGTCACCATCGTGCAGACCCTCAAGGGCAACGTCGAGGCCTCCGAGAAGATCGAGAAGACCGCGGACCGCGACGTCGTGGTCTGGGACGCGCTCTCCTACGTCCAGGACGCCGAAGGCAAGATGGTCTCCAAGATCCCTGAGCGCTACATCTTCGACGCGCACAGCCAGGAACCCGTGCACGCCACCGGCGAATCGGTCGACGGCGACCCCGTCAAACGCGAGGGCATCGAGTTCAAGTGGCCCTTCCTGACCGAGAAGCGGGACTACGAGTACTTCGACGCGCAGGCCCGCATCACCCGCCCCATCCACTACAAGGGCACCCAGAACTTCCGCGGCCTGAAGGTCTACTACTTCGAGCAGACCATTCCCTGGACCAAGGTGCCCTTCCCGAAGACGATGCCCGTCAAGGGCATCACCCCGGAGTCCCTCGCCAAGACGGGCACCACCCGCTGGTACACCACCGTCCGCAAGTTCTGGGTCGAACCGACCACCGGAGCACCCGTCTACGGAGAGGAGATCCAGAACAACGAACTGCGGGGCGGCACCCTCCTGGGCGACCGCGACAAGGTCACCGTCTTCTCCGGGCACGTGAAGATGCGTGAGGACTACATCAAGGACACCGTCGACCTGGTCAAGTCCCAGCGCGTCCTGGTCCTCCTGCTGACCTCCTACCTCCCGTGGGGCTTCCTCGGCCTCGGCATCCTCCTGCTGGCCCTCTCCCTCTGGCTGGAGGCCCGCAGCCGCCGCCCCGGCGACCCCTCCCCGACGACGGAGCGGGATCCGGAACCCGAGCCGGTCAACGCGTGAGCCCCAGCCTGCGCTTCCCGGCGCTCAGCGCCCCTTCAGACGGGCGTTGGTGTGCCGAGTGGGCGCCGCCGTCGCCGGATCCTCCGGCCACGGGTGCTTCGGGTAGCGGCCGCGCAGGTCGGCGCGGACCGCGCGGTAGCCGGACTGCCAGAAGGACGCGAGGTCGGCGGTGACGGCCGCGGGGCGTCCCGCGGGGGACAGCAGGTGCACCAGTACCGGTACGCGGCCGTCCGCGATCCGCGGGGTCTCGGCCAGCCCGAACATCTCCTGCAGCTTGACGGCGAGCACCGGCTGTTCCGGGTCGGTGTAGTCGATCCGGATCCTTGACCCGCTCGGCACCTCCAGGCGCTCGGGGGCAAGCTCGTCCATGCGCGCAGCCTCACCGCTCGCCCACGGCAGGAGCCGGCCCAGGGCCTGCCCGGCGTCGATCCGCGCCAGGTCGGCCCGGCGCACGGACCGGGAGAGCTCCGGCTCCAGCCATTCGTCCACGCGCGCGAGGAGCGCGTCCTCCGATACGTCGGGCCAGGGCGCCCCGAGATGCCGGTGCAGGAACGCGAGCCGCTCCCGCACCTCCCGCGCGTCCCGTGACCACTTCAGGAGCCCCGTCCCCTCCTCCCGCAGCCCGGTGAGCAGCGCCTCCCGCACCAGCCGGGGAGCGGGTGTCTTCAAGGGGCGCACCGCCAGCTCCACGGCGCCGAGCCGCTCCACGTGGCGCGCCACGAGGTCGCCGCCGCTCCAGGCCACCTCGTCGCCCTCGGAGTGCAGCGGCGCCGCGGCATCGCGCGCCGCGTCCTCGTCGACCTGCCCGGCCAGGAGCACGCGCGCGTGCCCCGCGCCCACCGGCCGGTCGGCCACGGCCACGGCGAGCCACCGCGCCCCCGACAGCGCGGACCCCTGCCGGACCTCGGCCCGGGTCCCGCCCGCCATCAGATACGTCCCGCCGCCCACGCTCCGGGCCACCCGTTCCGGAAACGCCAGCGCGGCCACCAGACCCGCGACGTACTCGTCGCTCCCCTCGCCGCCGCCGGAGGACCCGGTGACCGACGAGGCGAGCCGCCTGGCCTCGGCCCGCCACCGTGCCCCGTAGGCGTCCCTGCCGCTCCGGGCCGCCCGCCATGCCCCCGCCAGGTCGTCGCCGTACTCGCGGGGCGGCTCCTCGCTCAGCAGCGCCACCGCCTCCGCGGCCCGGCGGGCACCCACGCGCGGTGCCGCGTCCAGCAGGGCCCGCGCGAGGCGCGGGTGCAGGCCCACCCGGGACATCCGCGTGCCCCGCTCCGTCGCCCGGCCCGTGCCCGCCTCCACCGCGCCGACCGCCGTGAGGACCTCCCTGGCCGCCGCCATCGCGCCGCCCGGCGGCGGGTCGAGGAGCGCGAGCCCGGTGGCATCCGGATCGCCCCAGCACGCCGTCTGCAGCGCGAACGCGGCGAGGTCGGCCACCTTGATCTCCGGCGCGGGAAAGCGCGGCAGACGCCCGTCCTCCGCCTCGGCCCAGCACCGGTACACGGCCCCCGG
Source organism: Streptomyces sp. NPDC004732 (assembly GCF_040609235.1). Lineage (NCBI taxonomy): Bacteria > Bacillati > Actinomycetota > Actinomycetes > Kitasatosporales > Streptomycetaceae > Streptomyces > Streptomyces sp. NPDC004732. Next base: position 154,647 of record NZ_JBEXJR010000011.1, read on the forward strand.
AGCCTCCCGCCCCGCGCGCCCCGCCCGCTGCCGCCCCGACGCCTGCGAGGCCCGCACGGTCGCCAGCGCGCTCAGCCCGCGCGCATGGTCCACCCGCGGCTCGCGCGCCAGACCCGAGTCCACCACCACCCGCACCCCGGGCACCGTCAACGACGACTCGGCCACGGACGTGGCGAGCACGACCCGCCGCCGCTCCGACCCGGCAAGCACCGCGTCCTGCACCGCGGCCGGGGCCCGCCCGTGCACCTGCAGCACCTCCACATCGCCGAGGCCCGTCAGCTGCCCGGCCACCCGGGCGATCTCGCCGACCCCGGGAAGAAAGCACAGGACGTCCCCGTCCCGCTCGGCCAGCGCCCGCCGCACCAGCGACGCGACGTGGGACAGCTGCGCCGGATCCACCCGCATCCCGTGCGGCGGTCGCACCGCGCGCGGCGGCGGCGCCCACACCATTTCTACGGGGTGTGCGGTGCCCCGCGCCTCCACCACGGGCGCGTCCCCGAGGATCCGCGCCCAGCCCGCCGCGTCGGTCGTCGCGGAGGCGGCCACCAGACGCAGTTCGGGGCGCAGCGCCGCCCGCACGTCCACCAGGAACGCCGCCACGGTGTCCGCGTCCAGGTGCCGCTCGTGGCACTCGTCGAGGATGACGACGTCCACCCCGGCCAGCTCCTGGTCCCGCTGCAGCCGCTGCAGCAGGACACCGGTCGTGACGACCTCCACGCGCGCGCGTGGACCCACCACGCGCTCACCGCGCACCGTGTACCCGACGCTGTCGCCCACCTGCTCGCCGAGCAGCCACGCCATCCGCCGCGCGGCCGCCCGTGCGGCGATCCGCCGCGGCTCGGCGACGACGACGCGACGTACTTCCTGCGAGGCATCGAGCAGACCGGCCAGCGCCAGCGGCACCAGCGTCGTCTTGCCCGTCCCCGGCGGGGCGCACAGCACGGCGCTGCCCGGCCCCTCCAGAGCGGAACGGAGGGCGGGCAGCGCGTCGCGTACCGGCAGATCCAGAGCTTCGTTGCGGAGACCGATCACGTACTCAGTCTCGTACGCACACGTAGATGGCCGTCCCCGGGATCAGATTTCCGCGCAGCGGGGACCAGCCGCCCCACTCCTGGGTGTTCCAGGCGGGCCACTCCGGCTCCACGATGTCGACGAGCCGGAGCCCGGCGCCCACGATGTCCCGCACCCGGTCGCCGATCGTCCGGTGGTGCTCCACATATACGGCGTTGCCCTGCTCGTCCTGCTCCACATAAGGAGTGCGGTCGAAATAGGAGGCCCCTACGGAGAGGCCCTCCGGGCCCGGCTCGTCCGGGAACGCCCAGCGGATGGGGTGCGTCGCGGAGAAGACGAAGCGGCCGCCGGGCCGCAGCACGCGCCGCACCTCCTTGAAGACCAGCACGGGGTCGGCGACGAAGGGCAGCGCCCCATAGGCGGAACAGGCCAGATCGAAGGAGCCGTCCTTGAAGGGCAGCACTCCCGCGTCGGCCTGCACCAGCGGAACGTTTCCGCCGATCCGCAGCGCGTGCTGGAGCTGGCGGTGCGAGAGGTCGAGCGCGACGGGCCTGGCGCCCTGCGAGACCAGCCAGCGCGAGCACTGCGCGGCACCGGCGCCGATCTCCAGGACGTCCTTGTCCTTCAGCTCCTCGGGCGGGCCGAGCAGCTCCGCCTCCACCTCGTCGAGCCCTTCGGGACCCCACACGAAGCGGTCGTCCCCGAGGAACGTGCCGTGCTCGATCTGGTAGTCGTCGGCGTTCCGGTCCCACCAGCCGCGGTTCGCGCGACTGCTCTCCGTGACGTTGGCGTCACGCCTGGTGGCCTCGGGCTCGGACGGCTCGGAGTCTTGGATGATCGTCTCCATGGTCGTAATCTTCCGTGTCTTCCCTTGAACCTCGTCGCGAAGGGGGCGCAGTGCGGCCCGTGTGGCCTCATGCGACAGGTTTTGTGCCGGGTATGCGGCGATCCGCCCCGGGTGTGCGCCTTCGCGCATTGACCCTGTCCGGCTGCCCCCGTATGCTACAAGTTGCGCTGCGAGCCTGCGCTCCTCAGACATAGCAGGCTGCGCTCGCGTCTGTTGTATGTCCCCTCGGTTGTCGAGGCGCCTTCCGTTTCGCGGAAGTCGCGCTTCCTAGGCTGTCCGGCTTCTTCAGAGCGAAATCGGCTCCGGCGCGTTGCAGTACCTACGACTTCAATGTCCGTACCGGAGCCCTTACCCACATGACGAGCAGCACCGAGACCACCGCCACCACTCCGCAGGTAGCGGTCAACGACATCGGTAACGAGGAAGCCTTCCTCGCCGCGATCGACGAGACGATCAAGTACTTCAACGACGGCGACATCGTCGACGGCGTCATCGTGAAGGTCGACCGGGACGAGGTCCTGCTCGACATCGGTTACAAGACCGAAGGCGTCATCCCGAGCCGCGAGCTCTCCATCAAGCACGACGTCGACCCGAACGAGGTCGTCGCCGTCGGTGACGAGATCGAGGCCCTGGTTCTCCAGAAGGAGGACAAGGAAGGCCGTCTGATCCTGTCCAAGAAGCGCGCTCAGTACGAGCGTGCCTGGGGCACGATCGAGAAGATCAAGGAAGAAGACGGCATCGTCACCGGTACCGTCATCGAGGTCGTCAAGGGTGGTCTCATCCTCGACATCGGCCTCCGTGGCTTCCTGCCGGCCTCCCTCGTCGAGATGCGCCGCGTCCGCGACCTCCAGCCTTACGTGGGCAAGGAGCTCGAGGCCAAGATCATCGAGCTGGACAAGAACCGCAACAACGTGGTCCTGTCCCGCCGTGCCTGGCTCGAGCAGACCCAGAGCGAGGTCCGCCAGACCTTCCTCACGACCCTGCAGAAGGGCCAGGTCCGCTCCGGCGTCGTTTCCTCGATCGTCAACTTCGGTGCGTTCGTGGACCTCGGCGGCGTCGACGGTCTCGTGCACGTGTCCGAGCTGTCCTGGAAGCACATCGACCACCCCTCCGAGGTTGTCGAGGTCGGCCAGGAAGTCACCGTCGAGGTTCTCGACGTGGACATGGACCGCGAGCGTGTCTCCCTGTCGCTCAAGGCGACGCAGGAAGACCCGTGGCAGCAGTTCGCCCGCACGCACCAGATCGGGCAGGTCGTTCCCGGTAAGGTCACCAAGCTCGTTCCGTTCGGTGCGTTCGTGCGCGTCGACGAGGGCATCGAGGGCCTGGTCCACATCTCCGAGCTGGCCGAGCGCCACGTGGAGATCCCGGAGCAGGTCGTCCAGGTCAACGACGAGATCTTCGTCAAGGTCATCGACATCGACCTCGAGCGTCGCCGGATCTCGCTGAGCCTCAAGCAGGCCAACGAGTCCTTCGGTGCCGACCCGTCGGCCGTCGAGTTCGACCCGACCCTGTACGGCATGGCCGCGTCCTACGACGACCAGGGCAACTACATCTACCCCGAGGGCTTCGACCCCGAGACGAACGACTGGCTCGAGGGCTTCGAGACCCAGCGTGAGGCTTGGGAGGGTCAGTACGCCGAGGCGCAGACGCGCTTCGAGCAGCACCAGGCCCAGGTCATCAAGTCCCGCGAGGCCGACGCTCAGGCCGAGGCCGAGGGCGCGGCTGCGCCCGGTGGCGCGGCTCCGGCCGCCGGCACCGGCGGTGGCGGCGGCGGCGGTTCGTACTCCTCGGAGTCGGACGACAACTCCGGCGCCCTTGCTTCGGACGAGGCGCTTGCCGCGCTTCGTGAGAAGCTTGCCGGCGGTCAGAGCTGACTCTCGCCTCTAGGCGGTAGTAGCGGTTGAACGTTGCGGGCCCGCACCTCTTCGGAGGTGCGGGCCCGCTTCTTTGTTTTCGGGTTCGGGTGCGGCTTGGTGGGGGCTGGGTGCGCAGTTCCCCGCGCCCCTGAAGGCTTGGCCCTTCGGGCCTTGCCTCTATGGCGTCACCGTTATGTTCGTCAGGCCCTTGCCGTCCGTCACCGTGTTGCTCGCGTAGACCGTCGTCTTGCAGCTGCCGCTGTAGTTCGTCACGTTGATCGCCAGCTGCTTGTCGCCCGTCGCGCCCGTCAGGGTCGACTTGTTGCCGCGGAAGACCGTGCCGCAGCCCCAGCCGGACTGCTGGGAGTGGGTCTCGTAGCCGTTGTTCGTGGTGTTCTTGCCCGTGTTGTTCTCGACGACGTAGTTGTTGCCCTTCACGTCGATCCACGAGTCGTCGTAGTTGTTGCCGGTCAGGCCCTTGCCGTCGAACGTGTTGCCCGAGACCTTGCCGCCCGTGGTGCCCTCCTTGAGGTCGACCGCCTCGCCGCCCACGTCCGGGCCGATGGTGTTGCCGAGGATCTGTACGTTGTCGCTCTTGTCGGAGAGCGTGTTGGCGGAGCCGACGTAGACGCCCTCTCCCATGCCGCGGTCGTCGTTCCCGGTGTCGTAGATCCGCGAGTTCTTGATCACGCCGTCGCTGCTCGACTTCCGGAAGTGGACGCCCTCCATGTCGAGGCCGTGGACCGTGACGGTGTCCACGACGACGCCCCTCGCGGAGTCGATCATGATGCCTTTCTGGCCGCCGGTCACGGTGACGCCCTTCACCGTCCAGTACGCGGCGCCGTTCAGGTGCAGGCCGTAGCCGCCGCCCGCCGTGAGCACGGCCTTCGACGAACCGGTCAGCGTGATCCTGGAGTTGGCGCTCGCCGCCACGGTGGTCTTGAAGTTCCCGGAGTACGTTCCGTCGGCGAGCTGGATCGTGTCGCCGGGGGAGGCGTCGGCGAGCGCCGTCTTCAGTTCGGCGGCCGTGGAGACCTCGATGGTCCGCGCCGGTGCGGTCGAGGCGGTCGCGGCCGAGGCCATGGTCAGGCCTCCGGTGGCGGCCGTCGCGGCGAACAGGGCGGTGAGCAGGGGGCGTCGGGTGCGCATGGGGGGGGTGGCCTTCCCGTCGGTGGGTCCGGTGGGTCCGGTGGGTCCGGTGGGTCCGGTGGGTCCGGTGGGTGTTCTCGGCGTGCACGGCACTTCTGTGTTCTTGTACGTGAACTCTGGATGTGCCTATGAACGTAGAGCTGCGGCATGTCCGCGTCAAGGTATGGACCAGCTCTTCAACTCGATGGCTGTGAAGGGTCGGCCGGGAATGCTCGTGACGCTGCGCGTGTTCTTCACTACGAACACGAGGAGGAGCGGTCACAGTGCTTGATCCGCAGGGTTTGTACGCATGGGAGCCGAAGGGCCTCGCCGTCGTCGACATGGCGCTCGCCCAGGAGTCGGCCGGACTTGTCATGCTCTACCACTTCGACGGATACATCGACGCGGGCGAAACCGGCGACCAGATCGTCGAGCGGCTCACGGACAGCCTTCCCGGGCAGGTGGTGGCCAAGTTCGACCACGACCGGCTCGTCGACTACCGCGCCCGCCGCCCGCTGCTCACCTTCCGGCGCGACCGCTGGAGCGACTACGAGGTGCCGACGCTCGACGTCCGCCTCGTCCAGGACGCGACCGGCGCACCTTTCCTGCTGCTCTCCGGGCCCGAGCCCGACATCGAGTGGGAACGTTTCGCCGCGGCCGTCCAGCAGATAGTGGAGCGGCTCGGCGTGCGGCTCTCCGTGAACTTCCACGGCATCCCCATGGGCGTACCGCACACGCGCCCCGTGGGCCTCACACCGCACGGCAACCGCACCGACCTGGTGCCGGGCCACCGCAGCCCCTTCGACGAGGCGCAGGTGCCGGGCAGCGCCGCCGCCCTGGTGGAGTACCGCCTCCTGGAGGCGGGCCACGACGTGCTCGGCGTCGCCGCGCACGTGCCGCACTACATCGCGCGCTCCGCGTACCCCGACGCCGCCCTCACGGTCCTGGAGGCCATCACGGCCGCGACCGGTCTGGTGCTGCCCACCGTCGCCCACGGACTGCGCACCGAGGCGCACCGGACGCAGACCGAGATCGACCGGCAGATCCAGGAGGGCGACGAGGAACTCGTCGCGCTCGTCCAGGGACTTGAGCACCAGTACGACGCGGCGGCGGGCGCGCAGGAGCGGGGCAACATGCTCGCCGAGCCGCTGGACATCCCGTCGGCTGACGAGATCGGCCGTGACTTCGAACGGTTCCTTGCCGAGCGGGAGGGCGACGCGTAACGCCAGGGCCTAAGCTTCCGGTCATGCTGAAGGTTGGTCTGACCGGCGGAATCGGCGCCGGCAAGAGTGAAGTGTCGCGGCTGCTCGTCGCGTCCGGTGCCGTTCTGATCGACGCGGACAAGATCGCGCGTGAGGTCGTGGAGCCCGGAACTCCCGGTCTCGCGGCTGTCGTCGACGCCTTCGGGCGGGAGGTCCTCGCGCCGGACGGCTCGCTGGACCGGCCGAGGCTCGGCGCGGTCGTCTTCGCGGACGCGGAGAAGCTGGCCGCCCTGAACGCGATCGTGCACCCCCTGGTGGGCGCCCGCTCCGCCGAGCTCGAACAGGCCGCGTCCGGCGACGCCGTCGTCGTCCACGACGTGCCCCTCCTCGCCGAGAACGGCCTCGCGCCGCTGTACGACCTCGTGGTCGTCGTCGACGCGAGCCCCGAGACCCAGCTGGACCGTCTGGTGCGGCTGCGCGGCATGAGCGAGGAGGACGCCCGCGCGCGGATGGCCGCGCAGGCCACCCGCGAGAAGCGCCTGGAGATCGCGGACATCGTGATCGACAACGACGGTCCGCTGGACGGTCTGGCGGAGCGGGTCGGCGAGGTCTGGGCCGACCTCGCGCGCAGGGCACGCGACTAGCGGCACGGCAGCGGCAGAGACTGTGACCGCGGCTGCGGCTGCGGCTGCGGGTGGCGCATGCGGCAGGCGCATGCGGATGGGGCCTGCGCCTCGGTGCGGGGCGCGCACGCTCGGGGAGGGCGGGGCAGTGGTCGTTCTGGCGGCGTTCACGGTTCTGGGAGGTCTTGTCGCGGCGCTTGCCGGTGCGTACGGGCTGCGGCAGACGCGGCGCATCACCACCGCGGGAGCCGTCACCCACGCCCTGGTGAAGGCGGCGCTGCCCGGCGCCGAACGGCCCACGCTGCAGTTCGAGACGGGCGACGGACGCGTCGTCGAGGTGGTGTCGCCCGTGCCGCCGAGCCGTCGCAGGCCGCTCGCCGCGGGGGACCGGGTCGGGATCGCGTACGACATCGGGGATCCGCGCGAGACCGTGCTGATCGGCGGCGAGCGCACCGGCCTCGACCGGGCCTTCGTCGGCGCGGGCGCGGCACTCGTGGTGCTGGGGGCCGTCCTCGCCGTCGCGGTGCGCTGAGAGCCCGTCCCGCGCGCGTGGGGTGTGATTTCACGTCCGTGCGGAATAGGCGGGTGTGCGGCGGGCGTTGACACGGGGGAGCGAGGGAAGGAGTCCGGCGTGCCCGAAATCACCCCGGAGACCCATGTCATCGATTTCCGGGCGGCTGAACAGCTTCTTGCCGCCCGGGATCCGCGCGGCGCGGTGAAGCTGCTCGACAATGTCATCGCCGCCCACCCCGAGAACACCGCGGCCCGTCTGCTGCGGGCGCGCGCCTTCTTCGCCGCCGCGCAACTGCGCGCCGCCGAGCTGGAGTTCAGCATCGTCCTGGAGCGCGAGCCGGACAACGCGTTCGCGCACTTCGCCCTCGCCCGTACCTACGAGCGCGGCTCGCGGCCCGATCAGGCGCGGCGCCACTTCCGGCTCGCGGCGGCCCTCGATCCGCAGCCGGACTATCTGGCGGCGGCCCGCTTCGACGAGGAGTAGGCGAGCAGTGCCCTAGGGGGCGTCCGGTGGTTCGTACGGCGGTTCGTGCGGTGGTGCGTACGGCGGGACGTCCCTGCCCGGCTGGTAGTGCGGGCCCTGCCGGATTCGGTGTACGACCCACGCCAGGTCGGCGACGACCACGAGCAGCAGGGCCCCGCACGCCGCCGCCCAGCCCGTCCGGCCGGTGAGCGCGAAGGCCACGGTGCCGAAGGCGGCCCAGATCAGGCCCCATACGCTGAACCAGAACCGCATCCGCAGGGGACTGCGTGCGGTCACCGGTTCACTGCCTGTGCGCATCATGGGAGGTCATCTCCTCCTTCACAGGATAAAGAGGGTGGGAACGTGCTGGAAGCGCTCAGGTCCGACGAGAGGCTCGCCGCGTGGCTGGGCGAGCTGGAGGGCGCGGGGGAGCCACGGGCCGCGGCGGTGCTTCCGGACGCCGACGAGCTGCCGGAGGTGCTCCTCGACCTCGCCGTGCCGCACGAGGACATCAACCCTCTCGTGGCGCTGCGCGGCCGTCTGTGGGCGGACCCGGAGGCGCGCTGGCTGCTGGACCGCTGTGTGGACGCCGTCGTGCGCGACCTGGGGAGGGTCGGCGGTTGCCGCCTCCCGCTGCTGCCCGAGGCCTGGGGAGAGCTCGGGCGCTGCTTCTTCGTGTACGTGTACGTGGCGGCGCTGGAGCACGTGCGGGCGTACCACCGAAGCCGCGGCATCTCCGACGACGTCTCGCGCCGCACCCTTGCCGACCTCGGGCGCCACATGGCGGTGCACCGCAGGGCGCGCGGCAGCCGGGGCCTCCTCGTGCCGGACTGGATCGGCCTGCACTTCCGGGGCGAGCTCTACCAGTTGGGGCGGCTGCAGTTCCAGCGTGCCGTGCTGGGCGCGCGCATGGGCGGCGCGACGGCGGCGGCCGGGCACCGGGCGGGCCCCGGAGACCCGTGTCTGAACGTCCACATCACCGATTTCCGGGGCGCGTTGACGCCCGAGGCCTGCGACCGGTCGATATCCAGGGCGCGGGAGTTCTTCGCGCGCCACTTCCCCGAGGAACGGTTCGAGACAGCCGTCTGCCACTCCTGGCTGCTCGACCCGCAGTTGGCGACGTACCTCCCCGCGGACTCGAACATCGTCCGCTTCCAGCAGCGATTCCGTCCGGCGACCGGGTACGGGCAGGAGCCGTCGGACGGCGACCCCGTCGCCTTCGTCTTCGGCGACCGGGACCTGCCGGTGGCCGAACTTCCCAGGCGCACGCGGGTGGAGAGGGCCGTGGGCGACCATCTGCGGGCGGGCGGCCACTGGTACGGAGGGCATGGCTGGTTTCCGCTGTAGCGGGCGGGTCCGTGCGGGGGACGGGAACGGGGGCCCGGCGGGCTTCGTTGGGCGGGCATGAGCCTGCAGATGCGTGAGGGATACGAGGGAACGGGACCCGGCGCGATCACGCCGGACGGCTGCGCGGTCGAGCTGTACACGCGCCTGGCCGTGGGGAGCGAGCCCGATGTCATCGAGGCCGCCGTGCCCGCGGGGGCGCACATTCTGGAACTGGGCTGCGGTGCGGGCCGGGTGACCCGTCCGCTCCTTGAGCGGGGGTTCCGGGTGACGGCCGTGGATGAGTCCGCCGAGATGCTGGAGAAGGTCGCCGTGCTCGACGGCGGGGTGCGGACGGTGCGCAGCCCCATCGAGAAGCTCGACCTGGACGAGAAGTTCAGCGTGGTGATGCTCGGGTCGTTCCTCGTGCACAGCGGCGACACGGCGGTCCGGCGCGGCATGCTCCGCGCCTGCCGGAACCACGTCACGGACCAGGGCTGTGTGCTGATCCAGCGAGAGGGCGCGGACTACCACACGGACCTGCCGAGGGAGCGCGTCGACCCGAGCGGCTATACGGTCCGGATCGTCTCGGCGGAGCCGGTCGGCGACGGCGTGAACGAGGTCCGCGCGGAGTACGTGTTCCCGGACGCCGTATGGACCCAGACGTTCCGGGCCAGGCCGCTCGACCGGGAGCAGTTCGAGGAGGCGCTGGCGGAGGCGGGCCTGAAGGTCGCCGAGTACCTGACGGAGGACGGCATTTGGGTGCGGGCCGTGCCCGTGGGATGAGGTCGCGCGCCCAGCGATGAGTTCGGGGCGGGCGACCGGTCTTCAACGGTGACAGCACAACAGCCCGAGGAGACCATGATGTCCGCCACCGTCCCCGCGACCACTCCCGCCACCACCGCTCACGCCACCGTTTCGCCGCTTCCCCGTCCCCGTACGGGCATCCGTGGCCGCGGCGCCCGTGTCGCCCTGCGCGCCGTACAGGTGCTGCTCGGCGTGTTCTTCGCCGTCGCCAGCGGCGCCCCGAAGCTGATCGCGCACCCCACCGCCGTCGAGTCCTTCGACAAGCTCGGCTGGGGGGCGCCGGGGATGTACACCATCGGCGCCCTGGAACTGCTCGGCGGGATCGCGCTGCTGCTCCCGCTGCTCTCCTCGATCGCCGCCACGGCGTTCATCGGCCTGATGATCGGCGCGTTCGTCGTGACCGTCACCGCGCTCGGCGGTGAGAACGCGGCCACGCCGGTGATCCTGATCCTGCCGCTGGCGTGGATCGCCTGGGCGAGGCGCGGCGAGACGACCGAGCTGGTCGCCCGCCTGCGAGGCCTGGGCTCCTCCCGCTGAGGACTTGACTGGGATCCGGCTGAGATCCGTCAGTGGGGCCCAGGAGCCGGGGCCTGGCCCTCCGCTCCCCGGAGCCGTTCCATGTCGCGGCGGTCCCGCTTGGTGGGGCGTCCTGCGCCCCGGTCGCGGATGCCCGCGGGGGCGACCGCCTCGCGGGGCGGCGGAGGCGGCGAGTTGTCGACGTAGCACTCGATGGCGACCGGTGCGCCGACGCGCTTGCGGATGAGGCGCTTCACGACGACGATCCGCTCCCGGCCGCCCGCCTGCCGCACGCGTACCTCGTCGCCCACATGCACTCCGTACGCGGGCTTGACTCGCTCACCGTTGACCCGGACGTGGCCGCCCTTGCACGCGGTGGAGCCCGCCGAGCGGGTCTTGGCCAGGCGGACCGACCAGATCCAGCTGTCGACGCGCACCGAGCCCTCGCCCGCCGGGCCGCTTGCGCCCGTGCCACCGCCCGATCCGCCGTCTCCTGAAGTCTCCGAAGCCATGTGTCGACCTTAGTCCGGCTTCGGCGTGGCATGTCCGCCTCCCGGCGAGCCGTCCGGAAACCGCTGACCTCGGACGCCGATAATTCGGACCGATCGCAACAAAAAGGTCCGGACATGAGGACATGACACGCGACTCCCAGGAGTGCTGCCCATGACGTCTTTCGAAGCCACCGTCGACGGTCTGATGGACGGACTCCGCGCCGACCTGGAACGGCTCGCCGCGATCCCCTCGATCGCGTTCCCCGGATTCCCCGCCGAACCGGTGGAGGAGGCGCACGATCTGGTGGCGGGGCTGCTGCGGGACGCCGGGGTCCCGCACGTCGAGCGGCTCGACCTGCCGGACACCGCCCCGGTGATCTACGGGGAGATCCTGCCCCCGTCGCCGGACGCGCCGACCGTCCTGCTCTACGGCCACTACGACGTGCAGCCGCCCGGCGACGCGTCGCTCTGGAAGTCCCCGCCCTTCGAGCCGACGCCGGTCGAGGGCGGGCTGCGCGCCCGGGGCATCGCGGACGACAAGTCCAACGTCATCGCGCACCTCGGGATGGTGCGGGCGTTCGAGGGGCGGCCGCCGGTCGGGATCAAGATCGTCATCGAGGGGCAGGAGGAGTACGGCAGCGCCTTCGACGACTACCCGCCCTCCGACCCCGAGCGGTTCGCCTGCGACGCCATGGTCATCGCCGACCTCGGCAACCTGCGCCCCGGCACCCCCACCCTCACCACCGGCCTGCGCGGCGCCGCCGAGGTCACGGTCGAGGTCCGCACCCTCGACGAACCGCGCCACAGCGGGGAGTTCGGCGGCGCGGCGCCCGACGCGCTGCTCGTTCTCCTGAAGGCCCTCGCCACCCTGCACGACGTCCACGGCGACGTCGCCGTCGAAGGGCTGCGGCGCGAGGAGTGGAGTGGGACGTCGTACACGGAGGAGGAGTTCCGCTCGCTCGCCGGCGTGCGCGAGGAGGTGCCGCTCATCGGCAGCGGCAGCATCGGCGAGCGGCTGTGGAGCGGACCCGCGATCACCGTCATCGGCCTTGACGCACCGAGCGTGGAGCACGCCGCCTCCGCCGTGGTGCCGTACGCCAGGGCCAAGCTGAATCTCCGCTTCCATCCGAAGCAGGACCCGCGGGAGGCGCAGGGCAGGCTCGTCGAGCACCTGCGTTCGCTCAGGCCCTTCGGCGTTCCGCTCACCGTCACGCCCGGCGACACCGGCCCCGGGTACGAGGCGGCCACCGGCGGGCCCGCCTACCGCGCCGCGCTCGCCGCGCTGCGGGAGGGCTGGGGGCAGGACGCCTCGTACGTGGCGACCGGCGGTTCCATTCCGCTGGTCAACGGGCTCGCGAAGGCGGCGCCCGGCGCCGAGGTGCTGCTGTTCGGGGCGCAGGACAGCATGTGCAATCTGCACGCCCCGAACGAGCGGGTCCTCTTCTCGGAGCTGCGCAGCACGGTCGTCGCCATGTGCGCCTTCGTACGGGAGTACGCCGACGGGTTCCGGCAGTCGGGAGGCGGTGCCGCGTGAGCACGACAGAGACGCCTGTGGGTGGGGGGACGGGAGGGTCGAACGAGCCAGGAGGGCCGAACGAGCCGGGAGAGCCGAAGGAGGCGGGTGAAAGTCCGCCAGGAAAGGGCAAGTTCACCTTCCCCAGCGCCCTGACCGTCCTCGCGATCGTCACCGTCGCCGTCTGGCTGCTCGCCTTCCTCATCCCCTCGGGGCAGTACGACCGCAACAAGTCGGGCGCCCCCGTCGAGGGCACCTACCACCGCGTCGACTCCGGGCAGTCCTTCGTCGACCGCCTCAACGACCTCTTCCTGTCACCCGTCAACGGGCTCTACGGCATCCAGGACGAGAAGACCTCGCTGGTCGCGCCCGACAACGTCGGCTCGCTGTACGGCAGCGCCGGTGTCTTCCTCTTCGTCCTCGCCATCGGCGCCTTCATCACCGTCGTCTTCGCGACCGGCGCCCTCGACCGCGGCATCGGACGGCTCGCACACCGGCTGCGCGAGCGCGGGGCGCTGCTCATCGCGGGCGTCATGGTCGTGTTCTCCGTCCTCGGCACGGTCGAGGGCTTCGCGGAGGAGACGCTCGGCTTCTACGGGCTGATCGTGCCGCTGATGCTCGCCCTCGGGTACGACCGCATGACCGCCGTCGGCGCGATCATCCTCGGCGCGGGGGTCGGTGTGCTGTGCTCGACCGTGAACCCCTTCGCGACGGGCGTCGCCTCGTCCGCCGCGGGCATCTCCCTCGGCGACGGCATCGTGCTGCGCTCCGCCATGTGGGTCGTGCTGACCGGGGTCACCGTCGCGTACGTCATCCGCTACGCGCAGCGCGTCCGGCGCGATCCGGAGCGCTCGCTGTCCGGCTTCCTGCCGGGCGACCGGGACCGCGGGGAGGCCGCCGCGGGCACCGCCGGGGCCGCTGGGGTCTCGGGGGTCCCCGAACTCACCGGTCTGCACAAGGCGGTGCTCGTCACCACGGCACTCGTCTTCGCCTTCATGATCTTCTCGGTCGTGCCCTGGTCGAGTGCGCTGACGGGCAAGGCCGACGCGACGCCGTACGGCTTCGAACTCGGCTGGTCCTTCCCGCAGCTGGCCGCGCTCTTCCTGTGCGCGGCGGTGCTCGTCGGGATCGTCGCGCGGATGGGGGAGCAGAAGCTCAGCTCGACGATCATCCAGGGCGCGGCCGATTTCGTCTCGCCCGCGCTGGTCATCCTGCTCGCCCGCGGCGTCACGACGATCATGAACAACTCGAAGATCACGGACACCGTGCTGCACTCCATCGAGGGGGTCGTGAAGGGGACGTCGTCCGGGCTCTTCGCGGTCATCGTCTTCCTGGTGAACCTGCCGCTCGCCTTCCTGATCCCCTCCACCTCGGGGCACGCCACGCTCGCCATGCCGATCCTCGCCCCGCTCGCCGACTTCGCCGGTGTCTCGCGCGCGGTCGTCGTGACGGCCTGGCAGGCGGCCAGCGGCTGGATGAACCTGTGGGTGCCGACGACGGCCGTGACCATCGGCGGTGTGGCGCTCGCGAAGGTCGGCTACGACAAGTACCTGCGGTTCGTGTGGCCGCTGCTGGCCCTGCTCGCCGTGCTGATCTGCGGGTTCGTGGCGCTGGGTGCCGCGGTGACCTGAGCGGGCGCGGCGCCGGTGTCGGCGTACGTACGGTGTCGGCGTCCGTACGGTGGTGGACATGGACGGCCTGAGTGAACTGGACCGGCGCCTCACCGGGTGCCGCGCCTGCCCCCGTCTCGTCGAGTGGCGCGAGGAGGTCGCGCGCACCAAGCGCGCGGCCTTCGCCGACCAGGAGTACTGGGGGCGGCCCGTGCCCGGCTTCGGGCCGCACGACGCCGCGCTCCTGATCGTCGGCCTCGCGCCCGCCGCGCACGGCGCCAACCGCACGGGCCGGATGTTCACCGGCGACCGCTCGGGCGACTTCCTCTTTCCCGCGCTGTACGACGTCGGGCTCGCCTCCCGTCCCACGGCGGAGCGCGCCGACGACGGCCTGACGCTGTACGGCACCCGCATCACCTCGCCCGTGCACTGCGCGCCGCCCGCCAACAAGCCCACCACACAGGAGCGCGACACCTGCCGCGCCTGGCTGGTGAGCGAGCTGCAACTGCTCGCCCCGACGCTCCGGGCGGTGATCGTGCTCGGCGGCTTCGGCTGGCAGGCCGCGTTCCCCGCCTTCACCGCGGCGGGCTGGCAGGTGCCGAAGCCGCGCCCGGCCTTCGGGCACGGAGCGCACGCACGGCTCGCGGGCGGCCAGGACCAGGAGCCGCTCGACGTCTTCGGCTGTTTCCACGTCAGCCAGCGCAACACGTTCACCGGGCGCCTCACGCCGGGCATGCTGCGGGAGGCGCTGCGCACGGCGGCCTCCGTGGCCGGTCTGCACCCGAACGGCCCAGCAGAGCTAGCCGGGCCGGGCGCCGATTCCTAGCGTGAGGACGTGGACGAGACTCGCGCAGCCAAGCCCGCAAGCGCCCCCGCGGCCAAGCCGTCCGGTGCGGCCTATCGCAACCTGGCCCTGGCCACCCTCGGGTTCACGCTGACCTTCTGGGCGTGGGACCTGGTGGCGCCGCTCGGCAGCGACTTCAAGGACCGGCTGAACCTGAGCTCCTTCGAACAGTCGCTCCTGGTCGCCGTGCCGGTGATCGTCGGCTCGCTGGGCCGCGTCCCGGTCGGCGCGCTCACCGACCGCTACGGCGCCCGGAAGATGTTCCCGCTCGTCTCGGCGCTCACGATCATCCCGGTGCTGCTCATCATTCCGGCCAAGCACAGCTTCGGCGCGATGCTGGCGGTCGGTTTCCTGCTCGGCCTCGGCGGTACGACGTTCGCCATCGGCATCCCGCTGGTGAACTCGTGGTTCCCGCCCGCCCGCAGGGGCTTCGCCCTCGGCGTCTTCGGCATGGGCATGGGCGGTGTGGCGCTCTCCGGCTACTTCACCCCGCGCATCGCCAAGCACGGCGAGAATCTGCCGTTCATCATCGTGGCGATCGCGCTCGCCGCCTTCGCGGTGCTCGCCGCGCTCCTCATCACCGACCGCCCCGACCGGCCGATCCCCACCAGTTCCCTCGGCACCCGGCTCGGGCAGGCGGGGCACCTGAGGGTCACGTGGGAGCTCTCCGCCCTCTACGCGATCGGCTTCGGCGGCATCGTCGCCTTCGGGGTGTACCTGCCCACGTACCTGAAGACCTGGTACGACCTCTCGCCCACCGACGCGGGCACCAAGGCGGCCGGTTTCGCACTCGTCACCGTGATCTTCCGGCCCATCGGCGGCTGGCTCTCCGACCGGATCCACCCGGCCACGGTCACCACGGTCGCCCTCGCGGTCGTCGCCCTCTTCGCCGTCATGCAGGCCTTCGACCCGACGCTGAACCCGATGGGCACGATCTGCTTCCTGTTCATGGCGGCGGGCCTCGGCACCGCGAGCGGCAGCGTCTTCGCCCTCGTCTCCCAGGTCACCCCGCAGCCGCAGGTCGGCTCCGTCACGGGCATCGTGGGCGCGGTCGGCGGTCTCGGCGGGTTCCTGCCGCCGCTGGTCATGGGTGCGATCTACAGCGCCAAGGACTCGTACTCGATCGGCTTCATGCTCCTCTCCGACCTGGCGCTCGCGGGCTGCGTGTACGCCTACGGGCGCATGCGAAACGCGAAGGCGGAGTGACGGGGGGCGCCGTTACGCTGCCCCGATGGGCCTCTATCCGGACATCGAACCCTACGACCACGGCATGCTCGACGTCGGCGACGGCAACCGCGTGTACTGGGAGGCCTGCGGCAATCCGCACGGCAAGCCCGCCGTGGTGCTGCACGGCGGCCCCGGATCCGGCTGCACGCCCTTCTTCCGCAGGTACTTCGACCCCGACGCGTACCGGATCGTCCTGCTCGACCAGCGCGGCGCAGGCCGGTCCACACCGCACGCGAGCGACCCGGCGACCGACATGGGCGTCAACACGGTCAAGCACCTGACCGCCGACCTGGAGCTGCTGCGGCGCCACCTGGGCATCGAGCGGTGGCTCGTGTGGGGCGTCTCGTTCGGGTCCGTGCTGGGCCTGCGGTACGCGCAGACGCACCCGGACCGGGTCTCGGAACTGGTCCTCACGGGGATCGCCACGGGCAGCCGCGCCGAGGTGGACCTCCTGACGCGGGGGCTTGGGCGGATCTTCCCCGAGGCGTGGGAGTCGTTCCGCGACGGGGTGCCGGAGGGGGAGCGGGACGGGGATCTGGCCGCCGCCTACAACCGGCTCCTGGAGTCGCCGGACCCGGATGTGCGGGCCACCGCCGCGCGGGCCTGGACGGACTGGGAGACGGCGTGCGTTCCGGCGCCGCCGCGGTCCGTGCCGCGCTACGAGGACGCGGCGTTCCGGGCCGGTTTCGCACGCACCGTCACGCACTACTGGGCCCACGACCACTGGCTGGGCGGCGACGAGGTCGTCCTGCGGGACGCGGAGTCCCTCCGGGGGATTCCGGGGGTGCTGGTGCAGGGCAGCCTGGACCTCGGGAACCTCGTCGGCATCCCGTGGCGGCTCCACCAGGCGTGGCCCGGCAGCGAGTTGGTCCTGGTCGACCTCGCGGGGCACGACGCGGGGGCGCGCGGCATCACGGAGGAGCTGGTGGCGGCGACGGACCGGTTCCGTCAGGCCTGATCCGCGTCGCCCTCCCCGTTCTGCTGGCCCCCACCCTCCTCGCCCTCGCCGAAGAGGTGCCGGACCGTCGACTCGTAATTCGTCCGCACGTGCGCCAGCGCATGCGCGCGCGCCCGCTCCGCGTCGCCGGACGCCACCGCCTCGTACAGCTCGCGGTGCTCGGCGAGGAGGTGCGGCCACTCCTCGTTGCGCCGGGTCATCCAGCGCAGACGGCCGTCGACCGGCTCCATCACCGAGGTGAGCAGGGAGTTGCCCGCCATCGCGAGGATGCGGTCGTGGAAGCGGGTGTTGATGTCCGTGATCGCCTCGGCGTCCGCCGTGCGCGTCGCCTTCGCGGCCAGGCCGAGCAGGGACTTCAGCTCCGCGAGGCCCTCCTTCGTGGCCCGCTCGGCCGCGCGCCCCGCCGCATAGACCTCCAACGCCTCGCGCAGCTCGAAGAGTTCGGACACGTCCGTACGGGTCAGGGGGCGCACCACGGTCCTGCGCGGCGTCTCGAAGGTGACGAAGCCCTCGGCGACCAGGGCGCGGATCGCCTCGCGCACGGGCACCCTGGACACCCCGAAGCGGTCGGCGAGTTCACGCTCGACCAGCCGGTCGCCCGGTCCCAGGCGCCCGGCGATGATCTCCTGCCGCAGCTCGGCGAGCACGCGTTCGCGTACGGCACCCAGCGGCTGCTCCACGGTCGTCATGACGTCCATCATGGCCGAACCCCGCGTCGATTTACCGATTCGTAACCGTACGGACATTGCCGGGCGCCATCGGTGGCGGGAACATGACGGCATCTTTGGTATACCAAAGTTTGGCATACCAAAGGGTCACAGCGTGCCGCACCTCCGTCCCCCTCCAGGAGGCCCCGTGTCCCTCGCCCAACGCACCGAAGCGCCCGCCTTTGTCCCCGATCCCCGCCTCACCAACGAAGACCTCGCCCCCACGGCCGAACGCAAGTGGAAGGTCTTCGACCTCTTCGCCCTGTGGATGTCCGACGTCCACAACCTCGGCAACTACACCTTCGCCGCGGGCCTGTTGGTGCTCGGCCTCAACGTCTGGCAGATCTTCACCTCGCTCCTCGTCGGCTTCGTGCTCATCTACGCCGGAATGAATCTGATGGGGCGCGTCGGCCAGCGCCACGGCGTGCCGTTCCCCGTCGTCAGCCGCATCAGCTTCGGCGTCTGGGGCGCCAACATCCCCGCCCTCATCCGGGCCGTGATCGCCATCATGTGGTACGGCATCCAGACCTATCTCGCCTCCATCGCGGTCAACGTCATGCTGATCGCTGCCTTCCCCGGCCTGGAGCCGTGGACCGAGCACTCCTTCCTCGGGCTGCACGCCCTCGGCTGGTGCTCGTTCGTCGCCCTGTGGCTGGTGCAGGGGCTGATCATGACCCGGGGCATGGAGTCCGTACGCAAGTTCCAGGACTTCTGCGGCCCCGCCATCTGGATCGTGATGATCGCCCTCGCCGTGTGGGTCCTCTGGAAGGCGGGGTGGACCATCTCGCTCACCTCGACCCCGCACCCGGTCTCCACGGGGGAACAGGTCCGGCAGTGGTTCGGCGCGATCGGCCTCATCCTCGCCACCTACGGCACGCTGATGCTCAACTTCTGCGACTTCTCGCGCTTCGCCCCCGACTACCGCACCGTCAAGCGCGGCAACTTCTGGGGCCTGCCCATCAACTCGACGGCCTTCGTCATCCTCTCGGTGATCGTCACGGCGGGCAGCCTCGAAGTCTTCGGCAAGGCCATCACCGACCCCGCCGAACTCGTCGCCGAGATCGGCAACACCTGGGTCCTCGTCTTCGGCGCGCTCACCTTCGCCGTCGCCACGATGGGCGTGAACATCGTCGCCAACTTCGTCTCGCCCGCGTACGACCTGGCCAACGTCTGGCCGCAGAAGATCACCTTCAAGATCGGCGGGATCATCTCCACGGTCGCCGCGCTGCTCGTCACGCCGTGGAACCTCTACTCCAACCCGACCGTCGTCAACTACTTCCTCGGCGGCCTCGGCGCCTTCCTCGGACCGCTGTTCGGCATCATCGCGGTCGACTACTACTGGGTGAAGCGCGGACGCATCGACGAGGAGGCGCTGTTCAGCGCCGAGCCGGGATCGGCGTACTACTACCGCAAGGGCGTCAATCCCCGGGCGCTGTGGGCCTTCCTGCCGACGGCGGGCGCGGCGGCCGTCTGCGCGCTCGTGCCGTTCTTCGACCAGGTCGCGCCCTACTCCTGGTTCATCGGGACGGTGGCGGCGGCGCTGCTGTACGCGGGGCTGTGCCGGTCGGAACGGGCGGCGGCCGGTGCCGTGGCCGGTTCCGCCACCGGTTCCGCCACCGGGGCGGAGGGCTGAGGCGCGTGCGCATCGTCGTCACCAACTGCAACACGACGCGGTCGATGACCGAGGAGATCGTGCGGGGCGCGCGCGACGCGGCGTCCGCAGGCACCACCGTCACCGGGCTCACCCCCGCCTGGGGCGTGGAGTCCGCCGAGGGCTGGCTCGACAGCTACCTCTCGGCGGCCGCCGTCCTCGACGCGCTGCGTGCGCACGACGCGTCGGGGGAGCCCTACGACGCCGTGGTCATGGCCGGGTTCGGCGAGCACGGCCGCGAGGGCGCCAGGGAGCTCCTCGACGTCCCCGTCGTCGACATCACCGAGGCCGCCGCCCACCTGGCCTGTCTGCTCGGACGGCGGTACGGCGTCGTCACCACCCTCGACCGGGCCCGCGGCCAGATCGAGGACAGCCTGCACGCGGCGGGCGTCGCGCGGAACTGCGCCGTCGTCGTGGGCACCGGGCTCGGCGTGCTCGACCTGGGCGACGAGGAGCGGACCGTCCGGGCGTTCCTCGCGGCCGGTGAGCGCGCCAGGGACGCCGGGGCCGAGGTGCTCGTCCTCGGCTGCGCCGGGATGACCGGGCTGCAGCGGGCCGTCGGCGAGAAGCTCGGCATGCCGGTCGTCGACGGGGTCGGCGCGGCGGTGCGGCTCGCCGAGTCGCTCGTCGGACTCGGCCTGACCACCAGCCGCGTCGGCGCATATGCCAAACCCCTTCCGAAGGGGCGCACTTGGGGGACGGGGCGCGGGAGGCCGCCGTCGGAGTGATTTATGGGTGAACCGTCGTCGCGGCGGCAGGCGTGTGCGCCGCCGCGGGGGCGGGCCGACCGCAGACTCCGGGGAATGCGCCGGGCAGGACCGGCGCCGAGCCAGTGGAGCCGCCCGGTGTCCTCGTCCTTCCCTCACCGCCTCCGTCCCCGCCCCCGTGACCATTCCCGCTCCCATGCCCGTACCCGCCGCCCGAGGGCCGCCCCTTGGGCCGTGTCCCGGGCCTCCGCCGCCCTGGCCGCGGCCCTCCTCCTGGGCGCGGCGGCGACCGGCTGCGGGCAGGCCGTCGGCGCGCCGTCCGTGGACGCCGCCCCCGCCGCCGCGGCCGCCCCCACGTTCTGGGTCGACCCGCAGAGCGCCGCCGCCCGCCAGGCCGCGCAGTGGCGGCGGGCGGGCCGTGTCGCCGACGCCCGCTTCGTCGACCGCATCGCGGGGCGGCCCCAGGCCTCCTGGCTCAACGACGACGGGGCGGGCCCCATCGTGCGGGCCCACGTCGACGCGGCGGCGAAGGCGCGGCGCACCGCGGTCCTCGTCGCCTACTTCGTCCCGCACCGCGACTGCGGCGCGTACTCGTCAGGCGGCGCCCGCGACGCCGCCCACTACCGCCGGTGGATCGACGGCTTCGCCGCGGGCCTCGGCACCCGGGGCGCGTACGTGATCCTGGAACCGGACGCCGTCGCCCAGCTGGTGGCGGGCTGCCCGCGCGCGAACGCCGCCGAGCGGTACGGCCTGCTCGCGTACGCGATCCAGCGCCTCAAGCGGCAGCCGCACACGAAGGTGTACGTCGACGCGGGCAACGCGAGCTGGATCCCCGACGAGCGGCGCCTGGTCGCCCCGCTGCGCCGGGCTGGCATCGCCCGTGCCGACGGCTTCGCGCTGAACGTCTCCAACTACCAGACGAACAAGGTGAGTTCCGACTACGGACACCGGCTCGCCAAGGAGCTCGGCGGCGGCAAGCACTTCGTCATCGACAGCAGCCGCAACGGAAACGGCCCCTTCCGCGGCGCCCAGTCCTGGTGCAACCCGCCCGGCCGCGCCCTCGGTACCCCGCCCACCGGCAGGACCGGCGACCCCGCCCTCGACGCCTACCTGTGGATCAAGCGGCCCGGCGAGTCCGACGGGACGTGCCGGGGCGGGCCGCAGGCCGGGCGGTGGTGGCCGGAGTACGCACTGGGCCTCGCCAAGCGGGCGCGCGGCTAGGGCCCTGAGGTCCTGGGGCCTATGAAGGATCGGGCACGACCGCGGTGGCCGTGATCTCCACGAGCTGTCCGGAGTAGCCGAGGCAGGACACGCCGAGCAGGGTCGAGGTGTGCGGGCCCGCGTGCAGGGCGGAGCCGCGCACGACCTCCCACGCCTCGGTCAGCGGCGCGGGCTCGGTGCCGACCACGTACACCGTGCTGGCGACCACCTGCGACAGGTCGCTGCCCACCGCGCGCAGGGCCTCGTCGAGGTTGGCGATGACCTGCGCGGTCTGGCGGGTGACGTCACCCTCGCCGACGACGTTCCCCTCGGGGTCGAGCGGGACGGAGCCCGCCATGAAGGCGATCCTGGTGCCGGCCTCGACCACGGCGGCGTGGGCGTATCCGGGCGGCGGGAAGAGGGTGGGCACGACGGTGCGTTCGGGGGCGGTCATGCGGTGATCGTGCGGTAGTCGGGCCGGGTGCCGCATCCGAATTTCGTCCGCCGTGCCCCCTCAGCGCACCGCCGCCGGTGAACTTCCGCCGCGGATCCGCAGAGTGGGGCTGCCCGAGCCGTTGGCCGGGGTCGACCAGATGTCCTGCTTGCGGCCGTCCTCGCCCGGCAGGGCGTACGCGAGGGTGTCGTCGTCGAGCCAGGCGGCCTGGTCGTCGACGCTGTGCCGCTCGGCGAGGGGGCGTTCGCGCATCGTCCGCAGGTCCAGGACGTACAGCCGCCACGGATCCTGAGTGCCCTTCCGGACCCGCTTCTTGAAGGCGATGCGGGTGTTGTCGGGGGAGAGCGAGGGGCACTCGACGTTGGTGCGCAGGGTGGTCGCCGCCCACTTCTTCATGTCCCCTTGCACGAGGTGCGTGCGGCCCTTGGTCGAGACGGTCGCGTAGAAGCGGTTGTCGTCCTTCGCGAAGGTCACGCCCCAGTAGTTGACGTCGGGGGAGTGGTAGCGGCGGCCGTCGAGGGTGAGCGGGATCTCCTCCATGTTCTTGATGAGGTAGCCGGTGCGGGTGTCCAGGATCGAGGTGCGGGTGGAGAAGGACGAGCCCGCGTACGAGTCGCCGGTGGCGAACATCGTCCAGGACAGCATCCGGCCCGACGCCGAGACGCGCGCCCGGTTGGGGATGCCGGTGAGCGCGATGCGGCGCTTTTCGCGGAGCCGGTCGTCCAGGACGACCGCGTACGACTTGGGCGGGATCCCGGACCTGCGCTGCAGGCAGAGGCCGGTGCCCGCGGCGGCGTAGAAGCGCTCGCAGGTCGGGCCGCCGGTGGTGCGGGCGGCCTTGCCTGCGGCCGGGACGCGTGCGACCCGGCCCGCCCCCGCCTCCGTGCTGCGGAAGTAGAGCTTCCCGCGGTCCAGGCCGAACTCCGATGTGGCGTCGGCCGATTCGGCGCGCTGCGCCGCGTGCAGGGTGTACGTGACGGCGACCCCCGTGAGGACGGCGGCGGCCGCGGTGACGGCGACGACCCGGGAGCGCAGGGAGCTGAGAGGTGACGTCATGAGGGCCCTCCGGGAGACTTTTCGGACGGCCGGAGCAGGGCTGCCGCCCCGGCGAGCGCCACCGTCAGCGCGAGCACCGCGCAGGTCAGTGCGGCCTGGACGCCCCACAACGTCCAGGCCGCACCGAACCCGGCGGCGGCGACGAGCCGGGCAAGGGCCTGCCCGGTCTGCAGCACGGCCATCCCGCTCGCCCGCCGCTCCTGGGCGACCACGGGCGCGACCAGCGCCATCAGGACGCCGTCGGTGGCCGCGTAGAAGACACCGAGGAGCAGCAGGACGCCGATCAGGAGCGGCCAGCCGTCGGTGGGCGCGAGCAGCAGGACGTAACCGCCGAGCAGCGCGACGTGCCCGGCGAGGAAGGGCACGCGGCGCCCGATGCGGTCGCCGAGCCGTCCGGCGGGGATCGCGAGCAGCAGATAGACGGCGGCGGCGCCCAGCGGCAGCAGCGGGAACCACGAGATGGCGAAGTCGAGCCGCCGTTGGAGCAGGAGGTAGAGGAACGCGTCGCCGATGGTGGCGGCGCCGAGCAGCGCCGCCGCGACGAGGACGCGCCGGAAGGCGGGGACGCGGAGCAGCCCGAGCGCTCCTCGGCGCCGCGCTCCGGGACTCCGCACGGCGGGGGCGGGCGGTCGCGGGGCCGTCCCCACCTGGTGGCCCGGCACGAACGCGACCAGCATCAGCACCCCGAGCAGCCCGAAGCAGAAGCTGACCACGAACACGGCGTCGTACGCGTCCGCGGTCGCCCACAGCAGCGCGAACGCGGCGAGCGGCCCGAGCAGCGCGCCCGTCGTGTCCATCGCCCGGTGCACGCCGAAGGCGCGGCCCAAGGTGTCGGGCGGGCTGCTCAGCGAGATGAGCGCGTCGCGGGGCGCGGTGCGCACCCCCTTGCCGATGCGGTCGGCGGCGAGGGCCGCGCCGATCCCGGCGGTGGCGCCGCCCGCGAGCAGCAGCCCGAGCCGGGACAGCGCGGAGAGGGCGTAGCCGCCGCCCGCCACCAGTTTGTGGCGGCCGCCGCGGTCGGCGGCGTACCCGCCCGCCAGGCGCACCAGGGCGGTGACTCCGTTGTAGAGCCCGTCGAGGAAGCCGAACTGGAGCGGGGAGAGGCCGAGTTGGAGGACGAAGTAGAGCGGCAGGACGGCGGTGACCATCTCGGAGGAGATGTCCGTGACCAGGCTGACCGCGCCGAGCGCGAGGACGGGTCCCGCGACGCGGCCGCGCCGGACCTCGGACTGCTCCGAGGTCTTGGCGACCGCGTCGGTGGTGGCCAGATACATGGCGTCGCGTTCGTCTCAGTGGCAGCTGTAGGACGGGCTGGTGTCCTTCGTCGAGCCGTCCGTGGCGACGAGGTTCCAGGAGAAGCCGGTGTCGGTGAAGTTCAGCTTCACGACGCCGAAGGTGTCGGTGAGCCGCTTCTGGCTGTTGGGCTGGACTTCCTCGATCTTGTACGGGTTGGCGCCGCCCATGCCGCCGAGCAGCTCGACGATGCCGTTGGCGTCGGCCTTGCCGTCCGGGTTCTGCGGGGCGAACCGCTCGTAGTGGTGGTCGTGGCCGTTCAGGACCAGCTCGGCCTTGTTCTCGTAGAGCAGCTTCCAGACCGGGCGGCTCACCGGGTCGTTGCCGTGCTCGCCGGAGGAGTAGAGCGGGTGGTGCCAGTACGCGGCCACGCACTTCTTGGAGTTGGCGGCGAGGTCGTCCTTGAGCCAGTCGATCTGCTCGTCGTCGTCGAAGCTGTTGGAGTCGAGCGCGATGAAGTGCCAGTTGTCCTGGTCGTAGCTGTAGTAGCTCTTGCCGTCGGGGTAGGCGACGGACCCGAAGTAGGACTTGTAGCCCTTGAGCGCGCCCGCCGGGTCGTAGGTCTCGTGGTTGCCGGGCACGGGCTTCGTCTTGCTCTTGAAGGCGCCCCAGGTCTTGTCGTAGTACTTCTGGAAGTCCTTCAGGCGGGCGTCGTCGTACTGGTTGTCGCCCATGGTCATCACGAAGGACGGGTTGATCTGCTTCACCAGGGCGGCGGTCTTGGGGTGCTTGCAGCTGCTGCTGCTCGCGGTGCACTGCTCCGCGATGTCACCCGCGGCGACCGCCGTGAAACCGGCGGCCCTTGACGCGGCGGTGGGGGAGGCGTCGGCCTCCCCGGCGGGGGACCACAGGAGTACGCCGCCGACCAGGGCGAGCGAGGCGCCCGCGGCGACGGGGATGCCCCAATGGGCTTTTTTCGTACGGGAGTTCGTGGCGCTAGGGGTGAGCGGCATGTCGGTCTCCTCGGTTGGCGTGGGGGGTGCCGGACCGTCTCGGGGAATCTTGGCGACACGGCATGTGCGCGTCAATAACTTGAGATGAATTATTGTTAGGAAACTTTCCTTCCAGTGTTCATGCGCTGCTTGTCCCGCTGCGGTTGCCGGGTGCCGGTCGCCGCGGCCGCCCGGTGTTGTCAGTGGCCTCGCCTAGGGTGGCGGGACCAGGGACAGGTGGCGTGAGCTGGGGCTGAGTGAGGCGGCGGTGGCGATGGTGACGGAGGCGGGGGCGGCGGGCGAGGAGGAGCATGCCCTTCTCGTACGTGCCCGGGCCGCTCTCGTGCGTTCCTGTGCCGCCGTCTTCCTTCCCGCGGAGGTGCCCCGGGAGGGTCGGATCGCCTTCTGGCGCCCGGACGGCGGGGCCGGGGAGCCCCGCGAGGAGCTGCCGTCCGGCGGCGGCGGTGTGCGGGGCGACCTCGTCGTCGCCCGCAAGCACGGCAAGGGCGCGCGGGGCCGCACGGTGCCCGCGGTGTTCCTGCCGGTCGCCGAAGCGGTGCCGCTGCTGCTCCGCGCCGAGCACCCGCACCCCTCGGCGGCCTGCTGGGGCGCGGCCGCCCGGCACGCGCTGCACCTGGCGGCGCGGGGCAGGCTGCTGCCCGGACTGACCCCTGGGGACCTGGACGCATGGCGGGCGGGCCCGTTGGACGAGGCCGACATCGTCCACCTGCGCGCCATCGCCGCGGCACTCCCCGCCGAGGCGCACGCGGTGCCGCTCCCCGGCGGTTCCCCCCTGCTGCTCCCGCAGCCGTTCGCCCTGGTCAGAGCCTTCGTCGACGCGGTGATCGACGACCTGCCGCGCACCCCGGCCGCCGCCCACGCGGTCGGCGCCCCCTTCGCCGCCCGCGAGCCGCAGCACCTCACGGGCGCCCGGGAGTGGGCGGCCGAGGTGGCGGCGGGCATGGACGCGGGCGTCCGCGTGTCGCTCCGTCTCGACCTGCGGGCGCACGAGGTGTTCGACGGGGGTGACGCGAGCGGGGCGGAGGCCGACCGGGCCACCGGCGGAGCGGCCGATGGCGGCGTCCCCCGGGCCGCCGTGGCCAGTCCCGCCGCCGCCGTCGTCCAGGTGCACAGCCTCGCCGACCCGGCGCTCGTCGCGGACGTGCCGGAACTCTGGGCGGGCACCGACCACTTCGGACCGCGCGCCCGCGTCGACACGCTGCTCGCGCTGCGCCGCGCGGCCCGCGCGTGGCCGCCGCTCGGCAGACTCCTCGAGCGGCCGCGCCCCGACGTGCTGCCGCTGAGCGAAGAGGAGCTGTCCGACCTCCTGGGCGCGGCGGCCGGACGGCTCGCCGCGGCGGGCGTGGCCGTCCACTGGCCCAAGGAGCTCACCCGCGGCCTCACCGCCACCGCCGTCGTCCGCCCCGCCCCCGGCACCGCCGCCGACAACTTCGACTTCTTCAAGACCGAGGAACTCCTCGAATTCCGCTGGCAGCTTGCGCTCGGCGACCAGTCGGACGACCCGCTGACCGAGGCGGAGCTCGACGTCCTCGCGGAGGCGCACCGCCCGGTCGTCCGGCTCCGGGACCAGTGGGTCCTGGTCGACCCCGAGCTGGTGCGCAAGGCACGCAAGCGGGACCTCGGCCTGCTCGACCCGGTGGACGCCCTGTCGGTCGCGCTCACCGGCACCGCGGAGGTGGACGGCGAGCAGGTGCCCGCCGTGCCGGTCGGCGCGCTGGCGATGCTGCGCGAGCGCGTGACGGGCGACCTCGACGTACTGGCGCAGCCACCCGGCCTGCACGCGACCCTCCGGGACTACCAGCTCAAGGGCCTCGCCTGGCTGGACCGCATGACCTCCCTTGGCCTCGGCGGCTGCCTCGCCGACGACATGGGCCTCGGCAAGACGATCACCCTCATCGCGCTGCACCTGCACCGGACCAGGGACGGCGGATCCGCGCCGACGCTCGTGGTCTGCCCCGCCTCGCTGCTCGGCAACTGGCAGCGGGAGATCGAGCGGTTCGCGCCGGGCACGCCGGTCCGCCGCTTCCACGGCACGGGCCGCACCCTCACCGGCCTCACCGGCGGCTTCGTCCTCACCACGTACGGGACGATGCGCACGAGCGCGCCCGAACTGGCCGCCACCACATGGGGCCTCGTCGTCGCGGACGAGGCGCAGCACGTCAAGAATCCGCACGCGGCGACGGCGAAGGCACTGCGCACGATCCCGTCCCCGGCCAGGGTCGCGCTCACCGGCACCCCCGTCGAGAACAACCTCTCCGAGCTCTGGGCGCTGCTCGACTGGACGACCCCGGGCCTGCTCGGCCCCCTGAAGGCGTTCCGGGCCCGCCACGCACGCCTGGTGGAGGGCGGCGATCCCACCGGGACCGGTGCGAACGACGACGCGCTGGACCGGCTCGCCCGCCTCGTCCGCCCCTTCCTCCTGCGCCGCAAGAAGTCGGACCCCGGCATCGCCCCCGAGCTCCCGCCGAAGACGGAGACCGACCACCCGGTCACCCTCACCCGCGAACAGACCTCGCTGTACGAGGCGGTGGTGCGCGAGACCCTGGCCCGCATCGAGGCGTCGGAGGGCATGGCACGCCGCGGCCTGGTCATGAAGCTCCTGATGGCGCTCAAGCAGATCTGCAACCACCCGGCGCAGTATCTGAAGGACGGCGCGCTCACGACCCGCACCGGCCGCCCGCGCTCGGGCAAGCTGGAACTGCTCGACGAGCTCCTCGACACGATCCTTGCCGAGTCGGAGAGCGCGGGCGCCGTCCTGGTCTTCACGCAGTACGTGGAGATGGCACGCCTCCTGGAAGCACACCTGGCCGGCCGGGGGATCCCCACCCAGCTCCTGCACGGCGGCACGCCCGTCGCGCGCCGCGAGGAGATGGTGGACCGCTTCCAGTCGGGCGAGGTCCCGGTCTTCCTGCTCTCCCTGAAGGCGGCGGGCACGGGCCTGAACCTGACGAGGGCGGGCCACGTGATCCACTACGACCGCTGGTGGAACCCGGCCGTCGAGGAGCAGGCCACCGACCGCGCGTACCGCATCGGCCAGACCCAGCCGGTCCAGGTCCACCGCCTGGTCACCGAGGGCACGGTCGAGGACCGCATCGCCGAACTCCTCGCGGCGAAGCAGGCGTTGGCGGACGCGGTGCTCGGCGACGGCGGCGAGGCGGCACTCACGGAACTGTCGGACGCGGACCTGGCGGACCTCGTCGCACTCAGGAGGACGGCATGACGCCGCAGGGCGGACCGGGACGGGGCGGCGGCCTGGGCTGGGCCAGCGGAATGAGCGAGACGAGCCGCATGGGCAGCGGCCGCGTCTTCCCCGCCCTGCCCGCGCACCCCGACCCCCAGGCCCCCTTCGCCACCTCCTGGTGGGGCAACGCGTGGATCGACGCGCTGGAGGAGAGCGCCCTGGACCAGGCCCGCCTGGCCCGCGGCCGGACGTACGCACGCGAGGGCGCGGTCGACACCATCACCGTCGCGCCCGGCCGCATCGTCGCGTACGTCCACGGCAGCCGCGCCCGCCCCTACCGCGCGGAGATCCGCATGCGGACGATGCTTCCCGAACACTGGGACCGCTTCCTGGACGCGGTGGCCACCGACCCCGCGCGGATCGCCGCACTGCTCGACAAGGAGATGCCGCACGCCCTGGCCGACGCGGCGGACCGGGCGGACGTCCCCCTCCTCCCCGGCGGACGCGAACTGGCCCCTTCCTGCACGTGCCCCGACCGCGGCCACCCCTGCAAGCACGCGGCCGCCCTGGCCTACCAGACGGCCCGGCTCCTGGACGCCGACCCCTTCGTGCTCCTGCTGCTGCGCGGCGGCGAGGAAGGGGACCTGCTGGACGAACTCTCGCGGCGCAACGCGCAGAAGTCGGCGGCGGAGGCGACGGAAGAGCTCCGCAGGGCGGAAGCCACGGGCACAGGAGACCGGCGTGCGGCGGATCGGCAGTCGCCGTCCGGAGAACAGGCCCCCGACCAGACACCTGAACAGGCACCCGAGCAGCCCCCCAATAACGGCGGCCCCGCTCTCCCGGGTGTCCTGGCCCGCGAGGCCCTGGCCACGGAGTACCGCTCCCCGCTCCCCGCCCCGCTCGCGCCCCCGCCGCACCCGGGCGAGCCCCCGGTCCTGCCCGCGCTCCCCGGCGCCCCGGACCCGACGGCGCTGGAGTTCCTGATCACGGACGCGGCGACCAGGGCCCACGCGTTCCTCGTGGCGGGCACGAACCCGTTCCCCGCGGACGCGTCCCCCTGGCACGACGCGGTCCGCCTCGCGGCCTCCCACCCCGGCCTCACGGGCCGCCGCACCTTCAGCCGCCAGTTCGCCGAGCTGGCCAGGTCGGTGGGGAGCACCCCCGCGGAGCTCTCCCGGGCGTCGGCGGCCTGGCGTCAGGGCGGCGAGGAGGGCCTCGCGGTCCTGGAATCCCCCTGGGACCCCCCGGCGGGCCCCTTCGACCGGGCCCGCGGCGCCCTGGTCGCGGCCGACCTGCCCCGCATGACGATCCACCGCAACCACCTCACGAACGCGGAGGGCACGCTCCAGCTCCGCTACGGAACGGACGGCCGCTGGTATCCGTACCGGAGCGAGCCGGGCGGCGGCGACTGGTGGCCCGAGGGGGAGGCTGACCTGGATCCCGTGGGGGCGCTGGCGGACGTGGCGGAGGCGTAGTTCACGCCCCGAGGTGAGCCAGCAGCTCGTCACCCGCCGGGTACGTGCGCTCCTCCGGCAGCAGCCGCGCCGCCGCTGCCAGCCCGCTGTCGCTCCCTTCCCGGACCAGGCCGTGGATCTCCCGCGCGCGGTCGGTGACGTCCGTGATCGAGACCGTCCACTCGTCCGCGAAGCGGCGGGACGCCTCGCCGGACAGGCCCAGTTGGAGGGAGCGGTGGGGGAGGGCGGTCAGGTGGAGGTCGCGTTCCGGGTCCCACTGGACGCGGGCGGGGGAGCGGTGCAGGTCGCGCTTCCAGGCGGCCCGGTCGGGGTGGAGACCGCGGACGTAGTGCGAGAGGCAGGCGTGGCGCAGCGCCCAGTCGAAGCCCTCGCAGGTGATCTCGACCGCCAGGACCGTCTGCTGGCCCTCCTTGGTGGCCCAGCCGCAGCGGTACATCATCCAGAGGAAGGACGGCTTGATCCAGGTCATGCGGTCCCGCTTCCAGGCGGCGGGAAAGCGTCCGGTGCGCGCCGCGGGGACGCCGAGCTCCGGGGCGTACGCCTGGTAGACGGTGATGGTCGTGTCGGTGTGCAGGGCGCGGATCCGGTGGTTCATGGGAGATCAGCGTGCCGCCGCGGAGGACGGGCCGCCAGCGAATTACGGTCGCCGGGTGCGGCCCGTCCGTCCGATCCGGTCAGAAGTCCACCCTGGTCCGCTCGTCCAGCCGCGCCACCGAGTCCTGCGCGAACTCCTTCTCGTAGTCGCTGCGGATCTCCTCGATCTGGACGTCCCGCTTCTTCGCCTCGGTCGTCGGGTACAGCAGGATCAGTTCGTACGAACGCTCGCGCTCGATCTTGCCGTTGGAGTCGCGCCACTGCCCGCGCCCGTCCTGGATGGTGAGCCCGTCGGGGAAGCCCGGCGTGACCTCCTTGTCGATGAAGGCCATGAACTGCTTGTCGGTCACGGCGGGCCCGCCGTCGGGCCGTTCCGTGCCGAAGAAGAGCCGCGTCTCGTTGAAGGGCTTGCCTCGGGCGACGGTCGACGCGGCGGCCGACGAGGCGGGCGCGGGCTTCGCCCCGTCGTCCAGCGAGGCGTAGGCGGCCGGAGCGCCGACGGCCAGCACGGTGGTCGCCGCCGCGGCCACGGCGAGCCGGGTGCCGGAGATGCGGGGGAAGGCGAAGGCCATGGGGATTCCCTTTCCGGGGAGGGGGGGGGGCAGGGGCACCGGCTCCCGCGCACACGGGACACGGGAGCCGTAGATCCGTAACGGCGGCAAACCGTAGCGGACCCGGGTGCACCCGATGCCCCTTCTTCCGGCGTTATGGCCTGATTGGCCCCACACCGGATTCACGCGGGCGTGACACGCCCGTACCCAGCCGGTACGTCGTGAGGTCCCGCCACCCCTTCCCCGGGCCGTCCGTCACGATCAGCTGCACGCTGCTCACGTGGCTGGTCAGCGGGAGGGCCGGGGCGAGCCTCGACTCCAGCGCGTCGTAGGCGGCTTCGCAGGTGTCGGGGCCCTCGTCGTTCGCCAGGGTGAGGTGGGGTGCCAGGGGCGGGGTGAAGATGCCGCGGTACGGGAGCGCCTGTGGCCAGTGGTCCGTGAGGGACTCGGTGAGGGCGCGTACGGGGGCCTCGGGGGTCGGCGCGAGGTACAGGACACCCGGGTAGCGGCGGAACTCGCTGAAGGTGAGGGTGAAGGCGGGCCGGGCGGCGAAGAGGTCCGTCAGGTCGGTGTGGGTGGCCGGGGTGAAGCGGGACTCGTTGAGGAACGGGTAGAGCACCGTCACGTGGGCCGGGAAACCGGCCCGGACCAGGGGGTTCGCCTCGGGGATGCGGATGGTCAGGGCCGTGTCGCCGGGGAGGTCGGGCCAGCCGTGCGGCTCCGCTTCCCCGGCCTCCGCAGCCCCGGCCCCCTCCGGGCGTGCGTGTGTCCCGGTGCTCACTGCGCGCGGCGCAGGTGTGCCGCGAGGTGGTGCTGCAACGGCTGGCCCACCGCCGCGAGATCGTGGGTGAACGTGAGCGTGCCGTCGTCGGTCAGCGTGTAGCGGCGGCGGGTCGCGGTGACGTCCTTGGCGGTGGGGGTGAGCGCCACGTCGTGGGTGGCGAGGTCGACCGTGCCCCCGGCCGCGTGGCCGACCGCGATCTCCGCGATGCCGGTGGGCTGGGTGACCAGTGCCTCCACCCGGCCGTCGGGCTGCAGCCGCCACCAGCCGCTCTCCCGCGCCGCGGGACGCAGCGGGGCGTCGTCGGCGTCGAGCAGCCAGGCCCTGGCCTCGTAACGGAGGAAGGGGCGGCCGTCGTGGCTGAACGTCACCTCCTGCGCGTACGTGAACTCCGCGGGCAGCGTGGGGTATTCGCCCCGGCCCCGGCCGTGCCACCGGCCCAGCAGACCGAGCACGGGCGTGAGCAGCGCGTGCGGGGCGGGCGCCGCCGCGTCCGGGCTGTGGCTCTCGGGGTACGGGTACGGCTGCTCCGGCGCGGAGTCGAACACGGTGGGGCTCCTGGCGGCTGACGAGGGACGGCTGGTGAGGTGACGGGAGCAACCTTAGGGCTCGCGCCCCGCCGAACCCACGTGCGCCGCCCACTCGCCACCGGCACCACGTACGCCCCCGGCACCACGCACGCCGCCGATACGCCCCTCAGCTCCCCGCTACGGCTGGATCTGTATCCACACCGGCGCATGGTCCGACCCCCGCGCATCCCTCCGTACCGCCGGGTCCCCCTCCTCCACCGACGGCAGCGCGTTCGCCGCGGCGCCCGGCGCGCCCGTGCCCGCCCCGCGGACCTGGTCCATCAGGCCGCGGCTCACCAGGACGTGGTCGATGAGTTCGCGGCGGCCCGCGTGGATGCGGGAGAAGCGCTGGTCGGCCGGGATCAGCGGCGCCACGTTCCACAGCCGCGTCGCGTCGCCCTTGTCCGGGCGGTCGAAGCCCGGCGTGCCGATCTCGGAGCCGGGCGGGCCGAGCAGCATTTGCGTCGTCGCGGCCCCGACCTCGTCGTTGAGGTCCCCGAGCACCGCGACCCGGTGCTCCTGGCCGTCGTTCCGCAGCCGCTGGTCGGCGAGTGCGCGCACCGCGGTCGCCTCGGCCGCGCGGCGGTACAGGGCGTAGGCGCCGTACCGTGCGCGCTCGCCCTCGTCGCGCGGGAAGAAGCGGCCGCCGGGGTAGGTGAGCAGCTTCGACTTGAGGTGGCAGACGACCGCGTCGAAGAAGAACGCCCGGGTCGACACCGTCACCGCGAGGATCCCCCGCCCGGCCCGCGCCGTCGTCCGCCCCGAGTCGTCGGTCTGCACCGGCCGCACCGGGTCGGGGAGGCCGACCTCGTCGGCGACGACGAAGACGGGCAGGCTGGTCAGGAAGCCGACCCGGATGCCCCGGTCGTCCGCGTGCTGCGAGAGCGTGACGTGCCAGGTGCCCTCCAGCATGCCCGCCAGATCGTCGAGCGCCGCCGGGTCGCCGACCTCCTGCACACCGAGGACGCTCGGCCGCAGCGCGGTGACCGTCGCCGCGAGCGAGGCCAGCTTCGCCTCGTACGCCGCCTTGTCCTTGGGGCCGAACGGCCCGCCGGGGCGGTAGAGGTTCTCCAGGTTCCACGTGCCGATGATCATCGCCGACTCCCTCGTCCGACTCCCTGGTCCGTGTCCCCTCGGCCGATCGGCGGGTGGGGCCAGCGTGCCCGCGAAACCGTCCCCGCGACAGGGCCGCCGGATGCGCACTCGCACTACCTTGAAGAGATGACGCCGCCTCCTCCGCAAGGCCCCGCCGACCTCGTCGTCACCGGCTGCACCGCGCTGACCCACGATCCGCAGGGGGAGATCGTCTTCGTCGAGGACGCCACGATCGTCGTACGGGACGGAACCATCGCCTCCGTCACGGCGGGCGGCCCGAAGGCGCCGCCGGGCGCCGTTCACGTCGACGGCCGGGGCACCGTCGCCCTCCCCGGACTCGTCAACTGCCACACGCACACGCCGATGGTGGCCCTGCGCGGCCTCGCCGAGGACCTGCCCGCCCACGCGTGGTTCAACGACTGGATCTGGCCCGTCGAGTCCAATCTGACCGACCGCGTCGTCGGGCTCGGCGCGCGGCTCGCCTGCGCCGAGATGATCCGCGCCGGAGTCACCACCTTCGCCGACCATTACTTCGCCATGGACGAGGTGGCCGCCGCCACCGCGGAGAGCGGCCTGCGCGCCGTCCTCGGCCAGGCCTACTTCAGTACGCAGGGCCCCGAAGGGCGCGCCGCCTCCCTCGACTTCGCGCTCCGGCAGCGGGGCGCCGCCGACGGCCGCATCACCACCTGCCTCGCCCCGCACGCCCCCTACACCGTCGACGATGCCGACCTCGCCGCGACCGCGGAACTCGCCGGGGAACACGGCCTGCTGGTCCACATCCACGCCGCCGAGAACCGCGAGCAGACCGCCAACAGCCTGGCCCGCCACGGCCGCACCCCCATCGAGGTCCTGGAGCGCGCCGGACTCCTCGACACCGATGTGCTCCTCGCCCATGTCACCGGCCTCGATCCCGCCCGCGACCTGCCGGTCCTGCGCCGGGCGGCGGAGCGCTCCGGCGGACGCGTCGCCGTCGCCTCCGCGCCCCGCGGCTATCTGAAGTTCGGCTGGGACACGACGCCCGTGCGGGCGCTGCGCGAGGCGGGCGTCCCGGTCGGCCTGGCCACCGACGGCGCCGCGTCCAACAACACTCTCGACGTGTGGGAGTCCATGACGCTCACCGCACTCGTCCAGAAGTCCGTGGAGCGCGACCCCACCTGGCTCACCGCCCGCCAGGCCCTGGACCACGCCACCCTGCAGAGCGCGCGGGCCGTCGGGCTCGGCGAGGAGATCGGGAGCCTCACCGAGGGGCGGCAGGCCGACATCGTCCTCGTCGACATCACAGGACCGCACACCCAGCCGGTGCACGACCTCGCGGCCACGCTCGTGCACAGCGCGCGCTCCGGCGACGTACGCACCACGATCGTGGCCGGGCGGGTCCTGATGCGCGACCGCGAGCTGCTGACCCTCGACGTGCCCTCCGTCGTCGGCGAGTTGAGCGGACTCCTGCCCGAACTCGTCGACCGGAGCCACGGGAAGCGGATCCAGGAGTACGAGGGGTAGGGGCCGAGGGGGCGGGGGCGGCTGCCTAGGGTGGGAGGCATGGCCACGACGAAGACACAGGGGACGGACCAGGCCCCGGGGAATCAGGACGAGCCCGCACGCCGGGACCCGGCCGAGGGGCTCGTCGACGACCCGTACGCGGTCTGTGCACGGCTGCGCGAAACCGCCCCCGTGCACCGGATCGCGGGCGCCGACGGAAGCCCCGCCTGGCTCGTCACCCGGTACGACGACGTCCGCGAGGCCCTCGCGAACCCGCTGCTCTCGCTCGACAAGAGCCACGCCCTGCCCGGCGGTTACCGCGGCCTCGCGCTGCCGCCCGCCCTCGACGCCAACCTCCTCAACATGGACCCGCCGGACCACACCCGCATCCGCGGCCTGGTCGGCCGTGCCTTCACCAGGCGCCGCGTCGAACGGCTGCGCGCACCCGTCCGGCGCACCGCCGACACCCTCCTCGACGCCGTCGCACCCCTCGGCCGCGCCGACCTCGTCGCCGCCTACGCCGCACCGCTGCCCATCACCGTCATCTGCGACCTCCTCGGGGTGCCGGACGGGAGCCGCCGCGACTTCCGGGAGTGGACCGACGCCCTCCTCGCGCCCGACCCCGCACACCCGGAGAAGGCGAAGCAGGGAGTCGTCGCCATGCTCGGCTTCTTCACCGGGCTCATCGCGGAGAAGCGGCAGAGCCCCGACGACGACCTGCTCTCCGACCTGATCGCGGTGCGGGACGCGGGGGACCGGCTGAGCGAGGACGAGCTGATGTCGCTCGCCTTCCTCATCCTCTTCGCCGGGTACGAGAACACCGTCCACCTCATCGGCAACGCCGTGCTCGCCCTCCTCGACCACCCGGACCAGCTCGCCGCGCTGCGGGCCGACCCCGCCCGGCTCCCCGCGGCCGTCGAGGAGTTCCAGCGCTACGACGGGCCCGCACCGCTCGCCATCCGCCGCTTTCCCCTGCGGGACGTCACGATCGCGGGCGTCACCGTGCCCGCGGGCGAGACCGTGCTGCTCTCGATCGGCTCGGCCAACCGCGACCCCGGGCGCTTCCCCGACCCCGACCGCCTCGACCTCGACCGCGCCACCGCCGGACACGTCGCCCTCGGCCACGGCATCCACCACTGCCTCGGCGCGCCCCTCGCCCGCCTGGAGACCGAGATCGCGGTCGGCGCCCTGATCGAACGCTTCCCGCGCCTCGCGCTCGCCGTCCCCAGGGACGACATCCGGTGGCGCCCGTCGATCCGTTCCCGGGGTCTGCTCGAACTCCCGGTGACCCTCTGAAAGTTCTCCGGAACTTCTTCGCCCGCGAGCGATGAGTTCCGGGAAGCCCGCCGGTCCACCCTTCGCAGACGTATGCGCCCGACGGGTGGAGGAGACACACCATGGGACTTCCGGAGATCGTCACGCGCGAGGAGTGGCTCCTCGCGCGCGAGGAGCTGCTGGCCAAGGAGAAGGCGGCCACCCGCGCCCGCGACGCGCTCAACGCCGAGCGGCGCGGGCTGCCGATGGCCGAGGTCGACAAGGAGTACTACTTCGACGGCTCCGACGGCAAGGCGACCCTGCTCGACCTCTTCGACGGCAGGGACCAGCTGATCGTCTACCACTTCATGTTCGCCCCCGAATGGGATGCGGGCTGCCGCAGTTGCTCCGGTTTCCTCGACCAGATCGGGCACCTCGCGCACCTGCGGGCCCGGTCCACGAACTTCGTCGCCGTGTCGCGCGCGCCCTTCACCAAGCTGCTGACGTTCAAGGCCCGGATGGGCTGGACCGTGCCCTGGTACTCGACGAACGGCGGCGACTTCAACTACGACTTCCTGGCGTCCTCGCCCGAGGAGCCCCACGACGTCCCCGCGATCAACTGCTTCCTGAGGTACGGCGACCGGATCTTCCACACGTACGCGACGTTCGCCCGCGGCCTGGACGGCATCGGCTCCACCACGAGCCTCCTCGACCTCACCGCGCTCGGCCGACAGGAGGAGTGGGAGCTGCCCGCGGGGCGTGCGTCGGTGTACGGGGCTCCCGCGGGCAGCGCGCGGGTCAGGTACCACGACGAGTACGAGCACTGAGCGGACGGAGCCGGGCACCGGAAGGTCCAGGGGAGAACCCTGGGAAATGCCCCAACTCCGTCTCGATTCCGTCACGTTGCGCATCCACGGGCCCGTCCCGCGCGTTCTCCTCGATACAGAGTCTTCGGACAGCGCACGCAACGGAACGACAACGGGGGACAGGGATCATGATGAACGAGCGAGTGGTACTGGAACGTTTTCCCGCGGGCGGACCGCGCGGATCGTGGCCCGCGGAGGAGTTCGCGCGGGACCGGCGCCAGGAGGGCCAGCCCGCCGAGGTCGTCATGGACCTCGCCTCGGACGCCTTCCTGGTGATCGTGCGCGGGGAACTGGCAGCGGCAGCGTAGGGAACGCTCGGGGGAGGGTTCAGGGGCGCGGGGAACTGCGCGACAAGCCCCCACCTACCCGCAGCCAGGCAACCGCCCCAAGGCCCCCCGAACCCCACACCGCCCAACCCAGCGGAGCGCTCACGCGCTGAGGGCCCGAGACCACCCCGGCGTGGTTCCCGTCACCCGGCACAGCGCCAGATACAGCGGAATCGGCGGTGTATAGGGGACGTCGTCCGCAGGACGATTGATGAGCACAGGACGGCAGTCCGCGTCCCGCACCACCGCCCCCGCCGAGTAGGCGGCAGGAGCGGGCCACTCCATGGCGACGTCGGAGTCCGCGGGCACGATCCACCACCAGCGCGCCCCGTCCTCGTACACACACCCCACGCGGGGCAGCCGGGACATCAGCCGGGGCCCGAACGCCGCGGGCACCGCCACCGCGTCGCAGCCGAGCGGCTCGGTCATGCCCGCGGGGAGATCGAGCCGCAGGAGCGGCGGTGTCGATCTCCCGGCGCGCTGCCGCCGTCGCGACAGACGGACCAAGGTGTTCAGATCCAACGGCCGCACCGTACCCGCGCTCACATGCCCCCCGCCCGTGCCACTGCCACGCTCGATCGTTCCGTTCTGTGCCGCTGTGCTTCGATGCCTCTACGCGTACGCCGTCGTCGTCGCCGACGATCCCGTCCGCCGCAACTCCGCCCACACCGTCCGCCCGATACCGGGCCCCGCGTCGTGGACGCCCCACGCGCTGCTCACCGCGTCGACAAGAAGCAGCCCCCTCCCATGCTCCTCGTCGGCCCCCCTGTGCACCGGGCGCGGCATCCCTGAACCGCGGCCCTCGTCACGTACGGCTATTCGCAGCTTCTCCGGATCTGCGCAGAGCTCGCAGATGATCCGCCGGCTCGCGGTGTGCACCACGGCATTGGTGACCAGTTCGGAGAGAACGAGTGCCGCCGCGTCGCAGGCGTCGTCGTCGCTCACCGCCCACCCGTCCAGCTGCGTACGCATCAGGCGTCTGGCCTGTGCGACGGAGCCCGGACGAGGTGCGAGAGCGAAACTGACGCAGACCTCGGCGTCCTCGGGCCGGGCCTCGGCGAGATCGCCAAGACGGCCTCCGGCGGCTTCGGTTCGTAACGGCGCGGGCGGAGTCACGCTCTCCACTATCGCCCCGCCCAGAACACCTTGGCAAGACCCACTCTGAAAAGTGCACAGTGGCGTGTTCCTTCGTGACGGCGCATGGCACACTGCTCGCTACAGCTCGCGGTGCGGTGTGAGTTGAAGCAACGCGGAGTCAGGTGGAGGTAGGAGACGTGAGCGAACCGCGGTCCGCGCCGACCGTCGGCCAGGTCGTTCTCGGTCGTCGCCTGCAGGACCTGCGCGAGAGCGCGGGCCTGAAACGCGAGGAGGCAGCGAAGATCCTGCGCGTCGCCCCCGCCACCGTCCGGCGGATGGAGACGGCCGAGGTCGCGCTGAAGATCCCGTACCTCCAGCTGCTCCTGAAGTCGTACGGAATCGCGGACGACGAGGCCGACGCCTTCGTCATGCTCGCCGAGGAGGCCAACAAGCCCGGCTGGTGGCAGCGGTTCCACGACATCCTGCCCGGCTGGTTCAGCATGTACGTCAGCCTGGAAGGGGCCGCCAGCCTCATCAGGTCGTACGAACCCCACTTCGTGCCGGGACTCCTGCAGACCGAGGAGTACGCGCGCGGAGTGATGCGCTCCGGCGCCATCGGCCAGACCAGGCCCGCGGACATCGAGCGGTATGTGGCGCTGCGCATGGAGCGCCAGGCGCTGCTCACCCGTGAGGACGCGCCCCGCCTGTGGGTGGTGATGGACGAGACTGCGCTGCGCAGGCCCGTGGGCGACGCGGAGGTGATGCGGGGCCAGGTCGACCGGCTGCTCGAAGCCGCCGAACTGCCCCATGTCACGCTGCAGGTCGCGACCTTCGCGGCGGGTCCGCATCCCGGCACGTTCGGACCGTTCGTGCTCTTCCGCTTCGCCATGGCGGAGCTGCCCGACATGGTCTACAGCGAGTACCTGACCGGCGCCGTCTACCTCGACGCGCGCACCGAGGTGGCCACCCACCTGGAGGTCATGGACCGCATGGCGGCGCAGGCCGCCACCGCACAACGCACGAAGGAGATCCTTCGGGACCTCCGCAAGGAGCTGTGACATGGACCGACACCGATCCGGAACGCGCCCTGCCGGTCCGCGTTCACCCGGGGCCCGCGACGACTCGCGCAGCGAGATCAGGGAATCCCGGATCTACAACGGCATGCCCGCCCGCGACCTGGGCACCGAGGGCTGGCACAAGCCCTGGAGCGGCGGCAACGGCGGCAACTGCCTGGAGGCCATGAAGCTGGCCGACGGACGGGTGGCCGTGCGCCAGTCCGCCGACCCCGACGGCCCCGCGCTCATCTACACGTTCGGGGAGATCAACGCGTTCATCCAGGGGGCAAAGGCGGGCGAAGCGGACTTCCTGCTGTCGTGACCGCGTGACGTCCCCCGTTCATCCGCTGCTTGGAGTTCGCATGACCGACTCGTCGTACATCGACACGAGTAAGCCGCACCCCGCGCGGATGTACGACTGGTTCCTCGGGGGCAAGGACAACTACCCCGTGGACGAGGAGATGGGGCGGCAGCTCGTCGCCATGGACGGGCGGGTCCTGACGACGGCGCGGGCCAACCGGGCGTTCATGCAGCGCGCCACGCGCTGGCTCGCCTCCCAGGGCGTACGGCAGTTCCTGGACATCGGCACCGGCATACCGACCGAGCCGAACCTCCACCAGATCGCCCAGGGGATCGCCCCCGAGACCCGCGTCGTCTACTGCGACAACGACCCCATCGTCCTCGCCCACGCCGCCGCGCTGCTGCGCTCGACCCCGCAGGGCGTCACCGAGTACATCCAGGCGGACTTCCGCGAGCCGGAGCGGATCCTCGAAGAGGCCGCCAAGGTCCTCGACCTCGAACGGCCCGTGGCCCTCTGCCTGGTCGCGCTGCTGCACTTCATCGCGGACGAGGACGGCGCGTACGACCTGGTGGACCGGCTGATGCGGGAGCTGCCGCCCGGCAGTCACCTGATGCTGTCGCACGGCACGGCCGACTTCACCCCGGACACGGCGAAGCAGGCCGGTGAGCTCTACAAGGCGCGTGGCATGACGCTGGCGCTGCGCACCCAGGCCGAGGTGGAACGCTTCTTCGAGGGGTACGAGCT
The DNA here is from genome assembly GCF_040609235.1 of Streptomyces sp. NPDC004732. Taxonomy (NCBI): domain Bacteria; kingdom Bacillati; phylum Actinomycetota; class Actinomycetes; order Kitasatosporales; family Streptomycetaceae; genus Streptomyces; species Streptomyces sp. NPDC004732. The sequence continues at coordinate 194,948 of NZ_JBEXJR010000011.1, forward strand.
GGTGGTGCCCGGAGTGGCGGTCCTCGACCGGTGGAAGCCGGAGCTGGGCGAGTGGACACCGGAGTCGGCGGAGGGTCCCACTCCGGGGTACGGCGCGGTGGCGCGGAAGCCCTGACGGTGCCGGGCGCCGCCCCGGTCACGCCGTCATCGGGCGGTCGTGCGGTGTGATCGGCGACGGGAGCTCCGTCGAGCCGGTCAGCCAGCGGTCCACCGCGGCCGCCGTCGCGCGGCCCTCCGCGATCGCCCAGACCACGAGCGACTGGCCGCGCGCCGCGTCGCCGGTCGCGAAGACGCCGGGGACGTTCGTCGCGAAGTGCTCGTCGCGGGCGAGGAGCGCACCCCGCCCGTCGAGGTCCACGCCGAGCTGGTCGAGCAGGCCGCCCGTCGTGCGGTCGGGGCCGGAGAAGCCGAGCGCGAGCAGGACCAGGTCGGCCGGGAGCTCTTGATCCGTGCCCGGCAGGGGGCGCCGGGCCGCGTCGACCTCCGTGAGGTGCAGGGTGCGGACGTGGCCCGAGGCGTCGCCGCCGAAGCGGAGCGTGGACGCCGCGAACAGGCGCGCGTCGGTGCCGGTGCCCGTGCCGGTCCCGGTGTCGGCCGCGGGGGCGGTCCGCAGCTCCCCGGCCTCTTCGTGCGCCGGGGAGAGCCGGTGGACCTTCGGGTACGTGGGCCAGGGCTCCGTCGCCTCGTCGCGGGACACGTCGGGGCGGGCGTAGATGTCCAACTGCGTGACGGTCGCCGCCCCTTCGCGGATCGCCGTGCCCAGGCAGTCGGCGCCCGTGTCGCCGCCGCCCACGATGACGACGTGCTTGTCGGCGGCGCTCAGCGGCGATGCGGCCAGCTCCCCCTCGCACACGCGGTTGGCGAGCGGCAGATACACCATGGCCTGCTCGATCCCGGCCAGCTCCCGCCCCGGCACGTCCAGGTCCCGCCACGCCGTGGCCCCGACGGCCAGCACCACCGCGTCGTACCGGCGGCGCAGCTCCGCCGCGTCCACGTCCCGCCCGACCTCGGTCGACGTACGGAAACGCACGCCCTCGGCGGCCAACTGCCCCAGCCTGCGCTCCAGATGGACCTTCTCCATCTTGAAGGCCGGGATCCCGTACCGCAGCAGCCCCCCGGGCCGGTCGTCCCGCTCGTACACCGCGACGGTGTGCCCGGCGCGCGTCAGCTGCTGCGCGGCCGCGAGACCCGCGGGCCCCGATCCGACGACGGCGACGGTCCGGCCGGAGAGGCGCTCCGGGGGCCGCGGCGGGGCGAGGCCGTCGGCCCAGATGCGGTCGGCGACGGCGACTTCGACGTTCTTGATCGTCACGGCGGGCTGGTTGATGGCGAGGACGCAGCCCGCCTCGCACGGGGCGGGACAGAGCCGCCCGGTGAACTCCGGGAAGTTGTTCGTGGCGTGCAGCCGCTCCGCCGCCGCGTGCCAGTCGGCACGGGAGACCAGGTCGTTCCAGTCGGGGATGAGATTGCCGAGCGGGCACGCCTCGTGGCAGAAGGGGACCCCGCAGTCCATGCAGCGGTCCGCCTGCCGTTCCACGATGGGCAGCAGCGCCCCGGGCACGTACACCTCCTCCCAGTCCTGGACCCGCTCCGCGACGGGGCGGCGCGGCCATTCCTGGCGGGAGGTGGTGAGGAAGCCCTTGGGGTCGGCCATGGCCGTCTCCCTCGCGCAGGCTTTCTTGTCACCATACGACGGGTCGGGCCGCGGCGCCCGGCGCGCGGACGGGGGCCGGGAACCGGCCGCGGAGGTCAGGTCAGGGCAAGGATGAAGGACGCGGTCGCGGCGAGTGACGCGACGGTGCGGACGTGGTTCCACGCGGTCCACTCACTGACGTACGTACGCCAGTACGCGGCGCCCTCCGCGCTGTCCTCGTCGACCTTGGCGAGCGCGTCGTTGCGCGGCACGTTCGCCGCGATGGTCACTCCGAACGAGCCGACGAGGTACAGCGCGCTGCCGAGCAGCAGCTCGACCGTGCCCTCGTCCGGCCAGAGCACGAACGTCACGACGGCGAGCACTGCGCAGAGCGCCGCGGCCCCCATGAACACGGCCATGAACGCCGGGGTGACCGCGGCGACGTTGATGCGGTTCATCGCGGCTATGCCCTGGGCCGGAGGCAGCGCGGCAAGGCCCTTCATCACGAAGGTCGAGAATCCGGCGAAGACACCCGCGGCGAGGCCGCAGGCGAGCGCCCCGAGCACGGCGAGCACGAAGTACGGTCCGTCGATCATGACAACTCCCGTGGAGACTGGGGCGGTTACAGCGGATGGCGGGCAGCGAGTGATCCTGCAACCCGGCGCCCCGTCACCACAAGTCAATTCCCGCAGGCCGACGAATGCCATACGCGACGGTCGCGGCCGCATGCGCCGTCGTCTCGGGGGAGGGGGGAGGGGGCTGTGCCCTGCGATCTACGGCCTCTGCGCGCGCCATCCGTGCAGGGTCGTCTGCACCGTGGCGGCGATCCGCCGCCGCGCCTCCCCGCGGGGCACCCCGCTCATCAGCAGCCGGTCGTACGGCGTGGCCGTGTGGCGCACCGCCGCCGCGACCGCGGCCGTCACCGCCCCCTCGGACAGGGCCCGGCCCGCCGCGCTGCGCCCCACCCGGCCGCTGCCCCGCACCGAGGCGTGCGCGGCGATGGCGCGGGCGCGGTCCAGGGGGCAGCCGGGGAAGAGCCGGTGGATCTCCGCGGCGAACGCCTCCGTGAACCGGACGTCCTCCGCGGCCCGGCGCGCCGCGTCGCGGGACCGGCGCCGCGCCCTTGCCTCCGCGTCCGCCAGGCAGCGCTCCTCGGCGCGGACGAGCGCGGCCTCCTCGACGAGGACGCCCTGCCGCTCGTACCGGGCGCGGCGCCGGTGGAAGCGGACGACGACCGCCGAGAGCCCGCTGCCCTCGCGGGCCCGGCGGGTGAGCGCCGTGTCGCCGCGCGGCAGGTACACGAGGTGCCCCAGGTCGGCGCAGTCCAGGCAGCGCGGCTCACCGGCTTCCAGGGCGACCAGCGGAAGCGGTCCGGCGTGGCACTCCGCGCAGCGCCGCCGCTTCAACGGCTGGAAGACCACGAGTCCGGCGCGGGCGGCAGGATCGGCAGAGTCGGCGGGGGCGCCGGGGGATACGGGGGAGCTCGCCATGCCCCTCTCATCCCCGCGACCGCTCCCGGCGAAGCCGCACCGCCGCCCTTGAGGCCCCACCGCTTTCCCGCAGTCGTGGCGGCGCCCGGCATCATGGGCCCGTGCGACTCGAACCGATCACCTGGGAACGCCTGGCCGACACCCTCGCCGACCGCCTGCTCGACCTGAAGACGGCCGACGGGGGCGCCTGGCCGCGCATCGCCGTGGACGGAGCACCGGCCGGGGGTACCGGTGAGCTGGCGCGCCGGGTGGCCGACGCGCTGCGGCTGCGAGGGCGGAGCGCCCTCGTGGTCGGCACGGAGGGCTTTCTGCGGCCTGCGTCGCTGCGGTTCGAGTACGGCCACGAGGACGTGGAGGCTTACTACAGCGGGTGGTTCGACACCGGCGCGCTGTGGCGGGAGGTCTTCGGGCCGCTCGACCCCGGCGGCACGGGGCGGGTCCTGCCCGACCTGTGGGACCCGGCGGCCGACCGCGCGACCCGCAGTCCGTACGTGCAACTGCCGCCCGGCGGGCTGCTGTTGCTGCACGGGCCGCTGCTCCTCGGCCACTGGTTCCCGTTCGACCTGACCCTGCACGTGCGGCTCTCGCCGGGTGCCCTTGCGCGGCGCACGCCGGAGGGCGAACGGTGGACGCTGCCCGCTTTCGAACGGTACGAGACGGAGGCCGACCCCGCCGCCGCGGCCGACGTGGTGGTGCGGGCGGACGACCCGCGGCATCCGGCGTGGAGCGGGTGACCGGGCCTCGACAGGCTCCGGATGCGTGCCGACGGGCCCGCCGCGAGAATGAGGAGCGCCGGGACCAGCCGCGCCTCCGCGCCGCGCCGGACACTGCCCGGCCACGGGAGGTAGTGATGACCACCGCCGGAGACATCATGCACCGGGGTGCCCAGTGGATCCCCAAGCACGAGACCCTGGACCGCGCCGCCCAGCTGATGCGCGAACTCGACGTGGGCGCGCTGCCCATCAGCGACGAGAACGAACGGCTCTGCGGCATCCTCACCGACCGCGACATCGTCGTCGGCTGTGTGGCCATGGGACACGACCCGTCCCGGATCACCGCGGGCGACATGGCCAAGGGCACGCCGCGCTGGATCGACTCGGGCGCCGATGTCGACGAGGTCCTGCGGGAGATGCAGGGCCACCAGATCCGTCGGCTGCCGGTGATCGAGAACAAGCGGCTCGTCGGCATGATCAGCGAGGCCGACCTGGCCACCCACCTCGACGACGACCAGCTCGCGGGCTGGGTCGAGAGCGTGTACGCCAGGAGCTGACCCTGCTCCTCAGAGCCAGCCGTTCCGCCGGAAGCCGCGGTACAGCGTCACACAGGCCGCCGCGATCAACGACATGACGAGCGGATAGCCGAACCGCCAGTGCAGTTCGGGCATGTGGTCGAAGTTCATGCCGTACATCCCGCAGACCATCGTCGGCACCGCGATGACCGCGGCCCAAGCGGTGATCTTCCGCATGTCCTCGTTCTGCGCGACCGTCACCTGGGCCAGGTGCGCCTGGAGGATCGAGTTCAGCAACTCGTCGAAGGCGGCGATCTGTTCGGTGGCACGCTTCAAGTGGTCGTCGACGTCCCGGAAATAGGCCTGTATCTCCGGGGCGATGACGCGCATCGGCTGGGTGGCGAGCACCTGGAGCGGACGGCCCAGCGGCACCACCGCCCGCTTCAGTTCGAGCAGTTCGCGCTTGAGCTGATAGATCCGGCCGGGGTCGGCCCGCGCGCCGTCCGGGGCGAACACGTCCGTCTCGACCTGGTCGATGTCCGACTGCACGGCGTCGGTCGCCGCGAGATAGTCGTCCACCACGTGGTCCGCGAGGGCGTGCAGGACCGCGGCCGGGCCCTGGGCGAGCTGGTCGGGCGCCGCTTCGAGCTCCTCGCGCATCGGGCCGAGCGAGCCGTGCCTGCCGTGCCTGACCGTGATGACGAAGTCCCGGCCGACGAAGACCATGATCTCGCCGGTGTCCACCACCTCGCTGGTCGCGGTCAGTTCGGTGTGTTCCACGTAGCAGACGGTCTTGAAGACGGCGAACAGCGTCTGGTCGTACCGCTCGACCTTCGGGCGCTGGTGCGCGTGCACCGCGTCCTCCACGGCGAGGGGGTGCAGGCCGAAGAGCTCGGCGATGTCGGCGAACTCCGCCTCCGTCGGCTCGTGCAGCCCCAGCCAGACGAAGCCGTCACCGGTCTTGCGGATGCGCTCCACCGAATCGACCAGATCGCGGTCCGGCGGCTGGCGCACGCCTTCGCGATACGTCACGCAGTTCACCACCGAGGAGCCCAGCGGGGAGCGGGACGGGTGGCTCAGGTCGACACGGCCGCCGCGGCGGGCCAGCCGCGCGACCTTCCGGAGGCCGCCGACCCCGCGCAGGCCGCCGACCTTGCGCAGGCTTCCGACCTTGCGCAGATTGCCTGCCATCGACATGTGGGCTCCTCGCACCGACGATTTGGCGTGCCAGTCTGCCAGTACGTTCCGGCAGCTCGCCAAGGCCTGGGGGAACGGAGAACTCCGTTCCGGATTGCCCGGTTCTGCCTCCCGGGAGCAAGCGGGACAACTGGGATGATCTCCGCATGACGCGAATCGACGGTCATCTCCTCGACCCCCGGCAGTACCCAGGACCCCGTCAGCTCTCCGACCACCGTCAGCTCTCCGACGCCCGGCAGCCCGGGGCGCGGTCGTGCGCCGACGCCTTCGCCGCCCTCTTCGACCCCACGACCTTCGGGCATGTCGAACGCCTCGGCATCGGTCCCGGCTGGCGCTGCTGGGAGGTCGGGGCGGGCGGCACCTCCGTGATCTCGTGGCTCGCCAAGCGGGTCGGCCCCACCGGACGGGTCCTGGCGACCGACATCGACACGTCGTGGCAGACCCGCGCCGCACGCTCGCCCCTCGAAGTACGGGTCCACGACATCGCGGCCGACCCGCCGCCGGTCGGGGGCTTCGACCTCGTGCACGCGCGGCTCGTCCTGGCGGACGTGTCCGACCGGGAGCGGGCCCTGGCGTCGATGCTCAGGGCGCTGCGGCCCGGCGGCAGGCTGCTCGTCGAGGAGCTTGACCCCGCGCTGCAGCCGCTGGCCTGCCCCGACGAGCACGGCCCCGCCCAGGAGGCGGCGAACCGGCTGCGCCACGGGGTGCGCGCGCTGCTCACGGAGCGGGGCGCCGACCTCGCGTACGGGCGCAGGCTGCCCCGGCTGCTGCGCGACGCGGGCCTGCGCCAGGTCGCGTCCGACGTGTACTTCCCGCTCTCCTCCCCGGCCAGTGCGGCCCTGGAGACGGCGACGCTCCAACAACTGCGCCCGGAGCTGACCGCCGCGGGCCTGGCCACGCCCGAGGACATCGACCACCACCTGGCGAACGCCGCGTCGGGCACCCTGGACCTGGCGACGGCGCCGCTGATCTCGGCGTGGGGGAAGAAGGCGTAGCGGCTGAGGGGGGAGGCATACGGGGGCGCGGTGCGGTCCCTCATGCCCCGGCCCTCGGCCGCTCGGCCCCCCCGGTCCCCGGCCCTCGGCCCCCGGGCTCCGGGCTCCGGGCTCCGGTTCTCGTCCCCCGGCCCTCGGCCCCCGGGCTCCGGCCCTCGGTCCCCGGGCTCCGGCCCTCGGTCCCCGGGCTCCGGCTCTTGGCCCCGGGCTCCGGCTCTTGGCTCCGGGCTCCGGCTCTTGGCCCCGGGCCTCGGGCTCCGGTTCTCGTCCCCCGGCCCCCGGGCTCCGGCTCTCGGCCCCGGGCTCCGGCTCTCGGCCCCGGGCCCCGGCTCTCGGCCCCCGGGCTCCGGCTCTCGGCCCCGGCCCCCGGCTCCCGGCCCCCGGGCTTCGGCCCCCGGCCTCCGGCCCCCGGGCTTCGGCCCCCGGCCTCCGGCCCCCGGGCTCCGGTCCTCGGCCCCCGGGCTCCGGCTCTTGGCCCCGGGCCTCGGCTCTTGGCTCCGGGCTCCGGCTCCCGGCTCCCGGGCCTCGGCCCCCGGCCCCCGGCCCCGGGCCTCGGCTCCCGGCCCCCGGCCCCGGGCCTCGGCTCCCGGCCCCCGGCCCTGGGCCCCAGCGGAGTGACGCTCCCGCGTGGTCGTCACTTCGTGAGCCCGGCCCCGGGCGCAGGGGGGCTTACGTCACCGGCCCCGGGTCCGGTGGTCTGCCGCCGATGAGCTCGACCGCCCGGGCTCCCGCGACGCACCCCTCCGCCGCCGCCTCGCGCAGCCCCGCCCCGGCCAGCCGCGCGGCGAGGAACGCGCCGGTGAACGCGTCGCCCGCGCCCGTCGAGTCCTTCGCGCGCGCGGGTGGCGCCGGGACCCGGCCAAGGACCTGGCCGTCCTGGGCCACCAGCGCGCCCTCCGCGCCCAGCTTGACCACCACGGCCGGGAAGCGGTGGCTCAGCTTCGACGCCGCGTCCGCCGGGTCGGGCAGGCCGGTGAGCAGCTCCGCCTCGTCCCGGCTCGGCAGCAGCACGGCCACCCCGTCCACCGCCGACAGGAACCGCTCTGCCCCCGACTCCGCGAGGAACCCCGCCGACGCGGGATCCACGCTCACCGGCACCCCGCGCGCGGCGGCCGCCGCCAGCGCCGCGCGGGCGGCCGCCCGACTCGGCTCGGCGAAGAACAGATAGCCGGAGAGGTGCAGCAGGGCCACGCCGTCGAGGTCCCTGGGCGACCAGTCGGCGGGGGAGAGCCGCAGCGCGGCGCCGCTGTCCGTGAGGAACGTCCGCTCCGCGGCGGCGCCCTCGTCCACCAGGCAGATCACCGTCCCCGTCGGCGCCCCGGCATCGACGACGAGCCGGGGCCGCACCCCCGCGCGCGTGAGGGCCGCCTCGTGCCACGCCGCGGAGTCGGCGCCGACCCGGCCGATGAGCCGGACATCGGGGCTGCCCCGATGCGCGGCCCAGCAGGCCACGTTGGCGCCCGCGCCGCCCGGCACGGTGCGGATGGCCGCGGCGGTGTCGGTGCCCGGCGAGAGCGCGGTCCGGTGCCTGGCGACGATGTCGGTGACGACGTCCCCGACGACCAGCAGGGCGTTGGGAGCCGTACGCGGCGGCAGGCCCGTGCCGGGCTCGTCGGCGACCGGTCCGTCGGGCGCCCGTCCGTTCAACGCCCGGCCCAGGCCGTCGCGATCCGCCCCGCGAGCCGCACATTGCCGCGGACCGCCGCGAGATTGGCCTCCAGTGACGCGCCCCCGGTGCGCCGCACCAGTTCCCCGAGCAGGAACGGCGTGATCGCCTGCCCCGTGATGCCCCGCTCCTCGCAGGCCGCCAGCGCTTCGGCGAGCACGCGCGCGTGGAGTGCCGGATCGAGCTGCTCGGCACGCGGCACCGGATTGGCCACGATCAGCGCCGCGTCCGGGCCGCCGAGTGCGTCCTGGGCCCGTATCACCTCGGCGACCTCGTCGGGCGTGTGCAGCGTCCAGTCCACCGGATGCCCGGAGTCGGCGAGGTAGAAGCCGGGGAAGCGGTCGGTCCCGTACCCCGCCACGGCGACGCCCAGCGTCTCAAGCCGCTCCAGGGTCGCACCGACGTCCAGGATCGACTTCACGCCCGCGCACACCACCGCGATCCTGGTGCGGGCGAGCAGCCCCAGGTCGGCCGACTCGTCCTGCGCCTGCGTCCACTGCCGGTGCACCCCGCCGAGCCCGCCCGTGGCGAACACCCGCACGCCCGCGCGGGCGGCGAGCAGCGCCGTGGCCGACACCGTCGTGGCGCCGCTCGCGGCCGTCGCGACGGCGAGGGGCAGGTCGCGGTGGCCGAGCTTGCGGATGCCGTCGTCGTGCGCGACGCGCTGCAGCTGGTCCTTGGTCAGGCCGACCCGCGGGACGCCGTCCAGTACGGCGATCGTCGCGGGGACGGCACCCTCGTCCCGTACGACCGCTTCGAGCTCCTCGGCCACCTGGAGGTTGCGCGGCCGTGGCAGGCCGTGCGCGATGATCGTGGACTCCAGGGCCACCACGGGTCGTTGCTCCGCGACCGCCGACCGCACCTCTTCGGACACCACCAGCACGGGCCTGCCTCCTGCCTGTCGGGTCTCCCCTCATCCCTGGCGGGCGGCGCGTTCCGGCAAACCCCCGCCGCCGGGGGGCCGCCCGGCCCCGGGCTAGGGTGACCGGCCATGACCACGAATGATCAGACTGTTTCGTCTTTTGCCGTGCACATTCCGGATGTTGAGCTGGAGGTCGAGCCGCTCGACCCGGCACAGATCGTCTCCGGAGCCCCGGTGGTGACCGGCAAGGTGCTGTGGGAGTCCGCCGACGGCAAGCAGCTGCGCGGCATCTGGCAGATCACGCCCGGCGTGGTCACCGACACCGAGGCCAATGAGCTCTTCGTGGTCGTCAGCGGCCGCGCCACCGTCGAGGTCGAGGGCGGCGACACCCTGGAGGTCGGCCCTGGCGACGCCGCCGTGCTGCGCGAGGGCGACCGCACCACCTGGACCGTGCACGAGACGCTCCGCAAGGCGTACCACATCACGCTCCCGTGACCGCGCCGCACACCTTCTCTCACACGTTCTCTCACGCCTTCTTGAGTGACCGGCGGACGGCGAGCGCGGCCATCGGCAGCAGCACGCAGACGCCGACCAGGTTGAGCCAGCCGTAACTCGCCCGCGCGACGATCAGCCCCGCGGCGGCGCCGCCGATGCCCGCCGCCGCGTTCATCGTGAGGTCCGAAAGGCCCTGCACGGCCGCCCGTGCGGGCTGCGGCACCGAGTCGGTGAGCAGCGCCGAACCGGAGACCAGGCCCGCGGACCAGCCGAGGCCCAGCAGGAAGAGCCCCGCGGCGGTCTGGCCGTGGCTGGGCCCCGCCGTGCCCGCCAGCAGCGCGGCGCAGCACAGCAGCCCCACCGCGAGCCCGATCACGGAGAGCCTGCCGAACCGGTCCGCGAGCCAGCCCATCACCGGCGAGAACGCGTACATGCCCGCGATGTGGCCGCTGATGACCAGCCCGACCAGCTGCAGGTCCGCGCCGTGATGCCCCAGGTCGACCGGGGTCATCACCATGATCGAGACCATCACGGTGTGCGAGGCGGCCACCGTCACCAGGGCGAGGCGTGCCATCGGCGATGCGGCCACCGCCGCGATGCCTGCCTTCAGTGAGCGGCTCTGCGCGGTCCCGCTCTCCTGCGGTGCCAGGGCGCGGGCCGTGAGCAGCGGATCGGGCCGCAGCAGCACCGCCACCACCAGGGCGGCCACCGCGAAGATCCCGGCGGCGAAGAGGAAGGGACCGGCCTCCTTGGGGATGGCGGTGTCGGTGAAGATCCGGCTCGTGGGCGCGGAGATGTTCGGGCCGAGCACGGAGCCGATGGTCGTGGCCCAGATGACGTGGGAGATGGCACGCCCGCGCCGGTCGGGCTCCGCGAGGTCGGCCGCGGCGAACCGGGCCTGCAGGGTCGCCAGCGAGCCCGCGCCGAAGGCCGCCATGCCGAGCAGCAGCAGGGCGAAGCTCTCGACGACCGAGGCGAGCACGACGATCCCCGCGCCCAGCGCGCCGATCACATACGCCATGACGAGCCCGGCACGCCGTCCGCGCGAGTTCATCAGCGCGGCCAGCGGCAGCGAAAGGAGGGCCGTGCCCGCCACGGAGGCCGTCGGCGCGAGGCCGGACAGCGCCTCCGTCCCGCTCACGTCGGTGGCCAGCATCGGAGCCAGGGCGATGCCGATCGGCACCCCGAGGCCGCCCAGGATCTGACTGGCGATCAGTACCGCGTTGGTGCGGCGACGCAGCGCGGGCAGCGCCTCCGGGCCGGGTATGTCAGGGGCGTCCACGGTCGAAGTCACTGACGCAGTGTGTCAGGACGTTCGTACGGCCGAAACAGCGAACAGTCGGACAGGGTTCTGTCAGAACAGTGGCTGGGGGAGCACCCCTTCCAGGGCGAGCAGCTGCCGCTTGGTCTCCAGGCCGCCCCCGAAGCCGCCGATTCCGCCGTCGCTCTCCACCACGCGGTGGCACGGCACCACGACCGGCAGGGGGTTGGCGCCCATCGCCAGGCCCACGGCCTGGGCCGCACCGGGTTGGCCGACGCGCCGGGCGAGGTCTCCATAGCCCACCACTGCGCCGTACGGCACGCCGGAGGCGAGCTCGCGCAGCACCCGGCGGTTGAAGCCGGTGATCAGGGACCAGTCGAGCGCCAGCTCGAAGTCGTGCCGCTCGCCCGCGAAGTACTCACGGAGCTGGCCTATCGCCTCGGCGAGCAGGGGCGAGTCCGGTGCGTGGACCGGCTCGGCGCCGAGGCGGGCGCCGAGCCGCTCCAGGGTCTTGTCGCGCACCGCCTCCGTGGCATGGAAGCCCACGGTGACCAGGCCCTCGCCGGTCGCGACGAGCAGCAGTGGACCGATGTCGCTGTCGACGACGGCCCATACGGCCGCACGCTGGTCCTGCGCCATGGCGTTCATGTCGACCACCGTACGACCGCCCACTGACAACGCGGGTCCGTCAGTCCTCGCGCAGCGCCTTGCGCACGACGTCAGGCGTGTTCGTGATGATTCCGTTCACGCCGAATCCCGCCGCCCGCTTGGCGCTCGGGGCGTCGTTGACGGTCCACGTGAAGATCTCCAGCGGCTTGCCGTGCGGGCCCTTCAGGGCGTGGATCGCGGAGACGTAGGCGGCCGAGATAGACGTGTGCGTCGAGTTGATCTGGTCGGCGAACCGCGCGTACTCGGGCAGGTCGGCGACCGAGGGGGTGCCGAGGAAGCCGGTCTTCACGTCGGGGCGCAGCTTGTGCACCGTCTTCACACTGTCCGCACTGAAGCTCTGGATGACCAGCTTGCTCTGCACGTGGTGCTTGTCGAGCCAGCCCTCGTTGCGCAGGATCCGCAGGCCCTGCTTCTCGATGCCCGGGTACAGCTCGGGCTTCTTGAACTCGAAGACCAGCTTCTGGTGGTTGTGCGACACCCTGCGCATGTACTGCTTCAGGGTCGGCACGCGCTGGCCTGCGTACTTCGGGCTGAACCAGCTGCCCGCGTCGAGCTTCGCTATCTCCGCCGCCGTGAAGTCCGCGACCTTCCACGGGGCACGGTCGGGGTAGACCTCCTCGACGTTCGTCGTGCGCTTCAGGGTGTCGTCGTGCACGATCACCAGCTCGCCGTCCTTGGTGCGCTGGACGTCGTTCTCCACCCAGCGGAACCCCATGTCACGGGCCTTGTCGATGGCTGCGAACGTATTCTCCGGAGCGTAGGCCGAGGCGCCGCGGTGGGCGACGACCAGCGGGCGGTCGTGCTGGGTGCTCGGCGCCGGGGTCTGCGCGGTGGCGGTGGCGGTGGGGAGGACGAGTGCACCGGCTCCCAGAAGGGCAGCGGTGGTGGCGGCAGCACGTGCGTACACGGGTACTCCTCGCGTCGTGTGATCGCGGACTGCTCCAAAGTGACAGTCCACGGCCAACGGGAGACAGGTGCAGGATGGCCACAGGTTGAACGGAGTCATCACCGACGAGGACCCCGCGCGTGGAGATGGCGATTCTTTGCCGGAAAATCGTTCGTAGGTTCCGGGGCGAGCTTTACTCTCTGCCTCAGCCGACGGCCTTTCAGATGGTCGCCGGCAGGGGGTGCATGGGACGTTTTCCGGGCATTCGGGCACAACAGGAGGAAGGGCTTCCGCGCATGCAGGGCACGGTCGACGGGTTCAGCTACGGAGTCGTCACACCGGTAGTGGCCTACCTCATGGCCTGTCTGGGAGGAGCGCTCGGACTGCGCTGCACCACCAGATCGCTCCTCCTCGCGCACTCCTGGCGGCCCGGCTGGCTCGCACTCGGCTCGGCCGCGATCGGCTCCGGCATCTGGACCATGCACTTCGTGGCGATGATGGGCTTCACGGTGGAGGAAGCCCCCATCCACTACGACAAGCCACTGACCTTCGCGAGCCTCGCCGTCGCCATCGTCATGGTCGGCATCGGCATTTTCATCGTCGGCTACCGCGGCGCGACGGGCACCGCCCTCTTCACCGGCGGGACGATCACCGGGCTCGGCGTGGCCACGATGCACTACCTGGGAATGGCCGGTATGCGTCTGCGCGGGACGCTGGAGTACAACACGCTGACCGTCGCCGCGTCCGTGGTGATCGCCATGGTCGCCGCGACCGCCGCGCTCTGGGCGGCCGGGCAGGTCAGAGGAATCCTGTGGAGCCTCGGCGCGAGCCTTGTCATGGGCCTGGCCGTGAGCGGCATGCACTACATGGGGATGGCGGGGCTCAGCGTCCATCTGCACGGCTCGGGCGCCGCGCCGCCCGGTGACTCGCCCGCCGAGATCCTCGCGCCCATGATGATCGGGCCGCTCGCCTTCCTGCTCCTCGCGGGCGTCATCGTGATGTTCGACCCGCTCATGGTGATGGGCGGCCAGGCGGACGTCAGGAACCCCGCGAACGGCAACCGCGCCCGGCAGTCCTACCCCGTCCCGCGCTCCGGCGACCGCCACGTGCCCGCCGCCCGCCGCAGGACCCGGCCCCGCTCCCGCACCCGCCCCGGCTCCCGCACCCCGCAGAACTGGTGAGCGGGCGCCCGGCGCCGGTGAGCCGCTGAACGGCCGGTCCGGCCCGGTTGTCAGTGCGGGGTCGTACGGTGGATTCCATGCGGCCCGTATCCAAGATCGAACGCACGGTGGCACCTTTCGAGGTCGTCAGTCCGTACCAGCCCAGCGGCGACCAGCCGGCAGCCATCGCCGACCTTGAGCGGCGCATCCGTGCAGGTGAGAAGGATGTCGTCCTGCTCGGCGCGACCGGCACCGGCAAGTCGGCCACCACCGCATGGATGATCGAGAAGCTCCAGCGCCCCACCCTCGTGATGGCGCCGAACAAGACACTGGCCGCCCAGCTGGCGAACGAGTTCCGCGAGCTCCTGCCGAACAACGCCGTCGAGTACTTCGTCTCGTACTACGACTACTACCAGCCGGAGGCGTACGTTCCGCAGTCGGACACCTACATCGAGAAGGACTCCTCGATCAACGAGGAGGTGGAGCGCCTGCGCCACTCCGCCACGAACTCGCTGCTGACCCGCCGTGACGTGATCGTGGTCGCCTCCGTCTCCTGCATCTACGGCCTCGGCACCCCGCAGGAGTACGTGGACCGCATGGTGCCCCTGAAGGTCGGCGCGGAGATCGACCGCGACCAGCTCCTGCGCCGCTTCGTCGACATCCAGTACACGCGCAACGACCTGGCGTTCACCCGCGGCACCTTCCGCGTCCGCGGCGACACCATCGAGATCTTCCCGGTCTATGAGGAGCTGGCCGTCCGCATCGAGATGTTCGGTGACGAGATCGAGGCGCTCTCCACCCTGCACCCGCTCACCGGCGAGGTCATCAGCGACGACGACCACCTGTACGTCTTCCCGGCCTCGCACTACGTAGCGGGTCCCGAGCGCCTGGAGAAGGCCGTCACCGGCATCGAGAAGGAGCTCACCGAGCGCCTTGCCGAGCTGGAGAAGCAGGGCAAGATGCTGGAGGCCCAGCGCCTGCGCATGCGCACGACGTACGACTTGGAGATGCTCCGCCAGATCGGCTCCTGCTCCGGCGTCGAGAACTACTCGATGCACTTCGACGACCGCGAGCGCGGCACCGCCCCCAACACCCTCCTCGACTACTTCCCGGAGGACTTCCTCCTGGTCCTCGACGAGTCGCACGTCACGGTCCCCCAGATCGGCGCGATGTACGAGGGCGATGCCTCCCGCAAGCGCACCCTGGTCGACCACGGCTTCCGGCTGCCCTCCGCGCTGGACAACCGCCCCTTGAAGTGGGAGGAGTTCCTCGGCCGCATCGGTCAGACGGTCTACCTCTCGGCGACCCCGGGGAAGTACGAGCTCTCGCGCGGCGACGGCTTCGTAGAGCAGATCATCCGCCCCACCGGCCTCGTCGACCCCGAGGTCGTCGTCAAGCCCACCGAGGGCCAGATCGACGACCTCGTGCACGAGATCCGCACGCGCACCGAGAAGGACGAGCGCGTCCTGGTCACCACGCTCACCAAGAAGATGGCCGAGGACCTCACGGACTACTTCTTGGAGCTCGGCATCCAGGTCCGCTATCTGCACAGCGACGTCGACACCCTGCGCCGCGTGGAGCTCCTGCGCGAACTGCGAGCCGGTGAGTACGACGTCCTGGTCGGCATCAACCTCCTCCGCGAAGGGCTCGACCTGCCCGAGGTCTCCCTCGTGGCGATCCTCGACGCCGACAAGGAGGGCTTCCTGCGCTCCGGCACCTCCCTGATCCAGACCATCGGCCGCGCGGCGCGCAACGTGTCGGGTCAGGTCCATATGTACGCCGACAAGATCACCCCGGCGATGGAGAAGGCCATCGAGGAGACCAACCGCCGCCGCGAGAAGCAGATCGCGTACAACAAGGAGAGGGGCATCGACCCGCAGCCCCTCCGCAAGAAGATCAACGACATCGTGTCGCAGATCGCCCGCGAGGAGGTCGACACCGAGCAGCTCCTCGGCTCCGACTACCGCAAGTCGAAGGCCGCGAAGGCCCCGGTGCCCTCGCTCGGCGGCGAGGCGGGCAAGGCGGCCAAGGCGGCGGCACCCGCCAAGGGCAAGGGCAAGGGAAAGAAGGGCGCGGAGACCGTCCCGACCGACCGCCCCGCGGCCGAACTGGCCGAGCAGATCGACGAGATGACAGAGCGCATGCGCGCGGCCGCCGCCGACCTGCAGTTCGAGATCGCCGCCCGGCTGCGTGACGAGGTGTCGGAGATGAAGAAGGAACTGCGGCAGATGCGGGAGGCGGGCCAGGCCTGAGGCCGTGACGACGGGGCCGGGAAACACGCCTGGGGCCCGAGGAACGGCGTACTGCCCGGTCTGTTGCAAGACCGCCACAAAGTGCGGCCCGGAGTGCTGCTCCGCAGGTCGGAGTGCATAGGGTGCTGGGCAACCGCAAGAGGCGGTTGCCCAGGCAGTTCGAGAGGGGACAGCGCGTGACGGTCAACATGACCAAGGGTCAGGCCATCAGCCTGCAGAAGGACGACGGGGGCGCCCTGACCGCGGTGCGCATGGGACTCGGGTGGCAGGCGGCCCCGCGCCGTGGCCTGTTCGGCTCGCGGACCCGTGAGGTCGATCTGGACGCCTCGGCGGTGCTGTTCGCGGACAAGCAGCCGGTGGACGTCGTGTTCTTCCGCCACCTGGTCAGCGACGACGGCTCCGTGCGGCACACCGGCGACAACCTGGTGGGCGGTGTCGGCCAGGGCGGGGACGACGAGGCGATCCTCGTCGACCTCCAGCGGATCCCCGTCCACATCGACCAGATCGTCTTCACGGTGAACTCGTTCACCGGCCAGACCTTCCAGGAGGTGCAGAACGCGTTCTGCCGTCTGGTCGACGAGACCAACGGCCAGGAGCTCGCGCGCTACACCCTCGACGGCGGCGGCCAGTACACCGCGCAGATCATGGCGAAGGTCCACCGGGCGGGCGCGGGCTGGCAGATGACGGCCATCGGCAACCCGGCCAACGGCCGCACCTTCCAGGACCTGATGCCGTCGATCCTGCCGCACCTCTAAGCACCGCGAGCACTCCAAGCAGCACGAGCGCTGCAAGTAGGGCGAGCACTCCAAGCAGCACGAGCACGAAAAGCACCACAAGCACCACAAGCACCATCCGTACGTACGAGGGGGAACGAACGCGATGACGGCCGAGCTGGTGCGGGGGCAGAACCACCCGCTTCCCGGGACCCGCCTGGAGATCCGCGTGTCGGCAGGCCGGCCGGTCGTGGCGGGCGCCACGCTCGGCGACGACCGGGGCAGGGTCCCCGGCGTGGAGTGGGTGGCCCACCCCGGCTCGCCCACCCTCCCGGGCCTCGAGGTCTCCAAGCAGGCGGCCGCCGACCACCGCCTCGCCGTGGACCTCGGCGCCCTCCAGGACACCGTCCACCGGGTCAGCCTCCTGCTCGCGCTGCCCGTCGGCGTCGAGGGCCCGGCCAGTTTCCGGTCCCTCGCCGCCCCCTTCGTCGCGGTCACCGGACTCGACGGCACCGAGATCGCCAGCTACACCATCACCGATCTGGACGCCGAGTCCGCCGTCGTCGCCCTGGAGCTCTACCGCCGCCAGGGCGCCTGGAAGGTCCGTGCAGTCGGTCAGGGGTACGCGGGCGGCCTCGCCGAGATGCTCACCGACCAGGGGCTGCCCCAGGCCCGCGAGCTCGCCGCCGCGATCAACGACGCGGTGGCCCAGGGCCTGGCCCGCTCCGTGGCGCCGCCGCCCCGCCCCGCCGACGGCAGCAGGGTGCGCACCGCCTCCCAGGGGCAGGACGCCCACCGGACCTCGACGCCCGAGGGCCACCCCGCGCCCGCGCAGGCCCGCCCCGCGCGACAGCCGGGCGACGACACCCCGGTCGCCCCCGCCGACCAGCCGAGCGGCGGCCCCGTCAACTACTCCCACCCCGGACGCCAGACGACCGCGCCCCCGCCGCCCCCGCCCACCGTGCCCACGGCCCGGCCGGGAGAGCCCGCCCAGCCCGTCGCGGGCGACGCCACCGGCTGGTCCATGGAGGAGCGGCTCTACAACCAGGTGTGGGGCATGTTCGAGGACCTGGCCCGCACCACGGCGGCGTACCGCAGCGCCGTGGACTTCGCCGACTCCCGGATGGAGCAGGAGCTCGACAAGGTCCTCTCCGACCCGCGCAGCCGCATCGGCGGCGCGGGCGACGCCGCCCGCGAGACCGCCCGCGCCAAGCACGCCGACCTCGTCGGCCAGGCCAGGGCCGCCCTCGACCGCGACCTGGCCCAGCTCGCTGCCGAGGCCGACGTCGTCGAGCCCGCCCTGCCCCCGTCGTACGCATCGTGGAGCAGCCCCGCCTGGCACGCCTACCGCGCGCCGATGGAGATCCCCATGGCCCTGCGCCTCGGCGACCTCCACCTGCCCGAGCGCGTCGACCTGCGGATCCCGATGCTGGTCAGGCTGCCCCTTGAGCGAGGCCTGTGGATCGACAGCGGCAAGGCGCTCACCAACTCCTTCACGGACTCCGCCGAGCTGCGCAGGCTGGCCATGGACACCGCGGTCGCGCACGCGGCCCGGCTCCTCGCGGCCTATCCGGCGGGCGAGTTCCAGGTGCACGTCATCGACGCGGCGGGCTCGGCCGCGCCCGCGCTGGCGCCGCTCGTGACGGCCGGTGTGCTCGCCGGGCCCCCGGCCACCGGGGCGGCAGGCGTCGAGGAGGTCCTCGGCAGGCTCACCCAGCGCGTGGACCTGGTCCAGATGGCCGTCCGCGGCGGCGCCGCCGACGCGCTGCCCCCGGACCTGGACATCGCCGAGCAGCTCCTGATCGTCAACGACTTCCCGCACGGCTTCGACGACCGCGCCGTGACCCGGCTGCGTTACCTCGCGGACGAGGGCCCAGCCGTCGGCGTCCACCTCATGATGGTCGCCGACCGCGAGGACGCCGCGGAGTACGGGCCGCTGCTCGACCCCCTGTGGCGCGCCCTCCTGCGGCTGACGCCGGTGCCCGACGACCACCTCGCCGACCCCTGGGTCGGGCACACGTGGACGTACGACCCGCCGGTGTTCCCGCCGGGCAGCCAGATCCTGCGGCAGGTCCTCGGCCAGGTCGCCACGGCCCGGCGCAACGGCGGACGCTGACGTTAAAGCGACTTTCGCACCGCCCTGACCAGGGCTTTTGGCTCTTGTTTGCCGTCTCCTTTACCAATGCTTGGTATTTCGCGTACGCTTCTACCTGCGGAGGGGAGTACTCCCGGCTGCGACGTACCCGTCAATACGGACCGCCATCGGTCCCGGGGCGTCGGCCCGACTCATGGCGGCAACCGCCTCGGGTGGAAGAGACCTCCGGCAGCGACGACGCTGATCAGTAGCCGTACGACGCCGGAGGCGCAGTGGACGTTTCATTGACCCTGTGGGTGACGACCGTTCTCGGTCTGTGTGCCCTGATCGCGGTCGACTTCTTCATCGGGCGGAAGCCCCATGACGTGTCGATCAAGGAAGCCGGAATCTGGACGATCGTCTGGATCGTCCTCGCCGCACTCTTCGGCCTGGGCCTGCTGTTCGCGGGCGAGAGCCAGGCGTCCGGCGAGTTCTTCGCGGGCTTCATCACCGAGAAGTCCCTCTCCGTGGACAACCTCTTCGTCTTCATCCTGATCATGGCGAAGTTCTCGGTCCCGTCCCACCTGCAGCAGCGAGTGCTGCTGTTCGGCGTGCTGATCGCCCTGGTCCTGCGAGCGATCTTCATCGCCGCCGGCGCCGCGGTCATCGCCAACTTCTCGTGGGTCTTCTACATCTTCGGCGCGTTCCTGATCTACACCGCCTGGAAGCTCATCCAGGAGGCCCGTGCCGACGACGAGGAAGAGGACTGGGAGGAGAACCGCCTCCTGAAGTCCATCGAGAAGAAGTTCGGCGTCTCGGACCGGTACGAGGGCACGAAGCTGTTCATCAGGAAGAACGGCAAGAAGATCATGACGCCCCTCATGGTCGTCATGCTCGCCATCGGCACCACCGACGTGCTCTTCGCGATGGACTCCATCCCGGCGATCTTCGGCCTCACCCAGGACCCGTACATCGTCTTCACCGCCAACGCGTTCGCCCTGATGGGCCTGCGCCAGCTGTACTTCCTGATCGGCGGACTGCTCAGGAAGCTGGTCCACCTCAGCTACGGCCTGTCGGTGATCCTCGGCTTCATCGGTGTGAAGCTCGTGCTGCACGCCCTGCACGAGAACGGGGTGCACGTCCCCGAGATCTCCATCCCGGTCTCGCTCGGCGTCATCTGCGGCGTCCTGGTGATCACCACGATCACCAGCCTCATCGCCTCCAAGAAGCAGGAGCAGCAGGCGGCGGCCGAGACCGAGGGCGGCACCGACGACGCCCGCAAGGACAGCATCGAGGCCTGATCGAGGCCTGACGGCACCGCTCCCGCCCCCTCACGGGGGCGGGAGCCACCGAGTAGCGGCACCAGAGCGCCCGGGGCAGCATCGAGTCATGGTCACTCGGCTCCGGGCGCTCAGCATGCAGTGGACGGCCGTGGTGCCGGTCCTCGCGATCGTTCTCCTCGCCCTCACCTGGGGGCGGGACCTGCCCGGCGTGCTGGTCGCCGTGGTGACGCTGATCCTCGCGGGGGCGGTGCTCGCCGCCGTCCACCACGCCGAGGTGATCGCGCACCGCGTCGGCGAACCCTTCGGCTCACTCGTCCTCGCGGTCGCGGTGACGATCATCGAAGTGGCGCTGATCGTCACCCTCATGGCCGATGGCGGCGACAAGAGTTCCACCCTCGCGCGGGACACCGTCTTCGCCGCCGTGATGATCACCTGCAACGGCATCGTCGGCCTCTGCCTCCTGGTGGGCGCCCTCCGCCACCGCGTCGCCGTCTTCAACCCCGAGGGCACCGGCGCCGCCCTCGCCACCGTCGCGACACTGGCCACGCTCTGCCTGGTCCTGCCGACGTTCACCACCACCAAGCAGGGCCCCGAGTTCTCCACGGGCCAGCTGACCTTCGCCGCGATCGCCTCGATCGTCCTCTACGGCATCTTCGTGACCACCCAGACCGTGCGGCACCGCGACTACTTCCTGCCCCTCACCAAACAGGGCGAGGTCATCGACACCGACAGCCACGCCGAGGGCCCCTCCGCCAAAGAGGCGATGCTCAGCCTGGGGCTGCTCGGGCTCGCGCTGATCGGCGTGGTCGGCCTGGCCAAGGGCGTGTCCCCGACGATCGAGTCGGGTGTGGAGAGCGCGGGCATGCCGCACGCCGTCGTCGGCGTGATCATCGCGCTGCTCGTGCTGCTCCCGGAAACCATCGCGGCCATGCGCGCCGCCCGCCGCGACCGCGTGCAGACCAGCCTCAACCTCGCCCTCGGCTCGGCGATGGCCAGCATCGGGCTGACCATCCCGGCCGTCGCCATCGCGTCCGTGTGGCTGTCGGGACCGCTCGTGCTGGGGCTGAGCTCCACCCATATGGTCCTGCTCGCGCTCACCGTGATCGTCGGCACGCTCACGGTCGTGCCGGGACGCGCCACGCCGCTGCAGGGCGGGGTCCATCTGGTGCTGTTCGCGGCGTTCCTGGAGCTCGCGGTCACCCCGTAGCGGCGGCCGGATCGGGGACCGTGACCGGCCGGGTCTCCGGCAGCAGTGCGAAGCACCCGAGGCTCAGCAGCGCGATGCCCGTCAGATAGGCGGCCACGCCCCACGGCGTCCCGTCCCCCTGCGCCGCCGCCGTCGCCACGATCGGGGTGAGGGCGCCGCCGACCACCCCGCCGAGGTTGTAGCCGACCGCGGCGCCCGTGCAGCGCATCCGGGGCTCGTACAGCTCCGGCAGATACGCGCCGATCACCGCGAACATCGTGATGAACGCGAGCAGCGCCACCAGGAACCCGGTGAACATCAGCAGCGGCTCCCCGGTCGCGAGCAGCGCGATCATCGGGAACATCCACAGGGCCGTTGCGGCGCACCCGAGCAGACACAGCGGCCGCCGCCCGTAACGGTCGCCGAGCACCGCGACCACCGGCGTCAGGGCGCCCTTCACCACCACCGCCGCCATGATGCAGGCCAGCATGACCGTGCGGCTCACGCCGAGCCGCTCCACTCCGTACGAGAGCGACCAGGTCGTCACGGCGTAGAACACCGCGTACCCGACCGCGAGCGCGCCCGCCGTCAGGAGGACCAGCCGCCAGTGCCCGCGCACCACCTCGGCGAGCGGCACGCGCGCGTGCTCGCGCAGCTCCAGGAAGTCCGGGCTCTCGGCGAGCGAGCTGCGCAGCGCGAGGCCCGCCGCCACGAGCAGCCCCGCGACCCAGAACGGCACACGCCATCCCCAGGCCGCGAACTGCGCCTCGGTGAGCGTGGCGGACAGGGTCAGCATGATGCCGTTGGCCAGCAGGAACCCGACCGAGGGACCGATCTGCGGGAAGCTCGCCCACAGCCCGCGCCGCTCGGCAGGCGCATGCTCCGCCGTCAGCAGCACGGCACCGCCCCACTCGCCCCCGAGCCCCAGCCCCTGCAGGAAACGCAGCACGAGAAGCAACACGGGAGCGGCGATCCCGATCGATCCGTACGTCGGTACGCAGCCGACGGCGACCGTGGCGACCCCGGTGAGGAGCAGCGACGCGATGAGCACGGGCCGCCGCCCGTGCCGGTCACCGATGTGCCCGAAGAGGACGGATCCCAGCGGACGCGCGACGAAGCCCACTCCGAAGGTCGCGAAGGCGGCGAGGGTCCCGGCGAGCGGCGAGAACGTGGGGAAGAACAGCGGACCCAGGACCAGTGCCGCCGCCGTCCCGTAGATGAAGAAGTCGTAGAACTCGATGGCGGTCCCGGCGAGCGAGGCGGCCGCGAGCCGCGGCAGTGAGGGTGGCGCAGTTCGGTGCATGCCGCGTCAACTACCCAAAGTGACTACCGGTAACGCATGGCGACTGCCCCGTCAGGGTATCCGGATTGGGGTGCTCCCGCTCAAGGGAGGCGTGATAGACCTCCCCTATGACGCGCAGCCTCGCCACCGCCCCGATCATGATCCTGAACGGCCCGAACCTGAACCTCCTCGGTCGCCGCCAGCCCGAGATCTACGGCACGGACACCCTCGCCGACGTCGAGGCCCTGTGCGCCAAGGCGGCGGCCGCGCACGGCGGGACCGTGGATCTGCGACAGAGCAACCACGAGGGCGAGTTGGTCGACTGGATCCACGAGGCGCGCGAGCACCACGCGGGCATCGTCATCAACCCGGCGGCCTACTCCCACACGTCCGTCGCGATCCTGGACGCGCTCAACACCTGTGACGGGATGCCGGTGTTGGAGGTGCACATCTCCAACATCCACCAGCGCGAGGCGTTCCGGCACCACAGCTACGTTTCGCAGCGTGCCGACGGTGTCATCGCGGGATGCGGTGTGCAGGGGTACGCGTTCGCGGTGGAGCGGGTGGCGGCGCTGATCGCCGTCGGCCAGGCGTAACGCATACCCCTAGGTCACCGGTTCTGCCTCACCAGCCCCGCGCGCGCCAGTCGGCGAGCTGCGGCCGCTCGGCGCCGAGCGTCGTGTCGCCGCCGTGGCCGGGGTAGACCCACGTCTCGTCCGGCAGCGTCCCGAAGATCTTCGTCTCGACGTCGTCGATGAGGCTCGCGAAGGCCTTCGGGTCCTTCCACGTGTTGCCGACGCCGCCCGGGAAGAGGCAGTCGCCGGTGAACACGTGCGGGTGGCCGTGCGGGTCGTCGTAGACCAGCGCGATCGAACCCGGGGTGTGACCCACCAGGTGCCGCGCGGTCAGCGTGACGCGGCCGACCGTGACCGTGTCGCCGTCGTCCACCAGGACGTCCGTCGGGACGGGGATGCCGGTGGCGTCCTCGCGGCCCGCGTACGTCCGCGCCCGGGTGGCCCCGACGACGGCGGCCAGGGCCTGCCAGTGGTCGCCGTGCTGATGCGTGGTGACGACGGACGCGATGCCGTCGTCACCGATCAGCGTCAGCAGCGTCCCGGAGTCGTTCGCCGCGTCGATCAGCAGCTGCTCGCCGGTGGCCCGGCAGCGCAACAGGTAGGCGTTGTTGTCCATCGGCCCGACCGCGACCTTCGAAATCATCAGGTCCGGCAGCTCGTGCACATCCGCGGGCCCGCCGACCTTCACCGCTCCGCTGTACGTCATGTGCGTCAGCCTATAGCGGGGGCAGGGACGGCAGGAGGCCCCCTTCGGCCGTGAGCGCGGAGCCGTCGCGGCGGCCCGCCAGCCAGCCGAGCAGCTCGGGCGCGGTCCCGGAGACAGTGATCTCGGGGCGGCCCTCCCGGCCGGTGCTCCACGCGTGCGTGCCGTCCTTGAGCAGGACGGGCGCGAGATCGTGGTTCCCTGAGAAGCGTGCCGTCAGGAACGCGATCTCCCGCTGCGCGAATTCCTCGGGCAGATCCTCCAGGTCGTACCCGATGCCGAGGTCGACATGGTGCAGCTCCACCTCGCCCCAGCGCCGGAAGGGCACCCGCGACGCGGAGTCGGTGACGCCGTTGCGCAGCTCCACCGTGCGGGACCAGTCGGCGGGCCGCTCGCCCTCGGCCAGGAAGCGGGCCCCGCTCTCGCGCACGTCCTCCAGCTGTGCGTCCAGCGGCCGCGGCGCATCCCGGTCGATGTCCCCGTCGCGCGCCTGCGCGCTCTCGTACATCGGGCGTCCGGCGAGGACGTTCACCAGCGCGTCCGCGTTCCGCGCGATGTGGGCCAGGACGTGGCCGCGGCTCCAGCCGGGAAGCCGTGACGGCTCGGCAGTCGAATCGTTGTTCAGTTTTGCCGCTGCACTGAGCAGCCGGTCGGTCGCGTCACGTACAGACGCCAGGTCGCGCACATGATCAATCATGCGGTCGACGATAGCTGTGCGACACGTTCGGGTGAAGGGCTCCGAACCCGCCCTCAAATCGAATACACGTGCTATATGGTCGAGGACGGCATCGGGCATTCTTGAAGGTCCGGGTTTGTTGTGTACGTGGAACCAGGGAAGCAGCCCGGCGTTGTCAGTGGCTCGCCCTAGTCTGTGAACGACGGGGGTTCTGCCCCCTGTCTCTTCTCTCAAGAAAGGTGCGGACCGGCGTGGCCGACCGTCTCATCGTCCGTGGCGCGCGCGAGCACAATCTCAAGAACGTCTCGCTCGACCTCCCGCGTGACTCCCTCATCGTGTTCACCGGACTCTCCGGGTCGGGCAAGTCCTCGCTCGCGTTCGACACGATCTTCGCCGAGGGCCAGCGGCGGTACGTCGAGTCGCTGTCCTCGTACGCCCGACAGTTCCTGGGCCAGATGGACAAGCCCGACGTCGACTTCATCGAGGGCCTCTCGCCCGCGGTCTCCATCGACCAGAAGTCGACCTCGCGCAACCCGCGCTCGACGGTCGGCACCATCACCGAGGTATACGACTACCTGCGCCTGCTCTTCGCGCGCATCGGCAAGCCGCACTGTCCCGAGTGCGGCCGCCCGATCTCCCGGCAGTCGCCGCAGGCCATCGTCGACAAGGTCCTCGAACTGCCCGAGGGCAGCCGTTTCCAGGTCCTGTCGCCGCTGGTCCGCGAGCGCAAGGGCGAGTTCGTCGACCTCTTCGCCGACCTCCAGACGAAGGGGTACTCCCGCGCGCGGGTCGACGGCGAGACGATCCAGCTCTCCGAGCCGCCCACGCTCAAGAAGCAGGAGAAGCACACCATCGAGGTGGTCGTCGACCGCCTCACGGTGAAGGACTCCGCCAAGCGCCGCCTCACCGACTCCGTGGAGACCGCCCTCGGCCTCTCCGGCGGCATGGTCGTGCTCGACTTCGTCGACCTCCCCGAGGACGACCCCGAGCGCGAGCGGATGTACTCGGAGCACCTCTACTGCCCGTACGACGACCTGTCCTTCGAGGAGCTGGAGCCCCGCTCCTTCTCCTTCAACTCGCCCTTCGGCGCCTGCCCGGACTGCACCGGCATCGGCACGCGCATGGAGGTCGACCCCGAGCTGATCGTCCCGGACGAGGACAAGTCGCTCGACGAGGGCGCCATCCACCCCTGGTCGCACGGCCACACCAAGGAGTACTTCGGCCGGCTCGTCGGCGCCCTCGCCGACGCCCTCGGCTTCTCCACGGACATGCCCTGGGCCGGGCTCCCGCAGCGCGCCAAGAAGGCCCTCCTCAACGGCCACAAGACCCAGATCGAAGTCCGCTACCGCAATCGGTACGGGCGGGAGAGGGTCTACACCACCGCCTTCGAAGGTGCCGTGCCCTTCGTCAAGCGCCGCCACAGCGAAGCCGAGAGCGACGCGAGCCGCGAGCGCTTCGAGGGGTACATGCGCGAGGTGCCCTGCCCCACCTGTGAGGGCACCCGCCTCAAGCCGATCGTCCTGGCCGTCTCGGTCATGGGGAAGTCCATCGCCGAGGTCTCCGCGATGTCCATCAGCGACTGCGCGGACTTCCTCGCGGAGCTGAAGCTGGGCGCCCGCGACAAGAAGATCGCCGAGCGGGTCCTCAAGGAGGTCAACGAACGGCTGAGGTTCCTGGTCGACGTCGGCCTGGACTACCTCTCGCTGAACCGCGCCGCGGGCACCCTCTCCGGAGGCGAGGCCCAGCGCATCCGCCTGGCCACCCAGATCGGCTCCGGCCTGGTCGGCGTGCTGTACGTCCTGGACGAGCCGTCCATCGGCCTCCACCAGCGCGACAACCACCGCCTGATCGAGACCCTCGTCCGCCTGCGCGACATGGGCAACACGCTCATCGTCGTCGAGCACGACGAGGACACCATCAAGGTCGCCGACTGGGTCGTCGACATCGGCCCCGGCGCGGGCGAGCACGGCGGCAAGGTCGTGCACAGCGGCTCCATGAAGGAGCTGCTCGCCAACGACAAGTCGATCACCGGGCAGTATCTGTCGGGCAAGCGGGCCATCCCGATCCCTGACCTGCGCCGCCCGGCCGACCCGTCCCGGCAGCTCACGGTGCACGGCGCCCGCGAGAACAACCTCCAGGACATCGACGTCTCCTTCCCGCTCGGCGTCCTCACCGCGGTCACGGGCGTCTCGGGCTCCGGCAAGTCGACGCTCGTGAACGACATCCTGTACACGCACCTGGCCCGCGAGCTGAACGGCGCCCGGTCCGTCCCCGGCCGCCACACGCGCGTGGACGGCGACGAGCTGGTCGACAAGGTCGTGCACGTCGACCAGTCGCCCATCGGCCGCACCCCGCGGTCGAACCCGGCGACGTACACCGGAGTCTTCGACCACGTCCGCAAGCTCTTCGCGGAGACCACGGAGGCGAAGGTGCGGGGTTACCTCCCCGGGCGCTTCTCCTTCAACGTCAAGGGCGGTCGCTGCGAGAACTGCTCCGGCGACGGCACGATCAAGATCGAGATGAACTTCCTCCCGGATGTGTACGTGCCGTGCGAGGTCTGCCACGGCGCGCGCTACAACCGCGAGACGCTGGACGTGCACTACAAGGGCAAGTCCATCGCCGAGGTCCTCGACATGCCGATCGAGGAGGGGCTCGCCTTCTTCGAGGCCGTGCCCGCCATCGCCCGTCACCTGAAGACGCTCAACGACGTCGGCCTCGGGTACGTGCGCCTCGGTCAGTCGGCGCCCACGCTCTCCGGAGGCGAGGCCCAGCGCGTGAAGCTGGCCTCCGAGCTCCAGAAGCGGTCGACGGGCCGGACCGTGTACGTCCTCGACGAGCCGACCACCGGTCTGCACTTCGAGGACATCAGCAAGCTGATCACGGTCCTCTCCGGCCTGGTCGACAAGGGCAACACGGTCATCGTCATCGAGCACAACCTCGACGTGATCAAGACCGCGGACTGGGTCGTCGACATGGGCCCCGAGGGAGGCAACGGCGGCGGTTGGGTCGTCGCCGAAGGCACGCCCGAGGAGGTCGCGGGGGTACCGGCCAGCCACACCGGCAAGTTCCTGCGGGACATCATCTCGGCCGACCGGATCAGCGACGCGCTGCCCTCACAGGGGCGTGGCGCCGCCAAGAAGGCCACCGCGAAGAAGGCGGCCGCGAACAAGGCACCCGCCAAGAAGGCTCCCGCGAAGAAGGCCGCCGCCAAGAAGGTGGTGGCGGCGAGCGCCACGGCCACGAAGAAGACGGCCACCGCCAGGACGGGGACCGCCGCCAAGAAGACGGCGGTCACGGAGAAGCCGACCGCCACGAAGAAGGCTGCCGCCGCCAAGACGGCCGCCTCCAAGAAGGCCGTCGCGAAGAAGACGACGCGGGCCCGCAAGGCCTGACCGCCGCCGCGCACCGGGGACCCGACCGGGGTCCCCGGACGGAGCGCCCCGCCCCTCACCAGGGGCGGGGCGCTTCGCGCGTACGGGGGAGCGGGGGCCCGAACACACCTTGTCCGGCGCCCCGTTCCCGTGGTCGGCTTGCCCCATGCCCGTACGCAGCGAACGCGCAGGCCCCATCACCACCATCGTGCTGTCCCGCCCCACCGCGCGAAATGCCGTCGACGGGCCCACCGCCCGCGCCCTAGCCGACGCCTTCCGCGCCTTCGACGCAGACCCGGACGCCGCCGTCGCCGTGCTGTGGGGCGAGGGCGGTACCTTCTGCGCGGGCGCCGACCTCAAGGCCATCGGCACCCCGGACGGCAACAAAGTGACCGAGGACGGGGACGGCCCCATGGGCCCCACCCGGATGCGCCTGTCGAAGCCGGTGATCGCGGCGATCTCCGGCCACGCCGTCGCGGGCGGCCTCGAACTCGCACTCTGGTGCGATCTGCGCGTCGCCGACGAGGACGCCGTCCTCGGGGTGTTCTGCAGACGCTGGGGCGTACCGCTCATCGACGGCGGGACGGTGCGGCTGCCCCGGCTGATCGGCGAGGGCCGCGCCCTGGACCTGATCCTGACCGGCCGCCCCGTCGGCGCCGCGGAGGCGCTCGGCATGGGTCTGGTCAACCGGACTGTGCCCCCGGGCACCTCGCGCGCCGCGGCCGAGCGGCTCGCCGCCGAGATCGCCGCGTTCCCGCAGACCTGTATGCGGCGCGACCGGCTCTCCGTACTCGAACAGGGCGGCCGGTCCGAAGAGGAAGCGATGGCGGGTGAGCTGGCCCATGGCCTGCACTCCCTGGCCGAGGCGGCTCAGGGGGCGGCGCGCTTCGCCGCGGGGGTGGGGCGGCACGGGGCGTTCAACGGCCGCTGAGAGCCTGTGTCATAACCCCGGCCGGGTGCTCACCGCTTCGCGGCAGCCTCCGCAGGCTCCAGGAACTGCATGTCCAGCTGGATCTTCACGACCTCGCCGAGCAGCCCCGGGGCGAAGTCGAGCCCGAACTCGCTGCGGCGGATCTCGCCCGTCGCCTCGAACCCCGCGTGCCTGCGCTCCTGACCGGGGAAGATCTCGACGCCCCCGAACTCCACGGCCAGCGTCACCGGCCTGGTCACCTCGCCGATCGTCAGCGCGCCCTCCATGCTCCACTCCTCGTCCGCGCCCGCGATCCGAGCCGAACGGAACGCCATCGTGGGCCGCTTCTCGACGTCGAGCAGTTCCGAGGAGAGCACGTGCCCGTCCCGGTCCTTGTTGCCCGTGTCGATCGACGCGAGCGCGATGGTGGCCGTCACCGAGGAGTCCTCGGCCCGCTCACCCACCACCAGCTCGGCCTGCACATCGGTGAAACGGCCGCGCACCTTGGAGATGCCGAGGTGGCGGATGGAGAAGTTGACGGCGGAGTGGAAAGGCTCGATCTCCCAGACCCCGGCGGCCAGTGGCAGCGCGGGTGCGGAGGAGCGGGACGTGTCGGTGGATTCAAGAGTCATGAGCCCACCTTGCGGCGCTGCCCGGCCCGGAGGGAGGCCGAGCCGAGGCTGGTAGTGACAGGGCCACGATCCGGACCGGGACCGCTGATACGTTCGCACCGTGAGCGAGAACGAGTCGTGAGCGAGAACGAGCTGGGCGCCTTCCTGCGAGCGCGCAGGGAAGCCGTCACACCCACCGAGGTCGGACTGCCCAGCGGCCCCCGCCGCCGAACACCGGGCCTGCGCCGCTCCGAGGTCGCGACCCTCGCCGGAATCAGCGTCGAGTACCTCACCCGGCTGGAACAGGGCAGGGACCGCCACCCGTCCGCCCAGGTGCTCGGCGCGCTCGCCGACGCGCTGCACCTGAGGGTCGAGGAGCGCATCCACCTGCGCCGACTGGAGGAGGAGCGCGGCTCGGCCACCTGCTGCCCGTCGGCCGTCGCACCGGCCGAGTCGGTCCGGCCCACCGTGCGCGCCATCCTGGACAGCCTGGAGCCCACGCCCGCCGTCCTGCTCAACCGCCTCGCGGACGTGCTGGCCTGCACGACGGGCTACCGGCGGATCGCGGAACCCCTCGGCATCCTGGACGGCGAGCGTCCCAACCTCGCCCGGTACGCCTTCACCGACGAACGGGCCCGTGCCGCCTACCCCGAGTGGGACCGCCTCGCCGACGACCTGGTCGGGCACCTCAAGACCGAGTCCATGCTCGACGACTCCCATGTGCGGGGCTTCACCGACGAGCTGACCGTCGACGCGGGCGCGCCGTTCGCCGACCGCCTATCCGGTGCGCCCGTGCTGCCCCGCCGCAGTGGCGTCCAGCGCATCACCCACCCGGAGGCAGGCCCGCTCCGCCTTGAGTATGAGACGCTCGCGCTGCCCGACATCGACCCGCAGCGCCTGATCGTCTACATCCCGGCCGACGGAGCCACGTCGGCCGCCCTGGACCGGCTCACCGGCCGCAGACCCGGCGGCCTGCACGTCGTGAACGGCTGACGGGACTGACGGCACTGAAGGCACTGACGGCACGCCCGCCGGTCGGGGGAGGCAGCGGTCAGGCGAGTTCCGTCGCGTACGGAGGCTCCGCGCCCGCCCGGGAGCAGGTGAGCGCCGCCGCGCGCGCCGCGAACCGCAGGACGCCGGTCCAGCCCTCCGCGCCGAGACCGGCCAGCCCCCGGGGCGACAGCGCGTCCCGCGCGCAAAGGCCGTGCAACAGCGCCGCGTTGACGGTGTCGCCCGCGCCGATCGTGTCGACCACGTCGACCTTCTCGCCGGGCACGCGCAGCTCCGTACCGTCCCGCGTGTACAGCGAAAGACCGTCCCCGCCGTGCGTGACGACCACGGCCGCGGGCCCCGATGCCAGCCACTCGTGCGGGGTGCCGCCGAGCCAGTCGGCGTCCTCCTGCGACAGCTTGAGCAGCGACACCGACGGCAGCCAGCTCTTGAACCGGGCGCGGTAGGCGTCCGGGTCGGGGATCAGACCGGCGCGTACGTTCGGGTCGAGAGCCGTGAAGACGCCGTCCGCCGCCGCCCGCCGCATCAGCTCCTCGTACGCACTCGCGCCCGGCTCCAGGACGAGCGAGCAGGTGCCGAACGACATCGCCCGTACGCCGTCGGGGAGCCGGTCGGGCGCCTCGAAGAGCCGGTCGGCCGTGCCCTCGACATAGAAGGAGTACCCCGCCGAGCCGTCCGCGCCGATCGAGGCGACGGCGAGCGTCGTCGGTTCAGGACCGCGCCGCACGGGCGTCACGTCGACTCCGGCCGCCCGCAGCCCGTCCAGCAGCGCCTCGCCGAACGCGTCCCGGGAGACGCGTGAGCAGAAGGCGACGGGGGAGCCGAGCCTGCCGAGCGCCACGGCGGTGTTGTACGGGCCGCCGCCGAGGCGCGGCGCGAGCGCGGGCAGCCCCGCGTCACCGGCTCCGCCTTCGTGCGGCCCGCCGTCCGCTCCCTGCGGCACGAGGTCGATCAGGGCCTCTCCTGCGACGACAATCACGGGTCATTCCTCTCAGGCACCGTCCGGGTGGGCTCGCCGGGCTCAGGCTAGGCCGTGCGCGGCGCGGCGGGCGGAACCGGGCAGGACTCGGGCACGGTCGTGCCCGACCCGGTCGCGGCGCGGTGCACCGGTATGGTCTGATCCGTCACCGATGCCCTCCTGACCTGTGGAGACACCATGTCCGGCACGCCCCACGCCCGCCGCACCGTGCTGCGGGCCGCCGCTCTCGCCCCGGCCGTCGGACTCGGGCTCACCGCCTGCTCCTCCGGCGACGGGTCGAACCGGTCGGCGCCGACCGCGCCGGTGGACCTCGGGAAGGCCGACGACGTGAAGGTGGGCGCCTCGAAGCTGTACAAGGACAGCAACGTCGTGGTCAGCCGGATCTCCGACGACGAGTACAAGGCGTACAGCACGATCTGCACCCACGCGCGGTGCCCCATCCAGAATCTGGAGGGACACAAGCTGATCTGCCAGTGCCACGGCAGCCAGTTCGACGCCACCAACGGCAAGGTGCTGCACGAGCCGGCCGTCGAGCCGCTGCCCGAAGTGCCGGTGAAGGTGGCGAACGGCAAGATCGTCGCGGGTCCGGCGAAGAAGGCCTGAGCAGGCCGGGGCCTCACTCCGCGGGACTCACTCCCAGTCCCACGCGATCCCCAGGATCCCCGCCCGCACCTGCGGCTCGACCGTGTGCACCGAGCGGTGGTTGCCGCTCAGCGTCAGCTCCTGCCGCCCGCCGCGCGGGGCCGCCGCCGAGTGCTGTGTGAAGCGGTGGCAGCGTACGGGCAGGGCGGCCTCGTCGTAGCGGATCTGCAGCGCGTACTGGCCGCCCGCGTAGGTGAAGCCGCGCATGTACTCGGTGGCGGCCCCTGCCGTGCCGTCCTCGAAGCCGTAGCCGAACAGATGGGTGTCGCCCGCGCGCAGCCGGGCGTCGAAGAGCAGCTCGGCGACCAGCACCCCCGTCTTCTGGTGCCAGCGCACCCGTCCCGTGCGGCAGTTCTCCAGGGCGAGCACCCGGACGCGGTCCGGGGCGCACCCGGGGTCGCCGTGGTGGATGGCCACATAGCGGTCCACGCCGTCCCGGTGGGCGCGCACGATGTGCTGCGACTCGCGGCCGAGCAGCTCGCGTTCCGCGCCGATCCGCACCCGCTCGTGGTGGCCGATGGTGTGCAGTCCGCCGTCGACCGGCGAGCCGAGGTCGGTCAGGAGGGACCGCAGCACGTCGGAGGCCTCCACCAGGGAGCGGTACGAGCGGGCGGCCGGCCGGGCCCGGTCCGCGCGGTCCGCAGGCCGTACGAGCAGCCGGATGAGTGATTCCTCCGGGAGCTGGAGGATCTCCTCCAGGGCGCGTACGGCGCGCAGGGACTCGGCGCGTTGGGGGCGGCGGGCGCCCTGCTGCCAGTAACTGAGGCTCGTCACCCCGACATTGACGCCGTGCCGCACCAGATGGTGGCGTATGCGCTGCAGGGGCAGGCGCCGCGCGGCGATGGCGGTGCGCAGCGCGAGGTGGAAGGGGCCGGTGCGCAGGGCGGCCTCCAGGTCCGCGGGCGCATCGGGCTCGGGTTCCGCCGCGAGTGGTGTGCCGTGCCGCAAAGCGGGCTCCTTCTGTGAACGTTCACATCTGCGTTCCGGCGTTCGCGCCGGTGGGGGCGGGCTGCCAGGTGGACGCGCGGCTCGCGTTCACATCCGTACGCCGCCGTTCACGCCTCAAGTAATCCCGCATTGAAGCGTGTTGACCTGCACCCGACAACACTTGATGCTCAATCGCAGCGTCCGGACGCGCTCCTCCACACCCCACCCCGCACGGGAGGAACGCGATGCGCCCACCACACAGCAGGAGCGGCAGCGTCGGCAGGCGGAGACGCCTCTCCGCGCTCGCCGTCGTCACGGCGGCCCTGTTCGCCGCGCCCGTGGCCACGGCCACGGCGGCCCCGCTCGACCCCGTCCCCGCCCTGTCGGCCGCGCCCGAGGCCCGCACGGCGACCGCCACCACCGCCCATGCCACTACGGCCACCACGGCCAAGAACGCCGCCGACCCGTCCGTCCTCGCAGCCAAGCGGCTGAACATCACCATGCAGGCCCAGCAGAAGACCAACTGGTGCTGGGCCGCGGCCGGAAACACCATCGCGACCTTCCTGGGCCGCAACTACAGCCAGAACCAGTTCTGCAACGCCGCCTTCGGGCGCAACCAGAACACCGAGTGCCCCAACAACCAGGCCACCCTCGGCAATGTGCAGAACGGTCTGCGCTGGGCGGGCATCAACTCCGGCTCGTACGTCACCGGCTGGCTGCGCTATCCGACCGTGAAGGCCGAGATCGACGCGGGCCGCCCGGTCGAGACCCGCATCCAATGGTCCAACGGCGGCGGCCACATGCACGTCCTCTACGGCTACGACGACGCGAGCAGCTGGGTCTACTGGGGCGATCCCTGGCCCTCCAACGACCGCTACAACTGGGCCTCGCACGACTGGTACATCGACAACAACACCTTCTCCTGGACCCACTCGCTCTACCGGATCGGGGCGTGAGAGCGATGACCCGTCACCTTCCCCGCCAGCTCTCCGGCCACCTCCCCGGCCACCTGGTCAGGGCCGCCCTCGCGGGCACCGCCGCCACCCTGCTCCTCGGCCTGGCCGCCCCGGCGGCCTCCGCCGACTCCCGCCCCGCCGCACCCTCGGCGGCCTCCCGGGACGCCGCGCACCGGGCGGCGGGGGCGCCGAAGACCCTCGACACGCTCTCCCGCTTCTTCGCCAGGGAGGGAGCGGTCACCAAGGCCGCGGCCGACCCGCGCGTCGAGGGCAAGGCCGTGCCCGTCTACTACCTCTCCGCGGACTTCGTCGCGGGCAAGAAGG
Source organism: Streptomyces sp. NPDC004732 (assembly GCF_040609235.1). Classification (NCBI taxonomy): domain Bacteria; kingdom Bacillati; phylum Actinomycetota; class Actinomycetes; order Kitasatosporales; family Streptomycetaceae; genus Streptomyces; species Streptomyces sp. NPDC004732. Next base: position 228,965 of record NZ_JBEXJR010000011.1, read on the forward strand.
GCGCACCCATCGCCAGCCTGGAGTTCCTCGCCAGCAAGGCGGTCTCCTCAGACGGCCAGGAGGCCTCCCTCTGGACCGTCGAGCGGGGCGGTTCCTGGCAGGTCGTGAACATCGCCACCGGGGACGACGAGACCCACTACGCGCGCGTGGGTGCCAAGAAGCTGCCCGGAGGCACCGTCTTCCACGAGCCGCAGATCAACGCCTGGTACGTCAGGGACGGCGGGGACGATGCCCACGCGCGCGTGCTGCCCCTCGACAAGGACGCGATACGTGCCGTGGGCGCCGAGGGAACCTCGGTCGCCGCCTACCGCGAGCGCGTGCGGAAGGCGTACGCCGACAAGCTGCCGGGCTCCGCGTACGCGAAGTCGGGCAAGGCGGGCGGCTACGACGAACCGGAGACGGGTCCCGCGTCGTCCGCCGAGGGCCCGGTCACGGTCGCCTCGTCGCTGGCGGGCGCGGGGGCGCTGGTCGCCCTCGGCCTCTCCGGGGCGGCGCTCGTCCGGCGCCGCGGCGCCCGGCAGCGGGGCTGACCCGGGGGAGCGGCGGCCGGGACGCCGGTCGCCGCTCCGCAGACCTTCCTGGCTGGGTCTCTCGTCGGCCCTCAGTTCAGCGCACTGCCAGCACGCCACTGCTTCCAGCCGACGTTCCAGCCGCCGTAGCCGTTGCCCGCCGCCACGGTCTCCTTGGAGCCGACGACCCGCACGATGTCGCCGGGGATGACCTCTTCGTAGAAGCGCCTTGCGGTCCCGTCGGTGGCCAGGCCTATGCAGCCGTGCGTCACGTTGCTCTCGCCCGCGGTGGCGTTCGCGTTCGGGTTCTCGTGCAGGTAGGTACCCGAAGCCGTCAGGTGCACCGCGTAGTTGTAGTAGTCCTTGTACGCCTTTCCGTAGCCCACGGTCCGGGAATCCATGAGCACGCGGGACTGCTTGTCCAGGACGACCATGGTGCCGTTCCAGGTGTCCATGCCGGGGGCGCCCGCCGTCACCTTCACCTCGCGCGGCCTGCCGTCCTTCACCACCGTCATCGTGTGGGTCCGCACGTCGACGGTGGCAACGAGGGAACGGCCCACCTCAAAGGTCCGGGTGGTCCCGGACCCCGCCCGGACGGTGACCTCCGTACCGGGCTTCCACCGTTCGCGCGGCCGGTAGTCGACGCGCTGGCCCTCGGGCAGGTTGCGGTCCTGCACCCAGCTCCACGAGCCCGTCACACCGGGGTCGGTCTCCACCTTCAGGCGCCGCTCGACCGCGGCCCGTTCCGCCACCGGCACCGGACGGGCGAAGGTGAGCGATATCGGCATGCCGACGCCGACGGTCTGTCCGTTGGAGACGTTGATCCGCACGCCCTTGAGTGCGGCGGGATCAGGGGCGGGCCTCGCCGTGGGCCGCTCCGGCTTCTGCCGCGCGGACGACGCGCGGTCCGCCGCGGTCGCCGCGTCCTTCGGGTCGGATCCCCGGCCCTGGTCGGCCCCGCCCTGCGCGGTGCACCCCGCGAGCGCGAGCGAACAGAGCGCCGCGGCTCCCCACGCGCGCGTGGCGCGCCTGGCCGTCGTCATTCCTGTGGTCATCGGTCCCCCTGGGCTGTGTTTCGATATACGCGACCTGTACGCACGGGGGAGGCGGCGGGTTGCACACCAGGTGCGGGAATTTTCAGATCACGTGATCCGGTGGGCCGGACGGGGGCGCGGGGCATGACGGAGGACGAGTTCGATGCGTTCTACGCATCCGCCTTCCCGCGTCTGGTCGGCCAGTTGTACGCGCTCATCGGTGATCACGGCGAAGCGCAGGACGTCGTCCAGGAGGCGTTCGTACGGGCCTGGGACCGCCGTCAGAGCTTCCTCGCCGACGAGGCCCCCGAGGCCTGGATACGTACCGTCGCCCTGCGCCTCGCGGTGAGCCGCTGGCGCCGGGCCCGGCGCTGGCTGGACCTCGTGCGCAAGAACCCGCCCGCCGACCGCGTCGCGGGACCGGGACCCGAACACACCGCCCTGGTGCAGGCGCTGCGCACCCTCCCGGAGGCGCAGCGCACCGCCGTCGTGCTGCACCACCTGTGCGACCTGAGTGTGGAGCAGGTAGCCTCCGAGACCGGCTCGCCCGTCGGGACGGTCAAGGCCCGCCTCTCGCGCGGCCGGGCGGCGCTCGCCGCGCAGTTGTCCGCCGAGCGGGACGGACCGGGCTCCGGCGGCGGCGCAGGCGACGACGACGGCGACGGGCAGAGCGCGAAGGAGAGTGGCCGTGTCCGATGACCTGACCTCCGCGCTCCGTGACCTGGCGGCCGACCACCGGACGCCGCCTCCCGTGCCCGGCGCCGAGATCCGCCGCCGTGCCACGGCGCGCGGACGCCGCCGCCGTGCCGCCGCCGCGGGCGCGACCCTCGTCACGGCGGCCGTGGCCGTGACCGTCGCGGCCGGGCTCCTGACCACCGGCTCCGGCTCCGACGATGAACGCCCGCACCGGAAACCGGCGCCCGTCGCCACCGAGAGCACCCGCCGCCCCGCCGCCACGGTCGACCTGTCCCGGCACCGGATGACGCTCGACGGCCGGGAGCTGCCCGTCTCCGCGGGCACCGCCGCGCACCCCACCCCCACCGGCCGGATGACGGTCGTCGCCACCTACCCCCAGAAGCGCATGCCCGCGGAGGAGTTCGGCCCCGGCGAGTACGACATGACGCTGCCCTGGGTCGTCGAGCTGCGCACCCCCGACGGCGGCACCAACTACGTCGTCGCGCTGACCTACAACGAGAAGGCGCCGGGGACCATGGACGTCACCAAGGGCTGGATCGGCCTGCGCCCCGACGACGCCCGCACGCTCCACGGGCGTCTCGAACCCGGCGACGTGATCACCGTCCGCGCCGGTCGCCCCGCTCGCTGACCCGTACTGTCAGCGGCCGCCAGTAGGCTGTCCGACATGGCCGACCCTTCCAGCTACCGCCCCAAGCCGGGACAGATCCCCGACGCCCCGGGGGTCTACAAATTCCGCGACGAGCACCGCCGGGTGATCTACGTCGGGAAGGCCAAGAGCCTGCGCCAGCGCCTGGCCAACTACTTCCAGGACCTGGCCGGTCTCCACCCCCGCACCCGCTCCATGGTGACCACGGCGGCCTCCGTCGAGTGGACGGTCGTCACCACCGAGGTCGAGGCGCTGCAGCTGGAGTACTCCTGGATCAAGGAGTTCGACCCCCGGTTCAACGTCAAGTACCGCGACGACAAGAGCTATCCGTACCTCGCGGTGACGATGAACGAGGAGTTCCCGCGCGTGCAGGTGATGCGCGGCGCCAAGAAGAAGGGCGTGCGCTACTTCGGTCCGTACGGCCACGCGTGGGCGATCCGCGACACGGTCGACCTGCTGCTGCGCGCCTTCCCCGTCCGGACGTGCTCCGCCGGTGTGTTCAAGAACGCCGCCCGCACCGGCCGCCCCTGCCTGCTCGGCTACATCGGCAAGTGCTCGGCGCCCTGCGTGGAGCGCATCACGCCCGACGAACACCGCGAACTCGCCGAGGACTTCTGCGACTTCATGGCGGGCCGCACGGGCACGTACATCCGCCGCCTGGAGCGGCAGATGACGGACGCGGCCGAGGAGATGGAGTACGAGCGGGCGGGCCGCCTGCGCGACGACATCGAAGCCCTCAAGAAGGCCATGGAGAAGAGCGCCGTCGTCCTCGCCGACGCCACGGACGCCGACCTCATCGCCCTCGCCGAGGACGAGCTGGAGGCCGCCGTGCAGATCTTCCACGTCCGCGGCGGGCGCGTGCGCGGCCAGCGCGGCTGGGTCACCGACAAGGTCGAGGCGGTCACCAGCGGAGACCTCGTCGAGCACGCCCTCCAGCAGCTGTACGGGGAGGAGCGCGGCGACGCCGTGCCCAAGGAGGTGCTCGTCCCCGCGCTGCCCGACCCGATAGAGCCGGTCCAGGAGTGGCTGACCGAGCGCCGCGGCGCGAACGTCTCGCTGCGCATCCCGCAGCGCGGCGACAAGAAGGCCCTCATGGAGACCGTCGCGCGCAACGCGCAGCAGTCCCTCGTTCTGCACAAGACCAAGCGCGCCTCCGACCTGACCACGCGCTCGCGCGCGCTGGAGGAGATCGCCGCCGCCCTGGAGCTGGACAGCGCCCCGCTGCGCATCGAGTGCTACGACATCTCGCACCTCCAGGGCGACGACGTCGTGGCGTCGATGGTCGTCTTCGAGGACGGCCTCGCCAGGAAGAGCGAGTACCGCCGCTTCCAGATCAAGGGTCGTGTCGGAGACACGCAAATCTGGCACGGCGAGGGCCAGGACGACGTCCGCTCCATGCACGAGGTGATCATGCGCCGCTTCAGGCGCTACCTCGCCGAGAAGGAGCGGACCGGGGAGTGGGTGGACGAGGAGACCGGCGAGGTCTCGGACAACGGCCCCACCGAGGAGGACGGCCGTCCCAAGCGTTTCGCCTACCCGCCCCAGCTCGTCGTGGTGGACGGCGGACAGCCCCAGGTCGCCGCGGCCAAGAGAGCCCTCGACGAGCTCGGCATCGACGACATCGCGGTGTGCGGCCTGGCCAAGCGCCTGGAGGAGGTCTGGGTCCCCGACGAGGACGATCCGGTCATTCTGCCGCGCACCAGCGAAGGGCTCTACCTCCTCCAGCGGGTACGTGACGAAGCGCACCGCTTCGCCATCACCTACCAGCGCACCAAGCGGGCCAAGCGCTTCAAGGCCGGGCCGCTGGACGAGGTCCGCGGCCTCGGCGATGCCCGGAAACGTACGCTGATCAAGCACTTCGGTTCGGTGAAGCGGCTGCGATCCGCGACAATCGACCAGATCTGCGAGGTTCCGGGAGTGGGCCGCAAGACGGCCGAGGCCATCGCGGTGGCCCTCGCCCAGGCGGCCCCCGCCGCCCCCGCGGTCAACGTGACCACCGGAGAGATCCTGGACGACGACGAGCCGTTCGCCGCGGCCGACGACGACCGGGAGCCGCCCGCCGAGGGCGGGCCCGGGGAGAATGAGAGCGGGGAGCCCGTGACCGCGGGCACCCCGGAAGAACGACGGGGGCAGGAGACATGAGCGAGCACGACGAAGGTGGAGAACAAGTGAGTGCGGCCACGCCCAACGAGACGCCGGCCGTCCCGGACGCCGCGATCCCCGAGCTGGTGATCATCTCGGGCATGTCGGGTGCCGGACGCAGCACGGCGGCAAAGTGCCTGGAGGACCTCGGCTGGTTCGTGGTCGACAACCTGCCGCCCGCGCTGATCCCCACCATGGTGGAGCTCGGCGCCCGCTCGCAGGGCAACGTCGCCCGCATCGCGGTCGTCGTCGACGTGCGCGGCAGGCGGTTCTTCGACAACCTCCGCGACTCCCTCGCCGAGCTGGAGTCGAAGAACGTCACACGGCGCATCGTCTTCCTGGAGTCCTCCGACGACGCCCTGGTCCGCCGCTTCGAATCGGTCCGCCGCCCGCACCCGCTGCAGGGCGACGGCCGCATCGTCGACGGCATCGCGGCCGAGCGCGACCTGCTGCGCGAGCTGCGCGGCGACGCCGACCTGGTCATCGACACCTCCAGCCTGAACGTGCACGAGCTGCGCGCCAAGATGGACGCCTCGTTCGCGGGCGAGGAAGAGCCCGAGCTGCGGGCCACCGTCATGTCCTTCGGCTTCAAGTACGGCCTGCCGGTCGACGCCGACCTGGTCGTGGACATGCGCTTCCTGCCGAACCCGCACTGGGTCCCCGAGCTGCGCCAGTACACCGGCCTCAACGAGGAGGTGGCGGCGTACGTCTTCAACCAGCCGGGCGCCAAGGAGTTCCTCGACAGGTACGCGGAAATGCTCCAGCTCATCGCCGCGGGCTACCGCCGCGAGGGCAAGCGGTACGTGACGATCGCGGTCGGCTGCACCGGCGGCAAGCACCGCTCCGTCGCCATGTCGGAGAAGCTCGCGGCGCGCCTGGTGTCCGAGGGTGTGGAGACCGTCATCGTCCACCGGGACATGGGGCGCGAATGACGCCGCACCGCCGGAGCGTCCGCCTGAGCCGACTGGGCCGCAAGCGGGGCGCCCAGCCGAAGGTGGTCGCGCTCGGCGGGGGCATGGGCCTGTCCGCCTCGCTCGCCGCGCTGCGCCGCATCACCGGAGCCGGTGACCTCACCGCCGTCGTCACGGTCGCCGACGACGGCGGCTCCAGCGGCCGCTTGCGCGACGAGCTCGGCGTGCTGCCGCCCGGCGACCTGCGCAAGGCCCTCGCCGCGCTCTGCGGCGACGACGACTGGGGCCAGACCTGGTCCCGCGTCATCCAGCACCGCTTCCAGTCCAAGGGCGACCTGCACGAGCACGCGGTCGGCAATCTGCTGATCGTCGCCCTGTGGGAGCAGCTCGGCGACCACGTCCAGGCGCTGGACCTGGTCGGCAGGCTGCTCGGCGCGCAGGGCCGCGTGCTGCCCATGTCGGCCGTGCCGCTGGAGCTCCAGGCCCTGGTCAAGGGCCACGACCCGGAGCGCCCCTACGACGTGGACACCGTGCGCGGACAGGCCACGGTCGCGCTCACGCCCGGCGAGGTCCAGTCCGTCCAGGTCGTCCCGCACGACCCGCCCGCGGTTCCCGAGACGGTCGCCGCCGTGCTCGACGCGGACTGGGTGGTGCTCGGCCCCGGCTCCTGGTTCTCCTCGGTGATCCCGCACCTGCTGGTCCCCGAACTGCTCGACGCGCTCACCGAGACGAAGGCCCGCAAGGTCCTCTCGCTCAACCTCGCGCCGCAACCGGGAGAAACCGAAGGGTTCTCTCCGCAGCGTCATTTGGAGGTTTTGGCCCGACACGCCCCTAAACTCGCCCTGGACGTGGTGCTGGCCGACGAGGCCGCCGTGCCCGACCGTGAGTCACTGACCGATGCCGCCAAGCGGCTCGGTGCCACGGTCGAGCTGGCGCCGGTGGCCCGGCCCGACGGGACTCCGAGGCACGACCCGGAGCTCCTGGCAGCCGCGTACGACCGTATTTTTCGGATGCATGGAAGGATCGGCCCATGGCGATGACGGCAGCGGTGAAGGACGAGATCTCCCGGCTCCCCGTCACCCGGACCTGCTGCAGAAAAGCAGAGGTCTCGGCGATCCTGCGGTTCGCGGGCGGCCTTCACCTGGTGAGCGGCCGCATCGTGATCGAGGCGGAGCTGGACACCGCGATGGCCGCCCGGCGGCTCAAGCGGGACATCCTGGAGATCTTCGGGCACAGCTCGGAGCTGATCGTGATGGCCCCCGGCGGCCTGCGGCGCGGCTCGCGCTACGTGGTCCGTGTCGTGGCGGGCGGCGACCAGCTGGCCCGCCAGACGGGACTCGTCGACGGCCGCGGCCGCCCCATCCGGGGGCTGCCGCCGCAGGTGGTCTCCGGGGCCACCTGCGACGCCGAGGCGGCCTGGCGCGGGGCGTTCCTCGCGCACGGCTCGCTCACCGAGCCCGGCCGCTCCTCCTCCCTGGAGGTGACCTGCCCGGGCCCGGAGGCCGCGCTCGCGCTGGTCGGTGCCGCGCGCAGGCTGCAGATCGCCAGCAAGGCCCGTGAGGTGCGGGGCGTGGACCGCGTCGTCGTGCGCGACGGTGACGCGATCGGCGCGCTGCTCACCCGGCTCGGGGCGCACGAGTCGGTGCTCGCCTGGGAGGAGCGGCGGATGCGCCGCGAGGTGCGCGCCACCGCCAACCGCCTGGCCAACTTCGACGACGCGAACCTGCGCCGCTCGGCCCGTGCGGCCGTCGCCGCGGGGGCCCGTGTGCAGCGCGCCCTGGAGATCCTCGGCGACGAGGTGCCGGAGCACCTCGCGGCCGCCGGGCGTCTGCGCATGGAGCACAAGCAGGCCTCCCTGGAGGAGCTGGGCGCGCTCGCCGACCCGGTGCTGACGAAGGACGCCGTCGCGGGCCGCATCCGCCGCCTGCTCGCCATGGCCGACAAGCGGGCCCAGGACCTGGGCATCGCGGGCACGGAGTCCAACTTGAGCGACGAGCTCGCGGACAACATGGCGGTCTGACGCCGGTCCCGTACGTCACGTAAGCCGCTGGTGTCCCACCGGGCACCGGCGGCTTTCGCATGCCCGCCTCGCACGCCTTCACGCGCTGTATTGACATGATCATGCACTGTCACGAGCCTGGCATCCAGCACATCTGTGCCGGACAACCGCAAGGGGGGCTCATGAGACGAAGAGCGAGCGCGAGATCCGTTCTCGCCACCGGAGCACTGCTCATCGGCGGCCTCGCCGCCGCACCGCACGCCCAGGCCAGCGGCCCGGGCAAGGCCCCGGCCGCCGACGACCCGGCGGCCGTGCAGGTCTACCAGGCAGAGGTCACCAAGAAACAGATACCGATCCTCGTCGAGGCGGGCCAGGACGCCCACGAACTCGCGGGACAGACACCCGAGACCGGCACCGGCCGCGTCGAGCTGTACCTCACCGAGGGCCAGGCCAAGGCCATCGAGCGCAAGGGCATCGAGCTCAGCGAGCACAAGGTGTCGGCGGCGACGCAGAAGCGGCTCAAGGCCGCGGGGGACGGCGTCTACCGGCCGTACAGCGGAAAGGGCGGTCTCCAGGAGGAGGTCGTCAAGACCGGGCAGGCGAACCCCGGCATCACCAAGGTCGTCTCCATCGGCAAGACCCTCCAGGGCAAGGACATCCTCGCCCTGAAGCTCTCCAAGGACGCCAAGAAGTCCAAGGACGGCTCCAAGCCCTCCACGCTCTACATGTCCAACCAGCACGCGCGCGAGTGGATCACCCCCGAGATGACCCGCCGCCTGATGCACCACTACTTGGACAACTACGGCAAGGACAAGCGCATCACCAAGCTCGTGAACTCCACCGAGCTGTGGTTCGTGCTCTCCGCCAACCCCGACGGCTACGACTTCACGCACGCCGCCACCGCCAACCGCCAGTGGCGCAAGAACCTGCGCGACGTCGACGGCGACGGCAAGATAGCGCCGGGCGACGGCGTCGACCTCAACCGCAACTTCGCCTACAAGTGGGGCTACGACAACGAGGGCTCGTCCCCGGACGCCTCCTCCGAGACCTACCGCGGCACCGGAGCGATGTCCGAGCCGGAGACCAAGGCGCTCGACCGCTTCCAGAAGCGCATCGGCTTCACGTACGGGATCAACTACCACTCCGCGGCCGAACTGCTCCTCTACGGAGTGGGCTGGCAGGTCGCCACGCCGACCCCGGACGACGTGCTCTACCGGGCGCTGAACGGCACCCCGGAGAAGCCCGCCGTGCCCGGCTACCACCCGCAGGTCTCCTCCGAGCTCTACACCACCAACGGTGAGGCCGACGGCCACGCGGGCAACGTCAACGGCATCTCGATGTTCACCCCGGAGATGTCCACCTGCCAGACCGCGTCGAACATCGACCCGAACGACGCCTGGAAGCCCGAGGACTGCGCGTCCATCTTCACCTTCCCGGACGACGAGAAGCTGATCCAGCAGGAGTTCGCCAAGAACGTCCCGTTCGCGCTCGCCGTCGCCGAGACCGCACTCCACCCCGACCAGCCGGTCTCCGTCACCGGCATCGAGGCCCCGGACTTCACCCCGGACACCTTCGCCACCTCGTACGCCCGCGGAGGCGACCAGAAGGTCGCCGTCACCGCCCGCAAGTCGGTGCGCGACAAGAAGCTCAACTACCGCGTCAACGGCGGCCGTACGCACGACGAGAGCCTCAAGGCCTGGAAGGGCGGCGAGACCTACGGCGGCGCCGACAACCTCCACTTCGACGAGTACCGCGCCGAGGTCGAGGGCGCACGCGTGGGTGACAAGGTAGAGGTGTGGTTCACCGGCCGCACGAAGAACGGCGGCAGCCAGAGCGAGCACTTCACCTATACCGTCGCCGAACGCCCGAAGGCGAACACGCTCGTCGTCGCCGAGGAGGGCGCGACGGCCACCCAGACACAGAAGTACGTCGACGCCATCGAGGCCAACGGCCGCACCGCCGCCGTCTGGGACGTCGCCAAGCAGGGCGTCCCGCACCCGCTCGGCGTCCTGTCGCACTTCTCCGCGGTCGTCCACTACACCGGCGACCCCGTCCCCGGCGCGCCCACCCAACTCGCCCTGCGCGACTACCTCAACGAGGGCGGCAAGCTCATCGAGTCCGGTGAGCGCACCGGCACCAACGTCGACCTCGGCGAGGCCCTCACCGACGACTTCGCGCAGTACTACCTCGGCGCGTACGAGCGGCTCTCCGCGCCCGGCGCCAAGAGCTTCCAGGGCAGCGGCGCGCTCGACGGGGTCAGCACCCCGCTCGGCGCCGCCGACAACAACCCGCTCGACAAGGCAGGACGCTTCACCGTCACCTCCGACAGCCTGCCGCCCGAGAAGTTCCCGCAGTTCAAGAGCGCGGCCGCGGGCTCCTACCCCGGCCTCACCAACCCGTACGCGCCCTTCGAGGGGCAGGGCATGGCCTCGGCCACCCACGCCGACCAGGACTGGAAGCGGCTCACCCGCACCATCGACCTGACCGGCGTCACGGCCGCCGACCAGCCGGAGCTGCGGTTCGCGCTCAACTGGAACCTGGAGACCGGCTACGACCACGGCCTCCTGGAGGCGCACACCACCGGCGCCGACGACTGGACGACGCTGCCCGACAAGAACGGCAACTCGTCCGCAGCCGTCCCCGCCGAGTGCGCGGCCGGGTTCTTCGTCAACGGCCACCCGTTCCTGCGCCACTACCTGACGGTCGGTGCCAACGGCTGCACGGCGTCCGGCACCAGCGGCGCCTGGAACAGCTTCACCGGTTCCTCCGGCGGCTGGAAGCCCGTCGCCTTCGACCTCAGCCCTTACGCGGGCAAGAAGATCGAGGTGGCTCTCAGCTCCGTCACCGACCCCTCCACCGGCGGCCGCGGCCTCTTCGCCGACAACGCGCAGCTGGTCGTCAACGGCAACGTCAAGGAGACCGAGGGATTCGAGTCGTCGCTCGGCACCTGGAGCGTCGCGCCGGCCCCGCCGGGAAGCCCCAATATCACAGGCGACTGGGCCCGGACCGGGGAGCTCTACCGCTCCTTCGCGGCGGTCACAGCGCGTGACAGCGTGCTCCTCGGCTTCGGCTTCGAGCATGTGCCCGGAAGTGCCGAAAGGGCCGCTCTTATGGGCGCCTCCCTGGCACATCTGCGCAGCTGACACTCCGTAATCGGGACGAAGGTCCCGGCGGCCCGTACCCCTACTCCGGGGTACGGGCCTTTGTGCCGCTTACGGCCCCTCTCGATGTCACCTCAGAGGCTTCAGAGAGGTAGGGTCGGAGGCGGTCGGGGACATCCCATACAACTCGCCGGCGTCTAAAACCGGCGTACCAACGAGGAGATCGGTTTCGTGACGATCCGCGTAGGCATCAACGGCTTTGGCCGCATCGGTCGCAACTACTTCCGCGCGCTGCTCGAGCAGGGTGCGGACATCGAGATCGTGGCTGTCAACGACCTGGGTGACACCGCGACCACGGCGCACCTGCTGAAGTACGACACCATCCTGGGCCGCCTCAAGGCCGAGGTGTCGCACACCGAGGACACCATCACGGTCGACGGCCACACCATCAAGGTGCTGTCCGAGCGCAACCCCGCCGACATCCCGTGGGGCAAGCTGGGCGTCGACATCGTGATCGAGTCCACCGGCATCTTCACCAAGAAGGCCGACGCCGAGAAGCACATCGCGGGCGGCGCCAAGAAGGTCCTCATCTCGGCTCCGGCCAAGGACGAGGACATCACCATTGTGATGGGCGTCAACCAGGACAAGTACGACGCGGCCAACCACCACGTCATCTCCAACGCCTCCTGCACCACCAACTGCGTGGCGCCGATGGCGAAGGTTCTCGACGAGAACTTCGGCATCGTCAAGGGCCTGATGACCACGGTCCACGCGTACACCAACGACCAGCGGATCCTGGACTTCCCGCACTCGGACCTGCGCCGCGCCCGCGCCGCCGCCGAGAACATCATTCCGACCACGACCGGTGCCGCCAAGGCCACCGCCCTGGTCCTGCCCCAGCTCAAGGGCAAGCTCGACGGCATCGCGATGCGCGTCCCGGTCCCGACCGGCTCCGCCACCGACCTCGTCGTCGACCTGCAGCGCGACGTCACCAAGGACGAGGTCAACGCCGCGTTCAAGAAGGCCGCCGACGATGGCGCCCTCAAGGGCATCCTCTTCTACACCGAGGACCCGATCGTGTCGTCCGACATCGTCAGCGACCCGGCCTCCTGCACCTTCGACTCCTCCCTGACCATGGTCCAGGAGGGCAAGACGGTGAAGATCCTCGGCTGGTACGACAACGAGTGGGGCTACTCCAACCGCCTCGTCGACCTCACCGTCTTCGTCGGCGGTCAGCTCTAGTCACCAGAGCAGACACCTAGATGTGAGCACAGGGTCCGGACCGCGCAACGCCGCGCGCTCCGGGCCCTGTTGTGCGTCAGCCCACCCAAGGAGTCCAGTAGTGAAGACGATCGACGAACTTCTCGCCGAAGGAGTCGACGGCAAGCGGGTCTTCGTCCGCGCCGACCTCAACGTGCCGCTCGACGGCGCCACCATCACCGACGACGGCCGCATCCGCGCCGTCCTGCCGACCGTCAAGGCCCTCGCCGCCGCGGGCGCCAAGGTGGTCGTGGCCTCGCACCTGGGCCGCCCCAAGGGCGCCCCGGACCCGGCCTTCTCGCTGCTGCCCGCCGCCGAGCGGCTCGGTGAACTCCTCGGCGCGCCCGTCGCGTTCGCGCAGGACACGGTCGGCCCCGCCGCGCACGACGCGGTGGACGGCCTGCAGCCCGGCCAGGTCGCCGTCATCGAGAACCTTCGCTTCAACGCCGGTGAGACGTCCAAGGACGACGCCGAGCGCGGCGGGTTCGCCGATCAGCTTGCTGCCCTCGCCGATGTCTACGTAGGCGACGGTTTCGGCGCCGTGCACCGCAAGCACGCGTCCGTGTACGACCTCCCGGCGAAGCTCCCGCACTACGCGGGCTACCTGATCGCCACCGAGGTCGGCGTCCTCAAGAAGCTCACCGAGGACGTCAAGCGCCCGTACACCGTCATCCTCGGCGGCGCCAAGGTCTCCGACAAGCTCGCCGTCATCGACGAGCTGCTCGGCAAGGCCGACCGTCTGCTCATCGGTGGCGGCATGGCGTACACCTTCCTCAAGGCCCAGGGCCACGAGGTCGGCATCTCCCTCCTCCAGGAGGACCAGATCCCGGTCGTCAAGGAGTACATGGAGCGCGCCGAGAAGAGCGGCGTCGAGCTCGTGCTGCCGGTCGACGTGCTGGTCTCCACGGACTTCCCCGACCTGAAGACGAAGGCCCCGGCCGACTTCTCGACGGTCGACGCGGACAAGATCCCCGCGGACCAGGAGGGCCTGGACATCGGCCCCAAGAGCCGTGAGCTCTTCGCCGAGAAGATCGCCGACGCCGAGACCGTCTTCTGGAACGGCCCGGTCGGCGTCGCCGAGCACCCCGACTACGCCGGGGGCACCGCCGCCGTCGCGCGAGCCCTGCTCAACTGCGACGGCTTCACCGTGGTCGGGGGCGGCGACTCCGCCGCGGCCGTCCGCAACCTAGGCTTCGACGAGAACGCATTCGGCCACATCTCGACCGGCGGCGGCGCCTCCCTCGAATACCTCGAGGGCAAGACGCTCCCCGGCCTCGCCGCACTGGAGAACTGACACCTGATGACTACGCGTACCCCGCTGATGGCGGGCAACTGGAAGATGAACCTCAACCACCTCGAGGCCATCGCCCACGTCCAGAAGCTCGCCTTCGCCCTGGCGGACAAGGACTACGAGGCCTGCGAGGTCGCCGTCCTGCCGCCCTTCACCGACCTGCGCTCCGTGCAGACCCTGGTCGACGGCGACAAGCTCAAGATCAAGTACGGCGCCCAGGACATCTCGGCGCAGGACTCCGGTGCCTACACCGGCGAGATCTCGGGCCCGATGCTGTCCAAGCTGAAGTGCACCTACGTCGCCGTGGGCCACTCCGAGCGCCGTCAGTACCACAACGAGACCGACGAGATCTGCAACGCCAAGGTGAAGGCCGCGTACAAGCACGGCCTGACCCCGATCCTCTGCATCGGCGAGGGTCTGGACATCCGCAAGGCCGGACAGCAGGTCCAGTACACGCTGAACCAGCTCGACGGCGGCCTGAAGGACGTCCCGGCCGAGCAGGCCGAGACCATCGTGATCGCGTACGAGCCCGTCTGGGCGATCGGCACCGGCGAGGTCGCGACCCCCGAGGACGCGCAGGAGGTCTGCGGCGCGATCCGCGGCCGCCTCGCCGAGCTGTACTCGCAGGAGCTCGCCGACAAGGTCCGCATCCAGTACGGCGGCTCCGTCAAGGCGAAGAACGTCGCCGACATCATGGCGCAGCGCGATGTCGACGGCGCCCTGGTCGGTGGCGCGGCGCTGGACACGGACGAGTTCGTCAAGATCGTTCGCTTCGGCGACCAGTGAGTATGCGCTAGCGACGTTACGTCGTACCCTGACGGGGGCCGAAGGAAGCCTTCGGCCCCCGTCGTCGATTCAGATCCGAGGAAGTTGGTCCAGCCGTGGTTATGGGGTTCTCGATCGCCCTGATCGTCTTCAGCGCTCTGATGATGTTGCTGGTGCTGATGCACAAGGGCAAGGGCGGCGGTCTTTCCGACATGTTCGGTGGCGGCATGCAGTCGTCCGTCGGCGGTTCGTCCGTCGCGGAGCGCAACCTCGACCGCATCACGGTCGTGGTCGGTCTGCTGTGGTTCGCGTGCATTGTCGCGCTCGGCCTGCTGATGAAGGCGAACAACTAGCGCCAGCCACTGGTCGCTTGTCCGGTGCGCGCCCGCGTGCGCGGCTTATCATGGGGCTTGCGTCCGGGGGTGGGGTGTAACTCCCAACACTGGACGCGCGTTGGGCCTTACGTAAACTGAGGCGCCCGCAGCAGCACCATCACGCAGGGAGTTACGACCGTGGCAAGTGGCAACGCGATCCGAGGAAGTCGGGTCGGGGCGGGGCCGATGGGCGAGGCCGAGCGCGGTGAGTCCGCGCCGCGACTGCGCATCTCCTTCTGGTGCTCCAACGGGCATGAGACGCAGCCGAGCTTCGCCAGCGACGCGCAGGTCCCCGATACGTGGGACTGTCCCCGCTGCGGCTTTCCGGCAGGTCAGGACCGGGACAACCCGCCGGATCCGCCGCGCACCGAGCCGTACAAGACGCACCTGGCGTATGTACGCGAGCGGCGCAGCGACGCGGACGGGGAGGCGATCCTCGCGGAAGCGCTCGCCAAACTGCGGGGCGAGATCTAGCACTTGAATACGACGTGAGAACCGGCCGGACACCAATAGGTGTCCGGCCGGTTTCTTTGTCCCGTACGTGTGCTGACAGACAGTTTCGGACATCTCATCCCGCTCTCTGATCGATTAGGTTGGAGGATGCAGCGGGGCAATTGGACGTACGCGCGTACGAAAGAAGGCTGAAGTCCGAGATGAACGCAGAAAGCCGCGCCAGGCTCGATCAGACTCCCGAGTGGACGGCGCTCGCCGGGCACCGTGACCGGCTGGGGGAGGTGCAGCTGCGCGAGCTGTTCGCCGCCGATCCGGCGCGCGGTACGGCGTACACCCTCCAGGTCGGCGACCTGCACATCGACTACTCCAAGCACCTCGTCACCGGTGAGACGCTGACGCTGCTGCGCGAGCTGGCGGCCGCCACCGACGTCTTCGGGCTGCGGGACGCCATGTTCCGCGGCGAGAAGATCAACACCACCGAGGACCGGGCCGTCCTGCACACGGCGCTGCGCGCCCCGCGGGGCAGCGTCGTCGAGGTCGACGGCGAGAACGTGATGCCCGCCGTGCACGCCGTCCTCGACAAGATGGGTGCCTTCTCGGAGAAGGTCCGCTCCGGCGAGTGGACCGGACACACCGGCAAGCGCATCAAGAACGTCGTCAACATCGGCATCGGCGGCTCCGACCTCGGTCCGGCGATGGCGTACGAGACGCTGCGCTCCTTCACCGACCGCGGCCTCACGGTCCGCTTCGTGTCGAACGTGGACGGCGCCGACCTGCACGAGGCCGTGCGGGACCTGGACGCCGCCGAGACGCTCTTCATCATCGCCTCGAAGACGTTCACCACCATCGAGACGATCACGAACGCCACGTCCGCGCGCGACTGGCTGCTCACCGAGCTGAAGGCCTCGCAGGACGCCGTCGCCAAGCACTTCGTGGCCCTGTCGACCAATGCCGAGAAGGTCTCCGACTTCGGCATCGACACGGACAACATGTTCGAGTTCTGGGACTGGGTCGGCGGCCGCTACTCGTACGACTCGGCGATCGGCCTCTCCCTGATGATCGCCATCGGGCCCGCCCGCTTCCGCGAGATGCTCGACGGCTTCCACCTCGTCGACGAGCACTTCCGCACGGCGCCCGCCGAGTCCAACGTGCCTTTGCTGATGGGCCTGTTGGGCATCTGGTACGGCAACTTCCACGACGCGCAGTCGCACGCCGTCCTGCCGTACTCGCACTACCTCTCCAAGTTCACCGCCTATCTGCAGCAGCTGGACATGGAGTCCAACGGCAAGTACGTCGGGCGTGACGGCAAGGAGGTCGACTGGCAGACGGGCCCGGTCGTCTGGGGCACGCCCGGCACCAACGGGCAGCACGCCTACTACCAACTCATCCACCAGGGCACGAAGTTGATCCCGGCGGACTTCATCGGCTTCGCCGAGCCCGTCGCCGATCTGCTGCCGGGCCTGGTCGCCCAGCACGACCTGCTGATGGCCAACTTCTTCGCACAGACCCAGGCGCTGGCGTTCGGCAAGACGCCGGACGAGGTGCGCGCCGAGGGCGTCGCGGAGGAACTGGTCCCGCACAAGACGTTCAAGGGCAACCACCCCACGACGACGATCCTGGCCAAGGAGCTGACCCCCTCGGTCCTCGGCCAGCTCATCGCGCTCTACGAGCACAAGGTCTTCGTGCAGGGTGCGGTGTGGAACATCGACTCCTTCGACCAGTGGGGCGTCGAGCTCGGCAAGGTCCTCGCCAAGCGCGTCGAGCCCGCGCTGACCGAGGGCGCCGAGGTGCCCGACCTGGACGGGTCGACCACCGCGCTGGTCGCCAAGTACCGCGATCTGCGCGGGCGTTGAGTCTCACCAGGCGATAATCGGATGCGGGCGAACCGCCCGGCGGGTGACACTGCTTCGGCTCTGTCACCCGCCGGGAGGGGACCCCGTCATGGACCAGCTGCACGCCGCGCTCGCCGACCCCGAGAGACTCAGGCTGTACGCGCGGATAGTCCTCGACGACCTGCCGCCGCGCGAGGCCGACTCCGCCGTCGCCCGCAAGCACCTGGGGCGCCTCCTCGCCACCGGGCTCGTGGAGCGGCTGCCCGACGGATCGCTGCGGGCCGACCCGGCCGTCTTCCGGCGCTCCCCGGACCCCGTCGACGCGCACGCCCATCCCACGGTGCCGCGCCGCCTCACCGGCTTCTTCGCGCACGGCCGCCTCACGGCCATTCCGGTCCGTCCCGTCGTGCGCCACGAACTCCTCGTCCACCTCACGGACGCCCTCTTCGACGCCGACCGCACCTACAGCGAGGGCGAGATCAACGACGCGTTCCGCACCGTCCACGACGACACGGCGGCGCTGCGGAGGTACTGCGTCACCGACGGCCTCCTCGTCCGCGAGCAGGACGGCAGCCGCTACCGCCGCGTCCTCGTGGACGCCTGAGGGCCCCGCACCGGACGGTGCGGGGCCCTCAGGCATGTGCAGCGGTGAACGGCTACGCGATGGCCGGTGGATACAGCTCCGGGGGGAGCTGGGAGGCCGCCGCGGCGTCCAGGAGCCACAGCGTGCGCGAGCGGCCGTAGGCACCGGCCGCAGGAGCCTGCACCTCTCCGGCGCCCGACAGGGCGATGGCCGCGGCGTTCGCCTTGTCCTCGCCCGCCGCGAGCAGCCACACCTCGCGGGCCGCCCGGATCGCCGGGAGCGTGAGCGTGACGCGGGTCGGCGGGGGCTTCGGCGCGCCGTGCACGCCGACCACCGAGCGCTCCGTCTCGCGCACCGCGGGCAGCTCCGGGAAGAGCGACGCGACGTGCGTGTCCGGGCCGACGCCGAGCATCAGGACGTCGAAGGTCGGCACGGGGCCGTGGTCCTCCGGGCCCGCGGCCGCGGTGAGTTCGGCGGCGTAGATCTCCGCCGCCGCGTCCACCTCGTACGCGCCGTCCGACGCGGGCATCGGGTGCACCCGGGCCGGGTTGAGGGGCACCGAGTCGAGCAGTGCCTCCTTGGCCTGGGTGTAGTTGCGCTCCGGGTCGCCGTCCGGCAGGAAGCGCTCGTCGCCCCACCACAGGTCAAGGCGCGACCAGTCGATCGCGTCCTTCGCGGGGGACGACGCCAGCGCGGCCAGCACGCCGTTGCCGTTGCGGCCGCCGGTGAGGACCACCGACGCGTGGCCGCGGGCGGCCTGCGCGTCGACGATCTTCGTGATGAGGCGGGCCGCGGCGGCCTGCGCCATCAGCTCCTTGTCCCGGTGGACGACGAGCTGCGGAGCCGCGGTCACTTCGCCGCCGCCTTCTTCGCCGCGGTCTTCTTGGCCGGGGCCTTCTTGGCGGGTTCCGACGTGGCCGCCGCGGACTTGGACTCCTCGGCGGGCTTCTCGTCGGCCAGGGACGCCGTCTGCTCCACGGGCTCGCCCAGGCGGTCCACGCCGAACTTCAGCGCGGACGCATAGGTGTCGTCCGGGTCCAGACGCCGCAGCTCCTCGGCGATCAGCTCGGCCGTCTCGCGGCGCTTGAGCGCCACCGCACGGTCGGGCTGCCCCTGGATGGAGAGCGTGGCGAGCGCGCCGTCGGCCCGGTCGAGCACGATGGGACCACAGGTGGTCTCCAGGCGTACGCCGGTCAGACCCGGGCCCGCCGACAGCGTGCGCTGCACGGGGACGTCGAGGCGGTCCGCAAGCCACATGGCGAGCAGCTCGCAGCTCGGGTTGAACTCCTCGCCCTCCACCTGCACCGAGGTGACCTTGCAGGTGACCTGGTCGAGCGCGGCGGCCAGCATGGAGCGCCACGGCGTGATGCGGGTCCAGGACAGGTCCGTGTCGCCGGGGCTGTAGGCCTCGGCGCGCGCGGTCAGCTCGTGGATCGGCTGCTCCGCGGCGTACGTGTCCGTGACGCGGCGCTGGGCCAGGGCGCCGAGCGGGTCCTTGGCGGGGTCCAGCGGGGCGTTCACCGGCCACCAGGCGACCACGGGGGCGTCGGGCAGCAGCAGCGGCAGGACGACGGACTGGGCGTGGTTGATGCCCTCGCCGTACAGCCGCAGGATGACCGTCTCGCCGGTGCCCGCGTCCGCGCCGACCCGGACCTCGGCGTCGAGGCGCGAGGTGGTGCGGTCGCGGGGCGAGCGGGCGGCGCGCTTGATGACCACGAGGGTGCGCGAGGGGTGCTCGCGGGACGCCTCGCTGGCCGCCTTCAGCGAGTCGTAGGCGTTCTCCTCGTCGGTGACGATGACGAGGGTGAGCACCATGCCGACGGCCGGGGTCCCGATCGCGCGGCGGCCCTGCACGAGCGCCTTGTTGATCTTGCTGGACGTGGTGTCCGTGAGGTCGATCTTCATGGCCGGCGCCAGCTCCGTCCGTCTCGTGCGAGCATTTCGTCCGCCTCGGCCGGGCCCCAGGTGCCGGACGCGTACTGCGCGGGCTTGCCGTGCTTGTCCCAGTACTGCTCGATCGGGTCGAGGATGTTCCAGGACAGCTCGACCTCCTCCGTGCGCGGGAAGAGGTTGGCGTCGCCGAGCAGGACGTCGAGGATCAGGCGCTCGTACGCCTCCGGGCTGGACTCGGTGAAGGACTCGCCGTACGCGAAGTCCATCGAGACGTCCCGGATCTCCATGGAGGTGCCGGGGACCTTCGAGCCGAACCGCACCGTGATGCCCTCGTCGGGCTGGACGCGGATGACGATCGCGTTCTGCCCGAGCTCCTCGGTGGCGGTGTGGTCGAAGGGGGAGTGGGGCGCGCGCTGGAAGACGACCGCGATCTCGGTGACGCGGCGGCCCAGACGCTTGCCGGTGCGCAGGTAGAAGGGGACGCCCGCCCAGCGGCGGTTGTCCACCTCCAGCTTGATCGCGGCGTAGGTGTCGGTCTTCGACTTGGCGTCGATGCCGTCTTCCTGCAGATAGCCGAGGGCCTTCTCGCCGCCCTGCCAGCCCGCGGAGTACTGGCCGCGGACCGTGTCCCTGCCGAGGTCCTTCGGCAGCCGGACGGCGCCGAGGACCTTCGCCTTCTCCGCGACGAGCGCGTTGGCGTCGAAGGAGGCGGGCTCCTCCATCGCGGTCAGCGCCATCAGCTGGAGCAGGTGGTTCTGGATGACGTCACGCGCGGCGCCGATGCCGTCGTAGTAACCGGCGCGGCCGCCGATGCCGATGTCCTCGGCCATCGTGATCTGGACGTGGTCGACGTACGACCGGTTCCAGATCGGCTCGAACATCTGGTTGGCGAAGCGGAGCGCCAGGATGTTCTGGACGGTCTCCTTGCCGAGGTAGTGGTCGATCCGGAACACCTGGTCCGGCGCGAACACCTCGTGCACGATCGCGTTCAGGTCCTGCGCGGACGCCAGGTCGTGGCCGAACGGCTTCTCGATGACGGCACGCCGCCAGGAGCCCTCGGGGGCGTCCGCCAGCTCGTGCTTCTTGAGCTGCTGGACGACCTGGGGGAAGAACTTCGGGGGCACGGAGAGGTAGAAGGCGAAGTTGCCGCCCGTTCCCTGCGCCTTGTCCAGCTCCTGGATGGTGGCCTTGAGCTGCTCGAAGGCGTCGTCGTCGTCGAAGTTGCCCTGGACGAAGCGCATGCCCTGGATGAGCTGCTGCCAGACCTCCTCGCGGAAGGGCGTGCGCGCGTGCTGCTTGACGGCGTCGTGCACCTCCTGTGCGAAGTCCTCGTCCTGCCACTCGCGGCGGGCGAACCCGATGAGGGAGAAGCCCGGCGGCAACAGACCTCGGTTGGCGAGGTCGTAGACAGCAGGCATCAGCTTTTTGCGGGACAAATCGCCCGTGACGCCGAAGATGACCAGGCCCGACGGCCCCGCGATACGCGGGAGCCGTCGGTCTGCGGCGTCACGCAGCGGATTGCTGCTTGACAAGGTGGGTCAGCCCTTCGCGGGAGCGAGGCGCTGGAGCTCGGCCTCAGTCGACTTGAGCAGGTCGTTCCAGGACGCCGCGAACTTCTCGACGCCCTCGTCCTCGAGGAGCTGCACGACGTCGTCGTAGGCGATGCCGAGCTTCTCCACCGCGGCGATCTCCGCGCGCGACTGGTCGTACGTGCCCGCGATGGTGTTGCCGGTGATCTGACCGTGGTCGGCCGAGGCCTCCAGGGTCGCCTCCGGCATGGTGTTCACCGTGTTGGGCGCGACGAGGTCGTCGACGTACAGCGTGTCCTTGTACGCGGGGTCCTTGACGCCGGTCGAGGCCCACAGCGGACGCTGCTTGTTGGCCTGTGCCTTGTCGAGGGCGGCCCAGCGGTCGGAGGAGAAGACCTCCTCGTACGCCTCGTACGCCAGACGCGCGTTGGCGAGCGCGGCCTTGCCCTTGAGGGACTTGGCCTCGTCCGTGCCGATGCCGTCCAGGCGCTTGTCGATCTCGGTGTCCACGCGGGACACGAAGAAGGACGCCACCGAGTGGATCTTGGAGAGGTCCAGGCCGCGCTCCTTGGCCTTCTCCAGGCCGGCGAGGAAGGCGTCCATGACCGCGCGGTAGCGCTCAAGGGAGAAGATCAGCGTCACGTTGACGCTGATGCCGAGGCCGATGACCTCGGTGATCGCCGGGAGGCCCGCCTTGGTGGCCGGGATCTTGATGAGCGTGTTCGGCCGGTCCACCAGCCAGGCCAGCTGCTTGGCCTCGGCGACCGTGGCCGCCGTGTTGTGCGCCAGGCGCGGGTCGACCTCGATCGACACGCGGCCGTCCTGGCCGCCCGTTGCGTCGAAGACCGGACGCAGGATGTCGGCGGCGTCACGGACGTCCGCCGTCGTGATCATGCGGATGGCCTCTTCGACGGTGACCTTGCGGGCGGCGAGGTCGGCGAGCTGCTGCTCGTAACCGTCGCCCGACGAGATCGCCTTCTGGAAGATCGACGGGTTGGTCGTGACGCCCACGACGTGCTGCTGGTCGATCAGCTCGGCGAGGTTGCCGGACGTGATCCGCTTGCGCGACAGGTCGTCCAGCCAGATCGCGACGCCTTCTTCGGAAAGGCGCTTGAGTGCGTCTGTCATGGAATTACATCTCCTACTTGGTCGTATATGAGCGTCAGCGCTGAGCGGCGGCGATCGATTCCCGCGCCGCCTGGGCCACCGCGTCCGCGGTGAACCCGAACTCGCGGAAGAGCACCTTGGCATCCGCGGAAGCACCGAAGTGCTCCAGCGAAACGATGCGACCGGCGTCACCGACGAAGCGGTGCCAGGTCAGGCCGATGCCCGCCTCGACCGCCACGCGCGCCTTCACCGACGGCGGCAGCACGCTCTCGCGGTACCCCTGCTCCTGCTCCTCGAACCACTCGACCGACGGCATCGAGACGACTCGCGTCGGGACGCCCGCGGCCTGCAGCTGCTC
This sequence comes from Streptomyces sp. NPDC004732, assembly GCF_040609235.1. Lineage (NCBI taxonomy): Bacteria > Bacillati > Actinomycetota > Actinomycetes > Kitasatosporales > Streptomycetaceae > Streptomyces > Streptomyces sp. NPDC004732. The sequence continues at coordinate 251,448 of NZ_JBEXJR010000011.1, forward strand.
GCGCGCCTCGACGGCGAGCTGGACCTCGGAGCCGGTGCCGATGAGCACGACCTCGGGCTCGCCGCCCTCGGCCTCGAACAGGACGTAACCACCCTTGGCGGCGTCCTCGTTGCGCTCGTACGTGGGCACGCCCTGGCGGGTCAGCGCGAGGCCGTGCGGGGCGCCCTTGCCGAACTCCTTGGTGTAGCGCTTGAGGATCTCGCGCCACGCGATGACGGTCTCGTTCGCGTCGGCCGGGCGCACGACGTTCAGGCCCGGGATGGCGCGCAGCGAGGCCAGGTGCTCGACCGGCTGGTGGGTCGGGCCGTCCTCGCCGAGGCCGATCGAGTCGTGCGTCCACACGTACGTCACCGGCAGGTGCATCAGCGCGGAGAGACGCACGGCGTTGCGCATGTAGTCGGAGAACACCAGGAAGGTGCCGCCGTAGATGCGGGTGTTGCCGTGCAGCGCGATGCCGTTCATCTCCGCGGCCATGGAGTGCTCGCGGATGCCGTAGTGGATCGTGCGGCCGTACGGATCGGCCTCCGGCAGCGGGTTGCCCACGGGGAGGAACGACGACGTCTTGTCGATCGTGGTGTTGTTCGAGCCCGCCAGGTCGGCGGAGCCGCCCCACAGCTCGGGGATGACCCCGCCGAGCGCCTGCAGGACCTTGCCGGACGCGGCACGCGTGGCGAGACCCTTGCCGGTCTCGAACTCCGGGAGCTTCTCCTCCCAGCCCTCGGGTAGCTCGCCCGCGGCGACGCGGTCGAACTCGGCCGCGCGCGCGGAGTCGGCGGTGCGCCAGGCGGCGAAGCCCTTCTCCCACTCGGCCTTGGCCTCGCGGCCGCGGTCGAGCGCCTTGCGGGCGTGCGCCAGGACCTCGTCGGAGACCTCGAAGTTCTGCTCCGGGTCGAAGCCGAGGACGCGCTTGGTGGCGGCCACTTCCTCGTCGCCGAGCGCCGAGCCGTGGGCGGCCTCGGTGTTCTGCGCGTTCGGGGCGGGCCAGGCGATGATCGAGCGCATCGCGATGAAGGAGGGGCGCTCGGTCTCGGCCTTGGCGGCCTGGATGGCGGCGTAGAGCGCGGCGGGGTCGAGGTCGCCGTCCTCCTTGGGCGCCACGCGCTGGACGTGCCAGCCGTACGCCTCGTACCGCTTGAGGGTGTCCTCGGAGACCGCGGTCTCGGTGTCGCCCTCGATCGAGATGTGGTTGTCGTCCCACAGCAGGACCAGGTTGCCGAGCTTCTGGTGCCCGGCCAGCGATGAGGCCTCGCCGGAGATGCCCTCCTGGAGGCAGCCGTCACCGGCGATGGCGTAGACGAAGTGGTCGAACGGCGACGAGCCGTCGGTCGTCTCCGGGTCGAACAGACCGCGCTCGTAGCGGGCGGCCATCGCCATGCCCACGGCGTTGGCAACGCCCTGGCCCAGCGGTCCCGTGGTCGTCTCCACGCCCACCGTGTGGCCGTACTCCGGGTGGCCCGGGGTCTTCGAACCCCAGGTGCGGAAGGCCTTCAGGTCATCCAGCTCCAGGCCGAAGCCGGCCAGGTACAGCTGGATGTAGAGGGTCAGGGACGAGTGGCCCGCAGAGAGGACGAACCGGTCGCGGCCGGTCCACTCGGCGTCCGCCGGGTCGTGGCGCATCACCTTCTGGAAGAGGGTGTACGCGGCGGGCGCGAGGCTCATGGCCGTACCGGGATGGCCGTTGCCGACCTTCTGTACGGAATCCATGGCCAGGACGCGGGCGGTGTCAACGGCCCGCTGGTCCAGTTCGGTCCACTCGAGGTCTGTGGTGGTCGGCTTGGTGCTCACCCTGAGTCAGGGCTCCTCTCCACATGTCGAATGCCGGCGATGCAGATCTCACCGGCCGATGTCGAGCCTACCGCTGCTAGAACGCTCATTTTTTCGAGTCATTCCAGACTGCAGTGACATGCGAGGATGCGCCTCCCGAAAGGAAAGCGCAGGCATTCCGCAAGTGAATACGGGCTCGCTCATATGTCCGCTCAAAAGGCCATAGGTATCGCCCATTTGTCCGCTCAATGAACGCACGGTTCCGCTCATGTGGCGACTCAAGTCGCCCCGGACGCCGTTCGACCGGTCGCCCAACACGACCCCACCCCCGCGAAGGGCGAGGTATGGGCAACGTCTACAGTGGCGTGGTACGCGCGGGCCTTTACCGGATCTTCATGTCTGAAGGTGCTGGTCGGCTCGCTGGGATGTCTCTGTCAGGGGTGTGCGTGACGGCCGTTGAATCCCGTCCAGCGGGGGTTTCCGGGACGGACCTTAGCCCGAGCCATCGGCCGTTCGGGGCTCGTGTCAAGGCGTTCGTGGCGCTGACCAAGCCGCGGATCATCGAGCTTCTGCTCATCACCACCGTTCCGGTGATGTTCCTCGCCGAGCAAGGGGTGCCGGACCTGTGGCTGGTCTTCGTGACCTGCCTGGGCGGATACCTCTCCGCGGGGGGCGCGAACGCCCTCAACATGTACATCGACCGCGACATCGACGCGCTGATGGACCGCACGTCGCAGCGGCCACTGGTGACCGGCATGGTCAGTCCCCGCGAGTGCCTCGTCTTCGGCATCGCCCTCGGGGTCATCTCCACCTTGCTGTTCGGCTTCGCCGTCAACTGGCTCTCCGCGTGGCTCTCGCTCGGCGCACTGCTCTTCTACGTGGTCATCTACACGATGATCCTGAAGCGCCGGACCTCCCAGAACATCGTCTGGGGCGGCATCGCGGGCTGTCTACCGGTGCTGATCGGCTGGTCCTCGGTCACCAACTCCATGTCGTGGGCGCCGATCGTCCTCTTCCTCGTCATGTTCTTCTGGACGCCGCCGCACTACTGGCCGCTCTCCATGAAGGTCAAGGACGACTACGCGCGCGTCGGCGTGCCTATGCTGCCGGTCGTGGCCTCCAACAAGGTGGTCGCCCGCCAGATCGTCCTCTACAGCTGGGTCATGGTCGCCGTCTCGCTGCTGCTGCAGCCGCTCGGCTACACCGGCTGGTTCTACACCGTGGTGGCGCTGGTGACCGGCGGCTACTGGCTGTGGGAGGCGCACGGGCTGCAGACCCGGGCCAAGGCGGAGGTCACGGGCGGCAAGCTCAAGGAGATGCGGCTCTTCCACTGGTCCATCACCTACGTCTCGCTGCTCTTCGTCGCCGTGGCGGTGGACCCCTTCCTGCGCTGAGGGTCCACGGACGAGGGCTTTGCCGACGGGCGGGGCACGTGGTGTTGCACGCCACGTGCCCCGCCCGTCGCCAGTTGATCTACCCGTCGGTAGCATCCTGCTCATGGCAGACACGCAGCAGGTGGACGACAGCAAGCAGGCCGCCAAGGCCGAGCGCAGGGCGGCCCGGCTCGCCAAGGAGATCGGCGCCTTCGTGCAGGCCCACGGCGGGGCCGAGGGACAGCTCGCGTACATCGGGCACGAGGGCACCCGGATCGTCCTCGTCGGCGAGGACGGCGGCTGGGGCGACCTGGTGGCGCCCACCTACGCCATCGCGCAGAGCGCCGTGGAAAAGGCCGGGATCACCGTGCACGAGGACTTCGCGGGGGAATTCGCCGCCAAGGTGAAGACCGGCCCCTACGAATGGAAGCGGATGGCGGGCATCCAGATCGGCGGCCCGAGCAACGGCTGACGGACCCGGCACCGGCTCGCACTGATAACCGCCGAAAGCAACACCTGACACCCGGTTCACCCGTTAGGACCGTAGAAGCACGGTCCATCTATCGGGAGCCCGGATGATCGAAACGCCGTCCCTGGTGGATCAGTACTGCCATGGCGTCCTCCGCACGGAGCTGGGCCTCGGCACCTTCGAGGCCCACCTCGGCCGGGGCGAGGGACCACCCGCCCCCGGCACCACCTTCTTCGACACCCAGACCGGCTTCGCGGTGCGCCGCTGGTGTCCGCCCCTACTCGGCATCGAGCCGCACTGCCGGCCGGCCCGCTATCTCGCCCGCCGCCGCGAACTGGGCGTCCTGGAATCGGGGCGGCGCCTCCTCCGCGGCAGCGGCATCACCACGTACCTCGTCGACACGGGGCTGCCCGGGGACCTGACGGGGCCCGGCGAGATGGCCTCCACCGGCGCCGCCGACGCCCGCGAGATCGTCCGCCTGGAATTACTGGCCGAGCAGGTCGCGGACACCTCGGGCACCGCCGACTCGTTCCTCGCCAACCTCGCCGAGTCCGTGCACGCGGCCGCCGTCGGAGCCGTCGCCTTCACCTCGGTCGCGGGCGTGCGGCACCCGCTCGCCCTCGCCCCGGAGCCGCCGGGGCCCGGCGAGGTGCGGGGCGCGGTGGGGCGCTGGCTCGCGGGGCGGCAGGTGGGCGGCGTGCTCACCGATCCCGTGCTGCTGCGGCACCTGCTGTGGATCGCGGTGGCCTCGGGCAGGCCGCTGCAACTGCACGCGGGGGCCGGGGACCCGCAGACGTACTTCGGGGAGTTCGCGCGGGCCACCGCCGGGCTCGGCACCGATCTGGTGCTGCTGCACGGCTACCCGTACCACCGCAGCGCCGCGCACCTCGCGGCCGTCTTCCCGCATGTGTACGCCGATCTGGGTCCCGCGCTCGTCCGCACCGGGGCCCGCGCGGCCGCCGTGCTCGCCGAGATCCTCGAACTGGCGCCCTTCGGGAAGCTGCTGTTCTCCAGCGGCGCCCACGGGCTGCCCGAACTGCACGTCGTCGGGGCCTCCCTGTTCAGGGAGGCACTCGGGCGGGTGCTCGGCACCTGGGTCGCGGAGGGCGCCTGGTCGCTCACCGACGCGCAGCGCGTGGCGGGGCTCATCGCCGCGGGCAACGCGCGGCGGGTGTACGGACTGCCGGGCGGGTCAGACGGCCGAGAGCCGTGAGTCGTCCGCCTGGGCGGGCAGGTCGGCGGTGGTGAGCGGCCGCTCCCGCAGCGAGAGCAGGACGCGCACCACGGCGATCCACACGATGCACGAGCCGAGCATGTGCAGTCCGACCAGGAGCTCCGGCAGGTCCGTGAAGTACTGGACGTAACCGATCGCGCCCTGCGACAGCAGGATCAGGAACAGCTGGCGGGTGCGGACCAGCGGGCCGGGCGGCGCGTCGACCGCCTTCAGGACGAACCACAGGGCGAACGTCAGCGTCACCACGATCCACGCGAGGACCGCATGGATCTTGCTGACCGTCTCCCAGTCGACGCCCATGCGCGGAACTTCGCTGGAGTCGCCCGCGTGCGGCCCGGAGCCCGTCACGACGGTGCCCACCACGATCAGCAGGACCGAGACCCCGACCAGGAACCAGACGAGCTGCACCACGGCCTTGCCGACCAGCGGCCGCGGCTCGGCGTCGCCCTCACGGGTCCGCTGCCACATGATGACGGCGACCGCGATCAGGGCGGAGGAGAGCAGGAAGTGTGCCGCGACCGTGTACGGGTTCAGACCGACGAGGACGACGATGCCGCCGAGTACGGCATTGCCCATGACCAGCCAGAACTGCACCCAGCCGAGCCGGACGAGGCTGCGCCGCAGCGGCTTCTGCGAGCGGGCCGCGATGATCGCCCAGCCGACGGCCGCGGACAGCACGTACGCCAGCATGCGGTTGCCGAACTCGATGGCTCCGTGGAAGCCCATCTCATGCGTCGCGGTCAGTGAATCGTCCGTGCACTTGGGCCAGGTCGGGCAGCCGAGGCCCGAGCCGGTCAGTCGGACGGCGCCGCCCGTCACCACGATGAGGACCGTCATGGCGAGGGAGATCAGGGCCGCCTGCTGGACGGTCCGCTGGGTGGGGGTCCAGCGCTCGGCGATGAAGGCGAGCGGGTTCCGCACGGCTTGAGCGATGTCGGCTCGGGTCACGTTTGGCACGCGCCCCATCGTAGGGGGCCGCTTGTGCACGGCTTCACGAGGGGGACGTATGCGGTGCTTTTGTGACCGCGATTACTCCCGGCGGAAGAACTTCTACTCCCAGCGGAAGAACTTCGCCGCCGCGCCGAGCCCCAGCACCGACCACACCGCGAGGATGCCGAGGTCCTTCCACGGCATGCCCGCGCCGTGCTGCAGGACGTCGCGCAGGCCGTCCGAGAGCGCCGAGATGGGGAGCAGTCCGAGGAGCGTCTGGGCCGCGTCGGGGAACTTGTCGAGGGGGACGATCACGCCGCCGCCCATGAGCAGCAGCAGGAAGACGAGGTTCGCCGCGGCCAGCGTCGCCTCCGCCTTGAGCGTGCCCGCCATCAGCAGACCGAGCCCGGAGAACGCCGCCGTGCCGAGTACCAGGAGCAGCAGCACGGCGAACGGGTTGCCGTGCGGCGACCAGCCGAGCGCGAACGCGATGACCGTGACGAGCACGATCTGCAGCACCTCGGTGACCAGCACCGAGAGCGTCTTCGCCGTCATCAGGCCCCAGCGCGGCAGCGGCGAGGCGCCGAGCCGCTTGAGCACCCCGTACCGGCGCTCGAAGCCCGTCGCGATGGCCTGTCCGGTGAACGCCGTCGACATCACGGCGAGCGCGAGGATGCCGGGCGCGAGGAAGTCCACGGCCTCGCCCTTGCCCGTGTCGACGATGTCGACCGCGCTGAAGAGCACGAGCAGCAGGGTCGGGATGATGACGGTGAGGAGCAGCTGCTCGCCGTTGCGCAGCAGCATCTTCGTCTCCAGGGCCGCCTGCGCCGCGATCATGCGGGGGAGCGGGGCGGCGCCCGGCTTCGGCGTGTACGTTCCGGCGGCGCTCATCCGCGCAGCTCCTTGCCTGTGAGCTCCAGGAAGACGTCTTCCAGGGTGTGGCGTTCGACCGAGATGCGGTCCGGCATGACCCCGTGCTGCGCGCACCACGAGGTGACCGTGGCGAGCAGCTGCGGGTCGACCGTGCCGCTCACGCGGTAGGCGCCCGGGGTCAGTTCGGCCGCGGCGGAGTCCGGGGGCAGGGCCTTGAGGAGCGAGCCGACGTCGAGGCCGGGGCGGCCGGTGAAGCGCAGGGTGTTCTCGGCGCCGCCGCGGCACAGCTCGTCGGGGCTGCCCTGGGCGATGACCTTGCCCGCGTCGACGATCGCGACGTCGTCGGAGAGCTCCTCGGCCTCGTCCATGTGGTGCGTGGTGAGGATGACCGAGACCCCGTCGCGGCGCAGGTCCCGCACGAGCTCCCAGGTCGCCCGGCGCGCCTGCGGGTCGAGGCCCGCGGTCGGCTCGTCGAGGAAGACCAGCTCGGGCCTGCCGACCACGGCCATGGCGAGCGCCAGGCGCTGCTGCTGGCCGCCGGAGAGCCGCCGGTAGGTGGTGCGGCCGCAGCTGCCGAGGCCGAGGCGCTCGATGAGATCGGGGACTTCCAGGGGGTCGGCATGGAGCTTGGCCACGTGGCGGAGCATCTCGTCGGCGCGGGCGCCGGAGTAGACGCCGCCGGACTGGAGCATCACGCCGACGCGGGGCCGCAGCGCGGCGGCTTCGCGGACCGGGTCCAGGCCGAGGACGCGGACGGTGCCGGAGTCCGGCTTCCGGTAGCCCTCGCAGGTCTCGATCGTGGTGGTCTTGCCCGCGCCGTTGGGGCCGAGGACGGCGGTGATACCGGCTCCGGCGCTCAGGTCGAGACCGTCCACCGCGGTCTTGGGTCCGTACCGCTTGACCAGATTCTCGATCTGGACGACGGGCTCGTTTCGCATGGTGAGCCAGTCTAGGTACGGGCCCGAGGTCCCGGACGCGCGGGGCGGCGGTCCCCTGCCCAGGGACCTTTTCCGTCCGTACGCAGACGAATCGGGACCTAGCGTCGATGCGTGACCAGCATCGCGGAGAACGTCGAGGAGACATCCGAGCAGGCGGCGCACAAGGCGCACGACCTCAGGCGCGCCCCGCGCTACTTCGTCTCGGCGGTGCTCGCGGGCGCTTACATCGGGGTGGGCGAGGTGCTGCTCCTGGTGGCGGTGTCGCCGTTCGTGGCGGCGGGCTCGCCCGCGGTGAAACTCCTCGAAGGAGCGGTCTTCCCGATCGCGCTGACGATCGTGATGTTCGCGGGCGCGCAGCTCTTCACCAGCAATGTGATGGTGATGCTGATCGGGGCGCTGACGGGACGGACGGGCGCGCGGGACCTGGTGGGCAGCTGGGGGCTCTCGCTGGTCGGGAACCTCGTCGGCGCCTTCGTCTTCGGCGCCATGGTGCATGCGTCGGGCGTGACGTCGACGCCGTCCGCGCGGGCGATGCTCGCCGACATGGTGCGGGGCAAGGAGGCGCTGGACGGCGGTCAGCTCTTCTGGCGCGCGGTGCTCTGCAACTTCCTGGTCTGCCTGGCGATCTGGATGTTCTACCGGGCCAAGGGCGACGGCGCGAAGATCTTCGTGCTCTGGATACCGGTCCTGGTGTTCGTCGCGGTCGGCTTCGAGCACTGCGTGGCGAACATGGCGCTGTTCGCCCTGGCGATCCTCGACGGCGGCGCGGGCTTCGCCGATCTGGGCAGGAACCTGCTGTTCACGGTGGCGGGGAACGTGGTCGGGGGCGGGCTGCTCGTCGCAGGTTCCTACTGGTTCATGGGCCGTCCCGAGCGGGAGGAAGACCTCTAGGCGGGTGGGGCCAGCCACCGCTCGGCGTACGCGACGGCGTCGGCCACCGGGAACAGCCGCGCATCGGCGGCGCCCACGCGTCCTCGTACGACCTCCGTGTCCCGCTCGAAGTCCGCGCCGAGTTCGTCGAAGCGGTCGCTGGGGAACGCGGGCTCTCGCACGGTCGTCCACTGGCGCCCCTGGGACGTCATGACCGCGAAGGAGTTCTCGGTCTCGGGGCCCGGGATCCGGTACTGGGCCAGGTGGAAGGCGGTGCAGGAGTCGTAGCCCGCGCCGAGCAGCAGGACGCGGGCGCCCGCCTTCTCCAGGTGTGCCAGTGGGCTGCGCTCGCCGAAGCTGGAGGTGCGGGCGTGCCCGGCGGTGATCGTGGCGGCGGCGGGGCCGAGCGCCGCGAAGGACGCGTGCGGGTGGGTGCTGCGCAGGGCGCCGGGCCAGGTGCGCACGGCTTCGGGGACGACGCCGACGCCGAAGGAGGGCGAGGTCAGCGGGTCGTACGCGGGCATCGACGCGCGCAGGACCGGCCACCACTCCTCGGGCACGGGCGGGTTCTGCCACACCGAGGGCTCGGAGTTGTCACCGGTGTGGGTGGGGACCACCAGCGTGCCGTCGGGGCCCAGCGCGTCGAGGAGCGCCTGGACGAGTGCGACCACTCCACCGCTGACCCAGCCGAGCGAGCTGAGCGAGGTGTGTGCGAGGAGCGTCTCGCCGGGGCGCACGCCGAGCTTCAAAAGCTCGTCCCTGAGCGACTCGCGAGTGCACAAAGGGCCGGTCGGAGGGGGTGTCGGCATGGTCAGGGAGTCTCCCCGAAGAGCCCCGCCCGCGCCACCGAATTGATCGATCAGTGATCGTTTCCGCAGGTCAGCTTAGGTATGCCTAAGTGATGCAGCGCACCGTTGGGTGATCAGGGCGCGGGTTGTCAGGCTCTGAGGAATTACGCAACAATGGCGTTGTGAAAAACGTTGGCGAGGCTCCGCAGGAGGAACTCGCGGCCGGGATGCGCTCGGACCACTCGACGCGCAACCGGGTCGCGCGGTCCATCCTGGATCACGGCCCGTCCACCGTCGCCGATCTCGCGAAGCGCCTCGGCCTCACCCAGGCGGCCGTCCGCAGGCACCTCGACGCCCTCGCGCACGAGAACGTCGTCGAGCCCCGCGAACAGCGGGTGTACGGCGCACGGACCCGGGGCCGCCCCGCCAAGGTCTTCGCACTGACCGACTGCGGGCGCGACGCCTTCGACCAGTCGTACGACAAGCTGGCCGCGGACGCGCTCCGGTGGATCACCGAGCACCACGGCGAAGGGGCCGTCGTCGATTTCGCCCGGGCGAGGATCGTCGCCCAGGCCGAGACGTACAAGCAGGCGATGGACGCCGCGCCCCCCGAACGGCGCACCGAGGCTCTGGCGAAGGCGTTGACCGCAGACGGGTACGCTGCTACGGCGCGTAGCGCACCGGTCGGCGAACAGCTCTGCCAGCACCACTGCCCGGTCGCCCATGTCGCCGAAAAGTTTCCGCAGCTCTGCGAGGCGGAGACGGAGATGTTCTCCGAGCTCCTCGGCACGCATGTGCAGCGCCTCGCCACCATCGCCCACGGAGACGGCGTCTGTACGACGTTCATTCCGCGCAGCGGCGGCAGCGGCGGTAGCGGCAGCAGCAGCACCAGACGGACCACCACACCAGCATCAGCAAGCACGGCCGGGAGGAACCCCGCATGACGCTCCCCACGGAGACTGCCCACCCCGAACTCGAGGGTCTGGGCACGTACGAATACGGCTGGGCCGACTCGGACGTGGCCGGTGCCTCCGCCAAGCGCGGCATCAACGAGGACGTCGTCAAGGACATCTCGGCCAAGAAGTCCGAGCCCGAGTGGATGACGAAGCTGCGCCTCAAGGGCCTGCGCCTGTTCGACAAGAAGCCCATGCCGAACTGGGGCTCGGACCTGTCGGGCATCGACTTCGACAACATCAAGTACTTCGTGCGGTCCACGGAGAAGCAGGCACAGTCCTGGGAGGACCTGCCCGAGGACATCAAGAGCACGTACGACAAGCTCGGCATCCCCGAGGCGGAGAAGCAGCGCCTCGTCGCCGGTGTCGCGGCCCAGTACGAGTCCGAGGTCGTCTACCACCAGATCCGCGAGGACCTGGAGGAGCAGGGCGTCATCTTCATGGACACCGACACGGCGCTGAAGGAGCACCCGGAGCTCTTCAAGGAGTACTTCGGGACCGTCATCCCCGTCGGTGACAACAAGTTCGCCTCGCTGAACACGGCCGTGTGGTCCGGCGGCTCGTTCATCTACGTCCCCAAGGGCGTGCAGGTCGAGATCCCGCTCCAGGCCTACTTCCGCATCAACACGGAGAACATGGGTCAGTTCGAGCGGACCCTGATCATCGTCGACGAGGACGCCTACGTTCACTACGTCGAGGGCTGCACCGCGCCGATCTACAAGTCGGACTCGCTGCACTCCGCCGTGGTCGAGATCATCGTGAAGAAGGGCGGCCGCTGCCGCTACACGACGATCCAGAACTGGTCGAACAACGTCTACAACCTGGTCACCAAGCGCGCCGTGGCGTACGAGGGCGCGACCATGGAGTGGATCGACGGCAACATCGGCTCCAAGGTGACGATGAAGTACCCCGCCGTCTACCTCATGGGCGAGCACGCCAAGGGCGAGACCCTGTCCATCGCCTTCGCGGGCGAGGGCCAGCACCAGGACGCCGGCTCCAAGATGGTCCACATGGCGCCGAACACCTCCTCCAACATCGTCTCCAAGTCGGTGGCGCGCGGCGGCGGTCGTACGTCGTACCGCGGCCTCGTCGAGATCGGTGAGGGTGCCGCCGGATCGAAGTCGAACGTGCTCTGCGACGCGCTGCTCGTCGACACGATCTCGCGCTCGGACACCTACCCCTACGTCGACGTCCGCGAGGACGACGTCTCCATGGGCCACGAGGCCACCGTCTCCAAGGTCTCCGACGACCAGCTCTTCTACCTGATGAGCCGCGGCATGACCGAGTTCGAGGCCATGGCGATGATCGTGCGCGGCTTCGTCGAGCCGATCGCCAAGGAGCTGCCCATGGAGTACGCCCTGGAGCTGAACCGGCTGATCGAGCTGCAGATGGAGGGTTCGGTCGGTTAAGACCGTTCCTCTTTAGCAGCGACTGACTTCTTGACCCAGAGAGAGAGCACGACGACAGCCATGGCTGAGGCTCAGAACATCCCGGTGGGAAGCACCACCGCCGGATCGATCGCGGTGGCCGCCGAGTCCACCGTCGCGACCCGCATGAGCGCGCCCCCGTCCTTCGACGTGGACAGCTTCCCGGTCCCGCACGGCCGCGAGGAGGAGTGGCGGTTCACGCCGCTGGAGCGCCTGCGCGGACTGCACGACGGCACGGCGGTCGCCGACGGCGGCATCCGCGTCGAGGTGAGCGCCCCCGCTGGCGTCACCCAGGAGACCGTCGGCCGGGACGACGCGCGCGTCGGCAAGGCGGGCAAGCCCGTCGACCGCATCGCCGCGCAGGCCTACTCCTCCTTCGAGAAGGCCTCGATCGTCACCGTCCCCAAGGAGACGGTGCTCACCGAGCCGATCCGGATCGCCGTGCACGGCGAGGGCGGCACCGCCTTCGCGCACCAGGTCATCGAGCTCGGCGCGTTCGCCGAGGCCCTGGTCGTCATCGACCACACCGGTGACGCCGTGCTCGCCGCCAACGTCGACTTCGTCGTCGGCGACGGCGCCAAGCTCACCGTCGTCTCCGTCCAGGACTGGGACGACAAGGCGGTGCACGTCGCCCAGCACAACGCGCTGGTCGGCCGCGACGCCACCTTCAAGTCCGTGGTCGTCACCTTCGGCGGCGACCTGGTCCGCCTGCACCCCCGCGTCAACTACGCGGGCACCGGTGGCGAGGCCGAGCTCTTCGGCCTCTACATCACCGACGCGGGCCAGCACCAGGAGCACCGCCTCCTGGTCGACCACAACACCCCGCACTGCAAGTCGAACGTCGTCTACAAGGGCGCGCTCCAGGGCGACAACGCGCACGCGGTGTGGATCGGTGACGTCCTCATCGAGGCCGCCGCCGAGGGCACGGACACGTACGAGATGAACCGCAACCTGGTTCTGACCGACGGCGCCCGGGTCGACTCGGTGCCGAACCTCGAGATCGAGACCGGCGAGATCGTCGGCGCGGGCCACGCCTCGGCGACCGGCCGCTTCGACGACGAGCAGCTCTTCTACCTCCAGTCGCGCGGCATCCCGGAGGAGGAGGCCCGCCGCCTCGTCGTCCGGGGCTTCTTCGCCGAGCTGGTCCAGCAGATCGGCCTGCCCGACGTCGAGGAGCGCCTCATCGCGAAGATCGAAGAGGAGCTGGAGGCGACCGTCGCATGAGCCTCGACCAAGCCCGCTTCGTTCGGGCCTGCGGACTGAGCGAGCTGGAGGAGGACACCCCGAAGCGGGTGGAACTCGACGGCACGCCGGTCTCGGTCGTCCACACCGAGGGCGAGGTGTACGCGATTCACGACATCTGCTCGCACGCGAACGTCTCCCTCTCCGAGGGCGAGGTGGAGGACTGTCAGATCGAGTGCTGGCTGCACGGCTCCAGCTTCGACCTCCGCACCGGCAAGCCGTCCGGCCTTCCCGCGACGCGCCCCGTCCCCGTATACCCCGTAAAGATCGAAGGGGGCGATGTACTCGTTGACGTACACGCCTCCCTTTCCCAGGAGTCCTGAGGCACCCATGGCAACGCTTGAAATCAAGGACCTGCACGTCACCGTCGAGGCCGACAACGCCACGAAGGAGATCCTCAAGGGCGTCGACCTGACCGTGAAGCAGGGCGAGACCCACGCCATCATGGGCCCGAACGGCTCCGGCAAGTCGACGCTCGCCTACTCGGTCGCGGGTCACCCCAAGTACACGATCACCCAGGGCAGCGTGACCCTCGACGGCGAGGACGTCCTGGAGATGTCCGTCGACGAGCGCGCCCGCGCTGGCATGTTCCTGGCCATGCAGTACCCGGTCGAGGTCCCCGGCGTCTCGGTCTCCAACTTCCTGCGCACGTCGGCGACGGCGATCCGCGGCGAGGCCCCCAAGCTGCGCACCTGGGTGAAGGAGGTCAAGTCCGCGATGGAGCAGCTCCAGATGGACCCGGCCTTCGCCGAGCGCAACGTGAACGAGGGCTTCTCCGGCGGTGAGAAGAAGCGCCACGAGATCCTGCAGATGGAGCTCCTCAAGCCGAAGATCGCGATCCTCGACGAGACGGACTCCGGTCTGGACGTCGACGCGCTGCGCCAGGTCTCGGACGGCGTCAACCGCGTCCGCGAGACGGGCGAGGTCGGCACCCTCCTCATCACGCACTACACGCGCATCCTGCGCTACATCAAGCCCGACTTCGTGCACGTCTTCGCGAACGGCCGCATCGCCGAGTCCGGCGGCGCCGAGCTCGCCGACAAGCTGGAGGCCGAGGGCTACGAGGCCTACACGAAGGGTGGCGCATCCGCGTGACAGTGGCCCACCAGGGGCTCTCCGGCCTCCTCGACACCGAGGCGATCCGCAAGGACTTCCCGATCCTGGATCGCACGATCCACGACGGCAAGAAGCTCGTGTACCTGGACAACGCGGCGACCTCGCAGACGCCGCGCCAGGTCCTCGACGTGCTGAACGAGTACTACGAGCAGCACAACGCCAACGTTCACCGCGGCGTGCACGTCCTCGCCGAGGAGGCCACGGCGCTGTACGAGGGCGCCCGTGACAAGGTCGCGGAGTTCATCAACGCGCCCAGTCGCGACGAGGTGATCTTCACCAAGAACGCGTCCGAGTCGCTCAACCTCGTGGCGAACATGCTGGGTTGGGCCGACGAGCCCTACCGCGTGGACCACGAGACCGAGATCGTCATCACGGAGATGGAGCACCACTCCAACATCGTCCCGTGGCAGCTGCTCTCGCAGCGCACCGGCGCGAAGCTGAAGTGGTTCGGCCTCACGGACGACGGCCGCCTGGACCTCTCGAACATCGAAGAGGTCATCACGGAGAAGACCAAGATCGTCTCCTTCGTGCTGGTGTCGAACATCCTGGGCACCCACAACCCGGTCGAGGCCATCGTGCGCCGCGCCCAGGAGGTCGGGGCGCTCGTCCTGATCGACGCCTCGCAGGCCGCCCCGCACATGCCGCTGGACGTGCAGGCGCTGCAGGCCGACTTCGTGGCCTTCACCGGCCACAAGATGTGCGGCCCGACGGGCATCGGCGTCCTGTGGGGACGGCAGGAGCTCCTGGAGGACCTGCCCCCGTTCCTCGGCGGCGGCGAGATGATCGAGACCGTGTCGATGAACTCGTCGACGTACGCGCCGGCGCCGCACAAGTTCGAGGCGGGCACGCCGCCGGTCTCCCAGGCCGTGGGCCTGGGCGCGGCCGTGGACTACCTGTCGGCCATCGGCATGGACAAGATCGCCGCGCACGAGCACGCGATCACCGAGTACGCGGTCAAGCGCCTCCTCGAAGTCCCGGACCTGCGCATCATCGGTCCGACGACGGCGGAGGAGCGCGGCGCCGCGATCTCCTTCACGCTCGGCGACATCCACCCGCACGACGTGGGCCAGGTCCTCGACGAGCAGGGCATCGCGGTCCGCGTGGGTCACCACTGCGCGCGCCCTGTCTGCCTCCGGTACGGAATTCCTGCGACCACGCGAGCGTCGTTCTATCTGTACTCCACGCCCGGCGAGATCGACGCTCTCGTCGACGGCCTGGAGCACGTACGGAACTTCTTCGGCTGAGGGGCTGGCTGGGAACGTGAAGCTGGATTCGATGTACCAGGAAGTCATCCTGGACCACTACAAGCACCCGCACGGGCGTGGTCTGCGCGATGGCGACGCCGAGGTGCACCACGTCAATCCGACGTGCGGCGACGAGATCACGCTGCGCGTGAAGTACGACGGGTCGACGATCGCCGACGTTTCGTACGAGGGCCAGGGCTGCTCCATCAGCCAGGCCAGCGCGTCCGTCCTGAACGACCTCCTGGTCGGCAAGGAACTGGAGGAGGCGCAGCAGATCCAGGCCACGTTCCTGGAGCTGATGCAGTCCAAGGGCAAGCTGGAGCCGGACGACTCGATGGAGGAGATCCTGGAGGACGCCGTCGCGTTCGCCGGTGTCTCCAAGTACCCGGCACGTGTGAAGTGTGCTCTGCTGAGCTGGATGGCGTGGAAGGACGCGACGGCCCAGGCGCTGGGCACCGACGCCGCCGACGTCGCTGAGAGGAAGACCGCATGAGCGAGAACGAGACCCTGACCACGAAGCCCGCTTCCGAGGAAGAGGTCCGCGAGGCGCTGTACGACGTCGTCGACCCCGAGCTGGGCATCGACGTCGTCAACCTCGGCCTGATCTACGGCGTGCACATCGACGACGCGAACATCGCCACGATCGACATGACGCTGACGTCCGCGGCCTGCCCGCTGACCGACGTCATCGAGGACCAGGCGAAGTCCGCGACGGAGGGCATCGTCAACGAGCTCCGGATCAACTGGGTCTGGATGCCGCCGTGGGGCCCCGACAAGATCACGGACGATGGGCGTGAGCAGCTTCGGGCGCTCGGGTTCAACGTCTGAGCGACGCCTTGCGAAGCCCCTCGGAGGATTCTCCGGGGGGCTTTGTCGTGCCCGCTCACGCCGCCGAGTGCAGGGTGTGCGCCAGGCCCTCGGTGCCCCCCCACAGTGATCGCGTCACCCTAATCGGTGATGCCACGCGCTTTTGTGTACGCCTGTACGCATCGATATGTACACTCGTACGCATGGGATACGCACTGCTGGCCGCGGCCATCGCGGCGGAGGTGGCCGGGACGACGGCCATGAAGTACAGCGAGGGGTTCAGCAGGCTGGTCCCCTCGCTGATCACGGTCGCGGGCTATCTGCTCGCCTTCACGCTGCTCGCGCAGACCCTGAAGACCCTGTCCGTGGGCACTGCGTATGCGATCTGGGCCGGTATCGGCACTGCCGCCGTGGCCGCCATCGGCATGATCTTCCTGGGGGAGTCGGCCAACATGATCAAGGTCGCGGGCATCGCGCTCGTCATCGCGGGCGTGGTCGTGCTCAACCTGGGCGGGGCCCACTGATGGCCCGTCGCTACGACCCCGAGCGCCGCCAGCGGATCATCGACGCCGCGATCCGCGTCGTCGGGGCGAAGGGGATCGGCGGGCTCAGCCACCGCTCGGTCGCCGCCGAGGCCGATGTGCCGCTCGGCTCGACGACGTACCACTTCAAGACCCTCGACGAGCTGATGGTCGCCGCGCTGCGGCAGAGCAACGAGGGCTTCGCCAAGGTGATGGCCGCCAGCGATGTGTTCGAGGACCCGGCCGCCGACCTCGCCGCCGGGCTCGCCAGGCTCCTGGGCGAGTGGTTCGCGGGGGAGCGGTCCGGGGTCGAGCTGGAGTACGAGCTCTACCTCGCCGCCCTGCGCAGGCCCGCGCTGCGGCCCGTGGCCGCCGAGTGGTGCCAGGGGCTCGCCGACGTCCTGGTACTGCGGACCGACCCGGTCACCGCACGCGCCCTCGTCGCCCTCATGGACGGGATCAGCCTGCAGGTGCTGCTCACCGGGGGCGAGTACGAGGAGGAGTACGCACGGGACATGCTCGACCGGCTGCTCGTGCACCCCCGACAGGGAGCGAGGGCCTGATGGGGCGCCGTAGTCCGGGATATCCGGGATATGGGGAGCGGTTTCTGATCTCTCTGGCGTTGGTCGCGGTCAGCTTGCTGTGGATGACGCGGGACATGGCTCGATGGGCGACCGTGTTGTGTGCCGTCGGTGCGGTGGGTGGAGCGGTGGGAATGTTCTACTTCGGTCGGCGCTGGCTCAGGGCGCGCAGGGATTCGCGGTGCGGCCCGCGCACAGGGGCCTCGTGGCGGCCCGGACCTTGAGACCGGTTCGCCCGCGCGGTGCACCTCCGGTTAGGTTTCACCCATGACCGACACGAACGCTTCCCGCACCACCGGCGCCGTCGCCGCAGGCCTCGCCACCGTCACCGCCGACGGCACCGTTCTCGACACCTGGTTCCCCGCCCCCGAGCTCGTCGCCGAGCCCGGCCCCGCCGGGAGTGAGCGGCTGACCGCCGAGCGCGCCGTGGAACTGCTCGGTGCGGGCGCGGGCAAGGCCATCGGCCCGGACGCCCGCCGTGGCGTGGAGATCATCGCTGTCCGTACGGTCATCGGGTCCCTCGACGATAAGCCGCTGGACGCCCATGACGTCTACCTGCGCCTGCACCTGCTCTCGCACCGCCTGGTCAAGCCGCACGGCGTGAACCTGGACGGCCAGTTCGCCTTCCTCGCCAACGTCGCCTGGACCTCGCTCGGCCCCGTCGCCGTCGACGACGTCGAGAAGGTGCGGCTCAACGCCCGCGCCGAGGGTCTGCACCTCGCCGTGACGTCCATCGACAAGTTCCCGCGCATGACGGACTACGTCACGCCGAAGGGCGTCCGCATCGCCGACGCCGACCGCGTGCGCCTCGGCGCGCACCTCGCCGCGGGCACCACGGTCATGCACGAGGGCTTCGTGAACTTCAACGCGGGCACGCTCGGCACCTCCATGGTCGAGGGCCGCATCTCCGCGGGTGTCGTCGTCGGCGACGGCTCGGACATCGGTGGCGGCGCCTCCACGATGGGCACGCTGTCCGGCGGCGGCAACGTACGCATCGTCATCGGCGAGCGCTGCCTGATCGGCGCCGAGGCGGGCGTCGGCATCGCGCTGGGCGACGAGTGCGTCGTCGAGGCCGGTCTGTACGTCACCGCGGGCACGCGCGTGACCCTGCCCGACGGACAGATCGTCAAGGCCCGCGAGCTCTCCGGCGCGTCCAACATCCTCTTCCGTCGCAACTCGGTCAGCGGCGCCGTCGAGGCCCGCCCGAACAACGCGGTGTGGGGCGGCCTGAACGACGTGCTGCACAGCCACAACTGACGGCAGACGCCGCTGCTCTATCGTTGGGGCGCCATCGCCGTCGCCATCGCCACGGCTCCACAGCGCTCCACAGGGGGACGACATGAACAGAACGGGTGCACGGGCCTTGGCCCTCGGCGCCGCCGCGGTGCTCGGCCTGGTGGCCGGGTGCGGGCAGAGCGTGGGGCAGCCGCGTGACGACGTCCGGGGCGGCGGCGCGCAGCAGGTGAGCCGGGCGGCGACCGGCGACCACAGCTATCCGCTGCGCAAGAGCGACATCCACTGGAGCGGCAGCCCGAGCCCGTTCAACGCGCAGGTCAAGCTCGCCGACGGGCGGCGCGTGGCCATGCACTACATGCGCGGCAAGGGGCTGTTCGTGCAGGACTACAGCCCCCGCACCAAGGGGTGGTCCAAGTCGGCCGTTGTGTACAAGACCAAGACCGACGCCTGCCAGGGGATCACGCTCAAGGCCAAGGACGGCACGGTCGCGGCCTTCGGTGACTTCGGCGTGTACTGCGCGGACGGCGAACCGCCGACCGAGTCGGTCGCCGCGGTCGCCGTGGGGCCGCTGACCAAGTGGGACAAGCACCTCACGAAGGACTTCGACGGCTGGGAGAAGATCGTCGTCGCCCCCGGAGGCAAGAAGGTCACGTTCAGCCGGGGCAGCGACACGCTGCGCTGGACCAAGGCGGCGGGGTTCCCCGCCGCCCGCTGACGAGCACGCAGGCGCACGCGCCTCGGCCAGGAGCGGCCGCCCTCTTGCAGGGCGGCCGCTCTTTTTTCTTTTTCCGGCGGCGAGGCATAGCGGCGGC
The DNA here is from genome assembly GCF_040609235.1 of Streptomyces sp. NPDC004732. Taxonomy (NCBI): domain Bacteria; kingdom Bacillati; phylum Actinomycetota; class Actinomycetes; order Kitasatosporales; family Streptomycetaceae; genus Streptomyces; species Streptomyces sp. NPDC004732. The sequence continues at coordinate 270,626 of NZ_JBEXJR010000011.1, forward strand.
CGTCCGGACCCGTCCTCATTCATGCGGGAGGGCAACAGGCCCACCAGGGAGCGAAGGTGCCGATGAATGTCCATGAGCAGGACAGTTTCCGGGAGTTCGTGGAGACCAGATCGTCGGCGCTGCTGAAGACCGCCGTGCTGCTCTGCGGGGGCGACCGGCACGCGGGGGAGGACCTGCTGCAGAACGCCCTCGTCAAGGCGGCCGGGCGGTGGCAGCGGATCGACGAGCCGGAGGCGTACGTCCGCCGGATCCTGTACCGGCAGCAGGTCAGCCGGTGGCGGCTGAAGTGGCCGCGGCGCGAACTGGCCGTCGCCGAACCGCCGGAACGTGCCGAGTCGGGGGACGGCACGTCCGCGGCGGAGCTGCGCATCGTGATGCGCGGGGCCCTCGCCAAGCTCACCGCACGGCAGCGGACCGTGCTCGTCCTGCGTTACTTCGAGGACCTGCCGGAGGCGGAGGTGGCCGCCGTCCTCGGCTGCTCCGTCGGCACCGTGCGCAGCACCACGCACCGCTCGCTCGCCAGGCTGCGGGGCCTCGCCCCCGAACTGGCGCACCTGGACCGCTCCGACGCCGCCGACCGGCCCGCGTCCTCCGACTTCTCGCCCATGGAGGTTTCACCGTGAACGTGGCAGATCTGGTGCGCGAGTCGCTGCGGGAGCAGGCGGGCCAAGGGGCGCCCGTGCCGGGGGACTTCGCCGACCGCGTGCTTGCCGTGAGCCGACGGCGCAGGAACCGGGCGATCGTGGGCACCTCGCTCGCCGTGGCGACGGCCGCCGTCGTGGCGGTGGCGGTGCCGGTCATCTCCTCGGACTCCGAGGAGCAGGGGCCGCGCCCGGCCAGCGAGCTGCAGAGCGGCGACGTCGTCGCGCACCCCGGCCAGACGCCGCCGCGGGAGCTGATCGCCGCGGGCGGCACGGCCCTCGCCGCGTACAGCACGAACAAGAACGTCAAGCAGCCTGACGGCGATGCCCTCATGACCCGCACCTACCGGCTGCTCGACCAGAAGACCGGCACCTACCGCACGGACCCCCGCTGGTCGTGGATCGACGTCGCGCCCGGCATGCGGACCGCCGCCGTCCTGGAGCGCGGTCTGCCCGCCCAGCGGATCGGGCTGCTGAACCTGCTCACGGGCAAGGTCGAGCGCTGGATCCCGGTGGACGGTGGCGTCGGCGGTGTCGGCGGCGTCGAGTTCTCGCCCGACGGCAGGAAGCTCGTCGCGACGACGTACGCGAAGGACCCGGACCGGCTCGACAAGGACCGGCCGATCAACGACGGCAAGCACGAGGAGCCGGGGCCCGCCGATCCGAGCAGGACCGGCTTCTACGTCCTCGACGTGGCCTCGGGGAAAGGCAGTTGGAGCGAGGTGAAGACCAAGGGGGGCGGGTTCGGCATGTCGGACATCAACACCCGGCAGGACTTCGACTTCAGCCGGGACGGCTCGCTGGTCTACTCGGGTCGGATCCGCGAGCCCAGCCAGCAGTACTACGACTTCCAGGGGCGGAAGAAGAGCACGCCCGTGCGGGAGAGGCACCTGCACTGGGCCGTCGAGGCCCGGCTCTCCCCGAACGGGAAGCTCGCCGCAGGTGACTTCGCGGGCGGCATGAAGACCACCGCCACCGAGGTCCTCGACCCCCTCACCGGCAAGCGGATCGCCAAGCTGCCCGGTCAGCAGCTGCTCGCCTGGGCCGACGACCGACGGCTCATCGCCTGGGACATCGAACCGGGCACTAGCGAGTACCGGCAGCGGCTCGTGCTCATCACCATCGGGAGCAAGAAGACGGTTCCGCTCAGCGGCTACCGCTCGTCGGGGGACAGTTCCGGCGGACGCTGGACACCGCTCTTCGCCCGGCGCTGAGCACTGGGGCTGAGCACTAACGCCGAGCGCTGGCGCTGAGCCCCGGAGCCGGTCACCCCGCAGCCAGGGCCGTCGCGCCCCGCGCCCTCTCGTACGCGGCAAGCAGCCCGTCGGTCGCCTCCCGGCCGGCGGGCAGCAGCGGTGCCCGTACCGGCCCCGCGGGCAGGCCGAGCGCGCCGAGCAGGGCCTTCGCCGTGACGGTGCCGGGCAGGCCCGACGCCATCATCGCCTCGATCAGCGGGACCGCGGCCAGCTGCGCCCGGCGCGCACCCTCCGTGTCACCGGCGTCGAACGCGTCGAAGACCTCCCGCGGACGGCCGGGGAGCACGTTGGCCACCGTGCTGACGCAGCCCGCGCCGCCCACCGCGTACAGCGCCAGATGGAACTCGTCGCAGCCCGCGTAGTACGCCAGCTCCGTGCGGGAGATGACCTTCTGGCTGCCGAGGACGTCGTACGCGCAGTCCTTCACCCCGACGATCCGCGGGTGGTCCGCGAGCCGCAGCACCGTCTCCGTCGCGATGCGGGTGCCGGTGCGGCCCGGGATGTCGTACAGCAGCACCGGCAGCCCGCAGGCGTCGGTGACCGTGCGGAAGTGTGCCTCGACGGCGTCCTGCGGCGGCAGGCTGTAGGACGGCGTGAGTACCAACAGGCCGTGGGCGCCCGCCTTTTCGGCCTGCCGGGCCTGCTCAATCGCGTGCCGGGTGTCGTTGCTGCCGACGCCCGCGACGATGGACGCGCGGTCGCCGACCGCGTCGGCCACGGCCCGGACGAGCGCCGCCTTCTCGGCGTCGGAGGTGGTCGGCGACTCACCGGTCGTGCCGGACAGGACGAGCCCGTCGCAGCCCTCGGACACCAGGTGGTCGGCGAGCTGCCGGGCGCCGTCGAGGTCGAGGTCGCCCCCGGCCGTGAAGGGCGTGATCATCGCGCAGAGGGCGCGGCCGAAGGGCGCCGCGGTTCGGGAGGTCATGGGGGAAGTCTCGGTCCGCCTGTGGTGAAGCTCCACTTAATTCTTCTACGAGGTAATGGATAGAGGAGCTACGAGAATTGCCGCCCGTCCTCGTGCCGGACGCGCTGTGTCGGCGCGGCTCACGGAGATCGGCGGGGATAGCGTCGCCCGGCGCGGGTACTCGGCCGTCCCAGCCAGAAGGGAGGCGGACCCCGTGACCGGGACCATGGGCGAGCAGCCGACGCGCGAGCATGCGCAGCACTCGGTGGGAGAGCTCGTCGAGCGGGCCACCGCACAGCTTTCGGAACTCGTACGCCAGGAAATGCGGCTCGCCGGACAGGAGATGGCCGCGAAGGGCAGGCGCGCGGGCCGCGGCGGGGGACTCCTCGGAGCGGCCGGTGCGGTGTCCTACGTCGGACTCATGGCGCTGGCGGCCACGGGGGTCGCGGCACTCGCACTGACCCTGCCCGTCTGGGGCGCCGCCCTCGTCGTCACGGGCGTGCTCTTCGCCGTGGCCGCGGTGCTCGCCGTCGTGGGCCGAGGACAGCTGAGCCGCGCGGCGCCCCCCATGCCGCGGGAGGCGATGGACAGCGTCAGGGCGGATGTCGACGAGATCAAGGAAAGGGCGCACCGATGACGGAAACCCCGAAGGACGCGAAGAACGCCAAGAACGCCAAGAACGCAGCCGGGAAGAAGAACGCGGGCGCGAAGGGGCCCGACGAACTGCGTCGGCAGATCGAGGAGACTCGCGGCAGCCTCGGCGAGACCGTCGGGGAGCTGGCGGCGAAGGCGGACGTGAAGGCCCGCGCCCGGGACCGGGCCGCGGCGGTGAAGGACCAGGTGCAAGGGACGGCGGCACAGGTGAAGGACAAGGTGACGGAGCAGGCGGCGCGCGCCAAGGACAAGGCCGCGGGCGAGGCCGGGCACGCGCGGAGCGCGACGGCCGAGGGTGCGGCCCACGCCAAGGGCAAGGCCGCCGAGGGTGTGGCCCACGCCAAGGGCAAGGCCGCCGAAGGGGCCGGGCGTGCCAAGGGGATCGCGGCCGAGGGCGCCGGGCGTGCCAAGGGTGCCGTGCTGGAGGGCAAGGCACGTGCCGAGCAGCACCGCGCCGTGGTCCAGGCGGAGGAGAAGGTGGCCGAAGCCGCGCGCCGCGTGCAGGACGGCACGCCCGAGCCCGTGCGGGCCGCCGCGAGCGGTGTCGTGCGGACCGGCGGCCGCCACCCGCGGACGGTCGCCGCGGCCGGGGCGGGCGTCCTGGTGGCCTGGGTGATGCTGCGCCGCCGCAAGCGGTCCGGCCGCCGATGAGCGGGACCAAGATCCTCTACAAGCCGCTCGGCATGGCCTTCGGCATGCTGGGCGGCGCGGTCGCGGGCGCGCTGTTCCGGCGCACCTGGAAGGCGGTGGCGGGCGAGGACGACGCGCCGGACGCCCATGACGAGGAACGCTCCTGGAACGAGATCCTCGCCGCCGCGGCGCTGCAGGGCGCGATCTTCTCCGTGGTCAGGGCCGCGGTGGACCGCGGCGGCGCGGTCGGCGTACGGCGCCTGACGGGCCGCTGGCCGGGCTGACTCCCGCGGCCGTCTGACATGATCGGCGCGGGCGCCGACAGGCCGGACGGACACAGAGGCTGAAGGCACGATGAAGAACAACAGCGAAAGCAGCACCAACGGCGGCACCGGCTCCGACGACAGCGGCCCTGGCACCGCAGGGCAGGACGAGCGGCGCGTCGCGCTGGTGACGGGCTCCTCGTCCGGCATCGGCGCCGCCATCGCCCGCCGCCTCGCCGCCACCGGCGTCCGCGTCGTCGTCAACTCCGCCCGCTCGGTCGAGGCGGGCGAGAAGCTGGCGGCCGAACTCCCGGACGCCGTCTACGTCCGGGCGAACGTCGCCGACGAGGCCGACGCCGCGCGGCTCGTGCAGACCGCCGTCGACACGTACGGCCGCCTGGACATCCTCGTCAACTGCGCGGGCACTACCCGCTTCATCGACCACGACGACCTGACGGCGGCCAGTCCCGAGGTGTGGCGGGAGCTGTACGACGTCAACGTCATCGGCGTGTGGCAGACCATCACCGCGGCCGTCCCGCACCTGCGCGCGAGCGGTGCGGGCAGCATCGTCAACATCACCTCGCAGGCGGGCGTGCGCCCGAACGGCAGCTCGATCCCGTACGCGGTCAGCAAGGCCGCCGTGAACCACATGACCAAGCTGCTCGCCAAGACGCTCGGCCCGGCCGTGCGGGTCAACGCGGTGGCGCCCGGCATGATCGACACGCCGTGGTTCGACGGGGTCGAGGGCATCGAGGCGTCCATGGCGGCGGTGGCGGAGCGGCTGCCGCTGGGCCGCGTGGGCCGCCCGGAGGACATCGCCGGGGCGGTCGCCGACCTGGCCAACTCCTCGTACATCACCGGAGAGGTACTGCTCGTCGACGGCGGCGGCCACCTCCTGTAGCCCATCTGCGGCCCATCGGGCGGCGCCGGGCCTGCGTTGACGGGTCCGGACGCCCGGAGGAAGCTCGGGCCATGGCCACGACGCAGCAGCATCCGTACGCCCGTTACGTCGCGATCGGCGACAGTCAGACGGAGGGCCTCGGGGACGGCGACGAAGAGCACGGCTACCGCGGCTGGGCCGACCGGCTCGCCGAGATCCTCGCCGCCGGGCACCCGGACTTCACCTACGCCAACCTCGCCGTGCGCGGCCGTCGGACGGCGGGGATCAAGGCGGAGCAGCTGGGTCCCGCCCTCGCCCTGAAGCCGGATCTGGTGACCGTCATGGCGGGCATGAACGACCTGGTGCGGCCGGGCTTCGAGGCCGCGCGCGTCGCCGCCGACGTCGAGGAGATGTTCACCGAACTCACCGCGGCGGGCGCGCGCGTGGCCACCGTCACCTTCCCGGACATCGGGCGCGTCTCGCCCCTCGCCCGGCGTGCGCTGCCCCGCGTCCTGGACCTCAACGCCCGGATCCGCGCGGCCGCCGACCGGCACGGCGTGGTCGTGCTCGACACGTTCCCGCACCGCATCACGACCGATCCACGGCTGTGGAGCAAGGACCGCATGCACGCCAGCCCGCTCGGCCACGCCCGGATCGCCGCGGGCATGGCGGACGCGCTCGGCCTCGCGGGGCACGAGAGCTGGATGAGCCCGCTGCCGCCGCTGGCCCCGGTGTCCGTGCTCGGGGCGGTGACGGCGGAGGCGCGCTGGTTCGCGGGGTTCATGGGGCCCTGGGCGTGGCGGCGGGTGCGCGGGCGGTCGTCGGGCGACGGGCGGGACGCGAAGCGCCCGGCGCTGGAGGCGGTGACCGCGGCGGATCACGAAAGGGCCTGACCTCGCCCCTTGACCTCACCCCCTGGCCTCGCCCCTTGGCCTCGCCCCTTGGCGTCAACCCTTGACCTCAACCTTGGTCGAGGTCGGAGTGTGGTGCGTGCACGGAGCTGACACCCGCTCCGGCACCAGACTTCGACCCTTCGACCGAGACGGACGGACCCGCCATGCCCGCGACCAGCACCCTCAGCACCGGCACCCTCCCCGACCCGGCCCGCGCCGACGGAGGCCTCACCTTCATCAGCACCTGGAGCACCGGTTCGCCCGAGCGGCAGCGGGCCACCCTGGACGCCATCGCGAAGGCCTGGGAGACCCGCACCTGGCCGCACGAGGGCCTCCTCTCGTACACGGTGTACGCGGGCTCCGACGGCACGACCGTCCTGCACCACTCGCAGTGGCGGGACGAGGAGGCCTACCAGGACTTCTTCGCGAGCACCGGCAACGGCAGGGACGCCAGGAACGCCGAGATCGACGCGGCCGTGCCCGGCATCGAGCGGCTCGGCCTGAACAAGACGCGGCTGTACCGCAGCTGGACCGACGGGCGCGGGCGCGAGGGCCGCGACCCCGGCGCCGTCGCCATCGCCCGGGTCGACTTCGACGCGCCCGACCCCGACGGGCAGCGCGCCTGGTCGGACCGGGCGGCCGAGGCACTGGACAGCGACCCCGGCGGCGACCCCGGCCTGTACGCCGCGCACTTCCACGTCAGCACGGACGGCAGGCGGGTCGTCACCTACGCGGAGTGGGAGAGCGAGCAGGCCCACGCCGACGCGCTCGCCGCGGCGGGCGGCGGTGCGGGCGCCAGGTACCGGTTCGCGTACGGCTTCGTACCGAGCAAGGCGTAGTTTTTCCCGGCCCTTCACCGCCGACCGCCCCGCTCTCCTGGACAGCGGCAGACGGCGGCGGGACGGTGGAGCCATGCCGGACGTCACCGCGGTCCCTCGCCACCACCCCGGGGACCGGCATGAGCGGTGACGGCAGGACGGGCCGGGGCAGGCCGGGCAGACGCAGGCCCGGCAGGGAGAAGACCGAGAGCGGGAGACCCGTCCAGAGCGCCGCCGACAGTACGGGTGGCCCCGGCGGCACGGGCAAGCCCTTCGAGATCGTCCGGGAGCTGGAGGTCGAGGGTTCCCCGGCCCAGCTCTGGGCCGCCCTCACCACCGGCACCGGCGGCTGGCTGTGGCCGATGGAGTACGAGCCCCGCGAGGGCGGCGCGGGCCCCGGCGGCTCCACCGTCACCTGCTGGGACCCGCCCCACCGCCTCGCGGCCCGCGTCGAGGACCCGGACGGCCTGCCCGGCCGGCGCCTCAACCAGCTCGACCACGTCATCGAGCCGCGCGACGGCGGCCGCCGCTCCTGGCTGCGCCATGTGCACAGCGGCATCTTCACCGGCGACTGGGACACGCAGTACGACGGCGCCGTGAAGCACACCGACTTCCATCTGCACACCCTGGGCCAGTACATGGCGTACTTCGAGGGCCGCCCCGTCGTCTACTCCGCCCTGCACGGACCGGCCGCCTCCAGTGCCCCGGACGCCTTCGTCAGGCTCGGCCGGGCCCTCGGCCTGCCCGACGACGCCTCGGACGGCGCGCGCGTACGGGTGCAGGCAGCGGGCGGGGAGCTGGACGCGGTGATCGACTTCCGCAGCCGGTACTTCATCGGCCTGCGCGCCGACGAGACGCTGCACCGCTTCTACGGACGCAACCACTTCGGCGCCCCGGTCGGCGTCAGCATCCACGACTTCGGCGCGCACGCGGACCCCAAAGGCACCGAACTGGCGTGGCAGGACTGGCTGGACCACCTCTACGGCTGAGGCGGCCCGGCCGGTCCAGGACCGCTACGGCCTGAAGCGCAGCACCTGCGGGTCGTGGTCGCTGTTCTGCTCCGCGAACTCCGCGTTGATGTGCACGCTGTCGTAGCTGAAGTCGTCCGCGTCGCCCACCCCCGGGCTGGTCAGGATCTGGTCGAGGACCTGCGAGTTGCCCTGGTAGACGTACGAGTAGCGCTCGCTCTTCGGCAGCGACCTGGCGGCGGAGCGCAGCGCGCCGCCGTCCTCCAGGGCCTTGGTGGCCGCGGAGAACTCGAAGTCGTTGATGTCGCCGAGCACGACGACGTCGGCGTTCCGCTGGACCTTGCGGATGTCCTTCACGAAGCCGTTCACGGCCTGCGCCTGCAGCAGCCGCTTGGCCTCGGAGGAACGCACCGGCGGCTGGTGGTGCGAGGTCAGCCCCTCGTCGCCGCCCTTCGACCCGAAGTGGTTGGCGATCACGAAGACGGTCCGGCCGCGGAAGGTGAACTCACCGGCCAGCGGCTTGCGGCTGTCCGCCCACGCCGCGTTCCCCGGGTCGACGCGCCCGGGGGAGTGGCTCAGCGCGGCCCGGCCGCCCTTGCGCACCACCTCGGTGGGGGTCGTCGCGTCGCCGGGCGCGCGCTCGGTGAACGAGACCCGCTCGGGGTTGTAGAGGAAGACCTGACGGATGTTGCCGCCCGGCTCGCCGCCGTCCTTGTTGTTCTCCGGGTCCACGGACCGCCACGCGTAGCGCGGCCCGCCCGCGGCGGCGATCGCGTCCGTGAACTTCTTCAGGGTCGCCTCCGCGGAGACCGTGCCGTCGTTCTTCGCCCCGTTGTCGTCCTGGATCTCCTCAAGGGCCACGATGTCGGGCGAGGAGAGGTTCGAGACGACGGCCCCGGCGAGCGCGTCGAACTTCTTCTGCGGGTCGGTCGGGTCGAGGTTCTCGACGTTGTACGTGGCCACGGCGAGCTCGCCCTTGGCCTGCCGCCGTGTCTTCTCGCGCGTGAGGCCCTTGCCCTCGACCTTGCCGAGCTCGCGTGCCACGAGGGTGTAGCCGCCGAACTGGTTGAAGTCCAGGGGGCCCTCGGCGCCGCCGCGCAGCACGTCACCGACGTCCGCCTTGGGGAACGGCTGCTCGGAGACCGGGGCGAGCTGCTGGATCTGCAGCCGTCCGCCGTTCTGCGCGTCGTACGAGCCGTAGACGGTGCCGCCGCGCCTGTTCCGGTGCTCGTGCTTCTTCACGGTGACCCACAGCTCGTTGTACGCGTCGGTCGCGCCGACCACGCGCGAGCTGCCGACCCGTACGTTCATGCCCTCCAGGGACTCGTACAGGTCGAGGGCGTACGAGCGCGGCTTCAGCGGCAGCGCGTTGATGCTGCCGCCCTGCGCGGGGTCACCTGCGGGCGCGTACGCGGCGGGCACGGACTTCGCGTCGACCGTGACGGGCGCGGGCAGCGGGTTGCCGGACGACTCCACGGTCACCGTCGGCTTGGTGAGCTGGGTGACGGACTGGTTGCCGGAACCGGCGCCCCCGGGCACGTACTCACCGACGGTCCCGGAGACCAGGACCGCGTCGCCCGCCTTCACGGTGAGCGCCGCCGAGCCGGTGAAGACGAAGACGGCCTCACTGGTGGCGGGGTCGGCGTCGGCCGCCCCGTCGGCGGACTGGATCCAGAAGCCCTTCGAGCCGTACCCGCGGACCCCGGTCACGATGCCCGCGACGTCCTTGACCTGCTGTCCCGCCAGGGGCGAGACACGGGTGGCGCCCTGGACGTCGTGGATGCCGACCGCATCGGACGAGGCGCCGGAGGCGCCGGAGGCGGCAGAGGACGAGACCATGAGCAGTCCCGCGGCCAGGGCGGTGGCGACGACGGCGCTGACGGCGGCGGTTCTCGGTACGCGGGGCGTCGGTATGTGCGGCATCAGTGACTCCGGATGAGGGTGGGAGCAGGGAAAGAAACGGTGCGGCGGTGCGGGCCCGTGCGGGGCTCTACGCGCGTCAATCTCTTGTGTGACCAGGGGAGTTGTCAAGGTTGTTCGGGTGTTCCGAGGCTGTACGTTTTCTGACAGGGACATGAACCGGGCGGCATGGTGCCAAATCCGTCTAGGCTTGCGCCTTGCCGACCCGTACCCTCGGCGCCCCACACCCTCGGAGGAGAACCAGCCGATGTCCGTAAGCCCCGCCACCCTGCCGCCGGTGCTGCTGCACTCCGAAGCGGAACTCGCGCGGGCCGCGCTCGCCACGCCGCTGCTGTCCCGCGCCGTGCGGCTCGCCCGCTGGGCGGGACCCGACACCCGCGTCCGCGCGGGCGGTGAGCTCGTCGACGCGCAGCTTCCGGCGGCCGCTGCCGAGCTCGGCCTCGCGGCGGATGCCATCGACGGCGCAGATGCGGCCGCGTACGCGAGCGAGGCCTGGCGGGTCGCGGTGGACACCGGCCTCATCGACGTCACGGACGCCGAGGAAGAGGGCGCGGAAGGCACCGTCACCCAGGGCGAGGACCTCGCGCTGCTCTCCGCGGGCAGCCCGCAGGACGTCCTCGGCATCTGGCTCGGCGCCCTCGACACGGTGTACTCGGACGCCACCGTGCCCGACATGGAGAACCTCCTCGACGTCCTGGAGGAGAACGGCGAGGTCGACTTCGAAGAGCTCGGCTGGGACCCGCAGGCCGAGGCCGACTTCCTGGACGGCGTCCTCGGCAACCTCTACCTGCTCACCGTGGGCGACGCCGCGGGCGGCGACGAGCCGGTGCCGCTGCCCGCGCTCGCCGCCTCGATGATCGTCCCCGACGACATGGGCGAGCCCACGGACGACATCCTCGAGCAGGTGTCGGACGCGATGATGAAGCTCGACGACCAGTTCCGGATCTTCGAGCCGCTCGGTCTCGTCGAGTACCAGCCGGTCGACGAGGCGCTCATGGCCGACATCGACGAGGAGGGCCCCGAGCCCGCCCCCGTCGACGACGAGGACGTCAGCCGCTACGGCATGGTCCGGCTCACCCCGCTCGGTCTGTACGGCGTCCGTGCCCGGATGCTGGAGGCCGGTGTCGACGCGCCCGCCGTCGGCGACCTCGCGGACAAGGGCGCCGACGTGCTGCTCGACGGCACCTCAGGCTTCCCGCAGCACGCCGCGCAGGCGGAGATCGAGCGGTGGCTCGCCCGGCACGAACCGCTGGCCGCCGCACGGGAGTTGCTGGTCGCGGCGCGCGGCGGCGACGAGGGTGCGCCGCTGCGCAGGCTCCGCTGCCAGCAGGCGCTCTCCCTGGTCGGCGACGAGGCGGAGCCCGCGCTGCGCGATGTCCTCGACGACCCGGAGCTCGGGGGCCTGGCCCGGGTGTGGCTCACCGAGCACGGCGCCGTGGACGTGCCCGCGCCGTCGGAGGAGCTCATCTTCTGGCTGACCATCGACACGCTCGCCGCGCAGCTCGCCGTCGAGGGCAACTCGGACGAGCTGCAGGGCCTGGTCGAGGGCCTCGCGCAGCAGCACAGCGGCTTCTTCGCCACCGCGTGGCGCGTCGAGCACCCCGCCACGGCCGACGTCCTGGAGGCGATGGGCCGCCTGCACCCCGACAAGAAGGTGGCCAAGGAGGCCCGCAAGGCGGCGTTCAAGGCGCGGTCGCAGCAGGGTCTCTAGCAGCACGGTCTCCAAGGGGGCTTTGCCCCCTTGACCCCCAGTCCTCAAACGCCGGACGGGCTGAAACATCCAGCCCGTCCGGTGCCTTACCTCAGCATTCGTACCGCGTCGTGTGCTTGAACGACGACGTCGCGCCGTCGAACCCGTACGTCCCCCGGTACGCCGGAGGATTCTGGTACTCGCCCACGATCGTGATCGTGTTCGCGCACGACCCCTGCCCGGCGCGCTTCGCGTCGAGCCGCATCGTCTCGCCGAGCGTGCCGCCCGTGATGTCCCACGGCGCACCGCAGATGCCGGACGTGATCTGCCCGCCCGTCACCACGTGCGGATAGGTGTTGGGGTTGTACTTCACCTCGAGGACGAACGTGACGGCGCCGCTGTGGAGCGTCAGCTTGCACTCCGTCGACAGGGCCTCGGTCGACACCTCGGCCATCGGCGTGGCGAACGCCTCGTCGCGCGTCTTGACCTCGGCGCCCTGCGGATTGTGGAAGCGGTGCTCCGACGTCCGCGACTGGCCGCCCTTCTGCTTGCGTGCCTGAGTGGTCATGGAAAACCCTCCTTCCGTCCTGACCGTCAGGCCAGCAGCTCGGCTATCTCCACACGCAGCAGCGCGCGGACGTTCTCGATGTGGTTGACGATGGTCGCGACCGACGAACCGGCGAAGAGCAGACCCACCGCGACGTCGTCCTGCGAGGTGACCAGCGAACCGGAGTCGCCGCCCGCGGAGATGTTCGTCGTGACGATCTGGTCCTTGAAGCGGGCCGTGCCCGCCGTGCCGTAGTTCACGTCGACCGTCGCGTCGATCGCAATGATCCGGCCGAAGCTGATGTTCGTCGTCCTGCCGGTCTTCTTCACCAGGTCGCCGACGGCCACGTTGGCCTTGCGCCGCCAGGCGCGCGGGGCGCCGCTGAAGTACTGCTCGCGCGTCGCGTCCTGGAACTCGACCGCGCCGAGCGCCGCGTCCACGACGTTGTTGTGCCGCTCCACCGGGATCTGCGGGGCGAACTGGATCGTGATGAAGCGCTCCAGCGTCGCGATGCGGTCCGCCGGGTCCTGCCCGCCGTCGAAGACGCCGGGCTGCACGATCGCGCTGCCCAGCTGCGCCCGGTTGGAGTCGGCGAGCACGTGGTTGTTGGAGAGGATGTAGAACTTCGCCGGTGTGCCGAGGCCCGCGCCGGGCGGATCGACCGAGGCGCCGGGCAGGAAGTCGTAGACCACGCTGCCGAGCGTGCCCGCGGTCACCCGGACGTTGCCGACCGAGAAGCCGGAGGGGCACGGGCGCATCCGGCGCTTGAGGAGCTGCGGCTCGAACGCGCCGCGTCCGACGAGCTCTTCGAGCTGCGGCTGTCCGAGGCCCGAGAGCTGCTCGCTGACGCTGCCGTCCGGTCCGTACGTCACCGAGGCGCGGTCGTCGGCGCGACGGCCGCCCGCCCTGCTCTGCTGGCGCTGCGCCGCGATGTGGCCCACCGCGACGACGTCGGTCGGGGTGCCGTCGTCCATCTGACGGGGGACGACGTCCCGCTCCGGGAGCATGGACTCCGGGACCTTCTGGGTGACGAACACGACGACGGCGGGCTCGCCCGTGGGCTCCCCGTCGCTCCACTTCACGCCGTGGCCGAAGCCGACGACGTTGGCGAGCGGCTGCTGGGGCCGTAGGAAGTCGGACATCGCCTGTTGGCGGGAGCTGTCACTCAGTTGCCCGCCGGTGGGTCCTCGCATCAGTTCGGGCTGGCTCACCACGCCAGACCACCTCTTCCCCTGTGAAGGGTGGGGGCTCCGGGCCGCGCCAGGGCATCGTTCCCGCTACGTTCCGCCGTCCTGCGCGTCGACTTCGCCGATGGCGAGTACGCGTACGGGAACACCTTCGAGCGTGTCCGGAACCACGTCTTCGTCACGGAGACGGTCACGGGGCACCCGGTGGGTCACAAAGACGACGATCACGTCCTGACCCGAGTCTTCGTCTCTGCCGGTGCCGACTCCGGTGACATTGGCCAGCTTCATCAGCCGGTCTTCATGGAGGCTGCGTGCCTGATGTGCGTCCACTCGGCTCGCCTCTCCGTGCGGGTGGTGCATGCAGCACTGCACGTAGGTGATGTCTATTGCGGTGTGCATCGCGGGTCAAGGTGTTCTGCGGTGATTCTTCGCTTTACGGATGATCCGCGACTGTTGACCTTGTTTATCAAGCCTCGTCACGTACGGAGGTGCGACGCGCCGTTGAGGTCGAGCACCGTCCCCGACGCCCACTCGGCCACCGGCGATGCCAGCCACAGCACGGCGGCCGCGATCTCCTCCGCGGTGCCCGCCCGTCCGAAGGGGCTCTGCGCGCGGATCGCCTCCCCCTCGGCGCCGCTCAGCCGGTGCGCCACCCGCTCCGTCCCGAAGAACCCGGGCGCCACCGAAGCCACCGCGATCCCGTGCGGCGCGAGGGAGACGGCGAGCGACTGGCCGAGCGCGTGGACGGCGGCCTTCGTCGCGCCGTAGGCCGGGTGGTCGGGCTCGCCACGGAACGCGCCGCGCGAGCCGATGTTCACGATCCGCCCGCCCGTGCCCTGGTCGATCATGCGGCGGGCCGCGAGATGGCTGAGGTTCGCCGTGGCGAGCAGGTTCACGGAGACGTGCCGCTGCCACAGGGCCGCCCAGTCCTCGTACGACGTGTCGGCGAGGGGGTGCGGAAGGTTCACGGCGGCGTTGTTCACCAGGACGTCGATGCCGCCGAGCGCCTCGGCGGCCCGCCCCGCGATGTCCGCCGCGCCCGCCGGGTCCGACAGATCGCCGCCCACCAGCACGTGCCCCGCGCCCGCCAGGGAGTCGAGCGTCGCCCGCGCGTCCTCCTCCCGCGAGCCGTAGTGCACCGCGACCCGGTCGCCGTTCCCTGCGAAGGCCCGGGCGACGGCACGGCCGAGGCCGCGGGAGGCCCCGCTGACCAGAACGCGGCGGCCGGTGCCTGACTGGTTGATGGGCAGGTTCATGGAAGGAGGCCCCTCGACGTCGGACGGTGTTCAACCGCCGTTTATACGCGAGCGGGACGGTGACGCCGACAGCAGCCCGGTCCCACGTACCGCTCTCGCGTCCTCAGGAGAAACGATGTCGCTCACCCGCAGGGATTTCGCCAGACGCTCCGCCCTCACCGGTGCGGGGGTCGCCCTGACCGGCAGCGTCGGCGCGCTCGCCACCGCGCCCGGCGCCCTGGCCGCGACGGACGTCCCGGAGGCGGAGGACGTCCAGGGCCACGATGGCCACGGCCGCCCCGGTGATCACGGTCCCGGCTACGGCCCCCTCCTGCCCGACCCCGATGGCCTGCTCGCGCTGCCCGCCGGATTCTCGTACCGCGTCCTCACCCACAGCGGCAAGACCAAGCTGGAGAGCGGCGAGTTCACGCCCTCCAACCACGACGGCACCGCCACCTTCCGCGGCCCGCGTGGCACCACGCTCCTCGTCAACAACCACGAGCTCGGCGGCCCCCGCAGCAAGTGGCCGCACCCCGTGCCGCTCACCGAAGGCCTCGTCTACGACCCCGCCGCGTCCGGCGGCTGCACCGTCGTCGAGGTCCGCCCCGACGGGCGCGTCGCCGAATGGGTCGGCATAGCGGGCACCGCCACCAACTGCGCGGGCGGCAGCACCCCCTGGGGCACCTGGCTCACCTGCGAGGAGACCGAGGACCGGGCGGGTCGCAACGGCATGACCAAGGACCACGGCTACGTCTTCGAGGTCGACCCCCTCGACCGGCGCGCCAACCGGGCCCCCAAGCCCATCAAGGCGCTGGGCCGCTACGCCCACGAGGCCGTCGTCGTCGACCCCAAGCGCGGCCACCTCTACCTCACCGAGGACGCCTCGGGCCCGAACGGGCTCCTCTACCGCTGGACCCCGCCGCACGGCTTCGTGCACGGCCGCGGCAGACTGCGCACCCTCGCCGACGACGCGGGCGTCCTGAAGGCCCCCAAGTGCTACGACTCCGGCGGCCGCTTCGTCGACGACCTGTCCCGCGCCACGAAGACCGGCACGGTCTACGGCGTGGACTGGGTCGAGGTCCCCGACCGTGACGCGCGGACCGTGCCCGTGCGCCAGCAGTTCGACGACGGCGACATCACCCGCGCCCGCAAGCTCGAAGGCATGTGGTGGGGCGACGGCGGCGTCTACATCGTCGCCTCCTTCGCCCGCGACGAGAGCCCCGTCCCGCACGACGGGCAGGTGTGGTTCTACCACCCGGGCCGTCGCACCCTCACCCTGAAGGTGCTGCTCGGCGTGAACCAGGACCCGGGCAAGGACGGCGCCTTCGACGGCCCCGACAACATCACCGTCTCGCCCTACGGCGGCCTGGTCATCGCCGAGGACGGCGACGGCATCCAGCACCTCTTCGGCGCCACGGAGAGCGGCCGCACGTACCCGATCGCACGCAACGAACTCAACGCGGGCACCGAAGAGAAGCCCGAGTACAGCGAGTTCACCGGCGTCACGTTCTCGCCCGACGGCAGGACCCTGTACGCCAACATCCAGACGCCCGGCATCATGCTCGCGATCACCGGCCCGTGGCGGCGGCAGCGGCACTGACCGGGGCGGCGGGCGCGGGAGCGGGCGTCACGGCGCGTTGACCGCCCGCAGGGACGACGTGCCGACCCGGGCGTACCAGCCGTCCCCGTCGGCGGCGAGCCAGGTGACGGCCTCGTCCACCGGCCACTCCCGCACCGTCTTCCCCGTACGCAGCTCCAGCGCCCGGCACACCCGCCCCGCCGTGACATAGGCCGTGCCGCCACCGATGGCGGGCGGGCAGCGCGCGACGGCGTCGAACGACGTCCGCCACAACGGCCGCCCGCCGTCGGCGAGATCGATCGCCTGCAACACCCTGGCGTCCACCCAGTTCAGCAGGGTCCCGTCCCGGACGACGGGCCCTCGCCTGCCACCGCCCGGCAGCGGCGGCCAGCCGGTGTCGAGCCCGGCGGTGGGATGGCTCCACAGCCGCTTGCCGCTCCCGGGGTCGAAGCCGATCAGGTCCTCCCCGGCGGCGAGCAGCAGACCGGTGCCCGACGCGTGCCCGAGGGCCGTGGCGCCGCTCCCCGCGGTCAGCCGCAGCGGCTCCTTGCGCAGCGGGTCGCCCGTGCGCACGTCGATGAGGTGCAGCTCGTCGGCGTCGCTCAGCAGGGCGAAGCGGTCGCCGCCGCGGCCGTCCGGCGCGGGCAGCGTGACCGGTGCGGTCCGCGCCTGTCCGTCCCTGCCGAGTCCCTTGTACGTCCACGGCTCGCGGCCGGTGACCGCGTCGAGGCAGAACACGCGCGGGTCCAGCGAGCCGGTGTCCGGGACGAGGAGCAGCCTGCCGCCCGACATCGCGGGCGCCCGCCAGTCCCGCGTGTCCTCCTTGCCGCGGGTGCGGGGCGAGCCTCCCGAGGGCAGCGCCCGCGTGTGCAGCACCCGGTCGCTCGACGACCCGCCGCCGTCGTCCAGCGTGAGCAGCCGCCCGCCCGCGACGGCGAACCACTTCACGGTGCCGGGCCACGGCCGCTCCGGACGCCACGGGTCGCCGGACGCCACCTCATAGGCCCTGGCCAGCAGTTCGGGGGCGATCAGCAGGCCGTCGCTGACGCCCCAGAGGGGTTCGCGGGCGGCCGCGGCGGGAGCCTTCCCGTACTGCCAGCGGCTCGTGCCGTCCGCGGCGCCGACGGCCCGGACCACGCCCTGCGAGGCGCTGAACTCCGTGCTCGCCCCGTGCACGAGCACCGTGTCCCCGGCGAGCAGGGCGGACAGCACACCGCCCGCGCCGCCCTCGGCGCCCGTCAGCTCCCAGCGCTGCCTGCCCGGCCGCTTCGACCCCTTCCGCAGCACGGGCCCTTCCTGCTCCGCGTCCACGGCCGGGGACTTCGGGGCGCGGGCGACGGCCCACACGGCGAGTCCGGCGAGCCCGGCTCCGGTGGTGGTGAGGAGGGCGCGGCGGGTGAGGGTGCGGTGGCGTGCGTTTCGGGGGGAGGACACGGGTGCAGGCGCGGTGGCCCGCAGCTGCTCGGTGGGGGCGCCGTCCCCGTCCCTCGCCCCGTCCCTCGCCCCGTCCTCCCGCTCCTCGCCCGCGATCAGCGACCTCAGCGGCTCATCCCGCCACCACAGAGGCGCGTCCGCAGCCGAGGCCAGGGCCAGGACCCGCGCCACGGAAGGGCGTTGCCGCGGGTCCTTGCGCAGACAGTCGGCGACGAGCGCCCGCAGGCCTGCCGTCTCCGGGACGTCGGCGAGGTGCGGCTCCTCGTGCGTGGCGCGGTAGAGCAGCACGGCGACGGGCCCCGAACCGAAGGGCTGCTCGCCGGTCGCGGCGAAGGCGAGGACCGCGCCCAGCGCGAACACGTCGGCGGCGGGACCGACATCGCCCCCGCCGGTGATCTGCTCCGGAGCCATGAACCCCGGCGTGCCGATCATCGATCCGGCCTGGGTGAGACCCGGGTCCCCGGCGGCACGGGCGATGCCGAAGTCGATGACGCGCGGGCCGTCGGCGGTCAGCAGCACGTTGGACGGCTTGAGGTCGCGGTGCACGATGTCCGCGGCGTGGATGCTTGCCAGGGCCTCGGCGAGACACGCCCCGAGCGACCGCACGGCCGCGGCGCCCAACGGCACACCCGCGGCGACCGCACGGCGCAGGGTGACTCCGGGCAGGAAGGCCGTCGCGAGCCAGGGCACGGGGGAGTCGGGGTCGGCGTCGAGCACGGCGGCGGTGTGCGCCCCCGTGACGGCACGCGCGGCGGTCGCCTCGCGCCGGAACCGCTCCCGGTAGTGCGGATCGGCGGCGAGGTGCGCGTGCACGGTCTTGACGGCAACGAGCCGCCCACCCGGACTGCGCCCCAGATAGACCTGCCCCATGCCACCCGCCCCGAGCCGCCGCACGATGCGGTGGCCACCGAGGAGACGGGGGTCGCCGGGGAGCAGGGGGGTGCCGAGGGCCCCGGGGGCCCGGGGGGTTCCGGTCACGGGGCGACGTCTCGGGGGGTGCCGGAGGGGCGGGGGCGGTGTGGGGCGTGGTCGCGGTGCTCGGCTTGGGCGGCGCGGGCGGCACCGGCGGCACTGGCCGGGGAGGCGCTGGCACCGGCACCGGCGGCACCGACCTCGGTGGCAGTGGTCTGAGCGGCGCTGGCACTGGGATCGGCGGCATCGGCCTGGGTGCCGCTGGCACCGGCACCAGCGGCACCGGCTTCGGTGGCACCGGTCTGAGCGGCGCTGGCATCGGCCTCGGCGGTACCGGTCTGGGCGGCGCTGGCACCGGCGCCGGTATTGGCCTCGGCGGCATTGGCGCTGGCGGCACCGGCTTCGGTGGCACCGGTCTGAGCGGCGCTGGCACCGGTCTCGGCGGTACCGATCTGCGCGGTGCTGGCACCGGCACCGGCACCGGCACCGGTATCGGTATCGGCGGCATTGGCGCTGGCGGCACCGGTCTGAGCGGCGCTGGCAGCGGCCTCGGCGGTACCGGCCTGGGTGGCGCTGGCACCGGCGCCGGTATTGGCCTCGGCGGCATTGGCGCTGGCGGCACCGGCCTCGGCGGCATCGGTCTGGGCGGCACTGGCCTCGGCACCGGCGGCACCGGCATCGCCACCAGCACCACCGGCACCGACATCGCAGGCCCCTTGGTGGACGGGCGCGGTCGGGTTCTCCTGCTGCCCGCCCAGCGGCGTCACGTCCGCGTCCCCGGGCCCCGCAACGTGTGCAGCGTGCGGCCCGCGCAGACGTGGAACAGGCCGTCGTGTGCCGCCGTCAGGCTCATGTCGGACGCGGCGGGGACGGGTGCCGCCCACACCGCGTCACCCGTCTCCGCGTCCAGCGCGTACACCCCCCACGTTCCCTCGCCCGTCTCCCCGCCCGGGTCCGGTCCTGAGACGAGGGCCAGGCCGCCCGAGACCGGTGGCGCGCCCTCCTCGATCCACCGGAACTCCGGCCGCGACCACCGTCTCCTGCCCGTACGGGCATCCAGCGCCTCGACGCCGTCCGCCCCGGCGGCCAGCACCGGGCCGCCGCCCTGCGCGGCCCGTGCCGCGACCGCCGTGACCGTGCCCGCGGGCCGGTTCCACACCGTGCGGCGGGTCGCCAGGTCGACCGCCTCGATCCGCTCCTTTGATGCGAAGAAGCCGACGCCCTCGGCGCCGGGATGGGCCTGGGGGCGGCGGGCGCCGTTCGCGACCTCCCGCTCCACCGTGCCGTCGGACGCCTTGAGGACGACCAGCGGATCGTGTCGCGCGTACCGGTCCGTGCCCGGGGCGCCCGAGTCCTCGGCCGCGGCGGCCACGGCAATGCGGCCGCCCGATCCGTCCACGCCGATCACACCCGCCGCGCGCCCCTCGTGGAACCAGAGCTCGCGCCCCGTACGCGCGTCGAAGCCGTACGCGCGCCAGGGCCGGTCCCAGGTGCCCCGCCGCTCCCACTGGGTGCCGTACGAGGCGGAGGTGAACAGACAGGCCACGTCGTCCGACACGGTGAACACTCCTTCGCCGCCCTCCAGTTGGCTCGGCGGCGCGTCCAGGGGACGGGGCGGGCGGTGCCGGTTGCGGGACAGGACGCCCGACGTCCACGCCTCCCGGCCGCCCGCCACGCGCAGGGCGATCAACTCGGGTTCGAACAGGCTGTTCCGGAGTACGTAGACGAGGTCGCCGCGCGTATCGACGCTCCGCAGGTCCTCCTCCGGATAGGTCCAGCGGAGCGTGTTCGTCTCCGCGTCGAGGCGGGTGAGGCCCTTGTCGTCGAGTACGTAGAGGTCCTTGCCGTCGCGCAACAGGGCGCCGCCGTACTCGACTTCACCGATGTCACGGCTCCAGACCAGCTCACCGGCCGGTGGCCGGGACGCCCCGCGCCGCCCGCCGCGGGCCGCGCCCCCGTCCCCGTCCCTGTCCTTGAGGACGACCGCCGCCGTCGTGCCGCCCACGGCCGCGAGGACCGCACCGCCCCAGCCGAGGAGACGTCGCCGGGACGTGCGGTGCGGGGGCGGAGGGTCGTCCTCCGCCCCCGCACCCCCCAGCAGCTCCGCGACCTTGTCCTCCTGGCGGCGGATCAGCCCGGCCACCGGCTGCTGTTCCCACCACGGCTCGTCCGCCGCCCGCTCGGCGCACCAGGCGAGCACCTCCGCGACCGCGGGGCGGGCCGCCGGGTCCCTGGACAGGCAGCGGCCGAGGAAGTCCGGCCACTCCGGGCCCGGCACGCCCACCAGGTCCGGCTCGTCGTGCAGCGTGCGGTGGAGGACCTCGGGGGCGCCGCCCGAACCGAAGGGGCCGCGCCCGGTCGCCGCCACCGCGAGCACCGCGCCGAGTGCGAACACGTCGGTGGCGGGCCCGGGGCGCCCGCCCCGCGCCAGCTGCTCGGGAGCGATGAAGCCGGGCGAGCCGATGGCCTCGCTCTCGGCCGTGAGGCTTTCGTCGGCCGCGCTCTTGGCGATGCCGAAGTCGATGACCTTCGGTCCTCCGCGTGTGATGACGATGTTGGACGGCTTCACGTCACGGTGCACCAGCCCCGCCGCGTGCACCGCGGCAAGCGCCTCGGCGAGCGCGGCGCCCAGCGTGGCGAGCTCGGCGGGCCCGAGCGGGCCGTGCGCGGCCACCGCCTCCGGCAGACCGGGGCCCGCGCAGAACTCGATGGCCAGCCAGGGCTGTTCGGCGTCCGGGCCCGCGTCGAGCACGGCGGCGGTGTAAGGACCGGTGACGGCACGCACCGCGGCCGCCTCGCGACGGAACCGCTCGCGGAACTCCGGGTCGGCGGCGAGATGCCCGTGGACCGTCTTGACGGCGACCGGCCGCCCGGACGCGGACCGCGCGAGATGCACCCGGCCCATGCCGCCCTCGCCGAGCAGCGTGACGATCCGGTACCCGCCGACCTCCACGGCTGCTCCCTCCGTTGCCCCCGACGGACTGTGCGACGCCTGTGGGGCATCGTACGGTTGCGGCCGCCGCGAGATCAGCGGACGGCGGCAGAGTACGAGGAGAACGCGGAAAAACCTTTGGCGTCCCGCCAGTTCATTCTCCTAAAGTGATGCACGTCCAGGTGCGAAGGCAGGACCTACTTCCACTCCTAATGGGGAGGTCGCGGGTTCGAATCCCGTCACCGGCACTCACAGGCCGGTGTAGCTCAGTGGCAGAGCACCATCGTCGGTTCCGCCGAAATGAACTCTGGACACCACAACTTCATGTATTTCCCTGCACCTCCCGGTGCACAGGCAGCGGCTACTTCCTTTGCAGAAAACACGCCGCCGCCACCTCGATCTCGGGAGGCAGCAGCTGGTGTGTGCCCGGTGCGCAGGCAACGGTTACTTCCTGGATCAGAGGGTTGCGGGTTCGAGTCCCGTCATCGACTTCGGGTCGGTGTAGCTCAATTGGGTAGAGCATCCGACAATAGTCCGTCGCCGCTTCTGAACTCGGGCACACTCCTGCCGCCTGTCTCCCCCTCAGTTCTGTACGTCCAGCACGCAACGAATTCGGGGGAATTCTCATGGCGCGTTTCAACACCAAGTCCGTCAAGGCGCGGGTCACTTCCGCGGTGAAGTCGACCGGCCGCACCACCCGCACCCATCAGGGCGGCCGCGGACACCTCCGCGACGCCCGCTCCGAGCTCTTTCTGCTCTCGGTCGCGAACTTCGTTTCCCAGCAGACCTTCTACGAGACGGGCGACCGCCGGGACGACCGGTTCGCCGGTCTCGTGCGCCGCCTCGCCGTCGCGGACCCGGAGTGGACCGCGGGCCTGCTCGGCTGGCTGCGCGGCGACGGCAACATGCGTACGGCCTCGATCGTCGGCGCCGCCGAGTACGTCAAGGCGCGCCTCGACGCCGGTGCCACCGGCGGCCCCACGAGCCGCCAGGTCGTCGCGTCCGTGCTGCGCCGCCCCGACGAGCCCGGGGAGCTCCTCGGCTACTGGACGTCGACGTACGGCCGGGCGGTCCCCAAGCCCGTCAAGCGCGGCATCGCCGACGCCGTGCGCCGCCTCTACACCGAGAAGTCCCTGCTCAAGTACGACACGGCGGCCAAGGGCTACCGCTTCGGCGACATCCTCAACCTCGTGCACGCGGCGCCGGACCCGGCCAAGCCGTGGCAGGGCGACCTGTTCCGGTACGCGCTCGACCGCCGTCACCACCCGGAGACCGCCGTGCCGCCCGAGGGCGCGCGCGTCCTCGCCGCGCACCACGAGCTGATGGCGCTGCCCGTCGAGGAGCGTCGCGCGGTCGTCACCGGCGAGGGTGGCGCCGAGCGGCTCGCCGCCGCGGGCATCACCTGGGAGGCGCTCGCCGGATGGCTGCAGGGGCCCATGGACAAGGCGGCCTGGGAGGCCGTGATCCCGTCGATGGGCGCCATGGCGCTCGTCCGCAACCTGCGGAACTTCGACGGGGCGGGTGTCTCGGACCAGGTCGCGGCGACCGTCGCGGCCCGGCTCGCCGACCCGGAGGCCGTCGCGAAGTCGCGGCAGTTCCCCTTCCGCTACCTCGCCGCGTACCAGCACGCGCCGTCGCTGCGCTGGTCGTACCCGCTGGAGCAGGCGCTCGGCCACTCGCTCGCGAACGTGCCGTCGCTGCCGGGCAGGACGCTGATCCTGGTCGACCGCTCCGGTTCGATGTGGTCGCCGCTCTCGGACCGCTCGCAGCTCAGCCGGGCCGATGCGGCAGCGATCTTCGGCACGGCGCTCGCGCTGCGGGCCGCCGACGCGGACCTCGTGCAGTTCGGCACCAGCAGCCAGCCGGTGAAGTTCGGCGCGGGCGAGTCCGTCCTGAAGATCCTCGACCGCTTCGGCAATCTCGGCGGCACGAACACCACCGAGGCGGTGCGCCGCTCCTACAAGAAGCACGACCGGGTGCTGATCGTCACCGACGAACAGGCGACGTACCACTACCACGGTGATCCGACCGAGCAGGTCCCGGCGGCCGTCCCCGTCTACACCTGGAACCTGGCGGGGTACCGCGCCGGGCACGGCGCCTCGGGCGAGGGCAACCGCCACGTCTTCGGCGGACTCTCGGACGCGGCGTTCCGGATGGTGCAGCTCCTGGAGGCGGGGGAGAACGCCGACTGGCCCTGGGCGGCGGCTTCGGACACGGTGCGTGGCTGAAGGGGAGCAGGCCGTCACCTGCATCCCCCGTTCGGGTCGCATCCGCACCCGCGGATGCGGCTCCTCAGCCCGTGGCTTGTGTGTCTGTTCCATACCGATGTGAGGGCAGTGTCAGCACAGAGCATGGTGCCGCGGGCTCCCGAAGCCTCATACTGCGAATATGACGAGGCCCCCCGGCTCGCGCCGACACCTGCCGAACAGTCCCTTCAACGTGCCTGCCCCGCCCGCCCCACCCGTGGAGCACTTCGAGGTGGGTGACAGGGTCTCCCACGACCAGTACGGCCTGGGGAGGATCGTGGGCGTCGAGGGAGAGGACGCGGTTGTCATCGACTTCGCAGGCCGTCAGGGACGGTTCCTGAGCCCTTACCCGAAGCTGGCCAAGCTCTGATTTCAACCTTGTGACATACATGACATGACGTGACACCACGTGACACGCATGAGGGGCGGCGGACCGCAGGCGCGGACTGCCGCCCCTCAGCGCGTTCGCACGTTCCTCAGAGCGCCTGCGCCGCAGGCTTCACCATGCCGCGCACCGTACGGGACTTGACGAACTGCCCCATAGCGGTCATTTCCCACTCGCCGGTGAACTGCTTGATCAGCTTCGCCATCATGACGCCCGTCTGCGCCTCGGCGTTGGTCAGGTCGAAGCGGACCAGCTCCTCGCCCGACGCCGCGTCGATCAGGCGGCAGTACGCCTTCGCGACCTCCGTGAACTTCTGGCCGGAGAACGAGTTCACCGTGAAGACCAGGCCCGTGACGTCCTGCGGGAGACGGCCGAGGTCGACGACGATCACCTCGTCGTCACCGCCGCCCTCGCCCGTGAGGTTGTCGCCGGAGTGCTTGATCGCGCCGTTCACGATCGACAGCTTGCCGAAGTAGCAGCTGTCGACGTGGTTGCGCTGCGGGCCGTACGCAATGACGGAGGCGTCGAGGTCGATGTCCTTGCCGCGGAACGCGGGCTCCCAGCCGAGACCCATCTTGACCTGCGAGAGCAGCGGACGGCCGCCCTTGACCAGGGACACCGTCTGGTTCTTCTGGAGGCTGACGCGGCCCTTGTCCAGGTTGATCTTCCCGGCGCCGGGCGCGGGCGCGGCGGGGGCCGGGGGCGCGGCAGGAGCGGCGGGCGCGGCCAGGCGCGGGTCGGCGACCGGCGGGGGCGGGCCCTGCACCGGCTGGCCCACCGGGGGAGCCATGGGGGCCGCGGGGGCGGCGGCCGGGGCCGGAGCGGGCTCCTCCACCGAGACGCCGAAGTCCGTCGCGATGCCCGCGAGGCCGTTGGAGTACCCCTGGCCGACCGCACGGGCCTTCCATGCGCCGTTGCGCAGGTAGATCTCGACGATCACGAGGGCGGTCTCGGCGCCGAGCTGGGGCGGCGTGAAGGTGGCGAGCACCGAGCCGTCGTCGGCGTTGCGGATCGTGGCGGTGGGCTCGACGCCTTGGAAGGTCTGGCCCGCCGCGTCCGGGCTCGCGGTCACGACGATCTTCTCGATGCCGGACGGCACGGCCGCCGTGTCGACGGTGATCTTGTCGGGGGTCGTGCCGCCGCCCGACTGGTAGGTCACACCGGGCCCCGAGGGCTGGTTGAAGAAGATGAAGTCGTCGTCGGAGCGCACCTTGCCGTCGGCGGTGAGCAGCAGGCCCGATACGTCGAGCCGCACCGGAGCGGCGACGTCCACCGCCACGCGGGCGGCGGTCAGCGGGATGTTCGAGCCAGGGGTCATAGCTGTCATGCCAGGGGTAACGAACGATCCCGCTTTGCCGTTCCCTTACCCAAGGAAGGATTTTTCCGGGGCCGGCCGACGGCCCGGATCAGCCGCGGTTGCGCGGGTGGGCGCGGGCCGTCCGCTCGTTCCCGTGCTTGTAGTTGCCGGTCCAGCGGGCCATCACCAGCTGCGGGTCGCCGCCCGCCACTTCACCGAGGAACTGCTCGGCGCGGGCACCGCGCAGCGTTCCCGCGGCACGGGTCCCGTGGGTGATCACCACGGTCCCGTCGGCGCGCTCTTCGTACGTGAATCCATGAGGTCTCGGCATGGCCGGGAGCGTACGTCCCGGCCATGCCCGCCGGTACCGAATTACGGACCGGTACCGAGCTACGAACCGGTACCGAACTACGGCACCACCACGATCTTCCGCCCCACCCCGGCGGCGAACCGGTCGAGCGCCTGCGGGTACTCCGTGAGCGAGAGCCGGTCGCTGATGAAGACGTCGGGGTCGAGCACCCCGGCCGCGAAGAGTTCGGCCGCCCGCTCGTAGCTGTGCAGGACCGCCATCGAACCGGTGATGGTGATCTCCTGGTTGTAGATCCGGTACGGGTCGATGCTCACGCGCGTGGCGTAGTCGGCGACGCCGAACTGCAGGAACGTGCCCGCCTTGGCGACCCGGTCGAGACCGTCCTGGATCGCGGCCGCGTTGCCGGTCGCGTCGATGACGACGTCCCAGCCCTGGGGGCGGTCCAGTTCGTCGGGACCTGCCGCCGATCCCGAGACGCCGAGGCGCTGCGCGGTGGCGAGCCGGTCTGCGTTCAGGTCCACGACGTCCACGCTCGCCGCGCCGGTGCGCTTGGCGAGCTCCAGCATCATCAGGCCCATCGTCCCCGAGCCGTAGATCAGGACGTGCGAGCCGAGCCGGGCGCGGAGCACGTCGTAGCCGCGCACCGCGCAGGACAGCGGCTCGATCAGGGCGGCGTCCTGGGTGCGGACGTGGTCGGGCAGGCGCACGCAGTTGGCGGCGGGCGCCACCGCGTACTCGGCGGCGCCGCCCGCGGTGGTCACGCCGATCGCGGCCCACCGCTCGCAGAGGTTGCCCCGGCCGTCCCGGCAGTAGCGGCACTCGTGGCAGTGCAGCGAGGGGTCCACGGCGACCCGGTCGCCGACGGCGAGCGTCGTGACGTCGCTGCCGAGCGCGACGACCTCCCCGGCGAACTCGTGGCCAGGCACGACCGGCAGGGTCGGTGCGAACTCGCCCTGGAGGATGTGCAGATCGGTTCCGCACAGGCCGCACGCGGCGACCTCGACGACGACGTCACGGGGGCCCGGGGTCGGGTCGGGCAGCTCCCCGACGACGGCCTTGCCGACGGACTCGATGATGGCGGCCTTCACTTGACGGCTCCCAACGAAAGGCCCTGGACCAGCTTGTCCTGGGCGGCGAACCCCGCGGCGAGCACCGGCAGGGAGATCACGAGCGACGCGGCGCACACCTTCGCCAGGAACAGGCCCTGGCTGGTGATGAAGCCGGTCAGGAAGACGGGCGCGGTCTGGGCGACGACGCCCGTCAGGACCCGCGCGAAGAGGAGTTCGTTCCAGCTGAAGATGAAGCAGATCAGGGAGGTCGCGGCGATCCCGGGGAGCGCGATGGGCGCCACCACGCGCGTGAGGATCGTGGGCAGCCGTGCCCCGTCGATCTGCGCGGCCTCGATGACGGGCTTCGGCACCTCGGCGAGGAACGACTGCATCATCCACACCGCGATCGGCAGGTTCATCGAGGTGTAGAGGAGGACGAGCAGCCAGATGTTGTCCAGCATGCCGGTGTTCTTGGCGAAGAGGTAGATCGGCAGGAGGCCCGCCACGACCGGCAGCATCTTCGTGGACAGGAAGAAGAAGAGCACGTCCGTCCACTTCTTCACGGGCCTGATGGACAGGGCGTACGCGGCCGGGAGCGCCAGGACGAGGACGAGCAGCGTCGAGGCGAGCGACGCCACCGTCGAGTTGATCAGGGACGGCCAGGGGCTCGCGCCGCCGCCCGTCCCGAAGAAGTCCCGGTAGCCGTCGAGGGTGAGCGATGCGGCGAGCGAGGGCGGGTTGGTCGCGGCGTCCTCCTCCGAGTGGAAGGAGGTCAGCGCCATCCAGGCGATGGGCAGGAAGAACAGGATCCCGGCGAGCCAGGCGACCAGGCCGAGCGCGGACCCGCGCGCGCGGGGACGGGTCTTTCCCGGCGGGTTCTTCACGAGAGCGGACATCAGCGGGACCCCTCCTCACGGAACAGCGACGAGACGACCCGCAGGGCGAAGGTCGCGATGATGATCGAGCCGATGACGACGAGCACGCCCGCCGCGGAGGCCAGGCCGTTCTCGTGGGCCTGGTAGAAGCTCTGGTAGACGGTGTAGGGCAGGTTCGCCGTGCCGAGGCCGCCCGAGGTGATGGTGAAGACGGCGTCGAAGTTCTGCACGATGTAGATCGAGCCGAGCAGGGCGCCCAGTTCGAGGTAGCGCCGCAGGTGCGGCAGCGTCAGATGGCGGAAGACCTGCCAGTTGCTGGCGCCGTCCATGCGGGCCGCCTCGATCAGCTCGGGGTCACGGCTCTGCAGCCCCGCGAGGAGGATCAGCATCATGAAGGGCGTCCACTGCCACACCAGGGAGGCCTCGATGGCCAGGAGCGGGGTGTTGGAGACCCAGTCGGGCTGCGTCGCGGAGTCCCCGCCGATCCAGTGCAGCAGGCCGTTGAAGAGCCCGTACTCGGGGTTGTAGAGCACGTGCTTCCACAGCAGCGCGGCGGCCACGGGGACCAGCAGGAACGGCGCGATGAGCAGGGTGCGGACCAGCCCGCGCCCCTTGAACTTCCGGTTCAGGAGCAGCGCGAGAGCGAGCCCGAGCACCAGGCTCGCGAGCACCACGGAGGCGGTAAGGAGGATCGTGGTCAGCACGGACTTGCGCAGGTCGGGGTCGGTGAGGACCTCGCTGTAGTTGGCGAACCCGGTGAAACTGCGGGCGTCGGGGTAGAGGGCGTTCCAGTCGAAGAAGGAGATCACCAGGGTCGCCACGAAGGGCAGTTGGGTCACGGCGATCATGAAGATGAGGGCGGGCAGCAGGGGTGCCCTGGTCGCCCAGGCGCGCAGTCGTCCCGGTGTACCCGGCGCTCCCGGCGTCCCCGGCCTGCGGGCGCCGGGCACGCGTGTCTGCCCTGCTGCGGTGGTGCTCGCGGTGGCGGTCATCGTCCCTCGTACTCCTCGGAGATCTTCTCGGCGAGCTCCTGCGATTTCTCCAGGGCCGATGCGACGGACTGGCGTCCGGCGATGGCCGCGCTGATCTCCTGGGAGACCTTGGTGCCGAGGTCGGTGAACTCGGGGATGCCGACGAACTGGATGCCGGGCGCCGGGCGGGGCTGTACGCCGGGGTCGCGGGGCCTGGCCCCTTCGATGGCGGCGCGGGTGACGTCCTGGAAGGCGGCGGCTTCCTTGCGGTAGGCGGGGTTGGCGTAGGTCGAGGCGCGTTTGCCCGCGGGGACGTTCGACCAGCCGATCTGCTCGCCGACGAGCTTTTCGTACTCCTTGCCCGAGGCCCAGGAGATGAACTTCCAGGCCTTGTCCGGGTTGCGCGAGGCCTTCTGCATGCCCCAGGCCCAGGTGTAGAGCCACCCGGAGTTCTCGGTCTTCGCCACCGGGGCGGGTACGTATCCGATCTTGCCCTTCACCGGGGACTTGGCGGATTCCAGCGACCCCGCGGCGGCCGTCGCGTCGTACCACATGGCCGTCTTGCCCTGGGTGAGGTTGTTGAGGCACTCGGCATAGCC
This sequence comes from Streptomyces sp. NPDC004732, assembly GCF_040609235.1. Lineage (NCBI taxonomy): Bacteria > Bacillati > Actinomycetota > Actinomycetes > Kitasatosporales > Streptomycetaceae > Streptomyces > Streptomyces sp. NPDC004732. The sequence continues at coordinate 299,701 of NZ_JBEXJR010000011.1, forward strand.
GGACTGTGCGGCTCCGGACTCGCCGTGCTTCCGCACGAGGTCTACGTAGAAGCGGGTTGCCTTTTCGAACTCGGGGGCGTCCAGGCGGGCCTTCCAGTCCTTCTCGAACCAGGTGCCTCCGAACGTGTTCACCACGGTCGTCAGCGGCGCCATCACCTCGCCCCAGCCGGGCAGCCCGCGCAGACAGATGCCCTTCATCCCCTGCTCCTTGCCGTCCACGCGGGCGGCCAGGTCCGCCACCTGCTGCCAGGTGGGGTGCTCGGGCATGGTTAGACCGGCCTTCTTGAAGACGTCCTTGCGGTACATCAGGAAGGACGACTCTCCGTAGAAGGGCTGTCCGTAGAGCTTGCCGTCGTTGCCGGTGAGGGACTGGCGCATGGGCGGCAGGATGTCCTTCTCGTCGTACGTCCTGTCCTTGCGCGCGTACGAACCGACCTCGTGCAGCCAGCCGTTCCTCGCGTAGATCGGTATCTCGTAGTTGCTGAGCGTCGCGACGTCGTACTGACCCGCCTGGTTGGCGAAGTCCTGGCTGATCTTGTCGCGGACGTCGTTCTCGGGCAGGACGGTGAAGTTCACCTTGATGCCCGTCTCCTTGGTGAAGTGGGCCGCGGTGAGCTTGCGCAACTCGACCATCTGCGGGTTGTTCACCATGAGGACGTTGATGGAGTCGCCTGAACCTGCCCCGCCGGCGCCGGCCCAGCAGCCGGCGAGCAGCGGGGCGAGCAGCGCCCCTGCGGCGGCCGCGGCGAGCGTGCGCGGCCTCCGTCGGCTCGGGGTTCGCATGAAAGCTCCTGGACGTAGAGGGTCGTTTGGGGAAAATCGATGTGCTTCGGGGCGTGCGGGACCCCGTGTCGGCGGTACAGGGGATTGGGAGGGGGAGGGGGCAGGGGAGGGCGTGCGGGGGTGCGGTCAGACGCGCAGGACCTGCGGGCCCAGGAGTGAGTAGCGGTGCGCCTCGGACGCGGGCAGACGGCTGCTCGTGACGATCGTGTCGAGGTCGCCGATCCCGGCGAACCTGCAGAAGCTCGTCGCCCCGAACTTGGTGTGCACACCCAGGAACACCGTGCGCCGCGACGCCCTGATGGCCTGCGCCTTCACCTCGCTGACCGCGGGATCGGGGGTCGTCAGGCCGTGTTCGCGGGAGATGCCGTTGGCGCCGATGTACGCCAGGTCGATGACGAACCCGGCCAGCATGCGGGTCGTCCAGTGGTCGACGGTGGCGAGCGTGCCGGGCCGCACCCGGCCGCCGAGCAGCAGAACGGTGATGTTCTCGGCCTCGGCGAGGGCCCCCGCGGTGGCCAGCGAGGCGGTGACGACGGTGAGCGGGCGGCCCGCGGAGGCGCCGGGCAGCGACTCGGCGACCAGCTGCGGGGTGAAGCCCTCGTCGATGAAGACGGTCTCGGCGTCGCCGACGAGTTCGGCGGCGGCGGCCGCGATGCGCCGCTTCTCCGGCACGTGCATGGTCGTGCGGAAGGCGAGGGTGGTCTCGAAACCCGCGCTCTCCACGGGGTAGGCGCCGCCGTGGGTGCGGCGGACCAGGCCGTGGTCCTCCAGGGCCCTGAGGTCACGGCGGACGGTCTCCTTGGCGACGCCGAGCTCACCGGCGAGGGCCGTCACGTCGACGGACCCCGCGTGCCGGGCCGCGTTGACGATCCGCCGCTGACGTTCCTCCGCGGTCATCGGCGCCACCTTCTTCCCCTGGGTCTGCGGTCTGCGCGGTGCCCGTTCGGGCCCTGTGGGGAAGTTCTACAGCGCGGACAAGGGGGGTTACCAGGCTCCGAGCGGGCACGATGATGCCCGTATCTGCCCGCTTGGCGGGGCGACGGCCAGTGGGACCGGCCTCGGGCGTGCCCGTTTGTGGGGGCGGAAGCGCCCGTTCGGTGCCCGAATGGGGGCGAGCGGGCGCGGATTCCTCAGTACGGCCACACCGGCGGGTTCGTGCAGAAGTGGCCTCCCAGGTGCGCGTGGTCCGGGTTGGCCGGGTCCAGCTCGCCCTGCTCCGCGACCAGCTTCTCCGCGTAGTCCTCGGAGTCGTCCTGCGGGTCGTAACCGAGCGCACGCGCGGAGGACAGGTCCCACCACAGGCGGGTGTTGGCCGACGAGCCGTACACGACCGTGTGCCGCACGTCCTCGGCGGTGAGGGCCGCGTGGAAGAGCCGGGCCCCGTCGCCGGGGCTCATCCAGACCGAGAGCATCCGCACGCTCGACGGCTCGGGGAAGCACGAGCCGATGCGGACCGACACGGTCTCGATGCCGTGCTTGTCCCAGTAGAACCGGGCCAGGTCCTCGCCGAATGACTTCGACAGGCCGTAGAAGGTGTCGGGGCGGCGCGGGGTGTCGACCGGGATCAGCGGGTCGTCGCCCTGCGGGCGCGGGGTGAAGCCCACGGCGTGGTTGGAGGAGGCGAAGACGATCCGCCGGACGCCCTCCTCGCGGGCCGCCTCGTAGAGGTTGTACGTGCCCTCGATGTTGGCCTTGAGGATCTTGTCGAAGGTCGACTCCAGGGAGATGCCCGCGAGATGGAGGACCGCGTCGGTGCCCCGCACGGCCTCGCGCAGGGCGTCCCGGTCGGCGAGGTCGGCCGTGACGGCCCCCGGCTCGTCCGCCAGGGGGCGCACGTCGAGCAGGCGCAGGTCGTATCCGTACGAGGGCAGGAGCCCGCGCATCAGGGTGCCGAGGCCGCCGGCTGCGCCGGTGAGCAGGACGGTGCGGGGAGCGGGCATGCGGGTCTCCTCGGGCGACGCGTACTCATGCGCGTACAGAATTCACACTCTTGGATGGGCGTCAAGTTAAGGATCTCCGTCGCGCGGCGTCAAGTAGGCCGCGGAGGCGGCAAGTCCGCTCGTCCGCGGGGAGTTCATCCGCTTGACCGGCCCCAAGAGGGCGCCTTAGCGTGGTGGCGTTCAGAAATATGGACGTGAATCAGAACCGTGCACGCCTAGGGAGAGCCCGTGACGTCAGCCCCCCTCGCTTCCCGACTCCGCGTCCCCAGCGGGCCGCTGTTCTTCCCGGTCACCGCGTACGGGCCCGACGGCGCTCTCGACCTGGACACCTTCCGCGCCCATGTGCGCGACGGCATCGAGGCCGGTGCGGCGGCTGTGTTCGCCTGCTGCGGCACGGGCGAGTTCCACGCCCTGACCCCCGAGGAGTTCCAGGAGTGCGTCGCCGCCGCGGTCGACGAGACCGCGGGGCGGGTGCCGGTGGTCGCGGGCGCCGGATACGGCACCGCGCTCGCCGTGCGGTACGCACGCCTCGCCGAGGAGGCGGGCGCCGACGGGCTGCTCGCCATGCCCCCCTACCTCGTCGTCGCCGAACAGGAGGGGCTCGTCCGGCACTACACGGAACTGGCCGCGGCCACCTCCCTGGACGTCATCGTCTACCAGCGCGACAACGCCGTCCTCACCCCGGAGTCGGTCGTCGAACTCGCCCGCGCGGACGGCGTCATCGGCTTCAAGGACGGCCTCGGCGACATGGACCTGATGCAGCGCACGGTCAGCGCCGTGCGCAGCGAAGTGCCGGGCGACTTCCTGTACTTCAACGGCCTGCCGACCGCCGAGCTGACCGGCCTCGCCTACCGCGGCATCGGCGTGACCCTCTACTCCTCGGCCGTCTTCTGCTTCGCGCCGGACATCGCACTCGCCTTCCACCGCGCGTTCAACGCCGGTACGCCGGAGGGGGACGCCGTCGTGAACCGCCTCGTCGACGGCTTCTACCGGCCCTTCGTGGAGCTGCGCGCCCTCGGCCGCGGTTACGCGGTCTCCCTCGTCAAGGCGGGCGTGCGGCTCGGCGGCCTGGACGTCGGCCCCGTGCGGCCGCCGCTGCACGAGCCCGCCGACGACCACGTCAAGCGGCTGGCCGAACTCGTCGAGCAGGGCCGTGCGCTGCTCGGGGACGCGAAGGGCACCGTATGAAGGCCGCCGCGTTCCGCATGAAGGCCGCCGCTTTCCTCTACCCGTGGGACGTCGTCGGCGACCCCGAGGCCCCCGGGCGCCTGGCCCGCCTCGGCGTCCGCCAGGTCACCCTCGCCGCCGCCTACCACTCCACGCGCGCGCTGACCCCGCGGCACCCGCGCCACCGCATCGTCACCGCCGCGCACGCCGCCGTCCTCTACCCGCCCGGCGACCACTGGCAGGAGCGCGAGCTGCGGCCGTACGCGGCCGGGGACTGGGCGCGGGGCGATGCCTACGGAGAGGCGGCGCAAGCCCTGCGCGACGCCGGGCTCGACGTGCACAGCTGGGTCGTCCTCGCCCACAACTCCCGCCTGGGCGACGACCACCCGGCGACCTCGGTGGTCAACGCCTACGGAGACCGCTACCCCTGGGCGCCCTGCATCGCACAGCCCGCCACGCGCGCGTACCTGGCCGACCTGGCGGCGGAAGCGGCCGTACGCCCCGGGACCGGCACGCGCGGCACCGAGCTGGAGTCCTGCGGCTGGTACGGCCTCGCGCACCTGCACGCCCACGACAAGATCGCGGGCGTCCCCCTCGGCGAGGCCGGGCAGTACCTGATGTCGCTCTGCTTCTGCCCCTCCTGCCGTGCGGGGTACGCAGCACTCGGCACCGACCCCGACGAGCTGGCGGACGCCGTCCGCCGCGCCCTGGAGCCCCTCTGGCGAGGCGGCGAGGAAGCCGACGGCTGGGCGGCCGTCGAGAAGCTCCTCGGTGCGGACCGGGCGGCGGCCACGCGCGCGTGGCGCGAGGAAACCGCACGCACCCTCCAGGAGACCGTCGTCGGCGCCGTCCGCGCAGCGGCCCCCGCCGGGTTCCAGGTGCTGCTCCACGCCGACCCGGTGGCCTACCACTGCGGTGCGAACGCGGGCGTCGACCCCGCGCACATCCTCTCCGTGGCCGACGGCGTGGTCGTGCCCTGCACGGGCGGCGCGCACCTGCTTGAGCCGTTCGCCGCGCGGGCCGGGGAGGGAGCGGTCCTCGCCGCCAACCTCACCGTGGTGAGCGGCATGGGCGGCAGCCCCGCCACCCTCGCCGCCGATGCGGCACGCGCCGCGGAGCTCGGCGCCACCGAACTGCGTCTCTACCACGCCGGATTGGCCTCCGACGCGGACCTGGCCCTCGTCACGAAGGCACTGTCGCCCACGGAGTGATCACCGATACGATCCGCGCACCACAACCATCACTCCTGTATCAGGGGACAGAGGGGGAAAAGGTGCGCAACAAGGGGATATCCGCGCTGGTCTGCGCAGGAGTGATGGCGGGCGCGGCGGTGCTCGGCGGCGCGGTGCCCGCCGCCGCCCGGGCGGCCACCGGACAGGAAGCCGCCGGGTCCGACGTCCGCGACCGCCTGGAGCGCATACCGGGCATGACGGTGGTCTCCGTCGCGGAGAAGGAGGGCCACCCCCTCTACACGCTGACGTACGAACAGCCCGTCGACCACCGCAAGCCGCACGGCGCCACCTTCACGCAGCGGGCCACCCTCTGGCACAAGGCCACGGACAAGCCGACCGTCCTCTACACCGGCGGCTACACCCTCGCAGGCGGCACCACCGCTCTCACCAAGCTGATCGACGCCAACCAGGTCAGCGTCGAGCACCGCTACTTCGCCGAGTCGCGGCCCAAGGGCGCCGCGGGCGACGACTGGTCGAAGATGACCGTCGAGCAGGAGGCGGCCGACGAGCACCGCCTCACTCAGGCCCTGCGCGGGATCGAGAAGGGCAAGTGGCTCGGCACCGGCGCCAGCAAGGGCGGTATGACCGCGACGTACCACGAGCGGTTCTACCCCGAGGACCTTGACGCGGTCGTCGCGTTCGTCGCGCCCAACGACGCCGACAACCGCGACGACAGCGGCTACGAGCGCTTCTTCAAGACCGTCGGTACGAAAGAGTGCCGGGCCGCGCTGAACGCCGTGCAGCGCGAGATGCTCGTACGACGCGATGCCCTGCTGCCCAGGTTCGAGAAGGAAGCGGCGGCCGAGGGATACACCTTCGACCAGACCCTCGGCACCACGGACCGTGCCTACGAGTTCGCGGCCCTCGACCAGGTGTGGAACTTCTGGCAGAGCGGCGCAGAGGCCGACTGCGCCACCGTCCCCGACGCGAAGAAGACCGGCGACGACGAGCTCTGGAAGTGGTCGAAGGACCACGGCTTCAGCGTCTACCGCGACCAGGAGCTCGGCACCAACGGCACGGGCCCCTACTACCGCCAGGCGGCCACCCAGCTCGGCTGGGCGGACCTCAGGTTCAAACACCTCGACGGCGTCCGCCGCCACCCCGGCATCTACCAGCCGAACTCGGTGCTGCCCGCCGCCATGCGGGGCACGTACAACAACCACACCATCGCCGACGTCGACCGCTGGGTGCACAAGCGCGGCCAGCGCATGATGTTCGTCTACGGCGAGAACGACCCGTGGAGCGCCGAGAAGTTCACCCCCAGCCGCCACGACTCGTACCGCTACGTGGTGCCCGGCGCCAACCACGGCGCGTCGATCGCCGGGCTGCCCGCGGCCGAACAGAAGAAGGCGGTCGCGACCATCAAGCGCTGGGCCGACGTGAAGTAACCCGCGCCCGGGGCCTCAGCAGGGGCGCGGCGATCAGCAGCCGCGCCCCCGCGAGGACCGGGAGCAGGATGCGGAAGTCGGTGCTCTCCACGAGCGCCGCGCCCGCCGCGATGCCGACCGCGGTCGGCGCGAACATCAAGGTGCTCGCGGTGGCCGCCACCCGGCCGAGGAGCGCGTCCGGCGTCTCGCGCTGCACCGCCGTCAGGCCCGCGATCAGTACGCAGGGCAGCCCGATGCCGTTCGTGAGGCTGCCCGCGATGACCGCGGCGTCGCTCGGGACCGCGGTGAGCACCGCTGCGAGGCCCGTCACGGCGATGCCCGCGCCGCCGAACCACCGCGCCCCGAACCGCCGCATCAGCGCCCCCGACGCCAACCCCACAGCGACGGACCCCGCGCCCTGCACGACGTACAGGACGCCCGTGTACGAGGGGGAGCGGCCCAGGCCCTCGACGATCGCGTAGACCAGCGCGCCGCTGATGCCCGAGGTCAGCATCGTCAGACCGCCCGCCACCACGAGGGGCCGCAGCCGCTCGTGCCCCCACAGGTGCCTTACTCCCTGCGCCGTCCGCGCCCGCAGGGGCGTGCGGTCGGGTACCGGTGCGCTCTCCCGCACCCGCAGCAGCGCGAACATGCCCGCCGCGAGCACGAACGTCACCGCGTCCAGGAGGGCCACCCGGGCGCCCCCGTACGCGGCGAACAGGCCCGCCCCGGCGAGCGGCGCCACCAGCTTCATGCCCTCGTTCGCGGACATCCGCAGGCCGTTGAAGTCGCCCAGGAGGTCCTTGTCGACGGCTGTCGCGGCCAGGGCCGCCTCCGCCGCGTCGGTGACGACGCCGCACGTCCCGTACACCAGGAGGACCGCGAAGAGGATCCACAGGCGGTCCTGGCCGTCGACCGCGAACAGGGAGAGCAGCAGCGCGCCGAGCGCCAGGTTCGCGGCCACCAGGAGCGGCCTGCGGCGCGTGCGGTCGGCGAGCGTGCCGAGCAGCGGGCCCGCCAAGGTGGGCGCCCACATCGCCAACTGGCAGAGCGCGGCGAGCCCGTCCGAGCCCGTCAGCTCCTTCACCCAGATCCCGGAGGCCAGCCACAGCGCGGAGGTCCCGAACCCGGAGACCACCACGGCGCCCAGGTACAGACCCGCGTTGCGGTCCCGCAGGACGCGTCCGATCGTCGTTGTCATGCCTGGTGATGCTGGTTCCTAAGGCCCCTGCGGGGGTATCGGGCGGCTTCCCTAAGGGTGGCGATGACTTCACGGCGCGCGGCGGGTCTACAAGGGGAGACGTACCGACTTCGCCGACTCAGAAGGACCTCTCATGACCGACATGCTCGACCTGGGGCCGCAGGCCCGCCTCGTGGCCCGGATCGCCGAACGCGTCACCGACGAACAGCTCTCGGCGCCCACCCCCTGCCCCGACTACGCGGTGCGCCACCTCCTCGGCCACATGATCGGCCTCTCCCACGCCTTCCAGGGGGCCGCTCGCAAGGAGTTCGGCCCCGCGCTGGACACGGCCCCCGGGAGCTCCCTGCCCGATGTCGCCCCGGGCTGGCGGCCCGAGCTGGCGCAGGCGCTCGCGGGGCTGGCCCGTGCGTGGCGCGACCCCGACGCCTGGCAGGGCATGACGCGTGCGGGCGGTCTCGACCTGCCCGGCGAGGTCGCGGGACTCGTCGCCATCGACGAACTCGTCGTGCACGGCTGGGACCTGGCCCGCGCCACCGGCCAGGAGTACGACCCCGACGAGGCGAGCCTGGGGGCGGCCCAGGCGCTGCTCACACCGGCCGAGAGCAGCGAAGACGGAGGTGAGGGCGGGCTGTTCGGAACGCCGGTGCCGGTGCCCGCTGACGCGCCCCTGCTGGACAGGGTGATCGGGCTGAGCGGGCGGGATCCCGGCTGGGGGACGGGGGCCTGAGTCGGGCGTGCAGCCAGGGCCGGGCGGGGCCCCCGGGCCAGGGCGGGTCCAGGTATGGATCAGGTAAAGGGTCGGTCCATGGTCTCCCCATGGCCGGGTTGATGCGCGTAGACAGACCTTGACCTGCCCGAACCCTGATGCGGAGACGCAACACATGCGCAAGTCCCTACGCGTGGCCGGCCTGGCCACTGCCTGCACCGTCGCCGGCGCCGCCCTCTACGCCTCCGGCGCCGCCACCGCCGACCAGGCCCGGCCGCGGCCCACCAAGGAGCCCCACAACATAGGCCTCCTCGTCGGTGAGATCGACGAGTACTACGGCGCGACCAAGGGGGCCGACGGCGTCTGGAAGTCCTCGCCCGACAGCCCGTACGCCAAGGACCTGGCCCGCATCCAGGCCAAGGCGAAGAAGGACATCAAGAAGGCCGCGCGCAAGGCTCATCAGGGCCACGGCGGCCACGGCGGCCAGGGCGCGCGCGGCAAGAAGCCCGCGATCGTCCTCGACGTCGACGACACCGCACTGCTCAGCTTCGACTACGAGAAGTCCACCAACTTCACGTACAACAACGACAGCTGGGACGCGTACGTCAAGGCGGCCAAGCGCCCCGCCGTGTTCGGCATGCCCGAGCTGGTGAAGTACGCGAAGAGCCGGGGCGTCGAGGTCTTCTTCCTCACGGGCCTGGCCGAGTCGCAGCGCGAGGGTGCCGTCACCAACCTCGCCAAGGCGGGCTACGGGACGTCGCTGGACCGCACGCACGTCTTCACCAAGAACAAGGCGAACCCCCCGGCCTACCTCAGCCACTGCGCCACGCCGGACGCCTGGAAGTGCGACACCGTCCAGTTCAAGGAAGGCACGCGCAAGCACATCGAGTCGACCGGCTACAACATCGTCGGCAGCTTCGGCGACCAGGTCTCCGACCTCGCGGGCGCCTACGCGGACAAGACGTACAAGCTCCCCAACCCGACGTACTTCGTGGGCTAGGAGCCCGGTCGACGCCGCGGCCGGGAAGTCGGCACAGCGAGATAGGTTGCAATCCTGACTAGGTCGCCTTACGGTCTAGGTAGCTCAGACGCTCAGGGTTGGGGGACTCACATGACCATTTCGCCGGACTTCTCGGCCGCATCGACGGCCGTCGCGGCCACGCTCGCCGTCTACTTGCTCGTCGGCGAGCCGTGGGCCGGACGCCGGATGTACGGCTCGCTGGCCCGCCGCAGGGACACCGAACCCCGCGCCCTGGTCCGCTACTTCGGGCTCGTCCTCACCCTCTGGTGGGCCTTCGCCGCCCTCGCCGCAGCGGCCCTGCTGCTCTCGCCCGGCACTGGCGCCGCCGACTTCGGCCTCACGGCGCCCGAGCGGCCCGGGTACGTCGTGACCGGGATCCTGCTCGCCACCGCGATCGCCGTGGCCTCCGGACGCAACTTCCACGACCTCGCCAGGCAGGGCAAGAACGTGCCGGGGCTCGCCGCCATCGAGGCGATGCTGCCGCGCACCGCCGAGGAGCGCAGGCTCGCGATCGCCGTCGCCGTGACCGACGGCCTCTGCGCCGAACTCGTCTACCGCGGCCTCCTCATCGCCTTCGGCGTCGGCGCGCTCGGCCTCGACCTCTATGCGGCGGCGGCCCTTTCGGTCCTCGTCTACGCGGTCGCCGGTCTCTACCAGGGCCGCAAGGGCGTCCTCGTCTTCGCGCTCTTCGGCGCCATGCTCACCGCCCTCTACCTCGCCACGGGCAGCCTCCTGCTCCCCGTCGCCGTGCACGTCGTCCTCTCCGTGCGCGATCTGACGCTGCCCGCGCCGGAGAAGCCGCGCGCCGTGCAGGCCGCCTGAGGACCCGCCGCCCGAACGTCCGCCGCCCGAAAGGCAGACCCGAAGTGACGACAGACCGCCGCGCCAGCTGGTTCAAGGGCGTCCTCGACCTGCTCGTGCTCGCCAGTCTCACCGACGGCGAGAGCTACGGCTACGAGATCGCCAAGCTGCTCGGTGCCGCGGGCTTCGGCCAGATCAAGGGCGGCACGCTCTATCCCGTCCTCAACCGCCTGGAGGAGGCCGGCCTGGTCGCCGCGGAGTTCCGCGCCACCGAGAAGGGGCCGGGGCGGCGCTACTACCGGCTCACCGACGCCGGGCGGGAGACCCTCGGCGAACAGGGCGGGCTGTGGCTCGCCTTCAACGGATCCGTACGCGAAGTCCTCGCGAAGGCGGGAGTGGAACCACGATGAACGCGATATCTGCCACCAACGCGCAGTACGAGTACGAGCGGGACGGCTACCTCATCGGTCTCGCCGAGCGGCTGCGGGCGCACGGTCTGCCCGCCGACCGCGTCGAGGCGACCGTCACCGACCTCGCCGCCCATCTGGAGGAGTCCGGGGCGAAGGACGCGGAGGCCGAGTTCGGGCCCGCAGAGGAGTTCGCCGCCCAGCTGGTGCCCGCCACGGGGGAGCGGGCACCGCGGGCGGCGGGCGAGGCGCCGGGCGATGCGGTGGAGACCTGGCGCTGGACCGCCGACATCTACCTCGACGAGGAGCTCCTGAACCGCTTCGGCGACGAGGGCTGGGAGGTGGAGCGCGTCGACGCCATCGGCCGCTTCGTCAGCCACCGGGACGTGGCGCAGCCGCAGCGCTGGGAGTACCGGCGCGAGCTGGTCACGCGCGGACGTGAGGGGCTCGACGAGCGGCTCGCGCCCGACGGCTGGGAGGCCTGCGGGACCTGGGTGATCTACGCCTGGTTCAAGCGGCCGCGGGCGGCGAGCCTCGGGCCCGCGGCCCGCGTGGAGTCGCCGCCGCCGGTGCCGGAGCGGTCCGGCTTCTTCAGCCGGAAGTTCTACGCGCTGCTTGCCGTGCTCGCCCTCGCGGCGGTCGTGGCGGGCGTCTCGGTGGCCGTCGACGACGGCGATGCGAGCTCCGGTGCCGGGTTCGTGGTGGGGCTGTTCGCCGGGGCGGGAGCGGTCGCCGCCGTGGTGTGGGCCCTGCAGATGTGGCGCGGGCGCCGCCCCTGACCCGCGGGGGACGGGTGGGGCGGCGCCTCGGGGACGTCGGGTACGCGGGTCAGGACCGGCGGCAGGGCTCAGGACTTCAGCGCCGCCGCCATCATCGCCTTCGCGATCGGCGCCGCCAGGCCGTTGCCGCTGACCTCGTCGCGCGCCGCGCTCGACGACTCGATCATCACCGCGACCGCCACCTGCTTGCCGTCGCTGCCCTTGGCGTACGACGTGAACCAGGCGTACGGCGTCTTGCTGTTGTTCTCGCCGTGCTGCGCCGTACCGGTCTTGCCGCCCACCGTCGCGCCGCTGATCTTCGCGTTCGTGCCGGTGCCCTTCTCGACGACCGTCTGCATCGCGGACTGCAGGCCCTCGGCGGCCGACTCGTCCATCACGCGCTGGGAGTCGCCGTCGTCGTACTTCTCCAGGACGTCGCCACCGGAGTCGCTGACCTGCGACACCATGTGCGGCTTGGTCAGCACGCCGCCGTTGGCGATGGCCGCCGAGACCATCGACATCTGCAGCGGCGTCGCCGTCACGTCGAACTGGCCGATGCCGCTGAGCGCCGTCTGCGCCTTGTCCATGTCGGACGGGTAGACGCTCTTGCCCGCGCGCACCGGCACGTCGAGCTTGTCGGTGTTGAAGCCCATCTTGTCCGCCATCGCCTTGACCTTGTCCTGGCCCAGGTCGACGGCCATCTTCGCGAAGACGTTGTTGCAGGAGTACTGCAGGGCCGTGCGGATGTCGGCGTTCTCGCAGGGAGCCGACTGGTTCTCGTTCTTGAGGACCGTCCGCGTGCCGGGCAGCGTGTACGGGTTCGGGCTGCTCGTCCTGGCGTCCACCGAGCCGTAGAGCCCGTCCTCCAGAGCCGCCGCCGCGACCACCAGCTTGAAGGTCGAGCCCGGCGGGAGCGGCTGCCGCATGGCGCGGTTGACCATCGGCTTCTCCTTGTCGGTGGTCAACTTCTGCCACGCCTCGGAGTCCGTGGAGCCGCTGATCTTCGACGGGTCGTACGACGGGGTCGAGACCATGCCGAGGATCTTGCCGGTCTTGGGGTCGAGGGCCACCGCCGCGCCCTTGGTGTCGCCCAGCGCCTTGTACCCGGCCTTCTGCACCGCGGGATCGATCGTCGTGATCACGTCACCGGGGTCGGCCCGCTTGTTCGTGAGGGCGTCCAGCGGGTTCTTCAGCCGGTTGTCGGTGCCGTCCAGCAGGTCCTTGTAGATGCCTTCGAGCTGGGTGGCGCCGTAGACCTGGGAGCTGTAGCCCGTGATGGGCGAATAGAGGTCGCCGTTCTTGTACGTGCGTTTGTACGCGAGGTCTCCGCCTTTCGTCCGCTCGGAGCCGGTGATGGCCTCACCGCCCACGATGATGTCGCCCAGCGGGTTCGCGTACTGCGCTATCGCGTTCCGCCGGTTCAGCTTGTCGTCCGCGAGCGCCTTCGAGTCGTGGAACTGCACCCATGTCGCCCGCAGCAGCAGGGCGAGCACGAGCACCAGCGCGAAGACCGAGGCGTGCCTGATCGTCTTGTTCATCCCGTGGGAGGACGAGCGGAGGGAAGGGTTTCGTTCCCTTCTGGTGTGCTTGAGACCGTTTTCTCATCAAGTCCTCATGGGCGCCTCATGGGCGGGGGCGGGCTCAGCCCGTCTTCATGAAGCCCGCCTCGTACGCCGCGATCACGGCCTGTGTGCGGTCCCGCGCCCCCGTCTTGGCGAGGACGGACGCCACGTGCGTCTTCACCGTCGCCGCGCCGACGCCCATCCGCCCCGCGATCTCCGCGTTGGTCAGGCCCGCCGCCATCAGCCGCAGCACCTCGCTCTCACGGCCGGTGAGCCGCGCCACCCAGTCGGGCGGCGCGGGCTCGGCGCGGCCGTACTCGGCGGCCAGGGACCGGACCGCCGCGGGGAAGAGCAGCGAGTCGCTGCGCGCGACGAGCCGGACCGCCTGGACGAGCTCGTCCGCGTCCGCCCGCTTGAGGAGGAACCCGGCGGCTCCCGCGCGCAGCGCCTCGTACACGTACGCGTCGTTCTCGAAGGTCGTCACCACGACGACGCGAGGCGGTTCCGACATCGTCTGCAGGATCTGCTCGGTGGCGCGGATGCCGTCGGTCTCCGGCATGCGGACGTCCATCAGGACCACGTCCGGCTTCAGCTCCCGCACGACGGAGACCGCCTCGGCGCCCGTCGCCGCCTCGCCCGCCACCTCGATGCCCGGCTCGGCCGAGAGGATCGCGCGCAGCGCGGTGCGCACCATGCGCTCGTCGTCCGCGAGGACGACCCTGATGTCGTTCGCCGTCATTGCTGTCCCTTCAGAGGAAGTCGTACGTCCAGTCGCCATATCCCGTCGCGGGGGCCTGCCTCGGCCGTGCCGCCGAGGAGCCGGGCGCGGTCGGCGATGCCGCGCAGGCCGTGGCCGCCGCCGGGCCGCGCCGCTGCGGAGCGGGACGGCAGCGGGTTCTCGGCCGTGACGGCCAGGCCGGGGCCGTCCAGGGCGATGCGCAGGGTGACGGATGCGGTGTCGCCGCCGTGCCGCAGCGCGTTGCTCAGGGCCTCCTGGACGATGCGGTAGGCCTCGCGGGAGACCAGCGGGGGCAGCGCGTCGGGGTCCATGTCGACCGTGGCCGTCACGCGCAGGCCGCCCGCCCGGGTGCGGCGCAGCAGTCCTTCGAGGTCGGCGGCGAGCGTGGGCGCGGGCGCCGTCGGACGGGAAGCGCCGTCAGCGCCGGCAGCGCCGTTACCGGTCTCCCGCAGCACGCCGAGCACGGCGTCGAGCTCGCCCACCGTGCGGCGCGTGGTGTCCTCGATGGCGGCCAGCGCCTCGCGCACGAACTCCGGGTCGTGGTCGAGGACCCGGCGGGCCGCGCTCGCCTGGAGGGTGACGGCGCTCAGGGCGTGGCCGACCGAGTCGTGCAGCTCGCGCGCGAGGCGGTTGCGCACGGCGAGGTCGGCGGCGCGCTGCTCGGCGGCCGCGAGCCGGTCGGCGGGCGTCGGCCCGAGCAGGCCGGGCGCCCAGCGCGCGAGGAGCCCACCGGCCGCGGCCGCGCACGCCGCGAGCGCCACCAGGGCGGCGAGGCCGACGGCGGGCGAGAGGACGAGCCACCAGGGCGCGTCGAAGAACGCGGGCGCCCCGTCGCTCGTGTCCCGCAGCGCGGGGACGAACGGCAGGGCGATCAGGAAGACCGCGAACGGCGGCAGCGCGAGCGACATGCCGCTGATGACCCCGCCGAGGCCGAGGTGCAGCGTGAACCACGCGACGGTGCGGCCGCGCGCCGCCCGGGTCCGCGCGGGCCCCTCGGCGAGCGACTCGTCCGGCACCCCGCACAGCGCCCGCACGGCGGCCGCCGACATCGGCCGGGTCAGCGGGAACAGCGCGGTGATCGCGGCGAGCGGCAGCCCGACCGCGAACGCGCTGAGCTGGGCGCCGATCGAGCCGAAGAAGGCGCTGTCGCCGAAGAGCGGCCCCACGACGACGGAACCCACGAAGACGTACGGCATGGCGAGGGCGCCGCCGAGGATCAGATGGATCCAGCGGCGGCGCGTCCGGCGCCCGAACAGGGCGGTGGCGAGTTCCTTCACGCGATGGACCCCGCCCGCTGCCGCAGGAAGCGCGTTCCGAGGACGGCGACGATCGCCCCGATGATCATCTGCACAGCGTAGGTCAGGAGCATCGCGCCGGTGGGCCGGTTCATGGCGTCGCCGATGGCCGTGAGCGAGCCGAGGAGCAGCCAGCCTCCCCAGCAGGCCACCGCGCCCGAGCCGAGCCAGCCCAGCGCGAGCGGCACGCCGACGGGCAGGGCGCGGCCCCATCGGAAGGCGAGCAGCAGGGCGCCGGTGACGGCGAGGGCGGGATAGAGCGCGCTGAGGGCCTCCAGGATCCGGGCGTCCTGCGTGAGGTCCCGGGCCCGGGACGGGGCGAGACCGGTGGTGGAGCCGCACGCCCACAGCAGGTGCAGGGTGACGGGGAGGAGCGCGAGCACGGCGGCCGTGACCGCGGCGGTGCGTGCCCCGCGGCCGGGTCCTGGCGGCAGGTCTCCCACCCGGCCGCGCCACGCGTGGCTCCAGCGGGCCCTGGCGTAGCGGACGAACAGGGCGCCGAGGGCGAGGCCCTGGACGATGAAGCCGACGTAGACGACGCCGAAGACCCACTCGTGGAGGAAGGGCTCAGCGGGCCCGCCGCTCCCGGCGGAGCCGCCGCCGTCGAACACCCCGGCCAGCTGGGTCAGCGGGAACCCGGCCACGATCGGCAGGAGCAGTCCGGTGGCCGCCCACATCGGCGCCGCGAGCAGCCACGCGGGCGTCCGCAGGCCCCAGGGGCAGGTCAGGAGCAGCGCGAGCACGATGACGGCCGCGTCCATGAGGACGGTCAGGCCGTTGGCGAAGATCATCAGGGCGCGGTGGTCGAGCAGCGGGCTGCCGTCGGGGATCCCGGGACGGCTGCCGGAGATCCAGGCGACCTTGAGGGCGAGGTACGGGACGCAGGCGGCCACGGACACGAAGCGCAGCACGCGGCCGGGGCGGCCGAGGGGCGCGGGGGCGGCGGGCGCGGGCGCCGCGGAGGCCGTGGAGGCGGAGGCCGCAGGGGAGGGGGCCCGGGGGGAGGCGGGTGTCGTGGGGGAGAGGGCGGCGGAGGCGGAGAGGGTGGCGGAGGAGGCCGCTGGGGAGGCGGAGACGGAGTCGGAGGTCGTGGGGGAGACGGGACGTGTTTGGGGCATGTCTTAACGCTCTCGCCGCGGCGCCCCCGCCACCTCCTGCGCCGCGACGATCCGCCTCCGCCGCGCGGCGGAGTTCAGCCGCCGTGCAGGACGAGGACGACCTCGTCGATCTCCGCCCCGCGGGCCGGTGCGTACCCCCGGTCCTTCGCGGAGATCCGGAAGCCGCACTTCTCCAGGACCCGGATCGAGGCCGCGTTGTCCGCCGCTGCGCGGGCGTAGATCGGCCGCTCCGGCTCCAGCTCCAGGAGGCCGCGCAGCGCCGCCGTGGCGAGGCCGCGGCCCCAGTACGCACGGTCGATCCAGTACGTGACCTCACGCTCGCCCGGCGCCCCGTACACCCCCGCGTTCCCCACCACGTCGCCGTCCGCGAGGACCGTGCGGATGGCGACGTCGGCGGAGGCCCGCATCTTCGTCCAGTGCGCCGCGAAGGCGTCGTGGTCGGCCGGATCCTCGGGGGTGAAGGCGGCCATGTGGCTCGACTCGGGATCGTTCATCTGCCGGAAGAAGACGGGCAGATCGCTGTCGTGGACTTCGCGCAGGCTGACATCCATGGCTCAGAGCCTACGAGTTGCCAGTGTCAGCCGGTCGCGCGCGTCGAAGAGCGCGTCCTTCACCATCTGTTCGTGCGCGGGCGTGAGCCGCGCCACCGGCACCGAGCAGCTGATCGCGTCCCGCGCGGGCGTGCGGTAGGGGATGGCCACGCCGAAGCAGCGCAGGCCGAGCGTGTTCTCCTCGCGGTCCACCGCGAAGCCCTGCTCGCGCACCGTGTGCAGTTCCTCGATGAGCTTCTCGCGGTCGGTGATGGTGTGCTCGGTGAGCGCGGGCAGCGTCTCCGGGAGCAGCTTGCGGACCTGCTCGTCGGTGTGGGTGGCGAGCAGTGCCTTGCCGAGCGACGTGGAGTGCGCGGGGAGGCGGCGGCCCACGCGCGTGAAGGGGCGCAGGTAGTGCTGCGACTGGCGGGTGGCGAGGTAGACGACGTTCGTGCCGTCGAGCCGGGCCAGGTGGATGGTCTCCGTGGTGTCGTCGGAGAGCCGGTCGAGGGTGGGGCGTGCGGCGGCCACGACCTCGTCGCCGTCGATGTACGACGTGCCGACGAGCAGGGCGCGCACCCCGATCCCGTACCGCGTGCCGGTCGCGTCCGTCTCCACCCAGCCGAGCTCGACCAGGGTGCGGAGCAACATGTAGAGGCTCGACTTGGGGTAGCCGACGGCCTCCTGGACCGCGGCCAGGGAGTGCATTCCGGGACGGCCCGCGAAGTACTCGAGCAATTCCACCGTCCGCACCGCGGACTTGACCTGCGCACCGCCTCCGGTCTCGCCAGCCGACATCGCCCTTGACCCCTTAGAACGCCGAGAAATAGTCTCCGAAGTCTCCGCTATTCACCAGCGAGGACAGCGTTCAGCATATCGAACGGCCCTGGTGAGTGGCATACCTCTGGAAAGGGAATCCGCGGTGGCAGCAGCACCAGTCTGGAGTGTCGACCCCCGAACCGGGAAGCAGCGCGAGCAGGTTGCGGTGGAAGCCACCGCCGAAGAGGTCGACCTCGCGGTCCGGGCCGCCGCGGACGCCGCGGCCGCGCTCGCCGACCGCACGGTCCGCGCCGCCTTCCTGCGCAGCGCGGCGGACCTCCTCGAAGAGGCGAAGGACCACCTGGTGGAGGCCGCCGACGCGGAGACCGCGCTCGGCCCCGTCCGGCTCACCGGCGAACTCGCCCGCACCTGCTACCAGTTGCGCTCCTTCGCGGACATCGTCGACGAGGGCGCCTTCCTCGGCATCGTCATCGACCACCCCGACGCCTCGGCCACCCCGCCCGTCCCCGACCTGCGCCGCTACAAGATCCCCCTCGGCGTCGTCGCGGTCTACTCCGCGTCCAACTTCCCCTTCGCCTTCTCCGTGCCCGGCGGCGACACCGCCAGCGCGCTCGCAGCGGGCTGCCCCGTCGTGGTCAAGGCCCACCCCGACCATCCGGCCACCTCCGAGCTGGTCGCCTCCGTGCTGCGCAGGGCAGCGGCCAGGCACGGCATCCCCGAAGGCGTCCTCGGCCTCGTGCACGGCTTCGACGCGGGGGTGGAACTCGTCAGGCACCCGCTGGTCTCCGGCGCCGGTTTCACCGGCTCCATCCGCGGCGGGCGCGCCCTCTTCGACGCGGCCGCCGCCCGGCCCGTGCCCATCCCCTTCCACGGCGAGCTCGGCTCCCTCAACCCCGTCGTCGTCACCGAGGCGGCGGCCGCCGAGCGCGGCGAGCAGATCGGCACCGGGCTCGCGGGCTCGATGACGCTCGGCGTCGGCCAGTTCTGCGTCAAGCCGGGCCTGGTCCTCGCCCCCGAGGGCGCGGGCGGCGACCGGCTCGTGAAGTCCCTGACCGATGCGGTCAGCAACACCGAGTCCGGGGTGCTCCTCGACCACCGGATGCGGGACAACTTCGTCGCCGGGGTGCGGGAGCGCGCCGGGCTCCCCGACGTGGACGCACCGGTGACCCCCGGCGCGGGCGGCGAGCACACCGTCAGCGCGGGCTTCCTCACCGTCCCGGCCGCGCGCCTCGCCGCCGAGGGGGCGCACGACCTGCTTCTGGAGGAGTGCTTCGGCCCGGTCACCGTCGTCGCGCGCTACGCGGACGACGCGGAGATCACCGCCGTCCTCTCCCGCCTGCCCGGCAACCTCACCGCCACCGTCCAGCTGTCGTCGGACGAGGCGGCGGGGGAGAGCGGCCGGGGCGCCGAGCTGCTCGCCGAGCTCACCCCGCTCGCCGGACGCGTCCTCGTCGACGGCTGGCCCACGGGCGTCGCCGTCGCCCCCGCCCAGCACCACGGCGGCCCCTACCCCGCGACCACGTCGACCTCGACGTCCGTGGGCGGCACGGCCGTCGAGCGCTGGCTGCGCCCCGTCGCGTACCAGAACACCCCCGAGGCGCTGCTCCCGCCGGAGCTGCGCGACGCCAACCCGCTGGAACTGCCCCGGCGCTACGACGGGCGCCTGCAACACTGAGGCCATGGACGTCACGATCCCCGAACTGCCCTACCCGCTGCGCACCTACGGCCCCGACGGGCACTGGTCCCACGAGGACGGCGTCCTCACCGGCTGGGCGGGCCCCCGCCAGGACCGCTTCGTTCCTCCGACAGGCGCCGTGCTGGAGCCCGCCTCCGACGCGCCCCGTCTCCTCGGCGCCCCGGAGGGCGACTTCCAGCTGATCGCCCGCGTCACGGTCGGCTTCGCCGCCGCCTTCGACGCGGGCGTGCTGTATCTGCACGTGGGCGAGCGGGAGTGGGCCAAGCTCTGCCTGGAGCGCTCCCCGGACGAGCCCACGATCTGCACGGTCGTCACCCGCGGCCACTCCGACGACGCCAACGCCTTCGTGGTGGACGGCAGCAGCGCCTGGCTGCGCATCAGCCGTACGGGGTCGGCGTTCGCGTTCCACGCGTCGACGGACGGCGAGCGGTGGACGTTCGTGCGGATCTTCTCGCTCGGCGACGAGGAGTCGGCGGGCGCCGCGCTGGTCGGCTTCATGGCGCAGTCGCCCGTCGGCGAGGGCTGCGTGGTGACGTACGACCACATCGAGTTCCGCCCCAACTGGCCGAAGGGGCTGCGCGACGGTTCGTAGGCCCGGGAGCGGTACCGGGAATGCGGTGCTTTGCCCGTACGTTGTCGTCAGGAGCGGAGGTCACCTCCGCACCGACCTGACGTACGACCTGAAGAGAGCCACACACATGCGCGTCGAGATCTGGAGCGACATCGCCTGCCCCTGGTGCTACGTGGGCAAGGCCCGCTTCGAGAAGGCCCTGGCCGCCTTCCCGCACCGTGACGGCGTCGAGGTCGTGCACCGCTCCTTCGAGCTGGACCCGGGCCGCGCCAAGGGCGACACCGGCCTCGTCCTGCCGATGCTCATGCAGAAGTACGGCATGAGCGAGGAGCAGGCCCGCGAGGGCGAGCAGCGGCTCGGCGAGAACGCGACCGCCGAGGGCCTCGAATACCGCACCGAGGGCCGCGACCACGGCAACACCTTCGACATGCACCGCCTGCTGCACTTCGCCCGTGAGCAGGGCAGGCAGGACGAGCTGATCGGCCTGCTCTACCGCGCGAACTTCGCCGAGGAGCGGTCCGTCTTCGAGGACGAGGCACGTGTCGTGGAGCTCGCCGTCGAGGCGGGCCTGGACGCGGACGAGGTGCGGGCCGTCCTCGCCGACCCCGAGCGGTACGCGGCCGACGTCCGCGCCGACGAGCGCGAGGCCGCCGAGCTCGGCGCGAACGGCGTGCCGTTCTTCGTCCTCGACCGCAAGTACGGCATCTCGGGCGCCCAGCCCGCCGAGGTCTTCACCCAGGCCCTGACGCAGGCCTGGGGCGAGCACGCGCCGCTCACCACCCTGGCGTCGGCCGAGGACGGCGACGCCTGCGGGCCCGACGGATGCGCGGTTCCGCAGTCCTGAAACGCCGCATAGGTTGATCCCCATGGAGTCCATGGGGATCAACAACGGCACCGAATTCGCTCCCACATCGACGTATCTGAACACCGCCAGCTGCGGTCTGCTGCCGCGCCGGGCCATCGACGCGGTCCGCACGCTCGCGGCCGAGGGCGGCGAAGGGCGGCCGGGCGGCGCGGGCGACTTCGAAGTGGTGGACGCGGCGCGGGCGGCCTTCGCCCGGCTCGTCGGGGTGGCGGAGAGCCGGGTGGCGACCGGCGGTTCGGTCGCGGTGCACGCCGGGCTGATCGCCGCCTCCCTGCCGCCGGGCGCCGAAGTCCTCACGCCCGAGGACGAGTTCGCGTCGATCGTGAACCCCTTCGTGCTGCGCGGCGACCTCAAGATGCGGTACGCACCCCTGGACGCGCTCGCCGCGGCGGTCACGCCCACGACGGCCCTCGTCTCCTTCTCGTCCGTCCAGTCGGCCGACGGCCGCGCCGTCGACCTCCCGGCCGTCCGCGCGGCGGCCGCCGCCCACGGCGCCCGCACCCTCCTCGACGCGACGCAGTCGGCGGGCTGGCTGCCACTGGACGCGGACGCGTACGACTACACCCTCACCGGCGCCTTCAAATGGCTGCTCTGCCCGCGCGGGGTGTCCTTCCTGACGGTCCGCGAGGACGCCCAGGATTCCCTGGTCCCGCTGCACGGCGGCTGGCTCGCCGCAGCCGACACCTGGAACTCGACCTACGGCCCGGTCACCGAACTCGCCCCCGGCGCCCGCCGGTTCGACGAGCCGCCCGCCTTCCTCGCCTACCACGGGGCCGCCGCGGCCCTCTCCCTGATCGAGGAGACGGGCGTCGACGCGATCCACGCCCACGGCACGGCGCTCGCCGCCCGCTACCGCGCGGGACTCGCCGCACTGGGTCACGCCCCCGTGCCGGGTGCCGCGCCCATCGTCTCCGTGCCCGGACTCGGCGACCGGGCGCCCGAGCTGGCCCGGGCGGGCATTCTGACCTCGGCACGGGCGGGACACCTGAGGGCGGCGTTCCACCTGTACAACACCGAGGCGGATGTGGACCGTCTCCTGGACGTGCTGTCGGGCTGAGGCCTGGCGCGGCGGGCCTCGGGCAGTCAGGCTTGGCAGGACGATGCGGCCGCGCGAGGTGGTGGTGCCGGTGGAGCCGTCCGCCGAGAGGCCGGGTACGTCGGACCTGTCGTCCGGCGCCGGAAGGAAGCCCGTCGACGCCGAGCTGCACCGGCGGCTGGTCTACGGCGAGGAGGCGGCGCTCGCCGAGGTCTACGCCGCGTACGGCGTGCTCGTGCACCGCGTCGCCACCCGCGTCACCCGCAACCACACCGCCGCCGAGGACGTGGCCCAGGAGGTCTTCGCCCACTTGTGGTCCAGGCCCTACGCGTTCGACGCGCGCCGCGGCAGCCTGCGCGGCTGGCTCTCCATGCTCGCCCACCGGCGCGCCGTGGACTGGGTGCGCGGCGAGGAGCGGCACCGCAAGGCCGCCCACGCCGACGAGGCGTCCCTGCGGGCCGTCCACGCGTCGGGCCCCTCCCCGGACGAGGCGATCCTGGAGCAGGAACGCTCCCTGCTCCTGCACTCCGCCCTCGCCCGGCTCCCGGTGCCCCAGCAACAGGTGGTGCACCTCGCCTACTTCGCGGGCCGCACCTACCGGCAGGCCGCCGTCGAACTCGGCATCCCCGAAGGCACCGCGAAGACCCGCCTGAGAACGGCCCTGCGCACGCTGGCCGAGACCCTCGCGGAACCACCCCTGCGAGGTGAGCACCCATGACCACCCCTCACGAAGCGGTACGCGACCTGCTCGGCGCCTGGGCCCTCGACGCCCTCATGCCGGGTGACGAGGCCCTGGTCGTACGGCACTTGGGGGAGTGCGAGCAGTGCGCCGCCGAGGCCGTGCGGCTGCGGGCCACCGTGCTGCACCTGGACGGTCCGGCGCCGCCCGATCCGGCGCCGGACGAGACCTCCGGCGCGTACGGGCTCTCCCTCGCCCTGCGCAGCCGCGCCCCCGCCCTGCGCACCGCCCCGCACGCCGCGCCCTACGCCGCCGGAGTGGCCGGGCTCCAGGCGCTGCTCGCGGAGCTGGACGAGCCGGGGCTCTGGGGGACGCCGGTCGTGCACGGCTGGGACGTCCACGACACGGTCGCCCACCTGGTCGCCGCGGACGAACCCCTCGCCCGGCTCGTGGGGCGGAACGGGCGAGGCCCCGCGACGGACGGGTCGCCGGTGGCATCGGGCGGCTCACCCGAGCCGTGGCGGGTCGCCTGGGAGGCGCGCACCCGCGAGATGATCCGCCGCGAACGGTCCCGCACGCCCGCCCAGACCGTCTCCACGTGGCGCAACCAGGCCGCTGGGCTGCTCTCGTCCCGGGCCGCCCACGACACCGAACTCGCCGCCCGCAGCACGCTGTTGAACGGAGTGCGGCTGCCCGTCGCCGACCACTTCCTGGCCCGCGCCTTCGAGGCCTGGGTGCACGCCCAGGACATCGGCGCCGCCCTCGACCGGGTGGTGCCCCCGCCGCCAGGACCGCACCTGTGGCAGCTCGTCCGGTTCGCCGTCCGCATCCTCGGCCCGGCCCTCGGCCCCCAGGCGCCGCCCGTCGCGCTCACCGTCGCCGGGGAGGGCGGGCAGACGGAGTGGGTCCTTGGCAGCGCGGACGACCCGGTACGGGCCGAACTCGTTCTGGACCCCGTCGACTTCTGCCTGCTGGTGGGCGGCCGCCGCACTCCCGAGCGGGTGCCGCGCGGCATGACGGGCGACGAATCCGCGGCCCGCGGGGTCCTGGCCCGGGCGGCCTCACTGTCCTGGCTGTAGCCCGGAGTCCCCGCTCAGGGCCGTCCCTTGCGCTCCGGGCAGTCCTCCGTCTGCTTGCAGAGGTTCGTCTCGACCTTCGCGAGCAGCCGCGTCAGGTCCGCGCGTTCCGTTTCGTCCAGTCCCGCGAGCGTGTGGCCCTCCAGCTCGCCCCAGGCGCGCTCCACCTGTGCCAGCAGCCCGCAGCTCGCCGCGCTGGCCTCGACGAGGACGGCGCGGCGGTCGGCCGGGTCGGGGCGGCGCCGCACGTGTCCGGCCTGCTCCAGGCGCTGCAGCATCTTCGTGACCGTCGAGGGGTCGAGGTCGACCGCCTTGATCAGCTCGGACTGCCGCACCGCGCCCGCCTCCCACAGGTGCATCATCACGAACTCCTGGCCGGGGTAGAGGCCGAGCCCCTTCAGCACCTTGCCCGCGGCGATGCGGTGCAGCCGGGCCACCCGGCTGACGGCGAGACTGACGGGTCCCGCGTCGGAGACACCGGACGCCCCGGGCGTACAGACGGGGTCGGCCGGGGGTGCCTGGACGGTGTCGGCCTTCATCGCGCGCTCCTGTTGTCCTGCGGTCGTTGTCCTGCTGGCGCTGACCAGATCTACGAGAAGTTTACCTTGGTCGGCCAATGAATGGGTTACAGTGGCTCTCGGCGCGAATGATTGGCCGACCACATATTCCAGTCCGGGAGTTCTGATGACCACCGCGTTCGACCCGATCGACCTGTCCGGCATCCAGCTCGGCAACCGCATCGCCATGGCCCCCATGACCCGCAGTCGCGCCGGTGAGGGCGGTGTGGCCACCGATCTGACGGCGGCCTACTACGTCCAGCGCGCCTCCGCCGGGCTGATCGTCACCGAGGGTATCCAGCCTTCCGTGGTCGGCCAGGGATATCCGGACACGCCGGGTCTGCACAGCGCCGAGCAGATCATCGCCTGGCGCAAGGTCACCGACGCCGTGCACGCGGCGGGCGGCACGATCTTCGCCCAGCTCATGCACGCGGGCCGCGTCGGCCACCCCGTCCTGCTGCCCGACGGACTGATCAACGTCGCCCCCTCGCCCGTCGCGG
This sequence comes from Streptomyces sp. NPDC004732, assembly GCF_040609235.1. NCBI lineage: Bacteria > Bacillati > Actinomycetota > Actinomycetes > Kitasatosporales > Streptomycetaceae > Streptomyces > Streptomyces sp. NPDC004732. The sequence continues at coordinate 324,088 of NZ_JBEXJR010000011.1, forward strand.
CGGACGGGCAGGTCTACACCGCCGAGGGCCCCAAGGACTTCGTCACCCCGCGCGAGCTGACCGACGCCGAGATCCGCGCCACCATCGATGACTTCGCCACCGCCGCCCGCAACGCCGTCGAGGCGGGCTTCGACGGCGTCGAGCTGCACGGCGCCAACGGCTATCTGATCCACCAGTTCCTCGCGCCCGGCTCCAACCACCGCACCGACGAGTGGGGTGGCCCGGCCGAGAACCGCATCCGCTTCGCCGTCGAGGTGGCCGCGGCCGTCGCCGAGGAGATCGGCGCCTCCCGCACCGGCTTCCGCATCTCGCCCGGCAACTCCGCCAACAGCATCTCCGAGCCCGACCCGGAGCCGACCTACACCGCGCTCGCGAAGGAGCTGGCCGCGCTCGACCTCGCGTATCTGCACGTCATGGAGGTCGGTGACGTCCGCGAGCTCTCCGTGCGGCTGCGCCAGGACTTCGGCGGCACGTTCCTCCTGAACCCGCACAGCGAAGGCCCCACCGGCCCCGACGCGCTGGCCCTGGTCGAGGACGGCACCGCGGACCTCGTCACGTTCGGCGCCCTGTTCCTCGCCAACCCCGACCTGCCTGCCCGCCTGAAGGCCGGAGGCCCGTACAACACCCCGGACCGGGCGACCTACTACGGCGGCACCGAGAAGGGCTACACGGACTACCTCGCGCTGTGACCCCCGCGCGGTGACCCACGGCGACCCACGGCGAACGGCCCGACTCCCCCCAGGGGAGTCGGGCCGAACTCGTGCAGGCGCTACGTCACCGCACCGGGGTGAAGTCCCGCGCACCGATGTAGTCGGGCCGACGCACCGGCGCCGAGAAGGGCTCCACCGCCGTGTTCTCCACGCTGTTGAACACGATGAAGACGTTGCTGCGCGGGTACGGGGTGATGTTGTCCCCCGAGCCGTGCATGGCGTTGCAGTCGAACCACGTCGCCGAGCCGGCCTCGCCCGTGAAGAGACGGATGCCGTAGTCGGCGGCGAGGTGCGTGAGCGTCCCGTTCGACGGGATGCCCGCGTCCTGCATCTGCAGCGACCGCTTGTAGTTGTCCTCCGGCGTGGCACCCGCGCAGCCGAGGAACGTCTTGTGCGACCCCGGCATGATCATGAGACCACCGTTGGTGTCGTAATTCTTCGTCAGCGCGATGGACACCGAGACGGTCCGCATGTTCGGCAGGCCGTCCTCCGCGTGCCAGGTCTCGAAGTCCGAGTGCCAGTAGAAACCCGTGGCACCGAACCCCGGCTTGACGTTGATCCGCGACTGGTGGACGTACACGTCCGAGCCGAGGATCTGCCGTGCCCTGCCGACGACCCGCGGGTCCGCCGCCAGCTTGGCGAACAGCTCACTGATCCTGTGCACCTCGAAGATCGTTCGGATCTCCTGGGAACGCGGCTCGACGATGGAGCGATCGTTCTCACGCATCGCCGGATCGTTGATCAGCCGCTCCAGCTCGCCGTGGTACACGCCCACTTCGTCCGGGGAGATCAACTGGTCGATCGCCAGGAAACCGTCCCGCTCGAACCCGGCCAGATCCCCGGCCGCGATCGGCCCCGCTGCGCCCGGCTCGGACCACACGACGGGGTCCTTGCGCTCGATCAGCACCTCTTCGGCGCCTCGGGTCGGGTACAGGTCACTGGTGCGTTCGGGTGCGGTGGTCATGGTGTTGCCTGCCTCTCCTCTCGTACGGCCCTGTTCGGGATGTAGGTGGGGTCAGCCCGCTTCCGGCTCCGTGAGCAGCGGGTACACGCCGTTCTCGTCGTGGTCCTCACGACCCGTGACGGGCGGGTTGAAGACACAGATGCAGTGGAAGTCCTCCTTGATCCGCATCGTGTGCTTCTCGTGCCCGTCGAGCAGGTACATGGTGCCCGGCGTGATCGTGTACTTCTCGCCGGTCGTGTCGTCGGTCAGCTCCGCCTCACCCTTGGTGCAGACGACGGCCTCGATGTGGTTCGCGTACCACATCGAAGTCTCCGTGCCCGCGTACAGGATGGTCTCGTGGACGGAGAAGCCCACCCGCTCCTTGGCGAGGACGATGCGCTTGCTCTCCCAGGTGCCCGATGCGGCCTTCACATGCCGGTCGGTGCCTTCAATGTCCTTGAACGAACGGACGATCACGGTGAGTTGGTTCCTTTTCTCTTACGGTGCCGGGGCTCGGTAGAACGCTCGGTCAGGCGGACTCGCGTACCGCGCGGGCCAGCGTGCGCAGCCCCTCGTCCAGCTCGTCGGGGGTGATCGTCAGCGCCGGAAGGAGCTTGACGACCTCGCCCTCGGGGCCGGAGGTCTCGATCAGCAGGCCCAGTTCGAAGGCCCGCTTCGCCACGGCGCTCGCGCGGTCCTTGTCGTGGAACTCGACGCCCCAGACCATGCCGCGGCCGCGCCACTCCTTGATGGCCGGGCGGTTCTCCTCGACGATCGAGGTCAGCGCCTGCTCGATCTGCTCGCCGCGGGCGCGGGTCTGCTTCTCCATGGCCGGGCCGTCGGTCCAGTAGGTCTCCAGGGCGGCGGCGGCCGTCACGAACGCGGGGTTGTTGCCGCGGAACGTGCCGTTGTGCTCGCCCGGCTCCCAGATGTCGAGCTCCGGCTTGAACAGGCAGAGCGACATGGGCATGCCGTAGCCGCTGATGGACTTCGACACCGTGACGATGTCCGGCGTGATGCCCGCCTCCTCGAAGGAGAAGAAGGCGCCGGTGCGGCCGCAGCCCATCTGGATGTCATCGACGATGAGCAGCATGTCCCAACGCTGGCACACGTCGGCGAGCTTGCGAAGCCACTCGGCGCGGGCCACGTTGATGCCGCCCTCGCCCTGGACCGTCTCGACGATCACGGCGGCGGGGGTGTTCAGGCCCGAGCCGGAGTCCTCCAGGAGGCGTTCGAACCAGATGAAGTCGGGGGTCCGGCCGTCGAGGTAGTTGTCGAACGGCATCGGGGTGCCGTGGACGAGGGGGATGCCCGCGCCCGCCCGCTTGAACGCGTTGCCGGTCACGGCGAGCGAGCCGAGCGACATGCCGTGGAAGGCGTTCGTGAACGACACGATCGACTCGCGGCCCTTGACCTTGCGGGCCAGCTTCAGCGCCGACTCCACGGCGTTGGTGCCCGTCGGGCCCGGGAACATGACCTTGTACGGCAGGTCGCGCGGCCGCAGGATGACGTTCTGGAAGGTCTCCAGGAAGGCACGCTTCGCGGTCGTCGACATGTCGAGACCGTGCGTGACGCCGTCCCGCTCGATGTAGTCGATCAGGGCGCGTTTCAGGACCGGGTTGTTGTGGCCGTAGTTGAGCGAACCGGCTCCGGCGAAGAAGTCGAGGTACTCGTGGCCGTCCTCGTCGTACATGCGGCTGCCCTGCGCGCGGTCGAAGACCGTAGGCCAACCGCGGCAGTAGCTGCGCACCTCCGACTCCAGGGTCTCGAAGACGCTCAGGTCGGGCTGGGTGATGGTCACAGCAGATCTCCTGGGAGATGGAAAGGCGTGGGAGGTGGGGGGAGTTGCGGGTGGTTCTGGGCGGTTCAGGTGGTTCAAGTGGTTCTGGGGGGGAGCGAGGGTGGATCAGAGGTCGAGTGGACCGATGCGGTACAGCACCTCGGGCTCGTGGCCGTCGTCCGGGAATATCCCGGCGTCGAACAGGACCTTCCGCTCCACCGACGCGCCGTGTCGACGCGCGTAGGAGAGGAAGAGCCGCTCGGACGCGGTGTTCGAGGGCGCGATCGTCGTCTCGATGCTGCTCAGCGTCCGGCCGGCGGCGACCTTCGAGGTCAGCCCGTCGAGCAGCGCGCCCGCCAGGCCCCGGCCGCGCTGGCCGTGGTCCACGGCCACCTGCCAGACCATGAGGACGTCGGGGTGCTCGGGCCGGATGTAGCCGGTGATGAACCCGACCGTCTCCCCGTCGGCGTCCCGGGCCACGACGGACGTGGCCGCGAAGTCACGGCACCACAGCAGGTAGCTGTAGGACGAGTTGAGGTCGAGGACCTTCGAGTCGCGGGCGATCCGCCAGATCGCGGCGCCGTCGGCGACATCGGGACTGTCGAGTTGCAGCCCTTCCGGCATTTTTTGGAATTTCGCTTGCAGGTCGGTCGGTAGATCGGCTTGTGCAGCGGTCATGCAGATTGAATTTACCGAGCTATTTCTTGGATTGCATCGGGGGGAGGGGTTACGCCAGGGCGCTCTTTGTGTTATCAGGCGTGGGCGCGCGCCCGCATGAGTTCTCGTCTTTTTGGGATGGTTTGACCCGTACGAAATGCACAAAACGGACGCACTGTGGAGTACGTCACATAGGCGTAGTCCATTTGGGGTGCGTCCGAATTGCGGCGTTTGATGCTGTCGAAATCTTAGCGTTTAGGTCCCTGGAAAGCGGGCAGAAGAATACGGGAAGCTGTGCTTCGCAGTTTATAAATAATTCGTGAGAACGTGCGCGGGAATTCAAAGTCCCGCAAAGGGGCGGAGGCGTGGAATCAGGAGCCGGTGGATCCGGTAGATCCGGTGGTCCCGTCGGAGGCGAAGACGTCCGTCACCGCGCGCCGGGCCCCCTCCAGATCCACCGTGAGACCGGCCTCGCCCATCGCGGCGCCCAGCGCGGCGAGGGAGGCGTGCACGACGCCCCTGGTCGCGTCGGGCCCGTAGTGGTTGACCCTGATCATCTCCTGGGCGAGCGCCCCGCCCCCTGCGACCAGCGGAAGCACCGGGTCGGCGGCGAGCGCCTTGGCGACGAGCGCGGAGGCGTCGACGCCCTCGGGCGTCCGCAGGGTGGTGGCGACCGGCGCCGCGTCCACCGCCTCGTGCACGTACGGCGCCAGGCCGCCGCCCAGCGCGAGCGCGCCTGCGCGGGTGGCCTCGGCTGCGGTGGCGTGCCGCGCCATCAGGGCGTCCAGGCCCTCCGTGTCGATCCGCTCCACGCACGCTTCGAGCGCCAGCATCTCCAGCTGGGCGGGCGCGTGCAGCAGCGCCTTCCTGCCGCCGTCGATCCAGCGCTCCTTCCAGTCCAGGAGGGAGAGGTAGGAGCGGCGCGGCGCCTGCGGATTGGCGGCGATGCGCTGCCAGGCCCGCTCGCTCACCGACACCGCGGAGACGCCCGCGGGCCCGCCCATCGCCTTCTGCGCGCCGATCACGCACAGGTCCACGCCCCACGCGTCCGGCAGCAGCGGCTCGGCGGCCACCGAGGCGACCGCGTCCAGCATGAACAGCGCGCCGTGCTCGCGCACCACCGCGCCGATCTCCGCGACGGGGTTGGTGTTGCCGGTCGCGGCCTCCGCGTGCACCAGCGAGACGAAGTCGATCTCCGGGTGCTCGGCGAGGGCCTGCTGGACCTGCTCGGCCGTGACGGCGGTGTGGAACGGCACGGCGAGGTCGATGACGGTCGCCCCGCAGTCGCGCAGCCAGTTGCCGAAGGTCTGGCCGTACGGTCCCGTGATCACGTTCAGCGCCGTGGTGCCGGGCTGTGCGGCGCCCCGGATGCATCCCTCCAGGGGCAGCAGCGCCTCGCCCTGCATGATCACGACGTCCTGCTCGGTGTCGAGCAGCCCGGCCACCCGCGCCTCGATGGCGGCGAAGTGCTGGGCGCTCAGCGGCGCCAGGTCCAGAAAGGGGTGCGTCACAGTACTGCTCACGTCACTGCTCACTTCGCTCACGAGTTCGTTCGGGCTGCGGTACTGAGCGTACCGACCGGCCACGTACCGGGCGTTCCGAGTGCCTCCTAAGCTGCTGCCCATGAGCGATCACGCGGTGCTGCACGTGAAGGGGCGGGTGCTCGTCGGGCCCGAGGACGTACGCGACGAGCTGTGGGTGGTCGGGGGGAGGGTGACCTTCGAGCGGCCCGTCGGAACCGCGGCGGGCGACGTCCGCACGGTCGAGGGCTGGACGCTGCCCGGCCTGGTCGACGCGCACTGCCACGTCGGCCTCGACGCGCACGGGCCCGTCGACTCCGACACCGCGGAGAAGCAGGCCCTCACCGACCGCGAGATCGGCGCCCTCCTCCTGCGCGACGCGGGCTCCCCCTCGGACACCCGCTGGACCGACGACCGCGACGACCTCCCGAAGATCATCCGCGCGGGCCGCCACATCGCGCGCACGCGCCGCTACATCCGCAACTACGCCCACGAGATCGAGCCCGAGGAACTCGTGGCGTACGTCGCCCAGGAGGCGCGGCGCGGCGACGGCTGGGTCAAGCTCGTCGGCGACTGGATCGACCGCGAGGTGGGCGACCTGACGGCGTGCTGGCCCAGCGACGCGGTGCGGGCGGCCATCGCGGAGGCGCACCGGCTGGGGGCCCGCGTCACGGCCCACTGCTTCGCCGAGGACTCGCTGCGCGACCTGGTCGAGGCGGGCATCGACTGCATCGAGCACGCGACGGGCCTCACGGAGGACACGATCCCGCTCTTCGCGGAGCGCGGCGTCGCGATCGTCCCGACCCTCGTCAACATCGCCACGTTCCCGGACCTGGCCGCGGGCGGCGAGAGCAAGTTCCCCCGTTGGTCGGACCACATGCGCAGGCTCCACGCGCGCCGCTACGACACGGTGCGGGCCGCGTACGACGCGGGCGTTCCCGTCTACGCGGGCACCGACGCGGGTGGCTCGCTGCCGCACGGTCTGGTCGCGGCGGAGATCGTCGAGCTCACCCGCGCGGGCATCCCCGCGGTGGACGCGCTCTCGGCGACTACGTGGGGCGCCCGGGAGTGGCTCGGCCGCCCCGGCCTCACGGAGGGCGCGCCCGCGGACCTCGTGGTGTACGAGGCGGATCCGCGGGAGGACGTGCGGGTGTTGGGGGCGCCGCGGAGGGTGGTGCTGAACGGTCTGGTGGTGGGTTGACCTGGGCGTGACGTGGGGGCGGTGCGGCTCGTTGGTCTCCCCCGTAGTGCTGCGTGGTGCTGCGCCGGGGTGGTGCTGAGGGGCCTTCTGGGAACGCCTGTGCCGTGGGATTCGAATGAAGCTACGGAAACGTCCCGTTGGAGTGAACTGACGCCAGGTTGCTGCCCGTTCACTCTGTGTGCGTAAAGATTCCCGCGTCGTACCTCGTCGATGAGGGGCGACGCCGTCGGTGCGCACGTGATGTCCCCATGTCCCCATGTGGCGTGCGTGGCCGGTGGCCCATGTCTCCTGTGGGGGTTCCACCACCTTGAACAGCAATACATTCCGTGCGCCCGTCCGTCGCCTCTCCGTCGTCGCCGTCGCCACCGCGCTCGCCGCCGGGCCCGCGGCGCTCGCCGGTGCGGGGGCCGCGCAGGCCACGGGTGGCGACAGCCACCGGGGCGGGCGGGCCGACGCCGTCGTGCTGCGCACCGGGCTGAACGTCTCCCTGCTCAACAAGACCGTGAACGTCCCGCTCAAGGTCGCCCTGAACGAGGTGCAGGCTCCTGCCAGCGCCGAGAAGACCGCGTTGACCGCGCGGCTGGACGGGGTCGACGGCGGGCGGCCCTTCAGCGTGCTCCGCGCGGACGTCGCCACGGCGAAGGCCACGGTTCGGGGTGGCACGGCGGAGGGCTACAGCAACATCGCGCGCGCCAAGATGCATGTGCCGGGGCTGCCCTTGCTGTCCCTCGTCGAGGTCGAGCAGGTCACCTCCAAGGCGGTGTGCGCGGCGGGGAAGCGGCCGGTTGCCGAATCGAATCTCCTGGGCGCGGTGACCGTGCTCGGCAAGAAGGTCACGCTGACGGCGAAGGGGACGACGGAGGTGAAGGTGCCGGGGGTCGGCGAGGTGAGCCTCGCCCTGTCGAAGACGCACACGACGTCGCGTACGGCGGCGGCGTCCGCGCTGGAGCTCACGGTGTCCGTGAACCCGCTGAAGCTGAACGTCGCGGAGGTCACGGGCACGGTGACGCTGGCCGGGGCGGGGTGCGAGACGCCGGTGGGGGCGACCCCGCCGAAGGAGCCCGGCGAAAAGCCCCAGGGCAAGCCGGAGAAGCCCGTCCAGCCGAAGACGGAGGCGAACCTCGCGGAGACGGGGGGCAGCGCGATGACGCCGTATGTGGCGGGTGGGGCGGTGGTGCTGCTGGTGGCCGGGGGAGGAGCGGTGGCGATGGCGCGGCGTAACCGGGGCTAGTCCGGGCGGGTCGCCTTGGGCCCGTGGGTGGGTGCGGGGCCGTGGGGGTATGTACGTACTCGCTATCCCTACGCCCCGCCTGAAGACCATCTGCCCGTCCCGGTCGGCTCGGTGCTCCGTGCGCACATACCCCCACGTCCCCTCCCGTCTCGTACGCGGCTGCGGCCCGGGGAGGGGGGGCGCCCCCCTCCCCGGGCCGCTGGTCTCGCTGACGGCTGCGGGCTCCCCCACTCGCCCATCCACGCCCCGTCCCGGTGGGGGCGATGCCCGCCCTGAGCTGCTGGTCGTGCTGACGGCTACGGGGGTCGCCCGCCCATGCCCTGACCCGCCGGGGAGATGCCCGCCCCGGCTACTCATCACCCACCCGCCGACGCCCTGCCCCCGGTGGGGGCGATCCCCTCCCCGGGCCGCTGGCCTTGCTGACGGCTGCGGGGTCCCCCATTCCCTCACCCACGCCCCGTCCCGGTGGGGGCGATGCCCTCCCTGAGCTGCTGGTCGTGCTGACGGCTACGGGGGTCGCCCGCCCATGCCCTGACCCGCCGGGGAGATGCCCGCCCAGACTGCTCGTCACCCACCCACCCGCCGACGCCCTGGCCCGGTGGGGGGCGATCCCCTCCCCGGCTGCTCATCACCCACCCACCCGCCCGCCGACGCCCTGACCCCGTGGGGGCGATGCCCGCCCCGGCTGCTGGCCTTGCTGGCGGCTATGGGGGTCTCCCGCCCACCTATGCCCTGTCCCGGTGGGGGCGCCCCCGGGCTGCTGGTCTTGCTGGCGGCCGAGGGGGTCTCCCGCCCACCCACCCACGCCCTGACCGCGGTGGGGCAGGCCTCGGGCCCCTACTCCCGCTGGACGTTGCGGGGTAAACGGGTGGGTGGGTGGGAAACATCCGCCGCGAAGCGGCGGGCTTGGGGCTCCTACCCCCGCCGGACGGCGCGGGGCATCCGGCTAGGACCGGAGCACCGACGCCAGCGCCGCGAGGAAGGCGGACGACGTGGCGCGGTCTCGGACGGCGAGGCGGATCCAGTCAGGCCCCAGGCCAGGAAACGTATCGCCGCGCCGCACAGCAAACCCCCGCCCCCGAAGCCGCTCGCGCACCGACGCCGCCCCCGGGACCCGTACAAGAAGGAAGGGCCCCTCCGCGGGCTCCACCGCGCGAACCCCCGCGGGGGCCAACTCCGCGAGCCCGGCGAGGAGATGGGCGCGGTCCGCCGCGACCCGGTGCGCCGCATGGCCCGCCTCCGCCAGCGCCCGCGGCCCCACGCACGCCCGCGCGGCCACGAGCGCCGGTGTCGACACCGGCCACAGCGGCTGCGCCTGGGTGAGGGCGGAGATCGTGTCGGGTGCGGCGAGGACGTAGCCGATCCGCAGGCCCGCCAGGCCCCATGTCTTGGTGAGGCTGCGGAGCACCACCAGGCCGGGGATGTCCGTGCGGCCCGCCAGAGCCTCCCGCTCGCCCGGTACCGCGTCCATGAAGGCCTCGTCGACCACCAAAGTGCGCCCGGGGCGGGCGAGTTGGGCTATCGATTCGGCCGGGTGGAGGACCGACGTCGGGTTGGTGGGGTTGCCGATGACCACCAGGTCCGCTTCCTCCGGCACCGCGGACGGGTCGAGCCGGAAGCCGTCCTCCTCGCGCAGCAGCACCCGGCCCACCTCGTGCCCCGCATCCCGCAGTGCCGCCTCCGGTTCGGTGAACTGGGGGTGGACGACGTAGGGGTGACGGACCTTCAGGGCGCGGGCGAGGAGGACGAATGCCTCCGCCGCGCCCGCCGTGAGCAGGACACGGTCCGGCGTCAGGGCGTGACGTGCCGCCACTGCCTCGCGCGCCGCCCGGCCGTCGGGGTACGCCGCCAGGCCGTCCAGGGACGCGGCGATCAGCTCCTTGAGCCATGCCGGGGGAGTGTCGGAGCGTACGTTGACCGCCAGGTCGGTCAGATCGGCGCCGTCGTCCCGTACCTCCGCGTCGCCGTGGTGACGTAGATCGAAGGGCGCGGCCGGGGGGTGGGGGCGGGCCGCTATCGCGCACGTTGCCATGGGCGGGCGGCCCATCGGTGTCGACTTCCGCTTGGGGACGAGGAGTTCGCCGCCGCCCCGCAGCGCCGCCGCCTCCGCCACGGACGGCGTGCCCACCGCCGCACGGGACCGCGCGGACGGGTTCGGCACCTTCACATCCGCCAGCTCCCGCGCCGAGTACGTCACCAGCGGCACCCCGAGCCGCGCCGCCGCCCCGACGATCCCCGGCTCCGTCCCCTTCACGTCGACCGTCGCCAGCTCGGCGACCGCCCCCTCGGAGAGGCCCGCCTCCCGGACCGTGTCCCGGACGAGGCCGAGCACCTCCTCCACCGGGGCGTCCTCGCAGGCGCCGACGCCGACGACGAGTACGGCGTCCTCGGTGGACGACATCACCTTTCCGGCGTCGGCATCGGCCACGGCCATGGGGGAGGTCCTTTCGTGTGGGGTGGGGTGATGGATGTGCGGAGCAGGGGGTCAATCGGCTAGCAAGGGGCCATGGCGGTGTTCGTGGCGCTCGGCGCCTTCCTCATGACCCTGGTGGGCGGCTGGACGGCCCAGCGGGTCACCGACCGGCGCCACCTCGTCCTGGGGCTCGCGGGCGGGCTGATGCTCGGGGTCGTCGGCCTCGACCTGCTGCCGGAGGCGCTGGACGCCGCGGGCGAGCCCGTCTTCGGCGTACCGGCGGCGCTGCTCCTGTTCGTGGCGGGCTTCCTCGTCGCCCATCTGGTGGAACGCCTCCTCGCGGGCCGCCAGGCCGCGCACGGCGCCGACGAGCACGAGGGTGGCCGGGTGCCCGAGGTGGGGCTCACCGCCGCCGCCGCGATGGTCGGGCACAGCGTGATGGACGGCGTCGCGATCGGCGCCGCCTTCCAGGTGGGCGGCGGCATGGGCACGGCCGTGGCGCTGGCCGTCGTCGCCCATGACTTCGCGGACGGCTTCAACACGTACACGATCACCAGCCTGTACGGGAACGCCCGCCGCAAGGCGCTCGCGATGCTGTTCGCGGACGCGGCGGCCCCCGTGGTGGGCGCCGCTTCGACCCTGCTCTTCACCATTCCGGAGCAACTGCTCGGCAGCTATCTGGGCTTCTTCGGCGGCGCGCTGCTGTATCTCGCGGCGGCCGAGATCCTGCCCGAGGCCCACCACGACCACCCGGCCCGCTCGACCCTGCTGTGCACGGTGGCGGGCGCGGCCTTCATCTGGCTGGTGGTGGGCATCGCGGGCTGAGCGCGACGGCGGCCGGTTCACGGGGTGGCGCATCTTCCGACGAAACGGCGCGCGACGCCCGGCTCCGCCGCCCAGTGCGTGTGCAGATAGCTGGCGTGCACGTTTCCTTGTACGAAGCCCTCGACGCGCCGCTCGGGCTGGTGCAGGCCCCAGGCAGGAGCAGGGCCCGCGCCGGGCTCGACGACCGTGCGGTGGAACTCGTGGCCCCGCATCCGTGTGCCGTTCGCCGCGAGCACGCTGTCCGAGATAGCCACGGCCTCCCGGTAGCCGAGCGTCAGCCGCTCCGCCATCCGGGCCTTCGCGTCGAGCACCCCGCACATCGGCTTCCCGTCCAGCTCGCGGGAGAGGTAGAGCAGCCCCGCGCACTCCGCGGCCACGGGCGCACCGGAGAGCGCCAGCTCCGCCACGGCCTTGCGCAGCCGCTCGTTGGCGGACAGCTCGGGCGCGTACACCTCGGGGAACCCGCCGCCGATGACCAACCCGGCCGTTCCGTCGGGCAGTTGCTCGTCGTGCAGGGGGTCGAAGGTGACCACGTCGGCCCCGGCGGCGGTGAGCAGCTCGGCATGCTCGGCGTAGGAGAAGGTGAACGCGGCGCCGCCCGCCACCGCGACCACGGGCTTCGCCGGTTCCTGCGGTGCCGCGCCGAGCCCCGTGCGCGGGTCCCACGCCTCGCCCGGCAAGGACGGTGCACTGCGCGCCAGGGCCAGCAGCCCCTCCAAGTCGCATCCCTCCCGCACCCGCGCGGCGAGCGACGCCACCGACTCGACCGCATCGGCCTGCCGCTCGGCGACCGGCACGAGCCCCAAGTGCCGCGAAGGCGCCTGCACTTGGGGAGCGCGGCGCAGCGCCCCGAGCACCGGCACCCCGGACTCGTCGAGCGCCTCGCGCAGCAGCGCCTCGTGCCGGTCGGAGCCGACCTTGTTGAGGATGACGCCCGCGACCCGCACCTCCGGGTCCCAGGACGCGAAGCCGTGCACCAGCGCCGCCACCGACCGCGACTGCGACGACGCGTCGACGACCAGGACGACCGGCGCCCGCAGCAGCTTCGCGACATGGGCCGTCGAGGCCAGCTCGCCCTGCCCCGCCGCCCCGTCGTACATCCCCATCACGCCCTCGACCACGGCGAGGTCGCAGCCTGTCGCGCCGTGCGCGAACAGCGGCGCCACCAGATCGGGGCCGCACAGGTACGCGTCGAGGTTGCGGCCGGGGCGGCCGGTCGCCAGCGCGTGGTAGCCCGGGTCGATGTAGTCAGGGCCGACCTTGTGCGGGGAGACGGCGAGCCCGGCCGCCGCGAAGGCGGCCATCAGGCCCGTCGCGACGGTCGTCTTGCCACTGCCCGACGACGGCGCCGCGATGACGAGACGAGCTACCACTCGATGCCCCTCTGGCCCTTCTGGCCCGCGTCCATCGGGTGCTTGATCTTCGACATGTCGGTCACCAGGTCCGCGTAGTCGATCAGCTTCTGGGGCGCGTTGCGGCCGGTGATGACGACGTGCTGGGTGCCGGGGCGGTTGCGCAGCACCTCGACGACCTCGTCGGTGTCGATCCAGCCCCAGTGCATCGGGTAGGCGAACTCATCGAGGACGTAGAGCTTGTACGTCTCCTCGGCGAGGTCCCGCTTGACCTGCTCCCAGCCCTCGCGGGCCTTGTCCTCGTTGGTCAGCTCGCCCTCGGCGGGGGCGCGCTGGATCCACGACCAGCCCTCGCCCATCTTGTGCCAGGCGACCGTGCCGCCCTCACCGGTGGCGCCGAGGACCTTCAGCGCGTTCTCCTCGCCGACCTTCCACTTCGCCGACTTCACGAACTGGAAGACGCCGATCGGCCACCCCTGATTCCAGGCCCGCAGCGCGAGCCCGAACGCGGCGGTCGACTTGCCCTTGCCGACGCCCGTGTGGACGAAGACGAGGGGACGGTTGCGGCGCTGGCGCGTCGTGAGCCCGTCGTCCGGTACGACGCTCGGCTGTCCCTGCGGCATTAAGCGGCCCTCCTCGAAGGCGAGTTCATTCCCTGTACGTCCTTGACGAGGCCGGCGATCGAGTCCGCCCGCAGCTCGTCGAGGGTGACGGCGGTGCCGCCGAGCTCGCCCGCCAGCTGTCCGGCCAGGCCGAGCCGTACGTAACCCGACTCGCAGTCCACGACGACCGAGGCGACGCCTTCGGCCGCGAACAGCCGGGCCGCCCGGCCCGCGCGGGCCACCGGCTCCACGCCCCCGGTCGCCCGCCCGTCCGTCACCACGACCACCAGCGGACGCCGCGCGGCGTCCCGCAGCCGCTCCACGCGCAGCACGTCGTGCGCCTTCAGCAGGCCCGCGGCCAGCGGCGTGCGGCCGCCGGTCGGCAGCGATTCGAGGCGGGCCGCGGCCGCGTCCACCGACGACGTCGGCGGCAGCGCCACCTGCGCCTCCGTGCCGCGGAACGTCACGAGCCCCACCTTGTCGCGCCGCTGGTAGGCGTCGAGGAGGAGGGAGAGCACCGCGCCCTTGACGGCGCTCATCCGCTGCCGCGCCGCCATCGACCCGGAGGCGTCCACGACGAACAGCACGAGGTTGCCCTCGCGGCCCTCCCGCGTCGCCTGCCGCAGATCGTCACGGCGTACGACGAGACCGGCGCCGGAACGCCCGCGCGCCTTCTGGTGCGGGGCGGCGGCCTGCACCGTCGCCGCCAGGTGCAGCTTGGTCAGGGCGCCCCGGGGGCGGCGCGAACCCGTCGTGCGGCCGTGTTCGGTGCGGGCCCGCGAGCGCCGGCCCGCCGCACCCTCGCCGATGCCGGGCACGCTCAGCATCTTCGTGCGGAACGGCTCCGTGGCGCGCACCGCCTGCTGCTCGCCGGAGCCGGCGGGGGCGCCGGACGTCGGGGCTGGCTCCTCGGGGGTCGGTGCCTCGTCGGTGTCCTGGCCCTGGTTCTGGGACGGCAGTTCGGGGGAGTCGGGGCCGTCGGCCGGGGGCTGCCCGCCGCCGGGGCCGCCGTCAGGGCCGCCGCCGTCGGGGTCGTCGTCCCCCTCGGGCGGCTCGGGCTCCTCGTCCTCGCGCGAGTCCTCCAGCGCCTCGTCCAGCTTGTCCTCGTCGAGACCGGGCGCGTCGAACGGGTTGCGGCGCCTGCGGTGCGGCAGCGCGAGCAGCGCGGCCTGGCGCACGTCCTCGCTCTGTACGTCGGTGCGGCCCGCCCACGCGGCGAGCGCCGTCGCCGTGCGTGCCATCACGATGTCCGCGCGCATCCCGTCGACCTCGAAGGCCGCACAGGTCGCCGCGATCTGCCGCAACGCCGCGTCGCCGAGGACGACTTGGGGGAGCAGCGCGCGGGCCGCCACGACCTGTGCGCGCAGCGCCGACTCGTCCTCGTCCCAGCGCCCCGCGAAGCCCTCGGGGTCGTCGTCGTACGCGAGCCGTCGCCGTACGACCTCGACGCGCTGGTCGGTCTCCCGGGACGCGGCCACCTCGACGGTGAGACCGAACCGGTCGAGCAACTGCGGCCGCAGCTCGCCCTCTTCGGGGTTCATGGTGCCGACGAGCAGGAAGCGCGCGGCATGCCGCACGGAGACGCCTTCGCGCTCCACGTACGAGGCGCCCATCGCGGCCGCGTCCAACAGGAGGTCGACCAAGTGGTCGTGGAGGAGGTTGACCTCGTCCACGTACAGGATGCCGCGGTGCGCGTCGGCGAGCAGTCCGGGCTCGAAGGCCTTCACGCCCTCCGCGAGGGCCCGCTCGATGTCGAGCGCTCCGACGAGCCGGTCCTCGGAGGCGCCGACCGGCAGCTCGACCATGCGCGCGGGGCGCGCGGTGGCGCCGCCCGACTCGTGCGGGCCGTCGGGGCAGTTCGGGTCTGCGGCCGCCGGGTCGCACGAGAAGCGGCACCCGGCGACGACCGGCACCTCGGGGAGCAGCGCGGAGAGCGCACGCACGGCGGTGGACTTGGCGGTGCCCTTCTCTCCCCGTACGAGCACGCCGCCCACGGCGGGCGATACGGCGTTCAGCAAGAGCGCGAGCCGCAGGTCGTCCTGCCCGACGAGGGCGGTGAACGGATACGGGGTACTCACAGAGCCTCCTTGGTGCGATGGTGCATGGCGGCGCTCACGAGGGCGCTCCGGGGGCGATGAACGGCAGGCCGGTCGGGGGGCCCTTTTCGATCAGGTCCAGCAGCGCGTCCGTGTCCGCGTGTTCTTCGATCAGGTCACCGAGCAGGTCGAGCTGCTCCTCGCGGAGCGTGCCGAAGCTGGTGTCGGGGGCGGGCACGAAGCGGCGTCCGGCCGCGCGGGCGACCTCGGTGAGGAACCGGCGCCGGAACGCGTCGCTCTCCAGCGACCCGTGCCAGTGCGTGCCCCACACCTCGCCGACCCGGCAGCCGTCGAGGAAGGGCTCGCCGCCCGCCACTTCGGCCACGCCGTGGTGGATCTCGTACCCCTCGACGGGCTCGCCGAGGGCCTCGCCCACCGGCCGGGCGAGGGTCTTCTCGCGGGCGAACCGCACCCGCACCGGCAGCAGCCCGAGCCCGTCGACGGACCCGGCCCGCGACTCGACGTCGTCCTCGATGTGCTCGCCGAGGACCTGGAAGCCGCCGCAGATGCCGAGCACGGGCCGCCCCTCGGCGGCGCGGCGCGCTAGGGCGTCCGCGAGGCCGCGCTCGCGCAGCCACTGCAGGGCGCGCACGGTGCCGCGGGTGCCCGGCACCACGACCAGGTCGGCGTCGACGAGTTCCTCGGCGCGGTCCACGAACCGCACGACGACGCCGGGCTCCGCGGCCAGCGCGTCCACGTCCGTGAAGTTGGACATCAGCGGCACGGCGCAGACGGCGACCCGCAGCACGTCCTCGCCGACCGGCGGGGCCACCACGGACTCCCGGACGGCGCCCCGCAGGGACACCCGCAGGCCGTCCTCCTCGTCGATGCCGAGCCCGTGCTGGAACGGCAGCACGCCGTACGTGCGCCGCCCGGTGAGGTCGAGCAGCATGTCGAGGCCGGGTTCGAGGAGGGAGACGTCGCCGCGGAACTTGTTGACCAGGTATCCGGCGACCAGCTCCTGGTCCTCGGCGCTGAGCAGCGCCGTCGTCCCGAAGAACGACGCGAACACCCCGCCCCTGTCGATGTCCCCGACCACCAGGACGGGAAAGCGGGCGGCGCGCGCTATGCCCATGTTCACGATGTCGGTGCGCCGCAGGTTGATCTCGGCGGGGCTGCCTGCGCCCTCGCAGATCACGGCGTCGTAGGTGGACCGGAGCTCCTCCAGGCAACCCACGACGGTGTCGAGCAGCGCCGCCTGGCGCCCCCCGTGGTAGCCGCGCGCGCTCATCTCGCCGACCGGTTTGCCCATCAGGACGACCTGGCTGGAGCGGTCGCCGCCCGGCTTGAGCAGCACGGGGTTCATCAGCGCGGTCGGCTCGACGCGGGCGGCCTGCGCCTGCATGGCCTGCGCCCGCCCGATCTCGGCGCCTTCGCGGGTGACGAAGGAGTTGAGGGACATGTTCTGCGCCTTGAAGGGCGCGACGGAGACACCCTTGCGGGTCAGCCACCGGCAGATGCCCGCGGTGACGACGCTCTTCCCGGCGTCCGAGGTGGTTCCGGCGACGAGCAGTCCACCGCTCACGAGGCTCTCCCTGGCTTACTGGATCTGCTGGACCTGCCGGACGTCAGCCGGGCGGCGGCCGCGACGCCGAGGGCCAGCAGGCCCACGCGCCGGGAGAGCTTCACCGCCCGCTCGATGTCCGCCACGCGCACGTCGTGCCCGTCCGCGTTGAGCACGGGCCGGTGCTCGACCCGTCCCGCGTACGAGAGGGTCCCCCCGAGGCGTACGCCCAAAGCCCCCGCGAAGGCGGCCTCGACGGGCCCCGCGTTGGGACTCGGGTGTTTCGCGGCATCGGAACGCCATGCCCGCACCGCCCCCGAGGGCGAGTCCCCAGCGAGCACGGCCAGCGCGGCGGTGAGCCGCGCGCCGGGCCAGCCGAAGACGTCGTCGAGCCGCGCCGAGGCCCATCCGTAGCGCCGGTAGCGCGCGGACTTGTGCCCGACCATCGCGTCGAGGGTGTTCACGGCACGGAAGGCGACGAGTCCCGGCACCCCGCCGACGGCGCCCCACACGAGCGCTCCCACCACGGCGTCTGAGGTGTTCTCCGCGACGGACTCCACGACGGCCCGCGCGATGCCGTCGGCGTCCAGCGCCTGCGGGTCCCGCCCGCACAGATGGGGCAGCCGCTCCCTGGCGACCTCGATGTCACCGGCCTCCAGCGCCCCGCCGACGGCCCGCGCCTCGCGTCCGAGCGAGGTCCCGCCGAGCACGGCCCAGGTCGCGGCGGCGGTCAGCGCCACGGATCCGGCACGCTTCGCGCTTGAGCGGCGTACGAGAGCGGAAGTGAGCGCGGCGGCACCCGCCGCGCCCCCGGCGCAGACCAGGGTGTGCAGCGCGCCCCACCCGCGGTGGTCCCGCCACAGCACCCGCTCGACGGCGCCCGCCGCCCGCCCGAACGCGGCGACCGGGTGGCCCCTGCGGGGATCGCCGAGCAGCAGGTCACCGAGGAATCCGGCGGCGGCGCCGTACGCGAAGTCGCGATCGGCACTCATGGGCTCAGCCCGCCGTCGCGCTGAGGAGAGGACTCGTACTCAGGGAGGGAACCGGCACCGGGCGGCCGCGCATGGCGATATGTCCTCACTCAGGGTGTCCGCGCCCTGGTTCGACGTGATCGGTGGCGAGAGTTCCTGGCTCACGGGGAGGGTTCTCCCCGGTGACAGTGGCGGGACCGCGCCGGATTCGCACCGGCTTCCTCTTCTGCCGCCGTAGTTGGCCCCGGCAGTCCACCACGGTCCCCGAACGCCCGTCAACTCGCCGTTGACCTGCGGCGGGAGAGTGTGTTGGGGCCCACACGGGGGTCCCGACACACGAGTGGGGCGCGGAGCGTTTCGTACGCTCCGCGCCCCATCCGGGAACGCCGTTGCCGACCGGGGGTCGGCTGCCGTCAGGCGACGATCAGATAGATCCCGTACGCCACGGCCGCCGCGCACAGCGCGAAGCAGGCGTACGCGCCGGTGCGCGCCATCGTCGCCGGGCGCCCCCCAGCCGTAGCGGTGGCCGCCTTGTCCTGCTGGGAGAGGCCGACGATGCCGAGCGTGAACAGGCCCACCAGGGCCACCGTCACCGCGAGGCTGACTCCGAAGACGGAGCCGAGAGCTGCCCAGTCGATGCTCATGCTGATCTGTCCTTACACCGTCGCGGGCCGGGCGGGGTCCGCCATGGCGCCGGTCGTGGTTGTGGTCGGGGCCGTGACTCCGGCCTTGACGGACTCGTCCGCGACGGTCGAGGCGGCCAGGGTGCCCGTGGGGGGCGGCGTGACGGCGGCGATCGCAGTGGTCACGACGCCCGCGGGCTCGGCGCCCGTGGTCTCGTCGGCCGGGCGGATCTCGTCGTCGGTGACGTTGGTGTGGTCGATGGCGTTGCGCCGCGAGAGCACCCAGATCACGGCCGAGCCGCCGACGAGCAGCGCGGCGGTGACCGCGATGCCCCAGGGGCCTTGCTTGGTGAGGAACTCGGCGCCCGCGCCGACCAGACCGGCGGCCGGCAGGGTCAGGCCCCACGCGACGAACATCCGGGTCGCGGTCGACCAGCGGACGACGCCGCCCTTGCGGCCGAGGCCCGCGCCCATCACGGCGCCGGAGCAGACCTGGGTGGTGGAGAGCGAGAAGCCGATGTGCGAGGAGGCGAGGATCGCCGTCGCGGCGCTGGTCTGGGCGGCGAAGCCCTGCTGCGGCGCGAGGTCGGTCAGGCCCTTGCCCATCGTGCGGATGATGCGCCAGCCGCCGAGGTAGGTACCGAGCGCGATGGCGATACCGGCCGAGACGATGACCCACATCGGGGGGTTGGCACCGGGGTTCAGGACGCCGCCCGTGATGAGGGCGAGCGTGATGATGCCCATGGTCTTCTGCGCGTCGTTCGTGCCGTGCGCCAGCGAGACGAGACCGGCGGAGGCGATCTGACCCGCGCGGTAGCCCTTGGCGGTGGACTTCTGGTCCGTGTTGCGGCCGATGCGGTACGTCAGGCGCGTGGCCAGCGTCGCGGCGATGCCCGCCACGAGCGGGGCCGCGACGGCCGGGATCAGGATCTTGGTGACGACGGTGCCGCCGTTGATCGACGACCAGCCCATCGACATGACCGCGGCGCCGATGAGGCCGCCGAAGAGCGCGTGGGAGGAACTGGAGGGCAGGCCCACCAGCCAGGTCAGGAGATTCCAGAGAATCGCGCCGACGAGCGCGGCAAAGATGACCTCTGTCTTGAGGCCGTCCTCATTGACGATGCCGCCGGAGATCGTCTTGGCGACTTCCACCGAGAGGAAGGCACCGACGAGGTTCAGCACGGCGGACATGGCCACCGCCGTCTTGGGCTTCAGAGCGCCGGTCGAGATGGTCGTCGCCATCGCGTTGGCAGTGTCGTGGAAACCGTTCGTGAAATCGAACACGAGAGCGGTAACGATCACGATCCCGAGGAGAAGCGTGATGTGTTCCATTTACCCAGGCTTCTGTTGGACGTCAGTGGCATGTTGAACGTAGGCAATCCGGGTGAACGGAAAGTGAACTTGGCCGGGCGGTGCGGTGACCCGAAGTGGAGGCTCATCACTTCGTATGTTCCCGGTGTCCGACAGCGATCGTACGGAGCGACGGCGGGGGGCCCGCAAACTGGGCGGAGTGTCGGGCTCCGCCATCCGGCGGCCACCCCGCGGCCACGCCCCTTCGAACAGCCCACCGCCGCCGTCGAAGAGATACTGATCACCCTGCGTGCCGCACCCCCTCCGCCGTCCGGTGCCCGGCTGGCAGGATCACCGCATGACTGAGCAGCGGCAGTGGCAGCGGCAGCACGGGGACCATGGGGATACGGACGCCATCGCGAAGGCCTGGGCGGAGCTCGTCGACGCGGCCCGCAGGACGGTCACCGACGGCCTGGTCGTCGGCACCTCGGGCAATGTCTCGGTGCGGGTCGGCGGCACCGTCCTGGTCACACCGAGCGGAGTGCCGTACGACCGCCTGCGCACCGAGGGCCCCGAAGCCGCGGTCGGCGTCGACCTCGAAGGACGACAGCTCTTCGGCGACCTCTCGCCCACCAGCGAACTGCCCATGCACCTCGCGATCTACCGCAACACAGATGCGGGTGCGGTGGTCCACACCCACGCGGTGCACGCCACGGCCGTCTCGATGCTGGTCTCCGAGCTCCCCGCGGTCCACTACATGGCAGGCATCCTCGGCGGCCCGCCGCGCGTCGCGCCCTACGCGCTCTACGGCACCGAGGAGCTCGCCGACCACATGCTCCACGCCCTGCGCGACCGCACGGGATGCCTCCTCCAGAACCACGGAACGGTCACCTACGGAGACCACCTCTCCCAGGCGTACGACCGCACGGCCCAACTGGAATGGATGTCCCGCCTCTGGCTCACGGCCGCTGCCGTCCCGGGCCACGCCCCGACCCTCCTGTCGCCGTCCCAGCTGCGCGAAGCGGAGGAGCGGCTGAAGGGGTACGGCCAGCCCGCCGACTGACGCGGGACGGTGCGCCCAGGCCGCCCCGGTCACCCCGGAGCCACCGCCCACTGGCCCCGGAGCCCTCCGCCCCGGACACTGGGACGGTGCGCCCAGCCAAAGCGACGGCAGCGGCCGTCACCGCAGTAACAGCCGCCCTGGGAACGGCCGCGGCCGCCATCGCGGCGGGCCGTTTCGCCAGCGACGCCGCCCTCAAGGCGCCCGCGGGCCGCCCCCTGCCGACCGAGCCCCGCCTCACCGTGCACGCCACGGCCGCGGGCCAGATCAGCCTGACCCGCGCCCTGGCGAGCCTGCGCCCCGGCACCTACGGCCTGAGCGGCAACGGCACCCACGCGATCGTCGGACCCGTCCTGGAGTCCGCCCCGCACGAGGCCGACACCGTCGTACGCCGCCTCGAAGCCGTCACCCACGGCACCCTGGAACCCGGCGCCCGCGTCTGGCTGACGCCCCAGGTCCACATCGGGGACCCGCACGCCGCGCTCGGCCTCGACCACGCCGACGTCGACATCCCCGGCGAACTCGGCGGCCTGCCCGCCTGGTTCGTGCCCGCCGCCCGGGACACCTGGGTCATCACGGTGCACGGCCTCGGCACCACCCGCGAGCACCCCATGGTCGTCATGGACTTCCTGCACCGCCTGCGGGTCCCCGTCCTCGACCTCGCCTACCGCGGCGACCTGGGCGCGCCCCGCTCCCCGGACGGCCTCGGCCACCTCGGCGAGACCGAGTGGCGCGACCTGGACGCCGCCATCCGCTACGCCGTGCGCAACGGCGCCGAGCGCGTCGTCCTGCACGGCTGGTCCACCGGCGCCGCCATGTGCCTGCACGCCGCCGCGCACTCGGCGCTCCGCGACCGCATCAGCGGCCTCGTCCTCGACTCCCCGGTGCTGAACTGGGAGACCACCCTGCGGGCCCTCGCCGGGGCCCGCCGCACCCCGGGACCACTCCTTCCGCTTGCGGTCCGTGCGGCGCAGGGCCGCACCGGTCTGCGCGGTGACCGGATCCTGGCGTCCGCGGGCCCCGAGGCGCTCAAGGTGCCGACCCTCGTCGTGCACGGCCCCGACGACACCGTCGCGCCCTGGGGCCTCTCCCGCAAAATGGCCGAACGGCGGCCGGAGCTCGTCACCTTGCACCCCGTTCCGAACGCGCCCCACGGCGCCATGTGGAACGCGGACCCGGCGGGCTACGAAGAGGTGCTGCGGCGCTTCCTCACCCCCCTGATCTGACCGTTCGAAGCCCCTCCCGCACACCCGCGGCGCAGCGCCCCCGAAGGCCTGCGCCGCCATTCCGTTTGGGTTTTCGGACCGTCAACAGGAAGACTGCTCCTGTGACGTCCCGTACCCCGCGCGACTCCAGGCTCCGACTTGTCCGCGCGCCCCGCCAGAGGGCCGAAGAGCGAGGAGAGGCCCGGCGCGACCCAGCACGGCCCCTGTCCGCCGCGCCCGGCGCGATGGGCAACCGCCGCACGCGCCGTCCCGCGCCCCGTCCGCCGGAGGGCACACCCGCCCCCGCGGAGCTCGCGCGGGGCGCACGAGCCGGTCTCGCCGCCGCCGCACGGGTCGCCCGCTGGGCCGACGCGGCCCTCCGCCCGGGCCCCGGCGGCACCGGCGCGACGCCCGACGGCAAGGGCACACTGTCCGACGCCACCGCCGAACGGGCCGCCGAGGAACTGGGGCTGACCCCCGCTCAGGTCCGCGCCGACTGGGACACCGCCCGCCTCTCCGGCCTCATCGAGGTGCACGGCGACAGCGCACGCCCCGGCTGGCGGCTGCGCGTCTGGGACCGCGACGACACCGCCGTGCTGCGCGGCTGGGTCGCCCTCTTCGACGCCTGGTCGCTGGCCCACCCGGCGCCGGACGACCTCGCCCCCGCGGCCGTCGCGGAGACCGTCGAAGCCATGCCGCAGGTCCTGTCCCTGCTGCAGCTGTCGGCGGGCCCCGTCCCCGTGCCGCAGCTCCTCGACCTCCTGGACCAGCGCGTCACGGAGCTGCGCACCGAACGCTGCGAGATCGCGCACGGCCCCCAGCCCGAACCGGCCGCCCCCGCCGAGGTCCCGCAGGACGCCCCGCTCCCCGCCCTCCTCGACTGGGCCCTGCACGGCCTCGCCGCCGTCGGCGCGCTCACCTGCGCCGACGGGCAGGCCACGCTCACCCCGCTCGGCAGCTGGGCGGTCTGGGTCAAGCTGGAACAGATCTGCGTCGCCGCACAGAGCCCCGCCGGGCACTTCGAGCAGGCCGCGGAGGACATGCTGCGCGGCTGCGCCCGCCTGCGCCCCAACGCGGCCCGCGCCGAATACCGCGCCTGGCTCGCCGCCCGCCCCGTCGGCAGCGCCGTCACCGACCTCCTCACCGCTGCCCGCGGCGAGGACGCCCTGCTGCGCGGTCTCGCCTTCGAGGCCCTGCGCGTCGTCGGCGCCCCGGCCGAGCCGGAGGTCAGGACCGTCGTCGAGGAGCCCTCGCTGCGGCCCTACGCGCTGCTGTGGCTCGCCGAGCAGGAGGGCGCCGACCCCGAGGACGTCCATCTCGTGCTGACCCGCGAGGAGTCCACCTGGCTGTGGGTCGACACCGCGGCGGCCGTCGCCGACCACGGAGAGGCCGAACTGCTCGTCCGGCACCTGGAGTCGGCGGTCCAGCCCACCGTGCCCGCCCTCCTCGACGAGGTGCGCCGCGTCGGGCACCCCCGCACCGTGCAGGTCCTGGTCGCCCTCGCCGCGGCCCACCCCGACCCGGCGCTCGCCAAGGCCGTGCGCCGGGCGGCCTTCCAGGTCCACACCGGCGGCGAGTGAGCGGCAGGGCGCCCGCCTGTCAGCGGAAGGTGTTGCACCGGCCCATGTCGCCGGTGCGATAGCCCTCGTAGAACCACTGCTGGCGCTGCTCGGCCGAGCCGTGCGTCCAGGACTCCGGGGTGACCCGGCCCTGGAACTTCTCCTGGATCCGGTCGTCGCCCACCGCGGCCGCCGCGTCCAGGCCGTCGCGGATGTCGTTGTCGTCGAGGCTGCTGATCAGCGTCCTGCCCGTGCGGTCGTCCGGGCTGCGCGTCGCGTGCCGCGCCCACACCCCGGCGTAGCAGTCGGCCTGCAGCTCGACCTTCACGGCGTTGCTGTCACGGCCCGTGCGGCCGTCCTGGGAGCGCTGCAGGGTCCCCATCAGGTTCTGCACGTGGTGCCCGTACTCGTGCGCCACGACGTAGGCCTGCGCGAAGGGCCCGCCGCTGGAGCCGAACTTGGACCGCAGGTCGTCGAAGAAGCCCAGGTCCAGATAGACCCGCCGGTCGCCGGGGCAGTAGAAGGGGCCGACCGCCGAGGTGGCGGTGCCGCAGGCGGTGCCCGTCCGGCCGCTGAACAGGATGGTCTGCGCGGGGGAGTACGTGCCCTGTCTGCGCTGGAACTCGGGGCGCCAGAAGTCCTGGACGCTGTTGACCACCGCCACGATGCGGCAGTCCTCCTTGCTGTTCGCGTCCCGCCCCTTGTGGCAGGTCTGCTGCACCTGCGCGAGGGACGACGACGTGGCCGCAGGCTCCTCGTTGCCTGAGGAGAGGCCCAGCTGGTCGGGGCCGACGCCGAAGAAGAGCCCCAGGAGCAGGGCGATCAGACCGGCGATGCCGCCACCCACCGTCGCCCGGCCGCCGGGGATCCGGCTGCCGCGCACGTCCTGCACCTCCGAGGTGTCCAGGTCGGCGTCGTCGTCGAACTGCATGGGTGCACCCCTCTGCCGGGCATCCGGGACGACCCACGCCGTCCCGCGCCGGACCACCGGCCACTTCATCCTGGTACGCCCGCCCCCGCCGGGCGCCGGAGGAAGGTCCGAACGGGGGACGCGGAGCGCTCCCCGCGCCGTGTCGCCCCGCCGCACGGCGGCCGCCCCGACCCCCGCCGCTACGCTCTGCGCCTGATCCGTGGGCAGTGGTACCGAAGGGGGCGTCATGTCCGCTCTGCCGCTCGACGCGACGGGCCGCGCCCCGGCCCGTCGGGGCACGCACATCGCGCTGCCCATGGCCCTCGCCGTGCTCGCCCTGCCGCTCGTCACCGCCGCCCACCACGCGCGGCCCGCCCCCTACGGAGACCGTCTCACCGTCCACGCGCGCGTGGACGGTGTGGATGGTGCCCTGCCCGTCGGCGACCCCGCGCTGCGCGCGAAGGGCCGGGCCGTCGAGGCGTACGACAAGGAGAGCGGCAGCCGCCGCTGGACCTACACGCGCGCGGGACACCGTCCCGTGGCGCTCCTGCCCGCGCCGGGCCACGCCTTCGCGCTCTGGAACGACGGCCTGGTCACCGACACGGCCCGCGGCGACGGCGGCTCCGTGCGCTGGCACCGCGCCGTCCCCGCGAGCGCCGACTGGCTGCGCACCCCGGACGCCCACGGCGGCGCAGGGGTCCTGCAGCCGCTCACCCCGGACGCCGCCATGCTGGCCGTCGTCACCCCGCACCGCATCGCCGCCTACCGCACCGCGGACGGCGACCTGCGCTGGGTGCTGCCCGCCAGGACCGGCTGCGCCTTCGCACCGGCACGCTCGGTCCGCCGCGACGGGGCGCTCCTGGTCGCCCAGCCCTGCGCGGGCCCGGCCGCGGCCTGGACCGAGCAGGTCGTCGCGGTGGACGACTACGGCAGAATCGTTCCGGGCCGCACTCCGCTGGGCAACGGGGACCTGGAGCGGGGCCCCGGCGGCGGCCGCAGCCCGGAAAAGTAGTTGCGGCGGCCCGTTAGAATGGCTGCCATGGCAGCACCTCTCCTCAGTTGGACGGCATAGACACCGGTCCTGAGCACCTCAGTCGTCCCTCTCGCCGTCCACCCTGTTTCTGGAGAACTCCGTGATCACCGCTTCCGGCATCGAGCTGCGCGCCGGCGCCCGCATCCTCATCGAGAACGCCACCTTCCGCATCGCGAAGGGCGACCGCATCGGCCTCGTCGGCCGCAACGGCGCGGGCAAGACCACCCTCACCAAGTGCCTGGCGGGTGAAGGCATCCCCGCGGGCGGCACGATCTCCCGCTCCGGAGAGGTCGGCTACCTCCCGCAGGACCCGCGCACCGGCGACCTCGAGGTGCTGGCCCGCAACCGCATCCTCTCCGCGCGCGGACTCGACGTACTGATCCGCAAGATGCGCGAGAACGAGCAGCGCATCGCGAACGGCGCGGGCGCCACCCGTGAGAAGGCCCTCAAGCAGTACGAGCGCCAGGAGACGGAGTTCCTCACCAAGGGCGGGTACGCCGCCGAGGCCGAGGCCGCCACCATCGCCGCCGCGCTCAACCTCCCCGACCGCGTGCTGGGCCAGCCCCTGCACACGCTCTCCGGTGGTCAGCGCCGCCGCATCGAGCTGGCCCGCATCCTCTTCTCGGATGCCGACACGCTCCTCCTCGACGAGCCGACCAACCACCTCGACGCCGACTCGATCGTCTGGCTCCGGGACTACCTGAAGACGTACCGCGGCGGCTTCATCGTGATCTCCCACGACGTCGACCTCGTCGAGACGGTCGTCAACAAGGTCTTCTATCTGGACGCCAACCGCACCCAGATCGACGTCTACAACATGGGCTGGAAGCTCTACCAGCAGCAGCGCGAGTCCGACGAGAAGCGCCGCAAGCGCGAGCGTCAGAACGCCGAGAAGAAGGCCTCCCAGCTCCACTCGCAGGCCGACAAGATGCGCGCCAAGGCCACCAAGACCGTCGCCGCGCAGAACATGGCCAAGCGGGCCGACAAGCTCCTCGCGGGCCTGGAGGCGGTGCGTCAGAACGACAAGGTCGCCAAGCTCCGCTTCCCCGAGCCCTCGCCGTGCGGCAAGACGCCGCTGATGGCCGAGGGCCTGTCGAAGTCGTACGGCTCGCTGGAGATCTTCACCGACGTCGACCTCGCCATCGACAAGGGCTCGCGCGTCGTCATCCTCGGCCTCAACGGCGCGGGCAAGACCACGCTGCTGCGGCTCCTGGGCGGCGCCGAGAAGCCCGACACCGGCCAGGTCATCGAGGGCCACGGCCTCAAGCTGGGCTACTACGCGCAGGAGCACGAGACGCTCGACCCCGAGCGCACGGTCCTGGAGAACATGCGCTCGGCCGCCCCCGACCTCGACCTCGTCGAGGTGCGCAAGACGCTCGGCTCGTTCCTCTTCTCCGGAGACGACGTCGACAAGCCCGCGGGAGTGCTCTCCGGCGGTGAGAAGACCCGGCTCGCGCTCGCGACCCTGGTCGTCTCCTCGGCCAACGTCCTCCTCCTGGACGAGCCCACCAACAACCTCGACCCGGCGAGCCGCGAGGAGATCCTCGGCGCACTGCGCACCTACAAGGGAGCCGTCGTCCTCGTCACGCACGACGAGGGCGCCGTCGAGGCGCTCCAGCCGGAGCGCATCATCCTGCTGCCGGACGGCGTCGAGGACCTGTGGGGCCAGGACTACGCGGATCTGGTCGCGCTCGCCTGAGCACCGTGCCACAGCGTCCACCTCGCTTGATCGAATGACTGATCCACTGCGTATGGATCATTCGGCCGATCCGTGATCCCTCATCTGTGTGAGCTCTCCTCGTACCGAGGTGTGTCATACACGGATTTTGGCGCCGAGCTGCGACAACGGGTGCCTCATCGCCCGATACGGCGCTGACCTGGAGATTCGCTGCATTGCCCGTTC
This sequence comes from Streptomyces sp. NPDC004732, assembly GCF_040609235.1. Lineage (NCBI taxonomy): Bacteria > Bacillati > Actinomycetota > Actinomycetes > Kitasatosporales > Streptomycetaceae > Streptomyces > Streptomyces sp. NPDC004732. Next base: position 351,476 of record NZ_JBEXJR010000011.1, read on the forward strand.
CGCTTCGGCTGGACCGACGCGCGGAATCGTTAATTCCGATCGTGGTAGACGCCCCCGAAGAGGGGAAGCGCGCCGTACGGACCTTGTCGAATGGGTGGCCAGGAAGCCCGGGAGGGGTGATCATGAGAAGTCCAGAGCGCACTTCCCATGAGGAGGCACGGGTGGCCGAGACTCTGAAGAAGGGCAGCCGGGTAACCGGCGCCGCGCGCGACAAGCTCGCGGCAGACCTGAAGAAGAAGTACGACGGCGGTGCGAGCATCCGGGCGTTGGCCGAGGAGACCGGCCGCTCGTACGGCTTTGTGCACCGCATGCTCAGCGAATCCGGCGTCACGCTGCGGGGACGCGGCGGGGCGACGCGAGGCAAGAAGGCCGCCGCCGGCTGACGGCAGGCGGCACGCTGTCCCATGGTCCGATGGTGACCACCCGGTCGGTCGGGTGACTGGCCGGGTGGTTACTGTGCAGTCACTTACGGGCGCTCCCAGCGTCCGGTCCGACCGCACCCCCATCGGAGGCACCCCATGGCTTCGTCCGACAGCGAGCTCGCACCGGTTCTCGACAAGGACGGCGTACGCCTCACCATCGACGAGGCCGTCGCCACGGTGACGCTGACCAATCCGGCCAAGCGCAACGCCCAATCTCCCGCGCTGTGGAGGGCGTTGGTCGAGGCCGGTCAGCTGTTGCCGGGCAACGTCCGAGTCGTGGTGCTGCGCGGAGAGGGCAAGTCCTTCTCCGCGGGCCTGGACCGGCAGGCGTTCACGCCCGAGGGCTTCGACGGCGAACCGTCCTTCATCGATCTGGCACGCGGTGAGGACGGTCTTCTCGACGCCACGATCACCGAGTACCAAGAAGCGTTCACCTGGTGGCGGCGCAGCGACATCGTGTCCATCGCCGCCGTCCAGGGCCACGCCATCGGCGCCGGCTTCCAGCTCGCGCTCGCCTGTGATCTGCGGATCGCGGCGGACGACGTGCAGTTCGCCATGCGCGAGACCAGCCTGGGCCTGGTCCCCGACCTCACCGGCACGCACCCGCTGGTGGGGCTCGTCGGCTATGCCCGCGCGCTGGAGATCTGCGCCACCGGGCGCTTCGTCCACGCGGACGAGGCCGAGCGGGTGGGCCTTGCCAACCTCGTCGTGCCCGCCGACCAACTCGACGCTGCCGCCAAGGACTTGGCCGCCGCGCTCGTCGCCGCGCCCCGGGACGCCGTCATCGAGACCAAGGCGCTGCTGCAGGGTGCCACGGGCCGTTCCTACGAGGAGCAGCGCGTCGCCGAGCGCGCCGCACAGGGACGTCGGCTGCGCGACCTCGCGGGCCTCGGCGACTGACGCCCTGCCGCAGGTCCGCTACCGCACTTCGGTGACGAGCACGGCCACCGACGGGTGATCGGGCAGGGCCGCGCCGACCGCCGCGCGGACCGCGAGCGCCACGTCCAGAGCGCGGTGCCCGTGGTCCGTCGCGAGCTCCACGCGCGCGTGGCGGCGCGGCAGCGAGCCCGTCGCCTGGCGCTCCTCGATGTGCACGGCCCGGCCGAGCACGCCGGTCAGCCGGGCCACCCCGAGCACCGACAGGGCGGCCCGCTCGGCACGCGCCTCGTCGCCGTCGCCGTCCGTCGCGCCGTCACCGGCGCTGGTGCCGCCCGCGTGGCTCTCTACGGCTACGTCGCCCTCCTCTGCCGTGTCGAGCAGGGCCGTCACCTTCAGGTCCACCCCGTCCGTCACCAGGCCGAGCCCGTCCGCCGCCTCCGACAGTGCGGCGCGCAGCCGGTCCGCCGCCGCGGGCAGCGGCTCGCCCGCGACGGCCGCGAACTCCGCGCTGATCCGCAGCGGCCCGGGCGGCAGCGCGCTCGGCGGTGACGGCACGGCCGCGACGGACGCCGCATCCGGAGCGGCCAGCGCGAGGCGGACCGTGCCGAGACGCACGCCGGGCACCCGCTCAGCCATCCGGCGCAACGCGCCGTCCACCGCCGATTCCGTCACCCACGCGCCGTCCGCGGCGCCGCCCAGCGGCAGCACCCGGCCGAGCCCCAGCTGTCGGCGTACCGCCTGCGTCCAACCCTCGCCCGTCATGGCTCAAGCCTGCCGCATCCCGGGCGCGCGGGGGTGGGGCCGCGCTTAATGTGGGCTGAGAAGCAGCCCCACTCGACGGATCAGATTCCCCACGGGGCAGTTCCCCTTTTGAAAGGGACGGCACGGCCATGACCGACACCGGACAGCGCAAGGCGTCTCAGACGCTGGAGAAGTACTCCCCGGACGAGAACGCGGCGAGGCCCGCGCCCGGCAGGGGCGGCGGTGATCCCGCCAGCCGGGGCCGCACCACCATCGCGGACGGCGTCGTCGAGAAGATCGCGGGCCTCGCCGCGCGTGACGTCGAAGGCGTGCACGCGATGGGCGGCGGCCTCGCACGCACCTTCGGCGCCGTGCGCGACCGGGTGCCCGGCGGCTCGAAGTCCGTGTCCCGCGGTGTGAAGGCCGAGGTCGGCGAGGTGCAGACCGCGCTCGACCTGGAGATCGTCGTCGAGTACGGCGTCTCGATCGCGGACGTCACACAGGACGTGCGGGAGAACGTGATCACGGCCGTCGAGCGCATGACCGGGCTCGAGGTCGTCGAGGTCAACATCGCGGTGAGCGATGTGAAGCTGCCCGACGAGGAAGACGACGAGCCGCAGGGACGCCTTCAGTAGGACGTCCTCGACGGCGTCTTCGATGACGTCTCGACAAGGAGCGCACGATGAGTATGGCCGTGATCGGCATGGTCGCCGGAATGGCACTCGGCTTCGCCGGATACTTCGGCGGGTTCGGGGCGTTCCTGCTGGTGGCCGCCCTGGGCGCCATCGGCTTCGTCGCCGGGAGGTTCCTCGAGGGGGACCTGGAGCCCGGCGACTTCTTCCGCAGCCGCGGCGACCGGCGGCGGTGAGCGGTGGCGGCACAGGTCGCGCCCCGGGAGCGCGGCGCGACCCGGATCGCCGACCGGGTCGTCGCGAAGATCGCCGCACGGGCGGCGCGCGAGGCGGTGGACGCGGTTCCGGCGGACGGCTCGCCGCCGCGCGCCACGGTCTCCGTCCACCGTGAATCGGCCCGTATCCGGGTCAGCCTGGAGCTGGACTACCCCTGCGACATCGGCGGGCAGTGCGGCGCGGTGCGTCGCCATGTCGCCGAGCGGGTAGAGGCGTTGGCGGGGATGGACGTACCCGAGGTGGCCGTTCAGGTGGAGCGGCTGCACTCCGCGCAGGTGCGCGCCGCGGCACAGGGGAGGACACGATGAGTGAACCCCGAGGGGGTGGCGGCACCCAGCCGCTGCCGGTCATCGAGCAGTCCGAGGGCGAGTTCGGCCAGTCGGCCTCCGCGGCGGCCTACGACCCGCTGCCCACGCTCTCCGACGACGAAGAGAAGGCCGCCCGGTTCTGGGCGCCCCGCCGCGTGCCCGCGGCCCTCGTCGCCCTGGTGGTCCTCGGCGCCGCCGGGCTGCTCCTCTACGACGTCGTCGCCGTCCGGGCCGACCATCCGGCGATGCACTGGCGACGCGAACTGGCCCGGCAGCTCGGCAGCCGCCCCCTCGACGACACGGCCGTGCTCGCCGGGGCCGCGGTCGCCGCCGCCCTCGGGATCTGGCTCATCGTGCTCGCCGCGACGCCCGGGCAGCGCGGCATCCTGCCGATGCGCCGCACCCACTCCGACGTGCGCGCGGGGCTGTACCGCGGGGCCGCCGCCATGGTGCTCCGCGACCGCGCCATGGACGTGCCCGGCGTGCAGTCCGTGCGGGTCCGGATGAAGCGCTCCAAGGTGGACGTGCGCGCCGTCTCCCACTTCCGCGAACTCGACGACGTACGAGGCGACCTGGACGCAACACTGGCCGACGGCATCCGCGACCTCGGACTGGCCCGCGCCCCCGGACTCTCCGTTCGGGTGGCCCGGCCGGGCAGGAAGGGGTGAGCGGCGTGCTGCGCACGGTCAACCGCGTGCTCCTGGCTCTCGTCGGGCTGGTCCTGCTCGTCCTCGGCGGCTCCGTGCTCGCCGTCGGGCTCGGCGCTTCCCCGCCCTCCTGGTGGATCCACGACGGTCGGCACGACGTGCTGGTCAGCGCGGCCGACCGGGCGCGGTGGCGGGGCGACGGATGGTTCTGGCCCACGGTCATCGCCGCCCTCGCGGTGTGCGTGCTGCTCGCGCTGTGGTCGCTCTCCGCCCAGTTGCGCAGGCGCCGCCTCGCGGAGGTCCTGGTGGAGACCGGGGACGGCGAGGGTGCGCTGCTGCGCGGCCGGGCGATGGAGAACGTACTGGCCAAGGAGGCCGAGACGCTGGACGGCGTCGAGCGCGCCCAGGTCGTGCTGACCGGCCGGCGCAGCACCCCGCAGGCGCGCGTGGAGCTCGTCCTGGCCCCGCACGCCACGCCGTCCGAAGCGCTGCACCGGCTCTCCGCCGACACGCTCGGCCGGGCCCGCGACTCGGCGGGCCTGGCCTCGCTCCCGGCCACGGTCCGCCTGCGGGCCGCCAAGCACCGCGCGGAACGGGTGAGTTGAGGCTCGCGCCGTCAGAACCCGGCGCGTGAGCCGCCGTCCACCGGGACCATGATCCCCGTCAGATACGACGCCGCGGGCGAGAGCAGGAACGCCGCGGTGCGGCCGAATTCCTGCGGCGTGCCGTAGCGGCGCAGGGGGATGCCCGCCTCGTTCGCGGCGCGGGTGGCCTCGGGGTCGGGGGAGAGGCCGTCCAGCTGACGCATGCGGTCGGTGCCGATCCGGCCGGGGAGCACGCCGACCACCCGGATGCCGCGCGGGCCGAGCTCGGCCGCGAGGGACTTGGCGAACCCGGCGAGCCCCGGCCGCAGGCCGTTCGAAATCGTCAGGCCCGCGATCGGCTCGTACACCGACCCGGAGAGCACGAAGCCGATGACGCCGCCCTCGCCGAGCTCCGCGGCCGCGGCCCTGGCGAGCCGCACCGCGCCGAGGAAGACCGACTCGAACGCCGCCTGCCACTGCTCGTCGGTGTTGTCCGCGACGAAGCCCGGTGCTGGCCCGCCGACGCTGATCAGTACGCCGTCGAAGCGGCCGAAGTGCTCACGGGCCGCGGCGACGAGGGCGGCCGCGGCGGCCGGGTCGGCATTGTCCGCGGCGACGCCCACCGCGTTCGGGCCCAGCTCGGCGGCCGCCTCGTCCACCGTCTTCTGCTGACGGCCCGTGAGCACGACCTTCGCCCCGTCCGCGACCAGCTCGCGGGCGGTGGCGTTGCCGAGGCCGCGGGTGGCGCCGGTGACTACGTAGACGCGGTCTTTCAGTCCAAGATCCATGGCCCTATCCTCCCGCGTCCGCCCCGAAGAGCGCGAGGGCGGTATTCACCAGGCCGATGTGGCTGAATGCCTGCGGGAAGTTGCCGAGCTGACGGCGGGACGAGGGGTCGTACTCCTCCGCGAGCAGCCCCACGTCGTTGCGGAGCGCGAGCAGGCGCTCGAACAGCTCGCGCGCCTCCTTGGTGCGGCCCGTCATGTGCAGCGCGTCCGCCAGCCAGAACGAGCAGACGACGAAGACGCCCTCCTGGCCCGGCAGGCCGTCGATGGCCGTCTGGTCGGCGGTGTAGCGGCGCAGGAGCCCCTCGTGGCCGAGCTCGGCATGGACCGCGTCGATGGTGCCGATGACGCGCGGGTCGTCGGGCGGCAGGAACCCCACACGCGGTATGAGCAGCAGCGAGGCGTCCAGTTCGGCGGAGCCGTAGGACTGCGTGAACGTGTTGCGCTCCGGGTCGTAGCCGCGCTCGCAGACCTCGCGGTGCACCTCGTCCCGCAGCTTCCGCCACCGCTCGACGTCGCCGGGCAGCTTCGGGTTCTTCTCCAGGGCGCGCACCGTGCGGTCGGCGGCGACCCAGACCATCACCTTGGAGTACACGAAGTGCCTGCGCGGGCCGCGCACCTCCCACAGGCCCTGGTCGGGCTCCCGCCACTTCTGGTGCAGGAATTCGAGCAGGGACAGCTGCAGGTGCCAGGCGTGCGGCGGCGTGGCGAGGCCCGAACGGTCGGCGAGGGCGAGCGAGTCGACGACCTCGCCGTACACGTCGAGCTGCAGTTGTTCGACCGCTTCGTTGCCGATGCGCACCGGGGCGGAGTCCGCGTACCCGGACAGCCACGGAACCTCGTACTCGGGCAATCGGCGCTCTCCGGAGAGGCCGTACACGATCTGCAGGTCCGCCGGGTTGCCCGCGACCGCGCGCAGCAGCCAGTCGCGCCACGCCTCGGCCTCGTCGGAGAAGCCTGCCGCGAGCAGGGCGCCGAGGGTGAGGGTGGAGTCGCGCAGCCAGCAGTAGCGGTAGTCCCAGTTGCGCACCCCGCCGGGTTCCTCGGGCAGCGAGGTGGTGGGGGCGGCGACGATGCCGCCCGTCGGGGCGTACGTGAGGGCCTTGAGGGTGATCAGGGAGCGGACGACCGCGTCGCGATGCGGTCCTTCGTAGTGGCAGCGTGCCGTCCAGGCGCGCCAGTCGTCCAGGCTGTGGCGCAGCGATTCGTACGGGTCGACGAGCGCGGGGCGCGGTTCGTGCGAGGGGTGCCAGGTGAGGACGAACGCGACCTTCTCGCCCTCCTCGACGGTGAACTCGGAGTGCGTGCCGAAGGCGTGGCCCCAGGTGTGCACGGCGGGCTCGCTGCGCAGCCACACGGAGTCGGGTCCCGCCACGGCGACGCGGTGGCCGTCCTCCTGCCGCATCCAGGGCACGACCGAGCCGTAGTCGAACCGGAGCCGGAGGGTGCTGCGCAGGGTGACGCGCCCCTTGAGTCCCTCGACGATGCGGATGACGTCGGGGGCGCGGTCGCGCTGCGGCATGAAGTCCGTGACGCGCACAGAGCCGTCATCGGTGTCCCACTCCGTGTCGAGGACCAGGGAGTCGGGGCGGTAGGCGCGGCGGGTGCAAGGGCCCGCGCCCACGGGCGCCAGGCGCCAGTGGCCGTTCTCCTCGTCGCCGAGCAGCGCGGCGAAGCAGGCGGCCGAGTCGAAGCGGGGCAGGCAGAGCCATCCGATGGAGCCGTCCCTGCCGACGAGGGCGGCCGTCTGGTGGTCGCCGATGAGCGCGAGGTCCTCGATGGGCACGAGGTCTCCGGCGGGCGGGAGGTCGGTGGCGGGGGCGAGGTCTTCGATGCGGCGGGACACGGATGACGGGTTCCCGGAGACGGCCCCCGTCAATCGGACGCGTGCGTGACGTCCGCCCGCTACGCGGCCGTGGCCTCGCCCAGGGCCTGTGTCGGAAGTCCCGCCTGCCCCGCGACGCCCGGCACGCCCTCCCCCACGCCTGAAGGGCGCGGGGGGACCCCCAGCCGCGTTGTCGG